>NZ_JBHXJC010000017.1:0-188496 GCF_042723265.1 Streptomyces sp. NPDC058371 | reverse complement strand
AACAGGACCCTAGACAAGTCCCATCGTTGCAGGTCAGGAGCACTCTCCGCTTATTTGATCAAGCCTCGGACACCCCACCTCGTGAAAGCGCGAGGTTAGGGGCGGATGAGCGTACGGGCCTGCGCGATCCACCCCAACACGGCCTTGGCACCACACGCCTCGGCGACCGATTCGGCCGCATCGAGGTCGCGGCGTTGCCCGCGTCCTTCTGGTCTCGCGCCGACGGCGAGGACACTGGCGCACCAGCAGCCACACCTCGCCGACGCAAACCGAAACCTCTGCCGGCGCAAGAGAACAGAGTGGCCAAGACCATTCAGGAGCCTCAATGAAGACGCAGGGCATCACGTTGATGACCGACAAGGCGCAGATACGCTGGATGGCGCTGGGAGACACGACTCGGCAGCCGCCCGTGGTCATGCTCCATGGCGGACCGGGTCTGCCGGACTATCTGGGCGATGTCGCCGCCATGGTCGCGGACCTCGCGCCCGTGTACCGGTACGACCAGCGGGGCACCGGCCAATCCCCTTGGCTGGGCCGACATTTCCTCGCCCGGCATGTCGACGATCTCGCCGAACTGCTCGACGCATGGGACGTGCCCAAGGCCGTACTGATCGGGCACTCCTACGGCACCGATCTGGCGAGCCGGTTCTGCCTGAGGCACTCCGACCGGGTTGCCGCAATGCTGCTGATGTGCGGGCCGTTCGTCGGTGATTGGCGTACCGGGGACCGAACGGAGCGCGGGCGCCGCATGTCCGCAGCACAGCAGGAGCGGCTCCGCGAATTGGAGGAGGTGCCGCACCGCACGGAGGAGCAGGAGGTCGAGCTGCTCACGCTGGCCTGGTTCGCCGACCACGCAGATCCCGAACGCGGGTGGCACTGGGCCGCGCAGGGCGCTCGGCGGCGTCGCCCGGTCAACTGGGCCATGAACGGCGAACTTGGCAAGGAAGGACGCGCGGATCCGCTCGATCAACACCTCGCCGAGCTGCGCGCGCGCCTGCCCGCACGGGCCGAGCTCCTCGGAGGGGCCGACGATCCCCGTCCTGTGTCGGCACTTGAATCACTCGCGCTCCGGCTCGCTCTTCCGCTGACCCGGATCGAGAACGCGGGGCACGAGCCCTGGCTGGAGCAGCCCGACGCCGTACGGACGTACCTTCGACGATTCGTGCGAGGTGCCGTGGGCGCATAGGGGTGCGCTGCAGCGCAGTTCGCCCGGGTACCGCGTGCCGCCTCACTCGTGTCGTACCCGCGAGACGCCGCGCAAGGGCGGGCTCGAAGGATGAGACAGTCCGGGGCGAGTGCGCGGCGCACCGGAGCCTTTCCAGGCTCGGGGACCTCTCGGAGATCGCTTACCTGGGACGGCGTTCAGTCACACGGACGGGGCGGAGTGGACTGTAAGCTCCGCGGCCGCTGAAGGGTTCGTGGCAGGATGTGCCCGCGATCAACAGCCCCCCAACTGGTGCCCCCCACCTGAGGTAGGAAGACGACGATGACTCATTACAAGATGCAGCCCTGGCGGAGCTTCGGCCTTGTCTCGGCAACTGTGCTCGCGAGCCTGGCGATTACAGGGTGCAGTCCTGATGGGTCCGCGGAGAAGGAAGACAAGGCCACCAAGCCGCTCACCCTCGGCGACCCCAGCCCGGAGACGGTGGAACTCGGGTCATACGACACAGACGGCAACTTCACCGTCACGCCCAAGAAGGTGTTCGAGGGCAAGCCGGAAGACATGAGCGAACTCGGCAACGACGCCGACTACAAGGACAAGAAGCTCGCCTGGATCTACGTCGACTCCAAACTCGTCGGCGGCGACAAATCCGTCAAGGGGCCGATGTTGTTCACCAACATGGGCGCGGTGGCTGGAGCAAGTGGTGCGGCCACACGCCTCCAGACCATCGGCAGCCTCTCGAGCAGGCCCAAGGACTGCATCACCGAGGACGTTCAAATCACCTGGAAACAAGGTGAAAGCCACACCTGGTGCGAGCCGTTCATCATCCCGGCCAACTCCCACGTCACCAAGGTCACCTACTACCAGGACCGCTTCACGTGGTCGGTGAAGTAACGAAGTTGGCTGACTGACCCCGCCGCTCCTGTGGATCAATGCGCAAGCAGTGGATGCGTTGCCGGAGCAGTTGGGCTGGCATGGCATGCACGACGAGCCCTCCCCCGCCCTAGGCACGCTCGTCGCCTCCGTCGCCGCGCTCGTACGCCTCGGCTACCCCTGCGACACCGCGCACCTGCTGCCGTACGGCCGCATCGCCGCGGAACTCGCCGTCGCCGAGCTGGACACGGTGGAGGAACAGCCCACGACGGCGGGCCTGATCGAGGCGGCCGTCGCACTGACCGTTCTGTACGAACCGGCGCTGCTCGGCCTGCGCAGGCTGACCCACATCCAGGAGTCGGCCCGGCGGTTCGGGGGCGCCAAGGGATCTCCGACCAAGCCCCACCGCTTGACCGCATTTAGAGCGTCCTCTAATTTAGAGGACTCTCTACGTTTCCGCGAAGGGGTGTGCGCGTATGCAGACGGTCGAAGGGGGCCTGCGTGAGCAGCACAAGGCCCAACGACGGTGCCGGATCCTCGATGCCACGCGCGAACTCCTGCGGGACAGCCCGGAATCGGTGATCAGTACCGAGCGGATCGCCGAGCGAGCAGGAGTCGCCCCGGCCACCGTGTACAACCTGATCGGACCGCGCGGCAAGATCTGGGAGGCGCTCGCCGACGGGTTCATGGACGAACTCGGGCGCCGCCTGGCGACGCTGGGAGCCGGGGACCCGCGGGAGGTCGTCCGATCGACCGTCCTGCTGTTCGTGGACGATCCGGTCGTGTCGCGCCGCATGGTGCGTGAGTGGGAGGCAAGCGGCGTCGTGCTCGACCGCAGCCCGCTCACCCAGCTCCGCCAGGCGATGGCGCACGCACGGGCAGAGGGCCTCCTGCGTGACGACATCGACACTGACGCCTTGGCCGCCGTTGTCGCCACCTCGTGCGTGGGTGCGTTGCATCAGTGGGTCGCCGCCCTGATCGATGACGACCGGTTCCTCGCGCGCGCGCTGCTCGCGCTGGACGTCGCGCTCGCCGCGGCGGCTGCGGATCCCTACCGCGACCAGTTGTTGGCGCCGTTGCGAACTCGTGGCCCGGCATGACGGCCGGCGCGCTGCCACGGCCCCGACGCTTCGTGGGCTGCGGCGGGATCCTGCTCACGGCTGACGTGTGGGGCGAGGCGTCCTCGCCACCTCTCGTCCTGCTGCACGGCGGCGGCCAGACCCGACACGCCTGGGACCGGACCGGCCCTCGACTGGCCACGCTGGGGTGGCGGGTCATCGCCCCGGACCTGCGCGGGCACGGCACCAGCGAATGGTCAGCCGATGGTGACTACGACCTCGACCTGTTCGCCGAGGACATCCGGGCACTGGTCGCTGAACTCGGCGACCGGCCGGCGGTCATCGGCGCCTCGCTCGGAGGCCTGAGTTCGCTGCTCGCGGCCGGAGAGTCACCCAGGGCGGCGATTCGCGCTCTGGTGCTTGTCGACGTCGCCCATCGACCGGATCCCCGCGGATTTCGCCGGATCGTCGAGTTCATGCGCCGCCGGCCGGACGGATTCGCCGACGTCGAGGAAGCGGCCGCAGCGGTGTCCGCCCACCTGCCGCGTCGACCACGTCCCGACGACCCCGAGGGGATACGGAACAACCTGCGACGCCAAGGCGATCGCTGGGTCTGGCACTGGGACCCCCGGATGCTGGACAGCTTCGAGGGCCGGATGGACCCGCCCGGCATGGCGGAGCGTCTCCTCGACGCCGCGCGCCACGCCGACGTACCGATCCTGCTCGTCCGCGGCGGGAACAGCGACGTGGTGCGCGACGACATCGCCGAGCAGTTCTGTGACCTGGTCCCCCACGCCCGGCGCGTCGATGTGGCCGGCGCGGGACACATGGTGGCCGGTGATCGGAACGACCACTTCATCGAAGCGATCGTCCCGTTCCTGCAAGGGATCGAGTGAGCGTGAGACTCAGCTGGAATCCGGTTCCGGATGCCGGGATCAGGAGTGCCAGGGGTTCCGTGGTCGTTGAGGAGGCCGGCACTGAACAGGCATGCCCCACTCCCTTTTGAGGGGATGTCAGTTCCGTCGAGGTCCGTCAGCCCAGGCGCCACTGCTGGTTGGCGCCGCCGTTGCAGGTCCAGAGTTCGAGCGGGGTGCCGTTGACGTTGCCGGAGGCCTGATCGCCGCCGGTGACGTCGAGGCACAGGCCTGACTGGGTGCCGGTGATGGTGCCGTTGGGGTTGAGGCTCCACTTCTGGTTGGCGCCCCCTGCGCAGTTGTAGAGCTGCACCTTGGTGCCGGGGGTGGTCCTGTTGTCGTAGGCGTCCAGGCACTGGGTGCCGCCGTAGAGCCGGAGTTCACCGGCGGCTGTGATGGTCACGGCCTGGTTGGTGCCGCCGCGACAGTCCCAGATCTCGATCTTGGTGCCGGGGGTGGTCTGGCCGTCGTACGCGTCGAGGCAGCGGTTGGAGGAGGCGCCGACCAGCGGGTGGGTGGTGCCGACGCTGGTGCCGCTGCCGACGGAGATCCGGTACATCACAGAGCCGTGGGCGGGGACACCGGCCGAAATGGTTCCGCTGGTGCTGGTGACGACGTGGGACCAGAGGTTGTTGAGCCGGTAGGAGGATGCCGTGGGAAGACCGACCGCGGCAGCGGACGTGGTGATGGTGGCGGCGGCGGAGTTCTCGTTGAAGAGCACCACCGATACGTCGCCGTTCGCCAGCGGTTTTGTCAGCACGTGAAGGCCGCCGGAGGAGGACACCTCGGTTCCCTGCTTGCCCAGGGAGTCCTGGTCGACGGCGATGACGTCCTTGTTGCCGTAGAGGGAGAGGGTGGCGGCGGTGGCCTTGCGCAGGTCGGTTCCGGCGATGAGCGGCGCGGCCATCTCCGACCAGAGGCTGAAGTGGGAGCGGTCCTCGGTGAACGACATGCCGTTACCGACTTCGAGCATGTCGGGGTCGTTCCAGGCGCCCGGCTTGGCGTACGGGGCGAGTTTGACATTGGCCTTGTAGATCGACGTCACCGTGGAGAAATTGACGTTGATGTCGTCGGTGGTGCGCCAGCTGTTGCCGACCCCCGCGCCCCAGGTCCACACACTGGCCAGGCCCCAGTTGCACAGGCTGTAGACGATCGGGCGGCCGGTGTTGGCCAGGGCGTCGCGCATGGCGGTGTAGCGCTGCTGGTCGGGCACGTTCTGGTGGTTGCAGTTGTCGTACTTGAGGTAGTCAACTCCCCAGGCGGCGAAGGTGTTGGCGTCCGTCTGCTCGTGGCCGAGGCTTCCGGGATAGCCGGCGCAGGTGGCGGTGCCGGCGCTCTCGTAGATGCCGAGCTTGAGGCCCTTGCTGTGGACGTAGGCGGCGGTTGCGCTGATGCCGCCGGGGAACTTGACCGGGTCGGGCACGAGTTGGCCGGCGGAGTTGCGGGCCTTGGTCATCCAGCAGTCGTCGATGTTGACGTACTGGTACCCCGCGTCCTTCAGGCCGGAGGAGACGAAGTAGTCCGCGGTCTGTTTGACCAGCTGCTCGGTGACGTTGCAGCCGAAGGCGTTCCAGTCGTTCCAGCCCATCGGGGGCGTCCTGGCCAGCCCGTTGTCGAGCGCCTGCGCGGGCGGGGCGGCTCGGAGCACCAGCAGGGCCGGGGCGAGGACCAGGAGAAGCACCATCGTGAAGGCGGCACTCAGTGGTCTCATGAAGGGTGACGGGACGGTCATATCGGTGTCTCCTGTTTCGCCGTGCGGGGCCGGACGAACGCAAGTGCCCGACAGCGTCCTGCAGTTGCCGGGGTGTGCACCTATGGAAACGTAACCATCGAGAAGCTCCCACCAGTCGGGCTCGGCCGTCAATGGTCCGGGCCGAACTGCCGTTTGGATGAACCACTCGTGCTCGTACGAGATGAAGTAGTCCCGCCCGCACGAGTGGCCGTTTCCCGCAGGTGCGCATCGCCGCACTCGACCTCACTGCCGTGGACGCGCCGTACGAGTCGGAGACCGCCCAACGGGCCAAGGCACAGGGGCACTTCGGGAACGTCGGCGGCGGCGCGGCGGGCTGGTGAGGGCCGAAGGCCGACTCGATCCAGGTACCTAGACCGCCACCGCCCGGGGCTCATGAACAGGGCGGCGGCGGAGCGGGGCCGGGCCAGTCGGCAATCAGCCGGCCGGTGTCCGCGACAGCCACGCCGCGGGCGCCCGGCGGGAGTCCCCCGGCCCACCGGGACGTCCCGCCAACTGCTCTCCCAGCACGACGAGTCCAGCCAGCAGGACGGTCATGCCGACGGGCACCAGCCAGTGATTGCGTCCGAAACCCATCGCGACCGCCAGCACCACCGTGCCTCCGGTCACCAGCCCCGCCGCCCACGCCCCGGCCCGTCGTGCGACCGCGGCCAGCACGGCGAACACCACCAGACCGACAAAGACGAGCTGGGCCCCGACACCGTAGATCAGCTGTTCCGCACCGGGAATGTCCTTCACCCCCGCGAACATGTCCTGCAACTCCGCCCGGTCCGCCGCGCGGAACCCGCCCACCAGATCCAGCACCAGCTGCACCACGTTCACCAGTGAACTCAGCAGGACGGTCACCACACTCACCCCCAGCGCGGCCCTGCGCCCGGCCGTCAGTCCCGCTGCCGGTCCGGCGTCACCCGTGGTGATCAGGCGGCCGAAGCGCAGGCTCATCGCCGCGAACATCAAGAACCCCGCCAGCCAGACCGCGTGCGCGGCCGTCCACCAGCCGCCCGGCTCCGCCTGCCCGTCGATCGGCCGCATGAGCAGCCATCCGGCGAGAAAGCACGCCGGTGCGGCGGCGAAAAGCAAGCGGACGGTCGGATCCGTCTTGGTCACCGGCGTTGTCGGGGTCTTCGGGGTCTTCGGAGTCTCCGGAGTTGCCATGCCGTTCGTCGTCGAGTTCATGCCCAGAACCATCCCAGCGGGCGAAAGCCACGTCACTCATGGCCACCCCCACTCTGCCCGGGGGTTATCCCCCGGATTGGGGCTGCCCGAGACCGCTGAACCCGGGAGCGACACCACCGGGTGCTCACCGCGCGGGAGTTCGCCGAGTCCGTCGGCAAGACCCGCATCGTTTTGGTCGACGCCGGGCCGGACGAATGCGGCCGCTTTCCACGAACCATTGGAATGCGGCCGCACGTCTGCCGGGAGATCGGTCAGAGAATGGAAAGGTCGATCGCGCGGTCGGCATCCTGCGGCTTCAGCACTCGCATGATGCCCTCCAGCAGGTAGTAGTCGGCGTACGGGAGTGAGATCTCGATGCCGTCCTCGGCGGGCCGGTTGCGGGTGCAGCGGGCTACGACGGCCTCGGCGCGGGAGGATTTCCTGGTCAGGCATGTCTGGGACAGTGCGGTCAGCAGCTGCAGCGCTACCGTCCGGTAGTGCTGCTTGTCCGTTGCCGCGGCCAGATCGAGCAACCCGCAGGCCATGATGGCGCCGGCCGAGGCGTCTTTGATGTCATGAGGCTGCTGCGGTGCGCGGTAGTCCCACACGGGGACGAAATCCGGACCGAGTGCGCCTATTGCATAGTCGGCAAGTTTGCGTGCGGTGGTAAGGAACTGGCGGTCCCCGGTCCGGCGGTAGATCGTGGTGAATCCGTAAATGCCCCATGCCTGTCCCCGCGCCCAGGACGACGTAGGACTGTAGCCCTGCACGGTGCCCGGGCCGATCTCGGCGCCGGTGGCCGGATCGAAGTCGAAGACGTGCGGGATGGATCCGTCCGGTCGCAGGAACGCACGTTGGGCGGTTTTCGCATGTTCCACTGCGATGTCGAGATACTTCTCGTCCCCGGTCTGCCGACTGGCGAATGCCAGCAGATCGAGGTTCATCATCGTGTCGATGATGACGCGGCCCGCGTTGTTCGTTTCGTCGAGGCCGCCCCATGCGCGGATGAAACGACCGCGTGGGTTGTACCGCTGGATCAGTGAATCGGACGCGCGTACGGCGCCGGCGCGCCATGTGTCTTCGCCTGTCAGGCGCCAGGCGGTCACCCACGACGGATAGAACAGGAAACCGAGATCGTGGGTGCTCGTGTCGTACTGGCGGGGAGCGAGCTTGCTCGCCGAGTCGAGCGCAAGTCGGCGGAAGGTGTCATCTCCGCTGTAGAGCCAGGACATCCACAGCGTTCCTGGCCAGAACCCGCCGACCCAGTCGCCGTTCTGGCTGTAGACCCATTTCTCGAATTTCGTGCCGACGGGGAATCCGCTCACATTCGGCGCGACGGCACGGACTTTCTCCACCGCGTAGTCGGCCGCGGCTCGCAGCGTGCGTGTGGTCGACGCGGCTGAAGGTTGACCAGTTTGTGCCTGCGCGGCCTGCGTCATGGATGGATACGCGGCCGCAGCGCCCGCGGCCGTAGCCAGTACAGCCCGCCGAGACATTCTCACAGGTGTGTTCCTTTCAACTGATCAGCATTACCTGCGCATGCAGGCAGGTGTCGACCCGCCGGCTGTCGTCCAGTGCCGGCGGGTCGAGGTCGAACGTCGGCTACCAGGTGAAGGTGGCCGTGGTACGGGCCGGGAGGGTGTAGACGAAGGACTGGCTGCCCCAGTTCACCCGGACCGACTGTGCGCTGGTCCCGCCGTTGTGGGCGATGAGGGCCTTCGATCCGTCCGGATTGCGCCAGGCCACGTTCTGGATCGTGCTGTTGGCCGTCGAGGCGATCCGGTACGCGCCCGGCTTGACGAACTTGGTCAGGTGACCGGTCGTGTAGTACTCGATGGTGTAGTCGACCTGGCCCGCCCTCGAACCGCCTTCCTGGACGGTGACCAGACCGGTGCAGGTACCACAACCGCCGTTGTGCGGGCCCATGTTCTGGTTCAGGGCCAGACCCCACTTGACCAGGCTGGTGCTCCAGTTGCGGGCGTAGTTGACAATGTCCGCGAGGTCTTCGTTGTGCTGATTGGCGATCCAGGTGCCACCTGAGTGTTCCGTGCTGAACTGCTTCACGCTCGAATACTGGTTGTGGACCTGGGTTCCGACCGCCGGATCGCCGGAGTAGCCGTGCCAGGCGATGCCGCCGAACAGGGGGTCGTTGCGCACGCCTGCGTCGCCGAGGACACCGGAGCCCATGGTGGCGTAGTCACCGTAGTTCCAGTCGTGGACGAGCACCTTCGTGGTGATGCCCGCGGCACGGAAGGCCGGGTAGACGTGGTTCTTGGTGAACTCCGCCAGGCCGGACGAATTCCAGTTCATGCCGGGGTAGTTCATCGCCGTCGGGTTGGACGCCTGGCAGCAGTTGGGCTCGTTCTGCACCGAGAGGTAGTCGACCTTGATTCCGGCGGCCTGGTAGCTCTGGATGTACTTCACCAGGTACTGGGCGTACGTGGGGTAGTACTCCCATTTCAGCCAGCCCATCTGGTCCATCCGGCCGTTGTCCTTCATCCAGCCCGGGGCGCTCCACGGCACGGCCATGATCCTCAGGGCCGGGTTGAGCTGTTTGGCCTGGACGGTCAGCAGACGGACGTTGGTGTCGTAGCCGTTGGCACCGAAGTCGTTGAGGTTGCAGCAGGTGTCGTCGAGAGAGACATGGCCCGGGCGGGAGAGATCGGAGGCTCCGATCGGGTTGCGCACGAAGGACAAGCCGATGCCCGCGGTCGGCGAGAACAGCTTCTGCATGACGGCGTCGCGGGTCGCCGCGCTGACCGCGCCGCCTCGCAGCAGGTAGGCGGTGGAGTCGGTGATGGAGGCGCCGCCGCCCTCGAACTGCTGGTAGGTCGTGTTCTCGTCGACGGTGATGGTGTGCTGTGCTGATCCGCCGGCGGGACCGAAACGCAGCGCGGTCTGCTGCTGGAGCCCTCGGGTGACGTTGCGGCCGGCGGAGTCGGACGTGGTCGTCAGCCACAGGTTGACCGGCTCGTTTGCTGCCTGAGCCGTGCTGCCTGTCGCAGTCAGCGTGGCCGCTGCGACGGCTCCGACCAGCAGGAGGCGGGTGGCCTTGGGTAAGCGCAAAGACAGACGGATGCGTGCCATGTTCGCCCTTCGAGGTGGGGTGGGCGTCGACTGTTCACGTATGAGAATGAACTGTTGATATGTGACTGGCTTTCGCGAACCTAAAGGTCTGAACCATGACCGTCAAGACTGCGGACACACCGGCCACCGGAGACTTGTGACGGCCCTGCTACGGGGACTGCTCCCGGAGGGCATCTTCACTCTCGTCGACGAGGGAATCGGCAACTGGTTGCTCGCAGGAATCGCCATCGGCCTGGCGTTCATCGGCGGTCGCGCGTTCCGCAACCCCGCCGGACGTCGGAATGTGGGCGTCCTGAGGGACCCGCTCTCCTTCTGGCCCCGTCTCACGCGCCCGGTCGGCCGTCCCCCTACGGTGGCCGGGCAGTTCTCACACCCACCGGACGCATGGAGACCAAGCCCAAGGACAGGGGGTCAGGTGATCATCTCTGGCCACAGCCGGGCAGTCACATCGCGACTGGGCACTCCGGTACATCGGCTGTGCGCATCACGGCCTTCGCCGTCCGGCCGTCGGCTCGTGTGACGACCCTGAGGCGCAGGCACGGTCTTCGGCATGAAGGTCCTTCAGCGCGCGCCGCAGAGCCAGCTGCATCCGTCGTGGGAGGGGCTTGCCCTCCCAGGCGGCGACCACAGCTGCGGCCGTCTCCGGGAGCTTGACATTGCACTGGCGGGAGATGTCCACCAGCAGGGCCCTGGCCGGCCCACGGCGGCAGGGAGTCAGGGCCATCACGATCCCGCGGGCCTGGTCGATGGCCGCGCGGCCTGCCATCGCCCTCCGGAGGTGGTCGATCTCGGCGCGCAGCGCGGTGATGTTCTGCCCCGACGGGGTGTTGCCCCACGAGGCCTCGGCCTTCAGGTCCCAATATCCCTCTGGGAGCATCGTTGTGCGGGACATGGCTGTACCTCTCGATGGTCTGGGTGCGTCCGGTCTGACCGAGGCGGTACCCGGAACCTCTGGATGTCAGCGCTGCTTCACGGTCAGGCGCGGCGCTCGCGGTCTCGCCGGTCCTCGCGCCTCCAGCGCGCCCGGTGCCGACGGCTGTAGCGGCGATCCCAGCGGTCCTGCCGATCGCGGCGCGCCTCGTAGTCTCGGTACTCCCTCATATCGGAACCGTCGCGGCGACCCCAGCCACTGCCACGATCACGCCTGGAGCGGCCGGCGACGAGGACGAGTACGGCTGCGGCCACCCACCAGATGGGGTTGAGGAAGCCGAGGCCGAACAGCACCACGATCAGGAGGAGAAGCAGGATGGCCATCAAGGCCTCCACGGAGCGGAACGAAGACATCGCTGCCGGGGACTGGGGCCTGACTCAACAGCCTAGTCCTGCCCAGAAGTTATGGATACGGCCCGGTACGCGTGCGATACGCCTCGATCGCCAGCAGATTCCTCTGCCGCGCCAACAGTTCGGTCGGATCCCGGAGGACTCCGGGAGCCGACCACGGGTCCGGCCCTCTAGCGTTCGCAGCTGCGAGGGCTGCTCCGTCAGCTGTTCTGAGCGCCGTTCCAGACGTCGTACGCGGAGTTGCCGTACGCCGAGGTGGCGGCCGCCGATCCGTAGCTGCCGGAGTAGGCGCCGGTCTGGATCGCGGAGCCGTCGGACTGGTAGTTCTCGATCCAGGCGCCGCCACTGGCACCGCCCGTCAGGCCGATGCAGTTGTTCATCAAACGCTGTCCGTCGGGTCCGGCGTATCCCTGCCCCTCGCACCAGACGGCATAGTCCTTGTCGGCCGGCAGACCGATGATGTGCGCGTAGTTGCTCGACCAGTTGAAGCCGAGGCCGGTGGAGCCGACGACGTCCTGGACGCGCCGGCCGCTTGGAGTGTCCAGAACGAGGAAGGCGCTGTCGTTCTCCTGGCCGCCTCCCGTCACCCAGCCCGCACTGCGCCAGCCCCACCAGCCGTAGGGTGCGTTGCCCGAGTTGTAGTTGGGGGCGAAGCGGTAGTTGGTACCGCCTTCACCGAAGCCGCAGTGCCGTGCCGTGGCCACCACCGAGCCGTTGTTGCTCGTGACAACGTTGCCAGAGCAGATGTAGTCGCCCTTGCCGGGGATCGTGAAGAGCAGGCGTCCCACTGTGCCCCACACGCTGGCCTGCGCCTGAACTCCCGAGCTCGCAGTGGGTCTTGTCGCGGGGATGTGCACCGGCTTGCCGGTTACCTCCGCCGTCGGGCCGGCGGAGGGCGTCACCTTCGAGGAGATCTCGGACGCCGGCAACGCCTTGGCCTTGCGGATCCGCTCCGGGGTCCAGTAGGCGTCGAGTTGAGCGCGTGACTTGGTGTTGACGACCGTGGCGGTCCCGGTGGGGGAACCGGTCGGCCGGTCCTGCGCGACAGCCGAGGCCGGCGTCAACACGGCGCACAGACCCGCGGCAGCGAGAGCGGTGAGGGCAAATCGACGTAAGCGCATGGGAGCCTTTCTGGTTCGGGGAACGATCAAATCGCGCTCACTGTCGCACGCGTCTCCACAGGAGATCAACGGAACCCAACAACGGTTTTCACATTGCGTCGGAGTGGAGGTGCGGGATGAGGAGATTGCGACGTTTCCCGCAGGAGCGGAAGGCTTTTCGGACGCCGAACTGGCCGCGGTGACCGCGCTGTTGAAGCAAAGGTGACCGCCCTGTTGAAGCAAACAGGTCCGGCCGGCCACGGCCCGCTCGGTGGGGTGATGGACGGGGCAGGAGGCGAATGGCTGCACCGGTCACAGCGCCGTGAAGGACGTACGACGAGATCCCTGAGGGCGGTCCTCAGCCAGTCCCGCTTGGGGCTACACCTGCGATGCGGCAAGCAACTGCAGCGCGGCTTCCTTCAGTTGGGGGTCGGCGTCTGCGGCGTTCCCGGAGTCGAAGGGGGGTTGGGGGTCGTATTCGATGGCGAGTTGAAGCGCCTTGGCCGTGTCGTCGTCCGTGATCAGGGATGCGAGATACAGGGCCATGTCCACTCCCGCCGACACCCCGGCCGCGGTGATGATCTTTCCCGAGCGTACATAGCGCTGCGGCAGGTAGGTCACACCGAACGTGGACTGAAGGTATTCCGCGGAAGCCCAGTAGGTCGTCGCGCGCCTGCCTTTGAGCAGTCCGGCCGCGGCGAGGACGATGCTCCCGGTGCACACGGACGTCGTCCAACGGGTGTGCCGGTGGATGTCACGGATCCAGCTCAGCAGTACCTCATTGGTCATCGCCGCGACGGTCCCGCGGTTGCCCGCACCCGGCACCAGCAGTACGTCCAGGCGCTGGACCTCAGTGATGGACCGTTCGGCGAGCACCGCTACGTCTCCCGTGTCCGTGCGCACCGGCCCTCGCTTCTCGGCGATCATCGTCACGGTGGCGTCCGGCAACCGGGACAGCGCCTCGGCCGGCCCGGTGGGGTCCAGCAGGCTGAAGCCGTCGTACAACAGGATGCCGATGTTCGGGCCCGCACCGCCCGACGGGGTGTGCGCCGCTCCAGTCCCCGTTGCGGCTGTGGTGGCGCCTGCGAGCGCGGCGGCGGCCACGGTTCCGCGCAGCACATTTCTGCGTGTCGTCGCATGCGTTGAGTGCGTCATGTCCCAGGAGTCTGCTGCCCCGGAGGGAGACGTGGCGATGCCATGTCCGGCATCCTGCGAATCCTGTCCCCGGTGACCCCGTAGTGGTCCAGGAATGCTTGACGCAGTGTCTCCGCCGCCCGGAACCCGCAGCGGCGGGCGATCGCCGCCATGGACAGTCCGCTGGAGCGCACCAGGCGCGCCGCCGCTATGGTGCGCACCGTGCGCACGGCGCGTGCCGGCGTCGTACCGAGGTGCGCGGTGAAGAGGCGGGTCAGATGCCGAGAGCTGATGCCGGCCCGCGCCGCCAGGGCGGTGGGCGTGAGGTCTTCGGCCAGATGGCCATCGACGTAGGCCATCAGGTCCCGTACCAGCCGGTTCTCCGGCGGCGGCGCTGCCAGGTACATGGAGATCTGCGCCTGGTCGGCCGGCCGGTGCAGGTAGGTGACCAGTTCACGGGCGACGGCCCGGGCCAGCGTAGGTCCGTGGTCCTCCTCGATCAGCGACAGCGTCAGGTCGAGCGCGCTGGTGACTCCGGCGGAGGTGTAGACGTTGCCGTCGCGTATGCACAGCGGGCCCGTGTCCACGGCCACGGTGGGGTGCCGTTCGGCGAGCCGTTCTCCCCACCCCCAGTGGGTCGTCACCCGCCTGTGGTCCAGCAGTCCGGCCGCGGCGAGGACGTAGGCCCCCGTGCAGACGGAGGCCACGCGGCGGCTCTGTGCGGCCAGTCGGCGAACCTGGCCCAGTAGTTGCCCGTCCGCCGCCGCGTCTTCGCAGCCGACACCGCCCACGACGATCAGCGTGTCCAGACGTCCCGTCACCGCTTCCAGACTCTGCCCAGCCCCCAGCACGATCCCGGCGGAGCTGCGCGCGGCCCGACGACCCACGGTTCCCAATTCGAGCGAGTACGGCGGCGTCGCGCCGTACCGGTTGGCGATGTCCAAAGCACCGCTGGGACAGGCAATGTCGAGAATCTGCGCATCGTCGTAGGCGACGATGAGAACGCGTCTGTGATTGTCCATGCGTTGGATCCCAGCACAGGTCGGTGAGCGGCGGTGCCGGTGGTGTATTCGGCGAGGTTGACGGCATGTGCCGTCTGGTTGGGTGCGAGCGCCAAGGTGAGCGAGGCCGTAGCCGGGCGGTTGCTCGGACGGTCTCCTACGGCAGGATCGATCGCGACCCTGGACGCTTCTTCAACTTGGCTGAGAGAGAGTCGACTTGGCTTGTGCCGCAGCACTGCCCGGGCCCGGGAGCACCTCGATACTGCCCGCGTGCATCGGCTCACCACAGCAGGCGCAGCTGACTTCGACTCCACCGGCCTCCCCGCAGGTGTGATGACGGTAGAGCACAGGCAGCCCGGGCTCGCCGGCGAGTCACCAGTCGCCCCAGCCGCCCACGACCATGAGCAGGTCGACGAGCTCGGAGCCCTTGGCGGTCGGGGGTACTCGTGCCTGGGCGCCGGTCTGATCACTACACGCCGTCGTCCACTCGATGCTCGGCCCCGGCCGCAACTGACGCTCGATCCAACGCCAGATCGGCATGACCTACCGCACCGTCGAGCAAGGTGGGCTCGCGCAGAGGAGCCCCGATGGCCGGCTCACAGCGATCTCTTCCCCGTTGGTCGCGCCGGATAAGGGTTGCCCTGGCGGCATGCCCACCAGGACACCCACCTACAAAGACGTCTGCAAGGTCACCGACTGAGGCGCGAAACCATTTCGCTCATAGAACTTCATGGCCTCGGCGTTGCTTGAGTATGCCGTCACCTCGGCGGCGGTGGCCCCCGCATCCTTCGCCCAACTGAAGAACTCTGCGACCAATCGTCCTCCGATCTGGCTTCGGCGAAATCCGGGATGCACATACATGCTCACCAACGTCGCTACCTTCACCGGTCTCATCGCAGATGGACCTCCCAGCGCACCTACGAGATGTCCCACGACCTTGCCCTCGTAGCCGGCGACGAGCAACAGACGGTTCGGATCATCTATACCGGAGGCGAAACGTTGGGGCCCGTGCTCACGAGGCCAATCGATGTTGATGCTCGAATCGCGAGTCCCTGCGTCCTCAGCGAACAATGCGCCACTGCACTCGACGAGCCCGTCCACGTCCGCGTGTTCAGCCCTGCGGACAACCACTGCCTCTCGTTGATCACTCATGGACCGCGACGCTACCGGCAGGCACTGACATCCCGGCCCAAGTGCCTCCCGAACTCGGGTTCTGGCTCAGGTTCCGTGCAGCAGTGACTGAGCGTTGCGAGCCGGGAGGCGGCTGCCTCGCTGGTCAGGGCTGGATTTGATGCGGCCCTACGAGGTTAAGGTGCTGATTCACGAGGCGAGGAGAGCTGGCGTGCACGACAGACTACGGATGGAGGAAGCCCTCGATCTCCTGCGTGCCGAGCTGGAGGTCGGGCGCTCAACGAAGGTCGAGTTGACCACTCGAGCTGCATGGCTGGCCTTCATGCGATTCGGGCGGCAGCGCTTTGCCACCGCGCCCACACCCGACTCAGACGGCTTACTCTTCCAGTACGGCACGTACGCCTTCAGCGGGCGACCGATGTTCACTGTGGACCTCACGCGACAGTTCGACATCAGTGACGCCGACGGTGAGCACGACCACTACGTACAGGTTCACTGCGAACTCCGCTACGAGTGTGAACCCGCCCTGGACGCCCTGGGAGGCTTCGACTCCTGGTTCTTTCACGACGCCAATGCGGACCTCGACGAGTGGCTCGCCGCCATGGAGGGGCACCTCGAACTGTTGCTTGCTCGCGGGCCCTCCGAGATCGATGTGTACGAGGAGCCGGTATAGGTCATCACGCAAGCAGGACTCGCTTGCGCAGGAGGTCGAATCCGGCACGGCCGAACATTTGACGCTTGAGCATCTTGATTCTGTTGACGTGGCCTTCGACGACACCGGAGTTCCAGGGCAGGCTGAGGCCGGCGATGACGGCGTCACGGTCGCGGTCAATGCCCGCGGCGAGCGTGTGGAGGCTGGGGAGGTCGTCCTGCCGGACCGCGGCGAGCCATTCCGGCAGGCACTCACCCTTGCGGTCCGCGAGCATGATTGGGAAAGACCGGACGTGACGAGTGAGCGCGTCCAGTTCGGGGCAGTGCGTCCGGACGGTCTTGAGCCGAATCTGCTCGGTCTCGGTGAGGTTCTCTGGGCGGCGGAGGATCCATCCAGCGTCGGACCGGGGCGAGGGCGCCCTGGCAGTCACCGGCCGCGGTGACGTGCGCTTCTCGTACAGGTAGGCGCGAACGCGCTGGTAGCTGCCTCCGTAGCCGAGTGGAACGATCTCCTCCCACAGCTTCCAGGCATTGGTGCAGCCTGCGGCCCAGCGGTCGTCGAGGTAGGTCTTGTACTCGTCGAGAACGGAGGGGCGGTTCTGCCACTGGCCTGTGAACAGCTCCTCTGGAGTCTGGGCATCGGCGAGCTGCTTGACGGTGCGGTAGGTCATTCCGAGCTGCCGTTGGATCGAACGTCGGCTGTGCCCGGCCTCCAGCAGGGTGCGCACGGCGGCATGCCGGGTCCAGGTGCGGTCGGCGAACCGGTGTCCTCGCGGCCACGGCGAGCCGGACGGGTCCGCAGCCGGGGCGGGCTCGGGTCGGACTCGGCTTCGGGAGTAGCGGGGACGAGGACGCGCAGGCAGTGGCGGTGCTGCGCGACGCTTCGCTCGGCGGCATCGCTGAGGTTGTGCCAGAGATGCCATCGGTCCGCGACCTGGATCGCCTGCGGGGCTCCGGCTGCGGCGCCTTCTGCGAAGAACGGCGCGCGGTCCCGGCAGACGACCTCGACACCGGGCCGCTGCGCGAGCCAGGCGGCCAGGCTCGATGCTTCCCGATCAGGGAGGAGATCGATGGGACGGCGGGTTTCGACGTCCACCAGGACGGTGCCGTAGTGGCGGCCCTTGCGGGTGGCGTACTCGTCGACGCCGACGACGCGCGGCGCGGCAGCCTCCGGATCGGGGAGCGCGTCAACCAGGCGCAAGACCGTGCTCCGACTGACGGACAACCCAAGGACGGAGGCCAGGCGGGAGCCGGCTCGGCCCGCCAGGGCGAGACCTACCGCAGCCAGAGTGGAGCGCAGCCGCTCAGTGCGCTGCCCGTGCCTGCGCGTCAGGCCGGGTATTTGCTCGACGAAGGTCCGGCGCGGACACATGGCGTTGCCGCACCGGAACCGACGAACCCGGAGCTGGAGTACGACACTTCGTCCAGCGCTCGGTACGTCGGCGGGAAACCGCAGGGTAGGAGCTGTGGACCCGGGTCGACCAGGCTCCGCATCCCGGGCAGGTGGCGCCGGCCGTGGTGCATTGCGCGTCGACACGCACAATCTCGATATCCACGTTCACCGACAGCACCGCGACGTCCGCGATCGCCGGGAACAGCAGCTTCTCCAGCCGGAGCACGACCTCTTCCACGGCCCGGACTGTCAGCCCAGCCGCACGGACCACGGCCTATTTTCGGGCGACTTCGCATGCTGCTTGGGAACGCTCAGCTGTCACTCACCGTGGCCACTGCACGAAAGCTATGCCAGAACCCGAACTCGTGAACATATCGGAAGCACCAAGATCTACAAGTGACTTCCGAACCCTCGGGCAAACGATGCCGCTGTCCACCGCCATCGAGGAAGGCCCGGACCTGTCCTCGATGGGCAGCCTCCCGGCCGACAGCGCCTAACAGCGGCTGCCGGCCCGGTCTCACTTCAGCTGCCGGCCGAGGAACCGGTCCCCGTCCTCCCGCTCGAACCACGGGGTGCCGAGGTGACCGCCCAGATTGGCGTGCAGCGTCTTCTCCTTGCTGCCGAAGGCGTCGAACAGGTCCAGGGCCCGTTACCTGGGGTTCCCTTCGTCGTCCCACTGCAGCAGAAGCAGCAGGGGAATGGTGACCTGCCGGGCCTCATCACGCTGGGCGCGGGGCACGTAACCCCCGGCGAAGAAGCCGGCTGCCGCGATGCGCGGCTCGGCCACCGCCAGCCGAATGCCGAGGGCGGTCCACCCCGAGTACCCGACCGGCCCGCCGATCTCGGGCAGCGCAAGAAGGGCGTCCAGAGTGGTCCGCCATTCCGGGACCGCATTATCGACTAGCGGGCCGATGAAGGACTCGAAGATCTCATCGACCGGCTCGCCGGCCTGCATTGCCCGGCGGAGGTCCGCGCGAGCCTGCTCGTCGACGGCGGAACGGGGCCGGTCACCGCACCCGGCGGCGTCGATGGAGGCCACCGCGTAGCCGTACGCCGCGGACAGCCGGGCCCGGGCCACCAGCCGGGATTCTCCCTTGGGCAGGCCGTTGTTGTGGGCCATCAGGATCAGCGGAGCCAACGGGCTTTTTGCGGGGCTGAGGTCTCGCAGGCCGGTTCGGTCCTCCTGGTCGAAACTCTCCGCAAGGCCGGCCTTTACCAGGCCATATCCGCAGCCCTGATCCCGTGGTGGAACCTGACCCGGTGGCGGAAGCCTCCGGCCGTCCACGACCCCGGCAAGATACTCGTGGACCTCGCACTGGCGGTCGCGCTGGTGGGGCATGCCTCGCCGATGTCGCCCTGCTGCGGTCCGAGTCGGCTGCGTTCGGGGCGGCTGTGTTCGGGGCTGTCGCCTCCGACCCTGCGTTCTCCCGGCTGATCGACACCCGTGCCGCCTCCGGCGAGAAGGCGCGCTGACCGCCATCCGCCGCCGCACGTTCCGAAGTGCGCCGACGACTCTCGGAGTTGGCCGGCAACCGGGCTCCGGACGCCGGCGGACGGGTGACCGTGGACCTGGACGGGGTTTTGGTTCGCCGCGCACTCGGACAAACAGGACGCGGCCCCGACCTGGAAGAAGTCCTGCGGAAATACCGGGGCTAGATAGGCGCATTGGCAGCGGGTGTGCTCCCGCCGTAAGCACGGCCTGCAAATGTAAAACGTTTCGATCCTCGTCGAAATGATTGACGCTTCCGGGCGCCTCAGCAAACGCTTTCTCTTCAGGTGGACCCGAAGCGCGCAAGAGTGCTGAACGGCGCGCTACGGATCGGCTGCAAACTCACACCGGACCGGCGCCACGGGACGGGTTGTCACATCAACGTGGGGAGAAACTTGTGACCGAGTGGATTTTGGCATTCGACGCCGACTGTCGATTCTGCGCAGAAGTGGTGGATCGGGTTCGCGTCTCCGTCGACGGCAAGTTGACGACAGCGGGCCTCACGGAACCTCGTATTCGCGGTCTACGCGTGCGCGCCCTGGGAGAAGGGGCCGAGTGGGCCCCGACCTTGTTGGCGGTCAACGGGGACCAGGTGCGGGCCTGGACCGGAACCGCGCTGTCCCTCCGCCTGGCGCGGCTGTTGGGGCCGGCGGACTCGCTGCGGGTGGTGCGTGCGCTGCGCGACGTCGATGTGCTGCGGTCCCCGAGCCGTCGCGGAATCCTCAAAGCCGTGCCGGGACTGGCCCTGGGAACGTTTCTGGTCACCGGCGGCCTGGCAGCCTCACCCGCGCAGGCTGTGACCCGCGCCAAGGGCAGCAAGGCGTCGCGATGGGTGAAGGCCAACGCCGACCGGCTGCCCTCCGGCTACTCCGAGTTCGTCTCCTACCCCGCGGACTATCGGCGCGCCATTTACGGCGCGCTGTCCGCTTCGGCTCGCAGTGATCTGTGGGTGGCGCACTTCGCGAACTACCGCAAGACACACCCCGGTCTGACGGCCGAGCAGTCCGCCGTCCTGGACGACGCGACGCGCCTGGCACCGCAGATCATCACGGGGCGCCATCAGGAAGCAGCCGCCGAAGGGCTGCAGACGGCGGCTGTGGAGGCGTTCGGCGAGAGCGAGGCGCGGGCGATTCTCATGGTGCTGGGCCCTGCCGACACGCAGGGCGCGGCGCCTCAAAGCGATCAGGGCACCCAGGTCATGGACTGCAACTCCCAGTGCGCGGGGAGCGGAAGCTGCGACATGATGTGCTACGCCTCACCGTGGTGGTGCAACTGGACCGACTACGGCTGCGGTCCACTGTGGCTGGGACCGTGCAGCGGGGTCTGCGCCCCCTGAAGCCACCCCTGCTCGGCGCACGCGAGCCGACCGCACCGCCCCCCGGATGAACGAGGCCGCGTGGCGCGCCCTCGACCTGACGCGCGCCCACGTCGCACGCGACCGCACCGCGATCGTCGAGCACCTCGCGGACCTGGAGGAGGACCAGCTGACGTTCACCGGAGGCGTGCTCATCACGATGTGCAACGACACCCGCGAGGTCCTGCGGAACACCGAGCGCCCGCACAATCCGGCGACCGTGTTGCGCGAGGTGGACGCGGTGGCCCGGTTCGCGCCGACCGAACACGATTTCGCAGTCACCACGGCCGCCCGGCGCAATGTCTTCGGCCTCGCGACCGCAGGCGTCCGTCTCGCTTGACCTCTTGCGCGTCAGTCCGGCAGCCAGTGCAGCTCGTGCGCCAGGGTTTTGGCGACGGCACGGATGCGGCGGTGTAGCGGCGACTGCTCGCGTGGGAGGACCAGGTGGATCGTCAGGCTGGGCGCGCCCCGCAGCGGTCGCCAGGTGAGACCGGCCGGTGCTGCCGTGATCGCGGCTTCTCCGGCCGGGGCGAGGGTGACCCCGTCGCGCAGGTCGCGCTGAGACATGTCGAAAGAGACTGCGGGCGTGTGGAATCGGGGGTGTGGTCGGGTGTCTCGGAACAGTGCGGACAGCTGATCGTGGATCACGGGGTTGGCCGCACGGTCCGGGAGCCGCAGCGGATACGCGGCCGCGTCGGCGATCTCGATCTCCGGGTGTTCGGCCAGCGGATGGTACTGCGCCAATTGGACGCCGATCCGCGCACGCCGCAGCAGGTACCGCCGCACGCCACGGCCCGGCTGTTCACCGCGGGTGATCCCGGCATCGATGCGGCCGTCGGCGACCGCGGGGGAGATCTCCGGTGTCGCCATCGGGACCGCGCCGACCTCGAGTCCGGGACTGCTGCGAATCAGCTTGTCCACCAGGGCCGGTGCCGTCTCGGCCCCGGCGCTGAGGCTGTATCCGATGCGCAGCGTGCCCAGTTCACCGGCCGCCGCGCTCCGGGCGGTGTCCCATGCCCGGTCCAGCGCCGCCAGCGCGGGCGGCGCGGACTCCGCCAAAGCCGCACCGGCCGTGGTCAATACGACGCTACGCGTGTCGCGGACCAGCAGGGCCGTACCGAGTTCCGCCTCCAATCGGCGCATCCGGGCGCTGAGTGCGGGCTGTGCGATACCGATCCGTGCGGCCGCGCGGGTGAAGTTCAACTCCTGCGCCAGCACCAGGAAGTACCGCAGGCTCACCGTATCCGGCGCCACGTGCCCTCCCTGCCGATTGATAACGAACCGTTCTGAGCCTATCCCGTACCGGTCTTTCCCCCGACCCCACACCAAGCCCTAACCTGCGCATATGACGATTCAACTCACCGCGGTTCTGGACATCGCACTCACGCAGCCCGCCGACCCTGATCTGGACGGAGGCCGTCATGCATAAGTTGGTGGTCCTGTATTCCAAGCCCGCCAACCCTGACCACTTCCGCGACTACTACGTGACCAACCACCTTCCACTGGTCATGAATTGGCCCGGCCTGCTCGCGTGGCGCTACAGCTTCGACGTGGCGGCGACCAAGGGAGAAGCGCCGTATTTCGCGGTCTTCGAAGGCGACTTCGCTGACGCCGCCGCCATGGCCGCGGCGCGGGCGTCGCCGCAAGGCCAGCGGCTGGCCGCCGATGTCCCCAACTACGCCACCGGCGGTGCAGTCGTCATCCACTATCCGGTGCAGGACGGCACCGGCTGAGGCAGGACGGTACGCTCCGGGACGCGGTCGGTCGGCCGTTGCGGCCAGGTCCGGCTGTCGGCGGACGCCGTTCGCGGTTGCCGGTTCGTTGAGCGCCAAAGGTGGGCCGATGTCCTGGCCGGATGTCACGGTGGTTGATGCGTGCGTGCGGCGCGACGGCCGGGGCGGCAGCCCCACGTCCGTCACCGACGACGACCCGGCGGCGACGGACGCGGACCGGCGTGCGGTCGCTGCTGCGGCCGGCACCTCGCACGCGGCGTTCCTCGGCCCGGGGCGGACGCCGGACGGTGGCTGGCCGGTCCGGTTCTTCACCGCCACCGCCGAACTGCCCGGCTGCGGCCACGGCACCGTTGCCGCGCAGGCCGTCCGGTTGACCCGCACCGCGCTGGGCGAGCTGAACGACCGCCAACACACTGGCGGGCGCACGTTCGACACCGTCGCGATCCGCCGCCCCGCCGGCATCGAGGTGTGGTTCGACCAGGGCCTCGTCGCGCTGCGTCACCCGGCACCGGACGAGCGCGCCACGATCGTCGCCGCGCTCGGGCTCACCGCGGCCGACCCGCACCCGACCGACGCGCCACGGATCGCAGCGCCCGGCGCACCACGCATGCTGGTACCGGTCCACGACCGGTCGGCGCTGCTCCGAGTCCGCCCACACCTCGGCAGGCTGACAGCGGCGTGCCGGCGGTACGGCCTCCTCGGCTGTTTCGTGTACGTACCGCCGGTGGGCGACCGACCGGGTGCGGCGCGGATGTTCGCGCCGGCGATCGGTGTCGACGAGGACGTCGCCAACGCCAACAGCACCGGCTGCCTGGCCGCCCACCTGCTCGACACGACAGGCGCGCAGACGGTCGCGATCGAGGTGGAGCAGGGCGACACCCTCGGTCGACCGGCCAGCGTGCTCGCTTCGGCCCGACGCGGGCCGGCGGGCATCACGACCCGGGTCGGCGGGTTAGCGGTGGTCCGCGACGGACTCTGAGGCGACGACTGGACCGTCCTCTTCTGCGATCCGCGCATGGGGCTGGGGCTGTCCGCTGCGGTCAAGCGTTGGCACCCGGTGGCGGGCGTCACCGACCACGACCGCCCTGCGCCTGCGTGACGAGGAGTTGAGCCTGCGCGACATCGCGGCCCGGCTCGTCAACTCCAAGGGCGCGAAGAAGGGTCAGCACCCCTCGCCCGCCACCGTCCTGCGCATGCTGCGCGAACATGATGAACAAGTCGCCACGGCCGAGAATGCCTGAGGCGCCAAAGCTACCGGCGGGTTACTTGTTCCCCGGTGTCTGAGCTAGGACTTCGGGGCCAAGTCCAAGGCACGTCAATCGTCGCTGTCCGCAGCCAGATTCGCGGACATGCGCTGTTCCTCGGCAGAGCGCCGCTGATCACGGTAGAGGCTCCGTGCATTCGTCCACGCCACACGCGCGCCGTCCCGGTCGCCGCGCTGGGCGCGGACGTCTCCGAGCTTGGACCACGTGTCGGCTTCCCGGTTGGCGTTGCCGATGGCCTGGAAGTGAGTGAGCGCCTGGTCGTAGGCGTGGAGGGCGCGTTGGGTTCGACCGGTTCGCCACGCGATGTGGGCCAGGGTGTCCCAGGTGGCGGCCTGGCCCTCCCCGTCCTGGTGTTGTTGGAGGAGAGGCAGCGCTTGGAGGCAGTGCTCCTCGCCGCTCGCGTAGCGTCCCAGGCGGGCCAGGGCCCACCCCGTCCCGTTCAGGGTGTTGGCCTCACCTACCTGGTCGCCGAGCCGCCGGTAGCCGTTGAGCGCTTCTTCGAAGTGGGGAAGGGCCCTCTCGAAGGCGTCGATCCGGACCTGAACTTCGGCGAGCGCATGGTGAGTTCGCGTGAGGCCGGCGGTGTCGCCGTGGTCACTGAAATGGGCACGAGCCCCCTCCAGGTGCGGCAGTGCATCCTCGTACCGGCCCGCTTGGGCCAGTGCTACCGCAAGGCGCAGACGGGTGTGCGCCGCGAGGGAGGCATCGTCCAGCGCGGCTGCCGCGTCCAGCGCTGCGAACCACGCCTCGATGCTCTCCGTGAAGAGCCCGCGCCGCCAGCGGAACGTGTGCAGGGACCACGTCAGGTGGCACACCTCGGAGTGGAAACTCCGGCGCTGGGCAAGGGCGGTGATCTCCTGCAGGCAGAGGTGTTCTGCTTCGAACCAGCCCAGGGCGCTCTCGGCGTCGTCGAACGTCAGGGGCGCGGTCTTCGGCCGGTGCGCGGGCAGAGGATCCTCCGTGGCGCGGTGGGGATCGAGGGCCCGTTGCGCGGCGTGCGCGTTGCTGACGTAGAAGTCGACCAGACGGTGGATCAGTTGATCGCTCAGTTCGGCGGGCAGCGTGGCTGCCTGCTCCTCGGCATACAGCCGGACCAGGTCGTGCATGTGATACCGCCCAGGCCGGTGCCGTCGCACGAGGCAGGCTTCCTCCAGGAGCCGCAGGGCCCGGCGTGCCTGGGCCGGCGTGCGGTCGGCGAGATGAGCGAGCGCCGCGAGGTCGATGTCCAGATGCGGCGTCAGCCCCATCAGCCGGAAGAACCGTCCCGCCTCCGGATCCAGCGCGCGATGGGACGAGGAGAACAGGATGCGCAGATTGGTGGACACCTCGCCTGCGTCCAGCGCGTCGAGACGCGTGTGAGGGTCCCGCAGCTCCTGGGCAAGCTGGTCGAGTGAGTCCCCCGGCAGGCCGACCGCGTGTGCGGCCGCGATGTCCAGTGCGAGCGGTAGCCCGGCGCACGAGTGGACGATGTCGCGCAGCGCGGGTTCCGTCGCGGTGCGCACGCTGCCCACGCGCCGGGCGAAGAGCTGGGCCGATTCCAGGTCGGGCAGCACGGCCAGGTCCACCGAGTCGGCACCGCCGCGCACTTTGAGACTGCTCAGCCTGTTCCTGCTGGTGACCAGGGTCAGGCAGCCGGGAGTGGCGGGCAGTAGCGGCAGGACCTGGTCGCTGTCCCTGGCGTTGTCGAGGAACACGAGCATCCGGCGCTCGGCCATGAGGGTGCGGTAGAGCGCCGCACGTCCCTCGGTGTCCGGCGGCATTTCGCGGTCGACGGCGCCCAGGGCCACGAGGAACGCACGGAGAACGTCGCTGGGAAGCGTGGGCTCCGCTCCCGGACTGAACCCGTTCAACTGGGCATACAGCTGGCCGTCGGGAAACTCATCGAGATGCTCGTACGCCCAGTGAAGGGCCAGCCACGTCTTGCCCACCCCGCCCATGCCACCGACGACGGAGACTCCCGGCGCGTTCTGTCGGGTGCGCACAGTGCTCTGCCGGCCGAGCAGTGTCAGCGCGTCGTCGCGTCCCATGAACCCCGTGGGACGCGCCGGCAGTTGACGTGGGATACGTGCGGGCGGTTTCGCCTCCGTGGACAGTGCGTCGGCAGAACGTCGGGGAGAGTCGACCAGCAAGCCGTCGTCGGAGACCAGCATCCGCTGGTGGAGCGCTTGCAGTCGGGGGCTGGGATCGACTCCCATGCTCTCCGCGAGTTGACCGCGCAGCTGCTCGTACGCCGTGAGGGCCGCGGCGGCCTGCCCGCTGCGGTACAGGGCCAGGATGTGCTGATGCGCTACGCGTTCGTCCAGCGGGTGCTCGGCGGCGAGTGCGGTGAGCGAGGGGACGAGATCGGCGTGCCGGCCTTCAGCGAGCAGCAGTTCATGATGCTCGAGACGGACGCGCAGGTGCTCGGTGTCCAAGGTGAGCCGGTACGCGTCCAGCCAGTCGGATGTGAGACCGGCGAAGGGCCGGCCACGCCACAGGGTCAGCGCCTCCTCGTAGTACCGCTTCGCCTCCTCGGTTGTCGCGGTGCGCGCACGGTCGGCCAAGGACCGGAAGCGGGCGAGGTCCACAGCGGTCTCGTCGGCCCGCAGTGCGTACCCGGCGGGCGTGCGGACGATGTCCCATTCCCGCTGGTCGGAGGGGGTCACTCGCAGAGCCCGAAGCCGGGAGATGTAGCTGTACAGCGTGGCGGAGGCCCGAGGCGGAGGCGCGGTGCCCCAGACGCGGTCGACCAACGTGTCCAGTGACACAGGCCGATTGACGTCGATCATCAGGAGCGCCAGGACACATCTCTGGCGAGGGGATCCGGGAACGATTTCGGACTCGCCGGAGCGGATGACCACATCGCCCAGGAGCGCGAACCGGATACTCATGCAGCTCCTTCTTCCCGTGCTGCCTCGCCGAACGGTATCTGGTCGTCGGCTCATGCCGTGGGCTGCGGGTTTTCCCCTTGCAAGAAAGTATCAAGGTCGCTGCACGACGTGTGCGCGAGTGTGGTGACGCAGGACGTACTTCCGGGGGAAGGGAAGACTCATGAACCGTCATATCGTGCGTCGGGCGCTCGTAGGCCTGGTCGGCGCCGGAACGCTGCTGGCGACCGCCGGCAGCGTCGCAACAGCGCAGGAGGCCGGCCCGAGGGCGGCAATGCCACAGCGCGGGGTGATGGGGGCCGCGTACTCCGCGCAGTCCCAGGCCGGTCGCTACCTCACGGACGGCGCCCGGATCCACACACAGCCCAGCACGGGCTCGACCGTGGTCGGATACGGCTACCAGACCCATGTCGTGACCGTCCACTGCCGTCGCGTGGTCGCGGGCGCGGAGTGGTTCTACCACACCGACAACGCCACGAACGTGACCGGTTGGGGACGGTACGACGTCGTCGTTCCGTACGTCGCCGTCGGCAACTGCTGACTCGACTCCAAGGCGTGACCGGTTGGTCCGGCTGGGACGTCTTCCGCCCGTCCGCCGGCGTGCCGCACTGTCGGCCGCAGGGCACTGCCGGTGCTGTTTCCGGCTCCCCGCCCACGGGGGTGGCGGGGAGCCGGCCGGCGGCACGGTCCGTTGTCACACCGTCGCGCCCACGAGGGCCCGTCAAACGAAGAAACACACAGGGGGACACATGCGCGCGATCCATCGCAGTGCCGTCACGATCGCTGCCGCGATGCTGGCTGTCGTGACCATGAGCGGCGCGGCGCAGGCGAAGCCCGCCGACGGCGCCTGGCAGGGGTGTCCGTACGGTGCCGTCTGCATCTACGGCCAGAACGTCAATCCGTGGGCCAACCCGCATCCGACCAACGTGTACTGGAGCTATGGCGCTCACAACCTGAGCAACCAGTACGGTGACCACTTCATCATCAACAACCAGTCCGGCATCGCCAGTGTGAGCCTGTGCACGGGCTACAACGCCGTCAACTGCCACTTCTTCCTTGACGCGCAGTACGCCGAATCCGTGAACCTGACGCCGTACAACTCCATCACCTTGAACAACCGGTAGTTCCCACGCGGCACCGGTGCACGGCCTGGTCCGCAAGCCAGCGACCGGTGACCCGCTGTACCTGTCGCTCCCCCGATGCGGTGCATGCGTCGTCCGGACGGCCGCATTTGGAACCGCCTGCTGACCGGCGACGCCGCTGCGTCCTCGGTCAGCGGGCGGCGAGGAGTTCGAGGGTGTCGATCACGCGGTTCGAGAAGCCCCACTCGTTGTCGTACCAGGCGACCACCTTGATGTGGCGGCCGTCGACGCGGGTAAGGGCCGAGTCGAAGATCGCCGAGGCCGGATTGCCCGTGATGTCGGACGACACGAGCGCGTCGTCGGAGTACTCGAGGATGCCGGCAAGCGGCCCCTCCGCAGCGGTGCGGTACGCCGCAAGGACGTCGTCGCGCGTCACGTCGCGGGCGACCGTCGTGTTGAGCTCGACGATCGAGCCCACCGGAACCGGTACGCGGATCGAGTCGCCCGACAGCTTGCCGTCGAGGTTCGGCAGCACGTGGCCGATCGCCTTGGCGGCGCCCGTCGTGGTCGGCACGATGTTGACAGCGGCGGCGCGGGCGCGGCGGGCGTCGCGGTGCGGACCGTCCTGCAGGTTCTGCTCCTGCGTGTACGCGTGCACCGTCGTCATGAAGCCGTGCTCGATGCCGGCGAGCTCGTCCAGCACCGCGGCGAGCGGCGCGAGCGCGTTGGTCGTGCAGGAAGCGTTCGAGATGACCGTGTGCGTGGCCGGGTCGTAGGCGTCGGTGTTGACCCCGTACGCGAGCGTGACGTCGGCGCCGTCCGCCGGCGCACTGACGAGGACCTTCTTCGCGCCCGCGTCCAGGTGGGCGCGCGCAGCCGTGGCCGACGTGAAGCGGCCGGTCGCCTCGAGCACGAGGTCGACGCCGAGCTCGGCCCACGGCAGCTTCCCCGGCTCCCGCTCGGCGAGCACCGTGATGCGACGGCCGTCCACGACGAGGGTGTCCCCCTCCGCGGTCACCGGGCGACCGAGCCGGCCGGACGTCGTGTCGAAGGCGAGCAGCCGCGCGAGGGTGGCGGGCTCCGTGAGGTCGTTGACGGCAACGACCTCCAGAGCGCTGTCGCGTTCCAGCAGTGCGCGCAGCACATTGCGTCCGATGCGGCCGAATCCGTTGATGGCGATGCGAGTCATGAGAAGTGTCCCTTCGGTAGGTTCCAGGTTCGCGCGCAGGATCCGCTCGTGGCAGCGGCGTGAGTGCCATGATCCGAAAGGATCGCGCCACGGGTCTGCGGGCTACTCGCCCTGGGCGAAGGTGCGCCGGTATTCGCTCGGCGTGGTGTCGAGGATGCGCTGGAAATGCAGCCGCAGATTCACGCCGGTGCCCAGACCGACGTCGGCGGCGATCTGCTCGACGCTCCGCTGGGAGCGTTCGAGCAGCTCACGGGCCACGTCGATGCGGGCGCGCATGACCCACTGCATCGGGGTGTACCCGGTGTCTTCGACGAAGCGCCGCGAGAACGTGCGCGGCGACACCCCCGCCTGCCGCGCGAGCACCGCGAGAGTGAGGGGCTCGCCCAGCCGGTGCAGCGCCCACTCGCGGGTGGCGGCGAACCGCTCGCCGAGCGGCTCGGGCACGCTGCGGGGCACGTACTGCGCCTGACCTCCGCTGCGGTACGGGGCCGCGACCACCCGCCGCGCCGCGTGATTCGACGCGGCCACCCCGAGGTCGCCACGGAGGATGTGCAGACACAGGTCGATGCCCGAGGCGGCCCCGGCAGACGTCAACACACTGCCCTCGTCGACGAACAGCACGTTCTCGTCGACCTGAACGAGCGGACGCCTCGCTGCAAGAGCCCGCGTGTAGTGCCAGTGGGTCGTGGCGCGTTTGCCGTCGAGCAAGCCCGTGGCAGCGAGCGCGAAGGCGCCCGTCGAGATGGCGGCGAGCCGCGCGCCCCGGTCGTGGGCGGCGATCAGAGCGTCGACAACGGCCTGCGGCGGGTCGTCGTGGTCGGGGAACCGGTAGCCGGGGACGAAGACGATGTCAGCCCACGCCAGCGCGTCGAGGCCGTGGCCCACGTAGTACGACAGGCCGTCGCCGCCGGTCACGAGACCGGCGGCCGCGCCACACACCCGCACCTCGTACGGCATGCTCGCGCGCGTCGTGAACACCTGTGCAGGAATGCCGACATCGAGCGGCTTCGCACCCTCCAGGACAAGGACGGCGACACGTTGCAGGCGGGAGTCGGACACGGGAAAAGAGTACGTGGGGTGCGGGGCCGGCCCATTCGTCCGTCGCCTCTGGCGCCGGGCACCGTCGGGTCTCCGGGGACGGGGGTTAACCCGAGGAATGAAGGGGCGTCAGCAGGAGTGCGACAGGTGACACCCGGTTCCTAGATTTGTGGGCGGGGACGCAGTGCTTTCCGACCAAGGGGGAAACGTGAGGGGACACCGGCGGCGCGGGCTGCGACTCACCGTGGCAGGTACAGCGCTGCTATCGGTATTGGCCGTTACGGCACCGGGAGCTCCGGCCCGGACCGGAGCGAGGCCGGGAGACTGCGGCGCACATACGGCCGTGCAGCGGGCGCTTCGTCAGCTGACCGGCGCGGACGGCGTCGTCGGCGCGGCCATCGAGGTGGACACCCCGGGGTGCGGGAAGTGGGTCGGCACCAGCGGGCAAGCCGACGTCCGCACCGGAAAGCCCATGTCCAGTAGGGACCGCATCCGCATCGGCAGCAACACGAAGACCTTCACCGCGACCGTACTTCTCCAACTGGTGGCCGAACACCGGGTCGACCTGGAGGGGACGGTGGAGCACTACTTGCCCGGGCTCATCGACACCCACGGCTACGACGGTCGGAAGATCACCGTAGGCCAACTCCTTCAGCACACGAGCGGGTTGGCCGACCACGTGGACGGCCTGGACTGGGATCACCCGGAGAACTGGCAGTCGCACGACTTCACCCCGCGGGAACTGGTCGCGCTGGCGCTCTCACAGCCCCGTCCCCAGCAGGCCTGGTCGTACTCGACGACCAACTACATCGTCCTGGGGATGATCATCCAAAAGGTCACCGGCCACTCCCCCACCAGCGAGATCACACGTCGGATCATCCGGCCCCTGGGCCTGGACGACACCTACTGGCCCGGCACCGACGCGACGATCCAAGGCCCGCATCCGCAGGCCTACCAGCACATCGAGAAGGACGGCAGGACCCTGCTGGCGGACGTGACCGATTTCAACATGGCCTACGGCGGAGTCGGCGGCGCGCTGGTGTCCACACTCTCCGACGAGAACCGGTTCTTCACCGCGCTGCTCAGCGGCCGGCTGCTCCGCCCCGCTCAACTGGCACAGATGAAGAGCACCGTGGTCACCGACCCGGACAGGACCTGGCCGGGCGCCCGCTACGGGCTCGGGCTGATCTCCACCCCGCTCGACTGCGGCGGCCGCTACTGGGGCCACGGGGGCACCACGCCAGGGTTTGAGACCAACGGCGGAGTCGCCCCGGACGGCCGCCGAGTGCAATTGGTCCTCAACCAGACCCTCGACACCCAGCAGGGCATCGACGACAAACTCGCCACGATCCAGACCGCGCTGTGCGAGAACCGCTGAGCGCACCGTGGGCGCGGAATGGACGGGACCGGACACCTCCCGCTCCACCGGCCTGCCCGAACAGTCAGGAATGACATGACGAACATGAGGCGCGTGCCGGTAAGAGGCTTGGCTCCCTTGGCGACCGCCGCCGTATTCGCCGTCCTCGCGGCGACGCCCGCAGCACCCGCGGGCCGACAGTCCGCGGGGATGACCGCAACGACAGCACCCCTCGCCCGCTACGAAGACCAGAGGGTCACCTGGACAGGCTGCCGGCAGGGGCCGTCGGACACCGTCGGCGAGACACTGGACCAGGCCGGTGCCCAGTGCGCAACGCTCAAGGTGCCGCTCGACTACGGCCACCCCGCCGGCCGCGCCATCAGTGTTGCCATCTCCCGACTGAAGGCCACCGAAAGCGGCCACCGCCTCGGCGCGATGCTGCTCAACGGCGGTGGTCCGGGCGGCGGTTCCATCGACCTGCCGCCGGACATCAGCTCCCTGATGAACGGCGTCGGAGCGCGCTACGACCTGATCGGCATGGACCCCAGGTCCAGCGGCCGCAGCACCCCGGTGGACTGCAACTGGCCGATCAGCACCTGGATGCGCTCACCCGGCACGAACCGCAGGGACTTCGACGGCGTGGTCGCCCTGCAGCGCGACCTGGCCGGCCGCTGCGAGAAGACCAACGGCGACCTCCTGCCGTACGTCAGCACCCGGAACACCGCCCGCGACATGGACATCGTCCGGGCCGCGCTCGGCGAGCCGCGGCTCTCCTACTACGGTGCCTCGTACGGCACTTACCTCGGTGCCGTCTACGCCCAGATGTTCCCGGGCAGGGTGGGCCGCATGGTGCTGGACAGCGCGGTCGACCCTGGCAACTACGGCGCCGAGGACATGCTGGCCGATGCCGCGCCGGCCAACGAGACCGCACTGCACGACTGGGCCGACTGGACCGCCGGCCACAACAGCGAGTACCACCTGGGCGCCACCCGGGACTCCGTACTCACCACGGTCGACGGCATCATCGCCACCGCAGCCGAACAGCCGCTGAAAGTCGGCGACTACCGGGTGGATGACCAATCCCTGCCCTTCGTTCTCATGAACGGCCTCGACAGCGACCAGGACGAGTCAAGCGCGTCGCTGGCAGCCTCGGTCCAGGCACTCCACCAGGCAGCCGAAGGGCAGGCTGCCGAGCCCACCGCGGACCTCAAGGACACGCTTGACTTCCTCTTCACCGGCATGGAGTCCGCGGCGGGCAGCTCTCAGGTCGCCGTACTGTGCGGCGACAAGTCCGTCGACCGCGACCCGCAGGCGTACTGGCGGAGAATCCAGCAGGTGAAGGTCGGCCAGCCCGTCCTCGGACCGCTGCTGAGCAACATCAGCCCCTGCGCCTTCTGGCCCACCGCGCCCCGGGAAAGGCCCACCCGTATCGACAATGGCGTCCCCGCCCTGATCGTGAACTCCACCGGAGACACCCGGACCACCTACCAGAACGCTCGGGCCCTGCACGCCAAGCTGACCGGTTCCCGCTTGGTCACCCTGCAAGGAGCCCGCATCCACGCGGTCTTCCCTCGCTACGCGAACAGGTGCGTCAACGACACGATCAACGACTACTTCCGGACCGGCGTCCTGCCCACCACCGATCTGACCTGCACCTCCGCTGCTCCCGTCCCGTTGCTCTCGAAGACGCCCTGACGGCTTCCGCTACGTCCATTCCCTGCCGGAGCTGTTCGGAGCAGCCGGCCCGCTCTCCTGTGCCGGCGGCCTCGCCGTGACGTGCGCCGAGCCGGACCCCGTAGTTGAACATGTTCAAAACGGGGGACTACGCTGGTGCCGAGCGAAGCCGAGGGGGGCTCGATGAAGGTAGTGCTGCCCGGGGGAACCGGACAGGTGGGCACGATTCTCGACCGTGCGCTGACGGCGGCCGGCCATGAGGTCACGGTAGTGACCCGGCGCCCGGTGCGGGCGCATGACATCGGCTGGGACGGGGCGACGCTGGGCCGTTGGGCCGCGGCCATCGACGGCTGCGATGTCGTGATCAACCTGGCCGGGCGCAGCGTCTCCTGTCGCTACACCGCCGAGAACCTGCGGGCCATGATGGATTCGAGGGTGGATTCGGCGCGGGTGGTCGGCGAGGCGATCGCCGCCGCCGCGCGGCCACCGCGTGTCTGGCTGCAGATGAGTACGGCGACGGTCTACGCCCACCGCTTCGACGCGGCACACGACGAGGCGACCGGTGTGATCGGCGGCTCGGAGGCCGGGGTGCCGGACTACTGGGCGTACAGCGTCGAGATCGCGGAGAACTGGGAGCGGGCGCAGGCCGAGGCGCCGACTCCCGCGACCCGCAAGGTGGCACTGCGTTCGGCGATGGTCATGAGCCCGGATCGCGGCGGTGTGTTCGACGTACTGTCGCGGCTGGCGCGACTGGGGCTGGGCGGTCCGGTGGCCGGGGGCGCGCAGTACGTCTCCTGGATCCATGACGAGGACTTCGTACGCGCCGTGGAGTTCCTGATCGCCCGGGACGACCTCGAAGGACCGGTGAACCTCGCCTCGCCCGAACCCCTTCCGCAGCGCGATTTCATGCGGGCACTGCGCACGGCCTGGGGCGTCCCGGTGGGGTTGCCGGCGACGCGCTGGATGGCCGAGTTGGGGGCGTTCGCGCTGCGCTCGGACACGGAGCTGCTGCTCAAGAGCCGTCGGGTGGTGCCGGGCCGGCTGCGCGCGGCCGGGTTCACCTTCGCGCATCCCGAGTGGGAGGGGGCCGCCACGTCCCTCGTACAGCGGGCCAGGCTGCTTCGTGCGGCATCGGGTCGGGCCCGTCCGGCGAGCAGCCACGCCGCGTAGGCCGGCCACGCTGCGCAGACGACCACACGAAGTGCACCAGAGCCGTCACCGGCTGAGGCCGGACCACGCGCGCATGCCCATGGAATGCGTAGTTGCTCCTGTCTTCGGCTGACCAGGATCGGGCGGTCGGGTCGGGCGAAATGAGCGGGCATCGACGACGCGGATCATGTCAGGATGCTCGGCATGTCTGATCGCGCACGGAGTTTCGGAGCAATGGCGGAAGCGTACGAACGGTTCCGGCCGGGGTATCCCGCGGCGCTTTTCGACATGGTGACGGCGTACGCGGGTCAGCCGATTCGGACTGCTCTCGAGATTGGCGCCGGGACAGGCAAAGCGACCCGCCTGTTCGCCGAACGGGGAGTTGCGGTCACGGCGACCGAGCCGGACGGGGCCATGCTCGCCGAGCTGCGCAAGCACGTACCTGCAAGCGTCAGGACGGTGCAAGCCGCGTTCGAGGACTTGCGACCGGGCGAGAGGTACGGGCTGGTCTACGCGGCAGCGGCGCTGCACTGGACGAACCCGGAGAGCCGTTGGTCCCGTATGGCCGCGCTGGTCGAACCCGGTGGCGTGTTCGCCTCGTTCGGCGGCCCGCTCCGACTGGCCGACCCGGCTGTGCGGGAAGCTGTCCGCGCGGCCCGAGCGGCGTTCATGGAGAGTGACGAGATTCCGTCCCCGGACGGGACGCCTGAGGGGCATCACATGCAGTGGCCGGGAACGGAGCTCCAACGGTCCGAGTGGTTCACCGGCGTCCAACAGTCGGTGATCGAGCGGCGCTTGACGATGAGCGCTCGCGACTACGTCGGCCAGTTGTCGACCATCTCGGCCTATCTCGTCTTGCCGACCTCGGAGCAAGAGCAGGTGTTCGACCAGATCATGCGCGTTCTGCCCACGACGGTCGAGGTCGAGGCCGACCTCACCGTCCATCTCGCGCATCGGCGCTACGAGTAGGAGCACCTGGCGGGAGCAGCGGCTGTCAGCGAAGTTGCCCTGGCCCCCGGTGTCGGCCGACGCAGGTCAAGGGACGAGGTGCAGGAGTTCCATCAGGTTTCCGCCCAGCACTCGATCGCGGATCTCGCCCGGCGATGTGACCCGCTCCACCGTGGCACGGGCGAGGAGGGGGTCGCCGTACGGGGCGTCCGAGCCGAAGAGGGTGCGGGTGGGCAGTTCACGGATGGCGAGTCGTACGGCGAAGATGATGTTCGCCGTGGACAGTTCCAGGTAGAGATTCGGTGTGATGCGGGCCAGTTCGATCGCCTCCATCCAGTGGTCTCCGGCCAGTTGGCTGATCACCAGTGGGACCCTTGGATAGCGGGCCGCAAGGGCGGCCAGAGTACGCAGGTCCGCTGCCGTCGTGGGGGCGTACCCATGGACGACGACCGGAAGGTTGGCGTGGTCGCGCGCCGCTTGAAGCACCGGCTCGACCAGGGCCGCCTGGTTCGGGGGCGGAGTGAGTTCCCCGATGCCGTACAGTTCGCGGCCGGCCACCTCGTTCGCCACCCAGGCCGCGGTCTCGGCAGCCGGGCGTCCCAGCGGGACGGAGCCGAAACCCAGGAAACGACCGGGATGGGCAGCCAGGGCCTCGTCCAACTCCCGCCACGCGAGGGCGTATCCATCGTCCGCGGCTGGGTCCACCGGGCCATCGCTCCCGGCCGCCAGCGCACGGCCCAGCACACTCATCTCATGACGGAGAGAAGCCAGGTCCGTCGCCCGTTCCGGATGAGGGCGGGTGGGGAACAGGACCGTACGGTCCACCCCCGCGTCATCCAGCGCTGACAGATGGACGTCGACCGGGTCGTGGACGTGGCTGTGGGCATCAATGATCACGTGAGCCTCCAATGGCGCCGCCGCCGAAGGAATTCGGGCGGCGAGAAGCAGTGTTGAGCCCTGACACCGTTGGAAGGTCAAGTGAGAGGGGTACGCCCGTGTTGATCGGCGAGCTGGCCAAGCGGACCGGGACCAGTGAGCGGCTGCTGCGCTACTACGAGCGAACGGGACTGCTCCGGCCGGAACGGCTGTCCAACGGCTATCGCTCCTACGCCGACTCCGACGTCACCGCCGTGGGACGCGTCCGCGCCCTTCTCGCGGCCGGACTGCCCACCCGCGTCATCCGCCAGGTGCTCCCTTGTACCGTCGGCACGGCCGTCGTACGACCGTGCCCCGGCATACTCGACGCACTGCGCCACCAGCAACGCGCCCTCGACCAGCGGGCCGCCGATCTCGAGATGGCCCGTCAGGCGCTGCAGGAGACCATCGCCGAGGCGGAGGCGCGGCAGTCACTCGCAGGCGTGGAGAGCGGCGTACGCGCCGCATCACCTCCGAGAGGAGAGGCGGCGGGCACGACGGCCCGGTAACGGGCCTACGCCGGAGGACAGCGAGCCGAGAACGAAGGGGCCGGCCGGCCTGCGGCTGTCCGCGGCGGGACGGGCCCGCCGCGGACCTCAGGTCTCGGCGGGCGACCATCGCGCGCCGCGTCGCATCAGCAGGTGAGGTTCGCGCCGGGCGCGGTGTGCAGGATGCGGGTGAACGCGAGGTAAAGGTCCACCCGGTGCTGCATCTGGTCGGGGCGGCCGCCGTTGCACTCGGTGGAGCCGTTGAGGCTCCAGATCGTCTGTCCGAAGCCGTGCCTGCCGATGATCGCGTCGTGCCCGGTCATCGTCCCGGGACCGGTCTGGGTGTTCCAGTACCACAGCGCGGTCATCCAGGCCACGGCCGGATCGGTCTCCACCAGCCACGGGTTGTTGAGCAGGTCGAGGCCCAACGCGTCGCCGGCGGCCTTGTAGTTGAAGTTCCAGCTCAGCATGATGGCCCCGCGCCCGTAGTACGCGGAGGTCCCGGCCGGACAGCCGTAGGGCTGGGTGGCGTCGCAGAAGATCGGGTAGGTCTCCTCGTTCTGCGCGCGGACGTAGAACAGACCGCCGGTCTCGTGGCTTATGTTGGCGAGGAAGGCTGCGGCCTCCTGCTTGCGGACGGTCCGACTGCCGGTATGAGCGAAGGCGGGGTACGCCTCGGTGGCTTCGAGCAGCCCGTCGTACGTGTAGAAGGAGTTCCGGTCCGGGAACATGCGCTCGAACTGGGCTTCGCTCACAACGAATCGGGAACCGTGCCGGCCGGGGGTAGCAGCCTGAACGGGGGCGGCGGCCGTGAAGAGCAGTCCGCACAACGCCGCCAAGGCGGCCAGCATAGTCCTGCTTCTGGACCTGACCATGAGTCATCTCTCCTGAATGCCACGGGAGTTGGTGGCGATGGGGGGGTGATCGATCGACAGGGCTACCCCTTCCCAGCCCCGGACCGTCCTAGGCACGGTTCCCGGTGTACGTCCCGCTCGGCGGCGTCCGCCTTCAGCTACCGGAGGAGTCCGTCCTCGGCGCACTTGCGCTGGTCCGGCGCGGGAAGCCAGAGCGGGGGGGCCATGTCCTTCGGGAAGCGAGAGCACCGTCGCTCCAGGCAAGAACCGGGCGATCGACGGCACCTGGGAGCGTGTCTTCACCGCATTGCTTGCCCAGGCCGATGCCGAGGAGGACTTGGACTGGGTGGTCGCGGTGAAGGCCACACTCGTCCGCGCACACCGGCACGCCGCCAGGGCCCGCAGAAAGGGGGCAAGGCGCGTGAGCCGGACGATCACGGAATCAGACGCTCCCGCGGAGGACTGACCACCAAAGTCCATCTTGCTGCCGACAGTGAGTGTCGGCCGTTGGCCTTCGTCCTCACCCCGGGACAGTCCGGGGACGCACCCGCCTTCGAGACCGTGATGAGAGCACTGCGAGTGCCCCGGCCAGTGGGGCGCCCCCGCATCCGGCCGGTGACGGTCCTCGCAGGCGAGGCGTACTCCTCCCGCGCAATCCGCGCCCACTTGCGAAGGCGAGGGATCAGGGCAGTTATCCCGATCCCCGCCGACCAGAGAGCTCGCCGCAAACGGCGCGGCCGCCAAGGCGGCAGACCGCCCGCCTTCGACCGCGAGGCGTACAAGCAGCGCAATGCAGTCGAACGGTGCATCAACCGTCTGAAGCAATGGCGAGGCATCGCCACGCGCTACGAGGAGACCGCCACGGTCTACCTCGCCGGGCTTCACCTCGCAGGCATCTTCCTCTGGTCCGCACGCTGATCAGATCGGCGCGGCCTAGCATCACCTGCCATGAACACTGTGATCGTGACCGTCGGGCTGGCACTCGTTGGCTACTTGGCTACTTACCTCAATGGTGTGCGACTGGCCCAGCGACAGGCTCGTCTGGCGCGCGTCAACCTGCAGCTGAGCGACTTCTACGGGCCTTTGTTCGCGATCATGGAAGCCAACAGCAGGACCTACGACTCCTTCGCTGAGAGGTACGCCCGACCCGACGGCCGCGATCCCTTCGACCACGACGAACCCCCCACGGAGCATGAGCTCGCCGAGTGGCGCACATGGGCCACCACCGTCTTCATCCCCAACATTCAGGCGATGCGCGACGTGGTGGTCACCAAGGCCGATCTCCTCATAGAGCAAGAGATGCCTCCCGCCCTCCTCCAGCTCTGCGCACACGTGTCCGGCTACGAGATCACCGCTGCACGATGGGCACAGGGCCACTACGAAGAGCACCTGTCGGGCATACCCTTCCCCGGCCGAGAGTTGAGGGAATACACCCGCAAAGGATTCACGCACCTCAAGAACGAACAGGCGCTTCTGCTCGGCCACACCGCCAGCGCGGGGCACCTGCCCAGGCTGCTCGGCCGGCGGCGATGAAACCAGGCCAGCGGTCGCGAGCCGTCACTGCACTGGCCATCATCCATGCCAGGCGCCAGCTCGATGATCCTCAAGAAACGCCCTAGCCTCGGCCATTCTTCCGGGGTCATCTGCCTGTGGGTTCGGCGAGGCATCGCCATCCGCTGTTTGACGCCCGCACCAATCTACGTGGCTGAACTCCGCGTGGCCGGCAACCCCGAGGCAGGGCGATGACAAAGCCTTGGTGATCTTGTAGGTGTGCAGGTCAAGGATGTGCGGTAGGCGGGTCAGCTCAGTTGAGGAGTTTCGCGAGCCGGGCCATCTCGGTGAGCGGGTCGATCACCGGCTGGATGAGGAGTTCGTCGACGCCGGCCTGTTCCAGGGTGGTGATGCGGCCGAGGACGTCGTCGCGGGTGCCGACCAGGGCCAGGGAGTTCATCAGCGAGGGCAGAACCAGGTCCCGGTCCTGCGGTGCGATGCGTCCGAGGTAGTTGGGGTAGAGCTTGGTGTGCCGGTCCGGCGCGGTGGCGGTAGTGCCGCGCCGGTCGAGGAGCCGCCGCACCGCCTCGCGTTCCTCGGGGCCGAGTTGCTCGGCGAAGGCGGGTGTGTCGGCGGCTGTGTCGGCGGCGAAGGCCAGCAGCGACAGGACGAGGTGGCCTGTCGCGTCCCGAGCCGCGTCGCCGTGGGGGTCCTCGTCCTCGTCGAGTAGATGGAGCGAGGTGACCACGTAGGAGCCCGCGTAGGAGTCGGTGGCACGGGGTGCGCCCTGGGAGGCGTGGCGGCGGGTGTCGTGCAGCGCGTGCCAGGCGGTGGGGTCCAGCAGGCCGAAGGAGATGAGGCCGGTGCCGCGGCGGCCGGCGACGGCGGCCGCCTTCGGTCCGAGCAGCGCGGCCACGACGAACTCGATCGGGTCGGCGGTGTTCACGTGCGCCCCGGCGTGCAGGAACCGGATGTCCCGGACCCGGTCACCTTCGCGGTGCTCGGTCGAACGTCCGGCGCACAGGTCCTGCAGTGCGACGATGAAGTTCTCCAGCCTGGCCGCCGCGGTCGGCCGCATGCCCAGGGCGCGCCGGGCGGTGTTTCCTGTGCCGACTCCGCAGATGATCCGGCCCGGTGCCAGGGCGTTGAGGCTGGCGAGCCCGCTCGCGGCGGCTGGGGCCGAGCGCAGCGCCGGTGAGGTCACGCCGATGCCGAGCCTGATGCGGCTGGTGGCCTTCGCACACAGGCTCAAAGCGACGAAGGGGTCGCCGTGGACCATTGGGGTGTCGTTGACCCAGAAACTGTGCAAGCCCAACTCTTCGGCCCGCACGGCGAGGTCCTCCACACCGGGCTGCGCGGCGACAACGACGCCTGCACGCATCGAGACCTCCAAGGTGTGAGGATCGAATCGAACCTGCTCAGCATGGCAGGTCCCGGCGCAGGGGCGGAGGAGTCGTGTGATCTTGTAGCGCCGCAGGGCGGGGTGTCCGTGCTTGACGCAATGAAACCCCGTTCATGCAGGTGACCTTCCCAATTCGTCTGCCTGCAACGGAGCTTGGATGAGCCGCAAGCCTGCCATGCCGTGACTCGTCAAGGCCCTGCCGCCGCACCGGGTGGCGGCATGACCCTGACGGAACAGCTGGCGAGGTTGCCAGACCCACGCCGTAGGCGGGGAGCACGTTCTCCGTTCGTGAGTGTGGTGCTGATTGCGGCGTCCGGGGTAGTGGCCGTCGCCCGCTCATACACGGCGATCGGGCAATGGGCCGCTGCGGCCCCTCAGACCACCCTGACCCGGCTGGATACTCGGGTCGTCGAGTCTATGAAAAACGATCTGGCCGTCGACAACCGCATGGAGAAAATCAAGATTACAAGCCTTTGCCGATAGACCCTCAAGCCATTCATCTCCGGAGGTCCAATTGATCGGAAGTCGCGACTTGGGCCACTTCCCCAGTAGTTCCTGTGCGAGCTGGAGGCCCTCCACGGCAATATCAACTGAGCCACTTGCCGCAGGGATGAGGACGCTATCCTCAACTTCATTTACCGCAGGCGGGCCACCTTGGAGCTGCTGAGAGACCGCAAAGCCACGGTCGGGAAGTATGCATCGCCCGAGGTGGATCGGTCGAGCGTGACCCCTTGAAGCACAGGGCCAGTACGCCTAAGCAGTCTCAGAGGCCGCCAGACATCGAAACCCGGGTACAGAGCCGCCCAGTCGTTAGTAACCCGCTTAACGGTCGCTGTATCCACCTTGCTCACGGGTTTCACCTCCACTGCCAGATTCACGCCTGGGAAGTTTAGGACATTCTTGTCCGCCTGCCGCTTCCCGACCCCTTGACCGGGATTCTTGTACGGCGGCGAGGGTGTGCGGGTGTCGCACGTCCATAGCGGGCAGGCGGAGTTGGGTGTCGACGCGTGCGGCCGGGGCACCGACCAGGTAGCCCCAGGCACCGCCGACGGAAGCGGATCCGGTGCCGACGGGGAGCGACAGACGCCCGGCCGCGACTGGAGCTGACCGCTCAGCTCAACCAGGGCATCTCCGATGGGCCAGACCCAAGCCGACACGAACGAGTCTCTCCGATCGGTCACATTTCTCCGTCGCGGTCCGTCAGAGCAGTGACGGCACAGCAACATGAAAGCCCTGAGGAGATGGCGATGGAGACACGTTCGATCACGGCCGAGGTCAGTATGGTTCCCCGGATGGCCGAGGACCCTGCGGAGCTCGTACCCGAACTGGCGGCCGTGTCGGCGGCGCTGTTCAAGGTCACCGGCAACGGTTCGGTACCGCGTTCCACGATCAGCCTGGTACAGCTGCGTGCCGGTCAGATCGTCGCCAGTACCTACCTGACCGTTCTGCACACGGGCTTCTTGCGCAAGGCCGGGGAGTCTGAGGAGCGCATCACGTCGGTGGCTTCCTGGCAGGACTCGCCGTACTTCACCGGTGCGGAGCGTGCCGCGCTGGCACTGGTGGAAGCCGTGCTTCAAACGCCTGCGAACGGCGAGCGGGTCTCTGACGAGCTGTACGCCCAGGCAGCAGAGCACTATGAGGCCAAGGCACTTGCCACCCTGATGTTCGCGATCGGCCAGGTCAACTTCTTCATCGCCGTGGCGCTCATCGCCAAGCCGGTGCCCGGCCGGTCGTTCACCGACCCGTGGAAGTGAGACCGCTCGGGTAGGGATCGACGTTCGGATCCCGGGCGGGATCCGAACGGGCCGGCCCGCGGCCCCATCGGCCGAGCCAGGGATACGCCGCTGCGCCTGACACCGTTGGCGTCAGGCGCAGCGAGCACCAACTCGGCCTGCTTCAGAGGCGTAACCGGGCCTACTTCAGTGGCGGCCCGAGCCGGACGATGGTGTCGCAGTCCAGGCCCTGTTGGTACTGCGTCGAGCCTTTTGCCGGGACGAGTAGCGAAACAGCCGGAGAGGCTGTCGTGTATCGGGCCGGTGACCTTGACCCGGGCCACGTAGTACACGTGGGAACCGGTCTTCGCCTTGATGGTCACCGGGTGGCCGGCGTAGGTCCGCACCTTGAACAGATCGCCCATACTGCTGTCGTCGTCGGTGCGGGCGAAGACGACGTTGCCCTCGGTCTCGTCGCCGTCGAAGGCCCGGTACTCCATTACCTTCAGCCCCTTGGGAATGTGGGTGAACTCCGCCCGGGTGAGCTGGATGTCCTCACTGGACCTGTTCCACGGCAGCGGCAGTCCCGCCCAGTACTCGTCACCGACCTGGGCATGTTCGTAGCCGACGTTCCCGGCGGACTGCATGCCTCCGTCCGGGGCATGGCCCTCACGGGCTCCGCCCATGGGCCCGTCAGCTGTGGCCGGCCAGGAGGTAGGCGGTTCCCAGGGCCAGCAGGACCGCGGCGATCAGAGCGGCGTTCCTGCGCCTAGTTGGAGTAGAAGACGCCAGGATGTTCATCAAGTGCCCCCGTTCTTGCCCCGGATCAGATGTGTGGCGTTCCGCCGGGGCCCAGCCGCTACTTGTACTCGCGGCGCTCAATCCCGTATCTCGTATCTCGTATCCCGTATGAGCGAGACGCTCCCCCGCCCGTCGGTCACCGGCTGTGGCGGCGGACTGCATCGAGGAGCTGGTCGATGTCGTCCGCACTGTGGGAGAACGCGGTGACGAACCGGACGATCCCCGGTTCCCAGCGGTCGTGGTAGAAGGCGTAGCCCTCGGCGAGGAGTCCCTCGGTGACCTGCTGGGGCAGGCGACAGAAGAGGATGTTGGCCTGCGGCGTGGCCAGCAGACCGGTGCCGGGGATGGCCTTGAGGCCGTCGCCGAGCCGGGTGGCCATCGCGTTGGCCTGGCGGGCGTTGTGCAGCCAGAGGCCGTCGGTGAGGTACGCGTCGATCTGGGCGGTGTTGAAGCGCATCTTGGAGGCGAACTGGCCTGCGCGCTTGGCGCGGAAGGCGAGTTCGGTGGCGAGTGCGGGGTCGAAGGAGACGATGGCGTCGGCGGTCATCGCGCCGTTCTTGGTGGCACCGAAGGACAGGACGTCGATGCCGGCCCGCCAGGTCATCTCGGCCGGAGTGGCGCCGAGATGGTCCAGGGCGTTGGCAAAGCGAGCGCCGTCCATGTGGACGCGCAGTCCCGCGTCCTTCGCGATGGCGGACAGCCGGCGGATCTCCTCCAGGGTGTAGACGCTGCCGCTCTCGGTGGCCTGGCTGATGCTCACCACGGACGGCTGCACGCTGTGCACGTCACCGGCCCGGCGGCGCACCGCCGTCTGCAGCGCTTCGGGGTCGATCTTGCTGTCGGGGCCGGGCACACCGACGAGCTTGGCGCCGTTGGTGAAGAACTCCGGAGCGCCGCATTCGTCGGTGTTGATGTGGCTGTCGGGGTGCGAGAGCACGCTGCCCCAGGGCGGGGTGAGGGCGGCCAGGCTCAGGCCGTTGGCGGCAGACCCGGTGGAGACCGGGAAGACATCGACGTCCCGCTCGAAGATCTCGCCGAGCCTGCGGCGGGCGCTGTCGGTGAAGGGGTCGTTGCCGTACGGCAGGACCTGCCCGGCGGCCGCGTCGGCGACGGCCTGGGCTAGCTGCGGGGATGCTCCGGCCATGTTGTCGCTGATGAAGGCACGGCTGGAGGGGGTGGTGGCGATGGTGGTGGTGCTCATGCGGGGTCTTCCTTGGTCTCAGGTGCCGGCTCTCAGGTGCTGGGGCTCAGATGCCGGATCTCAGCGCCGGGTCCCAGGCGCCGGACCTCAGGCGCCGGATGTCAGACGCGGGGGCCCAGATGCCGGATGTCAGGCGCCTGGCCCTCGGTGCTGGGTCCCAGGTGCTGGATCTCAGGTGCCGGATCTGACGCGCCGGATCTCAAGTGCTGATCGGGGAAGCGAACACGACGGTGATGTCCACTTCCTCGGCACCGGTGCGGTAGAAGTGAGGGGCGTCCCCGGCGAAGGCGAGCATGTCGCCGGGGCCGAGATCCTGCGGGGCTTCCACAGGGCCCGCGGTGACGTGCCCGGTGGCGATGAGCAGGTGCTCGATCGTGCCGGTGGCGTGCGGAACGCCGGGCAGCTCCGTCTCGGGCGGAATGCGCAGCCGCCAGATCTCCAGACTGTTCCCGCTGCTGATGCGGCGCAGCAGTTCCCGCGAGACCTCGCCGGGCTCGATGTCCGTGCCGGGCCGGAAGACCGGCCCGGTGTCGGCCTCGCGCGCCAGCAGGTCGGCGATCGGGATGCGCAGTGCGATCGCGATCGCGTCCAGTGTGTCGATCGTCGGGTTGCCGTTGCCGGCTTCCAGCTGCGACAGCGTGGCCTTGCTCAGCCCGGCCCGCCGGGCCATCTCCGCGGCACTCATGCCGCGTTGCTGGCGGCGCAGGCGGATCTTCGCGCCGACCGCGGCTGCGGTACTGCTCACCGGCTGGCGGCCGGACGGTGGGGGCGTCATCAACGGCTCCTGTGCGTTGCAGTGTAGGACACGCGAATACGGCCCTTCTTGACCTTCAGAGTCGGCAGCACCACTTCGGCCAGGTCGCCGAGGTCGATCCGGGCTCGCACCCTCTGTCCCTCGACGAGAGGCGCATGACTTCCGCCCTGGGGTGCCGTCGCCACGACCAGCCCCGATTCGCGGTACCGAACCGGGGTGATCTCCGTGTCCTCCAGCCACCCTCGGTCGGCGGGCTGGCCCCCGCCCTGCGGATGGAACAGGCAGTGCTCGACGGCCGCCCATGGCCTCCCGTCCCGTTCGCCGACAGCGATCACCCGCGTATCGACCTGCTCCAGGTAGGTGTCATCGAGGTAGGTGCCGACCTGCGCGCCTATCCGAAGGGCCTCAATCGCAGAATAGTGAACCTCCCGTTCGTTTTACTGAACGCACCCAACATGCGGGGAGGCGATTGCCCACGCTGTGAGGCCCTGCGCGCGGACCGCACCCAGGATCGGTACACGCGCCCAGCCACGCAGGGGCCTTGATGACGTCCACGCCGTCCATGCCCGGCAAGCCATGGTCGAGTACGACGATATCGGGCCGGCCGGACGCACGTACGTAGCGGACCCTGCGCCCGACGGAGCCTCCACCACCAGTACCCGTGTCATCGGTGAGCGCCTTTCCTGCACCGGGGGCCGGGAGCCGGGGACTGAACCTGCTTCATGGCAGCGGGAATTGGCGAGGCAAGGTGTCTCCCCGTCCGCCAACTCCCGCTTGATGCACGTAACGCCATCAGCTGTTCGCCACGAGTGTCTTTAGCGCGCTGTTGAGTTCAAGGACGTTGACGGTGGGCTCACCGATGAAGCCGAGGGTACGGCCGTCGGTGTGCTCGTCGACCAGCTTCTGCACCTGGGCGACGGACAGGCCGTTCTTCTCCGCGATCCGGTGGACCTGGGTGTCCGCGTACTGCGGGGAGATGTCCGGGTCCAGGCCGGAGCCGGAGGACGTCACCGCGTCGGCAGGCACCTGGGACGGCTTGACCGTGTAGCCGTTCACCGAGTTGTCCTTGATGACCGCGGCCTTGGCGTTTTTGACCCACTTGATAAGGTCGGCGTTGTCACCGGCACGGTTGGTCGCGCCGGACAGGATCAGCTTGTACTGGGTGTTGACGCTGTTGGTGCCCAGCCCGTTCTGCGGACGACCCTGGAACCACATCAGGTCGGGCCCCGGGGTCTCCTGGCCCTTCTTCAGCGGCAGGTTGTACGCCTGGCCGATGAGCGAGGAGCCGACTACCTTGCCGTTGGACTTGATCTCCGACCCGTTCGCCTTGTCCGAGAACAGGCCCTGGGCGACACCGGTGATGGCGAGCGGATAGATGACTCCGCACACCAGGGTGAGTACCAGAAGTGCTCGCAGGCCTGCCCAGAGCAACCGGGCGGTGTTCGTAACCGAGTTGTTCATGGCGATCAGCACGCTTTCAGGGAATTACAGCCCGGGGATGAGGGAGATGAGCAGGTCGATGATCTTGATGCCGATGAACGGGGCGATCAACCCGCCCAGGCCGTAAATGCCGAGGTTGCGCCGCAGCAGGCGGTCCGCGCTCACCGGCCGGTAGCGCACGCCCCGCAGCGCGAGCGGCACCAGCGCGATGATGATCAGCGCGTTGAAGATGACCGCGGAGAGAATCGCGGAGTCGGGCGAGGACAGGTGCATGATGTTGAGCTTGTCCAGGCCCGGATAGACCGCCGCGAACAGCGCCGGGATGATCGCGAAGTACTTGGCGACGTCGTTGGCGATGGAGAACGTCGTCAACGCGCCCCGGGTGATGAGGAGTTGCTTGCCGATCTCCACGATCTCGATCAATTTGGTGGGGTTGGAGTCGAGGTCGACCATGTTGCCGGCTTCCTTGGCTGCCGACGTACCGGTGTTCATGGCCACACCCACGTCCGCCTGGGCCAGCGCGGGCGCGTCGTTCGTGCCGTCACCGGTCATCGCAACGAGCTTGCCGCCGGCCTGCTCGCGCTTGATGAGCGCCATCTTGTCCTCGGGGGTCGCCTCGGCGAGGAAGTCGTCGACACCCGCCTCGTCGGCGATCGCCTTGGCCGTCAGCGGGTTGTCGCCCGTGATCATGACGGTCTTGATGCCCATCCGGCGCAGCTCGTCGAACCGCTCGCGCATTCCGTCCTTGACCACGTCCTTGAGGTGGATGACACCGAGGATCCGTGCGCCGTCGGTGTCCTCGACGGCGACGAGCAACGGCGTACCGCCCGCCTCGGAGATCCGGTTGGCCAGCATGTCGGCATCCTCGGACACCTCCCCGCCCTGCGCCCGCACCCACGCGATGACCGAACCTGCCGCGCCCTTGCGGATCCTGCGTCCGTCGACGTCCACACCCGACATCCGGGTCTGGGCGGTGAAGGCGATCCATTCGGCGCCCTCGAGCTCGCCCTGGTGACGCTCGCGCAGTCCGCACTTCTCCTTCGCCAGTACGACGATGGAGCGGCCCTCGGGCGTCTCGTCGGCCAGCGAGGAGAGCTGTGCCGCGTCCGCCAGTTCGGGCTCGGGGGTGTCGGTCACGGGCACGAACTCGGAGGCTTGGCGGTTGCCGAGGGTGATGGTGCCGGTCTTGTCGAGGAGCAGGGTCGACACGTCGCCGGCGGCCTCGACCGCCCTGCCGGACATGGCCAGTACGTTGCGCTGGACCAGGCGGTCCATGCCCGCGATGCCGATCGCGGAGAGCAGCGCGCCGATGGTGGTCGGGATCAGACAGACCAGGAGGGCCACCAGGACGACCATGGTGAGGTGCGTACCCGCGTAGTCGGCGAACGGCGGCAGCGTGGCGACCGCGAGCAGGAAGACGATGGTGAGCGACGCGAGCAGGATGTTCAGCGCGGTCTCATTGGGGGTCTTCTGGCGCGCGGCGCCTTCGACCAGAGCGATCATCCGGTCGATGAAGGTCTCGCCCGGCTTCGTCGTGATCTTTATGACGATGCGGTCGGAGAGCACCTTCGTACCGCCGGTGACGGCCGAGCGGTCCCCGCCGGACTCGCGGATGACCGGGGCCGATTCACCGGTGATCGCCGACTCGTCGACCGAGGCGACACCCTCGACGACGTCACCGTCGCCGGGGATGATGTCGCCCGCTTCGCAGACCACCAGGTCACCGACGCGCAGTTCGGTCCCGGGCACCTCCTCTTCCACCGAGCCGTTGAGACGGCGGGCGACTGTGTCGGTCTTGGCCTTGCGCAGGGTGTCGGCCTGCGCCTTACCGCGACCCTCGGCGACCGCCTCCGCCAGGTTGGCGAAGAGCACGGTCAGCCACAGCCAGGCGCTGATCGCCCAGCCGAACCAGTCGCCCGGGTCCTTGAAGGAGAACACGGTCGTCAGCACCGAGCCGACGAGGACGACGAACTTCACGGGTGACTTGACCATCACCCGCGGGTCGAGCTTGCGGCAGGCGTCCGGCAGCGACTTCAGCAGCTGCTTCGAGTCGAACAGACCCGCGCCGACCCGCCCTTCGCCCTTGTGCCCCGCGGGCACGTCGCTGTGCGGCGCCCGAGTGGAGGTGGTCGTGGACACGGCGTCCTCTTGCTTCTCTATCCGAGTGGTCATGACGCCAGCCCCTCGGCCAACGGACCAAGCGCCAGCGCCGGGAAGTAGGTCAGACCGGTGATGATCAGGATGGCGCCGACCAACAAGCCGGTGAACAGCGGCTTTTCGGTGCGCAGGGTGCCCGCGGTCGCCGGCACCGGCCTCTGTTCGGCGAGCGAACCGGCCAGCGCCAGCACAAACACCATCGGCAGGAAGCGCCCGAGCAGCATCGCCAGCCCGATGGTCGTGTTGAACCACTGCGTGTCCGCGTTCAGACCGGCGAACGCCGAGCCGTTGTTGTTCGCGCCGGACGTGTAGGCGTACAGGATCTCCGAGAAGCCGTGTGCGCCCGAGTTGGTCATCGAATGGCCCGGGGTCGGCAGCGCCATCGCGGCCGCGGTGAACACGAGCGCCAGCGCCGGTGTGATGAGGATGTAGCACGCCGCGAACTTGATCTCGCGGGTGCCGATCTTCTTGCCCAGGTACTCGGGCGTACGGCCGACCATCAGACCGGCGATGAACACCGCGATGATCGCCATGATCAGCATGCCGTAGAGACCCGAACCGGTACCACCCGGCGCGATCTCACCCAGCTGCATGCTCAGCAGGGTGATTCCGCCGCCAAGGCCGGTGAACGAGGAGTGGAAGGAGTCCACCGCACCGGTCGACGTCAGCGTGGTCGCCACCGCGAAGATCGACGAGCCGCCGACGCCGAAGCGGGTCTCCTTGCCTTCCATCGCACCGCCGGCGATCTGGAACGCCGGGCCGTGGTGGGCGAACTCCGTCCACATCATCAGCGCCGTGAAGCCGACCCAGATCGTCACCATCGCGGCGAGGATCGCGTAACCCTGCTTGAGCGAGCCGACCATCCGGCCGAAGGTCCGCGTCAGCGCGAACGGGATCAGCAGTATCAGGAAGATCTCGAAGAGGTTGGAGAACGGGGTGGGGTTCTCGAAGGGGTGGGCGGAGTTGGCGTTGAAGTAACCACCGCCGTTGGTGCCCAGCTCCTTGATCGCCTCCTGCGAGGCGACCGCGCCACCGTTCCACTGCTGCGAGCCGCCCATGAACTGGCCGACCTCGTGGATCCCGGAGAAGTTCTGGATCGCACCGCATGCGACGAGCACGATCGCGCCGATCACCGAGATCGGGATCAGGATGCGGACGGTGCCGCGCACCAGGTCCGACCAGAAGTTGCCGATCTCACCCGTGCGGGAGCGGGCGAAGCCGCGCACCAACGCGACGGCCACCGCGATGCCCACCGAGGCGGAGACGAAGTTCTGCACCGCCAGGCCGCCGGTCTGCACGACGTGCCCCATGGCCTGCTCGCCGTAGTACGACTGCCAGTTGGTGTTCGACACGAAGGACGCGGCGGTGTTGAACGCCTGGTCCGGGTCGATGGACTTGAAGCCGAGCGAGCCGGGCAGGTGGCCCTGGAGCCGCTGAAGGAGATAGAGGAAGAGAACGCTGACTGCGGAGAAGCCGAGGACACTGCGCAGATACGCGGGCCAGCGCATCTGGGTGTTCGGGTTGGCGCCGATGCCCCTGTAGATCCACTTCTCGACGCGCAGGTGCTTGTCGGACGAGTAGACCTTGGCCATGTAGTCGCCGAGGGGACGACAGGCGAGCCCCAGGGCCACGATCAAAGCGAGCATCTGGAGCACACCCGCAAGGACGGGACTCATATCGCTTCTCAGAACCTCTCCGGGAAGATCAGGGCGAGGACGAGATAGCCCAGCAGGGCGACGGCCACGATCAGGCCGACGAGGTTCTCGGCGGTCACAGCTTCGTCACCCCCTTGGCGACGAGGGCCACCAGCGCGAACACAGCGATCGTGGTGACGACGAAGGCCAGATCGGCCACCGTGAGCTCCTAGAAGAGGTTTCTAAATGGAACGGACGGTTAGAGGAAACCGCCTCTCCGGCCGGATTCCGCCGCCGTTGACGCCTCCCATACGCAGGCCCCTGTGCCCTTGACGGAACTCATACGGCGGGCTCATCCATCTGCCCGAACCTCCCCCCATCCGCCTGAACACGCCGATGACCTGCACCGACGAGGTGCAGGTCACCGGGGATACGGCATCAGACACGGCGATCACCTGCCGGTACGACGCGATGGGCACCGCGAGCAGCCCGGCGAGGGCGAGCGTGACGGGCAGGGTGAACCCGAGGCCGTCGGCACCGGTGACGGTCGGCGCGAGGACCATCACCGCGGGCCGTAACGCCTCCGAGGCCATCACGTCGACTTTCGCCAGAACAGGTGGTGCGTCACGCCGCTCGGGCTGGGTACGACCTCAAGGTGGAACCGGTCGAGCAGCTCATCGGGTGACTCCCAGAGTCGCACTCCGGACCCGAGCTTCACCGGCGAGACCGCCACATGCATGGTGTCGACGAGGTCGGCGTCGAGGAACTGCCGGATGGTGGTAGCCCCGCCGCCGAGTCGGACGTCCTTGCCCTGCGCCGCCTCCCGGGCCTGCTCGAGGACCGTGGCCGGGTCGCCCTCGACGAAGTGGAACGTGGTGTCGGAAAGCGTGAACGAAGGCCGCTTGTGGTGGGTCATGACGAACACCGGGGTGTGGAACGGGGGCTCGTCACCCCACCAGCCGAGCCAGGCATGGTCCTGCCAGGGCCCGCGCTGGGGTCCGAACTTGTTGCGGCCCATGATCTCGGCGCCGACGTTGCGGGCGTAGTCGCGCGTGAGGTAATCATCCAGGCCCCGGCTCCCCCCGGGGTCGGTACGCCCGGGCCAGCTCGCTGTGGCACCGGCCCAGGCGAACAGTCTTTCGGGCTCGACGACTTGACCGAATGGCCTCGTGAGGGTCTGGCCCTCACCGGCACCGATCCCGTCGCTCGAGACGTTGAAGTTCTGGACTCTCAGTAGCTGAGCCACGTGTTCCTCCTGTGTTGTCGACAGCGGTGGTGAGACTTGCCGGGCCGGGGGAAACTCATCGCTGTGTCCGTGACCGATCAGCAACTGGGCTATCCACTGTTCCGACCTGAGAGTCTTGCGCGGTTTGGACAGTCTCCTGTGATGAGGGACCGTCCGCGACGACCAGGCCGAGCGACGGGCCTGGCGCCACCGCGCAGCCGGTCTGACGTCATCGCTGAGGCCGCTCCGCGACGTCTTGGGATGGCTGTCTCGGTTGCGTAGGCTCGGTGCGGTGACGGACCCCATCGACATACTGCTGGCCGCGTACGACGCGCAGATGCGATCAGTACCCTCGACGCTCTCTGCCGGAGTCAGATGTGAACGGGACGGACCGCTCCTGCGAGTGGTGGGATATTTCTGCGGTTTCGTCATAGGTCCGCGCGACATCGGGCTGAGCGGCGCCGACCTCGACCGGCTGATCGTTCGTCAGCGCGACTACTTCGCCGAGCGCGGTGAGCCGGTCGAGTGGAAGACCCGCGGGCATGACACACCGGCAGACCTCACCGACCGCCTCCGAGCGGCGGGCTTCAGCCCTGGGGAAACACAGACGGTCCTCATCGGCCGCGCGGCCGACACAGCCACTGAGCCCGTACTGCCCGACGGCGTCGCGCTGCGCCGTGTCGCTGAAGATGCCGACATTCGCCGGATCGCGACCATGGAGTCCACCGTGTGGGGAATGGACTGGCGTCAGCTCCACGGCTTCCTGACCGGGCAGATCGCGGCGGCACCGGGCAACATCGCCGTCCTGGCGGCAGAGGCTGACGGCCAGGTCGTCTCCGCTGCGTGGCTGGTCATGAGCCCCGGAAGCGGCTTCGCCGGGCTCCGGGGCGGTACGACGCTTCCGGCGTGGCGGGGCCGCGGAATCTATCGAGCTCTGGTGGCCGCCCGAGCCCAACTCGCCGTGGCGCGGGGCGTCGAATACCTGCACGTCGACGCATCCCAGGACAGTGCCTCGGCCCTGCAGCGACTGGGGTTCCGCGCTGCGACCACGACCACGCCGCACGTCTGGACGCCGCCCGGCCTCTAGCGGTGGAGCACCGGAACGCACCGATGCCCCCCGACGGACGTCTGCGGTTGTGCATGTGGATCAACGCGGGCCGGCAGATCGCAGAGGCTCGGGCGACCCACGACCGAACCACACCAGCTCGTCCAGCCGACACCTCCGCAGCGTCGCCGCGGCGGCCTGCGCCCAGCCACGCGACAGGTCACGCCCTCGCATTGCAGGCCATCCCGTCACAGGCAGAGACTGAGGGTGAACGGCGGCACTCCAGAAGGGCTCGGAATCATGGGCGGCTATGTGGAGCTCCCCGGCGTCAAGACGTGGTACGAGGTCGACGGTACTGGTGACCCCTTGCTCCTCCTCCACGGCGGCTTCTGCACGAACGAGACATGGGGCGCACAGCGAGCCGACTTCGCGGCGGCCCATCGCCTCTTCCTCCCTGAGCGTCGCGGGCATGGACACACCCCCGACGTCGCAGGCCCGCTCACCTATCAGGACATGGCCGACGACACCGTCGACTTCATCGAGTCGGCTGTCGGCGGTCCCGCGCATCTCGTCGGATGGAGCGACGGCGGGATCGTCGCCCTGCTGGTGGCCATCGCTCGCCCTGATCTGGTCCGGAAGGTTGTGGCCATGGGTGCCAACTTCCGCCCCTGCTCGGAGTCCATGGCGGAGCCGACGATGTTCGACCACATGACCCCCGACGAGCCGGGGCTGGCGGTGTTTCGTGAGATGTACGAGGCCGTGTCACCTGATGGCCCTGCTCACTGGCCGGTGGCCGTGGGCAAGGTGATGGACATGTTCCGTACTCAACCGACCCTCGAGACGGAGGACTTGGCACGCATCAACGCACCCACGCTCATACTCGTCGGAGACGACGACCTGATCGCGTTCGAGCACACGATCGCTCTGTATCGTGCGATTCCCCACTCCGAACTGGCCATTGTCCCCGGGACGCCCCACGCACTGCTGATGGAAAAGCCCGAGCAAGTCAACGCGCTCATCCTGGACTTCCTCGCGAACGACCCGATCCCGACGATGCTTCCCGTGCGGCGCGCCGGGACCACAGCCGCAAGCGGAAGCCCGGCCTGAGTTTCACTGTTCCTGACCGCCGAGCCCATTTCCTCGACCAACTGCACGCGTTCCATGATCTGAACACCGAACCCCTTGAGCCCATGACGACGACCCGATGGCTCAGGCCCGATGCAGCGGAGAGAACCCCCATGAAGATCCACCTGTCCAGCGTCTTCGTCGATGACCAGGACAAGGCCCTGCGCTTCTATACGGACGTGTTGGGCTTCGTGAAGAAGACCGAGGTCCCGCTGGGTGCGGACCGATGGCTGACCGTCGTCTCGCCGGAGGATCCCGACGGGACCGAACTGCTGCTGGAGCCCGACGGCCATCCCGCGGTGAAGCCGTACAAGTCGGCGCTGGTCGCGGACGGTATCCCGGCCGCCTCCTTCGCCGTGGACGACGTGCACGCGGAGTTCAACCGACTGCGCGAGCTCGGGGTGCGCTTCGCCCAGGAGCCGCTGGAGATGGGCCCGGTCACCACTGCGGTGCTGGACGACACGTGCGGCAACCTGATCCAGATCGTTCACAGTAAGTAGGTGCTCGGTGCGGGCGCCGGACGCGCAACGGGGTGGCGGTGCCCAGGCAGGTGTCTCCCGGTGGTCATCACTGCTCACCGGAGACCAGGCAGGCGGCCCGACGCACATCAACAAGACGATCGACTGATCCGGAGACGGCCAGTCCAGGTCGACATGTGCAGTGGACTGGATGGGCGTAGCGTGGCCAAAGGTGTAGCGGCCCGCCGTCCGGTACAGCGGAATGGCCCGCTTCGACATGCTGCATCCCACCTGCATCACGTCCGTCCTTCCTTGTCGCGGTGCGTACTCTCCCGCGAACTTCGGCTGATCAAGCGGAGGTTTCAGCCATGGCCACCATCACCACCGACGACGGTACGGTCATCTTCTACAAGGACTGGGGCCCGCGCGACGGCCAGCCCATCGTCTTCCACCACGGTTGGCCACTGAGTGCCGACGACTGGGACAACCAGATGCTGTTCTTCCTGGCACACGGTTACCGGGTGATCGCTCACGATCGCCGCGGCCACGGCCGGTCCACCCAGACGGCGACCGGCCACGAGATGGACACCTACGCCGCCGACGTGGCCGCCCTGACCGACGCGCTCGATCTGCAAGGCGCCTTCCATGTCGGGCACTCGACCGGCGGCGGCGAGGTCGCACGCTACGTCGCACGCGCCAAGCCGGGTCGCGTTGCGAAGGCCGTGCTGGTCAGCGCGGTGCCACCGATCATGGTCAAGTCGGACTCCAACCCCGGCGGCCTGCCGATCGAGGCCTTCGACGAGCTGCGCGCGGCCCTCGCCGCCAATCGCTCGCAGTTCTTCATCGACCTCCCCTCGGGCCCGTTCTACGGCTTCAACCGGCCCGGCGCCGACGTGTCCCAAGGGCTGATCGACAACTGGTGGCGACAGGGAATGGCGGGTGCCGCCAACGCCCACTACGACTGCATCAGGGCGTTCTCCGAGACCGACTTCAACGAGGACCTCAAGCAGATCGACGTCCCCGTGCTCGTCGCCCACGGCACCGACGACCAGATCGTTCCCTACGCGGACGCGGGACCGATGTCGGCCAAGCTCCTCAAGAACGGAACCCTCAAGAGCTACGAGGGGCTCCCCCACGGGATGCTGTCGACCCACCCCGAGATCCTCAACCCCGACATTCTCGAGTTCTTGCAGTCGTAGCGCAGGATGGGCGACTGGAGCGTGCGGCTTGAACGCCGTGTTGGTCGATTGCCCATACCCCGGGACATCCAGGTCCTCACCGGCCGCACTACGCGCCGCACCGCCGGCCGAGACGGCAGGTACCCAGACCGGTACCTGATCAGGTACCGTGTCAGCATGCCAGCACTCAATATCGAATTCAGCGCAGATGAAATGGCGCGGTTGCGAGAGCGGGCCGCGCTCGCCGGAAAGAGCCTCAAGGAGCACGTCCACGACGTCACCGTGGACGAGGCCGACCGGATCAAGTTCGTCGAGGGCGCCACCGCCGAGGCCGAGCGCATTCTGCCCGCCGTCATGGAGCACTTCCCCGCAGGGCAGCGGTGAGCCCGGTCATCCGCGTCGACGTCGGTTGGGTCCTGCAGGTCCAGTCCGCGATCTCGCCGCTCAACGTGCCCATCTCGGACTGGGGCGCACTCGGTGTCATGGCCGACCGGCACAAGTTCGAGCGGGAACGCGGGACCCTCTATTACGAAGAGATCCCCGCCCGGGCCGCCACGTTCCTGCACACGGCACTGCTCCTGCGCCCCTTCACCGACTACAACCTCGTCATCGGCTGGGGCTGTACCCACCAGTACATGAGTGTCTCCGGGCAGCCCGTCCAGGCGAAGGACGAGGAGCTCTACGAACTGGCCCGCGCCGTGCGCGCCCAGGAAGCCGATCTGCGCACCGTCGCCCACCACCTCGAATCCTGGCGAGCCGTCTGACCGGGCCGACCAGTGCCGGGCCCCAACCTCCGATGCCGTCGCGAGCCGGCAGCGCCGCTTGGTCCGTCACGGCCTCGATTACGCTGAGGCATGCCCAGAGTCAGCCCGGAGTACCGCGAGAGCCGTCGGCGTCAGATCCTCGACGCCGCGTCCCTCTGCTTTGCCCGCAACGGTTTCCATGCCACGTCGATGCCCGACATCTTCGCCGAGTCGGGTCTCTCGTCGGGAGCCGTGTACCGGTACTTCCCCGGCAAGCAGGCCATCATCGAGGCGCTGATGGACTCGACCATGCAGCCTGTACTGAGCGCTCTGCGCGATGCCGAGCAGGCCGAGCCGCCCCTGAAGGTGCCTGAGATCATCGACCTGATCCACCGCGAGATGATCACGGTGCTCAACCTCGACGACGCCACGTCGCTGATCGTCCAGGTCTGGGCCGAGACGATGCGCATGCCGCAACTGCGCGAGACACAGCAGCGTGACGCAACCGCCCTGCACGACGCGCTCCTTCCCCTGCTCGCCCGCCTGCGCCCCGACGGCAAGGCCAACTCCGACAGCACATGGGCCCTGCTCTCACTGTGCCTGGGCACGTTCATCTCCCAGCTGGTGCTCAAGACGAACACCCTCCCGACCGCCACGCTGGTCGACGAACTCCGCGTGCTGCTCTCCGAGTCCGCCTGAGAGGGCCTTGCCTTCTGGGCGTGGTTCTCAGCGTCGGTGGACGGGCGAGGGGCCACGTCCGCCGTGCCGGCTCCCCCTTCAGGTCCGGGAGCCGGCACGGACATCACACTCCCCTGGCCGGCCTCACCGACCCGGAGTGGTTGCTCAGGGTGCCGCCGTGGGCGTCGGGTTCGAGGGCGGCGGAGTCGCGGCGGGGTCGCGGCGGGGTCGCGGCGGGGTCGATGCCCAGCACCATGGATGCCCGCAGTCCGTGCCTGATCGAGCCGTTGCCCTTGAGCGGCGTGACGGTCATGGTGGTCACCTCTCCGTTGTTGTCCTGGGTGTAGAAGAAGTCCTCTTCGTTGGACAGACGGGGCGTGGTGTTGGACGCGTAGGGGGCTTCCGCGGCGACCTGGTCGTTCACCGACTGCGGGAAGTACAGCTGCGGCGGCAGGAGCATTGCCACCCACCGCGACCGCGCCGGCCGCGGCGACACCCAGCCCCGCACTGCCGAGCGTGGCAAGCAGGGACCGCCGGCTCTGCGGCTGGATCCGTTTGGTGTGGGGGTTTCGGTCATGACTCAACTCCCTGGCCATAAAGGCCTGTTGGTCGACAGGTACCGCCTCCGGCGGCCGACGTGCGGCGCCGCGGAGCGCGACAGAATCCCTACAGAGAAAGGTCATTCGCTTGAACTTTCTAGCTAATCCGACCTTCGACCGCCGTCAAGAAGGGGCGCCAAGACAGGAGTTGATGCTCGCGCCCCCACACCGGCACGCGCGGTGGCAGCGGCCCCTTGGGAACGCGCACTCCCCGCCCCGAGAGGCCGCCACTCGGTCAGGCTCGGGCGAGATCGACACGCCGATCGCTTCCTCGCGTTTCAAACCGCTCAGCGGGACGCGCGAAGGTCCGGCAGGGACCCTTCGCCGCACTTCACAAGGGTCGGCTCGATCACCCATCGGCAGATATCCGGCGGAACCCACCGGAGCCGTTCGCCCCGTTTGGCCACGGAAAAGCACAGCCTGAGCGTCAGAGCCTCAAGATGGTCGAGCTCACCCGCGTCCTGGGGGATCATGGAGGCATGACGACTGACAACGTGTTCTTCGACATCACGATCAACGGCGCGGACGCCGGACGCATCGTGTTCAAGCTGTACGACGAAGATGTGCCCAAGACGGCTCGCAACTTCCGGGAGCTGGCCACCGGCAAGAGCGGCTTCGGCTACGCGGGCTCGGGCTTCCACCGCATCATTCCCGACTTCATGCTGCAGGGAGGCGACTTCACCAGGGGTGACGGTACGGGCGGCAAGAGCATCTACGGCGAGAAGTTCGCCGACGAGAACTTCACGCACAAGCACACCAAGGAAGGCCTGCTGAGCATGGCCAACTCGGGCCCGCACAGCAACGGCTCGCAGTTCTTCATCACCACCGTGCAGACCCCTTGGCTGGACGGCAAGCACGTCGTGTTCGGCGAAGTGATCGAGGGCATCGACCTCGTCAAGAAGATCGAGAGCTACGGCACGCGGCAGGGCACGCCCAAGGCTGAGATCAAGATCGCCAACAGCGGAACGCTCTAAGCCTCTGCGGCCGGTCACCTTGAGCTGCGGCCAGTCACCGTACGGGGACTGGCCGCAGCCGCGTATACCGGGGCCGCGGCTCGGACGGCGGCCGCGCACTCCTTCTGGCGGCCGGATCCGGTCGGTCACGATCGGCCCCGCCTTGAAGGCGGTCCGCTCCCCCGGCTCACGGACGAGCGAGCGAGCAGGCGAGCAGGCTGTCGAGCTGTCATCGCAGCGCGCTCCCCGACCGAGGCCTGGCGCCGGATGGCGCATGCGCCTACAGCGTCTCCACCACACCCCCGGCCTACTTCGGCCAGTCCACGTACACACCCCGGGTGTCTCTACCTGCTCGAAATCTGGCTGGCCAGCTACGGCCGGATGCCCGAGGCGTTGGAAAACCTTGTCCTGGGTGTGGCACCGATCAATGCCGCTACTCCTGATCAGCTCTGACTGAGGCCGCGATCCCAGCCTCGCAGGACGGGGAGCCCGCGCGCGTACAGCGAGCCGGTCGACCATCCGCTGGACGTGGAGGAGCAGGAGCTGATGCCCGGGCAGGCGACAGCCACAGTGGCCGCGTATCGCGCCGGAGGGCACGAGGTTCCAGGACAGGGGGCCGTCGGCGTGAGAGCCGGCCAGACCAACCGGCCTCCGTCCGGACAGAGAGCCCCCCACACACACGCACCACACACAGGCTCCCCGCCGCCCCGCGGTCACGCTCAGAGAACGGGCGAGGTGCCACGCCGTTCAGACGTAGACCAGTTCCAGCGCCTTCTTCAGGTTGTGCTCGGCGATGCCCGTCATGAACGCCCGGTCGGGGAAGTGCCCGTCGAGCAGCCTCAGTGGGCCCGCCGTCAATGACAGACGCTGCGCGAGCAGGTAGAGCGCGAGCCGGTTCTCGTCCAGTCCGTCCACTCGCAGCGACCGGTAGGCGTCGTGCAGCCGGATCCGCAGAGAGACGTGCTCCCACTCGACGTCGAAGTACATCAAGCCCTCGATGTCGATCACCACGGGGTTCCCGCTCGCGTCCACCAGTACGTGATCGGGCCCCAGTTCACCGTGCACGACCGCGTACTCGGTGCGAGGCCGAACCGCCGCTGCCAGTCCCGGCAGCATTGGCTTGTTCCGCACCCGGCGTCCTGTCGGCCCAGGTCAGCGCCAGGCCCCCGGCACGAGCACACGCGACGTGTCCTCGCGGGAGGCCGCTCGCACCCCGGCCGGCCTGTGCACCCCGTATCGCCGCGGCGGCCGCCCCTCGCAGCCGGACGGGGCGCCCCCGGTGTGCCGGAAGGCGCCCCCTTGTATGGACCGGCTCATCTGGCCGGTTCGGCCTCCTCCAGTGTGGCGAAGGCCGGCTCAGGGGTGCGTCGTCCGCGGAGGCTCAGGCCGGGGAGGGCGACGAGGAAGGCGACGGCCGCGAGGGCGGCCGCGCCGAGGAGGCCAGCGCGGGCGGCGGCGGGGAAGTCGTTCGGCGTGGCGAGGAGGGCGCTGAAGTAGAGGGAGCTGGCCAGCGCCGTACCGAGGGAGGTGCCGATCTTCATGCCTGTCTGGTAGACGCCCGCCGCGGTGCTTCCTTCCCGGCGTGGCACCAGTTGGAGGGCGAGGGTCTGGTTGGACGCGATGACGAAGCCCGCGCCGCATCCGGCGACCAGGAGGGGCAGGGCCATGAGCAGGAACATGTTGTCGCCCATGCTGGATCCGCCCACCAGAAGGGCGGTGACGGCCAGTCCGACCGCAGTGAGGGCGGTGCCGGTGATCACCAGGGGCCGCCCGATCCGGTGCGCGAGGCGTCCGCTGATGATCCCGCACACGGCCGAGCCCGCGGTGAACAGGACGGTGCACAGGGAGGCTTGGAACGGGGTGTAGTGCATACCTCGTTGGAGGAACTGGGAGAGGACGATGAAGATGCCGGTGAATCCGCCGTACAGGGCGGCGGCGACGATGATGCCGACCCAGTAGGTCCGCTCGCGGAACAGGTTCAGGTCGACCAGGGGCTGGCGTGCGCGCCGGGTGATGTTCCGTTCCCACAGGGTGAAGGCGGCCAGCAGGGCGAGTCCGGTGCCGGCGAGCCACCAGGGTCGCTCGGACCAGGCTCCGCTCTGCAGCAGCGGGAGCATCACGGCGGTCACTCCGAGGCCGAGGAGAAGGGTGCCGACCAGATCGAGGCTGCGTCGTTCCGTGCGCCGGCTCTCCGGAAGCAGGCGGGCGGCAAGGAGCAGAGCGGCCAGATCGAGCGGGATGAAGAGGGCGAAGATCCAGCGCCAGCCGTCGGCGGTGCCGAAGCCCTGGAGGATCGCGCCGCCCAGGAGCGGGCCGATCGCCGTGGACAGGCTGACGCTCGCACCGTAGTAGCCGAAGGCGCGGCCGCGTTCACGCGGCGGGTACATCTGGTGCAGGAGGCCGACGACTTGGGGAGCGACCAGGCCGGCGGAGACTCCGCGGGCAAGTCGGCCGGCCATGAGCCAGGTCGCGTCGGGGGCGGCTGCGCACAGCACGCCGGTGAGGGTGAACAGCACCATCCCGATGAGGAAGACCTTCCTGCGGCCGAACTCGTCGCCGAGGCGGCCGCTCGGCACGAGGGCCAGGCCGAAGGTCAGGGTGTACCCGGCGATGGACCAGGTCTGGGTGCTGGCGGACAGATGGAGGCTGTGCTCCATGGAGGGCAGCGCCACCGTCACGATGCTCACGTCGAGCAGGGTGAGGAAGGCGGCGGCGACGCAGACGGCGAAGGCCTGGGTTCGTCGTCGGCCGGTCAGTTCGCGGTGTACGGGTATTGCAATGAGGTCTTCCGGCGTCGTTGCCATGTTGTACCTCTGTTTCCCATCGGCTATCTGCACGGGGAGTTCGATGCCGTGGGGGGCGCAGTCACGCGCTGTGTGCGCCCCACCGGGGAATGCGGCTCGGGTGTTGGAGCTACATCCGTCTCCGTTGCGGCCGGGATCGTCCCCGTCCCGGCCGTCGGGTGGGCGTGTCGGGTCAGCCCACGTCGGCCACCAGGCCGGCCTTCTCCACGCCGAACACGGCTACGGCCTGGTCGTTGTCGGGGCGTTCGCCGCTGACACCGACGGCGCCGAGCAGTGCGCCCTCGGCGTCGCGGATCAGGGCGCCACCGACCGAGGAGGCGATGCGGCCTTCGGAGATGGTGGCGAGGGCCGCGAAGAACGCGGGGTCGCGGGTGGCATGCCGGGCTCCGGCGGCGCCGCCCTGGCCCATCCCGAGGCAGCCCCAGGCCTTGGCGTGGGCGATCTGCGGGCGCAGGATGCCCGCGGTCTCCTCACGCTTGACGACCAGGGGATTGCCGCCGGGGTCCAGGACGGTGACCGCCAGGGGGCGCAGGCCCTCTTCGCGTGCGTGGGCGAGTGCTCCGTCGACGATCTCGGAGGCTTGCGCCAGGGTCAGCTGACTCATGGTTGTGGCTCCTTTTCCTTGTGTGGGACGGGGTGGACGGGAGGGGGGATGGTGACCGCCGCTTCTGTGTCGCTGACGCGGCTTGCCGCGTACAGGCCGAGCAAGTTGAAGGCGGCGAGAGTGAGGAAAGTGACGTGGTAGCCGGCGATGGCGGGCTCGGCGCCGGGGTGAGAGGTGCCGACGGCGACGAGGACCGTGGTGGCGACGGCGACACCGACGGCTCCGCCGAGCCTGCGGCCGACGTTGAAGAGGGTTGAGGCGCGCCCGGAGGAACCCGCGGAGACCGTGGCGAAGGACGCGGACTGGGTGCCCACGAACACCTGGCCGACGGAGAGTCCGAGGGCGACGAGCAGGAGCACGACCAGCCACAGTCCGGTGTTCCGGTGCAGCAGCAGTCCCATCAGAGCGACCGCGACGCTGGTGCCGGCCGCGCCGAGCATGAGGTGACGGCGGGGCCGCAGCCGGCGGTAGAGCACGCGGCTGGCGAGCTGGGACCCGAGGACCACGCCCATGGCTTCGGGGAAGGTGCTCAGTCCGGCGGCCATGGGGGACATCCCGCGTTGGTCCTGGAAGTAGAGCGTGATCGTGAACAGGGTGCCGAGGAAGGTCGCCGACTGCACGGTCATGACGGTGCTGCCCGAGGCGAACAGGCGGATGCGCAACAGCCGTACGTCGATCATCGGTGACCGCTTGCGCAGTTCGACGAAGACCATCGCGGCGGTGAGTACTGCCCCGACGGCCAGGCAGGCGGCCTCGGTCGGTGTGGTCCAGCCGTGGGCAGGCCCCTCGGAAACGCCGTACATGAGCAACCCGAAGCCCAGGGCGGCGAGAGCGAAGCCGGCAAGGTCGAACTCCTCGGCGGGAGAGGACGGTTGGCCGTGCAGGTACACCAAGCCGAAGGCGGTGGCGAAGAGGCCGACCGGCACGTTGACGTAGAAGATGGCTCGCCAGGAGACCTGGCTGACCAGCAGACCGCCGAGGACCGGGCCCAGGGTGGGCGCCAGGCCGTTGGCGATGCTGAGGACGGCCGAGGCGCGCACCCGCTCCGCCGGGGCGAAGGTGCGCAGCAGCATCGCCATGCCGACGGAGGCGAGCATTCCGCCGCCGGCACCCTGAAGGACCCGGAAGACGACGAGTTGACCGAGGCTGCCGGCCGTTCCGCAGAGTGCGGAGCCCACGGTGAAGACAGTGATGGCGGTCAGCAGGGTGCGTTTGCCGCCGAAGCGGTCGCCGAGCCAGCCGGAGGCGGGCACGAAGACGGCGAGGCTGACGAGGTAGGAGATCGAGACAGTGTCGACGGATGTGGAGGGGACGTCGAAGTCGCGGCCGATGGTGGGCAGTGCAACGTTGACGATCGTCATGTCGAGGGTGCTCAGGAACAGTCCGGCCACGTAGACGACGCACACGGCGGTCTTCTGACTGATGCCGTGCCGCTCGGTCGCGGTTGCCTCGTGTGTACTCATCCGACGGGGGCGGGTGGCCGGCTCGGGGCGAGGACACGGGTCATGCGCAGCAGCTCGTCCAGGACACCGGAGGCGTTCTCGGCGAGCCCGGGGGCGGGTTCGAACCTGCCCTGGGAGGTGATCGACTGCCGTACGAACGGAATGTGCACATGTCCGGCGAGCGGCACCATGCCGAGCGCGGTCACCACGGGGATCAGGGCCTGCACGGCGCGGGCGCCGGCGGCGACCCCGCCGTAGCCGACGAACGCGACGGGCTTGGCCACCCATTCGCGGGCCAGGAAGTCCAGGGCGTTCTTGGTGGCCGCGTTGTAGCTGTGGTTGTACTCGGGGACCACGAACACGTAGGCATCGCCGGCGCGGATGATCTCGCTCCAGCGGCGGGTGTGGGAGTGCTCGTACTGTCCGCGCTGAGGGGGACGCGGCTCGTCCAGCAGCGGGAGCCCGATCTCGGCGAGGTCGACGGTCTCCGTGTCGAAGCCGGCGTGCTTGACGGCCAGTTCGTGCAGCCAGGAGGCGATCACGGGCCCGCGTCGTCCGGGGCGGGTGCTGCCGACGATGATCTGAAGTCGGGGTGCGGACATGGAGGACCTCCGGTCGCTCAGTCGTGGGCCGGGTCGTCGAGGACGACCTTGTTCTCGATGACTCCGAGACCGTCGATCTCGCCGCGGACCACGTCCCCGGGGCGCACGGCGCCGTGGCCGGGCGGGGTCCCCGTGGACAGCAGGTCGCCGGGCGCGAGGGTGAGCGCCTCGGTGAGCCAGGCCAGTTGCTCGGGGACGGTGTTGATCATCTCGGCGGTGCTGCCGTCCTGGCGCAGCTCGCCGTTGACCCAGGAGCGGATGCGCAGTGCGTGCGGGTCCGGGATCTCGTCGGCGGTGACGAACCAGGGACCGGTGATGCCGTAGGTGTCGAAGCCCTTGGCCCGGTCCATGCGGTTGTTGTCCCGGTCGGAGACGTCCCGGGAGCCGGTGTCGCAGAAGGCGACGTAGCCGGCCACGGCACGCATCGCGTTGTCGGGGGTGAGATGCCGGGAGCGGGGGCCGATGACGACGGCGAGCTCCACTTCCGGGTCGACCTTCTCGCTGATCATCGGGTGCAGCAGGTCGTCGGCGGGGCCGGCCAGCGCGTTCGGGGCCTTCAGACAGCCCTGCATGCCTCGACGCGGCGGCGCTTCCCGGCCGGCCACCGGGTGGCGCGGGTAGTTCGCGAGCATGCACCAGACCGTGCGGGGACGGCCGACGGGCGGGCCGAGCCGGGCCGGGTCGTCGGACCACAGGCAGTCCTCGTCGATGATGCCGCTGTGAGCCTGCTGCGCGGCCCAGTCGTGCAGCCGCCGTATCTCGTCGAGGCGGGGATCCTGCCGAAGCAGTGAGGGCAGGTCCCCACCGGTCACTACGCGGGAGCGGGTCAGGGCGTCGTCGCGGTGGACGCCGTCGGTTTCAAGGCGGCGGACGAAGGCGGCCTGGATGTCGACGAGTTGATGCGGGACGACGCCGGCGAAACAGAGGCGATCACCGAACGGGGTCCGGCGGGAGGCGATTTTCACGGGGTGAGGGCTTTCCGTGGGTGGGGCGCGGCTCGTGCGAGGGCGGAGCGCGCCGGGGAAGGGCGGCGGACACATGCCGGGTACGGGCGGCGGGCACACGGGGTGTCCGCCGCCGGCTCGGCCTCGCGTGAACGGCATCGCGGGCGTGGGGGCTGGCCGGTGCTGCCGGCAGTGCCGTCGGCGGGTCGGAACTCGGAGAGGGGACCAGGCCGGGACGGCTGCCGTCGGCAGCGCCGGGGTCAGCCGTTGGCGGCGTCCTTGGGGTTCTCGAAGCGGATGCCGCCGTCGGTCTCCACGGTGATGAACTTGTCGTCGTCCGGCTCGACAGGGCGCTCGATCGGCGGCAGGCCGACGGTGAACAGGACCAGCTCATCGGTCGCGGTGTAGCGGGCCTTCTCACCGGGATCGGCCTCGACAGCGCCGAGCTCGCCGATGTCGGTGCCCTCCACGGTTCCCGTTCCGGACAGGACCACGGTCAGCCGCTTGGCGTTGTCGCTCTCGCTGATCCACTCGGCGCCGGCCCGGATCCTGATGAACTCGATCCAGAACTGCCGCTCGGTGTACGTACCGATGGGCTTGCGGGCCACGCCGGGCCAGCCTGCGACGGTCTGCCAGTTGAAGTGGTCCGGGTTGCTGATGACCACCCCGTTGTAGCGGGGCTTGGGGAAGCGCTGCTCGCGGATCGGGCGGCGCTCGGCCTGGGCCTCCTTGTTGGCCGGGCCGCGGCCACGGCCCGCTGACATGCCGAGCGCGGAGGCGCCGCCGAACTGCAGCACCAGCTGGAGCTGCTTCGGGTCGGTCAGCGGGTCGTCCTGCGGACCGTAGGTCTGGCCCTCGGGGAAGTAGCCGACCTCGCCCTCGCGCAGGATGCCCTGCTCCCCCAGGTTCATGTCGCCCACCAGCGGCAGCCGGATCTGCTCGAAGGTGTGGCAGTGCCGGGGCATCAGGAAGTCGGCCTCCTGGCGGCCCAGGATGTAGCGGTAGTTCTCCAGCGGCTTCTCGCGGTCCCCCATGAGCAGGTAGTTGAACGAGACCGTGCCTCGGGGGTGGTCCATCTTGAACGCGTTCTCGTCGAACGGAGCGATCTTCATCGCTGTCCTCCATTGGCTGTGGTGTCCGTGTCGCGGCCACTGGGCTCGAGCGGTCTTCGCGGTACGGGACGGATTGACGTACTGGCCGCGGACGACGGGTCCGGCGGCAGCGTGCGCCGCGGCGCATCGGCACTTGGTGACTCTCAGTCGCGGCTGCCCTAACCACGAAACCTTCTTAGTAGGTTGATGTCAAGGTAGGTGGCGATCTTTTTCCTCGCCCCGCCTGCGCAGGACGGCCGACCGCGGAGCAACCGAGCCGGCCCCTGCCACCCTTGCCGCGCCCGCATGAGGCCCGGCACAAGCGGCGACCGGCACGCCCCGGCGCCCATCGCGAGCGGGGACCACCACATGCGACGGCCGACGCACCCGAGGCCGCACGACCATCCAAGTACTCTTGAAGCCAACCTACCAAGTAGGTTAGATTCGTAGGCAAGGGACCTGCACGGTCCATCAACCCTTGGGAGCGACATGTCCGTCCCTCACACCCCCGCGAAGATCTACCGCGGCAGAGTGGCCGACCAGATCGTCGAAGACCTCCGTGAGCAGATCCTCAGCGGCGCCCTGCCCGACGGTTCGCGACTGCCGGCCGAACGCGAGCTGGCCGCCCGATACGACGTCTCCGGACCCACCATCCGCGAGGCCATCCGGGTCCTGACCGCGATGGGCCTGGTCAACACCCGCAACGGCAGCCGGGCCACCGTCCACGCCCAGGGCGACACACTGCTGGCGATGTCCATCGCCTCGGTCGTCCAGGTCGAGAAGGTCGGTGCGCGCGAGGTACTGGGGCTGCTCGGCACACTCAACGCGTACGCCGCCGAACTCGCCGCCGAGCACGCCACCGATGCGGAGATCGTCCGGCTGCGCCAGGCCGCCGAAGCGATTCCGGCCGCCGAAGGCGTCGAACGGTCCGCCGCGGCGCTGCACCACTTCTTCGCCACGCTGTCCGAGATCTCCCGCAACCCCCTGCTCTCAGCGCTGTGCCGGTTCATCAGCGACATGCAGATCGGCCTCGCCGTGAAGCTCTCCGGGGGCGAGAACGGGACCTGGGGGACGGTCGCCGGCTCACTGCAGCCGGGCCGGCTGCGCATCGTGGACGCCGTCGCCACCCGCGACCCCCGCCAGGCCGCCGCAGCGGTCCGCGAGTACCACCGGGAGGCACTGGAGCGGATCACGGCGACGCGCAGCGCCAAAGGCAAGAAGGGACAGCGCTCCGACACCGACCTCACCGACGTGCTCGCCGCCTGGCTGAAGGCCAACGTCGGCCTCGGCGGTCAGCTCGCCAACCCCCGGAGCACCCTGTCGTGACAGTCGCCTCGAACGCCCGCACGGTTCGTGACGCCGCCTTCGACGTCCTGCGCCTGCATGGGCTGACCACCGTCTTCGCCAACCCCGGCTCGACCGAGGTGTCCCTCCTCACCGACCTCCCCGAGGACCTGAGGTTCGTCCTGGCCCTGCACGAGGGCTCGGTCGTCGGTGCCGCGACCGGCTGGGCACTGGCCCGCGAGGAACCCGCCCTCGTCCTGGTGCACACGACCGCCGGGCTCGGCAACGCGGTGGGCGCGCTGGCCACGGCCCGGGTCAACCGGGCGCCCCTGGTGGTGCTGGTCGGCCAGCAGGACCGCCGCCACCTGGCCCAGGAACCGTTCCTGGCGGGCCGGCTCGAAGGACTGGCCGGCGACTACCCGGTCCGGGTCGAATTTCCGGTACGGCCGCAGGACGTGCCCGGCGCGATCGGACGAGCCGTACACGCCGCTCGCGCGGGCCGTGGCCCCGCGCTCGTGCTGGTCCCGATGGACGACTGGGCGCAGCCTGCCGACGATCTGCCGGTGCCGGCGGCAGTGGTCGTACGGGCGACCGTGTCAGCGGATCCGACGTCGGTGGCGGAGGTCGCCGAGCTGTTGTCCGAGGCGGCACACCCCGTCCTCGTCACGGGCTCCGGCGCCGACAGCACGGAGAGCTGGCGGGCTCTGACCGCGCTGGCCGAGCGGCTGGACTGCCCCGTATGGCAGGAGCCCTTCGGGGCGCGTGCCGGATTCCCGCAGGATCACCGGCTGTTCGCCGGGCACCTGCCCGCCGACCGGCAGCGGGTGCGCCAGGCACTGGCCGGACACGACATGGTGCTGTGCGTCGGGGCTCCGTTTCTGCGCCAATACCCTTACGCCCAGGGAACATTGACAGATGCTCAGGTAGTGGTGATCACCGACGACCCGGCCGAGGCGCACCGAGCCCCCGCCGCTCTCGCGGTCGTCACCGACCTGCCGGACTTCTGCGACCGGCTCGCCCGGCTCACCCCGCCGCGGCCGTCGACCCGTCCTCCGGCTGCGCGTTCGGCAGCCCCCGCTCCCCCCGCCCCCGGGGAGCGGTTGACACCCCGCCATGTTCTGGCGGCACTGGCCGAGCGCCTGCCCGTCGACACGGTGATCGTGGAGGAGACTCCGTCCTCCCGCCCCGACCTGCACGCCCTGCTCCCCGCCCGCACTCCACTGGGATTCCTCAGCGCGGCCATGGGCGGGCTCGGTTTTGCGTTGCCGGCCGCCGTCGGGGTCCGCATGGCCCAGCCACGCCGCCCGGTGGTCGCCGTGGTCGGCGACGGCTCCTCGCTCTACCAGATCCAGGCCCTCTGGACGGCCGTGCACTACGACGTGGGCGCGGTCTTCGTCGTCCTCGCCAATGGCCGCTACGCGATCATGGACAAGCTCGCGGAACAGCACGGCGGCAAGCCCCCGTGGCCCGCGTTCGAGGAGATCGACGTGGCCGGACTGGCCGAGGCACTGGGCTGCCCGGTCCGCCGGATCGACGATTTCACCGACCTGTGCGCCGCCCTCGACGAGATCTGCCCCACCCTTGCCGACCGCGCCCAACCGCTGGTTCTTGAGGTGACCGTGGGCGTCGGCGACGAGTTCCGGCCCTGATCCCTCTGCTTCCCGACTCTCTCCTCTCCTGCCCTGCGTCCCTCGTCCCTCACACCCTCGCCTGGAGACCGTCATGCCCCTCCTCGACCCCGCCCTGTGGTCCGGAAAGGCCGGTATCGGCGGCTGGACCGCCACCACGGGCGGCACCTCGCCCGTGGTCGAACCCGCCACCGGCGACGTACTGGACCATGTCGGCGCCGCCTCCGCCGAGGACGTTGCCACCGCTGCCGAGCGCGCCGCCGCCGCAGGGACCGCCTGGGCCCGCACCCCGTACACCGAGCGCGCGGCCGTACTGCGCCGGGCCGGCGACCTGTTCACCACGTACGCCGAAGAGATACAGCAGTGGCTGATCCGCGAGGCGGGCAGCATCCCCGGCAAGGCCGCCTTCGAGACCATCACCGCGGCCCAGGAGTGCTACGAGGCCGCTGCCCTGGCATCGCGCCCCCTCGGCGAGTTGCTGCCCTCCGCGGAACCCCGGCTCAGCATGGCCCGCCGGATACCGGCCGGTGTGGTCGGCGTGATTGCGCCCTTCAATGTCCCGCTGATCCTCGCCATCCGCTCGGTCGCCCCGGCCCTGGCCCTGGGCAACACCGTCCTGCTCAAGCCCGACCTGCGCACCGCCGTGTCCGGCGGAGTGGCGATCATGCGGGTGTTCGAGGAGGCGGGGCTGCCCGCGGACGTGCTGCAGCTGCTGCCCGGCGGCGCGGACACCGGATCCGCCCTCGTCGTCGCACCCCAGGTCCGCGTGATCTCGTTCACCGGCTCGACCGCCGCCGGACGCAAGGTCGGCGCGGCCGCCGCCGAGCACCTCAAGCGCGCCCACCTCGAACTCGGCGGCAACTCCGCACTGATCGTGCTGCCCGACGCCGACCTGGAGCGTGCCGCCTCCACCGCCGCCTGGGGCTCCTTCTTCCACCAGGGCCAGGTCTGCATGACGACCGGGCGGCACCTGGTGCACGCCTCCGTCGCCGACGAATACATCGAGCGCCTCGTAGAAAAGGCGGACCAACTCCCGGTGGGCAACCCCGCGAAGGAACAGGTGGCGCTCGGTCCCGTCATCGACGCGGGCCAGCGCGACAAGATCCACGCGCTGGTGCGGACGAGCGTCGAACGCGGCGCCCGGCTCGCCGCCGGAGGCACCTGTCAGGACCTCTTCTACCGGCCCACCGTGCTCACTCATGTCGACGACCGCTCCCCCGCGTACACGGAAGAGGTCTTCGGGCCGGTCGCCCCCGTCCGCGTCTACTCCGACCTGGACGAGGCGGTTGCCCTCGCCACCGCGACACCGTACGGACTCTCGCTCGGCATCCTCACCTCCGACGTCATGCGCGGCCTCGAACTCGCGGAACGCATCCCCACCGGACTCGTCCACATCAACGACCAGACCGTCAACGACGAAGCGGTCGCCCCGTTCGGCGGCGTCGCCGGCTCCGGCACCGGAGCACGGTTCGGCGGCGCCGCCAACATCGAGGCGTTCACAGAGACCCGCTGGATCACGGTCCGCGGAACGCAGGCCGACTACCCCTTCTAGACCGAACCGTTCGGATCATTGGCCGGACCAGGGGCTGCGCACGGGCTCAGTAGCCGATGGTGAAACGGCGTTGCACGAAGCGGGGCAGCTCCGCCTCGTCGACGAGCGCGACGGCCGCGTCCTCCATGGAGATGCGACTGCGGCCGTCCCCGTCGAGGACGGGCTGATCGGTGCCGATCCGGAACCGGGCCGTGCGCTCGCCCGGGGCGATGTCCTCCGCGGGACTGAGGTAGGTCCACAGCCGGTTGGACGTGCGCAGGACGTCCAGGGCGTCACGGTGACCGCGCACCGCGGCGGCGTACTCCCTCGGCAGGCCGATCGCGTCGAGGGTCTCGTGCAGGAGGTCGTCGCTGTCCGCCCGTACGAGTCCCGGCTCGACCTCCAGGCTGCCGGCGCCGCCTATGACGATCAGCCGGGTCCGGGAGTGGCTCTCCAACGCCTTGAGCAGAGTTCGCGCCGCGGTGGCATACACCGTGGGGTCGGCGATCGAGCGGGCCACCGTGTCGGCGATGTCCTTGGCGGCGTTGCCGGGCTGGAACCCACTGATCAGCACGTCTAGGCCGGGGAGCGCGGCGGCGACGCTGTCCGGGTCGAGGACGTCGACGCTTTTCCAGGTCACGTTCTCCCGGCTCTCCTCGATCTTCGAGGCGTCGCGGCTGAAGGCCGTGACGTGGTGCCCCCGGTCGAGGGCTTCGGTGACAACTCGGCTGCCGATACCGCCCGTTGCTCCGACGACTCCGATGCGCATGGCTCTCCCCTTGAGTTGCGACGTACGCGATCTCTTCACGGCACCCAGAAACTATACGCCGTGAAGTAAACATACGGCATGCAGCATGGTGACGCTGTAGAGTCGGTGTCGTGGGAACGATCAGAGGACGCCGCGAGCGGCTACGGGCCGAGACGACCGCCGAAATCAAGAAGGTCGCACTCGAGTTGATGGCTTCGGGCGGCCCCGACGCGATCACACTGCGGGCCATCGCCCGCGAGATGGGCATGACCGCCAACGCCATCTACGGATACTTCGCCACGCGCGACGACCTCGTCACCACGCTGATCAACGACGTGTACACCGCGCTGGCCGACACCGTGGACTCCGCCTGGGAAGCCGCGCCCGCTCACGACCCGGCCGCCCGGATCGAGGCGTGGGCTCGCGCGTTCCGCGGCTGGGCCCTGGCCAATCCCGAGGGCTTCCGGCTCGTCTACGGCGATCCCGTACCCGGCTACCGACCGCCCGACGGCGGAGCAGCGCCGGACGCCGCCCACCGCGTGTGCACCGGCATCACCGCGCTGGCTGCCGCCGCCTGGCCACACGCCGAACACCGCTACGCCGACAGTGATTTCACCTGGTCCGACTTCGACGCCGGCCTTCTCGACAAGGTCCGCCCGGCGTTCCCCGACCTGCCCCCGGCCGCCGTCGCCCTCGCCCTGCGCATCTGGAGTCATCTGCACGGCCTGGTCTCACTCGAGATCTACGGCCACCTGCAGACCCAGACACTCAACCCGGACAAACTCTTCGTCGAAGAACTGGCCCAGCTGATCAGGACCTTGGGCATCACGCCGCAGCGGTAGAAGACGCCCGGGTCGTCGAGGGCGACGTGGGCGTCGGCGATCCGACGCAACAGGGCGCACAGGCCGGGGCCAGGGGCGCATGGCGGCTTGACTGTGCGTGCGGCCGGCCTCCGCGCGTGGGCGGAGGCCCGGCCGACTCGGGCTAGGCCGGCAGCGACTCGACTTGTCGCAGCGCAGGGATGCGGATGGGGGTGATGAACGCGCCGCGTTCGGGGCCTGAGCCGACGACGGAGAAACAGGCCCGGTCGCCGTAGGCGAGGCTGCCGTTCGTCTGGTCGGCGTGCAGGAGCGCCAACGTGGACGGTGAGACGGTGTTGCCCAACTGCCGTACGTTGCTGGGGGCTTGTTCGACTGTCAGGCCGGTCTGCTCGACGAACTCCTCGACCAGGCGCGGGTTGGCCTGGTGCGTGTAGACCCGGTGGACGTCGTTGAGGTAGCCGGGGCGGGCGGCTTCCAGTGCCTGGTGGTTGAGCATCATGCCGCCGCTGTAGTAGCGGGCGATCTCGGGCGCGTTCATGCCGAAGCACGCCAGTTCCGCGGAGCCCGGTGCGCCGGCCGGGTGCTCGGTGCCGCCGCCCAGGAAGTGGATCAGTGGGTCGTCGACCCCGGGCTCGTCACCGAAGGACTGGCTGTCGCGGGAGTACAGCACCAGGCCGTCGATGTTCTCGTCGCGCTCGAGGACCATGGCTGCCGCCGCGTCGGAGAACAGCGCCGGTGACGCCCACAGGTTCTTCCCGTAGGGGTGGACGGCGTTGCCCCGGTAGGCGGGCAGCATCACGCCGTCCTCGTCGAAGCTGATCCGGCTGGGAACGCTGTAGGCGATGACCAGGGCCCGCTCGGTCGCCAACTGGGCCACGAGAGCGGCGGCCCGCGCCAGGCCCGCGCAGCCCGCACCGAGTTGCAGGGGCGGCACATGATCACCGATGCCCAGCATGCGCATCAGGGTGAAGGCGTCCTGGTCGAGAAGGGTCTGGTACGGGTTGCAGGTGACCACGACGACGGCGGTGACGTCGCGGGCGTCGAGGCACGCGCCGGAGAGGGCTGCCCGGGCCGTCTCGGCGACGGTGTCGGGTGTAGCGAACTGGTCCGGGCCCCAGCTCTTGCCCTCGATGCCGAGGAGGCGCGTGATGAAGGAGCCGTCGAGAGTGCTGCTGGGTTCGCGGCGATCAGGGATCTGCGCGAGTTTGGCCCACGCGTCCATGGTGATCACCGGCCCCAGGGTGGTGTGGGCACCGGTGACGGCGTAGGGGAACGGGCTGGGAGCTGTGAGCATCAGAGCGGTACTTTCCGTGCGCGGCAGGGCTGCTGCCGGAAGGGACGACGCTGCGTGCGGCAGGGTGCCGCCGTAGGGGACGACGCTGCGTGCGGTGGCGTGTTGCCGGAAGCGGTGGCACCGCTTGATGGGGTGCTGCGCGGTCAGGAGGGAGCCTGAGCGAGTGCCTTCTGGAAGCTGTGGAAGTGCCGAGTACGCTCACCGGCGGCAAGGAGCGGGGCGAAGAGGTCGTGCTCGAGGTCGAGACCCTCTTCGAGCGGGCCCTCCATGGACGCGTCGATCGCTCGTTTCGCCGCAGCCACTGCCGCGGCGGGATGCGCGGTGCAGCGCGCCAGCCACTGCATGACCGCCGTGTGCAGATCGCCCGCGGGAACGACCTCGTCGACCAGTCCGATGCGAGCGGCTTCCTCCGCATCGACCTGCCGTCCCGAGAAGACGATGTCCTTGGCGCGGGAGCTCCCGATCAGCCGCGGCAGCCGCTGGGTGCCTCCCGCACCGGGGATCAGCCCGAGCGGAGTCTCCGGCAGCCCGAACCGGGCGGTCGGCGTACAGATCCGGAAGTCGGCGGCCAGCGCCAGCTCACACCCGCCGCCCAGCGCGTAGCCCTGCACCGCGGCGACCACCGGCAGCGGCAACGCGGCAACCTCGCGGGTCAGACGGCTGATCCGGGCCGCGTACTCGGCCACCGCCTCACCGGACAGTGTGGCCATCTCCCTGACGTCCCCGCCTGCGGAGAAGTGACCGTGCAGACCGGTGAACACCACGGCACGGATCCCGGTACGGGCGCGCACCTCCTGGAGCGCCTGCTCGGCGGCGAGTTGGAGGCCGGTGTCGAAGAGATTGAGCGGCGGCCGGTCCAGGCGCAGCCACGCCACAGCCTGGTCGATCTCCAGCCGCACTGTCACAGCAGCCCTCCGTTGACCTCGAGCACATGCCCGTTGACATAGGAGGCGGCCGGGCTGACCAGGAACACGGCGGCGTCCACCGCCTCCCTCGGGGTGCCCGCGCGCCCGGCGAGCATCCGCGGCCAGTACAACTGGCGCAGTCGCTCGTCGGCGGACACGATCTCGCCCATGCCCACGCTCAGGATCCCGGGCGACAGGCAGTTGACCCGGATCCCGCGGGCCGCCAACTCGACCGCGCAGCAACGGGTGAACGCCTCGATGGCGGCCTTGGACGTGGCATACGCGCTCGCCCCGGGCACCGCCCGCGACGCCATCGCCGAGGAGACCGTCAGAATGCTGCCACCGGCCTCCAGGTGCGGCAGCGCCGCCTGCACCGTGTGGAAGACACCGTCGACATTGGTGCTCATCACCTCACGCCAGTCATCGGCACTGAGCCTGGAGACACCGCCGTTGCGGGTGATCCCGGCGTTGGCCACCACAATGTCGATCCGCCCGAACCGCTCGGAGGTCTCGGCCATCAGCCTCCGCAACGAATCGGGATCGCGTACGTCGGCGGGGACGTACGCGGCACGGTCCTCATGGCCGGCCACCAGATCCGCGACCTCGCCCGCGCCGCGCGCACCGCACACAACCCGTGCCCCGGCGGCGAGAAAACCTTCCGCCAAGTGCCGCCCCAACCCCGCGGTGCCACCCGTGACGACGGCGGTCATCCCCCGCAGAACCTGAGGCCGACCGACCGTCAGTTCCGTCTCCAGGTCGGGCCATACGGCCTGCTGATCACTCACTGTCACTGCCTGAGCTCCTGTCGCGAAGGCCGCGAATGCATATCGGCCTCCGGAACATAGCCCGCTCAAGATCCGCTTCACGGAGCCGGAATCAGCACATCACCGATGATCAAAGGGGGTGCCGGACGATCACTGTCACTCGTCCCAGTGACCCGGTAAGCCACGTCAAGTTGACGTCCCCGCTTCTGACCATGGCCGCGAGTCCTATGCGCCGATATTCACGCCGCCTCTCGCGCCCAGGTCACCTCGCGGAACGCCTGCTGGCATGTCACCCGTGACGTGGGCCCGATGTGACCGGCGCCCGCGTTCAACTCGCCCGGTAGGGACGGAAGAACGCTCGCAGTTCCTCCGCATAGAGCTCGGGCTCCTCGAAGGGCGCGAAGTGGCCGCCGCGTGGGGGCTCGGTCACGCGTACGACGTTCGCCGTGCGCTCGAGCCACGCGCGCGGCGGGCGGACGACGTCACCGCGGAAGAGCGAGAAGCCGGAGGGCACCTCGACCCGGCGGGCGAGTTGCGCGGGCGGGATCGCGGCGTTCGCGTGATACATGCGCATGGACGAGCCGATCGTCCCCGTGAGCCAGTAGAGCGTGACGTTCGTGAGGATCTCGTCCTTGGTGAAGCACCGCTCGACGTCCCCGTCGCAGTCGCTCCACGCCTGGAGCTTCTCGACGATCCACGCGGCGAGCCCGGCCGGCGAGTCGGTGAGACCGACGGCGGCTGTCTGGGGCTTCGTACGATGCATGGCTCCGTACGCGCCCTCGGTCGCGCCCCAGGCAGCGGCGACCGCGAACCACGCGCGCTCCTCGGGTGTGAGGTCCGCCGGGTCGCCGGTGAAGGCGGGCAAGCCGCCGTCGGTGCGGTGGACGGCCACGACCCGGTCGGGGTGGTCGAGCGCGAGGTATCGGCTCACGTGGCTTCCGACGTCCCCGCCCGCCGCGCCGAACCGCGCGTAGCCGAGAACGCCCATGAGCTCCGCCCACAGACCGGCGACGGCGATGGAGTCGAGCGGCGGACCGGTGGGGCGGTCGGAGTACCCGTAGCCCGGCATGTCGGGCACCACCACGTCGAACGCGTCGGCGGGGTCTGCGCCATGCGCTCCGGGGTCGGTGAGGAGCGGGATGACCTTCGCGTAGCGCCAGAACGAGTCCGGCCAGCCGTGACTGAGGACCAGCGGCAGGACGGGCCCGGTCGGCGCGGCGGCCCGAACGTGCACGAAGTGGATCCCGAGGCCGCCGAGCGGGACGCGGAAGTGAGGGAACCGGGCGAGCGCCGCCTCCTGCGCCGACCAGTCGAACCCGTCCGCCCAGTACGCGACGAGCTCCCGGAGGTAGGAGACGTCCGTCCCGAGCGACCACCCGGCGTCCTCAGGCGAGTCCGGCCAACGCGTCGCGCGCAGCCGCGTCCTGAGATCCTCGATCACCGCGGGGGTGGTCTGCGGGCTGAACGGCTCGGGGCGGGGCAGGGCGTCCGGCATGACGCGCATGCTAGCCCGGCGGAGTCAGCGCAGGACCGGAATCCGTGCCGAACGACCGGACCGCGTCGAAGGGCGTCTGCGGCGCCGGCCGACCCGGACGTACGCGGGCCCGGCCCGGATCGAGGGACCCGGACCGGGCCGGACCCGGTCGCCGTTCAGTGCACAGCGGCGGCGAACATGCCGGCCTCGTACGACCCTCCCCGCTGGTGCACGATCACGGCGAGCCGGTTGGCCGCGTTGATCAGGGCGACCAAGCAGACCAGTGCGGCGACCTGGTCGTCGTCGTAGTGCTTGCGCACCTGGGCCCAGGTCTCGTCGGACACACCTTGGTGGGCGTCGGCGAGCCGTGTGCCCTCTTCGGCGAGCGCCAGCGCGGCCTGCTCGGCCTCGGTGAACACGGTGGACTCGCGCCAGGCGGCGACCAGGTGGAGCCGGGTCGCGGTTTCACCGGCGGCCGTGGCCTCCTTGGTGTGCACGTCGATGCACCAACCGCAGCCGTTGATCTGGCTGGCGCGCAGCGACACCAACTCCTGCGTCGACTTGGGCAGAGCGGACTGACTGATCAACAGGCCGGCGCCGGCGAACCGCTTGGTGAACTTGGCGGCGAACTCGTTGTCGAACAGATCGAATCGGGCGTCCATGACTTCGTCCTCACTCGTGTTGTTGCCTGAACGAACACGAGATGCCGGCGACGAGCTCCTTGTGACGGCTCGGTCGTGTGACGTACACCATCGATCACGGGTGTCACAAAGCCGCGGTGACCGGCGTCTTGTGCGCGTGGCACCGTGGAGCGCGATCAGACAGGAGCAGCGGGTGGACAGCGAGCACAGCGAGCGCGCGGAGGACACGGCCGGGCGACTCTCCGACGGCGGACGCGCGGACCCCGCCACCGAGACGTTCGTCGCCCACCGCAACCTGCTGTTCACCGTCGCCTACGAGATGCTCGGCTCTGCCGCCGACGCGGAGGACGTCCTGCAGGAGACCTGGCTGCGGTGGGCGGGTGTGGATCTCGGCACGGTGCGGGATCAGCGTGCGTACCTGGTCCGGATCACCACACGCCAGGCGCTGACCCGACTGCGTACGCTCGGCCGGCGCAGGGAGTCCTACGTCGGCTCCTGGCTGCCCGAGCCGCTGCTCACCTCGCCGGACGTGGCCGAGGACGTCGAGCTGGCCGACAGCGTCTCGATGGCGATGCTGCTGGTGATGGAGACACTCGCGCCGACCGAGCGGGCGGTGTTCGTGCTGCGCGAGGTGTTCGACCTCGGGTACGACGAGATCGCCGAAGCCGTCGACAAGAGCCCGGCCGCGGTCCGTCAGATCGCGCACCGGGCACGTGCACACGTCGCGGCGCGCCGGCCGCGCGGGGTCGTCTCCCCGGCCGAGACCCGGGGCGCGCTCGATGCGTTCCGGCGGGCGACCGAGACGGGCGATCTGCAGGGCCTGCTGCACATCCTGGCGCCGGATGTCGTCCTCGTGGGTGACGGTGGTGGAGTCAAGAAGGCCGTACTGCGGCCCATCGTGGGGGCCGACAAGGTGGCCCGTCTGCTGACCGCCGGGCTCGGCAGGGTCGCCGACGCCGCGTCGCTGCGGCCGGCTCAGGTCAATGGCTACCCGGCGCTGATTCTCCGGCTCGACGGTGTACTCGACACCGTCCTGGCGGTGCGCATCGACGACGGCCTCATCACCGGGCTCTACGCCGTGCGCAATCCCGAGAAGCTGTCGCACATGGAGCGGGAGACCGCCCTGCGCCGCTGACGCCGGGGCCCCTCGCAGCCGATCACCTGACTGCTTGCGCTCGCCGCACCGCGGGATGCGCCCGGTCAGGTGTGGGAGAACTGCGCCAGGCCCTTCCTCGCGATGTCACGACACACAAGTGCAACCTTTGGGTTGCACCTCCGCTATCGACGTGCAACTCTGGGGTTGCAAGTAAATGGCGGCGATGAACGGAGCACCTCATGAGCAAGGACCGGATCGAGCGCGAAACCCTGATCGCGGCACCACTGGAGCGCGTCTGGTCACTGGTGGCCCAACCCGGATTCTGGGTGGCCGACAAGACGAGCCTGCCGGGCACCGTGGCGAAAGAGGGCGAGTCGATGGTGGCGAAGAACGCAGAGCACGGCGACTTCCCGGTCCGCGTGGAGAAGGTCGAGCCGCCGACGTACCTGGCGTACCGGTGGACCAGCGCGTTCCCCGGAGAAGAGCTCCGCGACGACAACAGCACCCTCGTGGAGTTCACCTTGACCTCGGAAGGCGAGCAGACCCGACTGCGCGTCGTCGAGAGCGGGTTCACGGCGCTGGCCGGGTCCGAGGAACTGCGCAGTCAGAACCACAAGGACCACAGCCAAGGCTGGCCCCTGGAACTCGACGCGCTCAAGTCGCGCGCCGAACGGCCCTCCACGTGACGGAAGAACACCCCGGCGCCACCGATGTCGTCGACAGCGTCCTCGGCGCGCTGGCCGACCCGACGCGACGTCAGCTGCTCGATCTCCTCGCCGCGCGGGGTGAGGCCAGCGCGACGACGCTCGCCGAACGGCTTCCCGTGTCGCGGCAGGCGGTGGTCAAGCACCTCGCCGTCCTGGATGCCGCCGGGCTGGTCTCCGGCAGCCGGGTGGGACGCGAAGTGCGGTACGCGGTACGGCCCGCGGCGCTCAACGCGACAGCACGATGGATGTCCGCGCTCGCGGCCGACTGGGACCAGCGGCTTGCGAACATCAAACGCGTCGCTGAGGCAGCGGAGCGGGATTCACGCTCGACACGACCCGACTGAAAGGAAGCCGCCATGGATACGACAGCACTTCGCAGCGCCTATGACGGGTTGTTCGATGTCGCCGCGCTCCCCGACCTCGGCGACGCCCGTGACGGGGGATGGAACGCCGACCAGGTATTGGCTCATCTCCTGAGCGTGGACGCGGCAGTTGCGTCAGTTGCTCTGGGCGTCGTCGCGGGCTCGCGTCCCACCTTCGACAACCGAATCGCCCTCGACACCTGGAACCTCGACCGGATCATCGCGGACCACGCAGGCCGGGCGGACCTGACCGCTCACCTCCGGCGCCAGGCCACCGTCCTGTGTGACATCGCCGATCAGCTCAACGAAGCCGCCGCCTCGGTTCTGGTGCCGGCGTTCCTGCTGTCCAACGACAAGGTCGTACTGGACCAGCCGGTTCCGCTGGCAGGCATCATCGACGGCCTCGCCGGGGACCACATCCCCGGACACACGCAGCAGCTCCTCGATCTTCGCGCCGCGTGAGCCCGGGGAGTCCACGATCACCCGGACCGGCCAGGGGCGACGAGGCGAGCGCGGCACGGTGGGTTGAGGATCAGCAACGGGGATGGGAGACGGGAGACCGCTTCGGATTCGCCATCGTGGAGACTGAGACCCAAGCTCCTGGCAATGAGGGACAGTTGGCGGGTCACGTGGTCCTCAAGAACGTCACCCCGGGCACTCTGTCCGCCGAGGTCGGCTACTGGACCGCAGCGCATGCGCGTGGCCGGGGTGTGGCGCCCCGAGCACTGCAGGCGCTCACGGGCGCCTTCCCCGGTGACGGACTGGCGCGTCTCGAACTCCTGCACCAAGTGGACAACACAGCGTCATGCCGCGTCGCGCAGAAGAGCCGTTACGAACTGACCAGACGCCTGCCCGCGGCACCGCCCGCTTACCCCGTCGCCGGTCATCTGCACGTACGGACGCGCGACCTCTGACCTCTACGGCGGGTGCCGGGCGCATCCATCGAGAGCGAGCTCGATAGGCCCATGGCCGGCACCGAAGTACCACTCAACTTGCCGTGCGAGGCTCAGACACAGCTTTTTATCTGGGACCCGGACGTGTGCCACCGAACTCTGAACGCGCAGCCTCACTGAGAATGATGGTGGAATCCACACTCACCGGCCAGTCGACCAGCCCCGCCGCATCGGCCCTGCCCGCAACGCAGTCAGGATGCACGTCCAGACTCCGTCGCGCTGCCAGGAAAATGCGCCCTAGTCACGCTTGGGCCAGATGAGACCCTGCTCGGTCCAGATGACACCCTTGTTGCGGCAGAGGCAGAAGGGGTGGCCGATGGGGTCGGCGTAGACACGGAAGCCGTAGCCGTCGGGGCCGGTGCAGTCCCGCTGCAGGGCCGCGCCGAGGGCCAGGACGCGGCGCTGTTCGGCCTCGATGTCGTCGACTTCGAAGTCGAGGTGGAACTGCTTGGGGTGCTCGATGTCGGGCCACTGCGGGGCGCGGTAGTCCTCCACCTGGTTGAAGGCCAGTTCGATCTCGCCGAACTGGATACCGGCCCAGGTCTCGTTACTGCCCTCCTTGACCGGGAGCCCAATCACCTCGGAGTAGAAGGCTGCCAGCTTCATCGTGTCCGGGCAATCGATGATGAAGTCGGTTAGTCGTAGCATCCCGCGATCTTGCCACAAGATCAAATGAGCCGGACTTTGAGACAGGCCCTGGTCCCACTCGCCGAGAGACTCGAAGGCCTGCCCGCTGGAACCGACCTTGAACGGAAGAATACCCAGCGGGTGCATCTTGGGCGGAAGAGCCATCGACGGCGCCGCGATCGGTGCACGATCAGGACGGTCAGAGGGCCGATGATGAGTCCGATGATGAGTCCGATGATGACGCCTACCACAACGATGCTCAGAGCCCTCATCTCTGCACCTTCACTTCTCGTTGGGTCTACTTGAGTGTCTGATTCAACGCGGAAGTGACGAGGTCGCCGGCCCACCCGCTGTACCCGGCGCCGACTGCGCCCATGGCGCACCCGCCCAGCACCCCCACGGTCGTCCCTGCGGGGCCCACTGCAGATCCGACCAGTCCGGCTGTGATCGCTCCGCCGACAAACCAGAGACTGCACCAGTGACGGCCCCTATCGCTGCATCGATTCGGAAGGCCCGCGAGACGAAGCCGATGGCCACGCAGCCGGAGGGTGAGCCGTCCAGGGTTGCCGGCGGTGATGATTGCCTGCACGCGCACCTGAGTCCCGAACGGTCGCGCGGCCTCCCCAGTGGACCCGCGAGAGGTTGCCGTCAGGCGACTCTGCGGCAGCCGTAGGGCTGAGGTGATGACGCCCTCGCGGTGTGGAACTCCCGGGTGGCTTACGGCGCTTGCGGCGTATCGGTCGGGGTGTCCTCGTCCGTCGCGCGGCCGAGAGTGCGGTCGAAGACGGTCAGAAGGAGGTAGAGCACGCCTGCGCCGAGCATGATCCAGGCGAGGTGGTGCATGCCGCCGGTGTCCGCGCGCTGCCCGAAGGAGGCGGCCGCGGTGGAGGAGGCGACCATCGAGCCGACGTACGCGAAGGTGCGCAGCAGGCCGGCCGAGGAGGCGGTGCGTTCGGGATCGGCCTGGAAGTAGACGGAGTTCTGGAGGGCCAGGTTGTTCAGTCCCTGCGGGACGCCGAAGATCAGGGCGACGAGAATCAGCGTCCACACGGGGCTGTCCCCGGTGAGCGTCAGCATCACCAGACAGGCAACGATCTGCCCGAGCGCGCCGACGAGCAGCTTGCCACGGACACCCTTGCGCCGCCCGGAGACCATGGAGACACCGATGGCCACCAGGAACATGGGTATCTGCACCAGCCCGGCGTGGAACGGCGAGAGCCCGACGCCTTCCTCCGTCCACTGGGTGAACCCGTAGAGGAACGAGTAGGCCACGACGTACGCGACCAGCGCGCGCCCGTAGGTGACCAGCAGTGGCGTGTTGCCGCCCAGCACCCGCATGTCGATGAACGGGGTGGGAGCCCGTAGCTCCCGCGCCACGAACGCGGCGCTCGCGGCGGCGGCGATCACCAGCAGGTACCAGTCGCGCAGGTGCAGGTTCATCAGGAACAGCAGCAGCGAGACGAGCATGGCGGCGAACAGTGCCATGCCGAGCACGTCGAGCCGGCCGGTGATGCGCCCGCGTTCCGGGGGCTCCCCCGTGCCGGCCTCCTTGGGCAGCCGGAGCAGCCCCAACAGGACGGCCACGACGGCCAGCGGCACGTTCAGCGCGAAGGTGGCGCGCCAGCCACCCAGCCCGATCAACAAGCCGCCCAGCAGTGGGCCGATCACGGCAATGGTCTGGTTGGCAACGGCCAGGGCGGTCAGCACCCCGCCGGGGCTGTCCTGCCCCGTGCGCTTGGCCTCGCTGCGCACCAGCGCCATCGCGGCGGGATACCCGGCGCAGGTACCGAACCCGAGGAGGACCCGCGAGGCGATCAGCACCCCCAGGTTCGGTGCCAGGGTGCCGACGACACCGGCGACCCCGACGAGGCTCGTGCTGACGAGGAAGAGCCTGCGCGGCCCGAAGATGTCGATGAGTCGACCCACGACGGGCTGCCCGAGAGCGGTGGCCAGATAGAGGGCCGAGACCAGCCACGCGGTCTGAGAGGGAGGCGCGCCCAACGCGTCACCGATGGGTACGAGCGTGACGGCGATGATCGTCGAGTTGATCGGGTTCAGGACCGAGCCCAGCAGCATCGGCGGCAACAGCCGCCGGTCGAAGCCCGCCGTCGCCGTGCCTCGCCCCTCTGTCTTCTGCTCAGTCATGGGTGAGGCGCTCCAGTACTGCCATGGCGGCGATCACCGCCCGGCGTTCCCCTTCCGTGCACTTCTCCTGCAGCTCTCCCGCAAGCCACTCCTGCCGGGCCTGCTGCCCCTCCTCCACCCGCCGGTGCCCCTCCGGGGTCAGCGCGATCAGCAGACGGCGCCCGTCGTCGGGGTCGGGCCGCCGTGCCACCAGGTCCAAGGCGGCCAGCGACGCGACCGTCGCCGTCATCGACTGGTGACGCACCCCCTCTGCGGCGGCGAGCTCACTGGCCGTGACGCCTTGCCTGCCGGACAGGCGAGCCAGAACGGACGCCTGCCCAAGAGTGATGTCCTCGGCTTCGGCCGCGTTCAGAATGCGGCGCCGCAGGCGGCTGATGACCGTACGGACCTCTCGCGAAGCCTGAACCGCGGAGGGCGACAGGCGCGGGCTCTCACTCATGCGCTCCACACTAGAACACGCAACTCAAACTGTACAGCCTTACCTGTACACCTGACCCCGGCGCCATCCGAACACACGTCTCCTTGCCAGCCTGCACGGGACACGTGTTCACTGGAGCGGTGTCGACCTCTTCGGCCTCCGCAGCTGCGCTGACGGGCTTCTGGCCCTCGCGCCGCGTCTACTTGTTCAACGTGTTCTGTCGCTAGGCCGCTTGCGGGCCCGTACATACAGGCACGCACGCGGCCTGCGTGTGCGGTTTTCCTCCCCTCCCCACGCAAGCGCGAACACACACAAGAACAGAGGCTCGCCATGTCCGTGACCGATGAATTGCTGGCCAACAACGCCCGCTACGCGGAGACCTTCACCGGCCCCCTCCCGCTCCCGCCCGCCAAGCAGCTCGCCGTCGTGGCCTGCATGGACGCCCGGCTGAACGTGTACGCGGTCCTCGGCCTCAACGAAGGTGAGGCGCACGTCATCCGCAACGCCGGTGGCGTGGTGACCCAGGACGAGATCCGCTCCCTCGCCATCAGCCAACGGCTCCTCGGCACCGAGGAGATCATTCTCATCCATCACACCGACTGCGGGATGCTGACCTTCACCGACGACGGTTTCAAGGACGCCGTACAGCAGGACACCGGCATCCGGCCACCGTGGGCCGCCGAAGCGTTCAGCAATCTGGAGACCGACATCCAGCAGTCCATCGCCCGGATCAAGGCCGACCCCTTCGTCGTCCACAAGGACCGCATCCGCGGCTTTGTCTTCGACGTCGCCACCGGCAAGCTCAACGAAGTCCTCTGAGGAAAACGCCCCCAACCCCCATGCAGAACAGGCGAGTTCGGCCATGCGCGTTCCCGCGCATGGCCGGCTCCTCCCCTGTCGAGGCACTGAAGAGTGGCAGCGCGGGGCCCCTCGGATACCGCATATCGATCAGTCATCCGGCCGCAGTCACCGCTCCGTCGGTCCGCACTTGCCGGGTGACGGTGCGGGCCTGCTTCGCCACGTCCACGTCGAGGGCGTGCCCGAGAGCTGCCCGCAGTGAGTCGGCGATGACTTCGCCGAACGGGTGGGCGCTACCGATGCCGAGCTCGTCGACACGGCCGGCCAAGTAGAACTGGTCGAAAGTCTGCGGGACGACCACCTGCGGTGCCCCGGAAGCCGCCGCTGTGGTCGTGGTTCCCGCTCCGCCGTGGTGCACCACCGCGTCCGCCGGCTTCTCTCCGAGCATCCGGAAGACAGGTGGCGCGTGGGGAGCGGACGGCAGCGTGACGGGGGCGAAGGCGGCGTAGACGTAGCCAATGCCGTGGTGCTGGGACACCTAGTGGGCGGCGACGGCGAGGGCGCCGCCTGCCACGATGGCGTCGCAGCCGTCCGCGGCGGCTCGGACCGCCGCGAACTGGTCAGCTCTGCGCGTGCTCTCCGGAGCATCGACTGTGGCGAGCGCGGCCTCCCGCCGTCCCGGGGCGCGAGGATCACCTGCTGAACCAGCACAGCGGGGCTAACTCTTTACGGGACCGCTGAACGAGATCCATACGTCCGCCGGCGCTTCCGGACGGTGGGGCACCGGCCGGCGTTCCTCGGTCCACGCGTCGCCGGCGACTTCCGTGGCGACGCAACGCCAGAACCGAACCGCGGCCAAGTTGCCATCCTGGAAGGGGATTTCCCACCGGCCCGGGTGCTCGGCCAGGACCTCTTGAACGGCCCGCAGCCCAAACCCTCTCCTTCGCGCGCCGCGTACGACGAAGAAGCTGTTCAGCACGCGCGTCGGACCGGTCAAACCACGCACGAACGCCAGACCGGCAGGACGTTCGTCGCTCGTCAGGAGGTAGGGCGCCCAGTCGGCGTCAGCAAAGGCCGAACGGAGCCGATCGCTGCGGAAGGTTCCGTCCGGGTTCGGCAGCGGGTCATGGAACTCCGACATGTCGTGCCGGAACATCAGCCACAACCGCTCCACAACGGGGCGGTCGGAAACACTCGCGAGGCGCACAACGGCCGGCATGGGACTCCTTCGCACAGGCGGGTCAGACGGGTCAACTGCGAGCGCCACCAAGACAATCAGTCCGTCGCCGTAGCGCTCCAGGGCATGAAAAAGCCTCCCCGCCGGATACTTGTCCGGGCCAGGGAGGCCTCACTACTGCTGGTGAATTTATCAGACGAGCGGCGTGCGCCTCAGCGACCGGACCATGTTCGGTCAGGTCCGCGCGCGGGTCACGCCAAGCAGGGCGCGACCGGGGTTGATCTTGACGACCCCGAGTGCGCCGCACTCGACTCCGGTGGTGGATTGGACGCAGGCGCCCCGTCTTCCTCAGGAAGCCGTCTGAAGTGCTCCCGAGGCGCCGGCCAGGTTGTGGAAGATCTGCGCGGGCGACGAGCTTGTGCTCATCACGTCGCAGGCCGCACGGGCGTGATCGCTCCTGGGGCTCTCGCGGAACTCTCACGGATGTTCATCTCCGAGAGACCGGCATCAAGGCTGCGACGAGCTACCGCGACCTCGCCCCTGGAGACACACACTCACACGTCTCGGCGCCTCACGACGAGGACGGCGAGTGCGACCGTGATCAGCGGCCAGAGCGCGTACACGATCCAGGAACCGGGGACCGTGGCGGTGTAGCCCAGGGACCCGGGATCCGGCTCCCAGGTTTGGACCAGGCGATTCCAGGCGGCCGCCACCAACGCATGTTTGATGTCCGCCGACCAGCGGTTGCTGTCCGAGAACATGGTGGGCAGCAGCAACAGGGTGAAGACGCTGGTGACCATGGTCCCGGCGGCATGCCGGAGCAGAACGCCGAGGCCCAGACCGACCAGAGCACAGACCGGAGCCAGCAACGCGGATGCCACCAGCGCCCGGAACACCCCGGGGTGCGTGATCGGAACGCCGGCATGGTGCCTGTCCAGGATGGCCTGGGAGACCAGGAAGGAACCGGTGGAGGCGGCCGTGCCGACCGCCGTCCAAAGCGTGGCGGTCACGGCTGCCTTGGCCAGCACCACCGAGCCGCGGGCCGGGACGGCCACGGTCGTGGTGCGGATCAGCCCGGTGTTGTACTCGCTCACGACGGTGAGGGCGCCCATGCTGCCGGCGACGAGCATGAGCGTCCAGTAGCCGGCCGCCGGGTAGGCGTCGAAGGGCAGGAAATCAGCGGGGCCGGAGCCCGCGGCCCTGTCCGCCAGCGTGGCCACGGCGGCGGACCCGACGACGAACAGGAGGGTCAGGCCGATCGTCCACGGGGTGGACCGCAGCGACCGCGTCTTGATCCACTCGGAGGCGAGCAGGTCGCGGAAGCGAGCGGGCGGCCCGGCGACATGGGTGGCCGGGGAGACGGAGGCGAGTGTGGTCATCAAGGCCGTCCTGCCAGGTATTCGACGCTGTCGGCGGTCAGTTCCATGAAGGCCGCCTCCAGCGAGGCGGTACGCGTGGTCAACTCGTCCAGCCGGATACGGTTCTCGAAGGCGAGCGCCCCGATCCGGTCCGCCGGGAGTCCTGTCACGGCGAGCTTCTCGGCGCCCGCCGAGCCCTCCGGTTCGACCGAGGCGCCCGCCGCCGTCAGCACCGCTGCCAGTTCGGCGCGCTGCGGTGTCCCCACCACAACACTGCTACGGGTGCTGCGGGCCGCGAAGTCCCGTAGCGGCTCGGCTGCGATGAGGCGGCCCCGGCCGATGACGACCAGTTGGTCGGCGGTGTTCTCCATCTCCGACATCAGATGGCTGGAGAGGAAGACCGTGCGCCCCTCGGCGGCCAGGCGCCGGAAGAGCCGACGTACCCAGAGCACGCCCTCCGGGTCCATGCCGTTGATCGGTTCGTCGAACATGAGCACGGGCGGGTCGCCGAGCAGGGCGGTGGCGATGCCCAGCCGCTGCTTCATGCCGAGGGAGAATCCACCGATGCGGCGGTTCGCCACCTCGGCCAGGCCCACCTCCTGAAGCATCTCGTCCACTCGGCGCCGCGGAATGCCGTTGCTGCGGGCCAGAGCGGACAGGTGGGCGGCGGCGCTGCGTCCGCCGTGGACCTGTCCGGCGTCGAGGAGGGCGCCGACGTGCCGCAGTCCCCGCGAGTGGCGGTGGAAGGGAACGCCGCTGACGGTGGCGGCGCCGGCGGTCGGCACGTCCAGGCCGAGGATCATCCGCAGGGTGGTGGACTTGCCGGCGCCGTTGGGGCCGAGGAATCCGGTGACCTGGCCCGGCCGCACGGTGAAGGACAGATGGTCGACGGCCGTCTTGCTGCCGTAGCGCTTGGTGAGTTCACTGACTTCGATCACGGCACCCACACTGCCGAGCGGACCGCCGTCCGGACATGGGGCCGTGGGCGGCAATCGTGCGGTCGCATTGGCCCGTGGGCGTACGTCCCCGGGCTGATGCCACGCCGGCGGTGGCCGGTTAGTCTCGCGGCGTGAACCATATGACGATCACTCCGTTGCCTGCGCGCGTCGCGCACCGCGGTGTCGTTCCCGGGAGGGAATGCCGCCGATGACGAGAAACAAAGCCGTGGCCTGGGCGGGGGGTGTCTCCTACCTCCTCGTGGTGGTTCTGCTGGTGGGGGGCGCGCCGCGGGCGTCGGGCACGGTCCACGGCGTCGGGGCACTACTGGCTGTGAGCCTGCTCGCAGGCGTGGTGCGACGGATGCCGCTGCTGGCTCTGGCCATGGCACTCTTCGGATCCACTGCTGTGGTGGTGGGCCCTCCGAGCTCCGTCGACGAGAGCCTGGCGTCGTCGTACCAGGGCCAGTTCCTGTCGTATCTGGCGGTGGATCTCGTGCTGGGTTTCATCGTCGCCACCCGTCCACGGCGTGCTTCGGTTGTTGCCGTGGCCGTGTCCGTCGTCGTGCAACTCCTGGTGATCGGCGCCTTCGCGCACGGGGACAGCCTGACCGTCAACGCGGTGATCGCCCTGCTGGCATTGGCCGCGTCCTGCATGGCCGGTCTGCTGAGCCGCGAGCGCCGCGAGCATGCGGTGGCGCTGCGTGCACAGGAGGTGGCCGAGGCCGTGACCGCCGAACGGCTGCGGATCGCCCGAGAGTTGCACGACATGGTCGCGCACAGCATCGGCATCATCGCCATCCAGGCCGGTGTGGGCAGCCGGGTCATCCAGACCCAGCCGGCTGAGGCGCGCGAGGCCCTGCGCGCCATCGAGGCAACCAGCAGAGAGACCCTGTCAGGTCTTCGGCGCACGCTGGTGTCGCTCCGTCAGGCCGACCGGAGCTCGACCCCCTCCGAGCGGTCACCGCTCGCACCCGCGCCCGGACTGGCGGACGTCGAACGGCTCGCGGCAGCGACCGCGGGCGCCGGGGTACGCGTCGACGTGCGCCGCAGTGGGGAGCAGCGTCCGGTGCCGGCCGACATCGACCTGTCCGCCTACCGCATCGTGCAGGAGGCGCTGACCAACGTGGTCCGCCACGCAGGCACCGGGCATTGCCGGGTGGCCATCGACCACGGAGCCGAGGAGCTGTCCGTGGAGGTCGTCGACGACGGGCGCGGCGCCACCGGGAACGGCTCGGCCCACGGTTTCGGCATCGTCGGGATGCGGGAGCGAGTCGGTCTGCTGGGCGGCCACCTCAGCGCCGGACCGCGCCCCGAGGGCGGCTTCCGGGTGGCGGCCCGGCTGCCGTTGCCCGCACCCGTCGGAGTTCCGGTGGAGGGTCGATGACCGTCCGGGTGCTGCTCGCCGACGACCAGCCACTGGTTCGGTCCGGTCTACGGGTGATCATGGCCGATTGCCCCGACCTGGAGGTCGTCGGTGAGGCCGCCACTGGCGCCGAGGCCGTTCAATTGGTCAGGGATACCGGGCCGGACGTCGTGGTCATGGACATCCGGATGCCCGGCATGGACGGGATCGAGGCCACCCGCCTGATCACGGCCGGCCCGGCAACCTCACGCGTCCTCGTCCTGACGACCTTCGACGAGGACGACCACGTCTACGGCGCGCTCCGGGCCGGCGCGAGCGGCTTCCTGGTCAAGGACATGGCGCTGGACGACATCCTCGCGGCAATCCGCGTGGTCGCCGCCGGCGACGCACTGATCGCGCCGGGTGTGACGCGCCGTCTGATCGCCGATTTCATCGGGCGTCCCGCGGCTGTCCCGAAGGGCTCCCCACGGTCGATCGAGGGCATCACCGAGCGGGAACGGGAAGTACTGACCCTGGTCGGACGCGGCCGGTCGAACACCGAGATCGCCGAGGACCTCTTCATCACGGTGGCCACCACCAAGTCGCACGTGTCACGGCTGCTCACCAAACTGGGCGCCAGGGACCGGGTCCAACTCGTCATCACCGCCTATGAGTCGGGGCTCGTCAGCCTGCCGCGATGATGGCGTCCCCGGCCCCCGTGGTGAAGCCGCACATTCCCTGTCGCTCACGTCTCGGACACGAGCCGCCAATACCACGCCGGCCACTGCGACTGTAAACAGGACTGTCCGGTCCCGGGCCGGCTCAGTCCTGTCCGTCGTCGTCTTCGTCGTCCTCATCATCTTCGTCGCCTTCGTCGCCTTCGTCGTTATCGTCGTCGTCTTCGTCGAGGTCGACGGCATCCGTGTTCCCGATCCGGCGCCGCCGCCGGGCCGGCGGCTTCGACTCGCCCCGCGCGCCGGACTTGGACACGTTCAGCTTCGCCCGGCTGCCCGGTGGGACCTCGATGAAGACCTTCGAGTCCTGCCCGGTGGGATCTCGACGGAGACCTTCGAGCCCTGGCCCGCCATCTCCGGCCGCTCCCCCGCCGAAGCGGCGGCAGACCTCAGCCCAACGCGAGCTGTAACGCGTCGTGTGCATGCCATTGACAAACGGTAGGGGAGCCAGAAACCTGTGCGTGGAGAGCAAAGTTCTGATCGAATCACGCAAATTAGCGACTACCGAGCGGCAATCTCCAGCAGCCGGACGGCGGACCGCCCCAGGGACCTCGCGTACGTTCGCGCTCCATTCCCGACCTCGCGGTCCACAGCCTGCTCCTGCTCATCTCTCGCACCACCGCTCAACCCGTCGTCCCCTGCCATGGAACGAGGACGCCATGAGACGGAAGCGATTCGGCCTACGGACGTTTGTCGGCCTGCTCCTAGCCGGCCTGGTCACCGTCGGTCTCCAACCCAGCGCCGCCACCGCGGCACCAGCTGCCGTCCGCGGCCCCAACCTGGCACTGGGCAAGAGCGCCACAGCCGGCGGGTCCCACAGCGGCTATCCCGCCACGAACGTCACCGACGGCAGCCAACTGAGCTACTGGGAAGGCTCGGCCGGGTCGTTCCCGCAGTGGGTACGCGTCGATCTCGGCGGCACTGTCGAGGCCGACCAGGTCGTTCTGAAGCTGCCCACCGCCTGGGAGGCCAGGAGCCAGACCCTCTCCGTCGAGGGCAGCACCGACGGCTCCAGCTTCACCTCCCTGTCCGGCTCGGCCGCCCGGCGCTTCGACCCGGCCGACGCCAACACGGTCGCCGTGGACTTCACCGCCCGCTCCGTGCGTTACGTCCGGGTGCAGGTGAGCGCCAACACCGGCTGGAACGCGGCCCAGTTGTCCGAAGTCGAGGTCTACGGCACCGACGGAGGCGGCGACCCCGAGGAGCCGCCCGTCAACGGCACGAACCTCTCCCTCAACAAGCCGATCGAGGCCTCGTCGTCGGTCCAGTCGTTCACGGCGACCAACGCCAACGACGGGCAGGTGGGCACCTACTGGGAGTCCAACGGCCACCCCGCGACGCTGACGGTCAAACTGGGCGCCAACGCGGACCTCAGCGGGATCACCCTGAAGCTCAACCCCGACGCGGGCTGGGCGACCAGGACACAGAGCATCGAGGTCTTCGGACGTGAGCAGGGCGCGAGCGGATTCACCTCGATCAAGGCTCGCGCCGACTACACCTTCAACCCCGCCTCGAACGCCAACACGGTCACCATCGCCGTCAGCGGCCGGTACGCCGACGTGCAGTTGAAGTTCTCGAGCAATTCGAGCGGATACGGCGCGCAGGTCGCCGAGTTCCAGGTCATCGGCGCCGCGGCTCCGAACCCCGACTTCGTCGTCAACGACCTGACCTGGACGCCGGCATCACCCACCGAGTCGGACACCATCACGGTGAAGGCGACCGTGCGCAATTCCGGCACGGCCGCCGCGCCCGCCTCCACGGTGAACGTCAGCCTGGACGGCACCGTCGCCGGCAGCGCCCCGGTCGGCGCGCTCGCAGCGGGCGCCGCCGAGACCGTCTCCGTGAGCGCGGGCAAGCGGGCCACGGGGAGTTACACCGTCTCCGCCGTGGTCGATCCGACGGACACCGTGCCCGAGCTGGACAACAGCAACAACAGCCGTACCGCAGCGGACAAGTTGACGGTCACTCAGAGCCCCGGCCCCGACCTGGAGGTCAGCGGCATCACGACCAACCCGGCCAGCCCTGCCGCCGGCGCCTCCGTGTCCTTCACCGTCGCGGTGCACAACCGCGGCATCTCGGCCGCGCCCGCGGGTTCCGTGACACGCGTCCAGGTGGGCGGCACCACACTCAACGGCACGGCGGGCAGCATCGCCGCCGGCGCCACCGCCAACGTCGCCATCAGCGGGACGTGGACCGCCACGAGCGGTGCGAGCGTGCTCACCGCGACCGCGGACGCCACGAACACCGTCACCGAGACGAACGAGACCAACAACGTACTCTCCCGCTCGATCGTGGTCGGTCGCGGCGCCGCGGTGCCGTACACCGAGTACGAGGCGGAGGACGGGACGTACCAGGGAACACTTCTGACGACCGATCAGAAGCGGACCTTCGGCCACACCAACTTCGCCACCGAGTCCTCGGGCCGTAAGTCGGTGCGCCTCAACTCCACCGGACAGTACGTCCAGTTCACCTCCACCAACTCGACCAACTCGATCGTCGTACGCAACTCGATCCCCGACGCAGCGGCCGGCGGAGGCGCCGACGCCACCCTGAGTCTCTACGCGAACGGCACGTTCGTGCAGAAGCTCAGCCTGACCTCCAAGTACAGCTGGCTGTACGGCACCACTGACGATCCCGAGGGCCTCACCAACAAGCCGGGGACCGACGCACGCCGGCTGTTCGACGAAGCGCACGCACTGCTCACGCAGACCTATCCGGCGGGCACCACCTTCCGGCTGCAGCGCGACGCCGGCGACACCGCGTCGTTCTACATCGTCGACCTGATCGACCTGGAGCAGGTCGCCCCGCCCTCGTCCCAGCCGGCCGGCTGCGTCTCCATCACGCAGTACGGGGCGGTGCCCAACGACGGCCTCGACGACACGGACGCCATCCAGCGCGCCGTGACCGCCGACCAGAACGGTCAGATCGACTGCGTGTGGATCCCCTCGGGGCAGTGGCGCCAGGAGCAGAAGATCCTCACGGACGACCCGCTCAACCGCGGCGACTACAACCAGGTCGGCATCCACGACGTCACCATCCGCGGCGCAGGCATGTGGCATTCGCAGCTCTACACGCTCACCCCGCCCCAGGAGGCGGGCGGCATCAACCATCCGCACGAGGGCAACTTCGGGTTCGACATCGACGGCAACACCAAGATCTCGGACATCGCCATCTTCGGCTCGGGCACCATCCGGGGCGGCGACGGCAACGCCGAGGGCGGGGTCGGTCTCAACGGCCGGTTCGGCCAGGACACGAAGATCAGCAACGTGTGGATCGAGCACGCCAACGTCGGGGTGTGGGTGGGCCGCGACTACAGCAACATCCCCGAACTGTGGGGTCCCGGTGACCGGCTCGGCTTCAGCGGCATGCGCGTCCGCGACACCTACGCCGACGGCATCAACTTCACCAACGGAACCCGCAATTCGACGGTGGAGAACTCGTCGTTCCGCACCACCGGCGACGACGCCCTCGCCGTCTGGGCCAACAAGTACGTCAAGGAGCAGTCGGTCGACATCGGCCATGACAACCACTTCCGCAACAACACGGTCCAACTGCCCTGGCGGGCCAACGGCATCGCGGTCTACGGCGGCTACGACAACACCATCGAGAACAACCTGATCTACGACACCATGAACTACCCGGGCATCATGCTCGCCACCGACCACGACCCGCTGCCCTTCTCCGGGCAGACGCTCATCTCCAACAACGGGCTGTACCGCACCGGCGGTGCGTTCTGGAACGAGGACCAGGAGTTCGGAGCGATCACGCTGTTCGCCCAGGGGCAGAACATCCCCGGCGTCGTGATCCGCGCCACCGACATCCACGACTCCACCTACGACGGCATCCAGTTCAAGACCGGCGGCGGTTCGATACCGAACGTCCAGATCACCGACGTCACCATCGACAAGTCCAACAACGGCTCCGGCATCCTCGCCATGAGCGGGGCCCGCGGCAACGCCACCCTGAACAACGTCACCATCACCAACTCGGCCGAGGGCAACATCCTGGTCGAACCCGGCTCACAGTTCGTGATCAACCAGAGCGTCATGAGCGGTCGGCAGGGGCCACAGCCGTAAGGCATCCCGCACCGACGAACCACAAGTGAAGGGCCCGCTCCCCGAATGGGGAGCGGGCCCTTCAGCCGCAGGAATCAACAAGCATGAGGCCTGGTGGTTCATGGCGATGCCCTTGGCGTGCCGGCCGAGTCACCTCGACGACAATGCATGGCCCGCATCCGCGAGGTGGCGTCGGAACCAGCTGGTGAGGCCGGCCTCCACCTCACGGCCCGATGGCGACTGTTGCGCAGGTTCGATGCCCGGCTCTTCGGCGAGCGAATGCGCCAGCCGGAGGAATCGACAGCAGTTCGGACCGCTCCCCCACTGCGTCGATCGGACCGTCATCGACCGGCAGTTGCGCACTGGCAGCCTCGCCCGGTCGCCGAGTCCTACCGAACAGCCGCCATCCGCGCATCAGCTGGCGGCTAGAGATGCTGCTGGTAGGAGGCCAGTGACGGAGCGGTCTTGGTGGCGAGGAACTCGGTGATCCGGTGGTCCGCCACCTTCTCGACGGCGAACGGGTCGGTCGCCACGAGGGCCTCGACGGCAGCGCGATCCTCGCCGACGGCGACGATCACTCCCCCGTCGCGCGGGACCTTGCGCCCTGAGGCGATGAAGACCCCGGCCTCGTACTGCCTGTTCAGCCACTCGACGTGAGCATCCAGGACGGCGTCGACCTGCTCGACGGAAGCCGTGTAAGTGAGATCAATGATGAACATGATCGCAAGCCTACGAGGTGTCCGGCAGACATCGGCCAGAATTCCACGCGCAGGGGTGCTTACGGACTCGCGCCCGGCGGTCTCCTTGGCGAGGCCGCCCACTCCGGGCGTACTCGGTGACCCGGGTCGAGCGAGTTCCGAGGACACGCCAGGAGAAGCGGCCTCTTGGTTCAGCTGTGTGTCACTTTGGCCCCGTTCAAGGCGACTTCGCCGGAAGTAGTCCTTGCCCGCCGGCAGCACCTACCGGGAGCTGAAGCCAGCCGCACGATCGAATGACCGCTTTATCTTCTTCTGCCCGCTCTCTTGACCGAGTGGTACGCCGCCGCAACCATTCACATGTCCGAACAGCAGTCACATGCGAGATGCGAATGTCCCGTGCAACGGGTCTTTCATGCTGCACGGTTCATCCATGTAGTCACTCTTGGTGCAGTGAAAGGGCAATGTCTTGAGCGGAAACCTTCCTAGACGTCCTGTGCTGGCGGCGCTCGGCGGCTCGCTCCTCGCGGCAACGACCCCCGCGAGCGTCTCCGCCGCTGCCGGACCGGGGCGTTCAGATCGCCATGGCAGTCGCCTCGCCGTTCCCGAGACCCCTGTGATCGACGGGCGGCGTCTGAGCGCGCTCCGCCGGCGTTCGCTGCAGGGCGATCCGGCGCTGCGGGCCACGGTCGCCGCCCTGGTGGTCCAGGCGGACGCCTGGCTCACGCAGGGCCCGTGGACGGTGACCGACAAACCCCGGCCCGCGGCCAGCGGCGACCTCCACGACTACCTCAGTCGCGCCCCCTACTTCTGGGCCTCTCAGCCCAAGACGCCGGAGAATCCCCAGGGTTGCCCCTACGTGGAACGCGACGGCGAGCGCAATCCGGAAGCCGAGATCGGCACCGACCGCGTCGACGCCGGCAACGTGCTCAAGTCGGTCCCCTTACTGACGCTGGCCTGGTACTACACGAACAAGCGGGAGTACGGGACACACGCTGCCCGCATCCTGCGGACCTGGTTCGTCGATCCCGAGACCCGGATGAACCCGAACCTCGACTACGCCCAGGGCATCCCCTGCAAGAACGACGGCCGGTCCATCGGCATCATCGACTTCGCCCAGTACTACACGGCGAACCTGGACGCCATGGCCATCCTCGACACCGGCGCACCCGGCTGGACCCGCGGCGACCGGGCCGGGATGCGGGCCTGGAACACGGCATACCTGGACTGGCTGGTCAACTCCGCTTTCGGGAAGCAGGAATCCGCGGCCACGAACAACCACGGCACGTACGCGGCCATGCAGATCGCCGGACTCGCCCTGGCCGTCGGTGACCGCGACCTCGCCCGCCGCACCGCACGGGACCAGGGGCGCAAGCTCATCGACTCGCAGATCGCGCCGGACGGCAGCCAGCCGCGGGAACTCGCCCGCACCCGCAGCTGGCACTACTCCCACTACAACCTGGCCGCCTTCTGCCGTCTCGCATCCGTCGGCCGGCAGATCGGCGTCGACCTGTGGAGCCATCAAGGACCCGCGGGCCAGAGCCTGTTCAAGGCCGTCGAGTTTGTCCTGCCCGCGGCGACCGGGCAGACGGAATGGACCCACCCGGAGTTGGACTTCCTGCGCTACGCGGCGAGCGACATCGTTCACGCCGCCGCCGATGCGGGGCATGGCCCCTCCAAGTCGGCACTGCCCCTGCTCCAGGCCCCTCCCGGCGGGGATCTGTACCCGATCCGCCCTGCCGCCCAGCACTCAACCTGAACGTTCCGGCAGCGACCCGCGTGCTCAAGCAGCCAGGGCCGTGTCCTCGCCCGCTGTCTCGGAGGACATCTCACGCTGTCCCTGCGCGTGCCGCTCCAGGATCCCGTCCGCGGCAGCGATCGCGTCGGCGATCGAACGCGCCCCGGTCAGCACACACAGCGTGTAGGTCACGTCGTCCAGCTCTTGTTGCCATGCCAGTGTGCTCTTCTCGGCAAGAGCGATGCGTGCGCTGGCGTACCGGGCGAGGAGCACCCTCACACGGCGCGGGTCCGGCATCAACACGGTGACAACCCTTCGGTGATCTGCCTGAGTTGCTGTCCGTCTGCCCACGCCGATCAATGCCATGCCTCCCCCGGTGCCCTCGATTGCCCCGGCGGGAACGTCGCCTCCCGGCGACCGGGCTCACGGCAAACTGCAGTTCAGGCGTTCGCGTGACGGGGAGTACCCGCTCCCCGCGACGCGGCATGATGCGCGGCCTTGCCTGCACCAGCCGCCTCAAGTCGCCGAAGCCATACAGATGCCATGGACAGCAGTCCCGTAAAGACCACCAGGAAGAGCACGCACGCCCACATCTGACGGCTCCCCGGATGTTCCCATCCCACCCAGCCGGCCGATACCGACCACAGCACAGTGCCTGCCGCGTAGAAGGCACGGATCCGCCTCAGCTGCCGTACGGCCCGCAAGGACGTGGGGTGATCGCTCTTCGTCGCCATGCGGCTCCGAGTACCCTGATCCGCGCCGTCCACCGACGACATCGACAGACTCTCTCAGCGGTTCCACCAGATCCGCTGGTCTCCCGTCACGCCCTTCCAGGCCATGAACGTGCCATCGGCGCTGCGGCGCCATCGTTGCCGGCAGCCCTGCGGTAGCCATGAGGCCGCCGCGCTTGCGAGACAGAGCCGTAGCGGCCAACCGGCGCGTTCAGACGCCCCTGAACTCCTCCCTGGAGCGGCGGAGTTGCCTTGGAGTGCACTCCAAGGTGTTGGCTGGTGACAGGCCCTGGTCGGAGGAGGAGCACGATGGTCGGCCTGCTCACGATCGAGCTCATCGAGTGCGCCGGTCCCTCGTGCGCGCGATGAGGCCGCCCGGCCTCCGCTCGACGACACAGAAGCCTCCCATCGCGGGGGCGCGGCCCTGAAGTGCGGCGAGACCACGTCGCAGCCTGAATTTCATGAGGAGCACGCCATGACAGGGAAGATCTGGTTCATCACCGGTGCCTCACGGGGCTTCGGGCGGGAGTGGGCGGCCGCGGCGCTGGAGCGCGGCGACTCGGTGGCCGCCACGGCGCGTGATCTGTCCACGTTGTCGGATCTCGCCGCGACCTATGGAGACCGGCTCCTGCCCCTGCAACTCGACGTCACCGACCGCGAGGCCGACTTCGCCGCCGTGCGGCAGGCGCACGAACGGTTCGGGCGCCTGGACGTGGTGGTCAACAACGCGGGCTACGGCCACTTCGGGATGGTCGAGGAGCTTTCCGAGGCGGAGGCCCGCGCCCAGCTGGAGACCAACCTGTTCGGAGCACTGTGGGTCACCCAGGCCGCACTGCCCTTCCTGCGCGAGCAGGGCAGCGGTCACATTCTGCAGGTGTCCTCGATCGGCGGGATCAGTGCGTTCCCGCTGGTCGGTATCTACCACGCGTCGAAGTGGGCGCTCGAAGGGATCAGCCAGGCGCTGTCCCAGGAGGTCGCGCCGTTCGGTATCAACGTCACACTGATCGAGCCGGGCGGCTTCGCCACCGACTGGGCGGGCTCTTCGTCGAGCAGGTCCGAGCAGTTGCCGGCGTACGCCGAGTACCACGAGCAGGTGCAGGAGCAGCGCCGCAAGCGCGTCGGCACCCCGGGTGACCCGAGCGCGTCCGCCGCAGCCGTGATGGAGATCGTGGACGCCGACGAGCCGCCGCTGCGCTGCTTCTTCGGCACGGCACCTTTGGACATCGCCAAGGCGGACTACGAGCAGCGTCTGGCGACGTGGGAGAAGTGGCAGCCGGTGGCCGAGCTGGCCCAGGGCTGAGTGCACAGTCTCCGCCGCCAGACGTCGTGACGTCGGCCGGACGTGTGCCGACTGTCCAGGCCCGTTGAACCGAGAGCCCGTCCGCCTGCCGGGCGGGCCCTCGTCGTTCAAAGATCCTGCGGTCCTGCGGGCAGCCGACGGACGTGACCGAAGCACGCAGATGCGCGCGGCCGGGGCTGGTACCGGATGACGCCGGAGCCGGTCACGGGTGCGCCGGCCGGACCCCGTTCTCCGCTACGAAGCCACTCGCGCTCAACCGGCCAGTTCCCCGAGGAGTGCCCACGTACGGCGCCGGTCGGCGTCCCCGGCGATTTCCGTCCCCGAGAAGACCACTTCCGTCGCCCCCGCATCCCGGTAACGCCGTACCTCGGCGGCGACCGTGTCCTCGTCTCCGATCACAGCCACATCGCCGGCCCGCCGCGCGCCGGAGAGTTCGACGACGCGCGCATAGGACGGGATCTGCTCGTAGAACGCGAGCTGTTCGGTGGCCTTCTTCCGTACGGACTCGACATCGTCCGTGACCACCCCGTGCACCAGCGCGACGATGCGAGGCGCGGGCCGGCCGGCGGCTTCCGCCGCTGCGGTGACGGCCGGGACGATGTGCTCCTCCAAGGCGCGCGGGCCGGCCAGATAGGGCAGGATCCCGTCCGCCAGCTCGCCACTGACTCGTAGCGCCTGGGGACCCATCGCGGCGACGAGCAAGGGCACGCCGTTCTCGGCCCCCGGCACGCGCGCGGGGATCGGTGTTGTCGCGGTGAGCAGCTCGCCGTGGAAGTCGGCGGTACCGGTCTCGGTCAACTGCCGTACAGCGGTGAGGAATTCACGCAGGCGGGCGATGGGCCGTTCGAAGGGGATGCCGAAGCCCGTCTCGGTCAGCAGCTTGGTGCCGAGCGCGAGTCCGAGGTGGTAGCGGCCGTGCGTGGCGGCTTGGGCGGTCAGGGCCTGGCCGGCGACCGGGACCGGGTGACGGCCGAAAACGGGAATCGCCGACGTGCCCACCTGCAGAGCGGGCACTTCTCGCCCCACGATCGCCGCGAGCTGGGGTGAGTCCGCACCGAAGGTCTGCCCGAACCAGGCCGACCGCAGCCCGGCGGCCGCGGCCTCCTGTGCCAGCCGCACCGTGGCGTCGATCTGGTTGTCTGCGTCGGTCGCGTTGAGCGCTACTCCTAGAACCATGCCAACGCCAACCAGCGGCGACCGGCCCCGCATTCCGGCTCTCTTGTGACAACTCCTTGTCCGGCGGGTGTACGCGACGTCAGCCGGGTGCACGCGACCGCTTTCACCGTCGACGCCCCTTTCGACCCGGCCTCCTGCACCTGCTCGCCGCCCCCGGGGCAGCCGCGTCTCCGGCTGCGAACGAGGGGGCGAGACGGCCTCGTGAAGTGCCCCGCATATCGCTTGTGCATCAGGTCTTCCCAAGTGCACCAGAGGGCGTGCGAAGATGCCCTGCCCCCGGCAGGCGTCCGGGTTAGAGGGGAAGCTCAGTGAAGTCAAGGAAATTGAGCCGCAAGCGGCGTCGCGCAACCATACTGATGGCGGCGGCCAGCTCGGTCGTCGCCGGTGCAGCCATGCTGCCCAACTGGAGCGCCGGCGCGTCGAGCGTCGACGCCGGCGATACTGCGGTGGATCCGGCCACCAAGGCCACCTTCCAGCGGCTGGCGGACGCGGTCTTCACGGACCGTACGGACGCCCTCGTGGACCGCAAGCAGAATCCGGGGCGCACGCCGCTGACGTCCCGCTTCTCCGGCGACGTACAGCTGTCCTCCTCGCTCGAGGACAAGGAGGACTCCGCGCTGGCGTCGCTGCGGAGCCGCAAGTCCCGCCTAGCCGGCCTGGGCGAACGGTACAGCGAGGCCAAGACCAGCGTGTCGATGGACAAGACGCGGGTGCAGGGCCGCCACGCGACGGTCCAGGTGACCGAGACCACCACGCTGTCGTACGAGAAGGTCCACGGCGACGAGCCGAAGACGACCGGGTTCCAGGCGCACCACGAACTCACCTTCACCGCCGACAAGCAGGGCGACTGGCAGCTGACGGGTATCCGGGACACCGACGAGGGCTACCTCGCGGTGAACCAGCCCGCTGCGCCGCTCGCCGCGGCGACCGTCGCCGACGACGACACTCCTGAAGCGGTCAGGTCGGCCACCACCCAGCCCGCGCCGTCGAAGCCGAAGAACCTCTCGTCGACGACGTACGACTACAAGGCGATGGCTGCCTACGCGGAGAAGTACTGGAGCCGCTACAACACGGCCTACCCCAATTACAATTCGGGCGGCGGTGACTGCACCAACTTCGTCAGCCAGTCCCTCAAGGCCGGCGGGTGGAAGGACGTCGCGGGGTCGTCCTCCGACTTCCACAAGTGGTTCACCAACTCCACGAGTCAGTCGGACTCCTGGGTCGGCGTCAACGAGTTCTCCTGGTTCGCGCTGTCCTCCAAGCGCGTCACCAGCCTCGCCAACGTCTACCAGATGGACGTCGGTGACGTGCTCCAGATGGACTTCGACAAGGACGGGTCCAAGGACCACACCATGATCGTCTCGTACCGCAGCTCGCAGGGCGTGCCGTATCTGACGTACCACTCCACGAACACCTTCCGCAGGTCGGTGGCGAGCATCATCGCCTCCTACCCGAACTCGGCCTACTACGCGTACCGCACCTGACGCGAGGGACGACGACGCCCCGCCCGGCGGCCGCACACGCGACACCGCGATGTGCCGGCCGCCGGGCGGTCGGCTGTCGGGCGTCCCTGACTCGGGGGCTACCCCTGTGCTCGTCGCAGACCCCGGTGGCTGAGCAGGAAATGCGCCGGGACGAGCGTGAGCCAGAACCACATGGCGGCGGCCGTGTTGATGAAGGCCAGGGGAACGGAGAGCACGAAGATCAGCACCTTGGCGCCGAGCTGGGTGGCGAAGCGGCGGCGGGAGGCGGCGGCGGACGACGCGGGCGAGGGGTGCACCTGGCGTTGGGTGACCATCAACAGGGTGGCGTGCACTGCCTGGATCGCGGCCGTGGTGCCCGCGTAGAGGGCGACGGCTTCGGGCTGTGAGGCGTACTCGGCCAGAAGCGTCGTGGGGAAGGGCAGCAGCGCGACCAGACCGAGACCGAGCAGGGTCAGCCGGGTCACCACGTTCGTCTCGGTGGGCGTGGCGGTGAGGATACGGCGGTGGTCGCGCCAGAAGCCGGCGATGAGGGAGAAGCTGAGCGCGAAGGCGCCGAGGTTGGGCAGCGCGTCGCCCAGCGCCTTGCGGAACGCGGCGGCGTCCAGATGCGCGGGTACCGCCACGTTGATGACCAGCAGTGTCATCGCGATGGCATAGATGCCGTCGGACAGGGCGATCAGGCGTGGCACCCCCATGTCGCCCTCGTGCGGGTGAGGTGCTGCCAGTGGCTGGGTCATGTCGATGACAGTAGGCGCAGCCCTCGGCCGGAGCGTGCCGGTCGAGCCCGGGACGCCTCTCGGCGTGGATCGGACGGACGCCGTCGATGACGGCGGCTGACGACCGCGGCCCCGGGACGGGGTGGCCGGGTCTGCCGACTCACGTGCGCGACCGGCGCGTAGGGTTTCGGATCGGGTGGAGAGCGGGCCGACGGGGGATCATGACGCTGTATCTGGGGCCGCTGGAACTGGTCGGGGACCGCTGGATCATCGGGGACCCCAAGTCCAGGAGCGGCTCGTGCGTGGTGCTCACCGCCGAGGGCGTCGAGCAGCACGAGCGCGGCTCGGTGGAAGCACTGACCGCCGTACCGTGGTCACGGTTCATGAGTCTGGGGGTGCGAGCCACGCCTCGCGCCTGGCAGGCCACTCGCACCGGGGGCATCGTCGACGGGCTCGGCGGCGGTTACATGAACGGCGGCCGCAGCGGCTGTTCGCTGCAGGGGCTCGTTCACCATCCGTACCACGACTGGTCGGTGAACTACGCCCACCACGAACGCCCATACAGCGGCGCCCACGTCTTCTTGGTGCAAGCCCTCTTCCAGAAGGTCTCCGACGCGAAAGCGCTGCACCGCCTGGGTGACCCGGGGTGGCTGGCCGACGCGGTCGCCCGCACGGCGCCGTTGCCCGCGTGGTACGCCCCCTCGGCGAGACGCCGGGTGAACGAGATCGTCGAGGAGCTCGGCACCTGACGAGGGCCCTGCTCCGACCGGGCCTCCCACCCCAGGTCGAGTAGACGTGGCTCCATGTCGTGGCGCATCACGGGAGCGGGTCTCGTCGGCGAGCGTCGTCAACTCGCCCGCGATGAACCGTCGTGAAAAGCCCTTAGGGTGACCGGATGAGCGAGAGCCAGGCGAAGCAGGCGCTGCCCGCTGCCTACGAGATCGAGGTCGGGGCCGAGCCGCTGGAAGGCCCGGCGCGGAACTCCATGGGCGGCCGGCCCTTCCTCGACGGCTCCCAGAAATGGCCCGAGTGTTTCTGCGGCAGGCGGATGGCTCTGTTCTTCCAGTTCGACGTCCCCGCGGACGTCGAGTTCTTCGGCGGAGACCACCTGTTGGTCTTCCACTGCCGTACGCACAACGACGCAACCAACCCCGAGTTGGTCGACGGGCGGCTCGTTCCCCGGTACTGGGACGCGCCGCAGCCTTCCTACCCCGCTCCGTTCTGGCGCGTCCTGCTCCTGCGCGACGCGAGACTGCCGGCCGCGGAAGCCGAACCGACCCTGCGTGCGCTCCCTCTGAAGCTGCGGCCCTTCGTGGACACCCCCGACGAACTGGGCCTCGGAGCCGCGACCTTCAAAGTCGGCGGTGCGCCGTCCTGGGCGCAGGAGGCCGAGCACTACGCCTGCGCGTGCGGCACGGACCTGGTGTTCGTGTGCCAGGTACCGGAGGGCATGGAGATCGCCGTCCGTTACGAACGGCCAGGGCGGCCCGACGACTTCAGCACGGAGTTCGACGCCCTGTTTCTCGGCAACGAGAACTACCTGCTCGCGTGCCCGTCCCACTGCGACCCGGCGGCCGTCTGGCCGGTGAACCAGAACTGATCCCTCCGTGCCGCTCCCCTCTCGGATGCAGCCGTCGCGAAAGGGGCTCCTGACCCACAAGCACGGGCGTCAGATCAGGAGTTGGGCGTCGCCGCGCAAGCCGACACGGGAACATGTGGATGACGGCCGTACAGGAGCCGTATGCGGTCCTGGCATATGCGCCACCGGGTGGCCGAATGCCGACTTGCCCCCGCTGGTGGGCTCGGCCACTGTCGGGGGCATCGCCATACACCGATGAGCGACCACTGTCGGAGACCCCATGCTGCGGGTGCACTTCACCGCCGAGGACATCGCGCGCGTCCGCGTCGCGGCCGCTCCCGACCACCTCTGGGAAATCGCCAACAGCTTCCAGACCCTGCTACGGGAGCACGACACCCTGGCGTTCGGCGACTGGCGGCGTCTCGTCCGGCCGCGGCTGAGCCCGGCGGACGGACTGCTCGCCGCGCTCCTGCCGCCACGCGGCTACTCGCCGGACTTCCTCACGCCCGACCTGGCCGGCACCGTCGGCCTGGACAGCGCGGTCGACACCGTACTGAGCACGCCCAGAACCGCACTGCGCGGCGATCTCGCGGTGCTCGCCGCCTCTCCGCTCCGGCGCCGGCAACTTCCCGCCGACGTCCGCGCCCTGGCCGACGGCCAATCGGAGACCCTGCGCCGGCTGGGCGCCAGCCTGCACTCCTACCACCGCCGCGCGCTCGCCCCGTTCTCCGCGCACATCCGGGCGCACGTGCACGCCGACCGTGCCGTGCGGGCCCGGGCCGCCCTCGAAGGCGGCACCGACGGACTCCTCGCCAGCTTCCGGCCGGTGCTGCGCTGGGAGCCGCCCGTGCTGGAGGCCCACTACCCGGTCGAGCGCGAACTGCGGCTCGACGGCCGGGGGTTGTTGCTCCAGCCCTCCTTCTTCTGCTCCCGAAGCCCCGTCATGCTCGCCGCCCCGTCCCCCGATCTGACCCCGGTCCTGGTCTATCCCATCCAGCACACCATCGGCTGGGCCGGACCGCGAAGCGCCACGGAACGGGAATCGGGGCTGGGGGTCCTGCTCGGGCGCACTCGGGCGGCCATCCTGGAGGACGTCGTGACAGGCCGTACGACCGGTGAGCTCGCGCGGCGTTTCGCCATCTCCGGGGCGGCCGTGAGCCAGCACACCGCCGTGCTGCGCCGGGCCGGCCTGCTGCTGAGCGTGCGCCACAGCAGGCACGTGCTGCACAGCATCACCCCGACGGGGCTCGCGCTCCTGGGCCGCCCGCTGAACGCGCCGTTCGACGTTTAAGCCACAGCTTCAAGGTGTGGCGGCGGTACGGCGACGGCCACCAGTGTGGAACACGAAAACGGGGCCGCACTCGACCCGTGCGTCCCCTATGTCGCCATCCTTACAGGGGGTTCCACAGAATGCGCGACAGGCGCTCCATCCTTGGCATCATCGGCGCCGTGGCCTGCCTTTCGGCCATGTTCGCCACCACCGCGACGGCTCAGGCCGCCGCTCCCGCACACTCCGGCCCGGCCGGTCAGGTCCTCACTGTGCCGGCGACCGTGCCGGGACTGTCGGCCAAGTCCGCGGCCGCAGAGCCTCCGACGGCCTGGCCGAAGCCCAACAAGATCGTGCACGTGCCGGCAGGCGGCTCCGTCACCTGCGACAGCGGAAACCTGTGCACTGCCGTCTATGACCCCACGAAGGCGGACTACGTCGTCTTCTACCTCTACTACTGCGACACGTACACGCTGTCCAACTGGTCGGGCTCCGGCTCCTACCGCAACTCCCAGACCGGCGGTGCCACCGCGCAGTTCTTCGGCCAGAGCGGCAACCTTCTCAAGTCGGTTCCGGCCGGCGGGAGCAGCTCGTCGTACAACTGGTCGCCCGTGTATTCCATCCGCAACTGCTGATTCCGTTCCCGCGGGGATACGCCGGCCGGGCATCGTGCCCGGCCGGCTTCGGCGTGCTGGTGGAGACTGGCCGGCCCGGCACGACAGCGAAGGCTGCCCACCCCCGCCGCGCCCACGGGGACAGCCGTCAGCCCGTGCGCCGCAGTCGTGCCGACAGATGGTGCTGCATCTGCTGGCCGACCGCCTCGAGGTCGTGCTCGAAGGTGAGCGTGTCGCCGTCCAGCGTGTAGCGGCGGCGGGTGGCGTTGACCTTCTTGGCGGTGGGGGCGAGCGCCACCTCGTGCGTGGAAAGGTCGACCGCGTCACCGGCCGCGCGTCCGACCATGATCTCCGCGACGCCCGTGGGCTGGGTGATCAGAGCCTCCACCCGGCCGTCGGGCTGAAGTCGCCACCAACCGCTCTCCCGGGCCGACGGGCGCAGCGGCGCGTCATCGGTGTCGAGCAGCCAGGCCCGGGCCTCGTAGCGCAGGAAGGGACGGCCGTCATGGCTGAACGTCACTTCCTGCGCGTACGCGAAGTCCGCGGAGAGCGTCGGGTACTCGCCCTGACCCCGGCCGCGCCAGGAACCCAGTAGGCCGAGCACGGGTTCCAGCAGGGCGTGCGGTGCGGGTGCCTCGTCCGGTCGGTGACCGTCGGGGTACGGGTGCTCCGGTGCGGGGTCGAACACAGCGTGCGCTCCTGAGGTCGGTGCCAGTGCCGGGTGGCAGCCTAGGCTGTCGATCGCCCCGGCGACGCTCGCGGCAGCCTGCTGTGACCCGTCACCCTCACGCGCGGCACGAGAGTCCGACCGCTACTCCCCCGCTCGGCGCTGTCGGCAAGACCCCGGAACCGGGCTCTCGGTCAAAGCCCCGGGGATGGCCTCTGCGGGCGCGGCGGTGGGACACGCGGCGCCGCCGCGGGGGGTCCCGTCCGGGGAGACTGCGCGGGCGTCACGGCTGCCGCGTGGTGACGGCCGACGTTCTCGAATCCGCGCTGCGCCGGGGACAGTTCACTGCGGCGCTGGACCTCAGCCCTGACCTCTGCGGTCTGGGCGCCGGGCTGCGCGGCCGGTGAACGAGCCCCGGCCGCCCGGCTGATGGCGAACTGGCCGCCCTGCTGTGGCGCCCTGGGCCCCTGCTCGGCCTCCGGCCCGTTGACGCCGCGCTCGGCCGAGCGCGCAGGCCGCCCGTCAACGCCTCGCGGGACGCCGGGTGCAGAACCCTGCTGCACCGCCTCGCCGCCACGCCGCAACTGTTGTTGAAGGTCTTGGTCGCTGAGCTTCGCCAGCGGCGCCAGATTCGGCTGGGCGAGGCGGTCGATGCGCGCGAGCGGTGCCGCCCAGTCCGGGCTCATCTCGGTGTGCAACTTGCCCTGCACCTGCAGGAAGTCACCGCTCTCCACCGCGCTCCACCTGCGGCCGCGCTCCGCCTCGATGGCCGGTGCGAGGGCCGGCGTCTGCTCCCACTGGCCGTCGGTCCCGAGCCGGTTGGCATATCGCGGCTCGCCCTCGCCGCGCCGGAAGACGGTGACTTCGTCGGCCAGGCGGTGCGCGTCGACCAGCCGGGCCAGGTCCACGATCCCCTCGTAGGACTGATCGGCGTTGGCCTGCACCGTCAGACGCCCGCTGCCACGCTCCTTCACCTGCTCGTGGTAGCGGTGCACGATGCCCTGATTGCTCAGGGCTTCGGAGACGCCCATGGCGACGACCTCGACGCGGAAACCGCTCTCACGGTAGGCGCGCATGGTCGCGGCGACCGCCTCGCCGTCCTGCGAGGTCTCCTGGATGACGGCGTTGAGTTTCGTGTCGCGCACGTATTCGTGCGCTTGAGCCATCCACCTGCGGCCGTCGGCGCGGGTGTAGGCGGCCATCAGCTTGTCGTCCTGCTGCATCAGCCGGTCGTACTCGGGATGGAAGGGCTTGTAGAGGTCACTGTCGACATCGATGAACCCGCCGCGCTTGTTCAGCACCCCGGCCAGCATGTGCCCCACCCGCGTCTTGCCCGCACCGGGCTGGCCGACCAGGAACACCACGGTCGGCGTCTCCTGCGGCACCCGGCCCGCGAACTGCTGAGGGACGATCCGGTCGAGAAATATCCGACGGTTCTCGGCCTCGGGCAGCAGATGACGCTCGGCGTCCGGGCCGCTCACGCCTGCCCCTCCCGCACCTCGCGGGCCAGATCAGCAAAATGCCGGCGGGCTTCCGCGATCTGCGCGTGGTCCGTGGGATCGAGTCCCTCGCGGGCGCGGGCGCACTCGAACTGCCGCTCCTGCCAGGCCGCGACGGCCGACTGATCCGGCGTCGGCTTCGCCTCCTCGGCCGCGATCCTCGCGCTGTAGGCGCCGACCGCGCCGTTGATCGCCTCAATCGCGGCCTCGTAGGCCACCGACTCCTCACTCGACCACGTGAAGCCACTGAGCGAGGAAGTCACCGAATCCGAAGGGGGCTGAGGATCCATCACACACGTCCCTTTCCAAACCAAGCCTGATCGTTATGCCACCAGTAGGTGACGCCAATCGCCCCGGATCGGTTCGACGTTCGGCGGATCTGTCCGCCTCACTCGTGGGGGTGGCCGAATCCCGAGGGCTCCGTCAGGTCAGTCGGTCGCGGCGGCGCCGGGTCCGAGGGATTCGCGCGCGGGAGCCGCCCCGTACTCGCGAACCCCTCGGATTCCGCGTCAGAAGGCGGCAGTACGGTCTTCGCTGCGCGGGTCGGTCACCTGGTGCCCGGCATAGACTCCCGCGCGCGCCTCACGACGCCAGGGGCGGGCGTAGGTCACGGATGCGGCGGCGGCCTCGGAACCGTCGTCGAGGTCCACGACCGCCACCGACGGCGAACCGTCCGCGGGGCACCGCTCGAGCCAGTCGCCGTTGGGGGCGATGACTCCGGACGGCGCGGTGGCGCCGTGCTGTGTCGGCACCGAGAAGCTGACCCAGTAGCTGTTGGCCGCGGCATGGCCCTGGGCCTGGACGGCGGCGGCGCCCGGGGAGACACCGGTCGTGGAGAACAGGACGCAGTCGACGTCCAGCTTCTCGTACTCGGCGAACAGCTCCGGGTAGTGGATCTCGATGCCGAGCAGGCAGCCGAAGCGGGCACCGTCGACCTCGAAGGTCACCGGCGAGATGCCCGGCGAGTACATGTACGAGACCTTCGTCTTCGACAGCAGTCGCTCGTCGTACCGCGTCACGACCTCGCCGCGGTCGGAGATGACGTAGAGGCTGTTGTGCGGGCGGTTCGGCTCGGTCAGACGGTGCACCGAGGCGATGACCGTCCACACCCGTAGTTCTCGTGCCGACTCGGCGATCGCTGCCAACTCGGCTTGCAGAACCGGCCACTGGCACCTGCTCCAGTCCGCCGGGCCGACCGCCTCCGGGCCGTCGACGGACATGACGAGCTTGTGCGGAAAGCAGATCGCGCCTTCCGGGAAGTGCACGATCCTCGCGCCCTGCGCGCTGGCCTCGCGCATCAGAGCACGGACCTGACGGCCGCTTTCGCGTAGCGCGTCGACATCTCGGGGGTCATCACGCATGGGTGTCTGCGCTACGGCGAGCCGCACGCTCTGGGGGTTCCTTGCTTCCGGCATGACGTCTCCTGACGGAGTCGAGCGGAAGTGCCGGAGGGCGGACGTGTAGGACTCGCCGGTCTTGGCGGCGCGGGCACGCACCTGGCGCTTGAAGTTTCTACGGGCTGTCATCGCGGCCTTCCACGCCTTGAGCGACGGCTCCCCAGCAACCTCGCCCGAGGCGATCCGGCTGCGACAACGACCTGAGACGCTGGTCCCTTTGCCTCCGACGGGAGACCGCGCTGGGGACGGTCGCAGGAGGTTCGGCGTAGGCCACGCAGTCGGCCATGATGCCGTCGCCGATGGGGTCCGTCAACCTCCTTCAGCGTGTCCCGTGAGCTGACGACTCTCCAGTCTGTCGGCGCTGGTGGTCGTGCGGCCACCAGCCACACCCACCCGGTTCCTCGCGGATCGCCAGCCCGCCGCGCAACGGCAACAACGCCCGCCCGGGGGCCACTTCGTCAAGTCCCTGTCCGGTGCCACGCAGCGAGTAGGAGCAGGCTCGTCGCGTGAGGTGAATCGTTCACGGGGCGCAGGCCGGTCGGTCGGTGCGCGGCCGAAGACGTTCAGATCAGGAGTCGGCGGCGCGTGTGCGAGAGGCGGCGTGCCGCCGACAGGAGGGCGTGGATCTGAGGGCCGACGTGATCGATGTGGTTCACAGGCGTCTTGAACGGCAGCCGGGCGTCGCGATGGGTTCGCGGGTATTCGAGGCGCAGGGTCACGCCGTAGCGGTCGATCCTCAGCGGGAGTACGCGCAGTACGCCCCTGCGCGGGAGCGGACGGACCAGACGGAGGAGCAGCGCGACGAGTTCGCCGTGGTCGTCGACGAGATGGGTCAGCATGCCCGCCTCGCAGGTCGCCATCGGGTCGTCTTCGGCCGCCTCCAGCTCCTGGAGGCTGACGAACGCGCGCCCCTCGGCGTCCTCCAGCACCGCCTGCCCGAACTCCATGCAGGTGCTTTCCTCGGACGCGGGATCATACGGCGCGGTCAGCAGGCCGGTCAGAGTGACCCGGGCACGCAGCCGGTCGCGTACGGGCGTGGGAGCGATGTCGGTGAGTTCCAACCGGACCGGGACGTGCCGGGCCGACCGGACGGAGGCACCGTCTGACGGGGCGTGCAGGTGGAAGTGGCCCATGGCTCCGCTGCCGTCGAGACGGCGGACCTCGGCTTGCTGTCCGTCGCACACCACTGTCATCGAATGGGCGGCGGCCAGGACCGAGCGGACGCGCTCAGCGACGGTCGGTGCGGTGACGCGGGCAGGGGAACGACGCATCCGGGCCTCCAGGACCTTGAACAACTTAGGTTTGCCTAACCTAACTTACGTCACGCCCTCGCCCCCTGTTCAGCGAGTACGGAAACCTCGTGGTGCCCATGAGCGAAAACCTGGATGCCGGGGCAGAGTGTCAGGCGTGACCGCGGCTGTCCGTGGCCGGGTGCAGGAACGGGTGCCGACTGGCAGGAGGAACTTGAACATGGTGGACATGGACGCCTTCGTCGACCGGCTGAACCCCGACATGTGCGTCGTGACGGCTACGGCGGACGGCGATCGGGCCGGCTGCCTGGTCGGGTTCGCCTCGCAGTGCTCCATGGAGCCGGTGCGGTTCGTGGTGTGGCTGTCGAAGGTCAACCGAACCTACGAGGTGGCTCGTCGTGCCGACTTCCTCGCCGTGCATCTGCTGACGCCGGAACAGTTCGAACTGGCGGCCCTGTTCGGGGGCGAGACCGGTGACGAGGTGGACAAGTTCGCCCGCACCCGCTGGACGGAGAGGCACGGCGGGGCCGTCGTACTGCAGGACTCATTGGTGTGGTTCGTCGGCAGCGTCGCGCAGCGGATCGACGCGGGCGATCACGTCGGCTTCGTCCTCGAACCGGTCGAGTCCGGCCGGCAGGAGAAGACCGAAGGGCGTTCACTGCTGCGGCTCGCGGACGCGCTCACGATCGACCCCGGGCACCCGGTACCGGACTGAGGACGCGCGCCGCCCCGTACGACGTGTGCGCACGGAGCGCAGGCGTACGGGGCCTGATGGCTGCCGAAGGCGGTAACCGCGGTTCCGGATGTTCTCCGGGACGCGTTCGTGTGAGGCCGGCGCCCGCGGGTAACCGGGCTCCACGCACTCGCCGGCCCCAGTGGCGAGCCGACCGTGAAAGAGGTGCCGTGTGTCCGCATCACTGGTGGAGACCGTCGACATCGAAGCCCCCGTAGCCGTCACGTGGGCACTCTGGAGCGATGTGACGCGGTGGCCGTCGTTCCTGAGCCACGTACGCCTGGTACAGCCCCTGGACGACCGGCGTTTCGCGTGGCAACTCTCGTTGCCGGGGGCCGACAAGAACTTCGTCGCCGAGCTGACCGAGGTGATCCCCGAGGACCGCATCGCCTGGCAGACCACGGAAGGCGTTCACCACGCGGGCGTCGTCACCTTCCACCGGCTCAGCGACACGTCGAGCCGCGTCACCCTGCAGATCGAGTACGACCCGAAGGGCTTCGTCGAGCACATCGGGGCGCTCACCAATCTGGACTCCACGCTCGCGAACTACGACCTCGGTGAGTTCCAGAAGCTCGCCGAGACGACAGCCGCCGGCTGACCGGGCGCCGACGGTTCGAGCGGGGCCCGGCACCCGGCGCCGGACGGGGGCCCGCGGGCCGCCTTAGTACGCACCGGCCCGTGGATCAAGGCCACCCCGGAGAGGGCAAGGTCACAGCCGTGTCCCCTGCTGCTCACCTGCGGGTCTGGCCTAACATCCGAGCATGACGGTCCTGCCTGACGACGAACTCTCGTTGGCCGCCGAGTTCCCTGAAGCGACCCATGAGCAGTGGCAACGCCTGGTGGAGGGCGTCCTGCGAAAGTCGGGCAAGGAAGTCTCGGGCGCGGCAGCGGAGGACGCTCTGTCCACCACCCTGGAGGACGGGCTGCGCGCCCGCCCTCTGTACACCGCGGACGACTCCGCGCCCGATCCCGGCCTTCCCGGTTTCGCCCCGTTCGTGCGGGGTGGTCGGCCCGAGGGCAACACCCTCGGCGGCTGGGACGTACGGCAACGGCACACGGCCGCCGCCGGCGACGCGGTCCTCGCGGACCTGGAGAACGGCGTCACCTCGCTCTGGCTGGTCGTCGGCGAGCACGGGATCCCGGTGTCGGCACTCGGCCGCGTACTCGACGGCGTGTATCTGGACCTGGCGCCCATCGCCCTCGACGCGGGCCGTGAAGTCGAGCCCGCCGCGGCCGAGTTGCTGCGGGTGTACGAGGAGCGGGGCGTCGCGCGCGACGCCGCCCGGGGCAACCTCGGCGCCGACCCCCTGGGCCATCAGGCCCGGACGGGAGACGACGGCTTCGACTTCGCCCCCGTCGCCGCACTCGCGCGGCGGTGCGCCGAGGAGTACCCGGGGCTGCGGACGCTGACCGTGGACGCGCTGCCGTACCACGAGGCCGGTGGCTCGGCCGCGCAGGAACTGGGCAGTTCGCTGGCGACCGGTGTCGCCTATCTGCGGCAGCTCACCGAGGCGGGGCTGAGCGTCGAACAGGCCGCCGCCCAGCTGGAGTTCCGGTACTCGGCCACCGCCGACCAGTTTCTGACGATCGCCAAGTTGCGGGCTGCGCGCAGGCTCTGGGCACGCGTGGCCGAGGTCTGCGGGCCCCCGGGCGGACAGATCCAGCATGCGGTGACCTCGCCGGTGATGATGTCCCGCCGTGACCCGTGGGTGAACATGCTGCGGACGACGGTCGCGACGCTCGCGGCCGGTGTGGGCGGCGCCGACGCCGTCACCGTGCTGCCCTTCGACCACGGGCTCGGTCTGCCGGACGCGTTCGCCCGCCGGATCGCCCGCAACACCTCGACGATCCTGGTCGAGGAGTCGCATCTGTCCCGGGTGATCGATCCCGCGGGCGGCTCCTGGTACGTGGAGCGGCTCACCGACGAACTCGCCCACGCGGGTTGGGCGTTCTTCCGGCACATCGAGCAACTCGGCGGTCAGGGAGCCGCGTTGCGCTCGGGCCGACTTCGCGAGGACCTCGCCACGACCTGGGCGGCACGCAGCGCCAAGCTCGCCGAGCGCCGCGAACCGATCACCGGCGTCAGCGAGTTCCCGAACCTCGCCGAACGCCTCCCGGAGCGCACGCCCGCCCCCATGGAACCCTCCGGCGGGCTGCCACGGGTGCGGCGCGACGAGGCGTACGAGGCACTGCGCGCCCGCTCCGACGCCCACCTCGCGGCGACCGGATCACGGCCGCGGATCTTCCTGGCCGCCCTCGGCCCCGCCGCCGCCCACACCGCCCGGCTCACCTTCGCCTCGAACCTCTTCCAGGCGGGCGGCATCGAGCCCGTCACCGAGGGCACGTTCGAGGAGAGCGGTGCCACCGAGGTCTGTCTGTGCTCCAGCGACGCCCTGTACGAGGAGCGGGCGGCGGAGATCGCCGCGACGCTGAAGTCGGCAGGTGCCGCACACGTGTTCCTCGCGGGCCGTCCCGGGCAGTACCCAGGTGTCGACGCCCATGTCTTCGCGGGCTGCGACGCCGTCGCCGTGCTCTCCGCCACCCTCGACCGTATGGGAGTGTCCTGATGGGAACGACGGGAATCCCCGACTTCTCCGAGATCGAACTGGGCGCCCCGAAGGCCGACGGCGGCACCGACGAGTGGCGCGGCGCCGTCAAGAAGGCCACCGGCGGTGACGACCTCCTCTGGGAGACGCCCGAGGGCATCGCCGTCAAGCCGCTCTACACCGGGCAGGACCTGGAGGGCCTGGACTTCCTCGGCACCTACCCGGGCATCGCCCCCTATCTGCGCGGCCCGTACCCGACGATGTACGTCAACCAGCCCTGGACCATCCGCCAGTACGCGGGCTTCTCCACCGCCGAGGAGTCCAACGCCTTCTACCGGCGCAACCTCGCGGCCGGCCAGAAGGGCCTGTCCGTCGCCTTCGACCTGCCCACGCACCGGGGTTACGACAGTGACCACCCGCGGGTGACCGGGGACGTCGGCATGGCGGGCGTCGCGATCGACTCGATCTACGACATGCGCCAGCTCTTCGACGGCATCCCGCTCGACAAGATGACCGTGTCGATGACGATGAACGGCGCCGTGCTGCCCGTCCTCGCGCTGTACATCGTGGCGGCCGAGGAACAGGGCGTACCGCCCGAGAAGTTGGCCGGGACCATCCAGAACGACATCCTCAAGGAGTTCATGGTCCGCAACACCTACATCTATCCGCCGAAGCCGTCGATGCGGATCATCTCCGACATCTTCGCGTACACCTCGCAGCGGATGCCGCGCTACAACTCCATCTCCATCTCCGGCTACCACATCCAAGAGGCGGGCGCGACGGCCGACTTGGAGCTGGCCTACACGCTCGCCGACGGGGTGGAGTACATCCGGGCGGGGCGGGACGCGGGGATGGACGTGGACGCGTTCGCGCCCCGGCTGTCCTTCTTCTGGGCGATCGGCATGAACTTCTTCATGGAGATCGCGAAGATGCGGGCGGCGCGGCTGCTCTGGGCCAAGCTGGTCAAGCAGTTCGACCCGCAGAACGCCAAGTCCCTTTCCCTGCGGACCCATTCGCAGACGTCCGGCTGGTCGCTGACGGCGCAGGACGTGTTCAACAACGTGACGCGTACGTGCGTGGAGGCGATGGCGGCTACGCAGGGACACACCCAGTCCCTCCACACCAACGCCCTCGACGAAGCCCTCGCCCTGCCCACCGACTTCTCGGCGCGCATCGCCCGCAACACGCAGTTGCTGATCCAGCAGGAGTCCGGCACGACCCGGGTGATCGACCCGTGGGGCGGCAGCGCGTACGTCGAGAAGCTGACGTACGACCTCGCCCGCCGGGCCTGGCAGCACATCGAGGAGGTCGAGGCCGCGGGTGGTATGGCCAAGGCCATCGACGCGGGCATCCCCAAGCTGCGCATCGAGGAGGCCGCGGCCCGCACCCAGGCCCGGATCGACTCCGGACGCCAGCCGGTCATCGGCGTGAACAAGTACCGCGTGGAGACCGACGAGGAGATCGACGTCCTCAAGGTCGACAACTCCTCCGTACGCACCCAGCAGATCGAGAAGCTGCGACGGCTGCGGGCGGAACGCGACGAGCGGGCCTGTCAGGACTCGCTGGACGCGCTGACCCGGGCGGCGGGCGGTGAGGGGAACCTGCTGGAGCTCGCCGTGAACGCGGCCCGCGCGAAGGCCACCGTCGGGGAGATCTCGGACGCCCTGGAGAAGGTGTACGGGCGGCACGCGAGCCAGATCCGTACGATCTCCGGTGTGTACCGCACCGAAGCCGGCGAGTCGCCCTCCGTCGAACGCACCCGCACCCTGGTGTCCTCCTTCGAGGAGGCCGAGGGCCGCCGCCCCCGCATCCTGGTCGCCAAGATGGGCCAGGACGGCCACGACCGCGGCCAGAAGGTGATCGCCACCGCCTTCGCCGACCTCGGCTTCGACGTGGACGTCGGCCCGCTGTTCCAGACCCCCGGCGAGGTCGCCCGCCAGGCCGTCGAGGCGGACGTGCACATCGTCGGCGTGTCCTCGCTGGCCGCCGGCCACCTGACCCTCGTACCGGCGTTGCGGGAGCAGCTCGCCGAGGAGGGCCGCGAGGACATCATGATCGTGGTCGGCGGAGTGATCCCGCCGCAGGACGTGCCCACGCTCCTGGAGATGGGCGCGGCGGCCGTCTTCCCGCCCGGGACCGTCATCCCGGACGCGGCCCACGACCTGGTCGAGCGCCTGGCCACCGACCTCGGCCACGATCTCTGACCCCCATGGCGATCGACCTCGACACCTATGTGAAGGGCGTACTCGACGGGAAGCGGGCGCTGGTGGCGCGCGCCATCACGCTCGTCGAGTCCACCCGGCCCGATCACCGGTCCCTGGCACAGGAGTTGCTGACCGCGCTGCTGCCGCACAGCGGGCGGGCACGGCGGATCGGCATCAGCGGGGTGCCGGGCGTGGGCAAGTCGACGTTCATCGACGCGTTCGGGACCCTGCTCACGTCACTCGGGCACCGGGTCGCGGTGCTCGCCGTCGACCCGTCCTCCAGCCGGACCGGCGGGTCGATCCTGGGCGACAAGACGCGTATGGAACGCCTGGCCGTCGACCCGGCGGCCTTCGTACGCCCCTCCCCCACCGCCGGCACGCTCGGCGGGGTCGCCAAGGCGACCCGCGAGTCGATCGTGGTGATGGAGGCCGCGGGCTACGACGTGGTCCTCGTGGAGACGGTCGGCGTCGGCCAGTCCGAGACCGCGGTCGCGAACATGGTCGACTCCTTCCTGCTCCTGACCCTCGCCCGCACCGGGGACCAACTCCAGGGCATCAAGAAGGGCGTCCTGGAACTCGCGGACGTCATCGCCGTCAACAAGGCGGACGGACCGCACGAACGGGACGCCCGCGCGGCGGCGCGGGAGCTGGCGGGCGCGCTGCGGTTGATGCACCCCGCCGACGCCGCCTGGACGCCTCCGGTGCTGAGTTGCAGCGCCCGTGAGGCGACCGGCCTGGACGCGGTCTGGGACCGCCTCGAACAGCACCGTAAGCTGCTGGACTCCTCCGGCCGCCTCGCCGCCAAACGCCGGGACCAGCAGGTTGACTGGACGTGGACGATGGTCCGCGACGAACTCCTCGGCCGGCTGCACGCCGATCCGGCCGTACGCGCCCTCGCCCCTGGTCTTGAACAGCAGGTGCGGGACGGAGAGTTGACCGCCACGCTCGCCGCGGAACGGATTCTCGGGGTGTTCGGCGCCGAGCGTCGCTGAAGCGCACCCCGACAGCGGTCGCCTGTCGCGGCTGCGGTACGCGCGGTCGCGCCTGCGGTAGGCGCGGTCGCGGCTGTCAGCGGAAGTCGCTCGTCCGCGCGTGCCGCGGGGTCGTGGTGCGGGCAAGGTCCCCAGCGCCCGCGCGGCCCGAGTGCGAGGGGCGCACTCGGTGCTGGAGTGAGCCCTGTACGCGCCCCCGCGTGCCCGAGGAAAATGCGCCACGTCCAGGGTCATGGGGCCGAGGTGTGCAGGCATGCCCCGCCGCGAGTTTTCCGGAAAGCAGGTCGGCTGCTGTGCTGTTGCGTCTACCCACGTCCGTTTCCGAGGCACAGGAATGTATGGCCGAGGGTGCGGTGCCGATAGGAGGAGCGACGCTGATCTGGGCCACCTGGCAGCGGGACGGCTTCCCTGAGCACGCCATGTCGCTGCGTGATCTGCCGGACGCCAATGTGATCGAGCGCGAGGCGCTCGGCTCCGCCGTGGTGCTCCACCGGATCGACGACCGCGTGCCGGAGGTTCTGCGCCGGGCGGCTGCCACCGTGGGGACCGGAGCCGTGCGCCGCACGGCCACGGTCGGCGGCAACATCGTCGGGAGCACGCTGCGCTGCCTGTTGCCCGCGGCGCTCGTACTCGGTGCCCGCGCAAGGGTCCTGGCACCGGACAGCGTCTACGAGACCGACCTGGCCGAGGTCCTGGCCAAGAGCCACCTGCTGCTCAGCCTCCGCTGGCGCGACCCGATCGCGAGCGGCTACCGCAAGCTGGCGGGCGAGGCGGGTGGTCCGCCGCCGCTCGTCGTCGCCGCCGCGGTGCACGCCGCCGACGACGGTGGAACCCTCCTTAGTGTCGCCGTCCGCGACGGCTACGAGGTGCTCACCGAGAGCGCGGGGTGCGACGCCGGCCCCGAACAGGTCCTCGACTGCCTGCGTACGACTGCCATCGGCGCACTTCACTCCACGGCCTGGGACGCCGTCCGCCAACAGGTCACCGACGTCGTGCCCCGCTAGCGGCTTTGATACGTGCGAGGTCCGGTTCCGGTCAGGTTGAGGTCTGGCCGTCGAGGGTCTCGCGGAGGATGTCCGCGTGGCCGGCGTGCTGGGCTGTCTCGGCGATGACGTGGGTGATTACCCGGCGCACGCTGCGTACGGCTCCGGGCTCGTGCCAGGGTGCCTCCGGCAGGGGGTGCGTCGTCGACAGGTCGGGTACGGAGGCGATGACCTTCTCGCTTCGGGCGGCAACCTGTTCGCAGTGCGCGACGATCCCGGCCGGCGTCTCGCCGGGCAGCACCCGGAAGTTGTTCCGGTGGTCGATGGCCCACTGCGGGGTCACGCGGGCGGTGCCGTCAAGGACGCCTTCGCACACCTGGCCCGCCGGTGCGCGCATGCAGCGGCCGCCGCGGTGACCGACGCACCGGCGCGTCCTTCAGCTCGCGGCTGAGCGGCCGGTCGACCCGCCCTGGGGAAGCGAGCGGGCCGCCAGAGTGATGCCGACGGCGACCGTGGCGGCGCAGGCGATCCCTGCCAGCGGGGTGGCCCAGTGTCCGGCGAGCGTGGTGATCATGACGGTGACGGCGCCGACGGGCAGGACGAGGTTTTCGACCCTGTCCCGTTTGAAGTGCCGGGCGTGCACCGCCCACACGGAGACCATGAACAGCGCGGTGGGCAGGGTGACGGCGAGTGCCGCCGCGCGTGCCGAGAGGTGGGCATGGTGGGTGGCCTGTTCCACGGCGATCTCCAGACCGGCTCCGATGGCGGCCGCCGAGCCCAGGATCACGTAGTGGGCGTACCCCCACAGAAACGCCTGCCGACTGGAGACCAGGTACTCGTGGATGGGCACGGCGAAGTAGATCCAGTACACGGCGAAGACGATGACCAGGCCGCCGGCGGCGATCGGGAGGAGTTCCCCCAGGGCTTCATCGTCGTCGAGAGCCGACTGCACGGCCACGGTCGCGGCGGCGATGGTCTCGCCGAGCATGATGATGGTGAACAGCCCGTAGCGTTCGGCGATGTGATGGGGATGCCAGCTGGTGGGGTGCCGGCGCTCCGCGAACGCGGGAACGGCCAGTTCGCCGACGAGCAGCGGGAAGAATCCCCACAGCCACGCGTCGTCCGGCAGCAGAATCATGACGATCCAGCCCGCCTGAACGACGACGAGTCCGGCCGCGTAGCGGAGGGCTGTGGACCTGGCCGGCCCGGACTCCCCGTGCGCGGCGCGCAGCCACTGGGCGGTCAGGGCGACGCGCATGATCAGGTAGCCGATGACGGCGACCGTGTAGTTGGCGTCGTCGAACGCGGCGGGGATTCCCGCGGCCATCACCAGTACGCCGGCCATCTGGACCAATGTCGCCAGACGGTAGGGGACGTCGTCGCAGTCGTAGGCGGATGCGAACCAGGTGAAGTTCACCCAGGCCCACCACAGCGCGAAGAAGACGAACAGATAGCCGGCCAGGCCGTGACCGGGATCGCCCTCGGCCACGGCATGCACCAGCCGGCCGCCGGCTCGCGCCACGGCCACCACGAAGCAGAGGTCGAACAGCAGCTCCAGGGGCGTGGACGCGCGGTGCGCCTCATCGGGCTGCCGGGCCGTCATCCGTACGAGGGGCCGGATCGCGCGACCGTGACCCACCCCGTACGTGCGGCCGTCCTCGCTCATCACAAGCGCGCCTTTCGTTCGCCGGTCCCTCGCTCGCTCCACAATGCCGCAGGCGGGGCCGTCCGGCGTGCGGGCAGGCGCTGTCGAGGCCGCTCGGTGTTCGCGCGGGGGCCTTCGGTTTGCGGGCGGGACCACTCGGGGCGCGGGCCGAGGCCGGCTCCTCGCACGCCGGCCGTGGAGCCCGGTCGGATGCCCGCTGCGTCACCTGCGGTCGGTCGCTACTGGCCCCGCCAGATGTTGTCGAAGGCCGCCCCTTCGATGGAGCGACGCTGCCGTTCGGCCTCCAGGTTCCTCACCGCGTCATTGACGGTGCCGAGCACCGTCTCCACCGAGGAATCGAACAGACCTGTCGAGTCCCCGGTCGGCTCGTCGGCGAACCCGGCGGCGGCCGCCAATGTGGTGAGCACGGGTTCCTCCGCCGCCAAGCGATTCGACGCTTCACGTCGGGCAGGCGTATCCACCAGGACCGCACGACCCGGCTGGAAGAACATCCAGCGGCGGCGTTCCTGAGCGAGCTGGCCGTCCGCTTCAAGGGCGGACTCATAGACCGCGGACAGGTCGCGGCCTCTGCGCCACAGCCAGTCGTCCACTGTCTCGTACGGCGCTTGTCGCACCAGCGACGCGGCAGCCTCGTCCAACACCCGGTCGCCTACGGCTCGCCCCTCGCTCGGCACGATGCGATCGCCGTCCAAGGCGATGGCTCCGGCGTCCAGGAGGTCGATGAGCTCGGCCCCCGCGAGAGCGAGCGACAGGTCGCCTCGGTCGAGAGTGCGACCGGCTTCCTGGTCCATGGCGGTGATCAACAGGTCCCGTGGCGTGCTCATGAACGGCTCCACCTCACCTCAAGGCGCTGGTGGCGAGCGGCCTCGTGCGCCTTGTCCAGCGGCGGTATCCGTGACCGAGCTTACGGAGCGGGGACTCCGGTTGCATCCCAAACTCCCGGTTCGTGCGCACGGCCCCTGTCCCGCGTCCCGTATCCCGGCGGCCTTCCGTCCCCTCAGTGGGGTGATCCGGGGGGCCTTCGGGAGTCCCGCCGCCGAGTACGCGGAGGTCTTGGAGGGCGGCGAAGTCCCACTTGGCTCTGCCTCGCGGGCACAGCCGGCGGTCTCCTGTCAGCGGCAGGGTTCGGCGGGCGTGCCTACGGCAGGCCTGCACGATGGCTACGACCCGTCCGCCGCCCGAAGGCCCGACCTCAGCCGCGAGCCTCTGCGTCAGGTGCGAACCGCTGCGGCGACGTGGGGTCAGGTGTCCGGCACGATGAAGGCTCCCGTGGCGGTCTCCAGCCGGAACGTCCCGGGCTCGCGGTCGCGCGCGCTGTCCAGCTGGTTCAGGTACTCGGCCAGGTCGTCGGGTGCGCTGCAGCGCAGCACCGACATGAGCTCTTCGTTGTAGGCGGCGATACCGGGGCGCCAGGCGTTGAAGCGGAAGGAGAAGAAGAACTCCTCCCAGCTCATGTCGCCGTCGATGATCGCCGGCAGGAAGCGCGACTGGAGGGTGAACCGGTAGTCGTGCGCGTCCTCCTGGGAGGCGCTGCCCTCGCGCACCCGCAGGGAACGGAAGTCGACCAGCCAGAAGCCGCCGCCGGGTCCGACGATGTCGAAGGCGACCGTCGCGTCCACGGCTCGGCACAACTTCTCGCCCGCCTCGAACAGTGCGGTGAAGTGCGCCTCGAAGTCCGGGTAGAGGCTGCGGTGCGGTTGCGGGTGGCGGGCCAGCACGTCGGCGATCGCGGGAGCGCGGCGGCGGGCGTACTTCTCGACGTATTCCGGCAGGTCCGCCCAGTCGAAGTCCGCGTGGATCCGCGGATCCTCCTGCAACTCGCCTGTGACCACATCGAGTTCGTCGCGGGCAGGGGGGCCACCGTCCGCTCCGCGAGCTGCTCGTGTTCGTCCCGCAGCCATGCCTGCAGCTGCGGCGGTGTGGTGAAGACGGAGGAGGGAGCGAAGAAGTGCGGGGCCAGGTCGGGGTCGAGGAGCGCGGGCGGACCGGCGAACGCCACCGCGGTGCGCGGGTCGAGCGCCTGCATCTACCTGGTCCAGCGGCGCATGGAATTGACCTTCTTCCGCTCGGCCGCCGGGACTTGCTCGTGCTCGGGGAAGGAGTAGGCGAAGGGAAACCAGGTCGCGCCGGAGAACTGCGCCATCACCACGTCGATACGGGGATGCAGTCGCCGGAGCATCCGGAGCTGATCGCGGTCCACCTGGCAGTCGTTGAGGTTGACGACGACCTGGCCGGTGGAGGTGTCCCGTGGGTGGCTATCTGATGGTCGACACCCTGTCCGTGCCGCCGGACTTGGCGCAGGCCGCGCTGGAGCGCTTTCCGGCGGCGGTCCTTGACGGGTGATTTTCCGCTAGGAGTGGTGATCCACCGGGGGCCGTGGCCCCGCTGTTCACTCGGGGCGACAGGCCCACCCTGCTCAGCGTGCGCCTTGGGGCCACCGGCCCACCCTGCTCAGCGGACTCGGTGGGACCACAGGCCCAGCGCGTTCAGCGGGCTCGGTGGGGCCGAAGTCGGCCCATCCCGTTCAGCAGCCGCGGCTCAGCTCACCGCCTGCTTCACCAGCGCGCCGATCCGTGCCTCCACCTCGGCCGTCACCTCGGTCAGGGCGAGCCCGGCCACCCACATCGTGCCCTCGTCGACCGACCCATCACGATCAGCTCGACGAACGCCCGACACGGGCGATCTCCCGGCACAGCCGCTCTTCGTCCCCCGAGGTGTCGTACCAGAACTCGAAGAGGTGCTCGACGCCGGCAAGACCGGCATCACTGGGCTCGGTGACGGGGACAAAGTCCGGCACGCGCCCGGCGAACGGTATGCCCAGCCGTCGCGACTCGGCCGCGATCGCGTGGACACCGCGCGACTCAACCGGGCGTACGTCTCCACCCACCGGCAACTCAGTTCATTGCGGCAGCCACTGCTCAGCCTGTGCATGACTTCTCTTGCCCGTGCGGGGTGAGTGAGCGGAACGCGTTCTTGGACGGTTCAGGGTGCGGCGAGCATCCCAAGGAGTTCGGGGACGGTCAGTGTGGTAATGGCCGGGTAGTCGGTGAGCAGGGTGTTGAGCTGTTCCGCGCGTCGCCGGGGGTAGACCGCGTGCAGGTTGGCGGTGAACTTCTCTTTCAGCAGGGGAATGCCTTCGGAGCGGCGGGCCGGGTGGCCGAGCGGGTACTGCACTTCGACGCGTTCGGTGGATGTGTCGTCGGTGAAGAACACCTGGACCGCGTTGGCGATCGAGCGGTGCTCGGGGTCCAGGTAGTCGGCGCTGTAACCGGGATCCTCGCGGACGACGGTTTTCGCCCGCAGCATGTCGATGCGAGGGTCGGCTGCCGCGTCGTCCTCGTAGTCGTCGGCGGTCAGCCCTCCGCGCAGGAGGGCGATGGCGGCGATGTACTGCAGGCAGTGGTCGCGGTCTGCGGGGTTGTGCAGGGGACCGGCCTTGCTGATGATGCGGATCGCGGACTCGTGGGTGGTGATCTCGATCCGGTCGATCTCCTCGATACGGTGCGCCACCTGAGGGTGAAGCCGGACGGCGGCCTCGGCGGCGGTCTGTGCGTGGAACTCCGCGGGGTAGGAGATCTTGAACAGGACGTTTTCCATGACGTAGGAGCCGAGCGGCTTCTCCAACGTGAGCGCCCGGCCGTCGAACAGGACGTCGTGGAAACCCCAGACCGGTGCGGAGAGCGCAGAGGGATAGCCCGGTTCACCGGCCAGCACGATCAGCGCGAGGCGCAGTGCGCGGGAGGTGGCGTCGCCGGCAGCCCAGGACTTGCGCGGGCCTGTGTTGGGAGCGTGCCGGTAGGTGCGCAGCGCGCCCCCGTCGAGCCAGGCGTGGGAGACGGCGTCGCGGACCTGGTCGCGGTCGCCGCCGAGGAGGGCGGTGGCCACAGCGGCCGAGGCCACGCGGACCAGCAGCACATGGTCCAGGCCGACCCGGTTGAACGAGTTCGCCAGGGCGAGGACGCCCTGGATTTCGTGTGCCTTCACCATGGCGGTCAGAACGTCGCCCACGGTGAGCGGCGGCCGTCCCGTCGCCTCACGGCGGGTGGTGGCGTGAGCGGCTGCGGCGAGGATCGCGCCGACGTTGTCGGAAGGGTGGCCCCATTCCGCGGCGAGCCAGGTGTCGTTGTAGTCGAGCCAGCGCACCATCGTGCCGATGTCGAAGGCGGCTTTGACCGGGTCGAGGACGTGCGCCGTGCCGGGAACGGGGACACCGCCGGGTACGACGGTGCCCGGCACGATCGGCCCCAGCAGCTTGACGCACTCGGGGTGGCGCAGCGCGAGCATGCCGCAGCCGAGCGCGTCAATGAGGCTGAGGTGCGCGGTGCGCAGGGCGGCCTCATGGTCGATGACGGCGCCGTGGGCATAGTCGGCGATCTCGGTGAGCAGGTGGTCGTAGTCGGGTCGGGCATTCGCCTCGGCAGACATGGCATGTCCTTTGTGCTCGGGGGGCGGAGATGGGGGCGGGGGCGTGGGGCGGCCCCGGTTTCCGTCGACAGGCGTGCTTCGGTGCACTGTTCGTGCGGGCGGCGCGGCTCAGGCGGCGCTGGGGGACGGGCGGAAGCTCAGGAAGCCGGGGCCTCGGCACTCCCGGCTGAGTAGTGGCTTTCGAGGGCGTCGTAGGCCGGTTTGCGGACGATGCGCTGTCGTTCGGTCCAAGGAGCGATGTCGTCGGAGGCTGCGGCCAGGGTTCCCGTCTGCCGCAGCGCGCCCAGCGCCCGCTGCATCCCCTTGATCGATGCCTGGAGTGCCACATTGGCGAAGAGCGCGATGCGGAACCGGGCCAGTTCCTCCAGCGGCAACTGGGGTGTTCTGCCGCCCTCGACCAGGTTGACGACCTGCGGGACGGTCAGCAGTTCCGGTACCGCCAGCACTTCCTGCCTGGTCTGAGGGGCTTCGAGGAACGTGACGTCGGCGCCGGCCTCGGCGTAGAGGCGCGCCCGGTCGACGGCCGCCTCGAACCCCTCGACCGCACGTGCGTCGGTGCGGGCGATGATCACCAAGTCCTTGTTGGTACGCGCGTCCGTGGCCGCGTGGATCTTCTGGACCATCTCCGCCGCGGGGATGATCTGCTTCCCCTCGAAGTGACCGCACTTCTTGGGCGAGACCTGGTCCTCCAGTTGTACGGCGTCGGCACCGGCCCGCTCCAGCACCGTGATCGTGCGCCGGACGTTCAGCGCGTTGCCGAACCCGGTGTCGGCGTCCACGATCAGCGGCAGCGCCACGGCGTCACGGATCGCCTCGACGTGGGCGGCCAGTTCGGTCAGGGTGACCATGCCGATATCGGGTACGCCGAGGAAGCTGTTGGCGATCCCGGCGCCGGTGACGTACACGGCCTCGAAGCCGGTGTCCTCGATGACCCGGGCGGCCAGTGCGTTGGCGGCCCCGGGGACCACCAGCAGGGGTCCTTCGGCGAGCCGCGTGCGCAGCGCCCGGGTCGTGGTGGTCACGACGTGGTCGGGGACGCTCACAGGAACTCCGCTTCTGTTCGTCCCGGCGGTCGTGCCGCCGGGGCTGTCGAATGTGCCGATCACAGGTTCGAGGGACGGCCGGGAGGGATGGAGGCGCCCATGAGGGCGGAGCCCGCGACCTCGGAGACCAGTGCGGTCAGGATGTTGTCCAGGCTGTTGTGGATGTGCACCGCCACGGCCTGGGCCGCCAGGGTCTCGTCGCGGTCCCGGATCGCCGCGCAGATCGCCAGGTGTTCGCCGGCGGCCTGCAGCATCCGTGCGGGACTGCGCCGTGCCAGCCGGCGGAGCCGCACCAGGTGGCCGCGCACGTCGTGCAGTGCGTCCCGCATATAGGTGTTGCCCGTGGCCTGCTCGACCGCGGCGTCGAACTCCTGGATGAGCAGGTAGTACGCCGCGAAGTCGTCACCGGGCCGGGACCGGGCTTCCATGTCTGCCCGCGCCTCTCGGAGCCGGGTCAGGAGGTCACCGAACACCACCGGATCGCCGTTGCGAGCGGCCAGTCGGGCGGCGTAGGTCTCCAGCGCCTCGCGCATCTGGAACAGCTGCGCCACACCGTCGACGCTGACCTCGGTGACCATGACACCGCGGCCCGGCAGCGTCCGTACGAGACCCTCACGGACCAGCCGGGCCAGCGCCTCACGACTGGGCGTGCGCGACGCACCCACGCGCTCGGCGACGTCGGTCTCCGTCAGCACCGTGCCCGGGGCGAGCCGCCAGTCGAGGATCTCCTCCCGCACCAGTTCGTACACCCGTGTGCTCTGCCGCATGGTCCGAATCACGCCCCTGTCCTGTCGCTGACTGCTGGAGAACCGCAGTGGCTCCACTTCATCGTATACACAGAGATCCCGTCTGGGTATACAGAGCCGTCGACATCTCACTGCACAGTGAAACGGGGAGCGACGCCGGAGCCGACCAGGCCTAGGTGCGAGAAGACCCGTCCACCTTCATGCCGTTACGTAACAGAGAAACTACGCTCCGCCTCTTGCAAAAGGGTCATCGAGCGACTGTATGGTGCGCGACACATCCACAAATGTATCCACGGCTGTATGCAGTGACGGATACACGCACCCCTTTCCGGGGGGTGTGAAGGACAGGAGACCAACGATGCTCTTCGCCCTTGGGCTACTCATGATCGCGGCGTTCATGTTCCTGATCATGAGCAAGCGACTCACCCCTGTACCGGCGCTGATCCTGGTGCCCACGATCTTCGGTCTGCTCGCCGGCGCCGGCATGGGACTCGGCGACATGATCATGAAAGCCATCGGGACCCTGGCACCCACGGCCGCGCTGCTGATGTTCGCCATCATCTACTTCGGCATCATGATCGACGTCGGCCTTTTCGATCCCCTGATCAGGTGGATCCTGCGCAGGGTCGGGAACGATCCCGCCAGAGTGGTCCTGGGAACGGCCGTCCTGGCCGGTGCCGTGTCCCTCGACGGCGACGGATCAACCACCTTCATCGTCACCACCGCGGCACTGCTCCCCGTCTACCTCCGGCTGGGCCTGAGTCCCGTGATCCTCACCTGCGTCGCGGCCCTGGCCAACGGCGCGCTCAACATCGTTCCCTGGGGCGGCCCCACGGTCCGCGCCGCCAGCGCCCTCAACCTGGATCCGACCGACATCTTCGTGCCGATGATCCCCTCGATGATCGCCGGCCTGGCAGCCGTCCTCACTCTCGCCTGGATGCTCGGCCTGCGCGAACGCCGACGGCTGCACACCCTGACCCTCACCCCGGTCGCCGCCGTCCCGGTCACCGTCCCCCGAGGAGACGGATCCGGCACGGGCAAGGTCTCCCAGGAGGACGGATCCGGCACGGCTCAAACCCCCGAAGCCGGACCCGGACCCGAAGTCGAACTCATACCCGACCTCGCCCACACCGCACTCGACCCCGACCGCGCCACCCTGCGTCCCCGCCTGGTCTGGTTCAACCTCGCCCTCACCGCAACCATCATGGGTCTGCTCACCGCCGACGTCGTCCCGGCCGCAGCGCTGTTCATCGTCGGCTGCGCCATCGCCCTCGTGGTGAACTTCCGCAAGACCGAGGACCAGGTGAGGCAGATCGGCGCGCACGCCTCCAGCGTCGTCGCGGTGACCGCCATGGTGATGGCGGCCGGAGTCCTCACCGGCGTCCTCGACGGGACCGGAATGGTCGACGCCATATCGAAGGGCCTTGTGCAGATCATCCCCGCCGGCATGGGCCCGCACCTGCCCGTGATCACCGGGCTGCTCAGCATGCCCATGACCTTCTTCATGAGCAACGACGCCTTCTACTTCGGCGTCCTGCCCGTACTCACGGAGACCGCGGGAACCTACGGTGTCCCCTCCGTGGACATGGCGCGCGCCGCAGTCATCGGGCAGCCCGTCCACCTGCAGAGCCCCCTGGTTCCGGCGCTGCTCCTGCTCGTTTCACTCAGCAAGGTCAACCTGGGCGACCACCACAGAATTGCCCTGTCGCGCGCCGCCGTCGTCTCCCTGGTCATGCTCACCGTGGCCATCCTGACCACTGCTGTCCCCCTCGGCTGACACGACCACCCGCCGCACGCCACAGCCGTACCAGGCAGCCGATGCCAGGACGGGTGCGGCCACCACTGGTCATCACCGAACCCAGAAGGCCCTCACCTGTTCAGGCACCCGGCACGCGTGTCACCAACGTGCCGGGACAGCACACCTAGTCCTCGACCACGGACGTGTTCAGCCCCTTGTCGTAGTGGTTGCGGGCGATCCGGATGTCGGAGCTGCCGTGGAAGACGAACAGCGGCGAGGTGTACGGCGGCTGGTCCGCCCCGTCCAGCCGTCGGACGGTGTTGCCGGTGAAGCCGAATCCGCCGACGCTCTTGGCGTTCACGACCGTGACGTCACCGATGTCGAACTTGTTGCCGTCGACCGCGATGTTGTGATGCACCGGGTCCGCCGGGTCGATGACCTGGTTGGTCGGCTCGACGAAGATGACCGGACCGCTGGGCCTGGTGAAGGAGTTGCCGCGGATCGTGAGGTCGTCGACCGGACCCGACTCGTACCACTGGTAGGCGTCGGCGGAGATGTAGATGCTGGCCATCGACATGCCGTCGAACCGGTTGCCGGTGATCAGGACGGGCTTGCGGGTGGTGACCAGCACACCGCGGGTCGGGACGTTGCGGAACACGTTGTGGGAGATGACGACCGAGGGCGTGGCCGTGATGTTCTCGGCGACCGTGCCGCCGATCTCGACCCCGGCGGGCAGGGGCCGGTCGAGGGTGACGGTCATGGTGGTCAGCGGCTTCTTGTGGTCCATCCCGCTCGGCCCGTCGACCGCGGTGACCACCGCGTGCGCGTCCTTGAGCGGCGTCATCGTGCGCTTGGTGGCGAACTCGACCTTGTCGCCCGGGGCGAACTGCGGGAATCCGGCGGTCTGCGGGTGTTCGTAGGCGAGGGTGACGGTGGACGGGCCGGGCTTCCCGACGACCTCCAGGTAGGTGCCGTGGATGTTGATCGGGTCGTCGTGCGGCCCGTCGAAGACGTTCCGGGTGATCGACACCTTGCCCTTGACGCCGGACATCTGCACGAAGTCCGCGAACGAGGCCGTCGACCGGCCGGACTTCGGATCGGGCGCGAAGTTCACCTTGTCGATCGATATGTTCTCGCTGAACTGGCCCACCACGCCGAAGGACTGCAGGTAGTAGGCGTTCATCGAGCGCATCGTGACGTTCTTCGACTCCCAGATGAAGGCGCCGGGCTCCGTCCGCTCGATGAGGCGCATCTGGTAGACGAGCCCGGCGTCCTTCGGCTGTGACGCGGTGGTGTAGTCGATCCGGATCCGGCGGCCGCCGAGGTCGGTGACCGATGCGACGTCGTTGAACAGCGGGTTGTCCCCGCGCCAGGTGCGCTCCGCCTGGGGGTCGTGGATCTGCGTGTACTGGAGCCCGTCGACGCCGGACCAGTACGGCTCTCCGGTGGCCGGACTGGTCTCGCCGAGCCAGTTGATGTGCGTACCGCTGACCCGGTACGGACTGCCGGCCGGGATCGACAGGACGCGGTAGGCGTGCCCGTCGGCGACACCGGTGGTGGCGACGGTCGCGTCGATGACCTCGGGGGCGGCGTAGTCGAACGAGAAGTTCTGGAACGTCACGTTGGTCGAGCGGATCGACGCGAACGCCGTCTGCAGGCCGTGGTAGACGAGCTTGGCCCCGCCGCCGTCCACGGTGACGTCGTGCATGTCCTCGACGAGCAGCCCGATCTTCTTGTCCCGGTAGCGCTGGTCGGCGCCGACGGTGTTGGACACGTACAGCTCACGCGTCTCGGCCCGCTCGGGGTACAGCTGGTAGGTGCCCTTCGCGAAGGAGATCCTGACCGGCCGGTCGAGACGCTTGGCGTGCCGGAGGGCGGCGGCGACAGCGGGCGTGGAGTCCTTCCGCCCCGTGGGGTCGGCCCCGTAGGCGGTCACGTCGACCACCACCGGTTTCGCCTTGGGCGCCGCGACGGCGGGGCTGAAACCACCGCCCAGCATCGCGACTGCCACCCCAAGAACCACGAACCGAGACATAGATCCTCCGGCGCATCTGTGAGCCATGAAACATCCAATGAATTAGCGGAATTGCCGCCAGTTTTCGGCCATTACCTAATGCAGAGTCTCTATAGATCCGACCTATTGGTCAATGGAATGGACGAGACCTTGCAGCCGATCCTCAGACCGGACGGTTCTTCAACTTCGCTTTCGACGTGGGCAATTCAGGGCGTGCGAGTAAAACGCCCGTCCGTGACGACCACGGACCGCGGACGCACGGCGCGAGTCGGGAGGATTCCCTTCGCGTCACCGCATGGGGTAAGCACCGTCCTGGAGGGGCGGCAGGCTCAGGTGGGCGAGGTCTCCCGGCGCCGGAGTGGTCAGCGGCCACAGCGGAGCCGCCTCTCCGTCGGCGGTCGCCGCGGGCGCGTCCGTGAGCCTCATACGGTCGCGCAGCCGCCCGTAGAAGTCGGTGGGGCCGAGCCGCACCGCTCGCAGGGGGCGTGGCGCGGCGTAGACGCCGATCCAGTCCCCCGGTTCGAGCACACCGCGCAGCTGGCCGTCGATGCTGACGGCCGCTCTCCCCGAGCGTTCGAGAACGCGCAGCGCGATGGGCTCGTCGGGGGCCGCGACGACGGAGCGGTTGAAGGTCATGTGCGGAGCGACCGGCGTGAAGATCAGCGCCTCGGCCCGGGGCGAGATGACCGGCCCGCCCGCGGCGAAGCTGTAGGCGGTCGAGCCGGTCGGTGTCGCGACCAGCAGGGCGTCCGCGGAGTAGGAGGCGAGCAGCCGGCCGGCGATGTACACGCCGACGGACACCTGGCGATCGCGGGCCAGCTTCTCGATCACGACGTCGTTGAGCGCGGTCGCATGCAGGGCGATGCCCCAGCCGCCGCCGGCCTCGCACTCGGGGCACACCCGCGGTGGCGGCAGGAGGGGGCCCCGGCCGTAACTCAGCAGGGCCTCCATCCCCTCGGGCAGTTCCAGCGGGCGCGAGGCACGCAGGGTCAGGAGCATGCGGCTCTCGACGTTGATGCGTTCCTCGTGCACGGCGTCCAGGGCCAGTTCCAGATCCTGGACCGGCACCTCGGTCAGGAAGCCCACGCGTCCGAGGTCGATGCCGAGCACCAGCGCGTCGTTCTCGGCGGCCAGCCGGGCCCCGCGCAGGAACGTGCCGTCGCCGCCCAGCGTGACGATGAGGTCAGGATCACCGGCGGCATCGAGTTCCTCGCGAGAGCCGTGCCGCAGCTCGCCCTCGTGCCATACGTCGATGTCCGCGCACCCGATGCCGCTGCCGTCGCACCAGGCGCGAACCGCCCGTGCCGCCTGGACAGCCTCGGGGCGGCCTTCGTGGACGACGAGACCGACTCGTGCCACCGTCATGATCTGACTCCTGGTCATCGGGGTTCGTTCGGCCGCTCGGTTCGGGACGTGGTGCTCGCCTCCGGACGGCCCGGGCTTGCGTCAGATCACCTGTACCTCAGCTCCGTGCCGAGGTCGAAGGCCCCCGCCGTCTCCCCGGCGAGCCTCACCCTGACCCCGCTTCCGTTCGCGGCGCCGCCGTGCTCGCGCGGATCACCAGCTCGGGGTCGAAGAGGAGTTCGCCGACCGGAACGTCGCGGTTGCCCACCAGGGCCAGGATGCTGCGGGCCACCTCGGAGGCGAGGCGGTCGGCCGGCTGCCGGACCGTGGTGAGCGGGGGGTCGACGAAGTCCATGATCATGGCGCCGTCGTAGCCGACGACCGACACGTCGCCCGGGACGGCGTACCCCTGCCGGCGCGCGCCGCGGATCGCGCCCAGAGCCATGTAGTCGCTGGCGGCGACGATCGCCGTGGCGCCCTGTCCGAGCAGCGAGACCGCGGCGGACTGGCCGCCCTCGACGGTGTAGGACTGCCGGACCACCCACTGCTCCGGGTCCTCGACACCGCGTTTGGCGAGCGAGGACACGAAACCGCTGACCCTGCGGTCGGCCGGGCGGTTGCCGACCGGGCCCGAGGCCATGCCGATCCGGCGGTGGCCGAGCCGGTACAGATGGTCGACGGCGAGTTCGGCGGCCAGCAGGTCGTCCGTGGAGAAGACCGGTGCCTCGCCCACGCCCTCGAACTGACCGTTGACGCCGACGAACGGGATCCGGCGGGAGCGCAGCAGTTCGTACGCCTCCGGGTCCGCGCCCTCGATCGTGTTGCTGGCCGAGAGGAAGACGACGGCCGCGACGCCCCGGTCGGCGAGGGAGGTCACGAAGTCCAGCTCCTGCACTCCGCCGGGGAAGCACGGGCACAGGATCGTCTTCAGGCCGTGCGGGGCGAGCGTGGACTCGATCCGTTCGCAGACGTCGGCGAAGAACGGGTTGGAGACGAACTCGGTGATGACCGCGATGAGCTGACCCCGCGTCTGCCGCTCGTACCCCAGGTCGGCCATCGCCTGCTCGACCGCCTCGCGGGTCTTGCGCGACACGCCCTGGCGCCGGTTGATGACCCGGCTGACCGTGGCCTCGCTCACCCGCGCCCGGTCCGCGACCTCGGTGATGCCTACCTTCATACGGTTCCCTCCGCCACCCGTAGTGCCACCAGCCCGGAACGAGGTACGGGCACGATGTGCAGCCCCGGTGCCGGCGACCGTTCGCAGTCGTCGATGATACGGCCACGCTCGTCACGGACGGTCATGCGCAACGGCCGGTCCCCGCCGGTCACCTCGATGACCAGACGGTCCGAAGCCGTGCCGTTGACCAGGGTGATGTCGTCGTACGCGGCGGTGTCGACGGGCACGGTCCGGTCGCTGTGCACGGTGGTGACACGGGCCGTTCCCCGGGTCGCGCTGACCAGCGTGTAGAGCTCGTCGGGCCGGCCGGGCTCGACGTCCCCGTGCAGCAGCACCGGCCGCAGCCGCCGCCACTCGGCGAGCCAGAACGCGAGCGTCTCGCGGTGTTCGCGGGACAGCTCGGTCAGCCGTACGGAGATCTGCGGGACGCAGTGCAGCGAACCGATCAACTGCCGGGCCACGGCGTACGTGGGCGCTTCCCGGTCCCACAGGAGCATGTCGCCGTGGACCGCGCCGCCGACAGCGAGCAGGGCGGTGTCGAGCGTGCGCACCCGGTTGCCGGTGGCGTCGCCCGGGCAGTCGAAGGAGCGCAGCATGTTGCCGAAGGGCGCCATGCCGGGTCCGACGTAGGGCTGGCGCAGTTCCAGCAACAGGTCGCCGTGGGGCCGCAGTTCTTCGAGCGCGGCGCGCAGATCGGTGAGCAGGACGGTCATGGCCTGGCCGACATCGCCGATGTCGGTGCCTTCGTGGTGGGCGTGCGCGCCGTCGCCGCGGTAAGCCATCGCCTCGTCCAGAAAATCGATCTTGAGCCCGTCGAGGCCGTGCTCGGCGACCAGCCGGGTGCACAGGCGGATCACGTGCTCACGCACCTCGGGGCGGCGCGGGTCGAGGACGTGGGCGCCCGGGACTCCGGCGGGCGCGGGAGCGTAGGGGGCGAGCCGTTCGGCGCAATCCGCGCCGGGCCCGAGCAGCAGCGGAGCGACCCAGGCCAGATAACGCAGGCCCTGCGCGCGTACGGCGGACACGTGCGCGGTGAAGGCGGGGAATTTCGCCGGGTCGGGGCGCCAGTCGCCGCACCCGGCGTAGCCACGGCCGCTGCCGTACTCCTGCCAGCCGTCGTCGAGGATGAGCACCTCGCAGCCGAGGGAGGCGGCGACGCAGGCCTCGGCCTCCACGGATGAGGCGTCCACGCGCTGGTTGAAGGCGTACCAGGTGGAGTACACGGGCGCCTGGGCGCTGTCGGGGACCGGCATGGGAGCGCACTGCGGCTGCTGGGCGAACCACTCCCGCAGCCCGCGCAGGGCCGTCGCGACCGTGGGCGCCGAGCGGGCCAGCAGAACCCGGCGCGGGCCGCCGTCGGGGGCCGGAGCCAGGTGCAGATGCACGACATGCGTGTCGTTCTCCTCCGAGACCCCGAAGACGACATCGGTCTCGGGGACCGGGTCGGCGACGGCGAAGGTGAGCCGGGTGCGGCCGTCGTGGTCGTAGAGGCAGCCGGCGGCGGTGCCGTCGACCAGGCTGACCCGCGAGCGGCCCGCCCAGTCGGCGACGAGGGTGCGCTCCCAGCCGGCGCCGGGGTGCCAGTAGCCGGCCGCGTCGCCGAGCGGCACGCTCATCCGCACCTCCGTCGGTGCCGGCCCGCCGTCCGTCCGGATCTCCAACAGGGCTCGCCCGTCGCCGAGTTCGGTGACCGTCCAGTGCGCGCGGGCGTCCGGCGCATGGGCGAGGACCGCGATACGGACGCCGTCGAGGAGCGGCTCGTAGCGCGCCGGGGGAAGTTCGGCCGTGGTGACGGGCGGGGTGGTCACGCCGGAGGTGACACGCTGGGCGGTGCTCAGGGTCATTGCGGGGATCATTCCTTCACGGCACCGGCGAGGAGCCCGGAGACGAAGTGGCGCTGGAGTGCGAGGAAGACGAGGGCCATCGGGATCGCGGCGAGGGCCGTGCCGGTGAGCAGCGCGCCGTAGTCGGTCTGGTCCAGGCCCTGGAGCGACGCGAGCGCGACGGGGATCGTGAACTCACCGGCGTCACGCAGCACGACCAGCGGCCAGATGAAGTCGTTCCACTGGAAGAGGAACAGGAAGATGGCCAGGGCGGCGAGCGCCGGTTTCATCGGCGGCAGCACGATCTTGAGGAAGAGCCGGAACTCCCCGCACCCGTCCATCCGTGCGGAGTCGATGAGTTCGTCGGGCAGCGCGGCCATCGACTGCCGCATCAGGAAGATCCCGAACGGCAGGGCGAGGTTGGGCATGATGACGGCCTGGTAGGTGCCCAGCCACTCCAGGTCGACCATCATCTTGAACAGCGGGATCAGCGTGACCTGCGTGGGGATGACGAGCCCGAGCATCAGCAGGCCGAACAGCGCGCCGCTGCCGCGGAAGCGGAACTTGGCGAAGCCGTAGCCGGCCAGGGTGCAGATCGCTCCGGCGGCGACCGTGTAAATGACCGTGATCAGCAGCGAGTTGACGATGACGTCGCTGAACTGCGCCGTGGACTCCAGGGTGGAGAGGTTGTCCATCAGGTGACCGCCGGGCAGCAGCGGCGGCGGGCTGTCGAAGATCTCCTTGGAGCTGTGGGTGCTGGCGACGACGAGCCAGTAGAACGGCAGCAGGACGGCCGCGACGGCGATGCCCAGGGAGGAGGTCAGCAGGATGGAGCGCGAACGGGCCGGGCCGGGGCCGGATGTGCGGCCGGGCCGCGGCCGGGTGGCGGTGAGGGTCACGACTTCTCTCCCAGCAGGCGGAACTGCACGATGCCCAGGATGCCGATCAGGACGGTGAGGATGTAGGCGACGGCGGAGGCGTAGCCGAAGTCGAAGTATTTGAAGGCGTTCTGGTAGAGGTACACGCCGATGGTGAGGGTGGCGTTGTCGGGACCGCCGCCGGTCAGCACGTACGGCTCGTCGAAGAGCTGAAGGGTGCCGATGGTGGACAGCACGGTCGTCAGCAGGAGCGCGGGGCGCAGCCCCGGCAGCGTGACGTGGCGGAACGACTGCCAGGCGGAGGCGCCGTCGACGGCCGCCGCGTCGTACAGCTCGGCGGGCAGCGACTGGAGCCGCGCCAGGAAGATCACCGCGTTGTAGCCGGTGTAGTGCCAGGTCAGTGCGAGGCTGAGGGAGATCCTGGCCCACAGCGGGTCGGTCAGCCAGGGGACGTCTCCGATGCCCACCAGGCCGAGCAGCCAGTTGACCAGTCCGTACTGGGTGTTGAGCAGGACGGCGAAGATGATGCCGTACGCGACGAGCCCGGTCACCGTCGGCAGGAAGAAGCCGAGCCGGAAGAAGGCGCGGCCGCGCAGGAGTGTGGAGTTGATGGCGACCGCGATGCCGACGGCCAGGGCCAGCATGACGGGCACCTGGACGACCAGGATGATCGCGGTGTTCTTCAGCGCGGTCCACAGCAGCGGATCGTCCAGCGCCCGGGTGTAGTTGCCCGCGCCCACGAACTCCTGGGTGCCGTTGACGTTCTCGTACAGGCTCATCAGGAACGACGAGCCGATCGGATACAGCCTGAAGACCGTGAAGAGGACGAGCGCGGGCAGGACGAAGAGGTACGGGACGGCTCGTCGTCGCAGGATCCGTCCGGTGGGGCGGGGTGCGGTCGCCGGGCGGGAGGCGCCGGCGGCCTTGAGGATGCCGTCCGGGGTGGTGGTCGTGGTCATGAGGCGAGCTCCCGTCCGGTCTGGCGGGCGAGCTGGTCGGCGGCGTGGCGCAGGGCGCGGGCGGGGTCGGCCCCCTTGAGCAGCACCTGGGTCTGCGCGTCGGCGACGGTCTTGAGCGCGCGGGCGTAGTCGGCGGAGTAGTTGACGGCGGGCGACCGCGCCTTGAGGGCGCCCAGGAAGATCTCGCCCTTGTGCTGACCGCTGAAGAACTTCGACGGCTCGTGGAAGACGGGCGCCTCGTACGCCTTGAGCAGGGCGGGGGCGATGCCCTTGCTGCGGTAGATGGCCTCCTGCGACTTCGGCCTGGTGAGGACGTACTCGACGAACGCCCAGGCGGCGGCCTGGTGCATGCTGGAACCGGCGACGGCGAGATGGGTGGAGTTGACGGTCGCGGACGTGGTGCCGCCGCGCTTCACCGCCGGTGGGAGACGGACCTTCCACTTGCCGGATTCCTTGGGGACCAGGCCCTCGATGATGCTGCCGAACCAGGTGGGCCAGGGCAGTACGGCCGCGGTGCCGGCCTTGATCGAGTTCTCCAGTGCGGTCCAGCCGCCCGCCAGATCGCTGACCAGGCCGGCGTCGTTCATCTCCTTGATGAGGGTCATCGCGGTGATGGCCTCGGGAGAACTGAGGGTGATCCGGCCCGCCGCGTCGAAGTAGAACGTGCCCTGGAGCTGGAGCAGCATCTGGAAGAAGTTGGCGGCGTCCGGCTGCGACGCGGGCTTGTCGATGCCCAGCAGATGGACCCCGGTCCTCTTCTTGATCTTCTTCCCGGCGTCGATGGCGTCGTCCCACGTCACCAGCGCCTCGCCGTCGACTCCGGCAGCCTCGAAGATGTCGGCCCGGTAGTAGAAGCCGGCCGAATTGGCCTCCCAGGGAAGGGCGTTGACCTTGCCCTTGCGGGTCACGGTCTGCCACATGCCGTCGGCGAAGGCGTCGCGGTAGCGGTCCGCGCCGAGCGGGCCGAGGTCGGCGAGACCGTCCGGGAACTTCTCGGTGTAGGCCGGCAGATAGTCGACGCCGATGTGCAGGACGTCCGCGAGACCCTGACCGCCGGCCGCCATGGCCGTGGTGATCTTGTCCCAGATCGCCGGGTTTCCGATGTCCTGCACGGTGACGTCGATCCCGGGGTGCTGCGCCTTGAAGGCGGGGACCAGGGCCTTCATGGCGGCGGCGGGGCCCTGCCAGCTCCAGACGGTGATGGCGGCCCGGTCCGGGTCGCCGAGGGTCCCCACCTTGGTGGCACCGGTCACCGAGCAGGCGCCCAGCAGGGAGGCCCCGGCCCCGGCGGCGAGGAGCGAACCGCCGAGCGCGAGCAGGCGCCGTCGGTCGAGCCCACCTCGCGGAGGATCGTCCGGCGGTGGCTGGTTGAGGGGCGAGACGTCCATGGCTGCTCCGGGGTCCGGCGAGTGCGCGGCTCTTGTGGCGCGGCTGGAAGCTAACAAGTGACGGTCGGCACTTGCAAGAGTTCGTTGAAAACTTTCTGCCAGTGCACCTACTCAGAGTGGCACCACGGCTGCATGTCTTGCATGTTTCTTGCGTATGACCATTGAATCTCCTCTTCGGCCCCTGCTAGCTTTCCGCCACCACTGGGCCGCCCGCCCGAGGTCACCGAAGACCGGGAGATCCTATGAAGCCGTCCAGGCTGATGCTGTTCACCGCTGTTGCCCTGCTCGCACCGATGGCCCCGGCACTTACGGCCACGGCTGCGCCGGCCGGCGGCACGGCTCCCGGGTCGGAAACCGTCGCCCGGCCGCAGCTCGCCCTGAGCGACCCGGGCTTCGAGGACGGCGGAACCGGCTGGACCTTCGGCGCCGGCACCGGCGTCGGCACCGGCAACAAGCACGGCGGCGTCCGCTTCCTCTACCTCGACTCCGGGGCCGGCAAGAGCGCGAAGCAGACTCTCGTCGCACCCCGGAACGGCAGCTACGACTTCTCCGCGTGGATCGGGAGCGCCGGCACCGGCGGTACGTACACCGTCCGTGTCAACGGCAAGACCGTCGAGACGGTCAACCTGCCCCAGCACCCCGGGTACGCCCGGTACACCATCAGCCGCGTCGAGCTGAGGACCGGCGACCAGCTGGAGATCTCCTTCGGCTCGGGCAGCAGCTGGGTCAACGCCGACGACCTGATGATCTCCCCCGCCGCGCCGGCCGACCCCAAGGTCACCTCGTCCGACCCCGAGGTCGTCGCGATGTTCGGCTGGGCCAAGAAGAAGGCCAACAGCTGGGTGCAGCTGCCCGGCACGACGGGTCCGGTCAACGTCGACGAGAACCAGACCGGCGGCACCGGCACCGCGCCCTACGAGGCCACTTACTGGGCCGGATACGCCAACCGCAGCGCCTACTACTCCCGCGACATGACCCACCAGCTCGCCGGCGCCCACATCCTCGGTCTCGACACCGAGAACAGGACGATGCTCCGCTCGTACGCGTCGTCGTCCACCGCCGCGCACAAGTACTTCCCGGTGTGGTCCCTCAACTTCGACGCCAAGACCTACCTGAGCATCGACTACAAGAGCCCGGACAACTTCGTGCGTGAGGTGCCGGCCGTCTTCGAACTCGTCGAGAAGGCCGGCCAGGCGTACCTCTGGACCGGCGACAAGAGTTACGTCGACGACCCGGCGCTGTGGGACTTCTACCGGCACTCCACCGAGCAGTTCATCGACCTGCACAACTCGGCCAAGTCCAACGGCAAGGTCAAGGTCGCCGAGGGCACGGGCAACGGCATCTTCTCCGGCGCCGCCAGCTACAACGAGCAGGACGGCGACGGCCTCGCCGAGGCCGGGGACGGCATCGCCTCGGAGTACCAGGCGTATCTGGCGATGGCGACGCTCGCGCGCGGCAAGGGCGACACCGCGCTGGCCAACAAGTACGACCGGCGTGCCGCCGACCTGAAGGCCTACTTCAACGACGACTGGAGCGGCGGCGGAAGCCGAGGCGACATGGTTCGCGCGTACACCACCTCCGGCGCCCCGATCACCGGCTGGGGCAAGGAGAACAGCGTGTTCATGCCGATGAAGCAGATCATCGACCCCGGCCCGCGCAACGACACCTACCTCGACTACATCGAGGCCCAGGAGGCCGGGCCGCAGGGGTCGACCAACATCGAGTCGACGACGTACCTGCCCGACATGTTCTTCAAGAACAACCGCAACGACACCGCCTGGACGTGGATGAAGAAGATCTACGGCCAGCGGGAGATCCAGCACGTCAACTCCAGCCAGGGCCCCAACGGCGACTACCCCGAGGTGTCGTTCACCCTGGTCAGCCAGACCGTCGAGGGCCTGATGGGCATCGCACCGGACGCGGCGAACCACAAGGTGACCACCCAGTCGCGGCTGCCGTCCGGCATGAAGTGGCTCAAGTCGGCGGACGTGCCCATCGGCAAGAGCACGATCACCGTGCGACACGACGGTGCGACGAAGTCGACGCTGACGAACAACGCGCGCAGCGGTGCCTACACCTGGGAGGCCCGCTTCAAGGGCGTCCACGAGAAGATCACGATCAACGGTGTCCCGCAGCGCGTACGCACCAAGAAGGTCGACGGCGTGACGTACACGTACGCGACGCCGACGGTCCGGGCCGGGGCGACCACGGTGGTCAAGGTATCCGGCTGACGCGAGCGGGACGTGACCGAGTGCCGGCCCGGCACTGCCCTTTCCCGGGCGGAGCCGGGCCGGAATTCGTTTGTCGCGCGGCTGCGCCGAGGACTACTGTCCGCTCACCGAGTGACCCCCACGAGGAGCTGAGGAATGCCCGGTCGTCCGAGCGCGCGTTGACGTCGTAGGCCGTGATCGGCCCGTCATCGCGTGCTGCCCTAGATCCGCGGCACAGCGAGCCTTCCCCCACCGGCATGTCCGCGCTTGTCGCGCGCCGGTTGGCGGGCCCTCTCCTCCGCGATCCAAGGGTCCCCTGTGTCGTCCTCTTCTTCGGCAGCTTCCGATTCCGCCTCTTCCGCAGGTTCCGCTGCCGGTTCTTGCGCACGTTCCGATTCCACTGCTTCCGCGGTTCCCGATTCCGGTCGGCCTGGGCCGCCGAGCCTGTGGCGGGGCGGCGACTTCCGCAGGCTCTGGCTGGGCCAGACGGTCTCCCAACTCGGCGAGCACGCCTGCCTGGTGGTCCTGCCGATGATCGCCGTTGTGACCTTCCACGCCGGCGCGGGCGAGCTGGGCGCCCTCCGCGCCGTGGGTCAGGCACCGTTCCTGGTGCTCTCGCTGTTCGTCGGTGCATGGGTCGACCGATGGCGGGCCCGGACCGTGATGATGCTGGCGGACCTAGGTCGAGCGCTGGCGCTGGGCGGAGCCGTCGTCGTGGGGCTCCTCGGCGGGCTCGGCCTGCCGGCACTGCTCGTGCTCGCCTTCACCGTCGGTGCTCTCTCCGTCTTCTTCGACGTGGCCTACCAGGCCTCGCTCGTCCAGCTGGTGACACGCGATCAGCTGATACGGGGCAACAGCGCGCTCGAGGGCAGCCGTTCCGCGGCCCAGATCGGCGGGCCCGCGCTCGGCGGTGCCTTGGTGTCCCTGGTGTCCGCGCCGATCGCCCTCGCGTGCGGCACGCTGTTCTTCGCCCTGTCGTTTCTGTCGATCCGGCGCATCCGCCACGTTCCTCGCGTTCACCCCCGAGGACTGATCGAGCGGCGCGCGGAAAACCCCTCCCGGGTCTGGCGGCAGGTCCACGAAGGCATCCGTTTCGTCGCCAGGAACACCTCGCTGCGGACCATCGGCCTCGCGTCGGCCGCCGCCCAGTTCTCCTTCGCGGCCATGATGACCGTCTATCTGCTCTTCCTGCCACGGGAGCTGCACCTGTCGGGCACCGCCGTCGGGATGACGCTCGCGGCGGCGGGACCCGGCGCCCTGCTGGGCTCCGTGCTCGCCGCCCGCCTCCCGAGCCGGTTCGGGCACGGCGCGGTGCTCGTGTGTGCGGCGGCACTCGGCGACGGCGTACTGCTCTGCGTGCCCGCGTTGCCCGCCTCCTCCGCGATCACGCTCCCCGCGCTGCTGGCCGTCAACTTCACGTTCGGCACCTTCGGCCAGCTGGTCAACGTGACGGTCATGGCCGTCCGGCAGGCCGTCACCCCGGAAAGGCTGCAAGGCCGTACCGCCGCAACGATCACCTGCGCCGGCATGGGTACGACTCCCTTCGGCTCGTTGCTCGGCGGCTACCTGGCGGTGGAGTCGGGCTTGCGCACGGCCCTCCTGATGACGGCTGCGGGCATGATGCTGTCGCCGGTGCTGATGGCTGCCTCCCCGCTCGGCCGGCTGGGCCGGTCCCTGCCGGGCCCGCACACGGCCGAGCGCGATCCCTCAACTCCCCCGTACCGACGATGAGATGCGGCAATACCCGACATTGCCGCCTGGTGAACGGCAGAGCCGATAGCCTCGGGTCGAACGAAGGTCCTAACCGGACGACGCGCCTTGGAGAACGCTCGGTGGCAGCAGACACCTTCCCCCGACATGGTCGTCGGCGACCTCTCCCGGCGCCGGCCAAGTCCCGTCGAGCCACCCGATGCCGCCGGCCACACACAACCGATCGCGGGGAGAACGGTGCGTAGGAGCAAGGAGATGCGCCGGCTCGCCGACACTCTCGTCGATCCCATCCGGGTGCAGTTTCCGGCGGATCCGGATGCCCTGTTCACCGCGCTCGTCGAATCCGTCAGCCGGTGGCGGGGGCGCGAGATCCACGTCGTCAAGGCACACTTCCCGCCGCACACGGCGACCGGACTCTGGCTGGCACGCGAGACCCGCGACGACGTCATCATCGAGGAACGCGCCGCCGTCTGGCACCAGATGGTGATCTTCTGCCACGAGGTGTGGCACATGAACCAGGAGGACGCGCCCCCGGGCGACCGTCTGCCGGACGGCCGGGGAGCCCAACCCGTCGCCGCACGGACCGACTTCAGCCTGGCGGCCGAGCAGGAGGCCGACCGGTTCGGCATGCTCGTCGGCCGTCGGCTCAAAACCTGGCTGGAAGCGTCCGCCCATTCCGTCTACGCAGCCGAGACCAACGGCGCCGACGATCTCGCCGGCCGTATCGGGGCTGCCCTCAACTACCGCGGGAAACGCGGATGAGCGGCCTCATCAACTACCTCAGCTTCGGTGTGCTGTGGGTCGGACTGGCGGCGAAACTCCCCGACCTGGCCCGCGACCGACGTGATCCGTTCCTGCGCGCCATCTGCGTCGTCATGGCGTCTGCCAGCCTCTGCTTCCTCCTCGGCGCACCCCCGTCGGTAGGAGCGGTCAACCGCGTCAGCGGCGTCCCCAACCTCGCCGCGCCGCTCACGTACGCGTCGATCACCGCGTACAGCGCCGCGTCCCTGGTCCTGATCCTCTACTGGCGGGGCGGACCGGACGTACGCCGTGTCGTCCGCCGCTGGATCCTCGGCTACGCAGGCGTCCTCGTCGGCATCGCCACGCTGTTCGCTCTGGGCCACGCGTCCGAGGAGCGCCGTACCGATTTCGACACCTACTACGCGACGACTCCGTTCACCTCCGCGATGATCGTGCTGTACCTGGTCGCGCATCTCACCGCTGTCACCGTCACGGCGATCCGGTGTCTGAACTGGGCCCGGGGGGTGTCCGGTTGGCTGCGCGCCGGCCTCCTGACCATGGGCGCCGGCACCGTCGTCGGGGCCGGCTACAGCATCTCCAAGCTGGCCGCCGTGATCGCGCGCTGGGGCGGCCGCGACTGGGCGGCCCTCAGCTCGCGGGTCTCCCCGGGGCTCGCGGGCCTGGGTGCTCTGATCACGGTCGGCGGGATCCTGATACCACTGGCCGGGCCCACCCTGACGGCCTGGCAGCACAGCCGCCACACCTATCTCCGTCTGGGTGCGCTGGAGCGCGTGCTGGACGAGGTGCTCACCCGCCGTAACCTGCGCCTGCGCCGCCCCCACCGGTTCTCCCCCGCCCTCCTCCTGATGTGGCGTCAGACCAGCATCAACAACGGCCTGGGGTTCCTCAACGGTCTCTTCGACCTCCGGCTGTACGACGAGACGCGCGCGGCCGTTCTGGCGGCCACCGGCGACCACGCCCAGGCGGATGCCACCGCCTGGGCCGCGATGATCGCCGCGGCGGTGGAAGGGGAGCGCGACGGGCAGCAGCCCTCCGGGGCGGGACGCCTGGTGGGCCGGCTTCCGGAACCCGCCGTGCTCGTCCGTATCTCCGAGGCCCTGTCGGCCGGGACCGCCGCCACGGCCCGCCTCCCTGGCAGCCCGGTCCCCGAGGGCGTCGTATGAACCGCAAGCCGACCGCTGCACCACCCCCCACCGCACGCGGAGCCGAACGGAGTACCCAGGCGTGAGCCTTGTCGTGTATCTGGCTGCCGGTGTGTTCGGCGCGTCCGCTGTCCTGCTGTTCCGCAGCCCGTGTACAGCGCTGCGCAATCCGCTGACCGCGTCCACCTGCGCGTCGGTGGCGCTCGGCGCACTGTGCTTCTTCTGCTCCGCGCCCGTCACGCTGGCCGCTGTCAACAGCCTGACCGGCATCCCCAACTTCGGCGCCCCGCTGACGTACAGCGTGATCTCCGCCTACAGCTGCTCCCTGTTCATCCTCCTGGTCCAGTGGCGAGGTGGCCCCCGCGCCGAGGTCAGGCGTATGACCCTGCGCGGCGTGGCCCTGTACGGCGCGCTGATCGTTGCGATCATCGTGCTGTTCACGCTGGCGGACGCGCCCACCGAGAGGCTGACGGACCTCGACACGTACTACGCGAACACGCCCTACATGCGCGAGATGATCGTGCTCTACCTGATCGGGCACGGCGTCTGCACCGTCGCGATGTGCGCCGTGTGCCTGAAGTGGGCACGCAAGGTGACAGGCCTGCTGCGGACCGGGCTGCGGCTGATCCTCGCCGGACTGCTGCTGGACGTCGTGGGGTTCGAGATCGCCAAGTCCTCTGCCGTAGTGGCGCGTTGGCTGGGCCACGATCTCGACTTCCTCTCCACGACCGTCGCCCCGCCCGTGGTGTCCTTCGGCGCGCTGCTCTGCGCTGTCGGCTTCGTGCTCCCCAGGCTCCTCCCGTCGGCGTTCGCCCACTGGCGCAGCCTCGGCGACTACCGCAGGCTGGCGCCTCTGTGGTCCGAGGTACGAGCCGTGGCGATCGCGCCGAAGCCTTCCCCTTCGTGGTGGCAGCTCCCGCAGACGCGACTCCACTGGCTGGAGGTCTCCATCCACGACGCGTTACTCGCGCTGGCCCCGCACTTCGACGACCGGGTGCGCCGGACGGCGCTGGAGGCAGCGCTCGCCCAGGGCAACGGCCGGCGCCGGGCCCTCGTCGTGGCGGAGGCAGCCATGCTGGCGCATGCCGTACGTCATGCGGCGACCGGCACCCAGACCCATCTCGCGGAACCCAGCGATTACCGCCTGCTCGCCACCGGCACCCCTGACACCAGCGGGCTGGTGGAACTCGCCCAGGCGCTGGAGCGATCGCCCCTCGTCACCGCGGCCCGCCAGGGCTCGGTGACGGCATCTCATGAATGAACACAAGGAGACCCATGTCGCGTAGAGCTGTCGTCATCGGAGCTGGACTCTGCGGTGCACTGGCGGCGGCGGCGCTGTCCCCGACCGTCGACGAAGTGATCGTGCTGGACCGCGACGAGCTGCCCGACGGACCCCAGCATCGAAGGGGGATCCCGCAGGGTCGTCACGCCCACCTCCTGATGCCCGGCGGCCTGGCCGCCATGGAGGACCTGGTGCCGGGGGTGAGCGTGCGAAAACACCTGCTGGCCGCGGGTGCCCATGAGATATCGCTCAGCTCGGGGATGGTCGTGCTGACCCCCGAGGGCTGGTTCCGTCGCTGGCGGCACGAGGACCATCACCTGATCACCTGCAGCCGGGCCCTGCTGGACTGGGCCGTGGTGTCCGCGGTGGTGGACAGCACCGCCAATATCGAGATCCGGACAGCGAAGGCCGTCGAACTGATCGGCGACGCCGGCCGGGTCCACGGCGTCCGCATCGAAACTCCGCTGGAGACAACGGGACTTGACGCCGACATCGTCGTCGACGCAAGCGGACGCGGATCACGCATCGTGACCTGGCTGGCCCAGCTCGGCATCACCGACGTGCACGAGAAGCAGATCGACTCGGGGCTCGTGAACGCGACGCGGATCTACCGCACACCAGCAGGTGCCGAAAGGTTCCCTCTGACGATGGTGCAGGCCAACCCGTACATGTCCCTGCCGGGCCGCAGCGGGGTGATCGTCCCGATCGAGGGCAATCGCTGGATGGTCAGCCTCGGCGGCTCCCGCGGCGGCGAACCCCCGGCGAATCCCGACGACTTCGTACGGTACGCGCTCGATCTTCCGCACCCCATCGTGGGCCGGCTCGTCTCCGCCGCCGAACCTCTCACCGATGTGTTCGTCAGCCGCAGCACCAGCAACGTCCGCCGCTACCTGGAGAGGATCCGCGACTGGCCGGACGGCCTCGTGGTCCTCGGTGACGCACTGGCCACCTTCAACCCGGCCTACGGGCAGGGCATGTCGGTGGCCGCGCTCGGCGCCCGGACGCTGGGCCGTGAGGTGCGAGGCGCCGACCCGACCGCACCCGGCCTGGCCCGACGGGTCCAGCGCGCCGCCGCCAAGTCCGTCGACGCGGCTTGGAGCATGGCGGTCAGCCAGGACGTCCTGTATCCGGAGGTACGCGGCGCCCAGCCGACGTTCGTGGACCGGCTCGCCGCCCGGTACACACGGCGCCTCACCAAGGCGGCCACCGGCTCGTACGGCGCGGCGTCCGCCTTGTGGGACGTGACCGGTCTCAAGGCCGGCCCCACCCGCCTGCTGAGACCGGGGACCGTGGCATCCACCCTGACCGGCTCTCCGTTGCCACCCCTGTCCGGGCCGCCCCTCACCGCGCAGGAGCGGGAGTTCCTCCGCACTCTGGAGGACACCTCCCCCTCCTCCTCCCACGGCGGAGAGCCTCCGGCCGAGACGGTGTGACGCGCCGGGCTCGGAACGGGGAGGCCGTCCAGGGCACGTTCGGCGTCCGGCGACACGGCCTCCCGGTACGGCGTACCTTGCGCCCTGCCTCTTGCCGTCCGCGACAAGGCAGGCCCACCACGAGGCCGGCGGCTGTCGCGATCTGTGAACATCCCGTGGCGGATCCGCACATCACCCGAACGAGTCGGGTGAGCTGCCGACATGGGGACACCCGTCAGACATGGACGACCTCTCAGAACTGCTGCAGCGGACGATGCGCCGCCGACGCGTGACCGCCCAGGGTCTCGCCGACCGCACGGGGATTCGCACCCCACGCATCCGGGCCTTCGCCGAGGACGGGAATCACGGACCCGTCCAGCCCACCGAGCAGGAGCTGGTCGAACTCGCCGCCGCACTGGCCCTGCCGCCGCCCGACGTACTGGCAGCCGCCAGGGCTCCGCACGCTGCAACGCCGGCCTGACAACGGCGGCCGCTGATCCAGGGGCGCCGGACGCACCTGGCTGCGATGGCGACTGCGGTACTTCGACGTACGTACGTCGAAGCACCGCACCACGCACGTGTCCTCCCGCCGCCCCGGCGAGCAACAGTCCGCGCTGTCCGGGGCAGCGAAACGCCCGGGCCCGCCGGAGCACAATGCTCTGGCGGGCCCGGGCGGGGCGTGCCTCGGTGGCGTCCGGGTGTTCAGAGACGGCCGCCGGTGAGACGGGAGAGCGGTCCGCGCTGCCGCAGGCCGGCACGGCGGCCGACCGTGTAGGAGCAGAGGACCACGGTGGCGGTCCCCGCTCCGGCAGCGGCGGCCACGACCTTCCTGGCCTTCAGGAGGGTCCAGGCCACGCCGGCCTTCCCGACCGTCTGCTCGGCGGCCGACACAACGGTGCCCTGCACTGTCCTGGCTGCCTCCTTGGCCTTCTCCGACGCCGCTCCACCAAGGCTCACCAGGGCTTCCTTGCTGCCGCGGCCGAGTGCGCCGGCCGCCTCTCCGGTGTTCTTGGCCGCATCGGTGGCAGCCTGCTGCGCCTCCTTCGCGGGGGCCGAGGCCCCTTCGGTCACGGTCTTCTTCGCCGCTCGCGCGTTGGCGGTCGGCGACTGTCCGTTCGTCGTCTTGTTGCTCGTTCCAGCCATGCCCGTCGGTTATCCGGTTCTGCGGTCGGCAAACCGGTCATGCGTCGTACGGGGCCACCGATGGCCGCCCTGCGTCCCGCCGATCCGGCAGCCGTTGTGCCCACGGCCGCCCCAACCGGCCTGCGGCGCAGGCACGTTGACTACTGGGGCACGGGCGCAGCCGCTTCGTCGTCCGCTGCCTTGTCGAACGCCATCGCGGGCGGTGGGATGCGGAACATCCGGGTGAGGTAGGCGAGATAGACGACACCCACGCAGAGCCAGATGAGCCCGAGGGTGAGGGCTCTGCCGTCCAGGTTGTACAGCAGGTAGAGGTCCACGACCGCGCCGATCGCGGGTGCGACGGCGTACGTCACGGGGTTCGGCCGCTCGCCCTCCCGGCGCAGACGGAGGTACGTGGCGATGACGGCGACGTTGACGAAGGTGAAGGCGAGGAACGCACCGAAGTTGATGAACGAGGTGGAGGTCGCCACGTCGAGGCCCAGGGCGATGAGTCCGATCGCACCGGTGAGCAGGATGTTGAGGGCGGGGGTGCGGTAGCGCGGGTGGACGCGGGCGAAGAACGTGCGGGGGAGGGCGCCGTCCCGGCCCATGGCGAGCAGCAGCCGGGACGCGCTCGCCTGGGCGGCGATGCCGGAGGCGAACTGCGCCACCACGAGTCCGGCGAGGAAGATCGAGGAGAAGAGGTCACCACCGATGGTGCGGGCGATCTCGAAAGCGGCCGATCCCTCGTCGTCGAAATGCGCGCCCGGGTGGGCGAGTTGGGTGGCGTAGGCGACCGTCACGAAGATGGCGCCACCGATGAGGGCGATCAGCAGAATCGCGCGCGGCATCGTGCGCTTGGGGTTGACCGTCTCTTCGGTGAGGGTGGTGACGGCGTCGAACCCGAGGAAGGAGTACGCGGCGATGGCGGCGCCCGCCGAAATGCCGGACAGTGTGGTCGCGCCGTTCGAGAAGGGGGTGGTGCTCGCCAGGGCTCCGGCGCCACCGAGGTGGAAGACGTGGCGCAGGGCGAGGACGACGAAGATCAGAATGACCAGGACCTGGAAGACCATCAACAGGTCGTTGACGCGTTCGGCGGTCTTGATGCCGCGCACGTTCAGCGCCGTGGTGATAGCGATGAACGCGACGATCCAGACCCAGAACGGCACGCTGGGGAACTGTGCCTGAAGGTATGCGCCGCCGATCAGCCAGATGACCATGGGCAGGAAGAAGTAGTCGAGCAGAGTCACCCAGCCGACCAGGAAGCCGAGGCGCGAGTCGAGGGCCTTGCGCACGTAGGTGTACGAGGAGCCCGCCACCGGATACGTCGCGGCCATGCGCCCGTAGCTCTGCGCCGTGAAGAGCATGGCGACCAGCGCGAGCAGATAGGCGGTGGGGACCGCCCCGCCCGTGGAGGCGGCGACCACGCCGAAGGTGCCGAGCACGATCATCGGGGTCATGTAGGCGAGACCGAACAGGACGACCGATCTGAGGCCGAGGGTTCGGTCGAGGGTGGGTGCGGCGTCGTTGCCGTGGGACATGGGGTGCTCCGGGGACTGAGTAAAAAGGCAGGGCGGGGAGCCGCGGAGAGGCTCAGGCTGTGGGACGGCCGTGGGGACGCCAGTTCCGCGGGTCGATACGTCCGCCGTAGAGCGGTAGCTCGATGGGCGCGTCGTCGTCGGTGAACTGATCCCACATGCGGGTCACGCCTGCGGTGCCGTAGGTCCGGACGCGGGTCACGTCGTCCAGGTCGATGACGTCGGTGAGGACGGTGCTGCCGTCGCCTGCCGCCTCGGCCCGGATGCGGCCTTCGGGGTCGACGACGAGGCTGTGGCCGCGGCCCACGGGGCCGGCGGTGTTGACGCTGACCACATGCACCTGGTTGACGATGGCGTTGGCGCGGGCCAGAACGGTTTCCTGGGCCCGGTCGGCGGTGGTCGTCATCACGGGGTTGACGATGACCTCGGCGCCCATCCAGGCGAGGTGGCGGGCCACCTCCGGGAACCAGACGTCGTAACAGATCGCGAGGCCGATCCGCCCCGTGCCGGGGATGTCGAACACGACGAACCGGTCTCCCGGGTCGTAGGGCTCACTGGGCCGCCACGGAAAGATCTTCCGGTACGAGGCCACCAGGCGGCCCTCGGGCGAGAGGACGACGGCGGTGTTGTACAGCTGTCCTTCCGGACCGCGCTCGCACACCGTGCCGGGAACCAGCCACAGGCCCAGGTCTCCGGCCAGCTCTGCCAGCGCCTTGACCCGCGGCCCGTCCAGCGGCTCGGCGATGTCCCTCAGCTGCTCGTGCGTCTCCGCACCGAGGCCGTCGACGCCGCAGAGGTGCAGCTCGGGGAAGACTGCCATGCGGGTATGCGGAAAACGGGATCGGATGCTCTCTGCTTGTGCAGCAAACTCGCTGACCTGCGCGTTCGCGGGGAGAGGAGGGAGCTGAGCGAGGGCAAGCGGAAGAGGTCGGGACATGGCCGGAAAATTAGTTCAAGATGAGCAGTTAAACAAGAGCTCCCGGAGCGGACAGCCCTGTGGATCTTCTTCCGCCTCCTGGAATGAGCCCGTTAGGGTGACGCTCATGGCCCGCACCGACGACACCGAGACGCTCCCTTTCGCCACCCTGAACGGCGTGAGCAGGCTCTCCGCGCTGGAGGCCGTGCGCGCCAGGATCGCCTTGGCCGTCGACCTCGGACTGCTGGCCCCCGGGGAGCGTCTTCCCGGCACCGCCCAGATCGCCGGCGGTCTGGGCGTCGGCGAGATCACCGTCCGTCGAGCGCTGGTCTCCCTGTGTGCCGACGGGGTCCTCGAACGCCGGCGGGGACGCAACGGCGGCACTCACGTGGCCGAGAGCCCGGCGCACGGGACGGTCGACGCCGCGGACGCGTACCGCACCGACTCCCCCGCCGTTCATCGCCTGATCGACCACCGGCTCGCCCTGGAATGCGGCATCGCCCACCTCGCCTCGAGCCACGCCTCGCCGGACGACCTGTCCGCCCTGCAGGATCTCGTCGAGGAGATGGACCGGGCGCCGAGCTGGGCGGAGTTCCACGGCTGCGACGAACGGTTCCATCTGCGGCTGGCGGAGGCGACAGGCATACCCTCGATCACCGCCCCGTACGGCGCCGTCCTTCGCGAGCTCTACCGCTACTACCTGCCGTACCCGATGGAAGCCCTCAGGGAATCCAACACGGAACACCGCCTCCTCATCGAGGCCCTCCGCCGCAACGACGCGGCCGAGGCCGGCGAGCTGACCCGCCGCCATGTCGAGGTCCTCCACCGCACGATGTTCGTCGGCCTGATGAACACGGACTGAAGGCCGCCCGCCAGGCCACGTCACCGAGGCCCGCAGCGCGCGTACAGCGGGCCCCCGCACCCGCACCCGCACCCACACCCGCATAACCCGTATGCGAAGTGGAACCCGGTCCAAACGCGCGCCCAGTTGGGGCGTGCAGGACGGAGCGGACGATGTCGGTCAACCTGGCTGGATTCCTCGGCGTGGTCTTGCTCGCGTACCTCGTTCCCGGCCCGGACTTTCTGGTGATCGTCAGGGCGGCGGCACGGCGACCCGCGCTGGGGCGGTCGGCCGCTCTCGGCGCGCAGGCGGGACTGTGCGTGCATATGTGCGCCGCGGCCCTGGGCCTCTCCGTCATCGCCACCCGCTCGGCGCTGGCCTTCACCGTCATCAAACTCGCCGGGGCCCTCTACCTGATCTATTTGGGCGTACGAGTTCTCCTGGACGCCCGTCGGGAAGGGCGCGAGGCCGGGCGCAGCCCACTGGCCCGTCAGCCCGGCGCCACCAGTGGGCGTCCGCCGACCCCCAAGCGCCGGACGCGCCGCCGTGACAGCTTCGTGCAGGGCTTCCTGACCAACGTCCTCAATCCCAAGGCCGCCCTGTTCTTCCTCAGCGTCCTTCCGCAGTTCGTCGATCACGGCGGTTCCCTCACCCGGCAGATCTTTCTGCTGGGGGTCCTGGACATCGTGATCGGCATCGTCTACTGGCTGTTCCTCGTGGGCGTGGCAGCACGTCTGCGCACCGTTTTCGGCCCGGCCCTGCGCCGCCGTTGGGAACACATCAGCGGATGGCTGTTCATCGCGATCGGCATCGGCGTCGCAGCGACCGAATAGACCTGACCGTCCGGAGACGCATGGCCTTCCAGCCCTTGGTCGTCTTCCTGACGTACGTGTGCGCGGGATCCCAACGGGAAGGCGTCCGGTATGCGTCCTCTCCAGCGCCCGGGTCTCCGGCGCCACCGAACCGCAGCACGCCGACTCCAGGCGCGCCTGCGAGCCGGGCGTCACGGCCGTCGGCCGCCGCGCACCCGCTGACCTGCACCGCCGCGACATCGCGAGCACGGCTCGTCAGCACACCATGGACACCACAGGAGGACGCGTGGCCCTGCCGACCACCCCGACGCACACAGCGCCACGAGCGCACGGGACAGCCGACTGGCCACGCGCCATGCGCCGGGTTCCGCTGTCCCTGTGGAACGACAACGTCTCCGACTGGGCCGCGGCACTGACGTACTACGCCGTCCTCGCGCTGGTGCCGACCCTGCTCGTGACCCTCTCCCTCATCGGCCTGGTCAGCCCCGATCTGACGGACCAGCTGATCGCGCACGTCACGGCCTGGGCACCCGCACCGTCCGGCACGGAGCTCCAACAGGCGCTGCGGGACATGGCCGATGAGCGTTCCGCCGCGTTGACACTGGCCGTGGCGGGCGGAATCGGCGCGCTGTGGTCGGCCTCCAGCTACCTCGCCGTGTTCCGGCGCGCCCTGCACACCATGCACGGAGTTCCCGACCAGCGCCCGCTCTGGCACAGGATGCATCGCATCGTGCTGACCGCCCTGATTCTGCTGGCCCTGCTGGTCGCGAGCGCCTTCGTGCTGGTGCTCACCGGGCCGCTCGCCGTGGGCCTGGGCCGGTGGACCGGTGTCGGCGGAACCGCCGCCGCAACCTGGTACCTGCTGCGCTGGCCCGTCCTGGTGTGCCTGGTGACGCTGCTGGTCCTCATTCTCTTCCGCACCGGTCCCCCCGCCGCGCGGCGGCGCAGCCACGCACTCCCCGGAGGCGCGATGGCCGCACTCCTGTGGCTTGCCTCCTCTGCCTGCTTCTCGCTCTACGCCTCCGGCATCGGGAACTACGGGCAGCTCTACGGATCCCTGGCGGGCGTCGTCGTGTTCCTCATCTGGCTGTGGGTGTCCCACCTGGCCCTACTGGCCGGAGCCCAGTTCGCGGTCGAACTGAGCCGCCTGCGCCGGTAGTCCAGTTCGTAGGCCGGCCTGTCATCTCAACGGGGCCGCCTGACCGATGGGCCCCGCAGCCGCCCCCGGAAACTCGGTTGACCGTGTCCGGGCCGTGACCGCTAGATTCCACACATGGCTGACATTCAGGGCTCGTACGATGATCTGTTCACCGCTGTGCCCAACGCGCTCGCCACGCTCCTGGACGCCGGGGACATGGGCGCCTCAGCAGCGGTCTACGTGGACGGCGAGCTCGTGGTGGACATCTGGGGCGGATTCGCCGACGGGGACCGTACGATCCCGTGGCAGCGCGACACGATCGCCAACGTCTGGTCGGTCACCAAGACGATGACGGCGCTGTGCGCCCTGATCCTGGCCGATCGCGGTGAGCTGGACCTGTCCGCGCCGGTCGCCCGGTACTGGCCGGAGTTCGCCGCGGCAGGCAAGGAAGGCGTGCTGGTGAGGCACCTGCTCTCGCACACCGCGGGCCTGCCCGACTGGGACGTACCGCTGACCACCGAGGATCTCTACGACTGGCCGTCCGCCACCGCACGGCTCGCCGCGCAGGCGCCGCAATGGGAGCCGGGCACCGAGGCCGGGTACCACTCGCTCACCCAGGGATTCCTCGTGGGCGAGCTCGTCCTGCGGATCACCGGCCGCACCGTGGGCGAGTTCCTCGCGGACGAGGTGACCGGGCCGCTGGGCGCCGACTTCCACATGGGGCTCTCCCCCGAGCACGACCACCGGGTCGCGCTCTCGGTGCCGCCGCCGTCGCACGACGAGGACTACGCCAGCACCGCGCCCGGCGCCACCGCGACTCCCCCGGCCGGCACCCGCGTACGGGTCCGTGACGGCAACAGCACGGCGTGGCGCCGGGCGCAGATCCCCGCGGCCGGCGGCTTCGGCAATGCCCGCTCGGTCGCTCTCGTGCAGTCGGTGATGGCCTGCGGGGGAACGCTGCGTGGGACGCGGCTGCTGTCCCAGGCGGGCTGCGACCGTGCCTGGCAGGAGCAGTTCAGCGGCGAGGACCGCATGCTGGGCATGCCGATGCGCTGGGGCATGGGCTATGGCCTCTTCGGCAACACCTACGGCTGGGGAGGATGGGGCGGCTCGATCGTCATGATCGAACCCGACGCCCGCCTGGCGGTGTCGTACGTGACGAACCAGATCCTCGCCCCGGAGAACGACACCCGCGGACTGGAGGTCGTCATGGCCGCCTACGACGGGGTGATGGGCCTGCGCGCCTGACCTCACCCACCGCGCGCGCATCACGGTGCGGACGACGGTCTGCGGCTGTTCGAGAGCCCCGGCGAACAGCCGCAGCACCCGCTGGAGCGCGTAGCTCACCGGCAGGCCGGAGTCGGTGGCGCATTCCTCGCCGGGGTTGCGGTCGCCGACGACGACGGAGTGACACTTCCGTACCGGATACCAACGACCCGATGATCCGAATGTCCCGGCCGCCATGGAGGATTGGCGAATGCTCCCTCCCCGACTGCTGTGGTGTGACCCCCGGCCCATCCCCCGGTTCAACAGGCAGGAGCCGGTGACCCAGATCGTCCGTGATCCCGGCTTCTACGAACCGAACGATGAGGACGACTGCTCGACGTTCGGGTACTTCTGCCAGACGCATGACCGCCACTACCGGCACGAAACCTGCGGGGAAGGACGGCATCTCATCGCCCTGCACTGCCAGGAGCACGGGCCGGAGAACATGTGGCCGCAGCCACTCATGCTGGTATTCCCAGAAGGCTTCGATCCCCCTCTGAGCGGCACTCAGCTGGCCTGGGTGCTGGCGGAGGACGAGGCTGTCCAGGACCGGTGATTGGCTGACGCCGTGCTCAACCGGTCGTGCCCGCGCGGAGACGCCATGCTCAACCGGTCGTGCCCGCGCGGAACAGGCCCTCAGAACAGCACGGGCGGCACTCGCGCGGTGAGCGCGGGCACCGCCCGGAGCGATGTCGACGGCGAGGAAAGCGAAGGAACTTGTTTCGGAGAGTGAATTGAGAAGGAAGCCCCTTCATGGCCTCGCCGTGGGCAACGCTAGCATTCAGCCCGGGATCAAGTCGCGCAGATTTTCGAGGGTGATGACCCGGGACTCCGGGTGCAGCCCCTCGGGACGTTCAAGACCGATGTACGTCACTGGCTCGTCCGGGACCGGCTCGCCGTCCCACAGATCCACGGCCGTGGTGGCGTGGGACATCAGGTCGATCAGGTAACGCACCGTCAGCTGCTCGCGCTCCACGATGGCGCGCACCACCTTGGACACCGACACCTGGTTCTCCTCGACCCGGTTGGCCGAGGAGATGCCCTTCAGATACAGATGCAGCCACTTCGCGCGCCACCGGCCGTCGTCCTCGCGCCGGAACACCAGCGGCAGCGCCACTCGCCCCGCCCCGCGAAGCTCCGACTTCATCCGCACCGTGCGCGGCTCGAACGGCCGGCCCTTCTGCTCACCGTCGCGCACCATGAAGCCGAAGAACGACTCCTCGACCTCCTCGAAGCTCTCTCCGGCGTAGATGTTGACCTGCGGAACGATGAATGCGCTGCGTACCCGGTCCAGGGACAGGTTGATGAATTCCGAGGCCCCGTCGGGCGCCTCTGTGACATCGCCCGAGTGCTCGCCCCCGACAGCCGTGAGCGAGGTGTAGGAGAGCCAGGAGTCGGTGCTGTAGTCCGAGTGGAGAAGCAGCGCCGAGAGGTCGTAGTCGGTCCGGCTCTCGGTCTCCTTCCAGTACACGAAGAAGCGCAGCTGTTCGCCGTCGACCGCAGAGACCGAACCTCGGGGCAGTACGCCGAGCCCGGCCGCGGTCGCCCTGCCGCTGAGCGGGAGGGCCACGTCGAGGACTTCGGGGTCGAGCAGCAGCCGGCCCGGCGCGGGGAGCCTGCGGCGCATCTCGGCGTCGAGCGCGGCGATCAGGCGATCGCGGTCGGCGGCGGGGACGGGCGGCCGGTCGTCGGGGGCGACCCAGCCGCGGCCCCGGCGGTTGACGAAGATCCGGGGTTCGTCGGTCTCCCGCTCCCGGTTCTGGAAGTGCTCGCGGACCGACAGCACCACCCGGCCGGAGACCTCGGGAGCGACCCGCACCGCGGCGGCCACCACCGCGTCCCGCTCCTCCTGGTCGGCGGCGATACGCAGCAGGAGGTCCAGGGCGCGGAACAGCTTGCCGGGAGCGGACCCCAGCAGCTGCACCGCACCGAGGACGTCGAACTCGTCGAGCAGCTTCTCGGCACGGCTGTCGAAGGACCGCGCCTCCTTCTCGCCCCGCGCTACGGCGAACACGTCGGCGGCGTGCGGCCAGCGCGGGTACTCGTGCGGGTGGAGACGCTCACCGAGCCGCTTGAAAGGCTCGCGGTGTGCGTGCACATCGGCCAGCTTGGCGGGGTTCTCCGCGATCACGGCGTCGAGGCCCGCGAGCAGCGCACGGCGGGCCGGCCGCGAGAGGGCCCGAAAGCGGGTCGGCTCCTGCAGCGTCACGTCGCCGCCCGACAGCGCGCACGCCAGCCGCAGTACATCGGTGACGGTGTCCAGCAGGAGGTCCGCGCCGACAGTGAGACGGGCCTCGTTGACGACTGCTCGGTTCTCCCGGACCGGGATCGACTCCGGCTGGGGACCGAGCGCGCACCGCTCGGCGAGGGTCTTCAGGTCGCGCAGGTGGTCCTCGCCCAGTGGCGTCGTACTGCCCGCCAAGGCCAGGTACAGGTCCGTGAGCTCGTCGTCCAGGTCCCGTCCGAGGTGCAGAACAGTCACTCGATCGCCCGCGGAAGCGATCAGCTCGTCCTGCGCCGCGAGCATCTCCTCGTAGGTGTGCTGGTAGCGGCCGTACGCAGGAAGGCTGAGCAGGTCCAGCACCCCGTGTGCCAGCTGGGTCACCACGTTCTCGCGCGACTCGTCGTCGCCGAGCGCCTTCGCCACACACCGCATCCAGAACTCTTCGGTGTCCGGCACGTTCGCCGGAAAGTCGATGAAGTACGAGTTGTGCCGGGCGTGGTCGCCCACCATCTCGCTCACGGTACGCAGTGTCAGCTTGGCGGTGTGCACGACCGCGGGCGCGGACAGTCCCGACAGGCGCTCCAGCAGCTCCGCCGAGAGCTTGAAGCCCACGGATGTCAGCGCGGCGTCGAACTGCCGCGCGGCGGTGGCTCCTTCCCCGACGGAGCCCGTGGGGGAGGCAAGGCGGTGGGTGTGCCGGATGACCAGCGGTTCGAGACTGTGCGCCATCCGGGAATGATCGCAGAGGTGTGCGAGCCGGCGCACGGGAGTTCTTTGCAGGCGCCCCGACGCCGTGATCACTTCCGCCCCGCAAGATCATCTCGCCCGCGCAGGGTACGCCCGCCGGGAAGGGACACACTTCCTAACGGGCCGCCTCGGAGGATCCCCCGGCCCGCTCGCAGGCACCCGCATCCGGCTTCGCCCAGTGGATGCCGATGCCCTCCTCGCCGGGGGCGAGTTCGGGTCGCAGGAGGAGGTGGTCGTCGTAGTCCCCTCCGTTCTGGCGGCGGTAGGGCAGGGGGTCGGTCTCCGGGAGGGTGAGGAGGCGCTTGCGCAGCTGCTCCACCGCCTCCTCGTAGTCCTCCTGGGACAAGCGGACCGCACCATTGACCACCAGCGGAGGAAGGACGGACATGCCCGTGTACCAGAGGGTGCCGTGCAGCAGCGGGAAGAGGGTGTCGTTGATGTCGCCGTGAATGCCCCGCGGCCCGGTGGTCGCGGCGTTGGCACCGACGGTGGTCAGCACGAAGGCACGGCGCCCGGACAGACCGCCGTCCCCGTAGCGCAGCGCCCGCCCGGTGTCCGGGTCGGGGATGCCCTGGGCGAACCCCTGGATGAACAGGCGGTCGAACCAGCCCTTGAGGATCGCCGGCATGCCGAACCACCAGAGCGGAAACTGCACGACCAGCGTGTCGGCGTGGAGCAGTTTCTCCTGCTCACTCCGGATGTCGTCGCTGAGAGTGCCTTCGTTCAGCGCGCGCTCGGACTCGGGCAGCACGTCGAGACGCTCGGCGGGGTCGTGCTGGAAGTCGCCGTGGTCGACCACCGGGTTCCAGCGCATCGCGTACAGATCGGACTCGACGACCTCGTGTCCGGCCTGTCGCAACGCGGACACTCCCTCGTCTCGGAGCGCCCCGTTCAGCGAGCGGGGGTCAGGGTGAGCGGACACCCAGAGCACGCGCATACGACCATTCTCCTTCGGGCTATCGGTCACCGTGCCGCGCGCATACCCAGGAGAGGGGAAGCGGATCACCCCGGCTGACGTGGCAAAGCTCACCCGTGAGCCACTGGAGCGATGGCCCCCACCCGCACAACAAAGAACCCCACCCCGGACGACCGGGATGGGGTTTGTGGAGCGCCGGGCAGGCCTTGCACCTGCATCTCCCCACAGGAAGCGGGGCGTCTTTCCTTGGACTACCGACGCGAGACGCTTCACCGGAATTTCGGCGGCGCGCTCAAGATCGAGTATAGCGCAGCAACGAGGGCTCACGCACCCGGCCGTGACGGGAGCTCAGGCCAGGCCTGCTCCATGTGTGGCAGGCACCGTGGACCCACGGTGCGGGACATCCCGTATCAGCTGACCGCGGACGTCGCGGCGATCTCGTAGGCCTCCAGGCCCGGAGTAGCGAGGAGGTCTGCGACGCACTCGGCCGATCCGCCGACGTACGTGCTCACCAGGTCGACGTCACCGCCCACGCACCAGGCGCGGTCCTGCGGCCACCAGAGATCCGGGAGTTCCCTCAGTACCTCGTGGGAGTCCCGCATGGGCGAGTCGGCATCCTCGAGGGGTCCGGAGAGCAGGACTTCGTCGCGGCCGGGTGTGCGGAAGACGGGAACGTCGTCCCAGTCGTAGCGGCCGTAGCCGTGCCACAGGCCGTACCAGCAGTGGCCGGCGGTACGGGTGTGGCGGGACAGCACCGGGATGAGGGAGCGGGCCACGTCGGCGGGTGTGGGGCCCTCGTCCGGGTGCTCGTCCCAGACGCCGGGGACGGCCGGGGTGTCGTCGTTGCGGAAGTGGAACTCGTCCTCGACGCCGATCAGTTCGTGCCAGCGCGTCCCGGCGGTCACCCTCCGGCCGTACAGGGCGGCCACCCGGTCCCAGCGCACGGGTGCGACATCGAGCCGGGCCGGGTGGAGGATCCGCGCGTACGCCTCGAAGCCGGGTGCGCATACTCCCGCCACCGTGCCGAATCCGTCGTTGCCAGGAGGTCGTTGCTCCAGCCAGCGGGCGGGCGTGAGGTCGCGAAGCTCGACGCGGAGGCGGCCGTAGACGGATGGGCTCGGGAACCTGTGAACGTGCATGCCCGCAGTGTCCCTCGCGTCGGTCCGCCCACGCATGGGGGTATGGGTCGGGGGCGGCGGCTCATGCCTGGGCGCCGTGGCGGGACGGTCCGCGGGCCCAATGCGCGAGCGGCTCGTCGCCGTACTGGCCGCGTTTCCGGCGGGCGAAGACCTGGGCGTGTCCGAGTCGTCCATGGGACGACGACCGTACGAGCACCCGTGGCGACCGGCGCGGTGATTCCTTGTCCGGCGCTGTGAGTACTTGCCCGGCGTTGCAATTTCTCTGCCCGGTGCGGTGAGTCCTTGCCAGGAAAATGTCGGGTTCCCGGCGGACCATGGAGTGGGGGCAGACAAAGGGAGTCTTGTATGTCGCACACCTCTACCGTCGCTGTTCTCGGTGCGGGCGCGCTGGGCGCCGCGATGGCGACGCGGCTGGGAGAGACCGGCCACGAGGTCCGGCTGTGGAACCGTACACGGTCAAGGGCCCGTGCTGTGGCGGAGCAGGCCACGGGTGTCACGGCGGTGGATGCGGTGGGCGACGCGGTCTCCGGTGCGTCCGTCGTCCTCACGGTGCTGCGTGACGGCGCCGCGGTCGCGGACGTGATGGCGGACGCCATCGGCCGGCTGGACGACGACGCCGTATGGGTGCAGGCGAGCACGGTGGGTCCGCAGAGTGCGATCGGCCTGGCCGGCCAGGCGCGCGAGCACGGTGTCGCGTTCCTCGACGCCCCGGTGTCGGGCAGCACCGCTCCGGCCCTTCAGGGCAAGCTCGTGTGGCTGGTCGCCGGCCCCGAGGACATCCTTGAGCGGGCGCGTCCCGTGCTGAACGATCTCGGGGCGTCGGTGCTGCACGTCGGGGCGGGGGTCGAAGGCAGCGCCCTCAAACTCGCGGTCAACGCGTGGATGGCCGCCTCGACGGTGGCCATGAGTGACGTCCTCGCGCTGTGCGACGAGCTCGGCGTCGAGCACACGACGTTCACCCGGGTGCTCAAGGCGGGGCCGCTGGCCATGCCGTACGAACTGCAGAAGGTGGACGCGATGGACATGGCGTCGTACGCGCCCGGATTCGCGGTGCAACTCGCTCTCAAGGACATCGACCTGGCCGCGGTGGCCGCCGCTCCCAGCCCCCTGCTGCAAGTCGTCCGTGACCGTCTGAAGGCGACCGTCGCCGCCGGGCACGAGGACGACGACCTCGCCGCCGTCGACTACCTCAGGACGTCGCCGTCGACGACGTGAGGACGGCGGTTCTTCGCCGGCGGCACAGTGGACGAATGCGCGCGGCGTGTGACCTGTGCGCCCGTGCGAGCCTCGGACGGTGCGGAACATGCCGACCGAGGCACCAGCACCCTGACCGCCTGCCGTGGGCGGCGGGAGCCGTCATTCTCGGAGTGCTGCCCAGGCACTCGGCCACTCGGACCATCAGAAGCCCAGGACGACGTAGATCACGAATCCCGTGAAGCCGATGTGGAAGAGGACCATGCAGATCCACTGAGGAGGCCGCATCTGCCAGGACGAGGCGCGAAGGATCTCCCACTCACTCACGGCATAGGCCGCAAGCCCCAGACCGGCCAGCACCCACAGGACGGTCCACCACCCTGAAGGTCCCGTGCCCAGCCGACTGTCGATCGCGGCAGGGATACGCCTCGCGCGACTCAGCAGGAAGAGGGCGAACAGCAGCTTGTGCCAGCCGTGTCTCAGCTTGGGTGTGGTGCCGGCCTGGTCGCCGGAGATGGATCTTGTGGGCATTCGTCCACCTCACCAGGTCCAGGCCACAAGTGCTGTGGCGGAAGCCACAGTTCCGGTCGAGATGCGCATGACCGACCGGGCGAGTCCGGCGGCACGCTGTGACACGCGCTGGGGGCCGTACCAACGGAGCGCTCCCCTCCCCCGCCGGGCCGAGGGGTGTGTGACGCCAACCCGCGCTCCTATGCTGACCGCATGATCACTCTGCCGCTCTCCGCGCTGGAAGTCGCCATGGTTCAGACCGGCACCCGGGCCGTGGACACGCTGGGTCAGACCACCGAGTTCGCCCGGCGCCTTGACGCTCTCGGCTACCGGCGCCTCTGGTACGCCGAGCACCACCACTCCCCCGCCATCGGTGCCTTCCCGCCCGTCGTCCTGACCGCCCACGCGGCCGCGTCGACGTCGTCGATCCGCTTGGGTTCCGGGGGCGTGATGGCTCCCAACCACGCGCCGATCATGCTGGCGGAGCAGTTCGGCACGCTTGCCGCGCTGCACCCCGACCGGATCGACCTCGGACTCGGCCGCGGCCCCGGCACCTTCGACGACTCGACGGCGCGGGCGCTGAGGCGCGGGGCGGGGCCGACGACGGACGACGAGTACCGCGACGACGTGGCGTCGACGCTGCGGTACTTGGTGGACGAGGTCGCACTCGGCCCGCTGCCCGAACCGTGGCTGCTGTCCTCCAGCACGGCCGGGGCGGCGCTCGCCGCGGAACTCGGTCTGCCGATCGCCTTCGCCCATCACATCCGGCCCGACAACACCCTTGCCGCGGTTGACCATTACCGCGCGCACTTCGCCCCCTCCCCCTGGTGCGAGCGGCCTCGCGTGCTGCTGTGCGTCGAGACGGTGTGCGCCGAGACGCAGGAGGAGGCGGCGCGGCTGGCGGGTCCGATGGATGTCGTCAAGGCCGGGCTGCTCAACGGACGGAGCGACGTCCCCTTCCCGACGCCCGCCGAGGCAGCGGTGCACCCCTTCACCGAAGGAGAGCGGAGGGCGCTGGCGAGTTTCCGCGCCTACCAGGCTCACGGCACCCCCGAGGCCGCCGTACGACGACTGACAGAACTGGCCGCCGCCACCGACGCGGACGAACTGATGCTGGTCACACCGGTGTACGCCCTGGCCGACCGGCTGCGGTCGTACGAACTGGTCAAGCAGCACGCCGCCCTGACCGAGGCCGGCACCGGCTGAATCCTGGGTTCGGCTGTGTCAGTACGGCGATCGGGTCCGGCTGAGTCGGCGTCGCGCCCTTGCGCAGGGCGGCCTGCTCTCAAGGCGTTCGTCGGCGGAGGCCGGGCCGGGCGTCGTGCCATGCCGTGCCGTGCCGTGCCGTGCCGGAGGAAGTTTCACCGACAGCTGCCAACAGGCCTAGTTGGCGTGGTTGTTCCCGGGCTGGATGATCTCGTCCAGGGCTCTGCGGACGGCCTCGTACGCGGAGGCGCGGATGTCCGCCGCGGGCCCGTTCGCTTCTTCGGCATCCGGCTTGGCGGACTCCGCCTTCCAGTGCTCTTCCTCCTGCGCGGCCCAGTCGCGGGCCCGCTGGATACGGCGTAGCAATTCGTCAGAGTCCACGACATCGCTCATGGGCGTCACCTACCCCGCAAGCCGCACGGCACCCCGGCAACCGCGGATCAATACGCGAAGCCCCTCTGCAACAAGGGACGTCGGCACCGGAGGCAGTGGGTACAGGTGAAGGCGTGCGCTCTCGGACCCTTACTCCACGGCAGCGGGGTACACGGGCTGTGCACGGATCCGCTTCACCGACCTCGTTACAGGAGGGTTGTCGTGCCAGGAATGATGGACAAGATCAAGCAGTTCACCCGGAGCCCGCAGGGCCGGCGCACGATCGAGGAGGTACGTCGTGCGTCCGCCGATCCGAGGCGACGGGCCCAGGCCCAGCGCCTGCTGGGCAAGTTGCGCGGACGACGCTGAGGTCACAGCGAGGCTCGCTTCTACGGCCCCGTCCGCCTACCGCGCTGCACGCACCGGCCCGTCGCGGTTGTCGGCCTCACGCCGCCGACGGTTGCCAGGCCTCCTGGAAGCGGCGGCGGGCCCGGTGCAGGCGGGAGCGGACTGTTCCTATGGGGAGGGAGAGGGTCTTGGCCATTTCTTCCTCGTTGAGTCCGTAGACCCGCAGGGTGAGGACCTCGCGGTGTGCTGTCGAGAGCCGTTCGAGGACGTCGTTGATGTGGACGGCGTCCAGCGGGTTCGCCTCGTGCCGAGCCTCGACCGGTGAGCACGTCGCCTCGTCGCCGAGGCGCTTGACCGTGCGGACCGCCTCGCGGATGGTGACGGAGCGGACCCAGCCGTAGAAGGCCGCGGGTTCGCGCAGCGTGGCGAGTCCCCGGTAGATGGCAACGAGGGCCTCTTGCGTCGCGTCGGAGCTGTTGTCGTGCGCGATCGAGAAACAGACCCGGGCGACGTACGGCGTGATGTGGGTGAGCAGGTCGTTCATCGCCGGTTCGTCGCCCGCCTGGGCTCGCGGCAGCAAGGCGGCGACCGGTGCGGGGAGTTCGTGCGCGGTCTTCATCTCGGAGGGTTGCTCCTTGCGGGAAGCCGGTGGGGGTGCGGCTGCGGGAGCCGTGGGGGTGCGGTCGCGCTCAGGCCCTGGGCGCGGAGACGGACGGTGCGTCAGCGGCCGCGCCGGACCCGGTGGCGGCGGTCGCCGCGGTCGCGGTTGTCGCCGCGGCGAAGGACAGCAGCGTGGAACGGACGTCGTCCCGCAGTGCCTCCATGAACGCCGCGCTGAAGCACGCGGTGTAGTGCGGGAACTCGATGGCGAGCCGGCCGTCGAAGGAGACCACGCAGGCCATCAACGGGCTACGGCCGGCCTGCGGGAAGTACTGCTCCCGGGCGGGCACCAGGCGTACGTCGGTGACCTCCGCTCCCTCGGGCAGCCGGGGACCCGGTACGGACCCCATGTTGGTGGCGATCACGGTGCCCGTCTGGAGGGCGGGGTTTCGCGGGACCTCCGGCATGATCCGCATGTCCTGGAAGTGGTCACCGCGTTCGATGGAGTCCCGCAGGTGTACGCCGACTTCGCGGGCCAGCGCCAGCGGCTCGGTGTCCGTGTCGACCGTGACGGCCTGCAGATGCGTGCTGACCGCGGCGACCATCACCGTGGGCGACAGCGGCGGTGTCAGGCGGGAGCGCAGGTCTACGGGTGACAGGCAGCCGAGGACACGGGGGCCGTCGCCGCCGAGGCGGTGGCGGGCGGCGATCAGCAGCGCGGCGCTGACCAGACCGTGCACCGACACGCCCGTTTCACGCGCCAGTTGGCGCAGTCGGGCGGTGTGGCCGGCGTCGAGGAGCAGCCGGCGCACCTCGATGCGGTGCCCGTCCGCCGTGCCCGCAGCGCCAGTTGTGACCGCCGCAGCCTGGCCGTTCGTCGTACTCCCGGCACCGACCACCGCCTCCGGGTCCTGCCGAGGCGTGTCGTACGGCACGAGTTCGACAGGATGGCGCCCGGTCTCGGTAAGGCGCCACTCCAGGTACTTGGCGGTCTCCGACTCGTCCGAAGGGGGCAGCAGTTCGCTGACGGGCGCCGGCCAGTCGACGGACAGCAGCTCCGCACCGGCGGGCGGAGGCGTCGGCCGTGCTCCGGTCCCTTCGACGAGCGCCCCGTACCGGTCCCAGAGGGCGTTGAGAAGCGTGATGGCGCTGTGCCCGTCCGTGATGATGTGGTCCACCGTCAGCACGAGCAGATGCCGCTCGGCACCGGGCTCGGTGGCCAGGACCGCGCGGGCCAGCGGACCTCCCACGGACAGCGGGGAGTTCAGCTCCTCGTCGTACACCTCGGGACCGCCGGTGCGCAGGATCAGCCGCGGGCGTTCGGTGTCCGGGAGGAACTCCAGGGCATACCCCGAGCCGTCGGAAGCGATCCGTGCGCGCAGGCCGGGGTGCTCGGCCGTGAGTGTGTCGAACGCCGTCGACAACGCCGCCGCGTCGAGATGCCCGCGTACGGAGCAGGAGAGCACCGCTCTGCTTCTCTGGCCCACATAGAGGGTTTCCACGGGACACAGCGCGCGTCGCATGCGTTCAGCCTTTCTTGCCGTCTCCGCCATTTCACGCGAGACCGAACGACGGTCCTTCGTAAGGGGTTTCCGGAGTGTTGACGCTCTCGGAGCGGGGGTGAGACAAAGAAAAGCGGACGATGCCACTCGCAGGCAAGGCCGGCACGGCAGGTTCAGGTATTTCCCTAAAGATGGCTGCACAAGGCAACTTGGTCGCATCGGCGACCGTGACGCGCGCGGCGCGGGCGGCGCGCCCGTTCACCCCTCGCCCACCGGATACCTGGCCCTGGGCCACACCTGAACCCACACCGACGTAGGCCCTGGCCTCCGTAAATCCGCCCCGGCGCGGGCATCGGCCGCAGGGCCGCGCTCCACCATCAACTCCCGGTCAAGGGAACGCAGACACCGCCGCAGCCGACTCCCGGCGAACACATCAGAGAAAGTCGATGACGATTCCCGAAATCGAGGCGCGCGGCGCGAACCAAAGCAGGGCGCAAAGCAAGCCGCGCCTGCACCCAAACGCGAACAGCGGAGTCGGCCGCACTTTCTAGGTGTTTCCCTAGGATCCAATTCCGTATGCCCCGGGACGCCCTTGACTGCCCGACTCGGCGTCATGCAAGGTGATGCGGCGCCAGGAGATCGCAGCCGACCAAGCGATTCCGGCGCCTGAGTGTGCGACCGCTTCCCTGTCTATTCACCCCCTGTTCGTGTGGGGCGCCGGACGCGCGCCGGCCGGGGCGACAGGCGGTGGCACCGACTGCGGCCCGTCCGGCTCCGCCGGGCCTTTCACCGTGATTCGTCTGAAGACCGCTCGCCACTGAGGGTTGGTGCCATGTCAGTCCATGAGGACGATCGTCGACCGCTGTCCGGAGCACAGGAGGGCCTCTGGTTCGCCCAGCGCCTCGCACCGGGCACCGCCGCCTACAACACCGGCGAGTACGTGGAGATCCACGGGCCGGTCGACACCGATCTGTTCGAGACCGCGCTGCGCCGCACTGTCGGCGACGCCGACACCTTCGCGCAGCGTTTCCTGGACACCGCCGACGGACCCCGGTGCGTCCGGGCGGAGGCACCCGACGACTGGCCGCTGCACCGAGTGGACGTCAGCGGCGCGGTCGACCCGACGGCCGCCGCGGAGGAATGGATCCGACGTGATCTGGTCACGCCGGTGGACATCGAGCCGGGTCCGCTGTTCTCCCACGCCCTGCTGACCCTCGCGCCCGACCGGTACATCTGGTTCCTGCGCGCGCACCACATCCTGTTGGACGGCTACAGCTACAAACTCGTCGCCCGCCGCCTCGCCGACACCTACACCGCCCTCGCCGCCGGTGAACAACCCGCCCCGGCCGTCTTCGAGCCGGTCGGGCGACTCCAGGCCGAGGAAGCGGCCTACCTCGCCTCCGAGCGTCACGAGCGGGACCGTGCCCACTGGGCGGACCGGCTGGCCGGACTGCCCGAACCCGTACGGCTCACGGAACGGACCGCGGCCCCCACCGCCCCCTTCCTCCGTCGCACCGTGGACCTCACCCCCACCGAGGCCGACACCCTGTCCGCCGCGGCGAAGCGATTCGACGTCTCACGCACCGATCTCCTCGTCACCGCCGTGGCCGCTTACCTGCACCGCATGACCGGCGCCACCGACCTCGTACTGGGACTGGCGACGATGAGCCGCCTCGGCAGCGCCGCACTGCGCACTCCGGGCACCGCCTCCGACATCCTGCCGCTGCGGGTGTCCGCCGCCCCGGACGCGCCGGTCGGCGAGCTGGTGCGGGCCGTGGCCGACGAACTGCGGGCCCTGCGCCGGCATCAGCAGTACCGGGGCGAGTTCCTCCGCCGCGACCTGGGACTGCTCGGCAGCGGGCGGCGGATGCACGGGCCCGTGGTCAACATCGTCCCGTTCACCGAGGATCTGGTGTTCGCCGGCAGTCCTTCCACCTCCCACCACCTGTCGGGCGGTGCCGTCGAGGATCTGCAGATATCCGTCCGTCCCGGAGCCGATCCGGACGGACTGTGGCTCGCCTTCGACGCCAATCCCGCGCTGTACGACGAGCGGGAACTCGGCCTCCATCTGGAGCGGTTCCTCCTCGTGCTGCGCCAACTCGCCGACGCCCGGCCGGAGATGCCGGTCGCCGACGCGTCGCTGCTGCTTCCGGGGGAGGATCCGCAGCAGACGCCCGCTCCCGAGCACACCGTCACCACGACGCTCGCCGAGCGTTTCGAGGAGCAGGCGGCCCGTTTCGCGGATCGGACGGCCGTGTCCTGCGAGGGGGCGTCCTTCACCTACGCCGAGCTGAACGCGGACGCCAACCGGCTGGCCCGTCTGCTGGTCGAACGCGGCGCGGGCCCGGGTCACGTGGTCGCGCTGGCCCTTCCCCGCGGACTGCGCCTGATCTCGACCCTGATCGCCGTACTGAAGACGGGTGCCGCCTACCTTCCCCTCGACACCGGTCATCCCACAGAGCGCCTACGTCTGGTCATGGAGGACGTCGGACCCGCCGTCCTCGTCACCGACAGCGCGCACGCCGCACAACTGCCCGCCCCGGCCGTCCCGGCCGTGGTCCTCGGGGCTCCGGACACCGAGAACGATCTGGCGGGGTACGGCGACGACGACCTGACGGACGCCGACCGCACCGGTCCGACCGGGCCGTCCGACATCGCGTACATCATCCACACCTCCGGATCCACCGGCCGCCCCAAGGGTGTACCGGTGCCGCACGCCAACGTGGTCCGGCTGTTCGAGGCCTCCGCCGCGCACTTCCGCTTCGGCGAGGACGACGTGTGGACCCTTTTCCACTCGTACGCCTTCGACTTCTCCGTGTGGGAGATCTGGGGCCCGCTGCTGCACGGCGGCCGGCTCGTCGTGGTGCCGTACGCGGTCAGCCGGTCCCCGCGGGACTTCCTGCGGCTGGTGCGCGCCGAGGGCGTCACCGTCCTCAACCAGACGCCGTCCGCCTTCGAGCAGCTGATGCGGGCCGACGTCGAGTCCGCCCCTGACGCAGCGTCGCGGCCGTCGGTGGGCGCCTTGCGTTACGTCGTCTTCGGCGGCGAGGCCCTGCACGCGGCGCGGCTGCGTGCCTGGGTCGACCGGCACGGACTGGACGCCCCGGCGCTGGTCAACATGTACGGGATCACCGAGACGACCGTGCACGTCACCCATCACCGCGTGACCCGGGACGACCTGGAGGATCCGCGCCGGGCCAGCGTCATCGGCCGGCCGCTCGCCGACCTGCGGGTCCACGTCCTCGACAGCGCGCGCCGGCCCGTGCCGCCGGGTGTGACCGGTGAGATGTACGTGTCCGGGCCGGGCGTGGCCCCCGGCTATCTGAACCGTCCGGAGCTCAGCGAGGAGCGGTTCGTGCCCGACCCGTTCGGGCGCCCCGGTACCCGTATGTACCGGACGGGCGACCTGGCCAGGCGCCGCGCCGACGGCGACCTGGAGTACGTCGGGCGCGCAGACCAGCAGGTCAAGATCCGCGGCTTCCGTATCGAGCCCGCCGAGATCGAGGCCGTGCTCGCCCGGCACGCGTCGGTCGCGCGGGCTGCTGTGGTGGCCCGCCGGAGCGACGGCGGTGAAACACAGCTCGTCGCCTATGCGATCGCCGCCGACGGGCGGCGTCCCGCCCCGGGCGAGCTGCGCGCCCATCTCGCCGAGCACCTGCCCGAGCACATGGTTCCGGCCGCGTGCGTGCTGGTCGAGGAGCTGCCGCTGACCGCCAACGGCAAACTCGACACGGAGGCGCTGCCCGCACCGGACTTCGCCGCGTCCGCCGGCGGAGCTCGTCCCACGACCCCCCAACAGGCCCTGGTCTGCCGCCTGTTCGAGGAGGTGCTGCGGCTTCCCGCGGACACCGTCGGCACGGACGACAACTTCTTCGACCTCGGCGGCCACTCCCTGCTCGCCACCCGGCTGCTGGCCCGGCTGCGCGCCGAAACGGGCACCGACGTACCGATCGCCGCGCTGTTCGACACGCCGCGGCCCGGCGCTCTCGCCACACGGCTCACCGACGGCACCGACGGCCGGTCACGCCTGCCCGCGCTCGAAGCCGTCGTACGCCCCGAGCGCACTCCCCTGTCCTTCGCGCAGGAACGCATGTGGTTCCTCAACCGGCTGGACGAGGCGTCGGCGACGTACAACATCCCGCTGGTCGTCCCGCTGCGGCGGGCGCTCGACGACGAGGCGCTGCGGGCCGCTCTCGGCGACGTCGCCGACCGGCACGAGAGCCTGCGTACGGTGTTCGCGCAGGACGGTGGCGCCACGTATCAGCGGATCCTCGCGCCCGGCGAGTTGCGGCCCCGGCTGCGGGTCGTGGACTGCCCTGCCGAGGAGGTCGCGGCGCAGGTCGCCGCCGCGCTCCGGCACCGGTTCGATCTGACCCGCGAAAGCGCCCTGTGGACCGCCGTGTTCGGCACCGGAGACGACCGCACGCTGCTGCTGGTCCTGCACCACAGCGCGGCCGACGGCTGGTCGCTCAGGCCGCTCGCCGACGACCTCGGCGCCGCCTACCGGGCGCGGACCGAGGGCGACGCGCCTCGTTGGGAGCCGCTGCCGGTGCAGTACGCCGACTACGCCCTGTGGCAGCGGCGGTTGCTGGCGCCGGCGCCCGACGGGCCGGGCCGTCTGGAGGAGTTGACGGCGTTCTGGCGCGAGGCGCTGGACGGGCTGCCCGAGGAGAGTTCACCGCCGGCCGACCGGTCCCGGCCCGAGGCCACCGCGGGCGAAGGCGCGAGCGTGACCGTTCCGGTGGACGCCCGCCTGCACCAGGCCCTGTTGCGGCTCGCGGACGCCGAGGGCGCCAGCCTCTTCATGGTGCTGCACGGAGCGCTGGCCGCCCTGCTGACCCGGTGGGGCGCCGGGGAGGACGTGGCGATCGGCACCCCGGTAGCCGGCCGGTCCGAGCCCGCACTCGACGACGTGATCGGGCTGGTCACCAACACGCTCGTCCTGCGGACCGACACCTCCGGCGATCCCGGCTTCCGTCAACTGCTCGCACGGGCAAGGGACTTCGACCTCAAGGCGCTGGACCACCAGGATCTGCCCTTCGACCGGCTGGTGGACGAGCTCAATCCGCCCCGTCATCCGGCCCGGCACCCGCTGTTCCAGGTGATGCTCGCCCTGCAGAACAACGAACGGGCCGTGCTCGCACTCGGGGACGACGCGGTCCCGCTGCGACCCACCGCGACCGGCACCGCCAAGTTCGACCTCTTCGTGGACGTCCTCGAACGCCACGACGCGCAGGACGCGCCCGGCGGACTTGAACTGCACGTCGAGTACGCGACGGACCTGTACGAGGCGGCCACCGCCGAGCAGTTCGCCCAGGGACTGCGCGCCCTCCTGGAGGCCGTGAGCGCCGACCCGGAGGTCCGGATCGGCGCGCTGACCCTCCCCGCCCGGCCGTCCGCCCGGTCGGCCACCGGCCCAGGTGCCGCCGCCGCGGCGGTGCTGGAACGCACGGCGCTGTCCGTCCCCGGGATCCGCGACGCGGTCGTGCTCCCCGCGCCGGACGAGGGGCCGCCGACGGCGTACGTGGTGCCGCACCGGGCGGGTGCGGCCGACCAGGTGGAACAGGCCCTCGGCGGATCGGCGGCCGGCACGGTCCGGATCACCGCGGTCAGCGACCTGCCCCGCTCGGCGGACGGCGCTCTGGACACCGGAGCGCTGCGTGCCCTGCCCCCGGTCGACCGGCGGGCCGCGGAGGCATGGCGCCGTCCGCTCACCCGCGTGGCGGGTGTCCGTGAGGTCGACGTCCGCCTGGAGGACGTACCCGAGGAGCTGGATCGCCGGCACGTCGGCGCCCTGCGTCCGGCCGGCGGGCCACCGCCGCAGACGGACGACGCCCAGGACCTCGCCACGACCGCGCCGGCTCTCAGCGAGGGCCCCGCGCTGCCCGAGCCGTCGGTGCCCGACTGGGCGACCGCCCTCACTCGCGCGGCAGGCCGGGCGCACGGCGAGATCGTGCACGTACGCGCGGACGGAAGCGAGACCCGGCGCAGCTACGAGTCGCTCGTCGAGGAGGCCTCCCGAGTACTGGCCGGGCTGCGCAGGGCAGGACTCCGGCCCGGCGACCAGGTGATCCTCCAGTGCGGCGACACCGAGGACTTCGTCGCCGTGCTGTGGGGCTGCGTCCTCGGCGGATTCGTCGCCGTACCGCTGACCGTTCCCGCGTCCTACGCGACCGCCTCGGCCGCCGTCACCAAGCTCGAGGGCATCTGGCGGATGCTGGACCGGCCCTGGATCGTGGCCTCGCGCGAGAGCGAGCCGGGGCTGCGGGACCTCGCTGCACGGCACGAGTGGCCGGGACTGCGCCTGACCACGGCCGACGCCCTGCGGGACGCGCCCGAGGACCGCGACTGGCACCCCGTACGGCCGGACGACCTGATCCTGATGCTGATGACCTCCGGCAGCACGGGCCTGCCCAAGGCGGTCCGTCTCACCCACCGCAATGTGCTGACCCGTTCCGCGGCCACCGAGGCGATGAACGCCCTCGGGGAGCAGGACGTCACCCTGAACTGGATCCCCCTGGACCATGTCACCGGCGTGGTGATGTTCCATCTGCGGGACGTCTATCTCGGCTGCCGGCAGATCCACGCGCCGACGTCATGGATCCTCGAGGATCCGCTGCGCTGGGCGGACCTCGCCCACCGCCACCGCGTCAGCGTCACCTGGGCGCCCAACTTCGCGTTCGGGCTCCTCGCCGAACAGGCACACCGGTTCGGGGACCGCGCGTGGGACCTGTCCCCCATGCGGCTGGTGATGAACGCCGGTGAGGTCGTCGTCGCGTCCGCCGCACGGCGGTTCCTGCACGCACTGCGTCCTTTCGGGCTGGCGCAGGACGTCATGCATCCCGGCTGGGGCATGTCGGAGACCTGCTCGGTGGTCACCGACTGCGTGCTCCCGGGTGAAGCACCGGACCACGACGAGTCGTTCGTCAGCTGCGGACTGCCGTACCCCGGGTTCGCCATGCGGATCGTGGACGACCAGAACACCGTGCTCGCCGAGGGCGACGCCGGCCGGCTCCAGGTGCGCGGGACGTCCGTGACGGGGGGTTACCACGACAACGCGAAGGCGAACGCCGAGTCGTTCACGGACGACGGCTGGTTCGACACCGGTGACCTGGCGTTCCTGCGTGCGGGCGAGCTGTACATCACCGGCCGCGCCAAGGACGTCATCATCGTCAACGGCGTCAACCACTACAGCCACGAGATCGAGGCCTGTGTCGAGGAACTGCCCACCGTCGTAAGGAGTTTCACGGCGGCCTGCGCGGTGCGCTCCGATGCGTCGGCCGGCACCGACGAACTCGCCCTGTTCTTCCACCTCTCCCCCGGCCAGGACCCGGCGGCCGCCCTCCGGGAGATCGGCGGCAAGGTCACCCGCGAGATCGGCGTCAGCCCCGCCTTCCTGATCCCGGTCGCCGCCGACGCGATCCCCAAGACGGAGATCGGGAAGATCCAGCGCACCAAGCTCCGCAAGAGCTTCGAGGCCGGCGACTTCGACGATGCCGTGCGCGAGGCGCAGCTGCTGCTCGGTACGGCCGCCACCCTGCCCGACTGGTTCCTTCGTCCGACGTGGCAGCGGGCCGAGGCCCTGCACCGGAGGGCACGCCCGGCGGGCCACCACACGCTGGTCCTGGCGGGTGGCGATCCCCGCACGGAGGACGTGGTCCGGCACATCGCGGGCCGGCTGCGCGCCGGGGCGGGACTGTGCACCGTCGTCACGGACGGTCCGGCGTACGAGCGACTCGACGCCGCCCGATACCGGATCCGGCCCGGCAGTGAGGAGGACCATGCGGCGCTGCTCGCACAACTGGCCGCCGACGGACGGTCCGTGGACACCGTCGTGCACCTGGGCTCGCTGCACGGCCTGCCGGCCGACGGCCCGTGGGAGGGGCAGGACAGCGCCGGATCGCTGCTCGTGCTCGCCCGCGCCCTGGCCGGGCGTCCGGTTCCGCAGCGTCCGCTGGACCTCCTGTTCGTGACCGCCGGGGCCCAGAGCGTCACCGCCGACGACCGCCCGGGCCTGGCCCAAGCCACCGCGGGCGCCCTGCTCAAGTCGCTGCGGGAGGAGCTCCCTTGGCTGCGGGGCGTCCACCTCGACCTGCCGCCCGGCGGGGAGGCGGAGCCGACCGACGCGATCATGGCCGAGGCCCTGAGTCACCCCACCGACGTCGAGATCGCGCTCCGAGGCGGACACCGCCATGTGCGCCGGCTGGCGCCGCTGCCCGAGCCGCTCCCCCGTACCGCACCATCCGGGGACGACGGCTTCCACCTGATCAGCGGTGGTCTCGGCGGTGTCGGGAGCGAGGTCGCCGCCCATCTGCTGAAGACACCGGGAACAAGGCTGCTGCTCCTGGGACGCACCCGGCTGCCCGCCGAGGGGACCTGGCAGCGGCACCTCGACGACGCGGGACCCGCCGCCGGCCGGATCGAAGCGCTGCAACGGCTGCGGCAGCTCGGCGAGGTGCGCTACGAGTCCGTGGACGTCACCGACCCCGAACAGGTACGGGCAGCCGTGCGCGAGGCCGCCGACACCTGGCACGTCCCGCTGACCTCGGTGCTGCACCTGGCCGGCGCCTTCGACGAGCGTCCCGTCCAGGAACTCGCGCCCGCCGACTGGGCGGAGGCGCTGGAGGCGAAGGTCCGCGGCGCCTGGACCCTGCACTCGGTCGCCGCCGAGCACCCGGTGACCTCCTTCGTCACCTTCTCCTCCGTCAACGGCTACTTCGGTGGCGCGATGAACGCCGCCTATTCGGCCGCCAACGCCTTCCTGGACGCCCTCGCCGTGCACCGGCGCCGGGCCGGCCTGCCCGGGCAGAGCCTGGCCTGGAGCATGTGGCGCGACCGCGGCATGAGCCTGGGCTACCAGCTCACCTCGCTGACCGAGGCCCGCGGCTACCGGGTGCTGGAGGCTGCCGCCGCGCTGCGCTCGTTCGACCTCGCCCGCACCGTGGACGCCCCGCACCTCCTCATCGGCGCCGACCGTACGGCCCCGTGGGTGCGCAGTCATGTGCTGTCCCCCGTACGGCAGTTGCGGCGCCTCGCCGGTCGCGTCGCACTCGACGAGGGCGCCGATCTGGGCGCCCTGTACACGGCCGCGGCCGGTGCCGCCGAGACGGCCGGCGCCGGTGACGCCTGGGTGCTGCGGTCGGCGGGCACCGCCGCACAGCCGTCGGACCCGGGAGCCGGGGAGGAACTGCGCCGGCTGGAGAACGAACTCGCCACGCTCTGGTGCGGTGTGCTCGGACGCGACCGGGTCTCCCGTGACGAGAACTTCTTCGACCTCGGCGGCAACTCGCTGCTGCTGGTCACCGCGCAGACGACCATCAACAAGGCGCTGGGCTGCGAACTGAGCGTGGTCGACCTGTTCGCGCACCCCACGGTGCGGGCCCTCGCCCGGCACCTGACCGAACAGGGCGCCACGGTCCCCGCGCCCGCGCACGGGGTGACGGCGGCGCCCGAGCCGACCGGACTGGACCGGGCCAAGGAACAAGCACAGCGGCAGCGCGAGGCCCGCACGGCGCGCCGCTCCGCACGGGAACGGAAGGACCGAGGCCATGGATGAGACGACGGACCCGCAGGACGGTGCGGCACCCGCCGTCGCCGTGATCGGCATGGCGGCCCGCTTCCCCGGCGCGGACGACGTGGACGCGTTCTGGGACAACCTCGCGAACGGCCGGGACTCGGTACGGCCCGTCACCGACGAGGAGTTCCTCGCCGCCGGGGGCGACCCGCGCGACCTCGACGACACCTCGCTCGTCCGCATGGCCTCGGTCATCGACGGCATGGAACTCTTCGACTCGGGCTTCTTCGGCTACAGCCCCGCCGAGGCCGCCGTCGTCGACCCGCAGCAGCGGCTGCTGCTGGAGACGGCCTACCACGCCCTGGAGGACGCGGGCTGCCCGCCCGAGTCGGCCGCCGGAACGGTCGGCGTGTACGCGGGCAGCGGTGACAGCCGCTACTACCCCGCCCACGTGTACCCGAGGTTCGCCGGGCAACCCGGCTCGGTGGAACTGGTGCATGCGGCCACCTCCAACTCCCTTGGCACGCTCGCCACCCGGATCTCCTACGAGCTCGGTCTGACCGGCCCGAGCGTGTCGCTTCAGACGGCGTGTTCCACCGCGCTCGTCGCGCTGCACACCGCGTGCCAGGACCTGATCGAGTACCGCTGCGACACCGCGCTCGCCGGTGCGGTGTCCCTCAACCCCTCGGCGCTGCTGGGCTATCGGCACGTCCCGGGCGGCCCGTTCTCGCCCGACGGGCGCTCCCGCACCTTCGCCGCCGACGCGGCCGGCACCTCCTCGGGCGACGGGGTGGGAGCGGTGGTCCTCAAGCGCCTGGAGGACGCTCTCGCCGACGGCGACCGCATTCGCGCGGTGATCCGGGGCACGGCCATCAACAACGACGGGCGCCGCAAGGTCGGCTTCACCGCCCCCAGCACGCCCGGCCAGACCGAGGTCGTCCTCGCGGCGCAGGCCCAGGCGGAGGTCGACGCCGACACCATCGGGTACGTCGAGGCGCACGGCACCGCCACCCACATCGGCGACCCCATCGAGGTGGCCGCGCTGACCGAGGCATTCCGGCAGAGCACCCAACGGCGCGGATTCTGCGCCCTGGGCTCGGTGAAGGCCAACATCGGGCACCTGGGTGCGGCCGCCGGCATCGCCGGGTTCATCAAGGCGGTCCTCGCGCTGGAGCACCGCAAGATCCCGCCGAACCTGCACTTCGAACGGCCCAACCCGCTCATCGACTTCGCCTCCGGGCCGTTCCGGGTACCGACCGCACTGGAGGACTGGCCGGCGGGCGACCATCCGCGGCGGGCGGCGGTCAGCGCCTTCGGTATCGGCGGCACCAACGCGCACGTCGTCCTGGAAGAGGCACCTGCCACCACCCCGGCACCGCCCCGCCCACCCGAGGACGGCCACCGGCACGTCCTTCCGCTGTCCGCGCGGACGGCCGGCGCACTGCGCGGCCAGGCCGACGCTCTCGCCGACCACCTTCAGGCACGGCCCGGCCTGCGGTTGGACGACGTCGCCCACTCGCTGCGCGTGCACCGGCCGGCCCTGCGCCACCGGCTCACCGTCACCGCGACCTCGGTCGACGAGGCGGTCGCCGCCCTGCGCGCCGGCGGCCCGGCCGGGGCACCGGTCCCCGACGAGACCCCGAAGGTGGCGTTCCTGCTGCCGGGCGGCGGAACGCAGTACGTGGGCATGGGCAAGGAGCTGTACCGCGACAACGACGTCTACCGCGACGCCGTGGACCGCTGCGCCCGCATCCTGCGCCCGGTGACCGGCCACGACCTGCGCACCGTCCTGTTCGAGGACGCCGAGCCGGGCAGCCCGTCCGCGTTCCTCGCGCTCGTCGTCACCGAGTACGCGCTCGCCACCACCCTCATCGAGGCGGGCATCCGCCCCGACGCGCTGATCGGGCACTCGCTCGGCGAGTACACCGCCGCCTGCCTCGCCGGCGTGCTCGACCTGGACGAGATGCTCCCCGTCGTCGCCGAGCGCATGCGGCTCATCATCTCCTCGGGCGGCGCGACGGTCGGGGTGGCGGCCCCGGCCGAGACCCTGTTGCCGCTGCTCGACGACCGGCTGTCCCTGGCCGCGGTCAACGGTCCCGCCGCCTGCACGGTCGCCGGGCACACCGACGCGGTGGCGCGGCTGGAGCAGGAACTGACGCGCCGCGACGTGCCGTTCCGCCGACTGCGCGTGCCGGCCGCCGCACACTCCCACGTCCTGGACCCGATCCTGGAGACCTTCGCGGGCCATCTGCGCTCCCTCACCCTGCGCCCGCCGCGCATCCCGTACGTCACGAACGTCACCGGCAGCTGGGCCACCCCCACGCAGGTCACGGACCTGCGGCACTGGCTCGACCACACCCGGCGCACGGTCCGCTTCGCCGACGGCATCACCGCGCTGTGGGAGCGCGACCGTCCCGTACTCGTCGAGATCGGGCCCGGTGACAGCCTCACCAAGCTGGCCCGCGCGCAGCTCGCGGACCACGGCCCGGTGACGGTCACCACGATGCGGCACGCCAAGGCCGACAGCCCCGACGGCTTCGTCCTCGCCGAGGCGCTCGGCCGGCTGTGGAGTGCGGGCGTGGACACCGCGCTCCCGGACGGCGCCGGCAGCGCCGTACCGCCGAGGCGGGTTCCGCTGCCCGGCTACGCCTTCGAGCGCCACCGGCACTGGATCGACGCCCCGGGCGCCCGCACCGGCGCCGGCCAGGCGTCCGCGACGGACACCGCCGACAGCGGCAGCTCGCTCGCGCCGCGACCCCACCTGACCACGCCACACCTCGCGCCGCGCACCGAGCACGAACGGGCGGTGACCCGGCTGTGGGAGGAGACACTCGGCATCGGCGGCATCGGGGTCAACGACAACTTCTTCGACCTCGGCGGCGACTCCATGCGTGCCGTGCTGCTGGCGGGACGGCTGCGCCAGGCCGGGGTGCTGGACGCGCCCGCCGCCTCGCTGCTCGCCGCACCGACCGTGGCGGGGCTGCTGGAGACAGTCGGCCAGGACAACGCCTCCGACGCCCTGCGGCCCCTGCTGCCGCTACGGACCGAGGGCACCGATACGCCCCTGTTCTGCGTCCATCCGGGAGCGGGCGTGTCATGGCGCTACACCGGGCTGCTGCCCCATCTGGGCGCGGACCAGCCGGTGTTCGGCATCCAGGCCACCGGACTCGACGGCACCAAACCGCCTGCGCCGGACGCCGCTTCCATGGTGGCGACGTACGTGGAACTGGTCCGCGAGGTGCAGCCCCGGGGCCCGTACCGGCTGCTCGGCTGGTCCTACGGCGGATTCGTGGCGCACTCGATGGCCTGTGTCCTCCAGGAGCAGGGCGAGAAGGTCGAACTGCTCGCCCTCCTCGACGCGCCCCTGCCGCACCGCGTCCCCTACTCCCCCGAGGCGGCCGAACAGCAGGTCGCGGCCCTGCTGATGCGGGTGACCGGGCTGCCGGTCACCGCGCAGTCGGACATCCCGGCCGTCGACAGCGTCCTCGAACGCATCGGCGAGCTCGCGAGCGCCGACGACGCCTCTCTGCCGGTGACGCGTGAGGAGGCGGCCGCTATCGCCACCGTCATGCGCAACAACCTGCGCATCGCACCGGAGTTCACCCCGGGCGTGTTCCACGGCGATGTGCTCTTCTTCAGCGCGGCCGAGGATCCCGCCGCTTCGGACGAGGCGGCCGACCTTGCGCTCGCGCCCGGCAAGGCGGACAGCTGGCGCCCCTATGTGGACGGCACGTTCGCGGACCACACCGTGCCGTGCGGGCACTACGAGATGACCGAGCCGGAGCCGATCGCCCACATCGGGGCGGTGGTCGCCAAGGCGCTGCGCCCCGCGTCCGGTTGATGCGCGCCGGGCCGCCTTCCTCGCACCCCCTCGACTCGCCGGGGCGCACCCCGGCTACCGGCCGGTTCCCGCGGCCGACGACGATCCCACCGCTCAGGAGATCCCCGTGACCGTGACCCAGGACCTCTACGAACTCGGCGACGCACCCGAGATCGGTACCGCACCACGACAGATGTACGCCTCACTCATCCGCCGCGAGCGCTACGGGCAGCCCATCAACGCCTTCCGTACCGAAGTGGTGGACGTCCCGCTGGTCGGCCGCGGCCAGGTCCTCGTCAAGGTGATGGCGGCCGGCGTGAACTACAACAACGTCTGGGCCGCTCTCGGTTCACCCCTGGACGTCATCACGGCACGCCAGAAGGCGGGCGCGCCGGAGGACTTCCACATCGGCGGCTCGGATCTGTCCGGCGTCGTGTGGGCGGTCGGCAAGGACGTGCGCGGTCTCCGGCTCGGCGACGAGGTGGTCGTGCTGGCCAACCGGTGGGACGAGTCGGCGCAGGACGTCCGGCTCGGCGGTGAGCCGGCCACCTCCGCCTCCCAGCGGGTGTGGGGATACGAGGAGAACTACGGTTCCTTCGCCCAGTTCGCCGTCGTCGACGACTACATGTGCCACCCCAAGCCGGCCCGGCTGTCCTGGGAGGAGGCCTCCTGCTACATGGCGACGGCGGCGACCGCCTACCGTCAGCTGTTCGGGTGGCCGCCGCACACCGTCAGGCCCGGCGACCCGGTGCTGATCTGGGGCGGCGCCGGCGGCCTGGGCAGCATCGCCATCCAGCTCGTACGGCATGTCGGCGGCATCCCGGTCGCGGTGGTGTCCAGCGAGGAACGCGCCGAGTTCTGCGTGAAGCTGGGCGCCCAGGGCTGTATCGACCGGCGCGAGTTCGATCACTGGGGGCGGCTGCCCGACGCGTCGGACGAGGAGGCCATGGCCTCCTGGCTGGCCGGGGCCCGTGCCTTCGGCCGGCGGTTCTGGGAGGTGCTCGGGGAGCGCCGGGCACCGCGGATCGTGCTGGAGCACTCGGGCGCGGACACCGTGCCGACCTCGATCTACCTGTGCGACAACGCGGGCATGGTCGTCATTTGCGGCGGCACCACCGGCTACAACGGCGATGTGGACCTGCGTTTCCTGTGGATGCGGCAGAAGCGCCTGCAGGGCTCCCATGTCGCCAGCGCACGGGAGGCCCGCGAGGTGACCCGCCTGATCGACCAGGGCGTCGTCGACCCGTGCCTGTCCCGGACCTTCTGCTTCGACGAGATCGGCCTGGCCCACCAGCTCGTCCACGACAACCAGCACCCGCCGGGGAACATGGCCGTGCGGGTGAACGCGCGGGGGTGAACGCGCGGACGGTCGTGGGGGGGGGGAGGGGGGGAAGGGGGGGACAAAACGCGGCGTTCCCGCGGGGGGTGGCGGCGGCCCCGCTGCGTGATCACGAATCCGCGTGAAACGGCGCTCACCTGCGATTTCAGCCCGTCGCGCCGACCCCCCGACGACCCGCCCGGCTCGTGATCCTTGTGGCAAAGATCTCGGTCGTGGCCTTACCGGTGCTCTTGTCCGGGTAAAACGCCGAGGGCCGCCCCCCATGAAGCGGGAGCGGCCCTCGGCGTGGATCAGCAGGGAACGCGTCAGTCGTTGCCGTTCGACGGCGTCGTCTTCGCGATCTGCATCAGGAACTCGGCGTTCGACTTCGTCTGCTTCATCTTGTCCAGCAGCAGCTCGATGGCCTGCTGCGAGTCGAGCGCGTGCAGCACCCGGCGCAGCTTCCAGACGATCGCCAGCTCCTCCGGGTTGAGGAGGATCTCTTCCTTACGGGTGCCGGACGGGTCGACGTCCACCGCGGGGAAGATGCGCTTGTCGGCGAGCTTCCGGTCGAGCTTGAGCTCCATGTTGCCGGTGCCCTTGAACTCCTCGAAGATCACCTCGTCCATGCGCGAGCCGGTGTCGACGAGCGCGGTGGCCAGGATGGTCAGCGAGCCGCCGTCCTCGATGTTGCGCGCGGCACCGAAGAAGCGCTTCGGCGGGTAGAGCGCGGTCGAGTCGACACCACCGGACAGGATGCGGCCGGAGGCCGGGGCGGCGAGGTTGTACGCACGGCCCAGACGCGTGATCGAGTCCAGGAGTACGACGACGTCGTGACCCAGCTCCACCAGGCGCTTGGCGCGCTCGATGGCGAGCTCGGCGACCGTGGTGTGGTCCTCGGCCGGACGGTCGAAGGTCGAGGAGATGACCTCGCCCTTGACCGACCGCTGCATGTCGGTGACCTCTTCCGGACGCTCGTCGACCAGGACGACCATCAGGTGGCACTCGGGGTTGTTGACGGTGATCGCGTTGGCGATCGCCTGCATGATCATGGTCTTGCCGGTCTTCGGCGGGGCCACGATCAGTCCGCGCTGGCCCTTACCGATCGGCGCAACGAGGTCGATGATGCGGGTGGTCAGCACACCCGGGTCGGTCTCCAGACGGAGCCGGTCCTGCGGGTAAAGAGGCGTCAGCTTGTTGAACTCCGGGCGGCCACGGCCGGATTCGGCGGCCATGCCGTTCGCGGAGTCGAGACGGACCAGCGCGTTGAACTTCTCGCGGCGCTCGCCGTCCTTGGGCTGGCGGACCGCACCGGTGACGTGGTCACCCTTGCGCAGGCCGTTCTTGCGGACCTGGGCCAGGGACACGTACACGTCGTTCGGACCCGGCAGGTAGCCGGACGTACGGATGAACGCGTAGTTGTCGAGGATGTCCAGGATTCCCGCGACGGGGATCAGGACGTCGTCGTCGGCGACCTGCGGCTCACCGGCGGCGAACTCGTCACGGCCGCGACGGCCCCGACGGTCGCGGTAGCGCCCACGACGGCCGCGGCGGCCGCCCTCGAAGTCGTCGTCGTCCTGCGGGCCGTTGTCACGCTGCTGCCGGTCCTGGCGGTCCTGACGGCCGCCGCCCTGCTGCTGCCGGTCCTGGCGGTCCTGACGCTGCTGGCCGCCACCACCCTGGCCCTGCTGCTGCTCGTCGGCCTTGCCACGGCGGTCGCGGTCACGGCCACTGCGCTCTCCGCGGTCACCCCGGTCGCCGCGCTGGCGGTCGCGACGGCCCTGACGGCCGTCGTCACCGGCGTCGCCCTTGGCGTCGACGGACGCCTCGGCCCTGGTGTCGTTCTTCGCCTCGGCGGCGACCGTCTCGGGGCTGCCCGCCTCGGCAGTGGCCCGGCGCCGGCGGCGGTCACCCGCAGGGGCGTCGTCTCCCCCGCGCTCGGCTTCGCTCGCGCGGGCGGGGCCCCCAGCCGGCTGGCCGGGGATGTCGATCTGCTGCTGGGCCACGGCCTTGTCGGCCTTCTCCGCCTGCTTGTCGGCGGTCTTCGCGGCGGGCGCGGCCTCGTCACCCGTACGGGCCTTGGAGGTGGCCCGGCGCTTCGGCTTGGTCTCGTCGGCGGTCTTGGCCGACGCGCCCGAAGCGGCCTGGGAGCCCCCGGCCTGCGCCTCCTTGATGACCTCGATCAGCTGGCTCTTGCGCATCCGCGCGGTGCCCCTGATGCCGAGGCCCGATGCGACCTGCTGCAGCTCGGCCAGCACCATGCCCTCGAGGCCGGTACCGCGGCGCCGCCGGGAGCCGGCACCGTTGGCAGGCGCGGAGGCGTCCGTGGCGGGCGCGTCAGCGGTCTCCTCGACACGCGCGCCCATCAGATCGGTGGTGTCGCTCACGAAGGGTCCTTCCCTGGAGCGGACGTCGGCCTGTCTGGCTCGGCGACCGGTTGTGCTGTCCGGCTTTGGTCCTGTCTCTGTGGACCGTGCCGGGGCGGTGGTCCGCCTAAGCGGCGGAAGAAATATCTGGTGATGACGATTCCTGAGGCGTGGCACGGAGTGTCTGTGTCACGCGGCTCGGTCACGCCGGTTCCGGAGCGTGCTCGGCAAACCGCTCAATGTCGTCGCACGATGTACGCGACACAGTGTGGTTTGGGAGGCTCCCGGAAGAAAGGTTGTCCCGGACGGGGACACGAAGCACCTCGCCATGGCTGGGGCAGGTGCAGACTTGAGGTTAACACTACCGGATCCAACAAACATTCCCCCTCTCGAAATCCGGCAACCGTGGCTCCTAATTGACGCTGACGGGCGCGAGCGGCAGCACGCCGGCCCCCTCCGCGTCCAGGTCCAGCCGGTTGGCCGCCCAGCCCGGACCGGCGAGATGGGCGACCTTGTCGGCGCTCGCCTCGTCGACCAGTGCCAGCACCGTGGGTCCGGCGCCGGAGATCACCGCGGGCACTCCGTCGGCCCGCAGCCGCTCCACCAGAGCCGCGCTCTCCGGCATGGCCGGGGCGCGGTAGTCCTGGTGCAGTCGGTCTTCGGTGGCGGGCAGCAGCAGCTCGGGGCGCCTGGTGAGGGCCTCGACGAGCAGTGCGGCGCGGCCCGCGTTGGCGGCGGCGTCGACGTGCGGGACGGTGCGCGGCAGCAGTCCCCGGGCGGTCTCCGTGAGGACCGGCTTTCCGGGTACGAAAACCACCGGAACGATGGAATCCGCGGGGTCGAGCCTGATCGCGCGCGCCGCGCCGCCCTCCATCCAGGAGAGCGTGAAGCCGCCGAGGAGACAGGCCGCGACGTTGTCGGGGTGTCCCTCGATCTCGGTGGCGAGCTCCAGCAGGGCCGTGTCGTCGAGCCTGCTGTCACCACCTATGGTCACGGCGCGCGCGGCGACGATGCCGGCGCAGATGGCGGCCGACGAGGAGCCGAGGCCGCGGCCGTGCGGGATGCGGTTGGCGCAGACGATCTCGAGGCCGCGCGGCTGTCCGCCCAGCAGGTCGAAAGCGGTGCGCAGGGAGCGTACGAGCAGGTGGTTCTCGTCGCGCGGGAGCGTCTCGCCGCCCTCACCCGCGATGTCGATGTGCAGCCCGGAGTCGGCCACCCGGACGACCACGTCGTCGTACAGCCCCAGTGACAGGCCGAAGGCGTCGAAGCCCGGGCCGAGGTTGGCACTGGTGGCGGGGACGCGCACCCGGACGGCGGCGGCGCGGAACGCTGGACCGGCCATCGCTCGATGACTCTCCTTGAGCTGCGTGATGTGCGAGATTTTCGAAGAACTGCGAGACGTACGAAGACCCGGAGGCCGCTATGACGGCGCGGCACCGCGGCATATGCGGCGGGCGGGTTCGGTACAGCCTATCGAAGGAAGGTTCTGTGGCGACATAGGGCGCACGGGAGGCGCACGATGCGTGTCGTAAGCCCCCTGTGCACCCCCCGTCGGGCGTTCCCTCGATATGCGAGGCCGTTATGCGAGGCCGAGGCGCTCGGCGGCCGTGACCGCGTCCACCGGAACCGTCACCGGCTGCGGGGCGCCCGCGACGGCCCAGTCCGGGTCCTTGAGCCCGTTTCCGGTGACCGTGCAGACGATCCGCTGGCCGGGGTCGACCAGCCCGCGCTCGGCGGCCTTCAGCAGACCGGCGACCGACGCGGCGGAGGCGGGCTCGACGAAGACACCCTCCTGCGCGGCCAACAGCCGGTAGGCGCGCAGGATCTCACGGTCCGTCACCTCGTCGATGAGGCCCCCCGACTCGTCCCGCGCGGCCAGCGCGAACTTCCAGGACGCCGGGTTGCCGATGCGGATCGCGGTGGCGATGGTCGACGGGTCCTTGACGACCTCGCCGCGCACGATGGGCGCGGAACCGGAGGCCTGGAATCCCCACATGCGCGGCGTCCGCGTGGCGATCCCGTCGGCGGCGTACTCGGTGTAGCCCTTCCAGTACGCGGTGATGTTGCCCGCGTTGCCCACCGGCAGGACGTGGATGTCGGGCGCGTCGCCGAGCATGTCGACGATCTCGAAGGCGGCGGTCTTCTGGCCCTCGATGCGCACCGGGTTCACCGAATTGACCAGCGACACCGGGTAGTTGTCGGAGAGGGAGCGCGCCAGCGTCAGACAGTCGTCGAAGTTGCCGTCGACCTGGAGGATCTTCGCGCCGTGCACGAGGGCCTGGCCCATCTTGCCGAGCGCGATCTTGCCCTGCGGCACGAGGACGGCGCAGACCATCCCCGCGCGGACGGCGTAAGCGGCCGCGGACGCCGACGTGTTGCCGGTGGAGGCGCAGATGACGGCCTTCGCGCCCTCCTCCTTGGCCCGGGTGATGGCCATGGTCATACCGCGATCCTTGAAGGACCCCGTCGGGTTGGCGCCCTCCACCTTGAGGTGGACCTCGCAGCCCGTGCGCTCGGAGAGAACCTGCGCGGGCACGAGCGGCGTGCCGCCCTCACGGAGCGTCACGACCGGCGTGCTGTCGGACACCGGAAGCCGGTCCCGGTACTCCTCGATGATTCCGCGCCATTGGTGGGTCATTGCTGGTTACTCTCCTTCAACCCGCATGATGCTGGCGACACCCCGGACGGTGTCGAGGCTGCGCAGCGCTTCGACGACCCCGTTGAGAGACGCGTCGGACGCTCGATGGGTGACGACGACGAGAGAGGCCTCACCGTCCTTGCCTTGCTGCCGCACGGTATCGATGGACACCCCGTGCTCGGCGAAGACGGTGGCCACCTGGGCGAGAACACCCGGTTTGTCGGCCACGTCCAGGCTGATGTGGTAGCGCGTGACGACCTCGCCCATGGGGCTCACCCGAAGCTGCGCGTAGGCGGAGTCGCCGGGTCCGGTCGCTCCGCTGAGCCGGTTGCGGCACACGGCGACCAGGTCACCGAGTACGGCGGAGGCGGTCGGCGCGCCACCCGCGCCGGGGCCGTAGAACATGAGCTGACCCGCGGCGTCCGACTCGACGAACACGGCGTTGTACGCGCCGCGCACCGAGGCGAGCGGATGGCTGAGCGGAATCATGGCCGGGTGCACGCGCGCCGTGACGGAGCCGCCGTCGGCCGCCCGCTCACAGATGGCGAGCAGCTTGATGGTGCAGCCCATCTGCCGCGCCGAGGCGAAGTCGGCGGAGGTCACCTCGGTCATGCCCTCGCGGTACACGTCGTCGAGGCGTACGCGCGTGTGGAAGGCGATTCCGGCGAGGATCGCGGCCTTGGCGGCGGCGTCGAAGCCCTCCACGTCGGCGGTGGGGTCGGCCTCGGCGTAGCCGAGCGCGGTGGCCTCGTCGAGGGCCTCCTGATAGCCCGCGCCGGTGGAGTCCATCTTGTCGAGGATGAAGTTCGTCGTTCCGTTGACGATGCCGAGCACCCGGTTGACCTTGTCGCCGGCGAGGGACTCGCGCAGCGGGCGGATGAGCGGGATCGCACCGGCGACGGCGGCCTCGTAATAGAGGTCCCGGCCGTGCTCCTCGGCGGCGGCGTGCAGCGCGGCGCCGTCCTGGGCGAGCAGCGCCTTGTTGGCGGAGACGACGGAGGCGCCGTGCTCGAAGGCGGTGGTGATGAGCGTACGAGCCGGCTCGATGCCCCCGATGACCTCGACGACGACGTCGATGTCCCCTCGTTTGACCAGAGCGGTGGCGTCCGTGGTGACCAGCGCGGAGTCGATGCCCTCGCGCACCTTGGCGGGCCGGCGCACGGCGACACCGGCCAGTTCGACCGGGGCCCCGATGCGCGCGGCGAGGTCTTCGGCGTGCGTCGTCATGATGCGCGCCACCTCTGAGCCGACAACCCCACAGCCCAGCAGCGCCACCTTCAGCGGACGCGTACGCATCATCCGACCTCGTTTCCTCATACCGTCACGGTTGGACCAGTCTCACTCACCGGACGGGAGTTTCTATCCCTCGTCCGGATCGTGAGACATCTATTTCATTTTCGCCGGGGTGGAAGACCGAAGATCTTCCGTCGGCTCCAGGGGCGGTGCGCCATGCGATCTCAGCCGACATCCAGGCGGAGCAGATCCTCCTCCGTCTCACGACGCACGATCACCCGGGCCGCTCCGTCGTTGACGGCGACGACCGGCGGGCGCAGCGCGTGGTTGTAGTTGCTGGCCATGGACCGGCAGTACGCGCCGGTCGCGGGGACCGCGATCAGATCGCCGGGGGCCAGGTCGGACGACAGGAAGGCGTCCTTCACGACGATGTCCCCGCTCTCGCAGTGCTTGCCGACGACGCGGACGAGCATCGGCTCGGCGTCGCTCCTGCGCGACACGAGCGCGACGCTGTACTCGGCGTCGTACAAGGCGGTGCGAATGTTGTCGGACATGCCCCCGTCGACGGAGACGTAGGTGCGCAGGCCCTCGAGCGGCTTGATGGTGCCGACCTCGTACAGCGTGAAGGCGGTCGGCCCGACGATGGCGCGCCCCGGCTCGACGGAGATGCGCGGTGTGCGCAGCCTGGCCGCCTCGCACTCGCGGGTGACGATCTCGCTCAGCGCCTTGGCGATCTCGTGCGGCTCGCGCGGATCGTCGTCGCTCGTGTACGCGATGCCGAGACCGCCGCCGAGGTCGATCTCGGGCAGCTCGACGCCGTGCTCGTCACGGACCGCGGCGAGCAGCGCCACGACCCGGCGGGCGGCGACCTCGAACCCGGCCATGTCGAAGATCTGCGACCCGATGTGGCTGTGGATACCGATGAGTTCGAGCCCGTCGAGCATGAGCGCACGCCGTACGGCCTCGGCGGCCTGGCCGTCCGCGAGCGCGATCCCGAACTTCTGGTCCTCGTGCGCCGTGGCGATGAACTCGTGGGTGTGCGCCTCCACGCCCACCGTCACCCGGATCTGTACGCGCTGCCGCTTGCCGAGGGACTGGGCGATGTGGGCGACGCGGACGATCTCCTGGAAGGAGTCGAGGACGATGCGTCCCACACCGCTCTCGATCGCCTCGGTGATCTCGCGGACGGACTTGTTGTTGCCGTGGAAGGCGATGCGGTCGGCGGGCATGCCGGCGGACAGCGCGGTGGCGAGCTCACCGCCCGAGCAGACGTCGAGGTTGAGTCCCTCTTCGTACAGCCAGCGCACGACGGCCCGGGACAGGAAGGCCTTCCCGGCATAGAAGACGTCGGCGTCGTGCCCGAAGGCGGTACGCCAGGCACGCGCGCGTGCCCGGAAGTCGGCCTCGTCGATGAAGTAGGCGGGGGTGCCGAACTCCTCGGCGAGCCGCTGCACGCCGATGCCGCCGACGCTGACGACTCCGTCCGGGTCACGGCTGACCGTCTGGGCCCACACCTTGGGGTCGAGGGCGTTGAGATCGGCGGGCGGGGCGCTGTAGTGCCCCTCGGGCAGCACATCGGCGTGACGGGGCCCGGCGGGGTGTGCGGAACGGCTCATTCTTCTCTCACAGGTAGTCAGGGGCGCTGATGCCGAGCAGGGACAGGCCGCCGGCCAGCACCGTCCCGGAGGCTTCGGCGAGCGCGAGCCGGGCACGGTGGGCGGCCGAGGGTTTCTCGTCGCCGAGCGGCAGCACGGTGTGCTGAAAGCCGAGAAGCGCGTCGGCGACGGCGACGAGCTGCCGGGCGACCCGGTCGGGCGCCCGATGAACGGCAGCGGCACGCAGGGCACGGGGGTGGTCCGCGAGGGCGCGGAGCAGGTCTTCTACGGGGGCGACGGGCTCCCGGGTGGGGGGCGCTTGTACGTCGCCGGGGTGCGGCTCCGGGGTGGGGGGCGCTTGCACGTCGCCGGGGTGCGGCTCCGGGGTGGGGGGCGCTTGCACGTCGCCGGGGTGCGGCTCGTGGGCGGCGGTCGCTCGTACGTCGCCGGGGGCGCTTTGGAACCCCAGGTCGGCGGCGTTGCGGGCGAGGGCCCGGGTACGGGCGTGGGCGTAGCGGACGCGGAAGAGGGGGTTGACCGCGCGCTGTACGAGATGGTCGGCGGTGATCCGCGGCCGGTCGTGGGCGGCGGGGTGGAGCAGGGCCCACCGGGCGGCGTCGGGACCCAGCGGGGTGGGGTCTTCGGGCGCGGGGACCGGGCGCAGAGCGATGGGCTCGGGTTCGCCGGCCCGCACGGTCTCGCGACCGGCACCGCTCATGTACATGTGCATGTGCTCGACCTCGGTGCGGCCGCCCTGGGTGGCGATGATCCGGACCAGGGAGTCGGCGACGACTTCGGCACGGATGTCGTACGGGATCCGCAGCCGGACGACCTGACCGGCGAGGGCGTCGCTGTGGCCGTAGGAACCGCTCTGGATCTCGCGTACGAGACGGGCGGCGGTGTCGGCACGACCGTCGAGGTGGATGTTGAGGAACCCGGGCCCGGTGATCTCGACGTCGGCGACGCCGTCGGTGCACGCGAGGTGGGGCCGCAGGATCTCGGCGACCTGCAGGGGCGGCCGCCCGGAGGGCCGCGCCAGCTGCAACGCGATGGTGGTCGCGTAGTCCCCGCGCCCGCCCGGCCCCGGCACGCTCACCACGGCCCGTGCGGGCACGGCCACGCTCAGCTCCCCCGCGTCCACAGCACGACGCACCGCGCGCAGCACGGTACGGGAGAGCTCGGACGGGGTCACGGGACAAGCGTATGGGAGGAGGGGGGTGGGTATGCGAGCCAGTTTCGCCGAGGTCCGGGATGTGGACGGTGGAGGCTGCCCGGATGAGGGCCGACGTACGGCGCCGGGGGGTGTTGTTGTCTCCCGTGATTCCGGTGATTCCCGTGATTCCGGTGATTCCCGTGATTCCGGTGATTCCGGTGATTCCGGTGATTCCGGTGATTCCGGTGATTCCGGTGATTCCGGTGATTCCGGTGATTCCGCGTTCGACGTTGCTGCCTTCGACGTCGCAGCCTTCGACATTGTTTTGCCTTCGGCGTTGCTGCGTTCGGCGTTGGTGCGTTCGCGTTGGTGATTTAGAGGTTGCGGCCGTAGACGTCAGTTACCGGCGCGGCCGGCGCGTTCGGCACCGCCGACGGCGTGGGAACTCCCGTGAGGACCGCCGTGGGAGCTGCCATGGGAAGTCCCGTGTGGGGCCCCATGGGGGCTTCCGTGCGAGCTTCCGTGGGAGGTCCCATGAGAACTCCCCAAGGGAGCCGGCGCTCCCACGGCCCCGCTCCCCCACGTCCCGTCCAGCTCGGGGACCTCGCCTTCCCCGCTGCCCCGCTCCATCAACTGCCGTACGAGACGGACCAGTTCGGCGGGCTCGAAGGGCTTGGCGAGGAAGGCGTCGACACCGACGTCGAGCCCGCTCTCCACCTCGTACTGCGTACAGGCGCTCACGATGGCGAGGGGAACGCTCCGGGTGCGGGGGTCGGCACGCAGCCGGGCGGCGGTACGGAGTCCGTCGAGCCGGGGCATCACCACGTCCAGGGTGATGACGTCGGGCCGCACCTGATGAACGATGTCCAGGCACTCGGCACCGTCAGCAGCGGTCACGACCTCGATGCCCTCCAGCTCGAGGTTGACCCTGATCAGCTGCCGGATGACCTTGTTGTCGTCCACAACAAGCACCCGGCCGGACGCGCCTGACACAACTCGAGAGTAGGTCCGCACCCACCACCGCGTCCGGCTTTTCCCGACTTCCACCCCCTCCGGGTCACACCCCCCAGCTCAGGGCGCCGACCCCCACGTAAACCCGTTCATGGCACCCCCTCACAAGCTGGTAGGGTTCTACCCGTCGCCGCACACCAAGTGCCAGACACGCCCCCGTAGCTCAGGGGATAGAGCAACGGCCTCCGGAGCCGTGTGCGCAGGTTCGAATCCTGCCGGGGGCACCCTGTATGAGGTGCCCGAAGACCCCGCCATCAGCGCTTTAGCTGAGGACGGGGTCTTGGCGTTTGTGCAGACGTATGCAGCCCGAAGCGGCTCTATGTCGGGGCCTGCGGACTATTCGTGGACAGGATCTTGAGGCATCGCCCCAGGTCAGCATCCAGAAACGACGAAGGCCCCCGGACGTATACGTGTCTAGGGGCCCAGCGTAGCGACGCCGGTGGTCAGTCGTACTAGGTCAGCAGACCGTCAATGCGGCTGTTGGCCACCGCTTGCCTGCCGTCCCAGCACTTCGCATAGCGGCCGAGCAGGACCTCGACGCTATTACCGGCGCGCTCAGCAACCTCGGTCGGGTCAACTCCGGCGTTGAGCCAGGTCGACAGAGCAGAGTGGCGAAGGTCGTACGGCCGCCGAGCCAGTGGCGAGGCCGCCGCGGCCGGCGGGAAGGCGAACAGTCGGGCTTCTTGCCAGGCTCGCGAGTAGGTCGAGGAGGCCACCACTCCCCCGCCCTCGCTGTAGAAGAGGCGCCCGTCTGCAGCCGTCCCGAAGGTGTCGAGGTGCTCGCGGAGCATGACGACGAGTGGCGGCGGAATCGGGACCCGGCGGACGTCCTCGGACGGACGATTCTTTAGCCCGCGGTCGTCGTGGCTCTCCCCGTGGACGTGGGCAGCGGCTGCGCCGATGGCCTCGGTGAGCAGCTCGGCGGCGGCCCAGGCCGGGGGCGAGGTATTGCCGCCTTCGGGTCCGTCGATGCGGATTCGTGGAAGTGGACGGCGCCCCGCTTCTGGTATTCGGCAACCTTGGCGAACGACACCCGGGCGTACTGGCGGAACGCGCGCTGTGAGAGCCCGGCCCGCTTGGATCACGCCAGCACTGGTCCTCTGCGCTTCCGACGAGGCCTGGGAGTGGCTGTACGAGGGCCGCATCGAGACGAGGAGAGCTCTCCTGCACTCGGAGCCCTGCACGGTCACGA
>NZ_JBHXJC010000016.1:0-217011 GCF_042723265.1 Streptomyces sp. NPDC058371 | reverse complement strand
GCTGTTGAGTTCTCAAGGAACGGACGCTTCCTTTGTACTCACCCTCTCGGGCTTTCCTCCGGGCGCTTCCCTTCGGTCTTGCGTTTCCGACTCTACCAGACCGTTTCCGGTTCCGATTTCCTCGGTGCTTTCCAGGTTTCCGCTTCCGCGTTTCCCTTTCCGGCGAGTCCGACTCTATCAGATCCTTTCGGGCCTGATTCCCAGTCAGCGGGGGTTGTCTTCCCGGCCGTTGGGCCGTTCCGACGTCCCAAACTTTAGCGGATCCGCTCGGCGGTTCCTAATCGGAGCCGCCGAACCCAAATCGAATTGAATTCGGGCACGCCGAAATTCAACCCGGTAGGGAGATCGTGCTGGTGGTTTGGTGCCGCTCCTGCGGCGGGATGTGCTGTCGCAGAACCGTTACGGCTCCGTGGCAACTCGAAGAACCTTACGGATCCGGCAGGGGGGTGTCAAGCCGCTCTGTCAAGATCTTTTAGGGCCCGCGCGGCGGCCTCAGTCCAGATCAGTGAGACGTCCGCCGGCGTCCGGCTGGGCGTGCTCCACCCGACGCAACAGCCGGGTCAGCATCTCGCCCAGGACACCGCGCTCCTCTGTGGAGAGGTCCTGGAGGAGGTCCTCCTCGAAGACCGTGGCCAGGCGCATCGCCTCCAGCCACTTCTCGCGGCCCTCACCGGTGAGGGCCACGATGACGCGGACGCGGTTCGACTCGTCCCGCTCCCTGGTGACCAGCCCCTCCGTGACCATGCGGTCGATCCGGTGGGTCATCGCGGCCGGCGTGAGGCCCAGCCGCTTGGCCAGGTCGCTCGGGCCCAGACGATAGGGCGCGCCGGAGAGGACCAGAGCCTTGAGCACCTCCCACTCGGCGTTGCTGATGCCGAGGGTGGCGGTCTGCCGGCCGTACGCGACGTGCATCCGTCGGTTGAGCCGGCCCAGCGCCGAGACGATCTTCTCGACCTGGGGATCGAGGTCCTGGAACTCGCGCTGGTAGGCCTCGATCTGCTCTTCGAGGGTCGGCTCGCTGACGCCGACGCCGGGGATGTCACCCATGGCCGCAGTATGGCACGCCTTCGCTTGGCATCGAAGTCCTTCGGGGTGTACTGTTTAGCTCTGAACTTTAGCTTTGAAGTCTTCAGAGCTAACTCCTCGTACACCTCGGACCGGCTCCCCCTCGGGGGGTCGGCCGGTCCGCGTTCCAAGGCAGGTGAAAGTGACCAGGGCGATGGGCGCAGCGATGCGCCGGATCCACGTGGGCAACGCACTCAGCGCGTTCGGGCTCGGCTTCACGGTTCCGTATCTCTACGTCTATGTGGCGCAGGTACGGGATCTGGGAGCCATGACTGCGGGTCTTGTACTCGCCGTCTTCGCCGTGGCCGCGCTTGTCGTGCTTCCGTTCGCCGGACGGGCCATCGTCCGGCGCGGTCCGCGGCCGGTCCTCATCGCCGCCCTGATCACCGCCGCCGTCGGTGCGCTGAGCCTGGGGCTCGCGGGCAGCGCCACCTCCGTACTGCTGTCGGCCGCGGCCCTCGGTGCCGGGCAGGCCGTGATGCAGCCGGCGCTCGCCACGATGATCGTGGACTGCTCGTCCGCGGGCACGCGGTCGCGCGCCTTCGCGACGCAGTTCTTCCTGCAGAACCTGGGACTCGGCGTCGGCGGTCTGATCGGTGGCCACCTCGTCGACACCACGCGCGTCGGCTCCTTCACGCTGCTGTTCGCGATCGAGGCGGCGATGTTCCTGCTGCTCGCCGGGATCATGGCGACGGTTCGGATGCCGCACGCGCCGAAGGTGGAGGACGCGCCGCAGGCCGCGGGCGGCAGCTGGAAGCGGCTGCTCGGGAACCGGGCCATGGTGCAGCTGTGCGTGCTCGGCTTCGTGCTGTTCTTCGCCTGCTACGGGCAGTTCGAGTCCGGGCTGAGCGCGTACGGCGTCGAGGCGGCGGGCATCTCGACCTCCGCGCTCGGTACGGCACTGGCGGCGAACACGGCGATGATCGTGGTCGCGCAGTTCGCGGTGCTGAAGTTCGTCGAGCGCCGGAAGCGGTCTCGGGTGATCGCGGCGGTCGGGCTCATCTGGGCCGTCGCGTGGGTCGTCGCGGGGTATGCCGGGCTCGGGCACGGCAGCAGGACGATGGCCACGGCTGCGTTCGTCTCGACGTACGCGCTGTTCGGGCTCGGGGAGGCGATGCTGTCGCCGACGGTCGCTCCGCTGGTGGCCGATCTGGCGCCAAGCGGTATGGCGGGGCAGTACAACTCCGCTTTCGCTCTGGTGAAGCAGCTTGCCCTGGCGGTCGGCCCCGCGGTGGGTGGCCCCATGGGGGCGTCGCTGCACGCGCCGTACGTGGTGACGTTCCTGCTCTTCTCCCTCAGCATCACGTACCTGGCCATCCGCCTCGGCCGCGAGCTCACGCCCGTACAGAACCAGCCGTCCCTGGCCAAGAGCCGCGTCGTCGCGCAAGGCGCGCCGCGGCACCCCGCGCGAGACGCCTCCCCAGCGGCCTGACCGCCGTACGCCGGGCCCCCGGCAGCGGGCCCGCCGAGCCCGGCACCCACGGGGTACGGCCCGGGTGGGCACACTCCCGTGCCTGCCTGGGCACCCGGCGCGGGTGCTGGCGTTCGGGTGAGCCCCTCCCCCACCTGCATAGGCACCCGGCGCGGGTGCTGACGTAGAGGTGGGTCGGCGAGCCCGGCGCCGCGGGGGTGCCGCTGCGCCCACCCTCCCCCACCCTCGCGAACTGAACTGTCAGGCGGCCACACTGGGTCCATGGAATACGTCGGCAGAGTGCCCGCTCCGCCGCTCGACCGGTTCATCGACGACATCTACTGTCTGACCGGGGTGCCGCACCACCGGCTGATGAATGTCCCGCCGATGCCGTCGGCGCACTTGTTCCTGCACCTGGGCGGGCCCGTCCGCCTGTGGGACTCCGACCCTTCGGTGCCGCCGGCGGTGTTCACGGACGGGTGGTTCATGGGCGTATGGACCAGGCGCTTCCTCTTCGAGTACCCCACGCAGGTGCGGCTCGTCGGAGTGCACTTCAAACCCTGGGGCATGTCGCCGTTCGTCGACATGCCGGCGGCCGAGCTGCGTAACCGGTGGGCGCCGGTCGATGCCGTGTGGCAACGCTCTGTGGACCGGATTCGAAACCGGGTCGGCGAGGTCGCGTCGGCCGCCGAGACATTGCGGGTGCTGGAGGAGGAGCTGCGGTCACGACTTGCCGGGGCCCCGGCGCGCGGGCTCGACCTGGTCGAGCACACAGGTGGGTGTCTGGAGACCTCGTACGGCACGATCCCGGTCGGTGCGCTGGCCGATGCCGCCGGGGTGAGTGGCAATCACCTGGCCAACCTGTTCAAGGCTCATGTGGGTGTCACCCCGAAGCGGGTGGCGCGGATCTACCGCTTTGCGCGGCTGATCGTGTCCGTGGACGCCCTGCGCCCGGTCGACTGGGCCGACCTTGCCCAAACGGCGGGCTACTTCGACCATGCTCACTTCAGCAGGGAGTTCAAGGACTTCACCGGCCACACTCCCACGGAGTACCTGGCCCTGCGGCGTCGATTCCCCACCGAGCGGGGACGTCCGCAGGACACCGGCCCGATGCCCGCCGATTGATTTCTTACATGCCCGGATCCCCACGGCGCGAAAGGATTGCGGAGAACCCGCAAGGAGACTCCGAGGAGGGCCCGTGGGCACGGTGATCATGCACAGCGTGGTGTCGGTGGACGGCTTCATCGCCGACGAGAAGGGCGAGGTCGGTCCCCTTCACGAGTGGTACTTCAGCGGGGACGTCCCGATCGTCGTAGGTGGGGACGAGCAGTACGACCATTCCGGAGCCGGAAGCGGCATCAGGGTCTCGCGTGCGTCGGCAGACTATGTCCGCTCGATGTGGGAGTCGATCGGCACGATTGTGATGGGCCGCAACCTGTTCGACCAGGTGAACGGCTGGGAGGGCAAGCCACCCGCGGGCGATCACGTGGTCGTGGTGTCCCACCGGCCCAAGCCCGAGGGGTGGCACCCCGAGGCGTCCTACCATTTCGTCGATGGCGCGGCGGCCGCGATCGAAAAGGCCCGGGAGCTCGCAGGCGAGCGGATCGTCGCTGTGAATGCCGGCGAAGCGGGCGCCCACATCCTCGCGGCCGGTCTCGTGGACGAGGTGGCGATGGACATGGTCCCGGTGGTGTTCGGGTCGGGCAGACGCTACTTCGGCGGCATCGAAGGGCAGCATCTGCTGGAGGATCCACACGTGGTCATCCAAGGCGACAGGGTGCTGCACCTGAGGTTCAAGGTACGCCGCTAGAGATCTTCAGCGGCTGAGGTCACGGCAGTCGGAAGTCGATCCCGGTCGGCGACGCGAGGCGAGCGACACCCACCGAGCCGCCGCCGGTTGGGGCGCCCCCGGTCACTGCCCCGCGCGCGGCAGTGCGAACTCGCACCAGACCGCCTTGCCGCCTCCCGGCGTACGCCGGGACCCCCAGCCGGAGGCGATCGTGGCGACGATGGCGATCCCACGCCCCGCCTCGTCCGCGGGATCGGCCCGCCGCCGCCGCGGCAGATGATCGTCCCCGTCGGTGACCTCGATGATCAGACGACGGTCGGTACGGCGCAGCCGCAACCGCATCGGCGGCGTCCCGTGCTGAAGCGAATTGGCGACCAGCTCACTGGCGGCGAGAACCCCGAGGTCATGCAGCTCACGCGAGAAGCGCCAACTGGTGAGCACGCCGGAGGCGAACGCACGCGCGCGTGGCGTCGCCTCCACACCCCCCAGCAGTTCCAGCGCAGCATTGCGGAAGAGCTCACTGTCGGGACCGGTCCGGGCCGGGTGCTGAAGGACGAGGACGGCCACGTCGTCGTCGTGGTCGGCGGTGACGCCGGCCGAGCGGACCAGCCGGTCGCAGACCACCTGCGGCGTCCCCGTGGCACCGGCCAGCGCCCGCTGCAACGCGGCGATCCCCTCGTCCAGGTCCTCGTTGCGGCGCTCGACGAGACCGTCCGTGTAGAGGACGGCCGTGGCACCGGGGCCCAGCGGGACCGAGCCCGACGCGTACATCCAGCCGCCCGTGCCGAGCGGGGGCCCGGTGGGTTCGTCCGCCCGGAGCACGACGCCGCTCTCGTCCCGGACGAGGATCGGCAGGTGGCCCGCGGACGCGTACACCAGCCGCCCCTCGTTGGGGTCGTGGACGGCGTACACGCAGGTGGCGATCTGGTTGGCGTCGATCTCCGTGGCGAGTCCGTCGAGGAGTTGCAGCACCTCGTGCGGGGGCAGATCCAGACGGGCGTACGCGCGTACGGCCGTCCGCAGTTGGCCCATGACGGCCGCCGCGCGCACCCCGCGGCCCATGACGTCGCCGATGACGAGCGCCGTGCGGCCGCCGCCCAGGGTGATCACGTCGTACCAGTCGCCGCCGACCGCGGCCTCCGTGCCGCCGGGCTGGTAGGTGGCCGCGATGCGCAGGTCGTCGGGCTCCTCCAGCTCCTGGGGGAGGAGGGAGCGCTGGAGGGTGACGGCCGTCTCGCGCTGGCTGCGCTCGCTGGCGCGCAACCGCTCGGCGGCCTCGGCGTGGTCGGTGACGTCGGTCGCGAAGATCAGTACGCCCCCGTCCCCGCCCTTGCCGTCGGACACCTCGTCGCCTTCGGGGCCGGCGGGGACGTCGACCGGAGTGCAGGTGAAGGTGTAGGACCGGCCGTCGGGGGCCTTGCGGGACTTGACCGTGCGCGGCTTGGCGCTGCGCAGGACCTGGTCGAGCAGCGGCAGGAGCCCCAGCTCGTCCAGCTCCGGCAGCGCCGCACGCGCGGGCTCACCTGCGGGACGTACACCGAAGGCCGCCACGTACGCGTCGTTGACGTACGCGACGCGGTGGTCGGGGCCGTGCAGCAGGGCGACGAGGGCCGGTACGCGGTCGAGGACCTCGCGCACCGGCAGTTCGTCGACGGCGGGCACCGGCGCGTCGCCGGTCAGCTGCTCGGCCCGGGCCGCGGGCACGGCCCCTTCCCCCCGCCGGTCCGGGGAGACCGCATGCTCGGTCCGCGCTGCGGCGCGGCGCTGCGTTCCGGGGAGTCGGGCGCTCCAGCGCGTGAAGTTCACCTGGGAAAAGCCTCATGGGGTTCGAAGAGCGAGCGGTGGGCCCGCCCAAGGTAGGGGACCAGTCTGGCCGACCGGACCGGCATCCGTCAGACGCCGGCCTGTCCGGGGGAGTTCCTGGGTCCGGTCAGGACGACCCCTTCGGGTCCTGAGGAGGCTTTCCACCGGCCGCGAGTTCGAACTCCGCACGGGGATGTTCGAGTGAACCGAGGGACACGATCTCCCTCTTGAAGAGCCCCGACAGCGTCCATTCGGCCAGTACACGGGCCTTGCGGTTGAAGGTGGGCACCCTGCTCAGGTGGTAGGCGCGGTGCATGAGCCAGGCAGGGTAGCCCTTGAGCTTGCGCCCGTAGACATGCGCTACGCCCTTGTGCAGCCCGAGGGAGGCGACCGAACCGACGTACGTGTGGGAGTACGTCTCCAGCTCTTCGCCGCGCAGCGAGTGGACGATGTTGTCGCCGAGGACCTTGGCCTGGCGCACCGCGTGCTGGGCGTTGGGCGCGGTCTCCTTGCCGGGCTCCTGGGCCGTGACGTCCGGGACGGCCGCGGCGTCTCCGGCGGCCCACGCGTGCGGGGCGCCGTCCACGGTCAGCTGGGGGGTGCACTTGAGGCGCCCGCGTTCGTCCAGCGGCAGGTCGGTGGCAGCGAGCAGGGGGTGCGGCTTCACTCCGGCGGTCCATACGACCGTACGTGTGGGGAAGCGTGCGCCGTCGCTCAGGACGGCGACCCGGTCCACGCAGGATTCGAGCCGCGTGTGCAGCCGTACGTCGATGTTGCGCCGTCGCAGTTCGGTGACCGCGTACTTGCCCATCTCCTCGCCGACCTCGGGGAGGATGCGGTTCGTGGCCTCCACGAGGATCCACTTCATGTCCTCGGGCTGGACGTTGTGGTAGTACCGCGCGGCATAGCGGGCCATGTCCTCCAGCTCGCCGAGCGCCTCCACACCCGCGTAACCGCCCCCTACGAAGACGAAGGTCAGGGCCGCGTCACGGATCGCGGGGTCGCGGGTCGAGGAGGCGATGTCCATCTGCTCGATGACGTGGTTGCGCAGGCCGATGGCTTCCTCGACGGTCTTGAAGCCGATGCCGTGCTCGGCGAGCCCGGGGACGGGGAGGGCCCGCGAGACGGAGCCGGGCGCGAGGACGAGTTCGTCGTAGGTGATCTGCTCCGCGCCCGCGCCCTCCTCCTCGGTGGCCAGCGTGACGAGGGTGGCCGTGCGCTTGGCGTGGTCGATCGACTTGACCTCGCCGACGACGACCTTGCACTGGCCGAGGACCCGGCGCAGGGGTACGACGACGTGGCGCGGCGAGATGGAGCCGGCGGCCGCCTCCGGCAGGAACGGCTGATACGTCATATATGGGTCGGGGGAGATCATGACGACTTCGACGTCGCCTCCCTTGAGCTCCCGTTTCAGCTTCCGCTGCAGACTCAGCGCGGTGTACAGCCCCACGTAGCCGCCGCCGACGATGAGAATGCGTGCAGTCTTCCGGGCTTCGGGGGTCGTCCCCTGATTGATCGCAGCCGTCACCACACCATGACGCACCCGACTCAGGAGTTTGTCCACAGGCCCGGCAATTTGTGTGACCGGCCGCCGTCGTCGCCCAGGGTTGGCCGATTTGCCGGAGCGCGAGAGAAGTTCGCAGGTCAGGTGGGGCGAACGAAGGGCCGAGAGGGGAAGCAATCGGGACGTAACCGACCCGTACTCCGATCGGGGGGCGCTCTGTGCGGAACCTGCCCCTTCTGAATTGACCCCCTCTCAACTATGTTCGTGTGTCGACGGGGTGTAGGGGGATGCGCTCGGCGAGTCCGCGAGACGGGCTCGTGAAACACGCTCGTTCCACACGCTCCGGCTACCGATGACGGGGAGAGTCTCCGGGGGGAGACGTCATTACCGGGGGAACGCTTATGCACATTCAGGACTCTCATTGGGCTTCCGCTTCTGCCATCGCACCGAGTGGTGCGGTCGGCGCGGCAGGCGGCAACGGACGCGGTCCGGGGGACGCTTCACGGACGACCCCGCTGCGCGTGGACGCACAGCGCAATCTCGAACACGTACTGCGCGCGGCGCGCGAGGTCTTCGGCGAGCTGGGGTACGGCGCGCCGATGGAGGACGTCGCGCGGCGCGCCCGGGTCGGTGTCGGCACGGTCTACCGGCGCTTCCCGAGCAAGGACGTCCTGGTGCGCCGGATAGCCGAGGAGGAGACTTCCCGGCTGACCGGCCAGGCGCGCTCGGCTCTCGGCCAGGAGGACGAGCCGTGGTCGGCGCTGTCGCGCTTCCTGCGGACGTCGGTGGCCTCCGGCGCCGGCCGGCTGCTGCCGCCGCAGGTGCTGCGGGTGGGAGTCTCCGACGAGGAGGCCGAGGGTCTTCTCGTGGACGAGGCGCGGGTGCCGCAGCAGCGGTCCCAGTCCACCGCGGAACTGCGGCTCGTCGAGGACGCGGAGCCCGACATCGCTGACGACACCGGTGCGGCCGCCCTGCTGGAGGTCGTCGGGCAGCTCGTGGAGCGGGCCCGCGCGGCGGGCGAGCTGCGACCGGACGTGACGGTCTCGGACGTCCTGCTGGTGATCGCCACGGCGGCGCCCTCGCTGCCGGACGCCGCCCAGCAGGCCGCGGCCTCGGCCCGACTGCTGGACATCCTGCTGGAGGGACTGCGGTCGCGCCCGCTGTAGGCGACGGTCACCGGGCTTGTGACGGAGGCCTCGGGTGTGGGCGACGGTCACCGGACGCGCGACGGACGTCTCCGCTGCCGGTATGGGGGCGGCGGCCGGTGCGGGATCGGTGACCGGCTCCAGCGCCGGGCATTCCGGTCATTTCATGCCATGAGCAACTCCCGTTCCGGGGAAGTCCGTTGAGTCTTCCCCGAACGGGTGAACGCTAGTGCTGCCGTATGGGAAGTCCCCACGGACGAGTGGTTGGTCCGTACTACAGGGCCCGCAATGGGTCCCGTGTGGCACGCTTTCCCGGTATCCGGGTCCGAGTGTGCAGGCGGGGGCATTCCGCAATGAGCGTTGACGGGCGGGACGAGTCACTCGGTGACGGGGGCGCGGAGGCCGGCGGGCCGGCTCCGCGGCATGTGCCCAGTCAGGGTGGCCCCGCGAGGAGCGGCGGCCCGGTCGGGCCCCCCACCGCGGGCCCCGGCAAGGACGGCGGTTCCGATCCCAGCGTCCCTCCCCAGCGCGAGCGACGGGACGAGGGCGTACTGCCGCCACCGGTCGAACTCCCGCCCTCCGACGCCGATCTGATCGCCCGCATGCGCGCGGGCGACGACACGGCGTACGAGGCCCTCTACCGCCGGCACGCGGATGCCGTACGCCGCTATGCCCGTACCTGCTGCCGCGACGGACACACCGCGGACGACCTCACGGCCGAGGTGTTCGCCCGCATGCTCCAGGCGGTACGCGGCGGCAGCGGCCCCGAGCACGCCGTACGCGCGTATCTTCTGACGACCGTCCGGCGCGTCGCCGCGAACTGGACGAAGACCGCGAAGCGGGAGCAACTGGTGGACGACTTCGCGGTGTTCGCCGCGCAGGCCGTCCGCAGTTCCGAGGTCTCCGACGACGACACCCTCGACCTGGGCGCGGACGTACGGGCGATGCACGAGGCCGAGCAGTCCATGGCCATGCAGGCGTTCCGTTCGCTTCCGGAGCGCTGGCAGGCCGTGCTGTGGCACACGGAGGTCGAGGACGAGTCGCCGAGCGAGGTCGCCACGCTCTTCGGTCTGGACGCCAACGGCACGCGCGTCCTTGCCAGTCGGGCCCGTGAAGGCCTCAAGCAGGCCTATCTCCAGGCGCATGTCAGCGCCACGCTGATCATGGACGAGGAGTGCGCGCGTTACGCGGACCGGCTCGGCGCCTACGCCCGCGGCGGGCTGCGCACCCGGGCCGAGCGCGGGCTGCGCAAGCACCTGGAGGAGTGCGCCAAGTGCCGCCTCGCGGCGGGCCAGATCAAGGAAGTTGCCAGCGGGATTCCCGCGGTCGTACCGCTCGCGGTCATCGGCTGGTTCGGAGCCGCCGGGTACGCGAAGGCGGTCGCGCTCATCGCCGGCGGTGCCGGCGCGGGTGCGGCGGGCGCCGCGGGCGCGGCCTCCGCGGCGGGCGGCTCAGGCGGGGCGAGCGCCGGTGGTGGCGCGGCGGCCTCGGAGGGTCTCGGCGCACCGGTGAAGGCAGGTATCGCGGCGGGTGTCGTCGCGGTGGCCGCCGCGGCGCTGGCGCTCGCGCTGGCGGGCAGTGACGGCGCCGCCAAGAAGCCCGAGGCCAAGCCGGATACCTCGCACGCGGTCGAGTCGGAACCACCGGCACCGACCCCGAACCCGCCGAAGGACGCACCCGCGCAGCGGCCGCTGCCGATCGCCGCCCCCACGCCGGCCCCGACTCCCCCGCCGAAGGCGACCCCGTCCAAGGCCAAGCCGTCGCCGGCGCCCACCAAGGCGAAGCCGAAGCCCACGCCGCCCCGGCCGGCCCCGAAGCCCACCCCGCCCCCGCCGCCCGCCCCGGCCGTCTACCAGTGGAACGAGCTGAAGTACGGCATCACCGGCGACGGCACGGCACCCGAGATGCGGCTCGGCGAGAGCAGCTGGGTGTGGCAGCGGTGGGGTGTCTCGATCGCCGACCGGCAGTACGCGCACGGCGTGACCGTCCACGGCAGGTCCTCGGTGACCATCGACCTCAACCGCAGCTGCACGGCGTACGACGCGATGGTCGGGGTCGACGACATGATGCTGGGACTGGGCAGGCTCCGCTTCTCCGTGTACGCCGACGGATCCCGTCAGTGGCAGTCGCCGCTGATCAGGGGCGGCGACCCGGCGGTTCCCGTCCATGTGAACCTCAACGGCCGCAGGACGATCCGCCTGGTCGTCGAACCCCACACCGCGTTCGACTCCGTCGCGTTGGCGGACTGGGCCGAGTCGAAGTTCATGTGCCGGTGACGCCGGCGGCGTCCTGCAGGGCGTCCGCCAGGTCCTTCAGCACGTCGTCCGGGGTGGAGTCCGCGCCCCTGGCCCGCTCGGACTCGTAGCGGGGGCGGCCGAGGGCCGCGCGTGCGTCGGCCTCGATCCGTTCGGCGTCGGAGCGCTCCCGCCTCGGCCGGGCATGACCGCCGCGCCAGCGTCCGGATGCGGCGAGCAGCCGGACCGCGCGCGGCAGATCGCCTGACTCGGCCAGCAGCCGGGCCGCGTGGTCGGCGAGCGCGCCCGTCACCCACTCCGCGCAGCGCGAGTCCACCGCCTCGCGCAGGGCGTCGGCCATCAGCCGCAGACCCCGCATCGGACCGGACTCGGCGGCCGCGGCCAGGGCGTCCATCTGGTTCAGGACGGCGGCGAACTGCGGTGGCGGGCTCCCCCGCCCGGCCTCCGTACGCGCCGCGTCGCTGAGCTCCCGCGCCCGGGCCGTCTCCCCGTCGTCCAGCGCCAACTGGGCCCGCAGCAGGAGGACGAAGGCACGGGAGTCGATCACCCCGTAGCGATCGGCCGCCGCGCTCGCCTCGTCCAGCTGCGCCTCGGCTCCGGGACGGTCCCCCGTGCGGTAGGCGATCTCGGCGAGACGGGCCATGAGGAACGGCGTCTCCGCCTGGGCGCCCACTTCGTAGGCGAGGCGCAGGGCTTCCGCGTACTCGTCCTTCGCCTCGTCGAACGCGCCGAGGGCCATCGCCCGCTCACCGGCCGCGCTGGAGGTCTGCGCGCGCATCCAGCGGTCGCCGACCCGGCGGCTGAGGGCGCGCAGTTCCGTCAGGTCGTCTTCCACGTCCCGCAGGCCGCCCGGTGAGTCGACGACCAGATGCGTACGGAACATCAGGCTGACGCCGATCTCCCAGTCGCCGCCGAACTCACGGCAGTTGGCGACGGTCGCGTCCATGGCGGACAGCGTGTCCTCGCTGCCGCCCAGGAAGAAGACGGCCAGCCCCCAGGCGAGGCCGGGCAACCGAGCCGCGTCCGGGCCGCCCTTCTCGAAGGCGCCCCGCGTCCGCCGGACGTATTCCTCCGAGACCTCGTCGCGCAGGAGCTCCGCCGGCTGGGCCTCCGAGACGAGGAAGAGGTGCTGCATCCGCAGCCTCATCCGCATGCCGTGCAGCGGATGGGTCTCCTCGGCGTCGGCCCCGGCCACGTACGACCTGGTCGCGTCGATGGTGGCCAGCCTGTCGAGGATGTCGTCGCCCAGGGGCTCGCCGGTGTCCAGGACCACTCCGAGCTGTAGGACGCGGCTCGTCCACTCGATGCCCTCGCGGCGGAAGTTGCGGAGCCACCAGAACCAGCCGATGTCGAGGGCGAGAGCGCCCGCTTCCTCCTCGGCGCCGGCGGCGGTCGCGCGGTGGAGGGCCGCCCTGATGTTGTCGAGCTCGGTCTCCAGGCGGCGGATCCACGGGAGTTGGCCGCCGGAGCGGATCTGGGGCTCGGCCTCCGCGAGCAGCGCGCGCACCCATGCGCGGTGCCGGAGCTCGGCCGCGCCGCGCCGGTCCGGCTGTTCGGCGGCGCGCTCGGTGGCGTACTCGTGGATGGTCTCCAGCATGCGGTAGCGCATGCCGCTGCTGCGGGTGGTGCCGGCGCCGCCGTCCTCGTACGGGGTCGCGACGATCAGGGACTTGTCGACGAGTGCTCCGACCAGGTCGGACACCGGGCCGGTGCATACGGCCTCGGCGGCGGCGAGGTCCCAGCCGCCCGCGAACACGGACGCCTCGCGCAGCACGGTCCGCTCCCCCTCGTCGAGCAGGTCCCAGGACCAGTCGACGACGGCACGCAGGGTCTGCTGGCGGGGCAGCACCGTACGACTGCCGGAGGTGAGCAGCCGGAAGCGGTCGTCGAGGCGGTCGGCGATCTGCCGGGGGGTGAGCAGCCGCAGCCGGGCGGCGGCCAGCTCGATGGCCAGGGGCAGCCCGTCGAGCCGGCGGCAGATCTCGTCGACGGCCTCGGGGTCGTGCGCCGCGTCCCCGGCGGGGCGCACCGCGGCGGCGCGCTCCATGAAGAGGCGGTGCGCGGACACCGGCGGCAGCGGCTCGACCGGGCGGACGGACTCGCCTGGCACGCCCAGCGGTTCACGGCTGGTGGCGAGGATCGTGAGCCCCGGGCAGCGGGTCAGGAGCGTCTCCGCGAGGGCGGCGGCGGCGCCGATGACATGCTCGCAGTTGTCAAGGATCAGCAGCAGGCTGCGCGGAGCGCAGTACTCCACGAGGAGGGCGACGGGGTCGTCCTGCGCGACCGCCGCCGACATCTCGCTGGTGATCAACGCCGTCTCACGCAGGCCGAGGGCGCTGACCACCGCACTGGCGACCGCCTCCGGCCGGTCGAGCGGGGCGAGCTCGGCCAGCCAGGCCTGCGGAAGCCCGGCGGCGGCTTCCTCGGCGAGGCGGGTCTTTCCGGAGCCGCCCGATCCGGTCAGGGTGACCAGGCGTGCCCTCTGCACATCCGAACGGATGGCCTCGATCTCCGGTTCCCGCCCGACGAACGAGTTCAGCCGGCGCCGGATGTTCCCCCGCGGCTCGCCCCGGGCGCCGTCGGGTTCGGCCCCCGGGCCCGGGCTCGGGTCCAGCAACTCCTGGTGCAGGGCACGCAGTTCCGCCCCGGGGTCCGCGCCCAGCCCGTCCAGCAGGGCGCGGCGCACACCCTCGTACGCGGCGAGCGCGTCCGCGTGGCGGCCCGTGTCGCGCAGGGCGCGGATGAGCAGGGCGTGCAGTGGTTCGTCGTACGGGTGGTCCGCCGTCAGCGCCTGCAACTCCGGTACGGCGTCGGGGGCGCGGCCCAGTCGCAGGTCCGCCGCGAGCCGGGTGCGCGTCGCCTCCAGGCGCAGCGCTTCCGGGCGGGTCGCGGCGGCGCGGTCGGGGAGGTCGGCGAGGGCGGGGCCGCGCCACAGGGCGAGGCCCTCGCGGAGCAGGCCGGCGGCGACATCGGCATCTCCTCGGCCGAGGGCCGCCTTGCCGTCCCGCACCAGCCCTTCGAACAAGAACAGGTCTACGTCGTCCGGTGCGGCGGCGAGCCGGTAGCCGCCGGGTTCCGAGGTGACCGCGTCCTTGCCGAGGGCTCGGCGCAGCCGCCCGACGAGGGCCTGCAGTGCGGCCGGTGCGTCCTGGGGCGGGTCCTCCGCCCACACCTCGTCGATGAGGGTCTCCGGGGTGGCCGTGCGGCCGGGGTGCAGGGCGAGGACTGTGAGCAGGGTGCGCAGGCGGGGGCCGCCTACGGGTACGGGCGTCCCCTGGTCGTCCTCCGCCTGGGTAACGCCCAGGATTCTGTACCGCACCCCACCCATTCTCCCCGCCCATCCCCCCACAGCACCCCCTTTCCCCCGGCCCGGCGGCCCCCTTCCCTGCCCCGGGCGGGCAGTCTCCCCCACCTCCACCTCCACCGGCACCCGCCCCTGGCGCCACGTCCCAGCGGCAGGTCGGCAAGCCGAGCGGAGCGCTTACGCGGTGCCGCCCGGGTGAGCCCACTCCCCCACCCGCATGGGCACCGTGCGCTGGCGCCGCGCAGGGACGGGTCAGCGAGCCCGGCGCCTAGGGGGTGCCGCCCGGGTGGGCTCACCTCCCTACCCGCATAGGCACCCTGCGTCGGTGCCGGCGTAGAGGTGGGTCGGCGAGCCCGGCGCCCACAGGGTGCCGCCCAGGCGGGCAAACTCCCCTACCTGCCTGGGCACCGCGCGCTGGTGCCGGCGTGGGGGTGGGTCGGCGAGCCAGGCGCCGCGGGGGTGTCGCTGCGCCCACCCTCCCCCACTCTCGGCTCCGCTCGAGCGGGGGGACCCCCATCGCCCCTAGCGGCACGCATGCCCGCAGCTATAGCGGCGGGCGCCCGCAGCACAAGCCGGCGACGGCGGGCCGCCATGGGCCCGCAACCCCCACGCACCCGCAGGCGCCGAAGCGCCGAAGGGGCCGTGCCGGTACATCAAATGCCCGTCGCCATGCGTCAGGACAGGCAACCGAGCGCCCCCAGAAGACAGCACAGCCGGTAGGGCGACGGGCGGATGTACCGGCACGGCCCCGCCCCACCCACCGCCGGACGGAGAACCACCCACCCACCGGCACCCGGCGCCCCCCCCCCCCACCGGCACAAAGCGAACCCCGCTCAAGGCGCCCCCGCCAGATCACGCTCCCAACGCCCGCCCCCGAGGCGCAATCCCCGCCGGAACCGCTCGCTGCCGCGCAGGCGTCCCCGTCCAGCACGTGCCCCGGCGGGACAGCAGCCGGCGGAGCCAGAGCTCGAGGGAGACGAGATCGGCGAGACCGTCCAGGGGCAGCGGCTCACCGTCCGCCGCAGCGCGCAGCGCCTTGCGGACGACGCGCGCCTCGACCAGCCCCGCCTCCGCAAGCAACGGCGTGTCGAACAACGCGACAAGGGAGTCCACGGAAACCCGCAGCCCCGTACGCGCGGCCGCCGCCGACGAGGCATGGGACGGCGCCCCCCACCCGGCCGGAAGTTCGGCGACACCCGCCCCCTCCAGCACCGTACGGAGAATCGCCGCCCGCGCCCCCGGCTGGACCCGGAGCGCCTCGGGAAGGGCCCGGCACGCGCGTACCACCTGGTTGTCCAGGAACGGCGCGTGCAGCCGCTGGAAGCGGACCTCCGCGGCCTGCTCCAGGATGCGCAGATCCGCCGCATGCCGCGCGAGCGCCGCACGCGCGCGGAAGTCACCGGGCCGCTGCCCCGGCCCCACCCCCGGCCGCCCCGTCGCCGCCGCCTGGAGGCGAACCGATACTTCAGCAAGGGCCTCACCGGTCAGCCAGCGCGCGGCGGGCCCGGGCCGGGCCCAGGTGAGCGCGGCGAGCGAGGCCCCGACGGCGCCGCCCGGCTCCTCGAACCGCCGGTGCAGCAGCCGGTCGGCGAGCGCGTCGACGCCGGCCCGGTACGGCGTACGGGCCAGTTTCCGCGCCGCACCGTACACGCGCGCGGGGACCATCACCGAGCCGTCCGCCTTCGCCAACGCGGCCACGGGCCGCACCAGATGACGCCGTTTGCGGTCCATCAGCAGGTCGGCGAGGCGCGCGGGATGCGCGTCCAGCACCTGCCGGGCCCCGTACCCCGTGAAGTGGTCCGCGCTGCCCGCGGCGAGCCGTGTCCGGTGCCGGGCGGCCGTCACCAGCGACGGCCCCGGCTCGTCGGTCAGCGGCCCCTCCAGGTCGGCGTACGGCAGGACCTCTTCGCCGCCGGCGACGACCACATGGTGCAGCCGGGGATTCGCGGCCAGCGACCCGGCGCGCTGCAGCTCGGCCTCCCGCCCACTGACCGCGAGGTCGTTGAAGGTGACGGCCAGCAGCCGCTCGCCGGCGCCCGTGCCGTGCCCCAGGACGGTCCCCGGCATCCCGGGGAGCCCGGCCGCGAGCAGCGCGAGCGTCCCCGAGGCGGGCCCTCCGGAGAGGTCGGCGCCGATCCCGGGCACCGGCATACCGCGCGCCGCGCGCCGCTCGGCAGGCCCCATCCCTGGCACCGGACCGGGGTCCACGTCGGTACCGGGAAAGTGCCGGGGCGCGGCGAGCCGGGCGCGTACGGCGTCGACGAGGGCGTCCCGGACGGCGTCCACCGCGCTCGTCGGGTCGGCGATGGGCGCGGCCACCGCGAGGGAGGCGACCTGCTCGTACCCGGCGATCTCCCGGGCGCCCGCGCGCAGGATCAGCGCGTGCCCCGGCGGAATGCGCCGCACGCCGTCGTACGGCGTCGAGTCGTGCACCGCGGCCGGTACGTCGGGGGCGGCGAGGAGCGCGGCGAGGTGCCCGAAGTCGAGGTTGGCCTCGATGAGGTCGGCGAGGGGCAGCGCGGCGGTCGCGTAGGCCGTACCGCCCGCCCAGGGGGTGTAGAACACGGGCCGCGCGCCCGCGATGTCGCCGCAGACCATGACGCGGCGGCCGACCTGGACGACGGCGGTGTAGCTGCCGGACCAGTTGGTCAGATGGCGAAGTGCCCCTCCGCGGGCGGCGAACAGACCGAGCCGGAGCTCTTCGTCGGAGGCGCCGCAGGTGCCGAGGACGGCGATCCGGTTCTGCGCGTCGGCCTGCACGACGCGCACTTCGTCGGGGCGCCAGTCGCCGACCGCCCAGAGCGGATCGGGGTCGCCCCACAGGAGTTGGGAGCCCACCGGGTGCACGGTCTCGCCGTCACTTCCGGTGGATCCTGCCGAGCCGATCTCAGGGGCTCTGGCGGCGGTACTGCTCCACCCCACCAACCACCGCATCGCCGCCTCCACAGGCTGTGGACAACCAGTGCACCGTACGAACTCGGCACCATGCTGTCACGAAGGAGGCACACAGGAGACTCCGTGCGACTGCTCGCGCTCCCCGCAATGCGCCCCCGCGAGCCTCCCACGGGGCCGCGGGGCGAGGCAGGCGGCTGGCCGAACTGCCGCGCCGGGCACGGCGATCAGCGGGACGGCGTGCGAAAACGGCGATACGAATGCGCCCCCGATGCGCTCCCCCAAAACACCTAACGCGCCCTCAAGAGACGTGGTGAGGACGGGAATTGCCCTCTGGGGGTACCGTCGAAAATCAGCCAAATCGGCGACAGATGGCCAGCCCTGCACACGCTCTGTACAGGCCTGCGCAACGCAGGCGACGCACAGTCCGGGAGGCGGAGTACGCCTCCCGGACCGGTCCGCCGCCCGCGGGGATGTAGGCGGCGGCGTTCCCCCAGCCCGCTGGATCCAGTACAGCGGGCCGACCCACGCACGATCCATGGAAGCGCTCCCCCGGTGGCCGGAGAAGAGCGCACGGACAGGCGCACGGCCACACAACGGGAGCACGCCGCGACCGTCCGTACTGTCGTACGGACCACAATCCCGCCATACGGAACTACGCCCCTTAACGCTTGGGATCGGGCGAACTACGCTGGGTTTACGAATGCCGCGTGGTTATGCCAGCGCGGCAGCCGTCTGTGTCGAGGGGTGGCGCATGTCCAGGGAGCAACGCGGGCCGAACGAAAAACTCGGCACCGTTCTCGCCCTCGCGGGAATCAGCAATGCAGGCCTCGCACGACGCGTCAACGACCTTGGCGCTCAACGCGGTCTGACTCTTCGCTATGACAAGACGTCGGTGGCGCGCTGGGTGTCGAAGGGAATGGTGCCGCAGGGTGCGGCACCCCATCTCATCGCCGCGGCCATCGGCCAGAAACTCGGCCGCCCCGTACCGCTCCACGAGATCGGTCTGGCGGACGCGGATCCCGCACCCGAAGTGGGCCTCGCCTTCCCCCGTGACGTCGGGCAGGCGGTGCGGTCGGCGACGGAGCTGTACCGCCTCGACCTGGCCGGGCGCCGGGCCGGCAGCGGCGGCATCTGGCAGTCGCTCGCCGGATCGTTCGCCGTGAGCGCTTACGCAACTCCCGCTTCACGGTGGCTGATAACACCGGCCGACAGTTCGGTGGCGCGGGACGCGAACCCGGCCGAGGGTTCCGGAGCACCGCTGAAAGTCGGCCACACCGACGTGCTGAAGCTGCGCGAGGCGGCGGAGGACGCGCGGCGCTGGGACTCCAAGTACGGCGGCGGCGACTGGCGTTCGTCGATGGTGCCCGAGTGCTTACGGGTGGAGGCGGCACCCCTGTTGCTCGGCTCGTACTCGGACGAAGTGGGCCGAGCCCTCTTCGGGGCGAGCGCCGAACTGACCCGGCTGGCCGGCTGGATGGCCTTCGACACCGGCCAGCAGGAGGCGGCCCAGCGCTACTACATCCAGGCACTGCGCCTGGCCCGCGCGGCCGCCGACGTGCCTCTCGGGGGCTATGTGCTCGCCTCCATGTCCCTCCAGGCGACCTACCGCGGCTTCGGCGACGAGGGCGTCGACCTCGCCCAGGCGGCCCTGGAGCGCAACCGCGGCCTGGCCACCGCGCGCACCATGAGCTTCTTCCGCCTCGTCGAGGCACGTGCCCACGCGCGCGCGGGTGACGCCCATGCGGCCGGCGGCGCCCTGAAGGCTGCCGAGGGCTGGCTGGAGCGGGCCCGTGACGGCGACCACGACCCGTCCTGGCTCGGCTTCTACTCGTACGACCGGTTCGCCGCCGACGCGGCCGAGTGCTACCGCGACCTGAAGGCGCCGCGCCAGGTCCGTCGCTTCACCGAGCAGGCACTGTCGAAGCCGACGGAGGAGTTCGTACGCTCGCACGGGCTGCGCCTGGTCGTGTCGGCGGTCGCGGAGCTGGAGTCGGGCAACCTGGACGCGGCCTGCGAACAGGGCGTCCGGGCGGTCGAGGTCGCCGGCCGCATCTCGTCGGCGCGCACCACCGAGTACGTGAAGGATCTGCTGCACCGGCTGGAGCCGTACGGCGACGAACCGCGCGTCGTGGAGCTGCGGGAGCGCGCACGACCGCTGCTGATGGCTCCCGCCTAGGCAACGGGCCCCTTCGCGTCTGCCCGATTGCTCACACCTTGGGCTGCGGGTGATCTGTGGCTGATCGCGCAGTTCCTCGCGCCCCTACCGGGGCGCCGGGGCCTCCCCCGGGTTTGAGGGCGTTGTCAGTGGCGCAGTGCACTCTTGAAGTCGGGAGGTGGTGCAGGTGTCCATCGTGTACGACTGCGATGTACTGGTGATCGGCGGCGGGATCGTCGGTCTGTCGACGGCGTATGCGATCACGCGGGCCGCGCCGGGCACGCGCGTCATGGTGCTGGAGAAGGAGCTGGGCCCCGCCCGCCACCAGACGGGGCGCAACAGCGGCGTCATCCACAGTGGGATCTATTACCGCCCGGGCTCCCTGAAGGCGCGCTTCGCGGTGCGGGGCGCCACCGAGATGGTCAAGTTCTGCGCCGAGTACGGCATCGACCACGCCGTCACCGGCAAGCTGATCGTCGCCACGGACAAGGCCGAGCTGCCCCGGCTGCACGCCCTCGTCCAGCGCGGCCGGGAGAACGGCATTCCGGTCCGCGAGCTGGGCGCGGCCCAGATCGGGGAGTACGAGCCGGAGGTCCGGGGCCTGGCCGCCATCCAGGTCGCCACGACAGGGATCTGCGACTTCGTCGCCGTGGCCCGCCGGCTCGGTGAGTCCTCCGGCGCGGAGATCCACTACGGCGCGCGGGTCGTCCGGATCGACCGCCGCCCCGAGCTCGGCGTCGCCGTCCGCACGGCCGACGGCCGGGTCGTCCGCGCGCGCGTGCTGGTCAACTGCGCGGGGCTGCACTGCGACGAGATCGCCCTGCTCAGCGGGGACGACCCGGGGATGCGGATCGTCCCGTTCCGGGGCGAGTACTACACGCTGGCGCGCCCGGAGCTGGTGCACGGCCTGGTCTACCCCGTCCCGGATCCGGCGTTTCCGTTCCTCGGCGTGCATCTCACCCGGGGCATCGACGAGAGCGTGCACATCGGGCCGAACGCGGTCCCGGCCTTGGCCCGCGAGGGGTACGGCTGGGGGACGGTCCGCCCCCGCGAGCTGGCGGCGACCCTGGCCTGGCCAGGTTCCTGGCGGATAGCCCGCCGCCACTGGCGCTACGGCGGCGGGGAGCTGCTCCGCTCGGTGTCGAAGGCGGCCTTCACGGACGCAGTCCGGCGGCTGCTGCCTGCGGTGACCCCGGACGACCTGATCCCGGCGGCCGCCGGCGTCCGGGCCCAGGCGGTCCTGCGGGACGGGACGCTGGTGGACGACTTCCTGATCCAGGAGACCCCCCGGACGGTCCACGTTCTGAACGCACCGTCACCGGCGGCCACGGCATCCCTCCCGATCGGCCGCGAGGTGGCCCGCAGGGCCCTGACCGCGCTGTCGAACGCCTGACCCGCGCCGGGCCGCCGGGCGGCCACCAATCGGGCACCGGGTTCCCGGGTCGGCGCCCGACGTGCACGCACGGGTTCCCGGGGCGACGCCCGACCTGCACGCACCGGGTTCCCGGGGCGACGCCCGACCTGCACGCACCGGTTTCCCGGGGCGACGCCCGACCTGCACGCACCGGTTTCCCGGGTCGACGCCCGACGGGCGCCGGGGTCACCCGGCCCCGAAAGCCATCTGACCTGCACCAACCCACTCGCGTGACGCTTCGTGGGCGTCCCGTGGGCACCCTCCGTATCGCCGCGGGAGGCGCGTCCGCCGGACGCCCGTAAAATCGACCCCACTGTGTCTGACTCCCTCAACTCCTCCGAAGAGTCCCCAGAGTCCCGGCCCTCCGTCGCCGGCGGCTCGCTGCGTCATGCCCGGGCCAAGGGCGAGCCCCGCTTTCCGGACGGCCCCAAGGCCGACCCCGCCGGATCGCACTTCGAGCGGCGGATCCGCAGCTTCCAGCCGCGGCGCAGCCGGGTGACGGCCGGGCAGGCGGACGCCCTGCAGCGGCTGTGGCCCAAGTGGGGGCTGGACATCGACGGGCACGCGCTGGACCTCGCGGAGCTCTTCGGCACCGACCGTCCCGTCGTCCTCGAAATCGGCTTCGGGATGGGCGAGGCCACCGCGTGGATGGCGGCAGAGGATCCGGAGACCGGAATCCTCGCCGTCGACGTGCACACCCCGGGGCAGGGCAACCTGCTCAATCTGGCCGACCAGAGCGGGCTGTCCAACATCCGGGTCGCCAACGGCGACGCGATCATCCTGCTCCGGGAGATGCTCCCGCCGGAGTCACTCAGCGGACTGCGGGTGTACTTCCCCGACCCGTGGCCCAAGAAGCGGCATCACAAGCGCCGCCTCATCCAGCCCGAGTTCCTGACGCTCGCCGCGACCCGCCTCCGGCCCGGTGCCCTCGTGCACTGCGCGACCGACTGGGAGCCGTATGCCGAACAGATGCTCGAAGTGCTGACCGCCCACCCGGACTTCGAGAACACCCGGACCGACGGCGGATACGCGCCACGTCCCGACTTCCGCCCGCTGACCCGTTTCGAGGGCCAGGGACTGGAGAAGGGTCATGTGGTGAATGACCTGCTCTTCCGCCGCGTACAGCATCGAGACCAGCCGTCTGCCGGCGACTGAGCCGGGCCCCCGGGCCCCACCAGGCACCGTCGCAGGCAGCGTCCCTCCCTCGTTAGGGTCAATGCCGTGGCCACCTGTCCCCCGTACCCGACGCACCCCGGCGGTCCCGCCGGCGGTGCGCTGCGGCACGCGCACTGGTGGCAGCGCAGGTGGGTCCGCTACGGGGCGCTGATCACCCTGCTCGCGCTCTCCGGCCTCGTCATCCTCGCCCTGGTCCGCCAACAGACCGGCACCGAGGGCTTCCTGGTGGGCCTGGGCCTGGCCGTGCTGCCCGTCCCGCTTCTCATGGCCGCGTTCCGCTGGCTGGACCGGGTGGAGCCGGGCCCCTGGCGCAACCTGCTCTTCGCGTTCGCCTGGGGCGCCTGCGCCGCCGCGCTGATAGCGATCGTCGCCAACAGCTTCGCGACGAAATGGATAGCGACCGCCACCGCCGACCCGTCCAGCGCCGACACCCTCGGCGCGACCGTCATAGCGCCGATCGTGGAGGAGTCCGCGAAGGCCGCGGCCGTACTGCTGATCTTCCTCTTCCGCAGACGGGACTTCACGGGGATCGTCGACGGAGTGGTCATAGCCGGGGTCACCGCCACCGGCTTCGCCTTCACCGAGAACATCCTCTACCTCGGCACCGCGTTCGGTACCGACCAGCTCAGCGGCGAGCGCGGGCTCGCCTCCGTCACCGCCGCCACCTTCTTCGTACGCGTGGTGATGTCGCCCTTCGCGCACCCGCTGTTCACCGTCCTGACCGGCATCGGCTTCGGCATCGCCGCGCTGTCGCCGGAGGGCCGGCAGCTGCGCCGGGTACTCCTGCCGCTGTCCGGGCTGCTGCTCGCCATGGGCATGCACGCCGTCTGGAACGGCTCGTCGTCCTTCGGGGAGTACGGGTTCTTCGCCGTGTACGCGGCCTTCATGGTGCCCACGTTCGGGCTGCTCACCTGGCTCGTCATCTGGACCCGGCAGCGGGAACTGCGCACGGTGCGCGCCGAACTGCCCTCATACGCGGTCGCCGGGTGGCTGGCCCCGCCCGAGCCGTTCGTGCTCGGCTCCATGCGGGCGCGGCGGCTCGCCCGCGACTACGCCAGGCAGCACTTCGGCAAGGGCGCCGCGCGCTCTGTCGCCGAGTACGAGGCGTACGCGACCTCGCTCGCGTTTCTGCGGCACCGCGCGCGCCGGGGCCGTGCGGGCGCCGATTTCGGCGGCCGGGAACGGGAGTTGCTGCACGAGCTGTGGCGGCGCCGGGAGGTGGCCCGGCCCGCCCTGGCGTACGCGGCCCGGGCGACGGCACCGGTCGCGTTGCCGCCGTGGCCGATGTATACGCCCTTGTACGGCCGGCCGTACACCGGGTCGGCGACGCCTTATCCGGGCGGGGCGCCTTATGCCGATCCGGCGGCGGCGTATCCCGCGTACAACCCGTACCGGTCGTAGATACGGGGGTACGGGGGTACGGCACCGCCGGACAACGCCGTCACGGCTGATCGCCGTCGCGGCGGACATGAACTCCCGCCCCGGCAGCGCAAGAAAGGTCCCGGCCCGCGGGGCCAAGGAAGCCCCCGCCCCGCGGCGGAAAAGACGCCCCGCCCCGGCGGAAAAGACGCCCTCGTCCCCCGCGGAAAAGGCCCCCGCGAGACGGACCTACTGGGCCGACGCCGTCGTCAGCGTCGTCAGTTCCCCGTCCGTCAGGGTCAGGTCGGCGACACCGAGCAGCGCGGGGAGTTGCTCGACCGTCCGCGCGGAGGCGATCGGCGCGGCCACCGTCGGCTGGGCGGCGAGCCAGGCCAGCGCCACCGTGGCGACCGGGACGTCATGGGTCTGGGCGATCTCGTCGAGGGCCGCGAGGACCTTCACCCCGCGCTCCGTCTCCAGGTGCTTGCCGGCGCCCCCCGCCCGCGGGGAGTCGACGGTCGTACCGGGCCGGTACTTGCCGGTGAGGAAGCCGGAGGCGAGCGCGTAGTACGGGACGGCGGCCACGCCGGAGCGGGAGGCGACCTCCTGGAGAGGACCCTCGTACGTCTCGCGCGAGACCAGGTTGTACTCCGGCTGGAGGGCGACGTACCGCGCCAGGCCCTCGCGGTCGGAGAACTCCAGGGACTCCTGGAGCCGCTCGGGCGAGATGTTGGAAGCGGCGATGGCCCGCACCTTGCCCGCCCGCACCAGCTCGTCGAGCGTGCCGATGATGTCCTCGACGGGGACCGAGGGGTCGTCGCGGTGCGTGTAGTAGAGGTCGATGTAGTCCGTGCCCAGCCGGCGCAGCGACGCGTCGGCGGCGGCCCGCACGTTGTCCGGGGCCAGCCCCTTGTAGTCGGGGTGAGAGCCCACCTTGGTGGCCAGGACGACGTCGGAGCGGTTGCCGCGCGCGGCGAACCACTTGCCGATGATCGTCTCCGACTCACCGCCCGTGTTGCCCGGCACCCAGGCGGAGTACGTGTCGGCGGTGTCCACGAAGTTGCCGCCCGCGGCCGCGTAGGCGTCCAGTACGGCGAATGACTGCGTCTCGTCGGCGGTCCAGCCGAAGACGTTGCCGCCGAGGGCGAGCGGGAAGACCTCGAGCTCGGACGGGCCCAGCTTGCGAAGAGAAGTCATGTTGCACAGCAACACCGGTGGCGGAGCCATGTATTCCGCAAGGCCGCGGAAAAGCCGTACGAAACGGGTGGAGCGCCTCGCGTACGAAGCCGAGGCGCTCACACCGGAGAGCTGTCAGGCGTGCCGGGTGCCGGACCTGTCAGGGGTTGATGCCCTTGCTCTGCAGCCAGGCCATCGGGTCGATTCCGGTGGGGTTGCCGTCGGGGTGCACCTCGAGGTGCAGATGCGGCCCGGTCACGTTGCCGGTCGCGCCCACGCGCCCGATGACGTCACCCGTGGCCACCTTCTGTCCCACGCTGGCGCTGATGGAGGACTGGTGGCAGAACCACAGCTCCGTACCGTCGTCGAGGGTCAGGATCGTGCGGTATCCGTACGAACCGGCCCAGCCCGCTTCCGTGATGGTGCCGCTGTGGATGGCCTTGATCAGCGTGCCCGTGGGAGCCGCGAAGTCGAGGCCGGTGTGGTACCCGGAGGACCACAGTGCTCCGGCCTCGCCGAAGCGCGAGGTCAGCGTGTACGAGGAGGTGGGCAGCGAGTAGCTCTTGGCCAGCTTGGCGAGGCGCTCTGCCTCGGCCTTCTTCTTGGCCTCGTCCTCCGCCTTCTTCTTGACGGCAGCGGCCTTGGCCTTCGCCTCGTCCTGCGTCTTGGACGCTTCGGCGGCGGCCTTCTTCACGGCGGCGGTCTCGGCGGCCCGCTGGGCCGCGCTGTCGACCTGGTCCTGCTGCGACTCGGCCTGCTGCATGATCCGCGCGCGCAGCGCCTCGCCCGCGTCGGTGGTGCCCTGCGCGGTGTCGTCGGTGGTCAGACCGGCGCTGGTGAGCGGGGTGGCGGAGCCCTTCGCCGGGGCCTCGCCGTCGGATATCAGGGCCTTGGCCGAGGTGGCGACCGACGACAGGTCGGGCATCGAGATGGACACCGGGGGCTTGCCGGTCTGCGCGGTGGCCATGCCACCCGCGCCGACGGCGGCGATGACGCCGACGCCCAGAACGGTGGAGCTGCGGGCGAGTCCTCCGCCGCGCTGCTTGGAGACGCGGTGCCGGCCGCGGACGGGACGGACGGAATCCGCGGTGGGATTCCACTCCTCCCAGGGCCCCTCGTCGGTGCCGCCGCCGTAGCCGAAGGTGTCGCTCTGTTGCTCGGTCGGCGCGAACGAGGTGGGCTGTGCAGGCCGGTTGGACGCCACGTGGGCGCGCTCCTTTCCTTCCTTCTCGCCTACCGGGTTAGCTGACGGGTTCGGAGCAGGAAGGTCTCCTACGCGCGTCAACCACAGTGTGATCCACTGCGAAAGACGCCCGATTCACCCCAAGTTGGTGGTTCCCCGGTTCCCTTGCGGGATTCGGCGCTCGCGCACGGAGCCGACTCTTGTGACGGCTGTGACGACCGCGCTGCGTTATCGAACGTTAATAGACCCGGGCTACGGATTCCAAGCTGTTCGGACTGATCATTAACGTCTTCCGCCTGGACTTACGGGTCATGAGGGGCGGAAAACGGGCGAGTTGACCACGCCTCATAAACCCCAGTTCAATTGACGGTTCGTCAGTTGTTATGCGGAGGGGCGTCAGCCGGTCACCCCTGGTGACAACGATCAGGGACAGGGCGTACGACGCTCATGGCCGGCGTACGGCGAGCAGCGCGAGGTCGTCCGTCGTCCCGCCGCCCGTGTGCCGCCGCACATCCCGCGTGAGGGCCGCCAGCAGCGCGTCGGGCCCGGGGAAGACCCGTCCGGCCAGCCGCACCGCCGGATCGTAGAACTCCCCGTGCTCGTCGCGCGCCTCCGACAGCCCGTCGGTGTAGAAGAGCAGCGTGGCCCCGCTCGGGAAGGTCGCCTCCTCCGCGCGGTCGGGCAGGCTGCCCAACTCGCCCAGCCCGAGCGGCAGCGCGGGCTCCGTGGCCTCCAGGGTGCGCAGCGTGCCGTCCGCGCGCAGGAGCAGGGGCGGGGGGTGGCCGCGGCTGACGATGCGTACGACGCCGTCGCCGTGCGGGATCTCCGCGAGGACGGCCGTGGTGAACCCCTCGAAGGCGTCGAGTCCGTCGCGCCGGGTCCCCTCGCGCGCCAGCGCCCGCTCCAGTCGCTGGGCGACCGCCTCCAGCGTCGACTCGTGCTCGGCCGCCTCCCGGAACGATCCGATGACCACCGCGACGGCCGCCACCGCGCTCATGCCCTTGCCCCGGACGTCACCCACCACCAGCCGTACGCCGTGCGGGGAGTCCTGCACCGCGTACAGGTCGCCGCCGATGAACGCGTCGGCCTGCGCCGCCTCGTACCGGGCCGCGAACTCGAACCCGCCGATCCGTTCGGCCGGCCGCGGCAGTACGGCGCGCTGGGCGGCCTCGGCGATCTCGCGGGCCGAGGCGAGCCGCTCGTCGGTGCGCCGGACCAGGATGTTGATGAGGGCGGCCAGGACGGCGACGGTCGCCACCGTGACCAGTTCGGTCACCGCATCGACGTTCAGGGCGATGCCGAGCCTGATGCGGATGGTGAGAACGGCCACGAGGGCACCGAGCCCGGTGAGGATCGTGCCGCGCAGCGAGAAGAGGGGCGCGGCGACCAGCGGCGCCGCGGTGAAGAGGGGAACAGCGGTGAAGTCCGAGGGCGTGAAGTAGTCGTAGAAGACCCCGACCACGATGAGCAGCGCGGGCAGCGCCCGGACGAAGGTGCGGGCTCGCGAGATGCGCCGGGTGGCGGGCTCGGCGGGGGCCGGCGGGGGACTGTCCCCGAGCCCCGGATCGGGCACGGGATCGCTTGGCAGCCGACCCCCGGCCCGCTCGTACCCGTCGAGAACGGGATCCCCGGCCTCACGGGACGGTTCCCGGCGGCCGGCCCCGCCGGACGCTTCCTCCGGCCGCTGTGAACCTCCCTGCTGCCCCACCCGTCCAGGTTTCCCGGCGCGGGGGCGGGCGGCGACCGCTGAGGGCCGACCGGATGACGACCGCCGCACAAGGCGCTGGACCCTGATCGGACCCCCACACGACCGCCGCACAGGCGCCGGACCCTGATCGGACCCTCACGGCAAACACCAAGGGCCGGAACTCAATGATCTGAGTTCCGGCCCTTGGCCTTGAGTAGCGGGGACAGGATTTGAACCTGCGACCTCTGGGTTATGAGCCCAGCGAGCTACCGAGCTGCTCCACCCCGCGTCGGTAAACACCACTGTACGCCATGCGCGGGACCCCTCGCACACACGCTGACGTGCACCGGCCTTCACCGGGCGTATTCCGCCCACCGGCACCGGGAGGCCCGGGGCCGTCTAGTCGGCCGGGTTGCCCGCGTGGGTCAGCGTCTCCCAGGACACGAACAGATCGTCCGTGCCGGCGGGGCGCGTCTGCTCGACGAGCTTGTGGGCGGCCGGGACGTGCACGTCGAGCCGGTTCTCCAGGTGGTTGAGCGCGACCTCCACGTCGGGCCCCATGTTCCGGTCGACCTTCCCGCCGCACAGCCACGCGGGCGCCGCCTCCCCCATCTGGTACCTGGCGTGGAAGTCGAGCGCGGCCTTCAGCCGGTCCTTGACGTCGCGGTAGAGGTCGACGCCCTGGTGCCAGGCGGTCTCGGCGATATGGGCGGTGGCGGCGAGGGAGTACCCCACGTGCTTGAAGTTCCGGCAGGTCTCCTGCGCGACCCCGTCCATGTACCGCTGCTGCCCGAACCAGTACGTGGTCATCTTCTGCGGGGTGTCGACGGTGCTGCCGACCGGCGTGAGCGGCACGTGCCCGTCCTTCTGGAGGTAGAAGTAGGCGGGCACGCGCTGGCGGAACCGTTCCAGGGCGTCGTCGAAGGCCTGGTGGTCGTCGAGGAAGACGGCGATCCCGATGGCTGCGTCGGTCATGGCCAGGTCCCAGTTGCCGTTGAAGTCCGGGACTTTCTTGGTGACTTCGGGGAGATAGGCGGTGCGCAGCATGGTCCGGAACCGCTCCACCCGGTCGGCCGGCCAGCCCGCGCCCGGTGTGTACCGGACGAGCTCGGCGGCCCGCGACCAGGTCGACCCGGCCCACGCGGTCTGCAGCCCGGCGTCCTCCTCGGTGTGCCCCTTCACCTTGGCCGACCAGGCGTCCATGATCTCCCTGGCCTTGTCCGCGTGCTCCTGCTTGCCGGTGATGCCGAACAGCAGGGCCTGGGTGTAGGCGGCGATGGCGTCCTCGCGCTCCTCGACACAGCCGTGCACGGGCTTGGCCGACTTGTCGCCGCCCGGGCAGTCGACGCTGGCGTACGGCTTCGCCTGGTACTTGTACGAGCCGTACTTGCTGTCGCGCATGTCGAGGAACGCCTTCAGCCAGGGCTGGTTGCCCGCGTTCACGTGCTTGCGCACGGTGTCGAGCTGGCCCTTGCTGACCAGCACCCCGGGGTGCTGGAACGCCGCGTCCTTGGGCCGCGCCCGCGCCTGGGTGCGCGTCTGCGACGACGCCCCGCACGAGGCCACCAGCCCCACCAGCACCGGTGCGAGCAGCACCGCCGTCACACGCCGCCCGACTGAACGCATCGCTCCGCCTCCCGGGTCCACCACCGCACCGACTCACTCGCAGCCTGGTGCTTCGGCGGCACGCCCGCAGAATCTCTTAGCCCGTCCGGCGTTCGGGGGCAGGCCCTTCGGGCGAACGGGGGCGCGAGACGGGGCCGCGCGGGGCCGGGACCTCACGCCCGGTCGGCGCCGGCCGACCGGGGACGCGCGGGACCGGGGGACCTCACGCCCGACCGCAGCCGGCCGACCCGGAACGCGCGGGACCGGGGGACCTCACGCCCGACCGGCGCCGGCCGACCGGGGACGCGCGGGACCGGGGGACCTCACGCCCGACCGGCGCCGGCCGACGGCAGAAGGTGCCGATTGGGCGCCTTCGCCGACTCCTCGTACTCCGGGAGTACGACGACGTCGGCGCCCCCGGCGGCGAGAACCCCGTTTCCGTCGGCACCGGCGACGAACGTGTCGGGCTCCCGCCACGCCGTCACCACCCGCCGTACTCCGGCGTCGAGGATCAACCGCGCGCAGGGCGCGGGGCGTGACGCCCGTCGCGCGCACGGCTCCAGGCTGCTGTAGACCGTGGCGCCGGCCAGCCGCGGATCCGCGGGGTCGGTCTTGGCGAGCGCGGACTCCTCGGCGTGGGCCACCGGATCCGTCTCGCGGGAGTACCCGCGGGCGATCTCGCTGCCGTCGGCCGCCACCACGACCGCCCCGACGCTGAACGCGGTCTCCGACGGCGGACACCGCTCCGCCAGCTCGCAGGCGAGCGCCAGCCAGTGCCGGTCGGCGGCGGAGGCGAGCGACCCGCTGCCGGGTGCCGTGGGGACGTACCGCATGAGGACGATGTCCCCGACGGGCCGGGTCTCCACCAGGCGCAGCCGTCCGGCCGGGTAGGGCCCGGGGCCGAACAGGCGCGGTGCGTCCGGCTCGCCCACGAACAGTGGCGCGAGGGCGAGTTGCAGCTCGTCGGCGAGGCCCTGGCGCAGCAGCTGGGTGTGGACGCGGCCGCCGCCCTCGACCATGAGGTGCCGCACCCCGCGTACGTCGTGGAGGTGCTCCAGGACGACGCGCCAGTCCAGTTCGGGGCCGGCCGCGACGACGTCGACGCCGAGACCGTGCAGGGCGTCGGCGGCCCGGCCGGCGCCCTTGTCCGTCGTATAGACGACCTTCTCGCCGCCCGTGTGCCAGAACTGGGCGGCCGGGTCGAGGTCGCCGGATCCGCTGACCGTGACCTTCAGCGGGTACTCCGGCCGCCCGGCGGCGACCCGCGCCGCTCGCCGCTCGGCCGAGTTGACCAGCAGCCGGGGGTTGTCGGCGCGGATCGTGCCCGCGCCGATCAGGATCGCGTCACTGGACGCCCGTACCTCGTCGACCCGGTCGAAGTCGGCCGGGCCCGAGAGCAGCAGCCGGTCGGGGCCGGTGTCGTCCAGGAAGCCGTCGAGGGAGACGGCGGCGGACAACAGGACGTAGGGGTGGGGCATGGGACGCACCCTCCAGCTCCGAGCTCACGGCTCTTAGTGGTTCAATTTTTAAACAATACCTAGACTGGACGACATGACGACGACCCGCTGGCTCACCCCCGAGGAACTGCGCGCCTGGAAGGCGTACCTCGCCGCGTCGCTGCTGCTGGACGACGCGATCGACCGGCAGCTCCAGCAGGAGGCCGGCATGCCGCACCTCTACTACTCCGTCCTGGCCACCCTCTCCGACGCACCGGACCGGCGCCTGCGCATGACCGAACTGGCCGAGGCCCTGAAGATCACGCGCAGCCGGCTGACGTATGTCGTGACGCGGCTGGAGAAGGACGGAACGGTACGACGCGAAGGATGCCCCACGGACCGGCGGGGCAACATCGCGGTCCTGACGGAGGCCGGGACGGCGGTCCTGGAGCGGACGGCGCCCGGCCATGTCGAGACGGTCCGGACGGCGGTCTTCGATCACCTGACTCCGGAGCAGGTGGGGCAGCTGGAGGAGATCTTCACGGGGATCGCCGAGACCCTCCAGCAGAACCGGCCCGCCACCACGCCCGACGACGTCCCCTGGCGTCGCCGCTCGTCGGCGCCGTGACGCGTCAGACACTCCGGCGGCACAGACCCCGTCTTTTTCTTGTTGCTTGAACTTTAAAGCAGGAGTTAGAGTCTCCGTTCGAGGGCTTGCTTCAAATCTGAAGCACGAGCCGCAGGCCGGGTACCGCCCGTGCAGCACCCGCCTGTCCGCCCACCCGCAGGACCGGAGAACCCCTATGCGCGACTTTCCCACCGCCACGGTGCGCACCCGCGTCCCCGTGCCCCTGCGCTTCACCGACGGCTACTCGGCCGACGCCGAGCTGGTCACCTTCCACGGCCTCACCGACGGCCGGGAACACCTGGCCGTCGTCCTCGGCGACCCGGGTCCGGTCCCGCTGGTCCGGCTGCACTCCGAGTGCCTCACGGGCGACGTCCTCGGCTCGGCCCGCTGCGACTGCGGCCCCCAGCTGCGCGAGGCGGTGGAGCGCATCGCCGAGCGCGGCGGCGTCCTCCTCTATCTCCGCCAGGAGGGCCGGGGCATCGGCCTCTACAACAAGCTCGACGCGTACGCCCTCCAGGACGAGGGCCTGGACACCTACGCCGCCAACGCCGCCCTCGGCCTCCCCGAGGACGCCCGCGACTACACGCCCGCCGCCCAGATGCTGGCGGCCCTGGGCATCGACGCCCTGGACCTCCTCTCCAACAACCCCGACAAGGCCGGCCAACTCCGCGCCCTGGGGCTCGACGTGCAGACCCGCGTTCCCACCGGCGTCTTCGCCACGGCCCACAACGTCCCCTACCTCCGCGCGAAGGTCCTCCAGACCCAGCACACCCTGCCCCTGCCGGAACTCACCGTGGCCCGGCCCACGCTCCGGCGGGATTGACGCGGCCCCCGTCCCGCCCGACGATCCGACAAGGCCCCTCACCATGGCTCCGGGCCGGCCCGTCAGGAGAAGCCACGCGTGGACGCACCGGACGACGCACCCCCCGGCACCTCCGAAGCCCTCGCCCTGCTGCACGAACTGGGCGCCGAGAAGATCGACCACCCCGGCGGCACCCTGCTGGCGCATCTGGTGCGCGTACGCGAGCGGCTGGCCCGCTGGCAGGCACGCCCCGCCCTCCAACTCGCCGGACTGTGCCACGCCTTCTACAGCACCGACGGCTTCGCGACCGCGCTGCTGCCCATCGGGCGCCGGGCCGACCTGCGGGCCGTCATCGGCACCGAGGCCGAGGAACTGGTCCACTTCTACGCGAGCTGCGACCGCACGGCCTCCTACCCGACCCTCGGTGACCCGGCGCCGTCCTTCCACGACCGCTTCACGGACACCACGTCGTCCCCCACCCGCCAGCAGCTCCGGGACTTCGCCGAACTCACCGTCGCCAACGAACTGGACCTGGTCGACCAGAACCCCTCCTGGAAGGCCCACGGCGGCGCGGACCTCCTCCCCCTGTTCACCCGCTTCCGCCCACTCCTGACCGTCGAGGCATGGCAGGACTGCGAGGCGACGCTGACGTGAGGGGGCGAGAACACCACGTCTCCAGGAGTGGTGGGAAGTCCCCGAGTTCGACGACCCGCACCTGGGCGGAGCGGCCGTCCGCCCGGCCGAGGAGAGTGAGCAAGGACGCCGAGGCGGGACCAGCCGATAGCTGAACGGTCATTCGTCCAATGCGCTGGCCAGGTACTCCTGCACGGGCCCGAACGGGCCTTTCGGAACCAACTCACCGAGCTCGTCACTGCCGACCCAGACGACCTCGGAGACTTCTCGGGCACTACTGGGCGCGGCTGTCCCTGAGACAAGCCTGCACGCCACGTACACCAAGCACCGACCGGTGTCGGGATGAATCCGCTCGCCCAGCACGCCCGCGGCCTCGACGACGACCCCGGTTTCCTCCCGGGCTTCCCGCACTGCCGCGTCCTCTGCGGTCTCACCGGGCTCGACCTTGCCGCCTGGGAACACCCACGCCAGGGAGTCCTCAGCGACCGCACGCCGGGCAAGGAGGACTCGCCCGGCGTTCACGATCACGGCCAGGGCTACAAGTTGGTCGGGCCGGTCATCCATGCTGCGATTCTTGCTCAGCGCTTCCAGCACCCCCAGCTTGTTGCCATGACGCCACTGGCCGACGGCTACAGGGCGTTGCTCCGCTCGCCGTGCAGCCGGCAAGTCGAGTAGTACGCCAGGCACGACGTGCCCCACCACAGCCCCCTTCCATTCGACTGGTCGACTGGGCGGATGCCATGGTCGCGGAGACCCGGCGCGAACTCTTCGGGCAGCCGGGCGCCCTCTACGAGTGCGCCAAGCAAACAACCCAGGGACATGAAGCGATCTCAACCGAAGAGGGGGTGCCGACCGGCGCCGCGGACCTCGGCTCAGGCGCGGGCCTGGATGATCAGCGTGCCTACCATGCGCGGGCCGGGCGGCGCGGCCAGCATCAGCGTGCGCACATCCGTGTAGCCGTGCTCCTTCAGCAACTGCTCCCACACGTCCGTTTCGAAGTCCCAGCGCTTCACGACGAGAGGGTCCTCGTCCGGTCCGCACGGGATGTACGAGGCCTGGCAGCCGTAGCAGCCCTCAACAGCCGGCCGCTGCGAGAACCCGAGCACGCCCCCCGGGCGAAGACGCCCGCGGATGGCGGGCAGGAGGACGGCTGGATCGGTGAACCACAGGGCTCCGTACACCGAGTACACGGCGTCGTACACGTCCGCTGAGCCCCGCAGGAAGGCGACAGCCTCCGCCTGATGGAAGGCCAAGCCGTCGATGCTGTGCCAGCGTTCCTCAGCCGCACGAAGCTGCTTCGGTGAGATGTCGATGCCGACGCTGTCCATGCCCAGCGCCGCCAGGTGCGCGGCGTTGCCGCCCTTCCCACACCCGAGGTCGAGGACGCGGCCGCGCTCGCCGACCGAGAGGCCGAGCACCTCGGCGCCCGGCCCGTGGTCTGGGTACTGGGTCCAGTTGAACCACGTCCTGTCGCCCCGGGAGTTGACCGCCCGGCGCTCAGGCCGCTGGGCGGAGTAGGTGTCCCACGCGACGCTCGCATCTGTCACGACTTGCTCCGCTCATAAGGCCGGCCGCCCGGCACCGACACCGGACGGCTGGAGTGTCTTACATGTGGTGCCGGCTGTCAGCCGCTCTTGGGACTGTCATGGCAGCCCGCATGGCACTGGTTGCAGTCGGCGGCCGAATGCCACAGCTCGGCGTCAACGGTGAATCCGGCGGCGTCGATCGCAGCCATGGTTCGCTCGCGCGCGAGCCTCGCTCCGCCGGGCACCTGCTCGTCCTCGTCGGTCGGCACGTGGTGGACGAAGCGGCCGACGATGCGCTCACAGAAGACGGCGTAGTCGACGGTGTGCAGGATGAACGCGTGCCACCCGTAGTCGACCAGTTCGCTCGGTACGAGGGGTGCGCCGCGCCGCTGGCCCGAAGCAGCGACGAATGCGGCGGCCTGGCCGACGATACGGCGTGCCGTCCCCTTGTTGAGTTCAGGGTGGGCGGTGATGACACGCCGGGTCAGCCGGTTCGCCAGTTCGGGGTTGAGCAGGGTGATCGGATCGGTGGTGCCCGCGGGACGCGCTAACGCTGTGGTCACGTCTTCCTCCTGTTGTGGACGGATGCCCCTGGTCGAGGGCGTTGACCCGCCGCTCCAGACCTGCGGGAGCAGACGGGAGTCTCAGGTGACCGGAGCCGTACCGGGCCGGCCGGAGGGGCTCTGCGGACAGCTCAGGCTCGTTGTCCGGGCTCATCGGTTCCCCGTTCCGCGGCATCGAGGGCACTCACACGGCGGAAACGCCATGTTGAAGATGACGTCGTCCGCCGCCGGGAGCGTGCCCGCGCGGATCGGTGTGCGCTTCATCGTCCGGGGGTCGACCCGGTAGACACTGATCCGCAGGCCGGGATGCATGCTCGCGCTGTCCGTATCGGTCACGGAATCAAGGTGGCGCAGTCACGCTCGGTTGCGCGGCGTCAGTTCAGGCGTCAAAGCGGCGTCATTGAGGGCGTCAATCCGGTGTCATTGAGTCGGCCCGAGGGCTACCGTGATTTGCATGGCCACTCCGAACAGCGCGCTGCGAGCAGTCCGTATGGGCATGCTCCTGTCCCAAGACGACTTCGCCCGTGCCGTCCGCGAGGCGGGCGCCCGGGTCGGCATCCCCAACGACGCGAACAAGCGGCTCATCCAGCGCTGGGAATCCGGGACCACTACCTTCCCCAGGCCCGTGTACGCCCGCGCGCTGGAGGACGTCACCGGCCTGCCCATCGAGTCCCTCGGCTTCAACGGTGCCGTGGCCATGGCACGCGTCTCCGACGACGGCCGAGGCGGACACGACATGGAGCCCGGAGCGAACGGCGTCGCGCCCCCTGTGAACGCACCGCAGGCCGTACCGCAGGCCACGGGACGGAACTACTCCGGAGTCTGGCTCTCGCGCTACGAGTACTTCTCCAGCGGCCGCGACTCGGCTTTCATCGGCCTGCACCACGTGGTGGTTCTGCAGCACGGCAACCGCCTCAGCGTTCGGTCCCTGCCCAACGGATCGTCCAATCCTGACTCGCCACTGACGATGGATCTGGAAGTGGACGGACACGTAGCCACCGGTACGTGGACGGAGCAGACCGCTTCCGAGGGTTACTACCGAGGCGCCCGATACCACGGGGCGGTTCAGCTGCTCGTCGAACCGACCGGCCGCCGTATGACCGGCAAGTGGGTGGGCTTCGGCAAGGAGTTCGACATCAACACCGGTCCGTGGGAACTCGTCTTTCAGGACGCGTCGACGAACAAGGCCACCCTGCTCACCTACGACCGACCGCCCGAGGCCTGACCCCGGAAACGACGAACCGGCCCTCAAGCGCTGAGCCGGCGCCGGCGTCGCGCGACTCGGCCGCCGAGATGCGGCCCGTCACGACGGCGACCGTCCGGGCAACGGCATCCCGCCCGCCCTCGGCATACGCCACGTCGTCTCAGCCGGTCGGGGGCCTCTCCATGCCTGAGGCATGATCCCTTGCCCTCGCGCCGGCAGGGGGCCGGCCAACGATCAACGAGACCCCGAAAGCACTCGAGCCCCCACCTCAGATTGCCTCTGAGGTGGGGGCTCTCCCGTAGACCCTGTGGGACTCGAACCCACAACCAATGGATTAAAAGTCCACTGCTCTGCCAATTGAGCTAAGGGTCCACGCATCGGTCGCGCCGATGCATCCCCGAGCATAGCCGGACGCGGCCGGGACTCCGATCGGGTATCGGTGACCCGGCCGCGCCGGGGGGTCGGAATGGGTGGGGCGGTTACGGATCGACCGGTTCGGGGGCCCCCGTCCGGGCGGCCTCGCGGGCGATCGTGCGGGCGTGGTCGGGGTTGAGGAACCAGTGGCGGGCCGACGCCACCCACCAGGTCGCGGCGAAGCCGAGGACGACCAGGACCGCGATCGGGGCGTAGTTGAAGGTCTTCCAGGTGACCGGCGAGACCTGCGGCAGCATGAACAGGACCGTGATGACGACGACCCAGGTGACCGCCACGATGCCGATCGCCCGGGACCAGCGCCCCAGGTGCCAGGGCCCGCGGTCGAACGCGTCGCCCTTCCGCAGCCGCAGCAGCGTCGGGATGACGTACGCGATGTAGAGCCCGATGACGGCGATCGACGTGACGGCCGCGTACGCCGTCACATTGATCAGGTACGGCAGCCCGAGCACCAACGCCCCCAGCGCCGCCAGCCACACCGCCGCCACCGGCGTCCGCGTGTGGGGGTTCACCGTGTGCCACACCTGCGAGAACGGCAGCGCGCCGTCCCGCGAAAAGGCGTAGATCATACGGCTGTTGGCGGTGACCGACGCCATCCCGCAGAAGAGCTGGGCCCCGATCACGACCAGCAGCAGGAGCTTGCCCGCCGTCGCACCGAGCGCGTCGAGCAGGATCTGCGCGGGCGGCGCCCCCGTCGCCGAGCCCAGCTCCTTGTCGTACGACTGGATGGCGAAGGTGAAGCCGAGGAGCAGCACGAAGCCCGCTATCCACGACGTCCAGATGGACTGCACGATGCCCTTCGGCCCCGCCGTCGACGCGTCGTGCGTCTCCTCGGTCATATGGGCCGAGGCGTCGTACCCGGTGAAGGTGTACTGCGCCATCAGCAGTCCGACGAGCACCACGTACACGCCGCTGCCCCAGCCGGTGTTGTTCACGAACTCCGTGAACACGAAGGACGTCGACTGATGGTGGTCCGGTACGAAGGTGAGCGCACCGACGATCACCACGACGCCCACCACGTGCCACCAGACGCTGATGCTGTTGAGGAGGCCGACGATCCGGACTCCGAAGGTGTTGAGCAGCCCGTGCAGGACGAGGATCGCGGCGAAGAGCAGCACGGTGCGGCCCGGCGTCACCTCGAAGTCGAACTGCAGGTTCAGATAGGCCCCGAGGAACGAGGCCGCGCCGAAGTCGATGCCGGCGGTCACCGCCACCTGCCCGAGGACGTTGAACCAGCCCGTGAACCACGCCCAGGCGGCGGCCGTACGGGGTGGGGCCAGGCGATGGGCCCAGAAGTAGAGACCGGCCGATGTCGGATAGGCCGAACAGATCTCGGCCATCGCGAGCCCGACGAACAGCGTCATCAGTCCGACCGCGACCCAGCCCCAGGTGATCACGGCGGGACCGCCGGTGTTCATGCCGAACAGATACATCGTCAGACAGCCCGACAGGACCGAGATGATCGTGAAGGAGACCGCGTAGTTGGAGAACGCCGACATGCGGCGGGCGAGAACCTGCGTATAGCCGAGCTGGGCAAGCCGTTCTTCGTCCGACAGCCCACTCGCCTTGGCGTCTTCTGTCATGCCCCCAGCGATTCCCTCGCCGGGAGCATGACATGCGCCAACTCAGGGACCAGGTTGGCCAAAAAGCATCGTGACCCCCACCCGAACCGGATGGGGGCCACGCTGCTGCACTACTTCACTGCTTCACCGACGGTCAGCCGTTGCGCTTCCAGCGGGGCTTCTCGTCACGGCGGCCGAAGGAACCGGTGCCGGTGCCACGGTGGTCGTCACGACGGCCGTACGGGCGGTCGTGGCTGCCGGCGCGGAAACCGCTGGAGGGACGGTTGTCCTGGCGGTCGCGGTTGAAGGGACGGTCGCTGCCCCGGTGACCGCTACGCTCGTCGCGGCGCTCGAAGGGACGGCCACCACGGTCGTTGTCGCGGCGGACCCCACCACGGTCACCACCGTTGTTGTCACGACGCTCGAACGTACGACCACCACGGTCACCATCGCGACGCTCGTCACGACGGAAACCACCACGGTCACCACCGTTGTTGTCACGACGCTCGAACGTACGACCACCACGGTCACCATCGCGACGCTCGTCACGACGGAAACCACCACGGTCACCACCGTTGTTGTCACGACGCTCGAACGTACGACCACCACGGTCACCGTCACGACGCTCGTCACGACGGAAGCCGCCACGGTCACCACGGTCGTTGTTGTCACGACGCTCGAAGGAACGGCCACCGCGGTCGTTGTTGTCACGACGGTCACGGTCGAAGCCGCCACGGTCACCGCGGTCGCGGCGCTCGTAGTTGCCCCGGTCGTCACGACGCTGACGCGACGCGTCGTACGAGGACGAACGCTCGGCGGGCTGCTCGGCCGCGGCGGCGGCCTCAGCGGTCGCCTCCGCGACGATCTGCTCCGCGGCGGCGGCGACGGCCGCCTCCGGGTCGTCGCCACGCTCGCGCGCGGCACGGGCGATGAGGCGGTCGGCCTCCTCGCGCAGCTCGGACGCACGACGCTGCGCGCGCTCCAGCTGCTTGGTGAGGTCCTTGAGGTCACGCTCGGCGGCCTGCGCGGCGTCGGCCGCCGACTGGGCCTGCACCTCGGTCATCGACCGGGCGCCGGTGATCTCGGCGACCTCGGGCTCGAAGGCCGTACCGGAGTTGATGATGTGACGCGTGGCGTCGACGCCCGCGTCCTCCATCAGCCGGAAGATCTGCCGACGCTGGTGCGGCAGCGACAGCGACACGACGGTGCCGGAGCGGCCGGCGCGAGCGGTACGCCCCGAGCGGTGCAGGTAGTCCTTGTGGTCCCCGGCCGGGTCCACGTTCAGCACCAGGTCGATGCCGTCGACGTGAATACCGCGAGCGGCGACGTCGGTGGCGACGAGGGCGTTGACGTAGCCCTTCTTGAAGTCCTCGAGCACGCGGGTACGCGCACCCTGCGTCATACCGCCGTGCAGCGCGTCGGCCTTCACACCGGACTCGCAGAGCTGCTCGGCGATGCGGTCGGCGCCCAGCTGGGTGCGGACGAAGATGATCGTGCGGCCCTTGCGCGAGGCGATGGCCGCGGTGACCGGCGCCTTGTCCTTGGGCTTAACGATCAGGATGTGGTGCGACATGGTCGTGACGTTGCCCTGAGCGCTGTCGACCTCGTGCGTGACCGGGTTGGTCAGGTAGCGCTTGACCAGCGTGGAGATCTCGTTCTCCATCGTGGCCGAGAACAGCATGCGCTGACCGCCGCCGGGGATCTGGTCGAGCAGCTCGGTGACCTCGGGCAGGAAGCCCAGGTCGGACATCTGGTCGGCCTCGTCGAGGACGGCGACCTGGACGTTCGCCAGCGAGCAGGCGCCACGGTTGATGAGGTCGCGCAGCCGGCCCGGGGTGGCGACGAGGACGTCGACACCGCGCTCCAGGGCGTACATCTGGTTGCTCATCGACGTACCGCCGCAGACGACCTTCATCTTCAGGCCGAGCACGTCGCCGTACGGCTGCAGGGCGTCCGCGACCTGCATCGCGAGCTCACGCGTCGGCGTGAGGATGATGCCGCGGGGCTTCTTCTTCTCGGTGTGACCGCCGGACAGCTGCGTCAGCAGCGGCAGACCGAAGGAGAGGGTCTTGCCGGAGCCGGTACGGCCTCGGCCGAGGATGTCCTTGCCGGCCAGGGCGTCCGGGATGGTGGCGGCCTGGATCGGGAAGGGGCTGGTCACGCCGTTCTGCGCGAGCTTGCGGACGACACCTTCGGGGAGACCGAGGTCACTGAAGGAGATCTCGGGAGCGGACTCCACGGTCTCCTCAACCTCGACGATCTCGACGACCTCATCAGCGTTCTCGGGCACGACGAAGTGATCAGTACTGGAAACAGACATGCGAAATGCGAACCTTCCGGAGTTCTTCGGCACGCGCCCAAACTCCGTGAAGTCGCAATCGACCGCCTCTATGCGGTCCGGCCACGGCAAGGGAGAGTACGCGCCACGCGGCGCTCTCTGCGTTGGCGCCGGGCAATGGGATCAAACGATCTACCACCATACGCACCCCCCACCCCCAAAGGCAAACCGCCCCCCATTTCCCCAGGCCAGAGCCCTCCAGCCCCTCCAAAACAACCCCGCCCGGGGCCCCACCGAGTGCCGCCGCAACCCACACGCACCCGCAGCCGCGAACCGGCCGAACGGGCCGCGTCGGGAACCGCCCTGGCGCGCACCCGCAGTCGCCCACGCACCGAAGGGGCCGTGCCGGTACATCAAATGCCCGTCGCCATGCGTGAGGACGGGCAAGCGAGCGCCCCCAGAAGACAGCACAGCCGGTAGGGCGACGGGCGGATGTACCGGCACGGACCCGACCCACCCACCGGCGTGACGCGACGCGAGGCAAGACGAACCAGCACCCACCCCCCGCCGGACGGCGACCCACCCACCGCCGGACAGCGACCCACCCACCCACCGGCACCAGACGACCGACACCCACCGGCACAAAGCGAACGACCCCACTCAAGGCGCCCCGCCAGATCAGGCGCTCCCGCCAGAGAACGGCGCACCCGCCCGAGGCGCCGGCTCCCGCTCCACCAACTGCGTGCTCTGCTCATGCGCCGACGACGAAGGCTCCGCGGACGGATCGGACGACGGCGGCGAGGACTCCGGAGGCGTCGGCTCGGCCGCCGTACCCGTGGAACTCGGCTCACCCTTCGTGGGCGCCGGCGGCGACGGCCTGCCCCCGCCCCCGCTGCTGCCACCGCCGGCAGCGCCACCCTTCCCGTCCTTGGACGTGGCCTCGGCGGAGGGCTTCGCGCCCCCGTCCCGCCCCCCGGCCCCCGAAGCGGACGCGGAAGCCGACGCGGACTCCCCCGGCCGGGCCGAACCCCCGCTCTCGCCACCGCCGGCCCGGAACCCCACGCCCCCGCCGGTCACCGCCGACCCGCCCTCGGGTCCTTCCCCACCGCGCTGCCCCGCGGAGTGCGAGGGCCCGGGCCTGTTCCCGTCGTCGCCGACGCTCATACAGCCGGCGGCCGCGGCGACGGCGACGACCGCGGCGGCCAGACGGACGGATACGTACAAGGCGCGCACGGGCAGCCACCTCCGAGGGCGGATCGGGGAGTCCCATGCCCAACTCCCGGCGCCCGCAAGAAGACACGCGCCCCCACCCGCGAACCACCGGAACCAAGCCACCCGGAGCCCACCCCGGCGCCCGCACGAACCCGGCGCAACCATCCCCAACCGGCACCGCGCGACCGAGCATCACCGACCCCGGCGCACCGCACACCACAGAACCGGCACCCGGCGCACCACACCGCTAAACCGGCACAACCGGCATAACCGGCGCCAACTGCCCTGGACCGCTAAACCGTCACCCGTACCCCAGCGCATGCAACCGCGCATCGTCGATCCCGAAATGGTGAGCGATCTCATGCACCACGGTCACCTCGGTCTCCGCGACCACGTCATCCCGCGATGCGCACATCCGCAGCGTCGGCCCCCGGTAGATCGTGATCCGGTCCGGCAGCACCCCGGCGTACCACTCCCCGCGGTCGGTGAGCGGCGTCCCCTCGTAGAGCCCGAGCAGCTCGGGATCCTCGGCGGGCGGTTCGTCCTCGACGAACACCGCCACGTTGTCCATCAGCCGGGTCAGCTCCGGCGGAATCCGGTCCAACGCCTCGGCGACCAGTTCCTCGAACTCCTCGCGCGTCATCTCCAGCACACGCCCATTGTCCGGCACGACCGCCCCGTACGAGAGTCGGCGGCCCACCGCATATCCGTCTCCGCACCTGGGCATACGGGACCAATGGCCCGCGACCCCGCCGCAGCCCTGCACCGCATGCGAAACATCGCCCGTACGGCACCCCGCGCCCTGACCCGGCACTACCGCGCCCGCCGCCCGCGCCCGGTGGTCGAACTGGTCCAGCAACCGCACCCGTACACCCGGGCCCTCGGCCTGATAGCCGTGGTGCTGCTCGGCGCCTGGCTGGGCCTGCTGATCGTCGGCAACGTCCGCGCGCCGGTCGGCCCGATGAACACCACGATGACGCTCCGCCCGTCCCTGACCGGCGGCACGAAGATCAACATCTCCCCGCTCGGCGCCCTGGAGCTGCGCAGCCATCAGGCCCCGATCCGCCTTGACGTGGACGTCGACCAGCTGGACCCGGTCCGCTCCCAGGCCCTGGTCGACCACCCGGAGCGGCTGTCCGGACTGCAGGACGAGGTCGCGCGGGACGTGGAGCACGGCACCCTCGACCTGGCCGTACGCTCCTGCATCGCGGTCGTCTCGGGCGCCACCGCGCTCGGCCTGGCGGTCTACCGCCGCCCCCGCCGGGCCCTCGCGGCCGGCGGCCTGGCGCTGGCCCTGCTGGCGGCCTGCGGGGCCACCGCGTTCGCCACCTGGAACCCGAAGTCGGTCCTGGAACCGAAGTTCTCCGGGCTGCTCTCCTCGGCGCCGTCCCTCGTCGGCGACGCCCGCAACATCGTGACCGAATTCGATGTCTACCAGAAGGAGTTGGCGCGCCTGGTGACGAACGTGACGAAGCTGTACGACGTCACGTCGACGCTCCCGGCGTACGAGCCGGACCCGGCCACGATCCGGGTGCTGCATGTGTCCGACATCCATCTGAACCCGGCGAGCTGGAAGATCATCGCGTCGCTCGTGAAGCAGTACGACATCGATGTGATCGTCGACTCCGGCGACACGATGGACCACGGAAGTGCCGCGGAGAACGGCTTCCTCGACCCGATCCCGGACCTCGGCGCCCCCTACGTCTGGGTGCGCGGCAATCACGACAGCCGCCTCACCCAGGACTACCTGGAGCGCATGAAGAACGTGCACGTACTGGACGACGGAAAGGCCGTGTCGGTGGCCGGCCTGCGTTTCGCGGGCATCGGGGATCCGCAATTCACCCCGGACCGCGCGGTGCAGGCTGCGGGCGACCCGGCGGAGCGGCTGGCCGGCCTGCGGCTGGCGTCGGCCCTCGTCGACCAGCGGAACGCGGGCGCTCCGGTCGACATCGCGATCGCCCACAACCCGGTCGCGGCCCGGCAGACGGACGGCGACGTGCCCCTCGCGCTGGCGGGTCACGTCCACCACGAGGACACGGAGGTCATGAAGTACGGCACGCGGCTGCGTATCGAGGGCTCGACGGGCGGCAGCGGTCTGCGCGCGGTGGAGGGCAAGTACCCGGACCCGATCGAGGCCTCGATCCTCTATCTGGACCGTGACACCCGCCATCTCCAGGCCTGGGACGAGATCAAGCTGGGTGGCCTGGGCCTGACAACGGCCGAGGTCAGCCGCCACCTTCCGGCGGAGAACCAGCCGGGTGCCCCCCAGTCCCCCAGCCCCACGCCGAGCACTCCCACTCCCACCGGCGGCACCCCGTGACCCCCGCGGCCGGCACCTCTGACCCCCTCGGAACCGCTCTCCCAGGGCAGGCGGAACGGTTCCGTAAACCGTTTTGGCGATACCTCCCGCCATCCCATATGCTTCTCACGTCCCCGACGCGCTGAGAAGCGCCCAGGCGGGCCGATAGCCCTCATCGTCTAGCGGCCTAGGACGCCGCCCTTTCAAGGCGGTAGCACGGGTTCGAATCCCGTTGGGGGCACGCAAAGCCGTGTGCGACACTGTTTCACGCATGTCGCGCACAACAGCAAGGTCCTGTGGAGCAGTTTGGAGTGCTCGCCACCCTGTCAAGGTGGAGGCCGCGGGTTCAAATCCCGTCAGGACCGCTGAGGTTCCGCAAGGAATCTCGTGGCTGGGTAGCTCAGTTGGTACGAGCGATCGCCTGAAAAGCGATAGGTCGCCGGTTCGATCCCGGCCCCAGCCACACCTCATGAAAACCCCTTCCGGGTGACCGGAGGGGGTTTTTGTCGCTCAGGGGGTGTTGGGCGCCACGCCACCGGGGCCGCGTCGGTCAGTGCGCCGCGTGCGCCGGCTCGGCCGTCCGGCCGCCGGGGTGCCGGTGGCGCCAGAACCAGAAGACCGCGCAGGACAGCAGGGTCCAGGCCGCCAGCACCAGGAACGGGAACGCGTGCTGGTGACCGGCGAAGTACACCGCCGTGTGCTGGGCGTTGACCGATCCGCCCGGCGGCAGCCAGCGGCCGATGAGGCCCAGCACGGACGGCAGCAGCGGCCAGGAGACCGCGCCGCCGGATGACGGGTTGCCGAGGAGCACCATCAGCCCCCAGGTCGGAATCATCGCCCAGCGCCCGAAGAGGGTGTTGAACATGGTGAAGACCATGCCGGAGGTGAACATGGTCAGGGCGAGGATCAGCCAGGACTCCACGAACGGCAGATCCAGCGCCCCCAGCAGCCAGTCCACCACCGCCGCGATCACGAACCCCCCGAGCAGGGAGTACGCGGCCGTGAACCCGATGCGCTCCAGCGGAGTCAGCGCCTTCGCGTGCACACTCAGCTGGATCGCGCCGACGAATCCGATGACCACGGCCGCCAGCGAGATGTAGAAGATCGCGAGGCCCCGCGGGTCCCCCTTCTGCAGGGGCTTGATGTCCCGGACGGTGACCGCCACCCCCGTCTCCTTGCCGACGGCCGGCCCGGCCTCCTCCAGCAGTTCCGCGACCGACGCGCCGGACGCCCCGGAGACATCGAGCGTGACGGCGCGGCCGTCCTCCCGCGTCTCGAGGATCGCGAACACCTTCTGCTCGTCCACCGCTTCGACGGCCGCCGCCCTGCTGCCGTAGGTGTGGATCTTCAGCGAGGCGTCGAGCGCCTTCTCCATGCCGGCCAGGAAGGCTTTGCCCTTCGCCCGGTCGTACGAGCCCACCACCGCCGTCGGCACATGGTGCGGCGTCGGGTTCGCCATGGCGTACGTGTACGAGCCCGCGAAGAGGCCCGCCGCGGCGGCGATGATCAGCAGCAGCACGGTCGCGGGCAGGAACGGTGACTCCCTGAAGGACGCCCACCGGTCACCACGGGTGGGCGGCTTGCCATGGGCACCGTGCGGCATCTCGGACATACGGCCACGCTAAAGCCGTACAAGGGATATTTCTCAGCGGGAAGCGCGGCCGGAGCAGCGGCGCGGACGAGGCCTCAGCAGGCACAACCGCCCCGGCTGCCACCCGCGGGCGCAAAAGCGTTCGCCAGTCATTTCGCCGAGGTGAGATCCTGGGCCCCGTATGTCTACGCATCCTGCCCCCGTACTCGGCGATCTCGCCGCCCGCCTGACCGAGCTGTCCCTGCGCGACGCGCACCGGCTCGGGCGCAGGCTCGAAGGCGCGCGCAAGATCCGCAAGCCCGAGGCCCGGTCCGCCGTGCTCGCCGAGATCGAGGCGGAAGCGACCAGGGCCGAGTCCCGCATGGCCGAGCGGCGCACCCGTGTGCCGGCCATCACCTATCCCGAACAGCTCCCGGTCAGCCAGAAGAAGGACGACATCGCCGCGGCCATCCGCGATCACCAGGTCGTGATCGTCGCGGGTGAGACCGGGTCCGGCAAGACCACCCAGATCCCCAAGATCTGCATGGAACTGGGCCGTGGCGTCCGCGGCATGATCGGACACACCCAGCCCCGCCGGATCGCCGCCCGCACCGTCGCCGAGCGCGTCGCCGAGGAGCTGGACACCCCGCTCGGCGAGGCCGTCGGCTGGAAGGTCCGCTTCACCGACCAGGTGAACCCGGACGGCACCTTCGTCAAGCTGATGACGGACGGCATCCTGCTCGCCGAGATCCAGACGGACCGCGAGCTGCGCGCCTACGACACGATCATCATCGACGAGGCCCACGAGCGGTCGCTGAACATCGACTTCCTGCTGGGCTACCTCGCGCAGCTCCTCCCCAAGCGCCCGGACCTCAAGGTCGTCATCACCTCCGCGACCATCGACCCCGAGCGCTTCTCCCGGCACTTCGGCGACGCGCCGATCGTCGAGGTCAGCGGGCGGACGTACCCCGTCGAGGTCCGTTACCGCCCGCTCCTCGAAGAGGAGGGTGACGACTCCGACCGCGACCAGATCACCGCGATCTGCGACGCCGTCGAGGAGCTCCAGGGCGAGGGCAAGGGCGACATCCTCGTCTTCCTCTCGGGCGAGCGCGAGATCCGCGACACCGCGGACGCGCTGACCAAGAAGAACTATCGCTTCACGGAAGTCCTCCCCCTCTACGCCCGGCTCTCGCACGCCGAGCAGCACCGCGTCTTCCAGCAGCACACCGGGCGCAGGATCGTTCTGGCAACCAACGTCGCCGAGACCTCGCTCACCGTCCCGGGCATCAAGTACGTCATCGACCCGGGCAACGCCCGTATCTCCCGCTACAGCCACCGCACCAAGGTCCAGCGGCTGCCCATCGAGCCGGTCTCGCAGGCCAGCGCCAACCAGCGCAAGGGCCGCTGCGGCCGTACGAGCGACGGCATCTGCATCCGCCTCTACAGCGAGGACGACTTCCTCGCCCGCCCCGAGTACACGGACGCGGAGATCCTCCGTACGAACCTCGCCTCCGTCATCCTCCAGATGACCGCGGCCGGGCTCGGCGACATCGAGAAGTTCCCCTTCATCGACCCGCCGGACCACCGCAACATCCGCGACGGCGTCCAACTCCTCCAAGAACTGGGCGCGTTGGACCCGAGCGAGAAGGACGTACGCAAGCGGCTCACCGAAACCGGCCGCAAGCTGGCCCAGCTGCCCGTCGACCCCCGTCTCGCCCGCATGGTGCTGGAGGCCGACAAGAACGGCTGTGTGCGCGAGGTCATGGTGATCGCCGCCGCGCTGTCCATCCAGGACCCGCGCGAGCGCCCGGCCGAGAAGCAGGCGCAGGCCGACCAGCAGCACGCCCGCTTCAGGGACGAGACGTCCGACTTCCTCGCGTACCTCAATCTCTGGCGGTACGTCCGCGAGCAGCAGAAGGAGCGCGGCTCGTCCTCGTTCCGGCGCATGTGCAAGCAGGAGTACCTGAACTTCCTGCGCATCCGCGAGTGGCAGGACATCTACAGCCAGCTGCGCACGGTCGCCAAGCAGATGGGCATCCATCCGAAGGAGGAGGACGCGGCCGACCAGAGCGTCCATGTCTCGCTGCTCGCCGGCCTGCTCTCCCACGTCGGCATGAAGGACGTGAAGGAGACCGGCGGCGAGAGCGGCAGGAGCACGGGCAAGAACGAGTATCTGGGTGCCCGCAACGCCAAGTTCGCGATCTTCCCGGGCTCGGCCCTCTTCAAGAAGCCCCCGCGTTTCGTGATGTCCGCCGAGCTGGTGGAGACCTCGCGCCTGTGGGCCCGGGTCAACGCGAAGATCGAGCCCGAATGGGTCGAGCCGCTCGCCGGGCATCTCCTCAAGCGCACCTACAGCGAGCCGCACTGGGAGAAGGACCAGGCCGCGGTGATGGCGTACGAGAAGGTGACGCTGTACGGCGTCCCGATCGTCGCCCAGCGGAAGGTGAACTACGGGCGGATCGACCCGGAGGCGAGCCGCGAGCTGTTCATTCGCAACGCGCTCGTCGAGGGCGACTGGCGCACGCACCACAAGTTCTTCGCCGACAACCGCCGGCTCCTCACCGAGGTCGAGGAGCTGGAGCACCGGGCCCGGCGCCGGGACATCCTGGTCGACGACGAGACGCTCTTCGACTTCTACGACCAGCGGGTGCCCGAACACGTGGTGTCCGGCGCGCACTTCGACTCCTGGTGGAAGCACAAGCGTCATGAGGAGCCCGAATTCCTCGACTTCGAGCGCTCGATGCTCATCAACGAGCGTGCCGGCGACGTCAGCAAGGACGACTACCCGGACTCCTGGCGCCAGGGGGCCCTCAAGTTCCGTGTCACCTACCAGTTCGAGCCGGGCGCGGACGCGGACGGCGTGACCGTCCACATCCCGCTCCAGGTCCTCAACCAGGTGACGGACGAGGGCTTCGACTGGCAGATCCCGGGGCTGCGCGAAGAGGTCGTCACGGAGCTCATCCGCTCCCTCCCGAAACCGATCCGCCGCAACTACGTGCCCGCCCCGAACTTCGCCCAGAAGTTCCTGGAGCGCGCGGTACCCCTCCAGGAGCCGCTGACCCTGACCATGGCGCGTGAGCTGAAGCGCATGGTCGGCGTCCCGCTCACGGCCGACGACTTCGACTGGTCGCGCGTCCCGGAACACCTGAAGATCACCTTCCGGATCGTCGACGAGCGGCGTCGCAACGTCGCCGAGGACAAGGACCTGGAGGCGCTCAAGCTCCAGCTGAAGCCGAAGGCGCGCAAGGCGATCTCGCAGGCCGCGGCGGCGACGGCGGAGCGCGAGGGCGGCGAGTCCCTGGAGCGCAAGGGCCTCACCGACTGGTCGATCGGCTCCCTCACCCGCATCTTCGAGACGCGGCGCGCGGGCCAGCCGGTCAAGGCCTACCCGGCGCTCGTGGACGACGGCGACACCGTCTCCGTACGGCTCTTCGACACGGAGGCCGAGCAGCAGCAGGCCATGTGGAAGGGCACCCGGCGCCTGATCCTGCGCAACATCCCGGTGAACCCGGGCAAGTTCGCCTCGGACAAGCTCACGAACGCCCAGAAGATCGCCCTGTCCGCGAACCCGCACGGCACCGTCCAGGCGCTCTTCGACGACTGCGCGACAGCCGCCGCGGACAAGCTGATCGCGGACTTCGGGGGCCCGGCCTGGGACGAGGAGTCGTACCGGAAGCTGTACGAGAAGGTGCGCGCCGAGATCGTCGACACCACGGTGCGTACGGTCGGCCAGGTCCAGCAGGTCCTCGCCGCCTGGCAGGCCTGTGAGCGCCGGCTGAAGGGCGTCAAGAGCCCCACGCTGCTGGCGAACCTCACGGACGTGCGCAAGCAGCTGGACGCCCTCGTGAAGCCCGGCTTCGTCACGGAGACCGGCTTGCGCCGCCTGCCGGACCTGATGCGCTACCTGGTCGCCGCCGACCGCCGGCTCCAGCAGATGCCGACGAACGTCCAGCGGGACACCTCGCGCATGGAGAAGGTCCACGAGATGCAGGACGAGTACGCGTGGCTCCTGGAGCAGATGCCAATGGGCCGGCCGGTCCCCCAGCAGGTCCTGGACATCCGCTGGATGCTCGAGGAGCTCCGCGTCAGCTATTTCGCCCACGCGCTCGGCACGGCGTACCCGGTCTCCGACAAGCGCATCGTGAAGGCGATCGACGCGGCGGTGCCGTAACCGGCCCGGCACGATGGGTGAGTTCGACCGCCGGGCCCACCCTCCTGTACAGTCTCTTCTCGCAGCACAGCGCACAAATGGTGACTGCGAGACCAGGTCCTGTGGAGCAGTTTGGAGTGCTCGCCACCCTGTCAAGGTGGAGGCCGCGGGTTCAAATCCCGTCAGGACCGCAGTAACGAAGAGCCCCGCATCCGGCAACGGAGCGGGGCTCTTCCCGTCCCACCCCCCAACCACCCCCGCCTCCCCACCGAGCCGGAGGCCGCGCCCACGGCGCAGCCGCAATCAAACACAGCACATCCCGTCAGGACCGCAGCAAAGAAGGGCCCCGCATCCTCCCGGCTGCGGGGCCCTTCCGCATGGAGCGCCCGCCCCGCGCATCTTGACGTCGCCGCCGTCGGCCGGTACCCAGAAAACAGGGCCCTCGACCTCCCGGAGGTGGCGTATGGCGACGACCGCCAGGCACGAGACGCGAGCCCTGCTCCGCGCCCACCTGTCGGCCGCCTCCGGCTATCGCCACCTGACGCGCCACTGCCCGATCTGCCACCAGCTCCTGCGCCTCGCCATGGAGCCCGGTCCGCGCGCCGTTGAGCCCGCGCCGCGCGCCGTAGACCCCGCCCCGCGCGCCGTGGAGGACCCCGAGGCACCCGCCGAGGACGAAAGTCCCGCCACGGCGTGACCAAAGCCGGGGAGAGTGGTGCCGCGCCCGGTGGAAAGCTGGACGTAGCGACCCGGCCCGAACACGCGTCCCCTTTAGCGCAGTTGCCTCATGAGTAACAAGGTACCCGGCGTGTGATGGGTGTCACCGCATAAGTTTTTGAAACCCTGGTACTTACGCCCCACCTACAACTAGTCAATTTAATATGTGCAATTGCACCACTCCCAGAGGACTCCCACAGGAGATCCCACAGCCCTCCCCAGACTCCGACAAGGACGCTCACAGTCGAGCCGAACCGGTCCACTCGGCGCCCAACTCGGTCAGAAGCGGGACGGAACCGGTGGGCAAGCAGTCCCGAATCAGGGCATAAAAAAGATCGCGCTGGACCCGGCGGAGTCCAGCGCGATCTACGACGCACCCTTGTCGCGTGCTTGTGAAGCTTGGGCGTGGGCTCTGTTGGGGCAGAACCCGCGTCGCTTGGAGCTTGTGTCCGGGCGTCCTGGCAGGTTGGGGTACTTACCGATATGCCCGGCTATGCAGTTGTTCAGGCTTCGCTGCGCTGCTGCGGGATGCCCGCGAGCAGAGCACGGACCTCCGCTTCGCGATAGCGGCGATGCCCGCCGAGCGTGCGGATCGACGTGAGCTTGCCGGCCTTCGCCCACCGCGTGACCGTCTTGGGGTCGACGCGGAACATCGTGGCGACCTCAGCCGGGGTCAGCAGCGGCTCGGCATCAGGGGTGCGAGCGGTCATGAGCGGCCTCCTCGGGAGAACCGAACCTTCTCGGTTCTTTCCTCTAAATTCTGCACCTTGACCCGCGTTGCCCGAAATGGTCAGCGCGGGTCGAGTCGGTTATAGGACGAACGGCTTGTCCTCGGCACTACAACTACACCATCCGTCCAGCCGCGTAGGCCAAACCGATGGAATTGCCCTCCCAGGTGTTCATCAGCGACGGAAGCCGATGGACCATGCCATAGCGGACAGTCACGCCGCTGTGACGATCAGTCACAGGGCGATCAGGAGTCATCAGACCCCCCATAGCGTGCAATGCTGAGATTCCGCCCATACACGGACGGACGGAGCCCTCCCCGGACTCCTTGTCCTATTTTGGCACGAGGGGGGGCAAGCGGCGCAAGGGGCGAGTAAGTGCGTTCCATCACGCTTGCGACAAAAGCCCGGATCAGGACCTACGTCCCGTACGGCGAAAGACCGGGGTACGTCGGGCGGGAACTGGGCGCCCTGCGTCAACCCTGGGCCAAGGGTCGCCAGTCCACCACGACCACGCGTCCCTGTCAGCCCCTCACAGGGACGATCGCGTCAGTTCGCCGACTGCCGGTCCCGGACCGAACGCCAGCGCTCCACAAGGCGGCCGTACGCCTCACCCGCGGCAACTCCGTCACCGGTGCGCAGCGCCTCGATGCCCTCGGCGACGTCGGCCGCCGAGTGGTCCCCTTCCAGCTCCGCAGCCGGCAGGACGTGCACCAGGCCGCCGTAGTCCAGCTCCACGAGCGAGCGCGGGTGGAACTCCTCCAGCCACCGCCCCACGTCCAACAGGCCGTCGATCAGCGGCCCTTCCTCGATGGTGTCCTTGAGCGTCTTCAGGGCGCGCGCCACCCGGCGCCGCGCCTGCACCATCGGCGTCCGGTAGCGCAGCACCGGCCCGTCCCCGTCCGGCTCCCCCGCCCCCTTGCCGTACTCCCGCTCCTCGTCGGAGACCAGGACGAACCAGTTCAGCGGCACCTGCCAGGTCGAGGTGCGGATCCACGGACGGGCGTCGGGGTTGCGGGTCAGCCAGCGCTCGTAGTCCTGGGTGGCCTGGCGGCGTACGAGCGGGGGCAGCAGCGCGTCCAGGACCGGCGCCGGAAACTCCTCGGCCAGCTCGCCCAGGGCCTGCCAGCCGCGCAGCCTGGTCCGCCAGGGACAGACGCAGAGCACGCCGTCGACCTCCACGACGAAGGCGTCACCGCTCTCGTGCACCGGCACGGGGATCGGCGGGGTCGGCAGCAAATCGGCGAGGGAGCGACGCAGTTCGTCCTGGTACGAGGGGCGCTCGGCCCGCCGGGCGTAGCGCGCCCAGTGGCCGCGCTCCGGCTCCGGGAAGGCCGCCAGCGGCTCGTACACACGCAGATAGGACGCGTACGGGATGATCACCGCGGACACCTTGGGCACCCCTGCTCCCTCCCCAACGGACCGGACGTGAAACCCGAGCGCGAACCGGCGCAACCTGCGCACAAGCGACCGGGAAAACACTGCAAATCGTCCCACGGACCGACCGGAACGTACTCCGGGAGAGGGTGATCCTGAACACTGCGTCGGTGGCGGCCGGGCCCAGGCTCTAATCTCGTGCCCAACGGGAGCCCGCCACCCGCACGGGCACCGCCGTCAACCGCCGCTACGTACCTGGGAGTCACCACCGTGACCGACGTAACCAACGGCGTCCTGCACACCCTCTTCCACTCGGATCAGGGGGGTCATGAGCAAGTCGTGCTCTGCCAGGACCGGGCCACTGGCCTCAAGGCCGTCATCGCCATCCACTCCACCGCTCTGGGCCCCGCCCTGGGCGGTACGCGCTTCTACCCGTACGCGACCGAGGAGCAGGCCGTCGCCGACGCGCTGAACCTCGCGCGCGGGATGTCGTACAAGAACGCCATGGCCGGTCTCGACCACGGCGGCGGCAAGGCCGTGATCATCGGCGACCCCGAGCTGATCAAGACCGAGGAACTCCTCCTCGCGTACGGACGGTTCGTGGCCTCCCTCGGCGGGCGGTACGTCACCGCGTGCGACGTCGGTACGTATGTCGCCGACATGGACGTGGTGGCGCGCGAGTGCCGCTGGACGACCGGGCGCTCGCCCGAGAACGGCGGCGCGGGCGACTCGTCCGTGCTGACCGCCTTCGGCGTCTACCAGGGCATGCGGGCCAGCGCCCAGCACCTGTGGGGCGACCCGACGCTACGCGGCCGCACGGTCGGCATCGCGGGCGTCGGCAAGGTCGGGCACCACCTCGTCGAGCACCTGCTCGACGACGGCGCCGACGTCGTGATCACGGATGTACGGGAGGAGGCGGTGGGCCGCATCCTGCACCGTCACCCCGCGGTCCGCGCCGTGGCCGACACCGAGGCGCTGATCCGCGTCGAGGGCCTCGACATCTACGCCCCCTGCGCGCTGGGCGGTGCACTGAACGACGACTCTGTTCCGGTGCTCACCGCGAAGGTCGTGTGCGGCGCGGCCAACAACCAACTGGCGCACCCGGGCGTGGAGAAGGACCTCGCGGACCGCGGGATCCTCTACGCCCCGGACTACGTCGTCAACGCGGGCGGTGTCATCCAGGTCGCCGACGAGCTGCACGGCTTCGACTTCGACCGGTGCAAGGCGAAGGCCGCGAAGATCTTCGACACCACGCTGGGAATATTCGCACGTGCGAAGGCGGACGGGATTCCGCCGGCCGCGGCGGCCGACCGGATCGCCGAACAGCGGATGGCCGAGGCACGCCGACCCTGACCGCGGACCCCGTTGTCAGGGACCCGCCGACGGACACTTGGAGAGAACTCTCACTTTCGTCGGCGGGTCGTGCGCCAAGAAGAGGTTAAAATCGCGGTTGACCAGCGAGGACAGGGCACCTCGCGGGTCGTGGGCGAAGGCGCGTGCTGCGGGCGACGTACCGTATGGGCGTGGGCTCAGGTACCGTGGATGCCCTACGGACCGGTCTCTCCACGGAGAGCCCGTTCCAGATCATGAACGCGTGTCAAGACTCTGGGGCCATCGAGCCCCGTATCCGAGGGGGTCGAGCCATGGGGCGCGGCCGGGCAAAGGCCAAGCAGACGAAGGTCGCCCGCCAGCTGAAGTACAGCAGCGGCGGGACTGACCTCTCGCGCCTGGCCAATGAGCTGGGCGCTTCGACTTCGAGCCAGCCGCCGAATGGCGAGCCGTTCGAGGACGACGACGAGGAAGACGACCCGTACGCCCAGTACGCGGATCTCTACAACGACGACGATGAGGACGAGGACGACCAATCAGGTCCTCAGTCTCAACGTCGCGGCGCGTAGCGCTCGCAGCGGGCTCAGCAGGTTCCACGGTTCTCGTAGAACTCGCAGCACTGCACCTCACCCGGTCCGGGGCCTCAGCGCCGGACCGGGTTTCGTGCTGCCCTACGGGGCTCAGTTCGCGTAGTCGCCCACGAGCGCCGCACCCGTCGGGTGCTCGCCACGGTCGGTGATCTCGCCGGCGATCCAGGCGTCCACGCCGCGGTCGGCAAGGGTGGCGAGCGCGACGTCCGCCGACTCCTCCGGGACGATCGCCATCATGCCGACGCCCATGTTCAGCGTCTTCTCCAGCTCCAGGCGCTCGACGTCACCGGTCCTGCCGACGAGGTCGAAGACCGGGGCCGGGGTCCAGGTCTCGCGGTCGACGATCGCGTGCAGCCCGTCCGGGATGACGCGGGCCAGGTTGGCCGCCAGTCCTCCGCCGGTGATGTGCGAGAACGCGTGCACCTCGGTGGTGCGGGTGAGCGCCAGACAGTCCAGCGAGTAGATCTTGGTGGGCTCCAGGAGCTCCTCGCCGAGCGTGCGGCCGAACTCCTCCACGTGCTGGTCCAGTCGGAGGTTCGCCCGGTCGAAGAGCACGTGCCGGACGAGTGAGTACCCGTTCGAGTGAAGTCCCGAGGCGGCCATCGCGATCACCGCGTCACCCGTACGGATACGATCCGGGCCGAGCAGCTGGTCGGCCTCGACCACGCCCGTACCGGCGCCTGCGACGTCGAAGTCGTCCGGACCCAGCAGACCCGGGTGTTCGGCCGTCTCGCCGCCCACCAGGGCGCAGCCGGCGAGGACACAGCCCTCGGCGATGCCCTTGACGATCGCGGCGACGCGCTCCGGGTGGACCTTGCCGACGCAGATGTAGTCGGTCATGAAGAGCGGTTCGGCCCCGCACACCACGATGTCGTCCATGACCATCGCGACCAGGTCGTGGCCGATGGTGTCGTACACGCCGAGCTGCCGGGCGAGGTCGACCTTCGTCCCCACGCCGTCCGTGGCGGAGGCGAGCAGCGGACGCTCGAAGCGCTTGAGGGCGGAGGCGTCGAAGAGGCCGGCGAAGCCGCCGAGGCCGCCGAGGACCTCGGGGCGCTGCGTCTTCTTCACCCACTCCTTCATCAGCTCTACGGCGCGGTCGCCCGCTTCGATGTCGACGCCGGCAGCCGCGTAGGAGGCACCGGTACGAGGGCTCTCAGACATTGCCTGGGATCTTTCGGGTTGGTTGGTACGAGGCTTACGGGCGACGGATGGCGTCAGCCGCGGCCGTGGCTGCGGGACCCGCGGCCAGCTCGGTCTCCAGAAGCTGCTTGCCCAGCAGTTCCGGGTCGGGGAGATCCATCGGGTACTCGCCGTCGAAGCAGGCGCGGCACAGGTTCGGCTTGTCGATGGTCGTGGCGTCGATCATGCCGTCGATGGAGATGTACGAGAGGGAGTCGGCGCCCAGGGACGTGCCGATCTCCTCGATGGTCATGCCGTTGGCGATCAGCTCGGCGCGGGTCGCGAAGTCGATGCCGAAGAAGCAGGGCCACTTCACGGGCGGCGAGGAGATCCGGATGTGGACCTCGGCGGCACCCGCCTCACGGAGCATCCGGACCAGGGCGCGCTGGGTGTTGCCGCGCACGATCGAGTCGTCGACGACGACCAGCCGCTTGCCCTTGATGACTTCCTTGAGCGGATTCAGCTTCAGCCGGATACCGAGCTGGCGGATCGTCTGTGAAGGCTGGATGAAGGTCCGGCCGACGTACGCGTTCTTCACCAGGCCGGCGCCGAACGGAATGCCGGAGGCCTCCGCGTAACCGATCGCCGCGGGCGTCCCCGACTCCGGGGTCGCTATGACCAGATCGGCCTCTGCGGGAGCTTCTTTGGCGAGCCGACGGCCCATCTCGACACGCGAGAGATACACGTTCCGGCCGGCGATGTCGGTGTCCGGGCGGGCCAGATAGACGTACTCGAAAATACAGCCCTTGGGCTTTGCCTCAGCGAATCGCGACGTACGGAGGCCGTTCTCGTCGATGGCGACGAACTCGCCCGGCTCGATCTCACGGACGTAGGCGGCGCCGCAGATGTCGAGGGCGGCGGACTCGGAGGCGACGACCCAGCCGCGCTCCAGGCGGCCGAGGACCAGCGGGCGGATGCCCTGCGGGTCGCGGGCCGCGTACAGGGTGTGCTCGTCCATGAAGACGAGCGAGAAAGCGCCCTTGACCTGCGGAAGGATCTTGGTGGAAGCCTCTTCGATGGTCAGCGGCTTGCCGTCGTCGTCCACCTGGGCGGCGAGGAGCGCCGTCAGCAGGTCGGTGTCGTTGGTGGCCGCCACGCGTGTGGTGCGGCCGTCCTGCTTCGGGAGGTCGGCGACCATCTCGGCGAGCTGCGCCGTGTTGACCAGGTTGCCGTTGTGGCCGAGCGCGATGGAGCCGTGCGCGGTGGCACGGAACGTCGGCTGGGCGTTCTCCCAGACGGAGGCGCCGGTGGTCGAGTAGCGGGCGTGACCGACCGCGATATGACCCTGGAGCGAACCGAGAGAGGTCTCGTCGAAGACCTGGGACACGAGGCCCATGTCCTTGAAGACGAGGATCTGGGAGCCATTGCTGACCGCGATCCCCGCGGATTCCTGACCTCGATGCTGTAGGGCGTAGAGCCCGAAGTAAGTGAGCTTGGCGACCTCTTCGCCCGGAGCCCAGACACCGAAGACGCCGCAAGCGTCCTGGGGGCCTTTCTCACCGGGGAGCAGATCATGATTGAGTCGACCGTCACCACGTGGCACGCCACCGAGTGTAGGCGAGATCGACCACTGGTCCGAATTGGGGATGCCGGCCCCCGATGGATCACTTGTCGGCGACGGCCGTCACCTTTTCACCGTTTGCGCTGGTCAGCGTGAGCGTGCGGTGATCCAACGTGTACGCCACCCTGCCGTCGAAGAGGCCCAGGAGACGCTTCTCGGTGTCCATGAGTGAGCCGTCGCACATCATCCGGGTAGTGGTCGGCCTCCCGAGGGTGATATGTCCGTCGCGGACCGTGGCCTTCGCGGAGCCGTGGTTGCAGCCGAACCGGCCGCCCAGCGTGCCCTTCTTCCTGTCGAGGACGAGGTAGGCCTTGCTGTCGGCGCCCTTCGGCAGGGACTGTGCGACGTCTGCGTGACCGAACGACGTAACGGTCCATTTCGTGCCGTACAGGGGCGCGTCCTTCTCCTCGGTCAGGCGGACCCGGTCTCCGGAGTCGGTGGTGAGGGTGAGGGCGTCGTCCGCGACCTTGGTGGTGAGGGCGCCGTCGGAGAGCGTGCGGGCCAGGGTGCTCTCGAACTTCATCGGGGCCTTCTCGCAGGCCATCTCGGTCGAGGTGACCGGGCCGAGGTCGAGGCGGCCGTCCTTGAAGGTGGCGGTCGCGTTGAAGTGGTTGCATCCGTAGTTGCCCTGGACCTTGCCGTGGTCGCCGATCTCGACGCGGGCCCCGGCGGGCGCGCGCTGGGTGGTGCCGTCGACGGTGGCGCTGTCGACGGTCCAGTAGGTGCCGGCCAGGTCCGGCCCGGCATCCGAGCGGACCGCATCGCCGGCCGTCTCGTTGCCGCAGGCCATCGCGAGCGGGAGCAGGGTCAGAGCGGTGAGGGTCAGTCGCTGCCTGTACATGCCGGTGTGACGGGGCGGGTGGGGTGGTTGGTTCCCCCCGCGGGCCGGGACGGGTTCAGCCCACGACGGGCAACAGTCCGGACAGGTCCGCGCGCTCCCCGCTCGCGCTCACCTTGGCGTCGTCGAGAGCGGCCTGCCAGTCGATACGTCCGGTGGCGAGCCTGATCCAGGTCAGCGGGTCGGTCTCGACGACGTTCGGCGGGGTGCCGCGGGTGTGCCGGGGGCCTTCCACGCACTGCACCACGGCGTACGGCGGAATCCGCACCTCCGTCGAGGCACCGGGCGCCTTCACCGCGAGGGCGTCGGCGAGGAGACGGGTGCAGGCGGCGAGCGCCTGACGGTCCAGCGGGACGGCGCTTCCGGTGGCGCGGTTCAGGTCGTCGGTGTGGACGACGAGTTCGACGGTGCGGGTGACCAGGTGGTCGGCCAGCGTGATCGCCCCCGCGCGGGTGTCGATCAGGCGGGTGCCGGGGGTCGCGGCCAGACGCTCGGCGAGGCGCTCTTCGGCGTCCGCGTACAGCGCGTCGAGGTCCGGGGTGCGCTCGGCGAGCGTACGGGTGCCCTCGGCGATGTCCGCCGCGAACGCGGCACTGGCGAACAGCATCTGCTGCGGGTCGAGTTCGGCCCTGGCCGGCTCGTCCCGGTCGAGGGCTCGGCTGACGGACTCCACCGTCATGGCGATGTGCGCGGCCAGTTCCCGCACGCTCCAGTCCCCGAGCCCCGTGGGCCCCGCCAACTGCTCCTCGCTGAGAGCGTGCACACCCTCTCGTACGTTCCCGAACTGCGCGCGCACCGCGGCGCGGATCTTGGCGGGGTCGTACGTACGCGCGCGCTTCTTGGCCGGGGGCATGATCCTCAGCCTAGATCCTGGGGGCGGGTGGGCAGGTGCCTAGCTGCCCAGGTGCCCCGGTGCAAACGGGGATTCGAGGTCGGGGTCCGGCCTCGGCGCCGGGGGGTGGGCGGGGTTGTGGCTGTGGCTGCGGCTGCGGCTCAGCGGTCCGGCCCGGCCTCGGGAGTCGGCTCCGGGAATTCGGATCCGGGAATCGGCCTCGGGAGTAGGCCTCGGGAGTAGGCCTCGTACGGCCGGGGCGCCTGTGTCGGTCCCGTGGGTACGGCCGGGGCGCCCGTGTCGGTCCCGTGGGCGCGGGCCGTCCGGTCACGGTCGTACGGCGTATCCGCCCAGGCCGTTCTCCACCTGGTCGAAGGCACGGTGGGCCAGGTCGACGGCGGCCGCGGCGATCTCGTCCGCGCTCTCCCCCTCGGACGCGCGGCGATGGTGTTCTTCGATCAGAGTGTTGCGGACCGCGATGAGGAGGGCGGCCGCGAGGCCGGCGGGCACACGCTCCTCGCCCTCGTCCATCAGCGCCTTGATCAGCTCCTGCTCGCCCTGCCGGGAGGCGAGGAAGGCCCGCTCCAACAGGGCCGGTGTGTCCATGACCAGTTGGCGCACCTGGCGCACGAAGGGGTCCGGGCTCAGGCCGATCGAGGGGTCCCGCGACTCGATCATCTCCAGGAAATACCGGCGTACGGCGGCCACCGCGGACTCGCCCGGCTGCCGGTCGCGCACGGCCCGGGCGACATCGCCGAAGTGCTCCTCCATCGGCAGGAAGACCAGGTCTTCCTTGCTCCCGAAGTAGTTGAAGACCGTCATCTTGGAGACGTCGGACGCTTCGGCGATCTCCATCACGGAGACCTGGTCGAAGCCCCGCTCCAGGAACAGCTCGACCGCGGTCCGCCAGATGCGGAGCCCGGTCTGCAGCTTCTTGCGCTCGCGCAGCCCCATCGCCTCAGCCATGCACATCAGTGTACCAGGATAAAATTTGTTCCGAGAAAAAAGATTGACCAGGTCCACACTTCTCGTGCATGGTGGTGCCACCGCAGACGGCGGGCCAGAACCGCTGTCCACGAGGGGGAGTTACGCATGTCCGCACCAGTCGACACCGGCCCCGGCCCGGCCGGGATGACCGAAAGGCAACGCAGGATCGGCTTCGTGGTCTGCCTGGTCACGATCGTCCTGGCCATCCTCGACACACAGATCGTCTCGGCGGCGACCGTCCCGATCGTCCGGGACCTCGACCCCGTGCACGGCCTCGACAAGATCCCCTGGCTGGTCAGCGCCTTCGCGCTCGCGTCGGCCGCGATGCTGCCGCTGTACGGCAAGCTGTGCGACGTCTTCGGACCCAAGCAGGTCTTCACCGGCGCGATCGCCACGTTCCTGCTGGGCTCCGCGCTGTGCGGCGCGGCCCAGTCAATGGGCCAGCTCATCGCGGCACGTGCGGTGCAGGGCCTGGGCGGCGGCGGCCTGATGAGCGTCACGATGGTGGTGATCGCCCACCTCAAGGGCCCCGGGGAGCAGGACCGCGGCAAGGGGAGCAACATCGGCGGGGTCGTCGCGGGCGGCGGTATGGCGATCGGGCCCTGGATCGGCGGCCTCCTCGCCGACCACGCGAGCTGGCGCTGGATCTTCTACGTCAACCTGCCCATCGGCATCGCGGTCCTGGCCGCCTCCGCCTTCGCACTGAAGATCCCCGGGCAGCACGTCCGCCGGCCGATCGACTATGCGGGCGCGGGACTCGCGGCCGCGTTCTCCTGCGCCCTGCTGCTCGTCACCGACTGGGGCGGCAAGCAGTACGCCTGGTCCTCACCCGTCGTCCTAGGGCTGGTCCTGACCGCCGCAGCGACCCTGGTCCTGTTCCTCCGGCGACAGCGGCGGGCGCCCGAACCGGTGCTCCCGCTCTCCCTGTTCAAGGTCCCCGAAATGCGGCTGGGCTTCGCCATCCAGGGGCTGATGGGCGCCGCGATGATGTGCGCCATCTACTACGTGCTCGTCTATCTGCAGGTCGCCCGAGGCGTCCCCAGCTCCTCCGCGGGGCTCTATCTGCTGCCGATGGCGGCCGGTATGACGGCGGTCGGGCTGCTCTCGGGCCGTCTCGCCGAGCGCGGCTGGTCGGCCCGCACGTTCACGATCAGCGGCACGGCGACCACCCTGCTCGCCTTCGTGCTCCTCGCCACCACCGGCCCCGACACCTCGCTCTGGCTGATCCGGGCCGAACTGCTCCTCGTCGGAGCCGGGTTGGGGCAGCTCATGGGTCAGCTGATCCTGCTCGTGCAGGACGCGGCACCCCGCCACCAGCTGGGCGTCGCCACGACGAGCATCCGCTTCTTCCAGACGCTGGGCAGCGCCCTGGGGACCGCCGCCTTCGGCACGGTCCTGGCCCGTCTGTACGCGGCCGACGGGCCCGGCGGGGACATCAGCGCCCTCGCCCGGCTGACGGGGCCGGCCCGCGCCGACGGCGTGCAGGCCTTCGTCTCGGCGATGGACGTCGTCTTCTGGGGCGCGGCCGGACTGATGGCGCTGGGAACGCTGCTCGCCCTACGACTGCCGAAGCCGACCCCACAGAAGGGCGATCCCGTACACGACTCCATACCGGGGGACCAGCCGATCGCGGCCTGATCCCGGACACGGAGGAACGGGGGAAGGCCCCGCCCGGACATCGGGCGGGGCCTTCATCACCGTAGGAGCGAACCCTCTGGGTACGTCCGGCGGCCGGCCGGCGTCAGGCCAGCAGTGCCGGGATCGTCCCCTCGTGGGCCGTGCGCAGCTCGTCCAGAGGGAGGGTGAACTCGCCCTGGATCTCGACCACATCACCGTCGACGACACCGATGCGGGTGACGGGCAGCCCCCGCGCGCCGCACATGTCGTTGAAGCGGAGCTCCTCCGAGCGCGGGATCGCGACGACCGCGCGGCCCGCCGACTCCGAGAACAGGAAGGTGAAGGCATCGAGACCGTCGGGGACGATCAGTCGCGCGCCCTTCTCGCCGAGCAGCGCCGACTCGACCACGGCCTGGATCAGACCGCCGTCGGACAGGTCGTGCGCAGAGTCGATCATGCCGTCGCGGGACGCCGAGATGAGGATCTCGGCGAGCAGCCGCTCGCGCTCCAGGTCCACCCGCGGAGGCAGACCGCCCAGGTGGTCGTGGACAACCTGCGACCAGGCCGAACCGCCGAACTCCTCACGGGTGTCGCCGAGCAGGTAGAGGAGCTGGCCCTCTTCCTGGAAGGCGACGGGCGTGCGCCGGGCGACGTCGTCGATGACGCCGAGCACGGCCACGACGGGAGTCGGGTGGATGGCGACCTCGCCCGTCTGGTTGTAGAGCGAGACATTGCCGCCGGTCACCGGGGTGCCCAACTGCTGGCAGGCGTCGGCGAGTCCGCGGATCGCCTCGGCGAACTGCCACATCACGGCCGGGTCCTCGGGCGAGCCGAAGTTCAGGCAGTCGGAGACGGCGAGCGGCTTGGCACCGGTGGTGGCGACGTTGCGGTACGCCTCCGAGAGTGCCAGCTGCGCGCCCGCGTACGGGTCGAGCTTCGCGTACCGCCCGTTGCCGTCCGTGGCGATGGCGACGCCGAGCCCGGTCTCCTCGTCGATGCGGATCATGCCCGAGTCCTCGGGCTGCGCCAGCACCGTGTTGCCCTGCACGAAGTGGTCGTACTGGGAGGTGATCCAGGACTTGGACGCCTGGTTCGGGGAGGACACCAGCCTCAGGACCTGGTCCCGCAGCTCCTCCGAAGTCGCCGGCCGGGGCAGCTTGTTGGCGTCGTCGGCCTGGAGGGCGTCCTGCCAGTCCGGGCGGGCGTACGGACGCTCGTAGACCGGGCCGTCGTGCGCGACCGTGCGCGGGTCGACGTCGACGATCTTGCCGCCGTGCCAGAAGATCTCGAGCCGGTCGCCGTCGGTCACCTCACCGATGACGGTGGCGATGACGTCCCACTTCTCGCAGATCTCCAGGAAGCGGTCGACCTTCGCCGGCTCGACGACCGCGCACATGCGTTCCTGCGACTCGCTCATGAGGATTTCCTCGGGCGAGAGCGTGGAGTCGCGCAGCGGTACGTCGTCGAGGGTGACGCGCATACCGCCGGAGCCGTTGGACGCCAACTCGCTGGTGGCGCAGGACAGTCCGGCCGCGCCGAGGTCCTGGATGCCGACGACCAGCTTCTCGGCGAAGGCCTCCAGGGTGCACTCGATGAGGAGCTTCTCCTGGAAGGGGTCGCCGACCTGAACCGCGGGACGCTTCGACGGCTTGGCGTCGTCGAAGGTCTCACTCGCCAGGATCGAGGCGCCGCCGATGCCGTCGCCGCCCGTGCGAGCCCCGTACAGGATGACCTTGTTGCCCGAACCGGACGCCTTGGCGAGGTGGATGTCCTCGTGCTTCATCACACCGATGGCACCGGCGTTGACGAGCGGGTTGCCCTGGTAGCAGGCGTCGAAGACGACCTCGCCGCCGATGTTCGGCAGGCCGAGACAGTTGCCGTAGCCGCCGATGCCCGCGACGACACCCGGCAGGACGCGCTTGGTGTCCGGGTGGTCCGCCGCGCCGAACCGCAGCGGGTCGACCACGGCGACCGGCCGCGCGCCCATCGCGATGATGTCGCGCACGATGCCGCCGACGCCCGTGGCCGCGCCCTGGTAGGGCTCGACGTACGAGGGGTGGTTGTGGGACTCGACCTTGAAGGTGACGGCATAGCCCTGGCCGACGTCCACGACACCGGCGTTCTCACCGATGCCGACCAGCAGCGCGTCGGACTCGGGGGCCTTCTCGCCGAACTGGCGGAGGTGCACCTTCGAGGACTTGTAGCTGCAGTGCTCGGACCACATGACCGAGTACATGGCGAGCTCGGCACCGGTGGGCCGGCGGCCGAGGATCTCCACGACCCGCTCGTACTCGTCCTTCTTCAGGCCCAGTTCGGCCCAGGGCAGCTCGACGTCGGGGGTCGCGGCCGCGTTCTCGACCGTGTCCAGAGGCGTGCGGCTCATGCGGTGACCAGCTTCTTGAGGATCGAGGTGAAGAAGGGGAGACCGTCGGTGCGGCCCGACCCGATGAGGGGCTCCACGGCGTGCTCGGGGTGCGGCATGAGACCGACCACGTTGCCGGCCTCGTTCGTGATGCCGGCGATGTCCCGCTGCGAGCCGTTGGGGTTGAAGTCCAGGTATCGGAAGGCGACTCGGCCCTCCGCCTCCAGCATGTCGAGGGTGCGCTCGTCGGCGACGTACCGCCCGTCCATGTTCTTCAGCGGGATGTGGATCTCCTGACCCGACGCGTAGTCGGTGGTCCAGGAGGTCTCCGCGTTCTCCACCCGCAACTTCTGGTCGCGGCAGATGAAGTGCAGGTGGTTGTTGCCGAGCATCGCACCGGGCAGCAGATGGGCCTCGGTGAGGATCTGGAAGCCGTTGCAGATGCCGAGGACCGGCATTCCGGACTTCGCCTCCGCGATGAGGGTCTCCATCACCGGCGAGAAGCGCGCGATGGCACCCGCACGCAGATAGTCGCCGTAGGAGAATCCCCCGCACAGCACCACGGCGTCGACCTGCTTGAGGTCCTTGTCCTTGTGCCAGAGAGCGACGGGTTCGGCACCGGCGAGCCGGATCGCGCGCTGCGTGTCCCGGTCGTCGAGGCTGCCGGGAAAGGTGACGACTCCAATACGAGCGGTCACTTTCCGGCCTCCACCTTCTCGTCCTCCACCTTCACGGTGAAGTCCTCGATCACGGTGTTGGCGAGGAACGATTCCGCCAGTTCGTGGATGCGGGCGAGTGCGGTGTCGTCCACCGGTCCGTCCACTTCGAGTTCGAATCGCTTTCCCTGACGTACGTCGGAGACGCCCTCGAAACCGAGGCGCGGCAGTGCACGCTGCACCGCCTGGCCCTGGGGGTCGAGGATCTCCGGCTTGAGCATGACGTCGACTACGACGCGTGCCACTGGCACTCCCGGTGTGTGGTGCTGAGCAGGTCCCTTCAGACTACCCGCACAAAATTTCTACTCGCGTAGATTCGTAGAATCCTACGTGAGCCCCATCACGATCCCGCATCGACGCGGGGGCTTCCACGGAAAATCCTGGGAAAAACCGCAGAAGAGCGGTGGGGGGACATTGCCACCCGGACACGCGGAGGGATTTAGTCGGGCTTCACAATGCATTGCCGGGCACTGTACAAAGGAATTGGCAATAGCCGATACTTTGCTCGATAACAGCCGGACAGTCGACATCTCTCCGTCAACTCCGTGACGTCTCTGCACGTCGTGGTGCGCGATCGAGAGGTGCCGCACGAAGGGACCGATATTCGTGGCGCAGCGTGTCGTGGTCACTCTCTTTGACGACATCGACGGCTCAGAAGCGGCGGAAACGATCGCCTTCGGACTGGACGGCAAGTCGTACGAGATCGACCTCAATCCAACCAATGCCAAGAAACTGCGTAAGGCGCTCGCTCCGTACGTCGACGCCGGCCGCAAGCGGGCGAAGTCCGGGAAGACGTACACGCACACGGCGCTGACACCCGACCCGGCCGCCGTCCGCGCCTGGGCCCGCTCGAACAAGCTGGAGGTTCCGCCTCGGGGGCGGATCCCGAAGAAGGTGTACGAGGCGTTCGCCGAGGCGCACTGAGCGGACGCATCCGGGCGGCCCCAAGGGAAGCCCGGCTCCCGCGTGAGACCCGGGCTTCCCTTGGGGGCCCGGGTTCTTTCGTTGGGGGCGAGGTGCCGGCGGGTGGGTCCTGCGGGGGCGCACGCGCGCTCCTCGGAAGGCCACCCTCCGCTCACAGGTGCGGGAGCACCCGTCCGCGCGGCACCGCGATGACCTGCCATCGGGCCCTGAGAGCAGCCGACTTGCGCTGCCCCCCTGCTGGTCAGCTAGAGTCTGGAGCACGCCGAAGGGCAAGGCCGAAAGGCCGAACCCCACGGAGTCACGCGGGTGTAGTTCAGTAGTAGAACATCCCCCTTCCAGGGGGAAGGCGCAGTGTGCAATTCCTGTCACCCGCTCTGCATCCCTTATCGACCACTCTTGTGGATCAGGTAGGGTGGTGCTCGCGCCGATCGGTGAGAGCCGGTCGGAGGCAATGCGGACGTAGCTCAGCTGGTAGAGCGCAACCTTGCCAAGGTTGAGGTCGCGAGTTCGAACCTCGTCGTCCGCTCCACTTATGAAGGCCCCGGTCGATGACCGGGGCTTTTTGTTGTGCGTCGGGTGTCTGCGTCATGCGCTGTGTGGTGTGCCCGGCACGGTTTCGATCGCGCCCGTCGCTTCCTGCGCTCCTCCTCTCCTCCCTCTCCATCTCTCCCTCCTTCTGACATTTGTCATGGGGAGTGATGACACCGCGCACTGCTGCCGCGTCCCGTCCGCGGGGACGCTGATCTCATGAACACGAATGAGCACGATGACGTGATTGAGGTCACTGATCTGCGGCGCGTGTACGAGGGGGGTCCCCGGGCGTCCGCCCGCAGCGGGAAGGCCTTCGAGGCCGTGCGTGGAATCACCTTCAGCGTGGGCCGCGGCGAGCTGTACGCACTGCTGGGCACCAATGGCGCGGGCAAGACCTCCACCCTCGAGCTGCTGGAAGGCCTCGCGCCCCCGGCCGCCGGTCGGGTGCGCGTCCTCGGGCACGATCCGTACGAGGACCGGGCGGCGGTCCGCCCCCGGATCGGCGTGATGCTGCAGGAAGGCGGCTTCCCCTCGGAGCTGACCGTCGAGGAGACCGTCCGGATGTGGGCGGGCTGTACGAGTGGGGCGCGACCCACGGCAGAGGCGCTGGGGACGGTCGGGCTCGGGCGCCGCTCCCGGGTCCGGGTGAAGCAGCTGTCCGGCGGCGAGAAACGGCGCCTCGATCTGGCCCTCGCACTCCTCGGCCGTCCGGAGGTCCTCTTTCTCGACGAGCCGACGACCGGCCTGGACGCCGAAGGGCGCCGGGACACCTGGGAGTTGGTGCGCGAGCTGCGCGCCGGCGGTACGACGGTGCTGCTGACCACCCACTATCTGGAGGAGGCGGAAGAGCTGGCCGACCGCCTCGCGATACTTCACGAGGGGCGCATCGCCGCCTCCGGCACCCCTGCCGAGGTGACCGCCTCCCAGCCCTCCCGGATCTCCTTCGCCCTGCCCGAGGGCTATTTCGTGGGGGACCTGCCACCGCTCGCCGAGCTGGGCGTCACCGACCACGAGATGACGGGCCGCACGGTCCGTCTGCGTACCCACGAAGTCCAACGCACCGCCACCGCACTTCTGTTGTGGGCCGAGCGGGCGCAGGTCGAGCTGCGGGGGCTCGATGTGCGGTCGGCCTCTCTGGAGGAGGCATTCCTGCGCATAGCGAGGGAGGCAGCGCAGGACGCCGTGGAGACGGACGCGCAAAAGGTGACGCAGCAAGTCGCACCGCAGGACCCGCCGGGGACAGAGGGCCCCCGGACCCTCACCTCACAGCGGACGGGCCCGCGGAAGGAGACGCCCGCATGAGCAGCGTGAAGGGCATGGGCGGAGCGAAGGTCACAACGGACGAGAAGACGGCCAACATCGGGACGGCAGGCATGGAGGGGGCGGACATGGGGACGGCGGGCGGGACAGCGGGGGTAGCGAGGGCCGACGTGAAGACGGCCGGCGTCGGCACGACCACGGCTCTGGGGCGGATGAGTGCGCTGGCCCGCGCCGAGCTGATCCTGCTGGGCCGCGCCAAGGCGACGCTCTTCGCGGCGGTGCTGGTGCCGCTGGTCCTGCCGTTCAGTGTCCGCTCGGGGGTCGACCAGATGGATCTGGCGGGCACCGGCCTCTCGGTCGGCTCGATCCTGCTGCCGTCCTCCATCGGCTTCTCTCTCCTCTTCGCCGTCTACAGCGCACTCGTGAGCGTGTACGCGGCCCGTCGCGAGGAGCTCGTGCTCAAGCGGCTGCGGACCGGTGAGCTGCGCGACATGGAGATCCTCTCGGGCGCCGCCCTGCCGTCGGTGGTGATAGGAGTGGTGCAGTGCCTGGTCCTCACCGCCGCCTTTGGCGTGGCGCTCGACGCCGGGGTCCCCAAGGCACCCCATCTCGCCCTTCTCGGACTGCTGTTGGGCCTCGTGATGTGCCCGGCCCTGGCGGCGGTCACGGCGAACTTCAGCAAGAGCGTGGAGGGCGCCCAGGTCGCGGCCATGCCACTGATGCTCGTGTCCATGTTCGGCTCGGGCACCTTCATCCCCCTGGAGGTCCTCCCCGACCGCCTGGCCAGGTTCTGCCAAGTGCTGCCGCTCACCCCGGTGATCACCCTGATACGCGGCGGCTGGACCGGAAACCTCTCCGCGTACGAGGCCCTGGGCGCCCTGGTGACGGCGGTGGCCTGGACCGTGCTCGCGGTGTTTGCTGTACGACGGTGGTTCCGCTGGGAACCCCGGCGGTGATCTGTGACATGGGCGGGGGATGAGGCATGCGCAAGTCCATGGCCTGGTGGCGGGGCAAGAGCACCCCGGCGAAGGTCGAGACGTACACCCGCTGGTCGTTCCACTTCTTCGCGGTGATCGAAGTGAGCACCATCGGTCTCACCACCTTCGGGAGCATGGCAAAGCCCCTGGCGTGGTGGCTGTTCCTCATGGTGTGCGGCCACGCCGTGCTCTGCGCGGTGACCGCTTCGAAGGCGCTGGACTGGACGCGCGGCACGCGCGAGCAGCCGGGGCGCATGCTCCTGACGCTCGCGGTGGCCACGGCCGTGGTCGCCTCGGTGGCGATGGCCCTGTCGGGCACGGACTGGCGGCCCGCCGACGAGAAGACTGTCGCGGCGGCATCGACTCTCTACGTGGGCGTCATAGCGTTCGGGACCGGCACGCTCGCACTCGGTACGCGCAACACCAGACGTTTGCTCCACGTGGTGTTCGGCGCGGCCGTGAGCGCGGCGATCGTCTCGTTCCCGCTGGGCCTCCCCGGCCCTGCTGCGCTGATCACCGGCGTGATCGTGCTGCTCACCGCCGGCTTCCTCGCATTCACCGCCGCGTTCTCGGTCTGGCTGCTCAACGCCGTGTACGAACTGGACGAGGCCCGTGACACGCGCGCCCGGCTGGCCGTCGCCGAGGAGCGGCTGCGCTTCGGACGCGATCTGCACGACGTGATGGGCCGCAATCTGGCGGTGATCGCCCTGAAGAGCGAGCTCGCCGTGCAGCTGGCCCGGCGCGAGCGGCCCGAGGCCGTGGACCAGATGATCGAGGTGCAGCGCATAGCGCGCGATTCGCAGCGGGAGGTCCGTGAGGTGGTGCGCGGCTACCGGGCGGCCGACCTGGGGGTCGAACTCGCCGGCGCACAGGGGGTGTTGACGGCGGCCGGGATCGAGTGCGAGGTCAGCGGTTCGGCGGCGGGGCTGCCCGTGCAGGTCCAGTCGGCGCTCGGCTGGGTCGTCAGGGAGGCGACCACGAATGTGCTCCGCCATGGCGACGCACAGCGCTGCGCGGTGTCCTTGCGCGTGACGGACGACCGCGTGGTGCTCACCGTCGAGAACGACGGCGTGCCGGCCGCGGAGCCGTGCCCGGAGACGGAGCGAGGCGCCGACCCGGGCCCGGGTTCCGGGCTGGTCGGGCTGCGGGAGCGGCTCGGGAAGGTCGACGGGGTGTTGCGGGCAGGGCCCGTCGGGGGTGACGGCATGTACCGGCTGACCGCGGACGTACCACTGCCTGTGACGCAGTCCGCGGTCGCCGAGGACGCCGCGTCCGCCCCGGCTGCCCCCTCCCCCCTCCCGCATCCGATGAACGAGGTCACCTCATGACGTCCGTGCCGCCCCTGCCGTCCGGCTCTCCCGCTGCTCGTGTGCGGCTGCTGCTCGCCGATGACGAACACCTCATCCGGGGCGCGCTCGCGGCACTGCTCGCCCTGGAGGACGACCTGACGGTGATCGCCGAGGCGGCGACCGGACCGGAGGCGCTCGCGATGGCACGGGCCCATGCACCCGACGTGGCAGTGCTGGATCTTCAGATGCCGGGGGCTGACGGTGTGAGGGTGGCCACATCCCTGCGGAAGGAACTGCCTGCCTGCCAGGTGCTGATCGTGACCAGTCATGGGCGGCCCGGGCATCTGAAGCGGGCGCTTGCGGCGGGTGTGCGCGGGTTCGTGCCGAAGACCGTCAGCGCCCAGCGGCTCGCGGAGATCATTCGGACGGTGCATGCGGGAAACCGCTATGTGGACCCGGAGTTGGCGGCCGACGCGATCTCGGCCGGGGACTCGCCGCTGACCGCGCGGGAGGCGGAGGTGCTGGAGCTCGCGGCCGACGGGGCGCCCGTCTCGGAGATCGCCGAGCGTGCGGCGCTGTCACAGGGGACGGTGCGGAACTATCTGTCGTCGGCCGCGACCAAGCTCGGAGCGGAGAACCGGCACACGGCGGTGCGGCTCGCGCGTCAGCGAGGTTGGGTATAGTGGCTGTCGCGCCACGGCGCAGTGCGGACGTAGCTCAGCTGGTAGAGCGCAACCTTGCCAAGGTTGAGGTCGCGAGTTCGAACCTCGTCGTCCGCTCAGGAAGAAAAGGCCCCCGGTCATGGACCGGGGGCCTTTTCGTATGTCCGGGAGCGGGTCGGTGTGTTCGCGACCGGAGGTTGGGGAGCCTGCGTGTGTTCGGGGTCGACGCGGGCCTCAGGCCGGCCGACCCGAGGCCTGCGGCCGACCCCCGCCATGCGGCCACCCCAGACCTGTGGCCACCCCAGACCTGTGGCCACCTCAACCCTGTGGTCGGCCCGAACCCTGTGGCCGGTCCCAACACTGTGGCCGGCCCGAACCGTTCGACAGGCCGCGCTCCCTAGAGCAGGCCGCGCGCCTTCGAACAGGCCGCGCGCCTTCGGCCGGCCCGCCGCCATAGGCCGCCGAACCCGTCTCCGGCCGAATCCCGCGGTCCGCCGAGGGCATGCGGTCGGCCGAGGGCATGCGGTCGGCCGAGGGCATGCGGTCGGCCGAGGGCATGCGGTCGGCCGAGGGCGTGTGGTCGGCCGAGGGTGTGTGGTCGGCCGGGGGCGTGTGGTCGGCCGGGGGCGTGTGGTCGGCTTCGGTGGGCGGTTACGACCAGCTGGTGCCGGTCAGGTGCTCGTAGGCCTCGATGTATTTGGCGCGGGTCGCCTCCACGACCTGCGGGGGCAGGGCGGGCGGGGGCTGCTCGCTCTTGCGGTCCCAGCCGGACTCGGCGGAGGTGAGCCAGTTCCGTACGAACTGTTTGTCGTACGAGGGCTGGGAGCGGCCCGGCTCCCACTGCTCGGCCGGCCAGAAGCGGGAGGAGTCGGGGGTCAGTACCTCGTCGGCGAGGACGAGCGTCTCCCCCTCGAAGCCGAACTCGAACTTGGTGTCCGCGAGGATGATGCCGCGGTCGCGGGCGATGTCGCGGGCGCGGCTGTAGACGGCGAGGGTCGACTGGCGGAGCTGGGCCGCGGTGTCGGCGCCGACCTGGCGGGCGACTTCCTCGTACGAGACGTTCTCGTCGTGCTCGCCGACCGCGGCCTTGGTGGCGGGGGTGAAGATCGGGGCGGGCAGTTCCGAGCCGTCGACCAGGCCCTCGGGGAGGGCGAGGCCGCAGACCGTACGGGACTCGTTGTACTCGACGAGGCCGGAGCCGGTGAGATAGCCGCGGGCGACGCACTCGACCGGGACCATCTGCAGGGACTTGCAGATCAGGGTGCGGCCGGCCCAGTCCTCGGGGGCGCCCGGCGGGAGTTCGGTGCTGAGGACGTGGTTGGGGGCCAGGTCGGCGAGCTGGTCGAACCACCAGAGCGAAAGCTGGGTCAGCACCCGGCCCTTGTCGGGGATCTCCGTCGGGAGCACCCAGTCGTAGGCGGACATGCGGTCGCTGGCGATCATCACGAGGTCGCCCGCCTCGTTCTGGTACAGGTCGCGCACCTTGCCGGTGTGCAGATGCACCAGACCCGGGACCTGGAGGGGCTCGGGCTTTTCAACGAATCCGGACACGGTTCCTCCCCGTAGTTCTGTCCTATGGCTCGATTCTCCCGTACATGGGGACCGGCTTTGGCCAGGGGGTGTGTGGAGCGGGTGGGTGGCGAGGGTGCCTGGGGCACGTGGTGGGGTCGATGTCGGTACGGGGTGCGGCTCGCTCAGTCGCGTTTGCAGATGCGGTCGAGGAGGTTGGCGGTGGCCCGCTGGACCCGGGTGTCGACGTGGCCGGGGCGGTCCAGGGCGGGAGACCAGGCGAACGTTCCGGAGGCGAAGATCAGGGCGCCGGAGGGGGAGCGGTAGAGAGAGGTCTCCTGGTGGCGGGGGACGCCCTCGCTGTCCGGGTACGGGGAGTGCGCCAGGAGGATACGGCCCTGGTGCTCGGGGAGCGGGGTGCGCGGGAAGTAGCGGTCGGCCTCGCCCGCGACCAGGCCGTCGAGTTCGTCGCCCTCGTGGGCGCCGGTCGCCTCCCACAGCCAGTGGCCGGCGTTGCGGACGACCAGCGGCTGGGGTTCGGGGACTCGTCCCGCGTACTGGATGCCGATGAGTTGCTGTTCCGGGCGGTCGATTTCCCGCCACAGGGCCGGCTTTCCCGGGCCCCGGCGCTTGCGACAGGTCAGCAGGCGGTCGGGGACGCCGGACGGGGACGGGCCCAACTCCACTTGCCAGTACATGGTGTTGGCGGAGAGGAAGACCAGCGAGGTGCCGTGGTCGCGGGCGCGCTCGGCGGTGCGGCGCATGGCCGCCGACCAGTACTCGTCGTGGCCCGGGAAGACCAGGCCCCGGTAGCGGGTGGGATCCACGCGGCCGGCGTGCAGATCACTGGCGTTGGCGTACGCGAGGTCGTAGCCGTAGCGCTCGGCCCAGCGGATGAAGTCGTAGGCGTGGCCGACGTGCAGGGGGAGGCCGGCGCCGGCGTACGGGCGGTCGAAGGAGACCGTCGTCGCGGCGTCGGCCTCGCCGAGGAGACGGCCGTCGTCGTCCCACGCGTGGTAGAGACTGGCGCCCGTGCGGCCGTCCTCCGGATAGAGGTTGTACGCCTGCCACGTGATGTCGGGGAGCAGGAGCAGCAGGTCCGCCGGGTGGTCGTCGCGGACCGTGAAGGGGACGTGGGAGCGGTAGCCGTCGGCGGTGGTGAGTACGGCGACGTACGCGCCGATGTTCCAGTAGCTCGGGATCTGCAGCCGCCAGGAGAGCCACCAGTGATGGCAGGAGACCGTGCGGTCCGCGGTGAGCGGGGGCGGTTGCACGATGCCGGAGAGACGGGGGCTGGTGGTGATCTTTGACGCGCCGTCGCCTCCGTAATGGCCGATGCGGTAGATGTCGACGCTGAATTCCTGGGGCGGGTCGACCGTGATGTGGAAGTCGATGGCCTCGCCGGGGGCTACGGCGCCGGTGGAGGTGAAGCCCTTGATCTGACGGCGGACGTCGTCGGCCGCGCGGGGGCCTCCGGCGCGGGGGTGGGGGACTGAGCGGGTGCCCTTGTCGGGGCGGGGGGCGTCCTCGAGCGTGGCGCCGCTGCCGGCTCCCGGAAGCCGGGGGCCGTGGTGGTCCGCCTGATCGGCCTGGTCGGCCTGGTCGATGTACCAGGGGACGACCTGGCCGGTGTCACTGAAGTAGTGCTCGTCGCCTCGGAGCCAGGGGACCGGGCCTTGCCCGAAGGGGTCCGTGACGGCGTGCGCGAGCGCACCCGACTCCCAGCGGCGGATCTGCTCCGACCCCATGCCTGCTCCCCTCCCTGGCGCCCCCGTCACCCTTGTCAGCCCTGCCCTGTGCGCGATCGATCCCAGCACATCACATAACGCACGCACTCCGTCACCGTTCGTCGCGAATTGACGTGAACGGAACGGGGGGGGCTCCGGGGGATGGGGCGGGGCGGGGCGGGGTGGGGCTGTCGGCCGGGGGCGCCTGTCGCTGGGCGCGGTTCGCGGTTCGCCGGTGGGTGGGTCGGGTCCGTGCCGGTACATCCGCCCGTCGCCCTACCGGCTGTTCAGTTCTTGGAGGGCTTGTCTTGGCTGTACTCACGCATGGCGACGGGCATTTGATGTACCGGCACGGCCCCTTCGGTGCGTGAGCGACTGCGGGTGGACGGGGGTCAGGGCTAAGCCCGGCACGGCCCCATCGACGGGTGCGCGACTGCAGGTGGACGGGGGTCAGGGCTGACCGCCGCCACGGCCCCATCGACGGGTGCGCGACTGCGGGTGGACGGGGGTCAGGGCTGACCGCCGCCACGGCCCCATCGACGCGTGGGCGGCTGCGGGCCGTCCTGGCTGCGGGCAGACGTAATCCTGGGCGTGCGTCCGCTCGGGGGCGTCAGACCAGGCGGACCGGTTTTTCTGGGCGGACGCCTGATTCGCGGAGCCAGGTGCGGAGGGGGGACGGGTCACCGGTCTCGATGAGGGTGACGACCCTGGGGCCGAGATCGGCGGCACGCTCGCCGTTGACGAGAAGCGACGGCCCGTCGAGCCAGTCGAGACCCGGCACCGCCCCCGCCGTGTCCATCGCGGCACAGCACACCATCGCCGTGACGTGATCGGCGAGCAGCTCTCGCCCCGTCCGCGGCGGCTGGAGCGGGAAGAGCGGCAGCACCCCGTCGTCCCAGAGCGCGCTGTCGGGACCCGACTGCTCCACGCCGGCGGCCGCAACCGGCCCCACGGCGGCCTCCTCACGCGCCAGCTCCGCGCTCAGCGCCGCCGCAAGAGCCGCCGTCCGTTCGTTGCCCAGCGGATCCTCGTCCTCGTCGTCGTCCAACGGCTCGACCGCGCCGGCGGGTACGCCCTGCGGCTCCCCACCTGCGCCTTCAGCCGTGCCCTCGGCCGTCTCGTCGTACGGAGACGGAGACGGAGGCCCAGTCGGTGTGGCGGGCGCGGTCGTCTCGTCGCTCGGGACGGTGGTCAGGTGGTCCATGACCCTGGAGAGGGTCGGCCCGGAGTCGGACGACGCGGGGCCGCCACTGGGGCGGACGCCCTGGGCGTCGAGGACCCGGTGGAGACGAGCCGCGTCGGTCCGCCATTTCCGGTCGACGACCTCCTCCGGATACTCCTGCCAGTTCACCGGCGCCCAGTCGAGACCGCGCTCGGCGGGACCGCCATGGAAGAGCCGGGCGGCGAGAAGCGAGGCCGCCTCATCGATCGTGCCGGGCTCTTCCAGCAGGTCACAGGCGGGGCGCTCGCCGAGACGGGAGGTGAAGCCCTCGGCGAGACGGTCGCGCCGGGAGAGTTCGGTGAGGGCCGCGACGACGCCCGCGTCCAGCCGGGAGGGCCAGCGGCCCATGCGCCAGGCGGGCAGCGCGACCCGGGTCAGCAACCGGTCCCAGCCCGCGTACGCCAGCCCCACCTGTTCCTGGGCGACGATCCGCAGGCCGTAGTCCACAGCCTGTGCACGCTCGGCGGCGGCGGCCGCCACCCCCCGCTCCATCTCCCCCGCATGGCCGCGGCAGCTCCGCAGCAGCAGACGCGTAACCCAGCCGACGCCTCCGAGCACCGCCCGGGACAGCAGGCCGCGGTTCGGCGCGGAGGTCACGGCCACGGCCGCGTCCAGACCTCGTACGAAACGGCGGGCCGCTGCTATGTCCGGGTGGGCCGACGGGCCCGTACCGGCGACGACCGGGGCGAGGACCGCGCGCAGTTCTCCGACGCGCATCCACCACAGGAACGGGGAGCCGATGACGAGGACGGGCGCGGCGAGGCTTCGGCGATGCCCGTACTTCCCTGCCCGGCCGACGCCACGGACCAGGGCCGACAGGCGGCCACGCAGCCCACGTACGCCGTGTCCTGCTCCTCGTGATCCGTCGGCGCGCTCGGCCGGGGCCGTGGCGTGGGCCGGATGGGTGCGGTCCTCCAGCCAGCTGTCGCAGTCCGGAGTGAGGGCTATCGCGGAGGGGGCGGGGACGTCGAGGCGGTCGGCCAGGTCCCGCACCATGCGGTACAGGTCGGGCGCCGAGGACTCGTTGATCGCGATCGTGGGGCTCAGGGCCGGCCGGGCGCGGGTGACGACGAGCGCGATGCCCGCGGCGGCGAGCAGGACGACGACGGCTACGGCCGTCACGACCCAGCGCGTGATCCCCCAACTCCCGCCGGTTATATGGCCGGTGGAGCCGCCGACGAGCAGCACGACGGCGACGGCCGCGGGCAGCAGGGCGACGGCCAACGCCCTGCTGCGGATCCGCAGCACAGCGAGAGCCCGGGAGCGCGCGGCCTGCGCGCCCACCTCCACACCCATACCGGTCACGACCGGATGACACCCCCTACTGTCCGGCTCGGCGCACGTCGTGACAGCCACCGTCACGGCCCGCGCCGGGCACTCGCCTGGCGTTGCTCATCCCCCCACTGTGGCACCGACCACTGACAACGCAATGCCGGTGGGCCAAGTGCCGGAACGCTTGCGCCGCACCCTAGTTGGGGCCTCGGCCTCCGTCAGCCAGTTGGGGCATCGGTCACTCGATGGAATGGCTTTGGGGAGAGGTGGATGACAGTGGGCAACGATCAGGCCCCGAATTCCAAGGGGAATCCGGGGCCTGGTGCCGAACAGCTCGGATGACGGAAAGTAGCGGGCGACGGAGATCCATGACCGTCGGTCACGGAGAGGCGCCCGGGAGGCGACCAGGAGCCCTCGGCCGCCGACTCGGCCGCGGTCACAGGAGAGCGTCCACCGCCTCGGCCGCGGTCACAGGGGAGCGCCACCGCCTCGGCCGCGGTTACTGGGAGACGTCCGCCCTCCGGAGGCGCCGTCCCCGCGGGACCGTCAGGCGCTCGCCCCGGCAGCGGTTACTGCGAGACAGCTGCCGCCTTGGCCGTGCTCACTGGGACGCGTCCGCCGCCGCCCTGGCCGCGATGTCCGTGCGGTGCTGGGAGCCGTCGAGGCGGATGCGGGCGACCGCCGCGTACGCACGGTCACGGGCCTGCGTGAGGTCCGCGCCGGTCGCCGTGACGGAGAGCACCCGGCCGCCCGCGCTCACGACGGCGTCACCGTCACGCTTCGTACCGGCGTGGAGGACGTACGCGTACGGCGCGTCCTGGGCCGCCACCTCGTCGAGACCGGTGATCGGGTCGCCGGTGCGCGGGGTGTCCGGATAGTTGTGCGAGGCCACGACCACGGTGACGGCCACGTCGTCGCTCCAGCGCAGGGGCGGGAGGAACGCGAGATTGCCCGTGGCCGCGGCGAGCAGCAGCCCCGCGAGCGGGGTCTGCAGCCGGGCCAGGACCACCTGGGTCTCCGGGTCGCCGAAGCGGGCGTTGAACTCGATGACCCGCACCCCGCGGCTGGTGATCGCCAGGCCCGCGTAGAGGAGGCCGGAAAACGGTGTGCCGCGGCGCCGCAGTTCGTCGACGGTCGGCTGCAGGACGGTCTCCATGACCTCGTCGACCAGCTTCGGGTCCGCCCAGGGCAGGGGCGAGTACGCACCCATGCCGCCGGTGTTCGGGCCCTCGTCGCCGTCCAGTGCGCGCTTGAAGTCCTGGGCGGGCTGGAGCGGTACGACGGTCTCGCCGTCGGTGATCGCGAAGAGCGAGACCTCGGGGCCGTCGAGGAACTCCTCGATGACGACGCGGTCGCAGGCGTTCGCGTGCGCCCTCGCGGCCTCGATGTCACCGGTCACGACGACACCCTTGCCCGCCGCGAGACCGTCGTCCTTCACCACGTACGGGGCACCGAAGGCGTCGAGCGCCAGGTCGACCTCGTCCGCTGCCGTACAGACGTACGAGCGCGCGGTCGGGACGCCCGCTCCGGCCATCACGTCCTTGGCGAAGGCCTTGGAGCCCTCCAGCTGCGCGGCCTCCTTGGAGGGGCCGAAGCAGGGGATGCCCGCCGCGCGTACGGCGTCGGCGACCCCCGCGACCAGCGGGGCCTCCGGACCCACGATCACCAGCTCGGCACCGAGCTCCGTGGCGAGCGCGGCCACGGCGGCACCGTCGAGGGCGTCGACCGGGTGCAGCTCGGCCACCTCCGCGATGCCCGCGTTCCCGGGAGCGCAGTGCAGGGCGGTGACGTCGGGATCGAGGGACAGGGAGTGACACAGGGCGTGTTCGCGGGCGCCGCTACCGATGACAAGGACCTTCACGGGGGTCAGCCTAACCGGCCGCGACGAGTGACCTTGTAGGGGCTTCCGAGGTGGGATGCGCCCGCGCTTGGTGGGATCGCACGAGAGTGGCGGTGCAACCAGGGGAGGATCACGCCCTGAGGCCCTGAGGCCCTGAGGCCCCGAGGCCCCGATGTCCTAAGGCCCTGATGCCCCGTGTCCCCGTGGTCCCGTCGCTCGGCAGCCCGCGTTGCCCGGGCCGGGCGCCCGGACTACTCGTTGGAGAACTCCTCCACCACCGTCGCCCCCAGCTCGCGGACGATCAGGTCGTAGCCGGAGAGGGCCGACTCGTCGAGGTCGGGGTCGTCGTCCTCGGGGGTGTCGTCCTCGGGAGCGACCGGGGGCGGCGGTTCCGGAGCGGACGACGGGCCATTGCTCGGGGCGGACGCGGACGGGTTCTGGCCGGTGAACCCGGGGCCGCCCTGGGCCGCGGCGGGGCGGGGTGCCGAAGGCTGCTGCGGTGCGGGACGGGGAGCGGCGGGCGCGCCGCCGTAACCGCCGCCGGGGCCGGGGGCCACCGGCGCCGCCGAGCCGCCCGACGGGTCGACGACCGCCTCGATCTTCCACTGCACGTTGAACTGCTCGGCCAGCGCCTGCCGCAGTACGTCCTCGCTGCCGCTGCTGGCGAAGTTGTCCCGCGCCCCCGCGTTGACGAAGCCGATCTGGAGCGTCGTGCCGTCGAACCCGGTCACCTGGGCGTTCTGGCTGAGCAGGATCCAGGTGAACCGGCGCCGGTTCTTCACCGCCTCCAGGATGTTCGGCCAGACCGTGCGCGGGTCGGGACCGCCGCCCGCGGGAGGGGCCGAGTAGGCCGCCGGAGAAGCGGGAGCGGCGGGCGTGGGCGCCGGAGCAGACACGGGCGCCGCCGGCTGGGCAGGGCCCGCGGGCGTACCGGAACCGGCCGGGGCCGGTCCCCCGCCTGCGGGTGCCGCCGTCGGCCAGCCGCCGGGTCGCCGTCCGCTGCCCACCGCCGTCGCGGTGGGCCAGGCGCCCGGCGCGGAGTTCGCGGCGGCGGGCGGAGCGGAAGCCGGCTGCGGGGCCGACGACTGGGCTGCCGCCGGAGCGGAAGGAGCGGAAGAGGTGGAAGGAGTGGCAGGCCTGGAAGGAGCGGACCCGGTAGGCGCGTCCACGGGTGCGCTTGCGGGCGGCCCCTGCTCCGGTGCCGGGGTCGGGGTCGGTGTCGGGGGGTGTACGGGGGCAGGTGCCGGAGCAGGCGTACCGGCCTCCGCAGCGCCACCCTCAGGTCCACCAGCAGGTCCGCCCCCGGACCCACCCCCAGGACCACCCGCCGCCCGCACCGCGGCCCGAGCAGCGGCGGGCCCGCCGCCGAGCGGAACCGCAGGTCCCCCAGCAGGCGCACCCGCGCTCCCGCCGGCGCCGACGCCACCGGACGGAAGCGAGGCCCCACCCCCAGCCCCGCCCCCATGCGCATCGGGCCCCGGAGCCGGCACGTATCCCATCGCGGGACCGGCCCCGCCCCCGGAGAAGTTCACCCCGCGCTCGATCCGGTCGAGGCGGGCCATGACGGAACGCTCGTCGCCGTACGCGGCGGGGAGCAGCACGCGCGCGCAGATGAGTTCGAGCTGGAGCCGCGGGGACGTGGCGCCGCGCATCTCCGTGAGTCCCTCGTTGACGAGGTCGGCGGCGCGGCTCAGCTCGGCGGCGCCGAAGACGCCGGCCTGGGCCTGCATGCGCTCCACCACGTCGACAGGAGCGTCGATGAGCCCCTTCTCGGCGGCCTCCGGCACGGCCGCGAGAATCACGAGGTCCCGCAACCGCTCCAGCAGATCGGCGACGAAGCGCCGCGGGTCGTTGCCGCCCTCGATGACGCGGTCGACGATCTCGAAGGCCGCCGCCCCGTCCCCGGAGGCGAACGCCTCGATCACGGAGTCGAGCAGCGACCCGTCCGTATAACCGAGCAGCGAGGTCGCCATGGCATACGTCACACCGGCGTCGGCCGCGCCCGCGAGCAGCTGGTCCATGACGGACATGGAGTCACGCACCGAACCGCCACCGGCCCGCACGACCAGCGGAAGCACCCCGTCCTCGATGGGGGTGCCCTCACGTCCGCAGACCTCGCCCAGATACTCGCGCAGGGTCCCGGGCGGGACCAGCCGGAAGGGGTAGTGATGCGTCCGCGACCGGATCGTCCCGATGACCTTCTCGGGCTCGGTCGTGGCGAAGATGAACTTGAGGTGCTCCGGCGGCTCCTCGACGACCTTCAGCAGCGCGTTGAAACCGGCCGACGTGACCATGTGGGCCTCGTCGATGATGTAGATCTTGTACCGACTGCTCGCGGGTCCGAAGAAGGCCTTTTCGCGCAGGTCACGGGCGTCGTCCACACCACCGTGCGAAGCGGCGTCGATCTCGATGACGTCGATGGAACCCGGCCCGTTCCGCGCCAGGTCCTGGCACGACTGGCACTCCCCGCAGGGCGTCGGCGTGGGCCCCTGCTCGCAGTTCAGACAGCGGGCCAGAATGCGCGCGCTCGTCGTCTTCCCGCATCCGCGCGGACCGCTGAACAGGTACGCGTGATTGACCCGGTTGTTTCGCAGCGCCTGCTGCAACGGGTCGGTGACATGCTCCTGCCCGATGACCTCGGCGAACGACTCCGGGCGATAGCGGCGGTACAGCGCGAGAGACGACACGCATACGAGGTTATAGGCGCCCACTGACAACCAGGACCGCTCCGGAAGCGGTCCCCTCCCCCACGCCCGGTCACCACCACCGACAGCTCCGCGAACTCGGCCCCCGCAGCCCGCACCCGCCGGCTCTCAACAGTCCATACCCGCCGGCTCTCAGCAGCCTGCACGCGCCGGCTCGCAACAGTCGGCACTCGTCGGCTCTCAGCAGCCCGCCCCGGAGGCCAGTGCCCGTCCGCCCCGGCGGGGCCCGTACCCGGGAACGCAGACGCCCCCCACGCACCCGCCAGAGCCGACCTACCCTTGCTGCCTTCCGGCCCTGGGGGAGTTCAGTCAGATAGCGCCACGTGAGGGGCTCCGCACAGGGTACCCGATCTGAGCGGGGGGAACGAGTTCGCGAGCACTCCTCCGCGTCTTGTATTGTTTGCGGCGGAGGATTCGCCTAGTGGCCTAGGGCGCACGCTTGGAAAGCGTGTTGGGGGCAACTCCTCAGGGGTTCGAATCCCCTATCCTCCGCCAGTGCCTCACCGGGCACGATGTCGAAGGGCCCCACCGTTCGCGGTGGGGCCCTTCGTCGTTGCCTGGTCTCAGTTACGCAGAGCGGTCAGCCGTGGGCTTCCACGGACAGGCAAAAAGGGGCGCCGTCATGGCCGACTCCCTGATGTCTCCATCTCCAGCTCGCCCGCCGCTTCACCGCCGACATCGACGGCGGACACGCAGCGCGCCGTCGCACCGACGGAAGCAGGTCAGCAAATACAGGCCGCACAGCCCTCACCTTGCGCCCACCTTGATCAGGGCTTTGCCGGCCCTTTGTCAATATCGCGACAGCAAACCTGCTCGGTGATCTACCGTCTTCGGGCCGGCCAGCCGACTCAGGGGGAGCAAACGACGCCATGGGCGACAAAAGCGACGGCAAGATACTCGACATCAAGATCGCCGACCTAAAGGCGACAGCCCCGCATTTCCACACGCACAGCTCCGACCTGGCCAAGGCGCTGACCAAGCTCAAGACCGGCCTGGCGGCAGCCGGTTCACCGTGGGGCGACGACGAACAGGGCCAGAAGTTTCACGAGCAGTACGGCCCGCACGTGACGAAGATGGAAGAAGCCGCCGGAATCCTGGCGCTCGGCCTGGCCAGCATCGAGGCAGCCATGACCGACATGGCGGACGGCCATATCGACAACGAACTGCTCGTCCGCTCGATGTTCAGCAAGATCCAGCCCGCTCCGCACGACGGCAACGGAACCGCGCAGTGAGCGCAGCCGACACGGCCAAGAAGATCGTCCAGGACATGACCGGCATGTGGTGGCCGGATGCCGACGAGGGCGGTCTGCGGGACGCGGCCAAGGCGTGGCGGGACTTTGCCGACGACCTCGAAAAGGTCACGGCCGCCGCGAACAAGTCGGCCCGGGGCATCATCGAGCACAACAAGGGCGAGGCGATATCCGCCTTCGACGACCCGTTCTGGCGCCGCTACTACTACGACGGCCACGGCTGGCTCCAGGACATGATCGACGGCGCCCGCGACATGGCCAAGGCCCTCGACCAGTACGCCGATGTCGTCCACAAGGCCGTCAAGCATCTGGAACACGAGCTGGAGATCGTCGGCGCCACCATCGTCGCCGGCACCGCCCTCGCGGTCTTCACTCTCGGCATCTCCGAAGGCGCCGCAGCCGCCGCCACCGCCTCGATCCTGGAACTGTCCGCCACCCTCGGCGTGACCGTCTCCACCGAGATCGCCACCATCGCCGGCACCACACTCGCCAGCGCTGCCATCGGCGGACTCGAATCGATCACCGTCGACCTGGCCGTCACCCAGCCCGTTGCGATGGCCACTGGGGAGAGCAAGGGCCTGAGCCTTGACGAGGTGAGTGACTCCGCCCGCTACGGCATGGCGTTCGGCGGCGCGTTCGGAGCAGGCGGAAGCACAGCCCGAATCGTCACCGAGAACGGCGGGATGGAGAGCCTGTTCAACGGCTTCCGACTGAACAGCGCGGCCCTCGACGAGATGGGCAAGTCCCGTACCTGGAAGCTGTTCCAGTCTCCCGACTCGAAGATTCCCGCCGCACCGGCGCGGGCCGGCGACCACGAGTTGGTCTCGGGCGACCCGGTCTACTTCGGCAAGAACACCACCACGGTGGGCTACGACGAGCGGACCCTGAACAACCTGCAACGGGTCGCCCGGGTCCCCGGCGTGCACGACGTGGTCGTGCACGGCACGGACGAGGGCGTGTTCGTTCCCGGCCGGGTCAACGCGGCGGGAAAGACCCTGACGGACTTCGAAGTGCATCCCAACCACATCGCGGATGCCATCCGCAGCAATCCCAACTACCACGGCGAACCGGTACGCCTCATCTCCTGCTACTCCGGTGCCGACGCGAGACCTCCCGAGCTGCCCCTCGCTCAGTCCGTCGCCAACGAACTCGGCGTACCCGTGACCGCGCCCACGAGCAAGGTGGGCACGTCACCCCAACTCGGCCTCAACCAGACCCCCACCATCGGCAACAATGGCTACTGGCGCACCTACCTGCCCATGGCCCACTAGCGGCAGGCTCACAGGAGTGAAGATGATCAAGCGAGCAGGCTTCTACCGGGAGATCGGCGGCCGGACCACAACCGGAGACGATGCGCCGTCCCTGCGGGATGCCGTACAGGACAGTGGGCCCTGGGACGAGGACCGCGTCCTCACCTACCTGGAATCGGCCCTGGAGATCTACACCACGATGGGCGCCGAGCGCGACGCCCTCACCGGCGAGGAGTGGATCACCGGCTCCGGATCCCTGATGACGGACGGCACCTGGCTCTGGCCCGTTGACCTCGTGCACTACGTGCGCCGTCATCACGCTGCCCTCCCGCAGGAGTTCCTGGACCACATCCGGACCAACGACTACACGGTCCCTGTCGTACCCGACGAACAAGCCAGGCACATTTTCCAGGAGGAGTTCCTGGACAGCGCCCCCGCCACGACCCCGTCCAAGGCAACGGGCTTCTTCACCTGGTACGTGCCGAAGCTGAACAGCACGAGCGCCCATCAGCTCCTCGCCCATCTGGAGAACGCGGGACTCTCAGCCGTGCACCCCCTGACGAACGCCCTCTTCGGATTCCGCGAGACGCCGACCGGAAACCGCGAACCCCTGCTGGGTGATGGCACAGCCCTCGCCACCGCCCTGGCCGACGACCGCTACTCGAAAGCCGAGTTCACGTGCTGGAAGGGCTACGACCAGTCCCTGACCGGTATCGTGCGACGCACGGACGAGACGACGCAGAGCATCACACTGCGCCTCACCGGCGTCCCGGCACCCGACCGCGAAGAGGCCGTGGCAGCACTGGTGCGCACGCTCGACCAGGACCCAACCGAGTGCCGCGGTTTCGTCATCGACCGAACCGGCGTTTCGGCTTCCCAGGACTGGGACCGCATCCTCACGGGCGACGGAGCACACTTCACCGTGTGGCCCGACACCATCGGCATCCTCCGGTACCGCGTCGGCAACCACCCTGAGCTGGCCAACAGCAAGCCGACTGCTTACGGCCCACTCGACGTCTTCCACCGCGCGTGATCTTCGAATGCCTTACCAGGCCCCGTTCACGCTGCTTCAAGAAGAGAGCTGAGGGCGGGGCACCCCCTCGCGGACGGCCGCAGGACAGAGACCACACTCATCGGCATGGCACGCGAGTGGGAGGCGATACGCGCCGGCACCATCGAGTGCCGGCCCACGGGCAGCCGATGGACCCATCTGTCCGACGCGGCCTGTAGCGCCGAAATGGTCTTCAGCACCGGCACCGGTCTGGCTCATTCACCGCTGTTCGGCGCCGCCCGCCACCTGCCCTCAACACCATTGCGCCGCAGGCCAGGACACTTCTGATCGCTCCCGGACCCCCAGACGAACATTTGGAAAGCGTGTTGGGGGCAACTCCTCAGGGGGTTCGAATCCCCTATCCTCCGCCAGTGCCTCACCGGGCACGAAATCGAAGGGCCCCGCTGCTTGCAGCGGGGCCCTTCGACGTTGGCCGACACAGTTTCCGGCTCAGGTGGGTAGCCGGGGTCCATGGGCGAGATTCTGGTGGGGGCCTGTTCGTGGACGGATCGGGAGTTGGTGGGGAGTGGGTGGTATCCCTCCGGGTGGCGGGATGCCGAGGGGCGGTTGCGGCACTACGCGGGGCGGTTTCCCGTGGTGGAAGTGGACTCCACCTACTACGGCCTCCCCAGCGAGCGGAACAGTCTGCTGTGGAGCGAGCGGACCCCGGACGGGTTTCTCTTTGACGTGAAGGCGTTCTCGCTGCTCACCGGGCATCCGACGCGGGACGGTGCGCTGCCCGGTGATCTACGGGGCCGGGTCGGGCGGGGCGAGCCCGGGGCCGGGGTGCTCGACGAGGTGTGGGGGCGTTTCGGTTCGGCGCTCGAACCGCTGCGGCGGGCGGGGCGCTTGGGGGCGGTGCTGTTCCAGTTTCCGCCGTGGTTCGCGCCCGGGGAGCGGGCCGAGCGGTTCCTCGCGGAGTGCGCCGAGCGTACGGCCGGCTGGTCCGTCGCCGTGGAGTTCCGGCATCCGGCGTGGTGGCAGGAGGAGCGGTACGCCGATACCGCCGCCCTGCTCTCCGAGTCGGGGATGGCCGCCGTCGCCGTCGACATGGTGCAGACGCTCGACGTCTCCGTGCCGCCCGTGCTGCCCGTCACCTCGCCCGAGTTGGCGATGATCCGCTTCCACGGGCGGAACGAGGCCTGGGGGACCGGTACCAAAGAGGACCGGTTCCGCCACGAGTACACCGTCGGTGAACTGGCCGAGTGGGCGCCCCGGGTGGCCCGTGCCGCCGAGCGGGCCCGGCAGGTCCACGTGCTGTTCAACAACTGCTGTGCCGACGCGGCCGTCCGGGCCGCCGAGGCCATGCGGAACCTGCTCGTCACCGAGAGGACCCTTGTCGTGCGGTGAGCCCGTCGCCCTGCGCCGGCCCACCGCCCCGTCTCGCCCCGTACTACCTGATCTTCACCGTCTTCGAGACCGTGACCTGGTCGATGTCGGTCGTGCGGATCGTGACCTTCATCGTCCAGGTTCCGGGCAGCGGCAGGTTGACGCTGTCCGCGCCCCAGTAGCCGCCCCTGTTGGTGACGTTCGCGTCGAGCGGGCCGATCTTCTCCTTGGCCAGCGTGAAGTTGAGGCGCAGCTCGGGGACGGTGGCGATCCCGCCGTCGGGACCGATGATCACGGCCTGGACCGTGTTCTCGCCGACCCGCCCCGGCGCCAGATCGATCTGCACCTTGCCGTGCCCGCCCGGCGTCCCCACGTCGAACGGGATCAAGGTCGTCGAGCCGACGGACTGATCGGCCGACGAGGCCGACGAGGCCGACGCCGCCTTCGCCTCCGTGGCGGCGCGGCCCGGCTGGGTCCCGGTGAGCACGGTGGTGATCACCAGGACCACGATCCCGATCGTCACCTCCGCCAGCACGGAGCGGCGCAGGGCACGGCGGTACGTTCCCGGATCGGGCGACCCCTCGGGCAGGGCCGCACCCGCGTCCGGCCGTACGCCGTCCGGTCGTACGCCGTCCGGCCGTTCACCGTCCCGCCGTTCACCATCCGCCCGTACGTCGTCGGAGTCCGCCCGTACGTCGTCGGAGTCCGCCCGTACGTCGTCGGACTCGTCGCCGAGGGCGGCCGGGGCACCCACGCGCTCGGGCAGCCGCGCGGGCGCCGGGATCGTACGGTCCGCCGTCGTCGCCAGACGTGCCGTCGTCACCTGACGTGCTGTCGTCAGCAGACGTGCCGTCCAGCGTCGTGAGTACGCCGCCGCCGCGAGGACGAGCAGGACCGCCGCCAGTTTGGCGATCAGGATCCGGCCGTACGACGTCGAAGTGAGGGCGTCCCAGGAGCCCAGGCCGCGCCAGGACTGGTAGACGCCGGTGGCGACCAGTACGGCGACCGCGATGAACGCGAGGCGGGAGAAGCGGGCGACGGCGGTGGCGGGCAGGCTCTCGGGGGCCCGCTGGAGAGCGGTGAGCAGGGCCGCGAGGCCGCCCAGCCAGACCGCCATCGACAGCAGGTGCAGTACGGCGGAGACCATCGCCACGGGGACCTGGATCCCGGCCGAGGCGTGTTCGGCGGCGGCCCAGGTCGTCGTCAGGGAGACGGCCAGCACACCGCCCGCGACGAGCACGCCCCTTGGGGGGCTGAAGATCTCCGCAGGGGTGGCGTCCTTGGTCGGGGTGGAGTCCTCCGCCGGGTCGGAAGCGTCTGCCTTTCCGGTTCCGGTCTGCGGGAGATCGTCACCGACCGGCCCGGGTTCACCGCCGCTCGCGACGTCGCCGCCGGCTCCGGCTCCGGCTCCGGCCCCGGCATCGGCGTCCGCTTCGCCCCCGCGTACGGCTTCATCGCCGTCTTCGAGCAGCCGCGCAGGAATCCGCATCGGCAGCAGGGCCACCGCGGCCAGCAGGACCAGCCTGGCCAGCAGCGCCACCCCCGGCCGCCCGGTCAGCGTGGTCGCCAGGGCCGACGGGTCCAGGGCCGTCGAAAGACCGCTGCCCTGCTCGTACGGACCGCGGAGCAGCAGCAGGGCGACGGTGGAGAGGAGCAGCGTCCACCAGCCGGCCAGCAGCAGGGTGCGGACCGGGGCGACGCCGGTGACCACGGCGAAGGTGGCCGCTCCGATCAGCAGGGCCACGGCGGCGTACGCGAAGTAGCGCGCGGCGTCGTAGAGCGTGCCGGCGGCCGTGTTCCCGGAGGCGTCGGACGGCAGGACGACGCTGGTCGCGGAGGGCTTGCCGACGGAGAAGGTGAAGGCGCCGGAGACGGGGTGGCTGTCCGCCGACACGACCCGCCAGGCCACCGTGAAGGTGCCGGTGCCCAGATCACGCGGCAGGGTCACCCTGGCCGTCTCGGAACGGCCCCCCGCGTGTCCGGCCTCTCCGGTGTGGACGCGCCGGTTCTCGGGGTCGAGGACGCGGAAGGAGTCGTCGAGCAGACCGACGGACTCGGTGAAGGTCAGGGTGACGTGGCGTGGGGCCGACTTGAGGACGGTTCCGTCCCGGGGGTCGGTGCCGCTGAGGGCGGCGTGCGCGGACGCCGGGCCCGCGCCGCCGAGGACGAGCAGGACCAGCACGGCGCCCAGCAGCACCACGCCGTGAACGACCCGCCCGCCAGGGCCTCGTCCGCCCCGGGATCCGGCGACCGCCGCAGCCCGTCGTCCGGCTCGCGATTCGCCGACATCGCCGCCCCACCGACCGGTTCGCGACCCGGCGACTCCTCCGGCCCACCGTCCGCGCCACGACCCGGCCCACCGTCCGCGCGATGAACTGGCGACAGTCGCGCCCCGCCGACCGCCTCGCGACCCGGCAACCGCTCCGGCCCAGCGTCCGCGTCGTGACCCGGCGACAGTCGCGCCCCGCCCTCCGCCTCGTCCGCCATCGTGTCCTTCTTCTCGCCGTGGGCCCACGTCGCGTCTCCGTATCCGGGCATCCGATGGCCGGGCGCCGCCGGCCGGCGCCCGGGTCATCCGTGTATCCGTATGGTGCCGCGTCCGTACTTCCGCGTGTCCGGGGGTGTCCCGGACGTCCGGTGGTGCCGGCGCGCGGCTGCGTGCGGATACATACGGACGTGCGCGGTCGCGCACTCACCGGGCCGAGCGGGCGAGCCTCACCGGGGCCGAGCAGGGCGGTCTCCCCACGACGCACGGGCGAGGTCACCGGCGTAGCAGGCGGACCTCACCGCAGCCGAGCAGGACGGCCAGGACGACCTCCCCACGACGCACGGGCGAGGTCACCGGCGGTCGGGCCGGCCTACCAGGTCGGCCGTGCCGACACCCCGCCATCCACCACCAGGTCGTGGCCGGTGACCCACGACGCCAGCGGGGAGGCGAGGAACACGCAGGCGTCGCCCACGTCCTCGGGGCGGCCCAGGCGGCCGGTGGGGACCGCCTGTTGCCAGCGTCGTACGCCCTCCGGCCAGGCCTCGGCCAGGCCCTCGCGGTCGATCAGGCCGGGCGAGACGGTGTTGACGCGGATGCCGTGCGGGCCGTACTCCAGGGCCGCCGAACGTGCGTGCATGACGACGGCCGCTTTGGCGGCGGAGTAGTGGGCGTGCAGAGGCGCGGGGTGGGTCGCCTCGATGGAGGCGATGTGCGTGACGCTGCCACCGCCACCCGCGCTCATGACCTCCGCGGCGGCCTGCGTACAGGCGAAGACGCTCGACAGGTTGGTGTCGACGACGGCCTTCCAGTCGGCCAGGGACATACCGGGCAACGCCTGAGTGGGCTGGACGCCCGCGTTGTTGACCAGGGCGGTCAGCCCGGCACCGCCCGCCGAACCCGCGCCGTGCCGGAGTCCCAGCCCCCGCCCCCACTCCGCCGCCTCCCGGACCAGCCGCCCGCAGGCGTCCTCGTCCGTCAGATCGGCTCGCAGAGCGACGGCCTCGACGCCCAGGTCCCGTGCCTCGGCGACCACTTCGTCGGCGGCGGCGGACCCGGTGCGGTGGTGGACGGCGACCGCCGCGCCGGCCCGGGCGAACCGCAGCGCGATCCCGCGCCCGATCCCTCCCGAGGCGCCGGTCACCAGGGCCACTTGGCCGGCGAGGAGACCCTCGGCGGCGGTCAAGGGCGGCTCAGCGCGGTGATCCGCGCCTCCTCGGCGGGGTAGCGGGCGGTCAGCTCGGCGCGGTCGCCGTGCTCGTAGCCCTCGTAGGTGAATCCGGGGGCCATCGTGCAACCGAAGAACGTCCAGGACCCGTCCCCGGCGACCCGCGCGCCCATCCAGGTGCCGGCGGGGACGGTGTACTGCGGGTGCTGGCCGCCGAGCACATCGGGCCCCAGGACGACCGTGCGCGCGCTGCCGTCCGGGGCGAGCAGCAGCATGTCCAGCGGATCGCCGAGGTAGAAGTGCCAGACCTCGTCCGTCGGCAGCCGGTGCAGGGCCGAGAAGTCGCCGGGAGCGGAGGTGAGCAGGGCGACGATCGCGGTTCCCTCGGGGCGGCCGTCGGCCCGCTCGGGGCCCGCCCACGTCTGCCGGAAGAGGCCCCCTTCCTGGGGGATCGGCTCCAGTCCGTAATGGGCGACGAGATCTTCGGGCGTCATCCGGCCAGGCTACTGAGCCGAGGCCGGGGCAGGGGCCGTCTGCCTGGTGAGAAAGGCGAGTCGGGCGCGCTTCTCGGGCAGATGGACGTCGGGGAGAACGATTTCGGGCAGGACGACCAGCGGCCCGGGCTCGAAACCGTGCCGGACGAAACGGGCGATCGCCTTCTCGTTGCGCTCGTCGGGGTCGACCACCACCCGCCGGCGGTCCTGGCCGGTCAGCACGTACACCGTGAACGCGGTCAGCAGCGCGGCGGAGAAACCGGGCCGCGGCCCGCCGGGTCCGGCCGGCCCGATCAGCACGTGGATACCGATGTCGCCCGGCTCGACCTCGTAGCACTCGCTCACCCGGTCGGCCGCCGGCTCGTACGTCTGCAGGAGCGCGGCCGGTTCGCCGTCCATGACGGCGAGGAAGGCGTGGTGGGTGTCGAGCGTGTCCAGATGAACGTACGTCTCCAGGACCTGCTCCTTGGTGAACCCGTTCATGCCCCAGAAGACGGCGCGTTCCCCGGTGACCCAGCCGTGCACGACGTCCAGGTCGGCGTGCGGGTCCAGGGGCAGGATGCGGACGGTGCCGAAGCCGTCGATGGACTGCTCGTGGACGGCTTCGCGGGCAGCGGCGTACGGCTCAGTGGTCATCGTTCTCCTTCGTCAGCGGGTGCAGCAGGCTCCAGTCGGTGCCGACCAGGGCGAGATCTCCCTTGAGCCACAAGGGGAGTTGGTCGCGGTGGTGGGGCGAGCCGGGGATGCCCGAGGCGCCGAGCGGGACGACCCAGAGGCTGTCGTCACGGCGGGCGAGGTCCCATACGTAACGGGCGGCCGGGCCCCGCGCGGCGCGGTCCGTCACCCCGGGGACGGCCGAGGTGCACAGCACGCAGTCGTGGTCCCCGGACAGACCCGGTTCGTCGTACGGGGCCGAGGCGAGCGCGCGCCACGGTGCGAGGCGATGCGTGTCTCCCCAGGTCGAATCCCGCATGCCGTCCCCAGCGCCTGCGGCCACCTCCTCGACGGCTTCCCGCACGATCGCGGCACGGTCGATGCCGTACAACTCCCGTGCACCCAGCAGGTTTTCCAGGGCGTAACCGACGCGTGGGGTGAGGGCGAGCCAGGGGAGGAAGATCTCCGGGTACGCGGGCGGGTCGGTCAGACACGCCAGGGCGGGGTGCGCCGCGAGCCGTCGTACGACCGCGCCGCGCACCGCCGCGTACACCGTCGCGTCGGTGCTGTCGGCGTCCATGTGCCGGTTCCAGGACAGGAGTCGGGCCCGTACGGCGGCGGCCCGGGGACTCAGCGCCTGCACGTCGAGGGCGTCGAGGCGGGCCAACAGGGGTGCCGCGGAGGCGAGATGGGTGTCCATGTGGACGGCCGCCATCTCCGGCGCGGACCAGGTCTCCTGAGCGGTGAGCAGGGTGCGGATGCGGGCGGCTCGGTGCGGCGGGGCGAACTCGACGCCGAGCGGGGCCGACGCGGCGCGCTGGTTGGCCATCACGGCGATGCCGTCGTCGATAGTGCCGTACGGCATCTCGTGCCAGCCGCGCCACTCGTGGCCGGGCACCCAGGCGGGCACCACGCGGGTCCGGTTGTCCGCGTGGCGCACCGGCACCTTGCCGGCGACCCGGTGCAGCAGCCCGCCTTCGGTGTCGGCGGCCTGGACGACGTTCACGGGCTCGGCCCACCGGTCGAGCGCCCGGTCCACGTCGGCCACCGTGCGGGCGCGCAGCAGCGGCAACAGCGCACCGAAGCCGAGGTCATGGGTGACCCGGGGCGGATACCGGAGGCTGATGCCCGCCTCCTCCCCGGCGCCACCGGGCTCCCCGATGACGCCACCGGACCCACCGATGACGGCACCGGGCTCCCCGATGACCACCGGCCCCCGTTCCGTCTCGATCACCTCGACCTCGACGGGCTCCGTGTCGGCCACCTCGACGGTCTCGGTGTGGCGGATCGCCGGCCGCCAAACGCCGTCCGGGCCGAGGGCCTCGACGCCGTCCGTGGTGCGCCGCAGGCGTTCGCGGTAGAGGTCCTGGTAGTCGGCCATCGCGTTGGTGATGGCCCAGGCGACCGTGCCGGTGTGGGCGAAGTGGGCGATGCCCGGGACGCCGGGGACGGCGAGGCCGACGACGTCGAACTCGGGGCAGGCGAGGTGGATCTGCTGGTAGACGCCGGGGTCCTCGATGAAGCGGTGGGGGTCGCCCGCGATGACCGGCCGGCCGGTGCTGGTGCGCTCGCCGGTGACGAGCCAGCCGTTGCTGCCGACCGTGCCGGGCCCGTCGGTGGCGAAGAGCCCGACCGCGTCGGGGCCGAGCCGCCGCACGACCTCCTCGCGCCACAACTTGGCGGGGAAACCCACGAACAGGATGTGAGCGCTCAGCCAGACGCCCAGCGGGGTCCACGGCTCCCAGCGGCCGGGGGCGAGCCGGGCTGCCGCGAACTCGGGGGCGCGGCGGGCGCCTTCGGCCAGGCCCGCGTTGACTCCGTCGACGTACGCCCGGAGCCAGTCGGCCGTCTCCGGGTCCCGTTCCTCCAGGGCCGCGAAACAACGTCTGGAGGTGTCGTCGAGGCGGGCGCGGCGCACGAAGAGGTCCCAGTCGAGGGACGCGGCGCCGAGGAACGCGGCCGAGGTGCCCTGCGCGCGATGCCGCTCGACCTCCAGCTGCCAGGCCCGGTCCACCGCGGTGATCCGGCCCTGGGCATGGGCGAGTTCGCGCGGGCTGTCCGCCCGCAGATGGGGGATGCCCCAGGCGTCACGGTAGATCTCGGTGGTCACGGTCCACCCCCACTCATTTCAGGTTAGGCTAACCTAACTTATTGCGACGGAACGGTACGCACGGGGCCACGCGCGTGGAGCCCGAAAAGGAAGAGGGGCAACGCCCATGGAGCCCGAAGAGGCGGCACGCGCGCGTGCGGGCGATCATCGAGGCATGGACGCCACTCTTCACCTCGCCCAGCAGCCGGAAGCGGACGAGCTGCTGGGCCGCAGTCCGCTCGCCGCGCTCGTGGGGATGCTGCTGGACCAGCAGGTTCCGATGGAGTGGGCGTTCGCGGGCCCGTACACCGTCGCCCGGCGGCTGGGACGGGACGACCTCGACGCGCACGAGATCGCGGCGTACGACCCCGAGGCCTTCGCGGCGCTGCTCTCCGACAAGCCGGCCGTGCACCGCTACCCGGGCTCGATGGCCAAACGGATCCAGCAGCTCTGCCAGTACCTCGTGGAGCACTACGGCGGTGACGCGAGCGCCGTCTGGCGGGACGCCGCGACCGGCGAGGAACTCCTGCGCCGGCTGAAGGACCTGCCCGGGTTCGGAACCCAGAAGGCGCAGATCTTCCTCGCCCTCCTGGGCAAACAGCTCGACGTACGCCCCAAGGGCTGGCGCGAGGCCGCGGGAGCGTACGGGGAGCCGAAGGCGTACCGGTCCGTCGCCGACATCACCGGTCCCGAGTCGCTGGCGAAGGTGCGGGCGCACAAGCAGGAGATGAAGGCGGCGGCGAAGGCGGCCAAGGCCGGCAAGTAGCCGGCACGCAGACGTCACCGACCCGGGCCGAGGCCCGCGTCAGTCGCCTGGCCCGTCCCGGGTGGCAGATCCCGCGCGCCCGGTCGGACCATGAGACATGACCGAGGTACCGAACGGCTCACAGGGTCCGGAGTACGACGACCGGCGCGTCCACGCGTCCCGGGACCCGCGAGGCGACCACCCCGCCGGCCCGGACCGTTCCGAGGGCCTCGGGGGCTTCGAGGGCCCCCTGCACTTCCTCTCCCGCGCCGCCTGGCAGGCCGTCCTGGTCGCCGGGATCGCCGCGCTGGTCCTGGGGATCCTGGTCCTGGCCTGGCCGAAGGCGACCCTGTTCGCGGCCGGCGTGCTCTTCGGGCTCTATCTGCTCGTCAGCGGGGTGCTGCAACTCGTCTCCGCCTTCGGGACGCATGCCGCGACCTCGCTGCGGGTCATGGCGTTCATCAGCGGCGTGCTGTCGATCCTGCTGGGCCTGTTCTGCTTCCGCGGAGCGATGCAGTCGATTCTGCTGCTGGCCCTGTGGATCGGCATCGGCTGGCTGTTCCGCGGCATCACGCAGACGCTGGCCGCCGCGTCCGACCCGAACGTTCCGGCCCGCGGCTGGCAGATGTTCCTCGGCGTCATCAGCTTCTTCGCCGGAGTCGTGCTGATCGTCTCCCCGTTCGAGTCGGTCGCCGTACTGGCCGTCGTCGGCGGCTGCTGGCTCCTCGCGGTCGGCATCACCGAGATCATCACCGCGGTCCGGATCCACGGACGCGCACAGCACATCCCGCACGCCGTCTGACGGTCCCGATCCGTCAACCGCACGCCCGGCCCGTACGCCAAGAGGGCGGATCTCGTGGCCGACCGATGAAAACCCCGCTCCCGATGGGGACATGACGTCTCATGAGCCCCACCCCGCGTCCACCGCACCCGCTGCGCCAGTGCGTGCGGGCGCGGGGAGGGGCTCGCGGCCGTGTCTCCAGGGCCGCCTGGCTGCGTTTCCTCGTCCTGCTGGTCGTCGCGCTGCTGGCGGCGGGTCCGCACTCCGAGTCGCTCGCCGCCGTCCCCGTCGCCGGCGCCGCCGAGACGGGCGGCGCCGAGCACGACGTACTCGACACGGCCCTGCGCCCGCCGGTCCGGCAGGGACACCGGCCGCTCGCCCCGCTGCGCCCCGCGCCCGCCCCGGACACCGCGCACCGGGAGCCGGCCGCCCACCCCCTCCCCGTACCGTCACCGCCGCTGTCCCCCCTTGCCCTGCACGTCCTGCGCTGCGTGGTCCTGCGCTGCTGAGTGGCCCGGCCCGCCTCATCAGCGAAGTCACGCATTCGAAGTCACGCATTCAAGGACTCAGGACAGGACACAGCCATGGCCAACGACCCCTACGCGGTCCTCCAGGCACTGCTGCGCGCGGAGGGCGTACGCAACGCGCCCAAACCGAAGGCGGAACCCCGCCCCGGACCGGCCGAGCAACGGGAGGAGACGCCGCCTCCGAAGAAGCAGGGGCGCGACTGAACATGCGGGCGGCCGTCCCCGAACGGGGGCGGCCGCCCGTGCGGCGGAGGGCTACCGGCGCCGTGCCGTCCCGAAGATCGAGCGCGTGATCTCCCGCCCGATCTGCGTGCCCACCGAACGGGCCAGGGACTTGAAGATGCCGCTGCCGACCACCTGCTCGACCACCGAGCCGTCCCCCTTGGCCTGCCGGCTCTGCCGGGGCGGGGCCTTCTCCGCGGTTCGCGCGGCCTCCTGCGCGGCCAGCGCCTGATCCGCCTGCTCGCGGGCGGTGAGCTTCTCGTACGCCGACTCGCGGTCCACCGCCTCCGCGTACCGCGCGTACAGGGAGGAGGCCTTCACCGCCTGGTCCAGGGCCGCCGGATCCACCGGCCCCATCAGCGACTCCGGCGCCCGCAGCCGCGTCGCCGCGACCGGCGTCGGCGCGCCCTTCTCGCTGAGGACGGTGATCACGGCCTCGCCGGTGCCGAGGCCGGTGAGGACCTCCTCCAGGTCGTACGCGGAGTTCGGGAAGGTCTTCACCGTGGCCTTCAGGGCCTTCTGGTCGTCGGGGGTGAAGGCGCGCAGCGCGTGCTGCACCCGGTTGCCGAGCTGGCCGAGCACATCGGCCGGTACGTCCTTCGGGGTCTGCGTCACGAAGAAGACGCCGACCCCTTTCGAGCGAATGAGCCGGACGGTCTGCGTGATGGAGTCGAGGAACGCCTTCGAGGCGTCGTTGAAGAGCAGGTGCGCCTCGTCGAAGAAGAAGACCAGCTTCGGCTTGTCCACGTCGCCGACCTCGGGAAGGTCGTGGAACAGGTCGGCGAGCAGCCACATCAGGAACGTCGAGAAGAGCTGCGGCTTGTCCTGGACCTCGGGCAGCTCCAGGACGGAGACCGTGCCGCGGCCGTCCGACGCGGTCCGCAACAGCTCGCTGGTGTCGAACTCCGGCTCCCCGAAGAAGGGGCTCATGCCCTGCGCTTCGAACGTGGTGAGGGACCGCAGGATCACGCCCGCCGTGGCGGACGAGAGCCCGCCGATCCCCTTCAGCTCCTGCTTGCCCTCGTCGGACGTCAGGAAGGTGACGACCGCGCGCAGATCCTTCAGGTCGACCAGCTCCAGGCCCTTCTGGTCGGCGTAGTGGAAGATCAGGCCGAGGGACTGCTCCTGGGTCTGGTTGAGCTGGAGCACCTTGGACAGCAGCACCGGGCCGAAGCTGGTGACGGTGGCGCGTACGGGGATCCCGTGCCCCATGCCGCCCAGCGCGTAGAACTCCGCGGGGAAACCGGTCGCCGTCCACTCCTGGCGCACGTCCCGCGCGCGCTCCTGGACCTTCGCACCGGCCTCGCCGGGCGCGGAGACGCCCGACACGTCGCCCTTGATGTCCGCGAGGAACACCGGAACGCCCTGGGCGGAGAGCTGCTCCGCGACGAGCTGGAGGGTCTTCGTCTTGCCGGTGCCGGTGGCGCCCGCGACCAGTCCGTGGCGGTTGAGCACGGGCAGCGGAATGCGGATCTGTACGTCCGGCAGGCACTGTCCGTCCCAGAGCAGGGCGCCGAGATCGAGGGCGGGGCCGGAGAACGCGTATCCGGCGGCGATCTCCTGGACTTCCGCAGGCCGCGCGGGAGTCCCGCCCACTCCTTCGGGTGCGCTTGCCGGGGACGCCGCCGACTCGGTCTCGCTGTCACTCATGTCAGGCCCCTGTTCCCGGTTGTCCCCGTTCGAGCGTCCCCGGCGGGTTCCTGGGAACCACGGACAGTAACCGGTTTGCCCGTATATGCGACGTCTTTTCCAGCGTCGCACTCCGTCGCCATGGCTGCGCCCGGAAGGTCTTGACCGGTAGGCTTTCCGTGTGATCTTCAAGCGCATCGGAAACGGCCGGCCGTACCCCGACCACGGCCGGGAAAGCACCCGGCAGTGGGCGGACGTCGCGCCGCGCCCGGTCCGCCTCGATCAGCTCGTGACGACCAAGGGCCAGCTGGATCTGGAGACGCTCCTCGCCGAGGACTCCACCTTCTACGGCGACCTCTTCGCGCACGTCGTGAAGTGGCAAGGCGACCTGTATCTGGAGGACGGACTGCACCGCGCGGTCCGGGCCGCGCTCCAGCAGCGCCAGGTGCTCCACGCCCGCGTACTCGAGCTGGACTGAGGCTCGACCACCCGTCCGTTGACCCTTTTGGGTTGGACTGAGCCCCGGGCAATGATCATTTAGTAGTTATCGTCGCCAAGTCGCACTACGCTGCGCTCATGAGCATGCTGACTCCCCCAGGCATGGGCGGCCAGTACCGGATCACGGGGGACAAATACCCGCGGATGCGCCGACCCCGGGGGCGCCGCAGGCTGGTGTTCCTCGTGATCGCGTCCACCGCCGCGCTGGGGTTGATCGGCTGGGGAACCCTGCAGCTCATCGACGTCTTCACGGGCGGCGGCGACAAGGCCACGGCGGCGGGTTCGAAGGCCGCCTGCGCGACCAGGGCGAGCCCGTCGGCCACGACGTCCACCGAGTCCGCGGCGGCCGGATCACTGCCCAAGCCGGACCAGATCACCGTCAACGTCCTGAACGCGACGCCCCGCAGCGGGCTGGCCAAGGAGACCGCGGACGAGCTGAAGAAGCGCGGCTTCCACATCGGCGACGTGGGCAACGCGACGGACACGTACGACAAGAAGGTCGACGGCCCCGGGATACTGCTCGGCGCGAAGGCCGCCTACGCGGCCGCGCTGCCGGTGCTCAACACCCAGCTCTCCGGCGCGGAAGTGAAGACCGACGGCCGGGACAAGACCACCGAGGTCGACCTCATCCTCGGCGCCGGCTTCAAGGAGCTGACGACGAAGGAGGACGCCGAGAAGGCCCTGGCCGTCCTGGCCAAGCCCCAGCCGACGCCCTCCGCCACGAAGAAGACCTGCTGACGCGAGGAGGGCCTACTCGGCCGCTCCGTACATGCGGTCCCCGGCGTCTCCCAGTCCCGGGACGATGTAGCCGTGCTCGTTGAGCCGCTCGTCGACCGACGCCGTGACGACGGTGACCGGCGTGCCCGCGAGGTCGCGCTCCATGATCTCGACGCCCTCCGGGGCGGCGAGCAGGACCACGGCCGTCACATCGTCCGCGCCGCGCTTGATGAGCTCACGGATCGCCGCGACGAGGGTGCCGCCGGTGGCCAGCATCGGGTCGAGGACGTACACCTGGCGCCCGGAGAGGTCGTCCGGCATGCGGGTCGCGTACGTGGACGCCTCGAGCGTCTCCTCGTCGCGCACCATGCCCAGGAAGCCCACCTCGGCGGTCGGCAGCAGTCGCATCATGCCGTCGAGCATGCCGAGCCCGGCCCGCAGGATCGGCACGACCAGCGGGCGCGGGTGGGACAGCTTGACGCCCGTGGTGGACGCGACCGGGGTCACGATGTCGACCTGCTCCGTCCGCACGTCCCGCGTGGCCTCGTAGGCGAGCAGGGTGACCAGCTCGTCGGCGAGCCGCCGGAAGGTCGGGGAGTCGGTGCGGCGGTCGCGCAGCGTGGTGAGCTTATGGGCGACCAGGGGGTGGTCGACGACGTGGAGACGCATGCCCACAACAGTAACCGGGCTTTCCCCGGCGCCCGCTGCCCGCGCCCGTACCGACCGTCGCCCCGCCCCGCCGCGCCCCCGCAAACTCTCCGGCCCCGCGCTCACCCGTGCGCTGGCATCAAACCCCTCATCAGGGGGAAAGTGGGAGGGACGGATCTGGGGTGGTGTACCTATGCCGGAGCGGGACGACGACTCCCTGGTGCAGCGGGAGACCGAGGCCGAGCGCAGGAGGCGCCGCGCGCAGTTCCTGCGCGAGCTGACCGAGGCGCGCGAGTTGCGCGAGCGAGTCCAGCCCCGCCGCGCCAAAGCCGCTCGCCTGCGTCACGCCATGCGCATGCGCACCTTCCGCTGGTAGCCGCGGCCCGTCCGGGAGCGGTCACGTGCGGATACGGCGCCGTGAGCCGCGTACGATCCCGCTGTCAGCGATCAAAAGAGGCAGACACAGCAGGCCGAAGACGTCCCCTGAACGCTCTGTTTCTGCCACGATTCCGAGTGGGTGGGGCTGGCAGCAGCGCTCCCGCCCACAGCCTCCGCCGGGGGGACCCCCAACCGGCACACCTATGACCAGTGGGAGAGTCACGGTGTACTTCGCCGCACTGCTCGCGCGCACCGAAGACGGGTGGGAAGCGAGCGACACAGAGCTCGACGATGTGGAGACCCTGTCGGATCTGACCGACCTGGCCCGCGAGGCCTCGGTCGACGACGACACGGTTCTCGTGTTCATCGAGCAGGAGGACGGGTGGTTCGGTGTCGTCCGCGTGGACGGCGAGGAGGACCCTCGTATCTACGTCTCGGACGCCGCAGCCGCAGCCCGCAGCTCGTACGGCGAGATCCTGCTCACGGACGAACTGCTCGGAAGGGAGCCCGACGACGACGTCCCGGACCTGGACTCCCTCGATCTCGACGGTACGGAGGACGGTGAACCCGACAACGAAGCGGACTCCGACGAGGACGAGGACGAGGACGTCACCTCCGGTGAGGCCGTGCCGCACAGTCCGGTAGGGGACCGCGAGGTCCTGGCCGACCTGGGCGTCAGCGAGAAGGAACTACTCGCCCTCGGTGAAGGCGACGCGCTCAACACGATCGCCGATGCCCTGGGGGCCGCGGAGGTCCTGGAGACCGTCCGCTAGTCCGGTCCGATAGTCGAGTCCGCCGGGTCGGTCCACCGGTTCGGTCCGTCGCCCCGTCCACCAACCCCGCCGGCAGCCCCGTCCGCCGGTCCCGTCCGCTAGGTTCCCCGGGTGAGCAGCACAGACGAGACGTCCCAGCCCGATCCGGGGGACCCGGCGGATCCGGTACGCGACCGCTGGCGGGGCGCGATGCGACTCGCCCTGGACGAGGCCCGGTCGGCCGTCCGGGGCGGGGATGTTCCCGTCGGCGCCGTCGTGCTGTCCCCGGACGGTACGACGGTGCTCGCGGCCGGGCACAACGAACGCGAGGCCACCGGCGATCCGACGGCGCACGCCGAGGTCCTCGCGATCCGCCGGGCCGCCGCCGAGCTCGGCGCCTGGCGGCTGTCGGGCTGCACGCTCGTCGTCACCCTGGAGCCCTGCACGATGTGCGCGGGCGCGCTCGTGCAGTCCCGGGTGGACCGGGTCGTCTACGGCGCGCGCGACGAGAAGGCGGGCGCGGCCGGCTCCCTCTGGGACGTCGTACGCGACCGTCGTCTGAACCACCGGCCCGAGGTGATCGAGGGTGTTCTCGCGGCCGAGAGCGCCCGGCTGCTCACCGATTTCTTCCGCGCCCGCTGACCTCCTGAGGCCCGCGGAAACGGATTTCGGAGCACGGCCCACCGTGGGGTAAAGTCTCCCTCGGTAGCGTGTCCGAGCGGCCGAAGGAGCTCGCCTCGAAAGCGAGTGTGGCGCAAGTCACCGAGGGTTCAAATCCCTCCGCTACCGCTGGAGAAGGGCCCGGTTCTTTGAACCGGGCCCTTCCTGCTGCTCCGGCTCCGACCGCACTCCGGCAACAAGCCCGGACCGTACGACGGCGACAAGCCCGGACGGTACGACGGCAACGCGTCCCGTCCGTACGACGGCAACGCCTCCCGTCCATACGACGGCAACGCCTCCCGTCCATACGACGGCAACCGCGTCCCGTCCATACGACGGCAACCGCGTCCCGGCCCTCCGACGGACGCGAGCCCAGCCCTCCGACGGACGCGAGCCCCGGCTCTACGACTGCATAGAGCCCCGGCGCCGCTCGGCACCGGGGCTCTTCTCGCACCCACAAGGCGTCGGGGGAAGCGGCATACGGGGGGACAGCCGCTTCCCCCGACGAGGTCCGGGCCCTCAAGTCCGCGCCGTCTTCTGGGGGAAGCTGCGACGCGGACCACGCAGTCGGGCCCGTCCCGGCCCGGGGGTTCCTGACGGATCCGCCCGGGCTCACTTCCATCCTGCCGCCCGCGCCGGCCCGATCGGTCCGGCAAAGGGCCTCGATCGCCGGGCCGTTGGTCCCTGATGACGAGGTGAGGAGGCGGCGGATACGTGATCTTTTTCGGGTGCCCGAACACCTGGCCGGGATACACTCACCGCCGGCAACAGGGGGCCCACGCGGGCGCAGCGGACACAGCAGGCACAGGGGAGGCCGCGGTGGCGGTGAATTCGAAGAAGATCGCCGTCTACGTACTCGTGGTCTTCGCGCTCTATGTGATCATCACGGACCCGGCCAAGGCCGCGGACTACGTCCAGATAGGGTTCGAGGGCATTTCGAATGCCGCTCAGGCCGTCGGCGACTTCATGACGTGGATCGCCGACGGAGCCAAGAACTAGAGCCCGGAAGCAGACCCCGGAGCTGGGCGGCCGCCCGTCGTGTACCCCTGGGAGCGCCCGTGATCCGCCATCTGGTCCTCTTCAAGCTCAACGAGGGCGTCCAGCGCGACGACCCGCGCGTCGTCGAGGGGGTCGCGGCCTTCCGCGCGCTCGGCGGACAGATCCCGGAGCTGACGTTCTGGGAGTGCGACTGGAACATCACCGACCGGCCCATCGCGTACGACTTCGCGATCAACTCGGCGGTCGAGGACGCGGATGCGCTGAAGCGGTACCTGGAACACCCGGCTCACCAGGCGGGTGTCGCCCTGTGGCGGGAGTTCGCCACGTGGGTGATCGCCGACTACCCGTTCTGAGCCTCCAGCCACCCTCTTCCGAAGCCCTTCGCCGCAACCGGCGGAGGGCCCTTTTGCGTCAAATGCCCCAACTGACCGTCAACACGGTGTTATGCGGTGCTTGCACACAGTGCACATGTCTTGTGATGCTATGACCGCTTTTGACGGATGAGTTGACGGATACGTCGACGGATCGTTGACGGATGAAGAGGTGGCGTTGACCGTGTCGGCCAGTACTGCGCCACCCCAGGAGGAAGCCCCGGCTCAGACGCAGGCCGAGACCTTGGCCCGGCCCCAGCCGGGGCCCTCCCAGGAACAGCCCTCCACCCCCGTCCAGCCCTCCGCCTCCGTCCAGCCCCCCGTCTCCGCCCAGGCCCAGCCCTCCACGCTCGCGACGCCGACCACCCCCGCGACCCCGTCCACTCCCGCCCAGCCGTCCGCGCCCGCCCCCGAGAAGCGTCGGGGCGCCGACACCCGGGCGCTCACCCAGGTGCTCTTCGGGCAGCTCAAGAACCTGGAGCCGGGCAGCCCCGAGCACGGCCGGGTGCGCGGTGCGCTCATCGAGGCGAACCTTCCGCTCGTGCGGTACGCGGCCGCCCGCTTCCGCAGTCGCAACGAGCCGATGGAGGACGTGGTCCAGGTCGGCACCATCGGCCTGATCAACGCCATCGACCGCTTCGACCCCGACCGGGGCGTGCAGTTCCCGACCTTCGCGATGCCGACCGTCGTCGGCGAGATCAAGCGGTACTTCCGCGACAACGTCCGTACGGTCCACGTCCCGCGCCGGCTCCACGAGCTGTGGGTGCAGGTGAACGGCGCGACCGAGGATCTGACCACCGCCTTCGGACGCTCCCCCACCACCGCCGAGATCGCCGAGCGGCTGCGCATCACCGAGGAGGACGTGCTGTCCTGCATCGAGGCGGGCCGCTCCTATCACGCGACCTCCCTGGAGGCCGCCCAGGAGGGCGACGGGCTGCCGGGCCTGCTCGACCGGCTCGGCTACGAGGACCCCGCGCTCGACGGGGTCGAACACCGCGACCTCGTACGGCATCTGCTCGTACAGCTGCCCGAGCGCGAGCAGCGGATCCTGCTGCTGCGCTACTACAGCAACCTGACGCAGTCGCAGATCAGCGCCGAACTGGGTGTCTCCCAGATGCATGTGTCAAGGCTGCTCGCCCGAAGCTTCGCGCGTCTTCGATCCGCAAACAGGATCGAGGCGTAACCGATGAGAGCTAATCGCTCAGTGGCTACTTTTCCGACAGTTCAGCGCTGAAAAACCGTCAGACCCCCTTTTTCCAGGGCCGATTAGGCTGCTCCATGTCGACATGTCACTACAGCGTGTTGCCGACATGTGACATTCTCTCGGAAGCGCGTTTGCCGCGGCCCCGCCTCCGGTATTCAGGTGGAGGCTGCGTTCCTCCGACGGGAGCGTCCGCCGCGACCGTCCGCGACCCAAAGGGGGTGGCATGTCCGCAGACCAGGGCAGCTCGAAGGTGCTCACGCTCACGAAGAGCGAATCCGCGCCCGACGCGCTTCACAACGTCCCGGCTCTCCCGGACCAGGAAGCCGTCCCGGCCCTCCCGGCCTCGGGAGCCATCGACACACGCACCCTGTCCCGCTCCCTGTTCCTGCGGCTCGCCGCACTGGACGAGAACAGCCCGGAGCGCGGCTACGTACGCGACACCCTCATCGAGCTGAACCTCCCGCTCGTCCGGTACGCGGCCGCCCGCTTCCGCTCCCGCAACGAGCCGATGGAGGACATCGTCCAGGTCGGCACCATCGGCCTGATCAAGGCGATCGACCGCTTCGACTGCGAACGCGGCGTGGAATTCCCGACGTTCGCGATGCCGACGGTCGTCGGCGAGATCAAGCGGTTCTTCCGCGACACCTCGTGGTCCGTCCGCGTCCCGCGCCGCCTCCAGGAACTGCGACTGGCCCTCACCAAGGCCAGCGACGAGCTCTCCCAGAAGCTGGACCGCTCGCCCACCGTCGCCGAACTCGCCGTGGTCCTGGGCGTGTCCGAGGAGGACGTGGTCGACGGCCTGGCGGTCGGCAACGCGTACACGGCGTCCTCGCTCGACTCCCCGGCCCCCGAGGACGACGGCGGTGAGGGCTCCCTCGCGGACCGCCTCGGCTACGAGGACCCGTCCCTGGAGGGCGTCGAGTACCGCGAGTCGCTCAAGCCGCTGCTGGCCAAGCTCCCGCCCCGCGAGCGCCGCATCATCATGCTGCGCTTCTTCGCGAACATGACCCAGTCGCAGATCGGCGAGGAGGTCGGCATCTCGCAGATGCACGTCTCCCGGCTGCTCACCCGAACCCTCGCCCAGCTGCGGGAAGGCCTCATCTCCGACTGAGGGTTCATAATTGACGGATCGTCAGCCACACTGGCGCGATGCGTCGACGGTTGGTACATGGTCGCCGGGGTGCCCTGCTGGGTGCCTCGGCGGCCGTCGTCTGTCTGGGTACCGCGCTGGCCGCGTGCGGAAGCGGTGGCGGCGGGGGCGGCTATGTCGCGGTCGGCGCCGCCGGGGGCACGCCCCGGGCGTCCGGAGCGGTGGTGGCCCCGACCGGAGATGTCTCGCTGGCACCGCTGGACGGGGGCGGCTCCGCCGGCGCGTCCGCCACCAAGAAGGCTTCCAGGAGCGGGAGTTCGGGGTCGCGGGAGCCGACCCCGGGACCCGGCGCAGGCCTGGCGTCAGGCTCGGGGGCGACGTCCGGAGGCGCCGCAGCCGACGGGGGCGGGGACGGCGGAGACGCCACGAGCGGCGGTGCGTCGGCCACCCGGTCGCCCTCCGCCGGGAGCGGCAACTCCGGTGGTACGAGCGGAGGTTCCGGCGGCGGTACGGCGACCGGCGCCCCGGCGCACCCCTCGGCCGGCCCCGCCGCACTGAGCGTGGGCGAGCCCGAGCGGGCCGCCACCGACAAGCGGTGGTGCGAGGAGGTCACCGTCTCGTTCCGCAACACCGGCGGTACGGCGGTGCGTTCGGGCAGGGTGACCTTCGGGACGCACATCATCGGGGCGCTCGGGATCGACTGGGCGACGATCGAGTCCACCGAGGACCTGCCCGCGCCGATCGCCGCCGGCGCCACGAAGGACAGGACCTGGACGGTGTGCGTCGACGCGTGGCGGGTGCCGCTGGGCATGCACATCGAGACGCGGGACGTGTCCGTCCAGTGGAAGTAGCCCGCGCCGCCTGGCCGACGCCCTCTTACGAGAGTGCGAGCCAGGCCACGGCGGCCACGACCGCCAGGGCGACTACGACGCCGATGATCAGGCCGACGCGGGGCCCGGCGGGGGCGGCGGCCTGCTGCTGCCGGCCCTGAGGCGCCTCGTCGACGAACGCTCGGAACATCTGGGTGCTACCCGCGGGGTCGTAGTTGCCCTCGGGGCCCTGGGTGTTTGCCATGGGGCAGGACCCTAGCGAACGCATGACGGTTGCCCAAGTGCGGGGCTCCGCTCCCGCGCCTCCGTCCGCCCCGAACGGCCTCGCCGCCCGGCGTCGGGCAGGCCCATGGACGGCCGCCCCGCTCGCCGAGCGGGCCCCCGGACCCTCCCCGGGCGCCATCGCCCCACCCCACCTGCGGGTTTACGTTTGCCAATGCTTGCCTTTGCCAAGTTTTTAGGGCTCTCATTCGCTTCTTAGTTTGCCTGTGGCAACCAACTGATTTTATGGTTGCCCAAAGCAACGAATACGGGAGGGTGGATGGCCGGGCAGGCGCAGTACGAGGAACTGGCTCGTCAGCTCAGTGCCATCGGTGCCGTGAAGAGGGACATGGGGCGGATCCTGCCGCAGGACTGCCCGGCGGGAGCCGCCGCCGTACTGACGCTCCTCGGACAGCACGGCGACATGCGGATGAGCCGGCTCGCCGAGCTGCTGTCCGTGGACATGTCGGTGACCAGCCGCCATGTGGCGCACGTCGCGGCCCGGGACTGGATCGAACGGTCCCCCGACCCCGCCGACAAGCGCTCCCGCATCCTGCGGCTCACCGCCGCGGGGCAGGACCAGCTGGACGAGCTCTCCCTGCGCACGTCGCGGCTCCTGGCCGACCGGCTGAGCCACTGGTCCGACGACGAGGTCGGCCTGCTCATCGAGCTCATGGCCCGGCTGCGGGAGAGCTTCGGCGACTGCCGTTCCGCACCGCAGCGGCCCGCGCCCCCGCACTCGTACGCGACAGAACTGACCACCCGTACACCCGCATCAAGCACGTAAGAAAAGGAAGCCCATGGCAACGACCACACCAGCCGGTGTGCGGGCTCACGCCAAGCACGGGGGTGGGACCTCCGGCGGCAGCGCTCCGATGACGCACCGGCAGATCATGGAAGCCCTCTCCGGGCTTCTGCTCGGCATGTTCGTCGCGATCCTGTCGTCGACGATCGTCACCAACGCACTCCCCGAGATCATCGGCGACCTGGGCGGCGGCCAGTCCGCCTACACCTGGGTCGTCACCGCCTCGCTGCTGGCCATGACCGCGAGCACGCCCCTGTGGGGCAAGCTCTCCGACCTGTACAGCAAGAAGGCTCTCGTCCAGATAGCCCTGATCATCTACGTTCTGGGCTCTGTGGTCGCGGGTCTCTCGCAGAACTCGGGCATGCTGATCGCCGTCCGGGTCGTCCAGGGCATCGGCGTCGGCGGTCTCTCCGCCCTGGCACAGATCGTCATGGCGGCGATGATCTCCCCGCGGGAGCGCGGCCGTTACTCCGGCTACCTCGGCGCGACCTTCGCCGTCGCGACCGTCGGCGGCCCGCTGCTCGGCGGTGTCATCACCGACACCTCGTGGCTCGGCTGGCGCTGGTGCTTCTACGTCGGTGTGCCGTTCGCGGTGATCGCCCTGATCGTGCTGCAGAAGACCCTGCACCTGCCCGTCGTGAAGCGGGACGTGAAGGTCGACTGGGGCGGCGCGTTCTTCATCTCCGCCGCCGTCTCGCTGCTGCTGGTCTGGGTCACCTTCGCCGGTGACAAGTACGACTGGGTCTCGTGGCAGACGTACGCGATGGTCGGCGGATCCGTCGTCCTCGGTCTGCTCTTCATCCTCGTCGAGTCCAAGGCCCGCGAACCGATCATCCCGCTGCGGCTGTTCCGCAACCGGACCATCACCCTGTCGTCGCTCGCCTCGCTCTTCGTGGGTGTCGCGATGTTCACCGGCACGGTCTTCTTCAGCCAGTACTTCCAGCTGGCCCGCGACAAGTCCCCGACGATGTCGGGCGTGATGACCATCCCGATGATCGCCGGTCTGTTCCTCTCCTCGACGGTCTCCGGCCAGGTCATCACCAAGACCGGCCGCTGGAAGGCATGGCTGCTCGCCGGCGGTGTCCTGGTGAGCGCGGGTCTGGGTCTGCTCGGCACCATCCGCTACGACACCCCGTACTGGCACATCGCGATCTTCATGGCGCTGATGGGCCTCGGCATCGGCATGATGATGCAGAACCTGGTGCTGTGCACGCAGAACCAGGTGGCCCCGGCCGACCTCGGCTCGGCCAGCTCCACGGTGACCTTCTTCCGGTCCCTCGGCGGTGCCGTCGGCGTCTCCGCGCTCGGCGCGGTCATGGCCAACCGGATCACCGACTACGCCAAGGACGGGCTCGTCCACCTCGACCCCAAGTACGCGGCCGCGGCGGCGAGTTCGAGCTCCAGCAGCTCCATCCCCGACATGGACACGCTGCCCGCGCCGCTGCGCACCGTGATGGAGAGCGCGTACGGCCACGGCATCGCGGACGTGTTCCTGATCGCCGCACCGCTGGCGCTGCTCGCCTTCCTGGTGACGATCTTCATCAAGGAGGTCCCGCTGCGGACCTCGGGCGGCCTGGCGCAGGCCGCCGAGGCAAACGCCGAGGCCGCGGCCCCGGCCGCCGCCGCCCCGGCCGCCGCCCCGGTCGCCGCCCCGGTCGCCGAGGAGAAGGTCCCCAGCTGGGCCGTCTCCGAGACGGGTGCCGAGTCCGGCCCCGACGGCACGCAGCCACGTGCGGCCGTCGCCACTGTGGAGAGGGAGACCGCACCGATGTCCGGTGGAATCGCGGTACGCGGCCATGTCCGCGGTGCCGAGAGCGCGCCCGTACCGCGGGCCGCGGTCACGCTGATCTCGCTCGCGGGACGGCAGTTGGGCCGGTCGGTCGCGCAGGCCGACGGCGCCTACGCGGTGGACGCGCCGGGCGCGGGCTCGTACGTCCTGATCGCCTCCGCCGACGGCTTCCAGCCGCAGGCCTCGACAATCGTCGTGAACGGCGAGCCGCTCGCCTACGACATCCTGCTGAGCGGCACGAGCGGGCTGAACGGTGTCGTTCGCGCCGCCGAGACCGGCGCCCCGGTCAAGGACGCCATGGTCATCGTGACCGACGTGCGCGGCGATGTGCTGGCCACCGGAACCACCGGTGCGCAGGGCGAGTTCACCTTCGCCGAGCTGGTCCCCGGCTCCGTGACCGTCGCGGTGAACGCGGCCGGGCACCGGCCGATGGCACTGCCCGTCGAGGTCGGCGGCACCGGCGTCACCCGGGTCGAGGTCGAGCTCAGCTCGGGCGCCCAGGTCCAGGGTGTCGTACGGGCACCGGGCGGCCCGCTCGGCGACGCGCGGGTCACGCTGGTCGACGCGGCCGGCAACGTGGTCGGCACGGCCCGGACCGGGTCGGACGGCGCGTACGCCTTCACCGACCTGGACAGCGGCGAGTACACCGTCATCGCGACGGGCTACCCGCCGGTGGCCACCTCGCTGACGGTCGACGGCCGCGGCGCCGACGGCCACGACATCGAACTCGCCCACCCCGGCGAGTAGTTCGGACCCCGGCCCGTGGGGACGCGCTCCGAGCGGAGGTGCGCCCCCACGGGCCGGCTCTTTTTCCGCCGACACCGCCCCGGCGGAGTCGGCAACCGGCTTGCAAGGAGAAAACGGGATGGGACTGACCGCACGGATCCGTACGCGGGACGGCTGGGCCGTGTCGCACGCGGTCGTCACGGTGACCGACATGACGGGCACGCAGGTGCTGCGGGCCGAGGCCGACAGCGAGGGGGCCGTGCGCGACACGACCGCGCTGGCGCCCGGCGCCTACACCGTGATCGTCACCGCGGTCGGGTACGCGCCCGCGGCGTCCAGCGCGATCGTCACGGCGAGCGGGCGGGCCGAGGTCGGCAACGTGGTCCTCACCCGGCAGGGCGGCACCGAGCTGCCGCCGCCGGGTCCCTGGACCATCGACCCGGTGCACTCCTCCGTGAGCGCGGTCGCCCAGCACCTGGGGATCTCCAGCGTGCACGGCCGGTTCACCGAGTTCGCCGGACGGATCGAGATCGCACCGGACGAGGTGGCCAAGTCCCGGGTGGAGGCGGTGATCTCCGCGGCGTCCATCGACACCGGCAACGGGATGCGCGACGGACACCTCAAGTCGCCGGACTTCCTGGACGTGGCGACGTACCCGGAGATCACCTATCACTCGACGGGCCTGACCCTCGCCGGGTCGGACCGCTGGACGGTGCACGGCGAACTGACCATGCACGGTGTCGTCCGGCCGGTCGATCTGGACCTCGCCTACCTGGGCACCGGCGCCGACCCGTGGGGCGGCACGCGTGCCGCCTTCCGCGCCACCGCCGAACTCCGGCGCGAGGACTTCGCGATGAACTACAACCAGGTGCTCCAGGCGGGCATCTCGGCCATCGGCACGACCCTGCGCGTGGAGCTGGACATCCAGGCGGTGCAGGGGGAGTCGCTGCCGTCCGTCTGACCCGCGGACCGGTCGCCGGGGCCCTGGCCGCCCGTCCGCCCGACCACGCGGACCGGCCGCTAGGGCCTGGGCGTCCTGCCGTCGCGGGCCGCGGTCGCGCCCGTCACCCGGGCCACCAGATCGCCGCACAGGTCCCGGAGCTTGACGTTGGAGTCCTGCGAGGCGCGGCGCAGCCTGTCGAGTGCCGCCCGCGCGTCGCAGCGCTCCTTGGCCATCAGGATGCCGATCGCCTGGTCGATCACGCTGCGCGAGAGGAGCGCGGTGCGGACGTCCCCCGCCGACGCCCGTTCGCGCTCGATCCGCAGCGCCGCGTTGATCGCCTCCGAGGCACGCGCCGCGAACGCCCGGGCGGTGTCGCGCCGGTCGTGGAAGGCGTCCTCGGTCACGGCGTAGAGATTGAGCGCGGCATCCGTCTCCCCGTCGACCGTGAGCGGGACGGCCAGCACCGAACGGATGCCCTGCGAGAGCGCGTACGCGGTGTACGAGGGCCAGCGGGTCTCCTCGGACAGGTCGGGGGCGTGCTGCTCGGACTCCAGCGCCGCCGCCCGGACACAGGGCCCGTCGCCGTTCTCGTACTGCCGCTGGTCGAGTCCGCTGGGCAGACCGTCGGTGCCCGCCAGCGTCAGCAGCCGTCCGTCGCGCCGCACGGTGATGCTGCAGGCCGCCGCCCCCTCCACCGCGAGCACCGCCCGCTCGGTGAGGTCCCGCAGCAGCGTGTCGAGGCCGCCGCTCCCGGCCAGCGCCTGGTGCAGCGGGGCGGCTGCCGTACGGGTGTCGGGGGCGACGGCCCGGGGTGACTCGAGCGGATCCGCTGGAGGTCTCATGGAGATCCGGGTATCCCGCCGACGCCCGCTCACTCGTCGTGCAGGGTGTCCGCTCACTCGTGGCGCATGGTGTCCACGAGCCGGCGGGCCAGGTCGCGCAGTTTGACGTTCTCCCGCTGAGAGGTGCGCACCAGGCTGTCGAAGGCCGCGCCGGCATCGATGCCCAGGCGTTCCATGAGGATGCCCGTCGCCTGCCCGATCAGGTCCCGGGTGCGCATGGCCTCGGTGAGCTGTTCGCGCGCGGTCACCGACTCCAGCGCGATGCTGACGTGCGCGGTGAACAGCCGGCCGACCCGGGTGGCCGACTCGTCGAAGGCCCGCGGCTTGCGCGCGTAAGCGGTGAGCACGGTGAGCCGGCGGCGGTCCGCGCGCAGCCGGAGCGAGAGCACCGAGCGCAGGCCCAGGCCGGAGAAGGAGAGTTCACCGCTGTCGTAGGCCGCGCTGTCGTCGATCCGGGCGACCGGCGCGGTCCACAGCCGGCTCCAGTACAGGTGGTGTTCCCGGCCCGCGTTCAGGGCGTCGGCGGACCGTACGACCTCGTCGGTCCAGGCGAGGGTCTGGCGGTGGGTCTTCTCGATGACGGAGATACCGGCGTGCTCGGCACCGGGCAGGACGTGCACGGCCAGCCGTGCCGCCGCCCGCAGGGCGCCGTTGGCCGTCGACGTCTCGTGCAGCTGCTGAGCGGCCACCGTCAGAGCCTCGGCCAGCTCAAAACCCATGGGGAAATGGGGTACTTCAGGAAAATCGGACGAAGCCACCACGAACCTCTTCGGCATGCATGGCCCCGGACCCCGTCGTCGGCGTGACGACAGACCCATGGCCATGCGCAGGAGAGCTCCGCAGCACATTCCCGACTGCGAGCACAGGACGAACAGCACTTTAGCTGCTCCGATGGGGTGAGGTTGCGGCCCGGCGGACGAGCTTCCGAACTCGGGCGCGCCCGTGATGGAATGGCCGGACAGGTCAGGAAGCGGCCTCATCGGATCCGGACACACGTCTGCCAGGTGAGTTGCCATGACCTTCTCCCCGAACCCACGTGACCTGCCGAACTGCACTCTCCTCACGCTGCCCGCGGAAATCGACATCTCCAACGCCGACCTGCTGTACGCCGAGACGATGGACCTCGTGCACGCTCGGACGGGCCGGCTGCGGGTGCTCGTCCTGGACCTCACCGGGACCCGGTTCATGGACTCCCAGGGCGTCCGCCTCCTCGACCAGGTGCGGCACCGTGTGCACCACCCGCCCCGCACGGAGCTGCGCGTGGCGGTGGACCCGGAGGGCATGGCCGGCCGCGTCCTGAACCTGACCGGACTGCGGCGGGATGTCGCCGTGTACGACGACCTGGCGGAGGCCGTGTCGTCCTAGGGGTGGCGTGGGGATCAGCCCCGGGTCGGCGACGCCCTCTAGGCTTGCGTCATGGCACCCAACATCGCGACGAACACCTCCGTGTCCCTGGACGAGTTGCTGGACTTCGTACGGCCCCGGCACCGCGCCATCCTGCTGACCCGCCGGGCCGACGGCGGGCCGCAGGGCTCACCGCTGACCTGCGGGGTCGACGACTCGGGGCGCATCGTCGTCTCCACGTATCCGGAGCGCGCCAAGACGCGGAACGCCAAGCGGGACGAGCGGGTCAGTCTGCTCGTGCTGAGCGACGAGTGGGACGGGCCCTGGGTCCAGGTCGACGGCACCGCCGAGGTCATCGACTCGCCCGACTCCGTCGAGGCGCTCGTCGAGTACTACCGCAACATCGCGGGTGAGCATCCGGACTGGGACGAGTACCGGGCGGCGATGGTCAAGCAGGGCAAGTCGATCATCCGGGTCACCCCCGAGCGGTGGGGGCCCGTGGCCACGGGGGGCTTTCCGGCACGGGCCGCGTCTGAGGGCTAGTCCGGGGCGGGCCCCGTCTGACGGCTGGGGGGTGCGGGCCGCATCTGGCATCAGCTGCCGCGTTGGACCATCGTCTCGATTCCTGCGATCAGCGTGTCCAGGGCGAAGGTGAAGTCGCGTTCCCGCATTTCCTCGACCGTGTCGCCGCCGCGGGCCTCCATCAGGTCCGCGGCGCTCTCGACGTGGACGGCGAACTGGGGCTGCTCGCTGATCGTGCTCATGGCCTGGCGGAAGTAGTCGTCCTGGCTCATGCCGGCCGAGGCGCACCGCTGGATGAAGTGGCCCTCGATCGTGCCGAAGCCGTACACGAACTGGAAGACCGCCGAGAGCGCGCCCATCTGGCCGTGCGGGGGCAGGCCGGTGTTGCGGATCACCTGCTGCACACAGAGCGAGAGGGCCATGGAGTGCGGTCCGATGTTCAGGAAGCTGCCGCTGAGCGGTGACACCCAGGGGTGGCGGACCAGCAGGGCCCGGTAACCGGTGGCGACGGCGCGCAGCTGGTCGCGCCAGTCCTCGCCGGACTCCGCTTCGGGCAGGGAGAGTTCGCCGAAGACCGCGTCCAGGGCGAGTTCGAGGAGGTCGTCCTTGGTGTCGACGTACCAGTAGACGGACATCGCGGTGACGTTCAGCTCGGCGGCGAGCCGGCGCATGGAGAACTTGGCCAGCCCCTCCGCGTCGAGCAGCCGCACGGTGACCTCGGTGATGCGGTCCCGGTCGAGCCCTGACGGCTGGCCGCCACTGCGCGCCGTACCGCGCCGCGGAGCCTTGCCCTCCAACCAGACGCTGACCCGCGCCGGACCCTGGGCCCGGTCGGCTGCCCTCACCATGGCGCACCTCTCTCGCAACTCGGACTGCGGTACTTGACGTGGTTCGGGTACCTGGCGGTGGGCGGGCCGGAATTCTCCGGTCCGCCCACCTTGATGCTATGCGGGCGTTACGCGGATGCCGTCACCGCGGAGTCTGCCCTCTCGGCCCGCCGTAGCAACTCCGCCGCCAGCAGTCCGCCCAGAAGCACCGCCAGCGCGCCCACGAGCTGACTCGTCTCCAGCCCCGACGAGAACGCGTCGGTGATCCGCTCCCGCTCCCGCGCCGAGTCCGCCGACGCGAGCGCCGCCGGCAACGAGGCCGCCGCCATCGGGATCAGCGCGGCGAAGCGGGAGTTGAGGACGGCGCCCAGCACCGCCACGCCCAGGCCGTTGCCGAACTCGGCGAGCGTGCCGTTGATGCCCGCGCCCACGCCCGCCTTGGCCGGCGGGATCGCGCTCATGATGGCGTGCGCCATGGCGGGGTTGGCGACCGCGCAGCCCGCACCGATCAGCAGCAGCCCGAGGAGGGTGCCGGTGTAGCCCTGCGCGGCGAGCGTCGCGATGGACACCAGGCCGCCCGACATCAGCACCATGCCGAGGGCGATGGAGACCGGCGTCCCGAGTTTCGCCGTCCACCTGGCCGACAGACCGGTGAAGTTCAGCGCGACGACCGAGAGGGCGAGGGGTGCCGTGCGCAGTCCGGCCTCCAGCGGTCCGTATCCCAGGACGAACTGGAGGTGCTGGGTGAGCAGGAAGAGCGCGCCGCCCATGCCGAAGGTGATCAGGACGGCTCCCGCGACGGCTCCGGTGAAGCGGCGGTCACGGAAGAAGTGCAGGTCGAGCATGGGATACGGGATCCGGCTCTCCCAGTACGCGAAGAGGGCCAGCACCAGCACGGCCACCGTCGCCGGGGTGAGCACCCGGACGGACGTCCAGCCGTGCTCGGGACCCGAGATGATCGCGTACACGAGCGAGGCCATGCCGATGGTGGACAGCAGCGCGCCGAGGAGGTCCGGGCGGTCCCCCCGCGGATTCTTCGACTCCGGTACGAGGGCGACGACCGCGGCGAGGCCCAGTGCCGCCACCGGCAGATTGATCAGGAAGATCGCGCCCCACCAGAAGTGGCCCAGCATGAAGCCGCCGATCAGCGGGCCGATCGCGAAGCCGAGCGCGTTGACGGCGCTCCAGATGCCGATGGCCTTCGGCTGCTCCTGGGGCGCGAAGATCTGCATCGCGACGGCGAGGGTGGTGGTGAGCAGCAGTGCGCCGCCGATGCCCATCCCGGCCCGGGCGGCGATCAACTGGCCGGTGGAGTCGGCGAGTCCGGCCGCCAGGGAGCCGACGCCGAACAGTGCGAGGCCGGCGATCAGCATCTTCTTGCGGCCGTAGCGGTCGGCTGCGCTGCCCGCGGTGAGCAGCAGCCCCGACTGCACCAGCGAATACGCGTTGATCATCCACTGGATGTCGGAGGTGGCCGCGTCCAGCTCCCGGGTGAGGGAGGGGATCGCGACGTTCAGAACGGTGTTGTCGAGCAGCACGGTGAGCTGCGCGAGGCAGATGACGCCGAGGATCAGCCAGCGCTGCGGGTGCCCCTGCGGGGTCGCGGCCGTCTCGGCGGCTGTCGGTGCCGGCATACGGAGCCCTTCTACGGTGTACGGGAAGTGGTTGATGTACACCGTAGAACACTTGCCATACGCCGTACAAGGTGAATTCGCGCGCACGGAACGGACAGGAGCGGGCGGCGTCCCGGCGGGTCGGCCGAAGCGAGCGGTGGCCCGGCGGGTCGGCCGAAGCGAGCGGTGGCCCGGCGGGTCGGCCGAAGCGGGTTGGTGCCCCTTGCGGCGAGCGCGCGAGGAGCGGCAACCCCGCGGCGCGGCACGCGAAGAGCGGTGGCCCGGAGCGAGATTGCTCCGGGCCACCGCTCTTCGGTGAGTCCCGCGTCAGCTCGTCGGCTGCGTCAGGTCGTAGAAGGTCGCGGTACCGACCGTCACCTTCTTGTAGTTGGCCTCCACCCACGTGGTGATCTGGCCGGAGGTGCCGGAGGTGCCGCCACCGCCCATACCGCCGCCCGAGATGAAGTAGTGGATCTTTCCGTCCTCCACGTACTGCTTGAACTGGGCGAGCGTCGGCGACGGGTCGGTGCCGTTGAAGCCGCCGATCGCCATCACCGGGTCCCCGGTGGCCAGTTGGTAGCTCGCGGAGTTCTGGGCGCCGATAGCGGCGGCCGCCCAGGTGTAGTCACCCGCGTTCTTCTCCAGCAGCTGCTTGGCTTCGGAGCTGACGGTTGCGCCCTTGAGCAGGCCCGCGGCACCGCCGCCGGCCATCCCGCCTTCGCCGCCCATCCGGCCGCCCATACCGCCCTGCGGCGCACCCTGGGCGTTGCCCTGCGGGTTCTGACCGCCGCCCGGGAACCCGCCGGCCGGCGGCTGACCCGTGCCGCCCTGCCGGTTCTGGCCGCCGCCGGGGAAGCCGCCGCCACCGCGCGCACCGCCACCGCCACCGCCGCCGCCCATACCGCCCATCCGGCTCGCACCGGCGGGACCGGCCGTCACGATGGAACCGGTGTGCCCGGTGGCCACCGTGCTGAGCGTGAACGCGGTCGGACCGGCGATCGCCGCCACAAAGCTCAACCCGGCCGCCGCGATGGCGAGTTGCCGGCCCAGCCTGGCCACGAAGATCAGGCCGAGCGCGCCGGCCAGACCACCGATGAGCACCAGCCACTTGAGCCAGGGCAGGTAGTCGGGAGTGCGGTTGAGGAGCACATAGCCCCAGGCCGCCGTCGCGGCCGCGGTGGCCGCCAGGGCCAGGGCGGCCCAGATCTTCGACCGCTCCGCCCACAGCGCCGTGGCGCCCATGCCGACCAGCGCCGCAATGTAGGGGGCCAGCGCGATCGTGTAGTACTGGTGGAAGATGCCGGCCATGTAGCTGAAGACCAGCACAGTGATCAGCAGCGAGCCGCCCCAGGCGAGGAACGAACTGCGGGTCAGGTCGGTCCGCTTGGCCTTGCGGGTCAGCCAGAGGGCCGCGACCAGCAGGACCAGCGCGGCCGGCAGCAGCCACGAGACCTGGCTGCCGACCTCGTCGTTGAACATGCGGTCCCAGCCGGTGGCACCCCACCGCCCGGTGCCGCCGGCCCCGCCGCCTCCGCCGACGCTGCCGGCCTCGTCGCCGTTGATCCGGCCGAGGCCGTTGTAGCCGAAGGTCAGCTCCAGGAAGGAGTTGTTCTGCGAGCCGCCGATGTACGGGCGGGAGGAGGCGGGCCACAGTTCGACGATGGCCACCCACCAGCCGCCCGCGACGACCATCGCGCCGGTGGCGAGGGCGAGTTGACCGAAGCGCTTCTTCAGCTTCACCGGCGCGCACACCGCGTACAGGATCGCCAGCGGCGGCAGGATCAGGAAGGCCTGCAGGGTCTTCGTCAGGAAGGCGAAGCCGACCGCGACACCCGCCCAGACCAGCCACTTGGTGCGGCCGTCCTCCAGGGCGCGGATCACGCAGTAGACCGTGACGGTCATCAGCAGCGCGAGCAGCGCGTCCGGGTTGTTGAAGCGGAACATCAGCGCGGCGACGGGGGTGAGCGCCAGCACCGCGCCCGCGATCAGACCGGCCGCCGGGCTGAAGCGACGCCGCAGGGCCGCGTAGAGCACGCCGACCGTGGCGACGCCCATCAGCACCTCGGGGACGAGGATCGCCCACGAGTTGACGCCGAAGATCTTCACCGACAGGTCCATCGGCCACAGTGCGGCCGGGGGCTTGTCGACGGTGATCGCGTTGCTCGCGTCGAGCGAGCCGAAGAACATGGCCTTCCAGCTCTGGCTGCCGGCCTGGACCGCCGCCGAGTAGAAGGAGTTGGCGTATCCGGAGGCGCTCAGGTTGTACAGGTAGAGCAGACCGGTGGCGACGAGCAGACCGAGGAGGGCCGGGCGCGCCCAGCGCGGGTCCTCGGGACGGCCGCGCCAGGCACGGTGCAGGAAGGGCTGCTTCGGCTCACCGGAGCGGGGGGCCGCGGTGGGCACGGCCGGTTCCTGGGCCGCCGTCGGGGGCGGTCCCCCGGAGGGGCCTGCGCCCCCCTCGTAGGTCGTGTCGGAGTCAAGGGTCATCGGGTGTTCCTCGGATCGTGATCGTGCGGGCGCACCGGCTGCAGTTGCACGGTCGCGTCGCCCCGGGGGCGGTCCGCGGCATCGACGACGCGGAAGTCTGTGGTCTCGTACGGAACGTGCTGCGCCGTCGGCCGGTGGGACCCCGGCGCGGCGCCGAGCGGGTGCGCCCCGTTGGAGTACGCGGGCGAGTCCGGGCTGTGCGACGCCACGACCTTGGAGGCCGTCTCGTCGGTCCGGTCCGGGAAGACCCAGGCACGGAAGAGCAGGAACCGCAGCACCGTCGCCGCGAGGTTGGCGGCGATGAGCACCGCCAGTTCCGTGGAGTGCGAGGGGTTGGACGTCGCGGCGTTCAGGGCGGCGAGCGAGCCGCTGGTGAGCGCGAGTCCGATGCCGAACACGACCAGGCCCTGTGCCTGATGGCGGACCGCGCGGTCACGGCCGCGGACACCGAAGGTCAGCCGCCGGTTGGCCGAGGTGTTGGCCACCGCCGAGACGAGCAGGGCGAGCGCGTTGGCGATCTGCGGCCCCGACACGATGCGGAAGCCCGAGTAGAGCAGCAGGTAGAACAGCGTGGACAGGACGCCCACCACACAGAAGCCGACCAGCTGGCGGGCGAGCCCACGCGGTACGTCGGTCAGCTCGCGGTCGCGCGGGTCGTCCCCGAAGGGCCGGGCGAGCCGGTCGAGGGGCAGCGAACCGGTGGCGAGGGCCCGGCCCACCCGCCACACGCCCTTGAGGTCGTCCGTCGCGGTCTTCACGATGTGCACCGTCGAGTCCGGGTCGTCTACCCAGTCGACGGGGACCTCGTGGATGCGCAGCCCGGCCCGCTCCGCCACCACCAGCATCTCGGTGTCGAAGAACCAGCCGGTGTCCTCGACCAGCGGCAGCAGCGCCTGGGCGACATCACGCCGGATCGCCTTGAAGCCGCACTGCGCGTCGGAGAAACGGGCCTGCAGCGAACCGCGCAGGATCAGGTTGTAGGTGCGGCTGATGAACTCCCGCTTGGCGCCGCGCACCACCCGCGACGAGCGGGACAGCCGGGAGCCGATCGCCAGATCCGAGTGGCCCGAGATCAGCGGCGCCACCAGCGGCAGCAGTGCGTTGAGGTCGGTGGACAGGTCGACGTCCATGTACGCGAGGATCGGTGCGTCCGAGGCGGACCAGACGGTCCGCAGCGCCCGGCCGCGGCCCTTCTGCTCCAGCCGGAAGGACCGGACCTCCGGGATCTCCGCGTCCAGCCGGGCGGCCACCAGCGGGGTGGTGTCCGTGGAGGCGTTGTCCGCGATCGTGATGCGGAAGGCGTACGGGAAGGTCCGCGCGAGGTGATCGTGCAGGCGCATCACACACGGCTGGAGGTCCTTCTCCTCGTTGTAGACGGGGATCACTACGTCCAGGACAGGCGTACCGGCATTTCCGGCAGGGAGGTGTTCCCGCGCCGGCAGGGTGCCGGGAGAAGGGTCGGTTCGCATGGCAATGACATTCGTCAACTGCCCTGTTACGCCCATGTGGTGGCACTGTGCTGTGCCTGTGAGTACGTTTGCGAATTTGTTTCGACGGCCAGCGCGGGCAGATGCACGGTGAACACCGTCCGGCCGGGGAGGCTGTCGACGGTCACGGCACCCCCGTGGGCGGCCGCAACGGCCTGCACGATGGCAAGGCCCAGACCGGTCGAACCGGAGGCGCGGGACCGCGAGGAGTCGCCGCGGGCGAAGCGTTCGAAGACCCGGGGCAGCAGCTCCTGGGGGATGCCGGGCCCGTCGTCCTGGACGTCCACGCACAGCCACGGCCCGTGCCGGTGCACCCGCGCGGTGACGGTCGTACCAGGTGGGGTGTGCGTCCGTGCGTTTGCGAACAGGTTGACCAGAACCTGCTGGAGGCGGGCGGCGTCCGCCGACACCAGGGCGGGTTCGTCCGGCAGTTCGAGCCGCCAGCTGTGCTCGCGGTCGGCCGCCCGCGCGTCGCTGACGGCGTCGATGACGAGGGGGACGAGGTCGGTGTTCTCGTACTGGAGCGGCCGTCCGGCGTCGAGCCGGGCGAGCAGGAGCAGGTCCTCCACGAGGAGGGTCATGCGGCCGGCTTCGGATTCGATCCGGCCGAGCGCGTGCCGGGTGTCGGGCCCGGTCTCCTCTCTGCCACGTCTGGTCAGCTCGGCGTAACCGCGGATGGAGGCGAGCGGTGTACGCAGCTCGTGACTCGCGTCGGCGACGAACTGCCGTACGCGCATCTCGCTCTGCTGCCGCGCGTGCAGGGCGCCGTGGATGTGGTCGAGCATGCGGTTCAGCGCGGCGCCGACCTGGCCGACCTCCGTGCGCGGATCGGCCTCGGCGTCGGGGACCCGTTCGTAGAGGGTCACTTCGCCGGTGTGCAGCGGGAGTTCGGAGACCCGGGTCGCGGTGGAGGCGACCCGGCGCAGCGGGCGCAGGGCGACACTGACGAGCACGGAGCCCGCGATGCCGGCGGCGACGAGACCCGCGCCGGTGACGCTGACCTCGACGATGATCAGGGTGCTGATGGTGTTCGTGACGGCCTGGGTGGGCAGGCCGACGTAGAAGTCGCCCCGGGCGCCGTGCTGGTACACGACGCGGTACTCACCGAGTCCGGGGATGTCCACGCTGTGCTTCTTGCCGTCCTTCGACACCGAGCCGAGCGCCGCGATCTGTGCCTTGGTGAGGTCCTGAGCGGTCATCTCGGTGGTGTTGGTGGAGGTGGGCTGCTCCTTGGCAAGGCCGGCCTTGGCGATCCCGCCGTTCTCCACGACGGCCCCGATGGTGTTCACCTGGGTCGGGCCCCGGGTGAGGAAGTCGAGAGGCTGGACCCGGTCGGCGGAGCCGCCGAGTTTCCCGACACCCGGAAGGTTGGACGCGTTGCCGTTCCCCGGCTTCACCGGCCCGGCCCCGGACGCCCGCGCGGCGGACTCGGTCAGCTGGCCGTCCAGCTGCGTATACAGGTGCTGCTGCAGCGCTATGGTCGTCACCGTGCCGATCACGGCGCAGACCACGGCGATGAGCGTGACCGCGGAGACGACGAGCCGGGTCCGCAGCGTGCGCGGCTTTCGTCCTCGCCTCTGCTTCCGCGGCCGTCGTCGCCCGGTCATGACGCGGCGGGCTTGATCAGATAGCCGGCCCCACGCCGGGTGTGGATCATCGGCTCACGGCCCGCGTCGATCTTCCGGCGCAGATACGAGATGTAGAGCTCGACGACGTTGGCCTGGCCGCCGAAGTCGTACGACCACACGCGGTCCAGGATCTGCGCCTTGCTCAGCACCCGGCGCGGGTTGCGCATCAGGAAGCGCAGCAGCTCGAACTCGGTGGCGGTGAGGTGGATGCCCTCACCGGCCCGCGACACCTCGTGGCTGTCCTCGTCGAGGGTGAGGTCCCCGACGACGAGCACGGAGTCGCTGCGCCGGTCGGCCGCACCGGAGCGGCGGATCAGTCCGCGCAACCGGGCGACGACCTCTTCGAGGCTGAAGGGCTTGGTGACGTAGTCGTCGCCACCGGCGGTCAGACCCGCGATCCGATCCTCGACGGCGTCCTTGGCCGTGAGGAAGAGGACGGGCACGTCGGGCAGCTCGCGCCGCAGCCGCCCCAGGACGGCGAGACCGTCCATGTCGGGCAGCATCATGTCCAGCACCACGGCGTCGGGCCGGAACTCGCGAGCGGTCTGCACCGCCCCCTGTCCGTCGCCCGCGCTGCGGATCTGCCAGCCTTCGTAGCGAAGTGCCATGGACAGCAGCTCGGTGATCGACAGCTCGTCGTCCACCACCAGCACTCGGACGGGGCTCCCGTCCGGCCTCAGCAGTTCGGTGCGCCCCTGGGGCGAGGTCGTGGTCATAGCGCACAGATTGCTGCGCGACGCTGAGAGCACCCTTTCGGGAACCTGTGATTTCCCTGAGAAATGCACAGGTGCCTCTCAGGGAACAGCTGGGAAGCCGGCAGAACCCCCACGCCACAAGGGTTCCGGGGCTTTTCGGACACCCTGGAGGAGCCTGTGCGCGGGCGGAAACCAAGGAGGGAGCTGTACGTCGGCTGAGCGTCCGGCTTCCCTGCCCTCGGCTGAGCCTCCCGTTCCGTTCTCCGTCCGCGCCTCCCGCTCCCTGACTGAGCCTCCCGTTCGGCTCCCTGGCCCAGCCTCCCGTTCCGTTCCCTGGCCCAGCCTCCCGTTCCGTTCCTCGACTCAGCCGTCGATTTCGAACAGGCGTACGGCATTGGTGTAGCAGACTGCCCGCAGCCAGTCGTCGCCCAGGCCGAGGTCCTCCAGGACGTCGAGCTGGTGGCCGTACGAGTGCGGGATGTTCGGAAAGTCCGTCCCGAGCAGCACCCGGTCACCCAGGTCGGCGAGCCTGTGCAGCGCCTCGCGCGGGAACGGCGCGAGGCGTTCGTTGAAGTCGGTGAACGCCATGGTGGTGTCGAGCCGCACCTCGCCGTACCGCTCCGCGAGGCCGAGGAAGTCCTCGTACTCGGGCATGCCGAGATGCGCGACGACAAGCCGCAGCCGCGGATGCCGGGCCAGTACGTTCGCCACCGGACCCGGCCCGGTGTGCTTGCCCGGCGCGGGTCCCGACCCGCAGTGCATCACGACCGGGATCCCCGCCTCGGCGAGCAACCCCCATACGGGGTCGAGCAGTTCGTCCGCCGGGTCGTACGCCCCCACCTGCACGTGCGCCTTGAAGACACGGGCCCCCGCCTCGACGGCCTCCCGCACATACGCCTCGGCTCCCGGCTCGGGAAAGAGGGTCGCGGTGTGCAGACAGTCGGGGGTGCGGCGGGCGAAGTCCACGGCCCAGCCGTTGAGCCACTGCGCCATGCCGGGCTTGTGCGGATAGAGCATCGCGGTGAAGGCGCGGACGCCGAACTCCCTGATGACCGCGAGCCGTTCCTCCTCGTCCGCGCGGTAGGTGATCGGCCACTCGAGCCCGCCGGTCAGCGGGCCGAGCGCGTCGAAGTAGTCCCAGACCTTGCGCAGCACCTGCTCGGGCATGAAGTGCGTGTGCACGTCGACGAGCCCGGGAAGCCCGAGCCGGGACCAGAACTGCCGCACGGGGAGGGGGTCGGTGGGGGTGCCGGGACGGTTGTTCGCGCGGGCGCCGGTGTGCGCGGGCGCTTGAGCGCCGGGACGGGCGTCCGGCTGGTCCTCGATGCGGGCATCCACCTTGTCCTCGATGCGGGCATCCGCTTGGTTCTCGATGCGGGCGTCGTCGACGCCGTCGCCGTCAGACCCGGCCACGTGCGTACCCATGACTGCGCTCGTACTCGTGGCTGCGCTCGTCTCCGTGGCTGCGCTTGTCCCCATGACTGCGCTCGTACCCATGACTGCGCTCGACCTTGGCAACGTGCAGGGTGTACCGCTCGTACCACTCGGTGCGCCCCCGCCGCTGCGCCGCCCGGTGCTCGACATCGCTCCGCCACTCCTGAAGAGCGGCCTCGTCCTTGAAGTACCCGACGGTGATGGACAACCCGCCGGGCGTCCGCGCATGATCCATGCCGAGGAACCCCGGGACGCCCCGCACCAGCTCCTCCATCCGCTCGGAGGTTTCCCCGTACCCGTCGGACTCCTCGGTCGGTACGGAGGTGAAGACCACGGCGTAATAAGGGGGTTCGTGGGCGGCGACGGGGACGACGGCGTCAGGCGCCACAGGATGATCGCTCATGACGCAACTCTCGGTGCGGCCCCCTGCCGACGTCCAGCGCCTTTCCGAAGGGGATCCAAAAGGGATCGAAGTCTTGACCCACGGAGAACCCCGACCGCCCTGCCCACGACCGGTCACTCCGTGCCTCCCCCGCGTCCCCCGCGTCCCCTTCAGAAGAGCCCGTCCTGGACCCCGCCCGCCGACCCTGCCCCCGACCTCGACTCCCGCACGGGCACGGTCACCCGGCCGTCCCCGTCGGCGGCGGTCACGGCGGTCAACTCCCACCCGGGCAGCAGCCGCGTATCGAGTACGACGACCCCAAGACCGGTCGCGAGATGCAGATCGGGACCGGCGGCGGCGAGCAACTCCCCACTCACGACACCGCCGGCGATCAGCTCACTGACAACACCGTCGGCGGGCGCAAGGCCCGCGAGCCCGAACACCTCGGTGTGATCGACGGCTTGGAACGGCGCACGCTCCAGGGACTCGGGCCACCCGTCGAGCAGCCCGGCCCGGGCATGCAGCTCCGCGATCTCAACGACCCGCGCGCCGACCCCCGCGTCTCCCACACCGCCAACTCCGGACTCCCTCACACCACCGCCCCCCAGCTCTTCCGGGCCGCCGACCTCCAGCTCCCTCGCACGGCCGACCCCCACACCTCCCGCACCCCCGACGCCCAACCCACCCGCACCCCCGACTCCCGGCAACGCGGCCCGCACCGCCCGCTTCTCGGCGTACGGAATCCGGTCGGGCACCCGGAGCGCGGCCCGCAGCAACTCCTCCGCCCGCCGAGCGGCCATCAGCGGCCCCCGCCCGAGCCAGCTGAAGGTGATGGCCCCCTGCTCCAACAGCCGCGCGGATCCCCGCTCGACGCCGGTGATCCCGACCTTCACCATGCCGGGCCCGAACCACGCCAGATATACGTGGTACGGCCGCGGATCATCGGCGATCGTGTCCGCGGCGACGGAGTGGGCCCGCTCCAGCCGCGCACACTCCTCGCACCGCGCGCCACTGCTCCGCCCCGCCACGGCCGCACCCAGCGGACACACATGCCCCCGCGCCCCCACACAAGTCCGCCGCCCCCCTTCCGCCACCCCGAAGGCCACCCGCTGCCCCCAGGCCAGGGCACTGCCCCTACCCCCACCCCAGACCAGCACGGGACCGTCCCCCGACCACCGCAACCCCGAACAACTCCACACCCGTCCCATTCCCCCCGAGCGTAGGCGCCCCCACTGACAACCCGGCCCGCCCCGCCCCACGCAAAAGACCCCCGGATCTCTCCGGGGGCCTTCAACCTGTGTGCACTCGGCAGGATTCGAACCTGCAACCTTCTGATCCGTAGTCAGATGCTCTATCCGTTAAGCTACGAGTGCTTGTGTGTTCTGTTGTGTTGCTCTTCCTTCCGGGCTTTTCGGCCCCGGTCGGCGTTGCGGGAACAACATTACATGACTGGCGCCGTGAGACGAAATCCGTTTGTTGCACCCGGCCTGACCTGCGGACATCAGCAGAGCGTGACGATCCCCGGAGGGGTCGGAGGCAGGCACGGGAAGCCGGGAACGACCGAAGCCCCGGTCGTCACGACCGGGGCTTCGGTATCGAGTGCGGAGGCGGAGGGATTTGAACCCTCGATGGGCTTGAAGGCCCAAACCGCATTAGCAGTGCGGCGCCATAGACCGGACTAGGCGACGCCTCCAGCACAACCACCCGCGCGAGCGCGAATGGTGCGTGCAGATGATGACACAGCCGAGCGGGGTGTCACCAATCGCCCCCCACGGTACTAGGCAGGCAGGCCGCAGGGCAAAGCCCGGTCCTGCCGCGCAACCACGCGCGTCGTACGGCGTTAGTCCGGTCATGAGTCCTGTCATGTCCCGGGTCGTCCTGCGCCGGATCGCCCTCGCGGCCGCCGCCTCCGCCACCGCCACCGCCCTGGCGGCCGCTCCCTCCGTCGCGAGCGCCGAGTCCGCTCCGCGCTCCCTTCCGCTGTCCGATCCGCAGAGCGGCCCCCTCGCGTCCGCGCGGCCCGGTCACCTCATGCCGCTGCCCATCCCGGGCGGGGAGAGCGGCGATCATCTCGTCGTCACCGTCAGCCACGTCGGCCAGGCCGACGGGAAGTACGAGCTGACCTGCCACCCCGGCGGCGGGAGCCACCCCGACGCGCGCGCCGCCTGCGACAAGCTCGACAGCGGCACCCGTTGGGGCAAGGACCCCTTCGCACCCGTACCGCAGGGGTCGATGTGCACCATGCAGTACGGCGGCCCCGCCACCGCGCATGTCACCGGGACATGGGCCGGGCGTCCCGTCGACGCCAGGTACGACCGCGGCGACGGATGCGAGATCGGCCGGTGGAACGCCCTCGTGCCGCTGTTGCCCGAAGTCCGCGGCTAGGCCCTGCCGGGCCCTGCGTCGAAGTCCCCACCAGGACGGACGGACGCGGCCGAGCTGGCCCGCTGCATCTGGCCCTGCGTCGGAGTCCCGCGTCCGGCGCTGCGTCGGAGTCTGCGTCCGGCTCTCCGCCGGAGTCCTGCCCCCGGCTTCGGCTCGGGATCCGACTCCGGCTCGGCCTCGGGCTCGGCCTCGGGCTCGGGCTGGGACCGGTCCGGCCCTCCGCAGGAGCCCCTCGGTCGGAGCCCGGCGGTCGGCCGGTCGTCGGCGCGCGGCCGGCGCCGTACAGCCGTCGGACGAGTCCCCGCTCACGGTCGCGTCTCACAGCCCGGACACGGATGAGGCACGCGCAGGACACGGTGACGGCATGTCCAAGTCATGGGTCCGAGGGACGAAATGCGCGGTCACAGGTTCTACGTCTCTTCTGCGTGCGACCTCCCTCTCATCCGGCGTCGCGAGCGCAACCTCTGCCCGTAGACTCCCTCGCGTGACACGCTGCGAGCAGGTTGGCAAGATGGCCCTCGCGGTCGGCAAGGTGCGGTAACAGGGAGGAAGCGTCTCGTGAGCAGCAGGCCATCCCGAGGCGCTGCTCGCCTCGCAGCCATACTGGACGCGCTGCCCGATGCGTTGGTACTGGTCAACGCCAATGGCACCGTCGTCAACGCCAACACCATCGCCCTGGAGGCCTTCGAGGCCCCGGGCACGGCGCTGGTGGGCCGGGGGCTGCTCGATCTGCTGCCGCAGTTCGACTCCCGGCTGATCCCCGGCTCGATGCGACGGCCCGAGTCCATGGACCAGAGCGGGCGGACCAAGCCGACCCGGATGGTGGCCCGCCGGACCGACGGGACCGAGTTCCCGGTCGAGGTCACCAGTGCGAATCTGGAGAACCCCCAGCAGGCCTACGACGGCTACGGCTACACCGGCGACGAGCTGCTCATGCTCGTCGTACGCGATCTGTCCGGCACCGTCGACACCGAAGCCGAACTCGCGCGTTCGCAACGCCAGACCGAGATGATCCTGCGTGCCGCCTCCGAGGGCGTGGTGGGCACGGACACCGACGGACGGGTCGTTCTCGTCAATCCGGCCGCCGCTCAGATACTGGGATACCGGGCCAGTGACCTCGGCGGTCAGGCCCTGCACGCGCTCATCCTCCACTCCCGCGCCGACGGCGAGCCCTTCGCGTACGAGGAGTCGCCGCTCGCCGACACCCTGCGTTCCGGGCGCAAGCACCGGGTGCGCGGGCAGGTCGTGTGGTCCAAGGCCGGGGACAAGGTGTCGGTCGACCTGACGACCGCGCCGGTGCGTGACGGGGACCAGCTCGTGGGCGCCGTGATGACGTTCACCGACCGACGGCCGTACGACAGCCTCGCGGAGGAGAAGGACACCGAGGCCGCCCGGCACGCGGAGGAGCTCTCCCGGATCGCGGACGAGCACGCCGGGGAACTGGAGCGGCTGCGCGCCCAGCACGCGGAGGAGCTCGCCGAGCTGCGCGAGCAGCACGAGGAGGAACTCGCCGCCGGCGACGACCGGTACGCGGCGCTCGCCGAGCGCGAGAAGGACCGCTACGAGGCACTGACCGCGCGGCACGATCAGCTGCTCGCCGTGCTCGGGCAGTCCCTGCGCGGTCCGCTCGACCAGCTGCGCGGCGAACTGTCGAAGCTCGCCGCCGACGACGCGGGCCAGCTGTGGCCCGAGGCCAACCAGGTGCTCCACCACCTCGCGGCCGGCTACTCGCGGATCACCACCCTCGTCGACAACGTGCTCGGCTACCAGCGGCTGGACGCCGGCACCGAGCAGGTCACCCGCACGAAGGTGATGCTCGACGCGGTCGTCGCGGCGGGAGTCGAGGGCGCGGTCGAGCTGATCGGCCCCGGGAGGGTGCAGTTCGCGGTCCACGCGCCGCCCATCGAGGCCGAGGTCGACCCGCAGCGGCTCGCGACCGCGCTCGCGCATCTCGTCGCGGACGTGGCGGGCGTCGACGCGACCGGCAACGCGCCCGTATCGGCGGGCGGTTATCTGGACAACACGGTCGTCGTGGCGGCGGCGCAGCGCGGTGAGGTCGTCCGTATCGAGGTGCGCGGGCCGTACTCCGGGGGAGACCCGGTGCACGAGCCGATCGTCCGGGGCATCGTGCGGGCGCACGGCGGTGTGCTGCAGACCCACGAGGTGCCGGGGATGAGCGGCAGCGCCTATGTGCTCGAGGTGCCGCTCGGCGGTGGTGCGGGAGCGGTCGCCGCGGGAGATGTGCCGGGTACGGAGATCGCGCTGGCCGAGCCGGCCGCACCGCAGGGGAGCGGGGGCGGCCGGCGACGGGCCCGGCGGTCCTCCGTGGACGCCTTCCTGGACAGCGAGGCCGCGACACCCGAGTCCGCACCGTCCCCGGCCGGGGACCCCTCCGGCGAGGGCGGCGCGCCCACCGGGCGGCGCCGTCGGCGTAGGGCGGAGGCGGCGCCCGCGGACGCGGCGATCCCCGGGGAGGGATCCGGAGCAGAGGACACGGGAGGCGGCGGAGCCTCCGGCGGTACCGGGCGGCGCCGGGGCCGACCGAGTGCGGTCGAGAGCGTGCCCGAAGGCGCTGTCGGAAGTTCTGTCGAGGGCGTCGCCGAGGGCGCGGTCGTCATGGCGGGCGAGCACGGCGCCGGGACCGCCGCGGCGGGTACGGGGCTGGGGGGAACGGTGCCGCCGCAGGGCGTGCCCGTGCCTTCGGGCCGGCGCGCCCGGCGGGACGCCGAACAGCACGCGCTGCCCGCGGCCCTGCCCCCGGCGCCGAGCACACCGGACGGCGATGCCCCGGACGATGACGCGGGGCAGCCGACCGGCCGCCGCCGTCGCGCCCTGGCCGCGGCGGCGGAACGTGCCGCGGCCCAGGAGGCGGGTGCCCGTACGGTGTTCGCGCTGCCGCCGGCCGAGGCGGACCGCTCGCCCGAGTACGTGGCGGCCGAGGCCGCCGGCCGGGCGCCGGGCCCCGCGGGCAACGTCCAGGTGGACGACGGCCGTCACGACGTGATGGCGCACGACCCGGCCGACGACCACACCCCGCCGCAGCCGCACCCGGTGTCGGCACCGACGGGCCGTCGCCGTGCCCGCCGGGCTCCCGCGCAGGCGGACGCGACGGGCGCACCCGCACAGGCCGTTCCGGCACAGGGCGCCCCGGGCGCTCCGGTCCAGGGAGCGCCCGCGCAGGGGATCCCCGGACCGGCGGTTCCCGCGCAGGGCGTTCCCGGACAGCCGGGGCAGGCCGTGCCCGCGGCGGCCGCGGCGGGTCAGCGGCCGGCCACCGCTCAGACCGGAGTCGGCCGGACGGCCGGACAGGCCGCTCCGCGCAGGGCGCTCGGCTCGGCAGCCGCCCCCGGGCAGCCCGTTCCGCCCGTTGCGGGACAGGGCGCACCGGGTCAGAACATCCCGGGTCAGGCGACGGCCGGCCAGCCGGTCACCGCACCGGGTGGCCCCGGCCCGGCCGCACCCGTCCGGCCCGTCCCGCCGGCCCAGGCCGTCGCGCCGTACGGCACTCCCGCAGGATCACCGGGCGCCCAGCAGTCGGCTGCGCCCTCCGCGCCCCAGGCGTGGCCGAGCGGTGCGGAACCGTCCGCCGCCGGTGCCCCCGCGCAGGCCGCCGCCCCCGGCCCGATCGCACCCCAGCCCTGGCCCGCCGCCGACGACTCGTCCGGTGCCGGCCACCCCGTTCCCACCGGGCAGGCCGGGCAGACCCCCGCGCCCGGCACACCGCTGCCGCCGGAGCGCGCGGTCCCGCCCCGCGCAGCCCAGCCGTTGCCGGCCGAGGCCGCCGCCCCCGTGGACCCGAACTCGACGCAGGGTCGCGCGATCAGCGTGCGCACACTCGGCCAGGGCGTGCCCTTCGGCCGCCAGGCCGCGCCGAACCAGCAGGCTCCCGCACAGGCACCGGCGCAGGCCCAGCCCGCAGCCCCGGCCCAGACGCAGACTCCTCCCCCGAACCAGACGAACGGTTCCGGCCGCCGCCGCAAGCTCGGTACGCGTCCCGAACCCGCCGCCGACCGCCCGGAGACCGGCGCCCGCCCGCATCCGCAGAACGGGCAGTCCCGCTTGGCCGGTGGCACCGAGGGCGCCGGACGCTCGTACGCCATAGGAGCCCCGGACAGGAACGCGGACGAAGGTCCCGAGCCGCTCGACGGCCCCGGTGGTGCCGTCGAGATCGCCGACCAGCCCCAGCCGCGGCCGCTGGACGACGAGTTGCCCCCGGAGCCGCTGGACAATCCGCGGCGGCTGCTGGTGTGGCCCGCGCCGGACATGACGACTCAGCAGGCCCTGAGCGACCGCGGCTACCGGCCCGTCATCGTGCACTCGCGCGAGGAGGTCGACGCACAGATCGCCGCCTTCCCGGCCGCGCTCTTCGTGGACCCGCTGACCGGACCGATCACGCGCACCGCGCTCCAGTCCCTGCGCCAGGCCGCGGTCGCCGCCGAGGTCCCCGTCCTCGTGACGGCAGGACTCGGCCAGGCGACGCGCGAGGCGGCATACGGCGCCGACCCGGCCGTACTCCTGAAGGCGCTCGCTCCGCGCGACTCGGAGCAGCACCCGCCACGCGTGCTGCTCATCGAGGAGCACGGGGAGATCGCCCTGGCCCTCACGGCCACGCTGGAGCGGCGCGGCATGCAGGTGGCGCGGGCCGCGTCCGACGAGGACGCGGTCACGCTGGCCTCGCAGATGCGGCCGAACCTCGTGGTGATGGACCTGATGCAGGTACGGCGTCGGCGCGCCGGAATCGTCGACTGGCTGCGCGCGAACGGCCAGTTGAACCGCACACCGCTCGTCGTCTACACCGCCGTCGTCGACCAGACCGAACTCCCGCGCCTGGCCGCGGGGGAGACAGTCCTGTTCCTCGCCGAGCGATCGACCAGCGCCGAGGTGCAGGACCGGATCGTCGATCTGCTGGCACGTATCGGCACGAACTGACGTCACGCATAGGTGGGTTGGGGCACTGTTTCACGTGAAACAGTGCCCCAACCCATGTGACGTCCGGGGGTGCGTCAGAGCTGGGTGACGTCCAGCTCGCCCTCCGCGTACTGCCTGCGCAGCACCTTCTTGTCGAACTTGCCCACGCTCGTCTTGGGGACCGCCTCGATGATCGTCCAGCGCTCGGGGAGCTGCCACTTGGCGATCTTGCCCTCGTCCGCGAGGAAGGCGCGGAGCGTGGCGAAGTCGGCGGTGGCGCCCTCTCGCAACACGACCGTGGCGAGGGGGCGTTCGCCCCACTTCTCGTCGGGGACGGCGACCACGGCGGCCTCGGCCACATCCGGGTGCGCCATGAGGGCGTTCTCCAGGTCGACCGAGGAGATCCACTCGCCGCCCGACTTGATGACGTCCTTGGCGCGGTCGGTGAGGGTCAGATAGCCGTCGGAGCTGATCGTGCCGACGTCACCGGTCTTGAGCCAGCCGTCCTCGCTGAACTTGTCGGCGGGACGCAGGACTTCGGCGCCCTGTCCGCCGTAGTACGCGCCCGCGATCCAGGGGCCGCGGACCTCCAGCTCGCCCGCGGACTCACCGTCCCAGGGGAGCCGCTCGCCACCGGGGCCGGTGAGCCGTCCCTCGACACCGGCCGGGAAACGGCCCTGGGTGAGGCGGTAGGCGAACTCCTCGTCCGTTCCGACGGCATGGGCCGGCGGACGCGCCACCGTGCCCAGCGGGGACGTCTCCGTCATCCCCCAGGCGTGACAGACCCGCATGCCCAGCTTGTCGAAGGCCTCCATGAGCGAGGGCGGGCAGGCCGAACCGCCGATGGTGACCTGGGTGAGGGAGCTGACGTCCCGCGGCTTGGCGTGCAGTTCGGCGAGCAGTCCCTGCCAGATGGTGGGGACGGCCGCGGCATGCGTCGGCCGCTCGCTCTCGATCATCTCGGCGATCGGCACGGGCTGCAGAAAGCGGTCCGGCATCAGCATGTTGATGCCCGTCATGAACGTGGCGTGCGGCAGGCCCCAGGCGTTCACATGGAACTGCGGGACCACGACGAGGGTGGTGTCCTGGTCCGTCAGCCCCATGGACTGGGCCATGTTGACCTGCATGGAGTGCAGATAGATGGAACGGTGCGAGTAGATGACGCCCTTGGGGTCACCGGTGGTGCCCGAGGTGTAACACATGGCCGCCGCGGAGCGCTCGTCCAGCTCGGGCCACGCGTAGCTCGTCGGCTTGCCCGCGATCAGCTCCTCGTACTCGTGCACCTGCGCCGTCGCGCCGGACAGCAGCGAGCGGTCACCGGGGCCCGAGACGACGATGTGCTCGACCGTCTGCAGCTGGGGGAGGAGCGGCGCGAGCAGCGGGAGCAGCGAGCCGTTGGCGATGATCACGCGGTCGGCGGCGTGACGGACGATGAACACGAGCTGCTCCGCGGGCAGCCGGAGGTTCAGCGTGTGCAGGACCGCCCCCATGGAGGGGACCGCGAAGTACGCCTCGACGTGTTCCGCGTTGTTCCACATCAGCGTCGCCACACGGTCCTGGTCCGCGATCCCGAGGTCCTCGCGCAGCGCGTGCGCCAGCTGGGCCGTGCGGGCACCGATCTCGGCATAGGAGCGGCGCTGCGGTGCGCCCTCACCGGTCCAGGTGGTCACCTGCGATGTGCCGTGGACTCGCGACCCGTGGGCCAGGATCCTCGAGATCAGCAGCGGTACATCCTGCATCGTGCTCAGCACGGCGGCCTCCCGGGGCGACATTGCCTACGCGGTGGTAAGGGTTGCGCTGATTCTGCGCACATACCGCGCGGTATGTCACTAGTTCCGGGTGATCGATCAGGTCACGTGAGCCGTGGTTGGCCTGCCTGGGAGGCCGCGGGGGAGTTTCCGCGGCGGGCTGCGCGGGTCGGCGTGGCGCGCAGGGTGGGTGGGGTCGGCGAAGGTGTCGGGGCCGGCAGAGTCCGCGAGCGCGCCTAGCGAACCGGGGCCAGCTCAGGGTCCTCGCGCAGCTTGCCCAGCGCACGCGACACCGCCGACTTCACCGTGCCGATGGAGACGCCGAGCACCTCGGCCGTCTGTGCCTCGCTCAGATCCTCGTAGTACCGCAGGACGACCATCGCCCGCTGCCGCGCCGGCAGCTTCATGATCGCGCGCCACATCGCGTCGTGCAGCGCCTGCTGCTCGGCCGGGTCCCCGGCGGGCAGGCCCGCCGACTCCGGCAGCTCTTCGCACGTGAACTCGTCCACCTTGCGCTTGCGCCACTGCGACGTCCGCGTGTTCAGCAGGGCACGGCGTACGTAACCGTCCAGCGCCCGGTGGTCCTCGATCCGCTCCCACGCGACATACGTCTTGGCCAGCGCGGTCTGCAACAGGTCCTCGGCGTCGCTCGGGTTCGCGGTCAACGAGCGCGCGGTACGCAACAGCACCGGCTGGCGGGCCTTCACGTACGACGCGAACGAGGGGTACGGCGCGTACGGAACGCTCCGTGTCGCTACGTTCGAAGCGCTGGTGCAGACGGGTGTGGTCATGGCTCCACGCTAGGAGCGCCCCCTACTCCCGCGGATCGGCCGGAGGTCCCGAAGCCATGTCCGCCTCAGGTTGTAGAAGTGGGGCTGCCCCCACCTCCTGAAGGTGGAGGAGCGGGGCCGGATCCCTGAGGGTTCATCCCTGAGAGGGCCTCCCGCGGCAGTAGCTGGGCAGCGCCGCAAGAGGGTGCGGAGGAGTCCCGCGGATGCCTCCGCCCCCGCGCCCGCGTCAGCCGACGCGCGCCACCGGGGCGTACATCTGGTTGCGGTCGATGAGGAGGGTACGCCCCCCGTGCCGCTCCTTCACGTCCCCCGCGTACTGGTGGATCCTGCGCGCCGACCACGTACCGCGCCCGAGTGCCGGCTCCCCGGCCAGCCGCGGCTTCACCCGCCAGCGCGCGAACCACATCACCGACGGCAGGTCCCGCACCCCCGCCCGCCGGGCCGTGTCCATGTGCCGTACGCCCGTCGCGGCGCTGCTGTAGAACCCCGGCAGATAACCCCGCGCCCGCACCTCGCGGTTCCACCCCCGGACAAAGAGGAGCGTGGACTTGGCGCACGACTTGTTCCGGTAGTTGTACGCCTCCATGTCCAGATAGAGCGGGCTGCCCGCCCGGATGCCGTACACCTTCGCCGCGCGCACCGCGTCCCGCGCTTCCGTCCTCCCCTGCTGCCAGGGCCGGCTTCCGATCCGCACCGGCCGCTTGGAGTGGCTGAACACACAGGTCGCCTGCGATCCCACGTACAGCGGCAGCACCTTCCAGCCGAGCCGCTTGACCGTCCGCATCCAGCCGTGGGTGAGGTGCGTCTGGTGCTTGCAGGCCCGGGCGCGGCCACCGAAGTAGACGCCGACCGCTCGGTACTGGGACGTCAGCCAGCGGCGCATGGTGTCGGCCGACGGCGCCTGGCAGGTGTCGAAGGCCCGGCCCTTGAAGACCGTCGCCGCCGATCTTCGGGGCTGTCCCGTGCCGCCGCCCCCACGGGCCCCGGCGCCGGACGCTCCCTCGGACCCGGTGACCACGCCCCCGACCGCCGGACGCGCCGCGTACCCGCGGCCGGAGCTCACGAGCTCCCGTCCGCTCACTCGGACCGCTCCTGTCGCCGGAACCGCCGTCAGCGACAGCAGGAGCAGCGCCAGGCCGAGTCCGACGACGGCCCGTGGACCTCGCTGGTGACGGGGCTGACGGTGGTGACCGCTATGACTCCGGTGACGTCCGTGACAGTGCATAGGGCGAGTGAACGAGCAGCCGGGGCGCCCGAGCGTCAGCCACACGCCCCGTTCAGCCGTCCGACCCCAGAATCAGCCCCGATGTGGGGACCCCGGTGCCCGCCGTGACGAGAACGCGGTCCACACCGGGTATCTGGTTCGCCGCCGTGCCCCGCAGCTGGCGGGCCGCCTCCGCGATGCCGTTCATCCCGTGCAGATACGCCTCACCGAGCTGGCCGCCGTGGGTGTTGAGCGGCAGTCGCTCCTCGGCCACGAGATCCGCCGCCTCGCCCGGCTTGCAGAACCCGAACTCCTCCAGCTGCATCAGCACGAACGGGGTGAAGTGGTCGTAGAGAATCCCCACGTCGATGTCCGCCGGCGTCAACCCGGAGGTCCGCCACAACTGCCGTGCCACCACTCCCATCTCCGGCAGCCCTGTCAGATCGTCCCGGTAGAAGCTGGTCATCTGCTCCTGCGCGCGGCCCGCGCCCTGGGCGGCGGCGGTGATCACCACCGGGGCGCGCGGCAGATCACGAGCCCGCTCGACGGATGTCACGACCAGCGCCTGACCGCCGTCCGTCTCCTGACAGCAGTCCAGCAGGCGCAACGGCTCGACGATCCAACGGGAGGCGGCGTGGTCGGCGAGGGTGATCGGTCTGCCATGGAAATACGCCGCCGGGTTCGTCGCCGCGTACTTCCGGTCGAGCACGGCGACGTGCCCGAAGACCTCCGGGCTCAGCCCGTAGGCGTGCAGATACCGCTGGGCCGCCATCGCCACCCAGGACGCCGGCGTCAGCAGACCGTAGGGGAGTGCCCAGCCCAGCGCCGCGCCCTCGGCCGACGGCTCCCGGTGCTGCACCCCGGAGCCGAATCTCCGCCCCGACCGCTCGTTGAACGCCCGGTAGCAGACGACGACCTCGGCCACTCCCGTCGCCACCGCGAGCGCCGCCTGCTGGACGGTCGCGCACGCCGCGCCACCCCCGTAGTGAATGCGCGAGAAGAAGGACAGCTCCCCCATGCCGGCCGCCTGGGCGACGGTGATCTCCGGGCTCGTGTCCATCGTGAACGTGACCATGCCGTCCACGTCGGCCGGTGTCAGCCCCGCGTCGTCCAGCGCCGCCCGCACCGCCTCCACCGCCAGCCGCAGCTCGCTGCGCCCCGAGTCCTTGGAGAACTCCGTGGCTCCGATGCCCACGATCGCGGCCCTGCCGCCGAGGCTGTCTCTCGTCCGCACGCTCATGAGACACCGCCCGGCGTCCGGCCGACCGGCTCCCGAGGGATGACGGCGTCACCTCTGTCCGCCGCCGCACCTCCGGCGTCCGGGACCGTCACTGTCACGGTGCCTGTCACGTGTCTGCCGATGTCGTTGGCTCCGACGACCTTCACGGTGACCGTGTCGCCGTCCACCTCCTCGACCGTGCCCGTCAACACCATGGTGTCGCCCGGGTAGTTGGGCGCTCCCAGCCGTATGGCCACCTTGCGGAGGACGGCGCTCGGGCCGAAGTGATCCGTGATGTACCGCCCGACGAGTCCGTTCGTGGTCAGGATGTTCATGAAGATGTCCGGCGATCCCTTGCGTCGCGCCAGCTCCGCGTCGTGGTGCACGTCCTGGTAGTCACGCGAGGCGATGGCGCCGGCGACGACCAGCGTGCGCGTGATCGGAATCTCCAGCGGCGGCATCTGCTCACCGGCCCTCATCCGTCCCCCTCCCCATGTGCGATCAACTCCCCCAATTCCTGAAGCACTTCGCTTCCGCACCCCAGGTACGCCTCCAGCTGGCGCCCCCACAGGAAATGCCGGTGGACCGGATGCTCCACGTCGGCGCCCGTACCGCCGTGCAGATGCTGTCCCGTGTGCACGACCCGGTGGCCCGCCTCGGACGCCCACCAGGCGGCGGTCAGGGCGTGCGAGGCGAACGGCAGCCCCGCGTCCCGCCGCCAGGCCGCCTCGTACGTCGTCACACGTATCGCTTCCGTGTCCATGTACGCGTCGGCGGCCCGCAGTTGGACTCCCTGTCTGGCTGCCAGCGGCCGCCCGAACTGCTCACGCGTGTTGGTGTGCTGCACCGCCCTCGCCAGCGATCCGGCGCAGACTCCGGCCTGCAATCCCGCGAAGGCCGTACGCGCCATGGCCAGCACGTCGGCGTACGCGCCCACGCCGGGGTACGCCCCGGCCCCGTCAGCGCCAGGGCCCGCACTCGCCCCCGCGTCCGGATGCGCGCCGGTCTCGCCCGGCCGCTCACCCACGCCTTCCCCCGCCCGCTCACCCACGCCTTCCCCCGCCCGCTCACCCACGCCATCGCCCGGCCGCTCACCGACGCCATCGCCCGCCCGGTCACCGACGCCGTCGCCCGGCCGCTCCCGCGCCGCACCGTGTGGCCGCTCAACCCGGCCGTCGCCCGGCATCTCACCCACCCCGTTACCCAGTTGCTCGCCCACCCCGTCGCCCAGCAGCTCGCCCGGTGTGTCGTCGAGCGTCAGCCGGCCCACGGCCCAGGGCGCGGTCAGCTCCACCGGCTCGCACACCGCGTCCGCGGTTCGCACCAGCCACAGCCGCTGCCGGTCGTCGGCGACGAGGACATGGGTGGCGTCCCGCAGCCACGGCACCACGGGGGCCACACCGCTCAACAGGCCGCCCTCACCGCCCGGTTGACCGGGTCGCGTCCCAGCCCCGGCCCCCGCCTCCGGTGGCACCGACCCCGCCGCCGGCCCGCTGGAGCCGCGTATGCCCTCCGTCTCCGGTGGCACCCACCCCGTCGCCGACCCGCTGGAGCCGCGTACGCCCTCCGCCTCTGACCACGTCGCGGCTCGTTCCCTCTCCGCCCCCCGCCACATCGAAGCCGCTACGCCCTCCGCCTCCGCCCCCGACCGCGTGCGCGTCCGCGCAGGCACCCGTACGCCCTCCGCCCCCGACCGCGCAGGCACCCGTACGCCCTCCGCCCCCGACCGCGCAGAAACCCGTACACCCTCCGCCCTCGACACCGCCCCGCACACCACCACCGAGCCGTCCCCGATGCCCGGCAGGAGTCGCTCGCGCTGCTCCGGCGAACCGTGGGCGGACACCGCGAGCAGCCCGTACACACAGCTCGCCGCGAAGGGCACCTGTGCTGTCGTCCGCCCCTGCTCCTCCAGCAGAAGGACCAGGCCGAGGAGTCCTATGTCCTCCACGGCGGTCACCAGCCCGGCCGCGCAGAGCGCCTTCCACAGCTCGGGGTCGCTGTCCGTCCCGGCCGCCGACAGCCGCTCGTGCGTCGAGAGGTCACCGAAGATCCGTGCCGCCAGCTCGCGCGCCGCGGCCTGCTCCTCCGTGGGCGTGAAGTCCATGTCAGCCCGCACCTCCTTCGTGCTCCGCACTGCCCGCCAGGCCGGTCTGGCCCGCGCGGGCTGCCTGGCCGCCGTCCGCGCTGAAGACCGGCAGTTCCAGCTCTTCGTCGTACCGCTCGAACCGGAGCCGGACCGGCATCCCGATGCGGACCTCGTCGTAGGGCACCCCCACCACGTTGCTCACGATCCGGACGCCCTCGGCCAGTTCGATCAGACCGACCGCGTACGGAGGGTCGAAGGCCGGGAAGGGCGGATGGTGCATGACGACGTACGAATAGACGGTCCCCTCGCCGCTCGCCTCGACCGAGTCCCACTCCAGGGAGCCGCAGGCATTGCAGCCCGGGAGCCAGGGGAAGCGCAGGGTGCCGCAGCCCTCGCACCGCTGGATCAGCAGCCGGTGGCGCCCCACGCCCTCCCAGAACGCGGCGTTGTCCCGATTGATCACCGGCCGGGGCCGGCGGCCCTCGGGCTTGTGCTGCGCGGGCGCGTACTTGAGGATCCGGAATCGATGCGTCCCGGCGAGCTCCCCGTCCGCGCGGACGTCCATCCGCGTCGTGACGAAGTGGCCCGTGCCGAGCTTGGTGGTCTTGAGCGCCGAGACCGACTCGATGACCGCGTCGAAGGTGATCTCGTCCCCCGGCCGCAGCGGCCGCAGATACTCCTGCTCGCAGTCCGTGGCGACCACCGACGTGCACCCCGCCTCGTCGAGCAGGGCGAGCAGCTCGTCGTACGCGTCCGTGCGCCCCTCGTGCCCGGACAGGCCGCCCATCGTCCACGCCTGGAGCATGGTCGGCGGAGCTATGGCGTCCGGTCCCCTGTACGCCGGGTTGCCGTCGTCCATCGCCTCGCACCAGTGCCGGATCATCGGCTCGTTGACCGGGTCCTTGCCCACGCCTGCCACCGCGGCTGCCCGCCCCTCGTATCCCTTCAGGCGTGCCAGGAAGTCATCACCGGAACTCATCGCTCACCTCCGCCCCCTTCGCATGCCGAGCCGCATCGTCGCCACGATCTCCCGCTGCACCTCGCTCACTCCGCCCCCGAACGTGTTGATCTGTGCCGCCCTGTTCATCCGCTCCAGCTCGCCGCCCCCGAACGTCCCCGGTGATCCCGAACGGACCAGGGCGTCCGCTCCCACGATGTGCTGACACATTCGGTACACCGCGACCGCCGATTCGGTTCCCATGACTTTCACGCCACTGGCGTCTCCGGGCGCCGGTCCGCCCGCCCCGACAGCCCCCACCAAATGCCAGTTGAGCAGGCGCGATGCCGCCAACCGGGCCTGCACCTCGGCCAGTCCGGACCGCACCCACGGCTCGTCAATCCGGCGCCGGCCAGTCACCGGATCGGGTGTCCGCACCGCCTCCAGCGCGGCCGCGTAGAAGTCCTCGGCCTGCATGCCGATCGCCGCGAGCGCGACCCGCTCGTGATTGAGCTGGTTGGTGATGAGGCCCCAGCCGCCGTTCTCCTCGCCGACGAGATGGGAGAAGGGGACGCGGATCCCGTCGTAGTAGGTGGCCGTCGTCAACTGCCCGCCTACCGTCTCGATCGGGGTCCACGAGAAACCGGGCGCGTCCGTGGGCACGAGGATGATCGAGATGCCCTGATGCTTGGGGGCGTCGGGGTCGGTGCGGCAGGCGAGCCAGATCCAGTCGGCGTTCTGGGCGTTCGAGGTGAAGATCTTCTGCCCGTCGATCAGCCAGTCCCCGAAGCTTCCGCCCGCGAGCCCGCCGTCACCTCCGCCGCCCCTGGCGTCCCCGGTGTCCCCACCGCCCCCGGCATCCCCAGCGTCCCTGACATCACCGGTATCACCGGCGCCCCCCGCGTCCCCGGAACCCCCGGCAACCCGCACGGCCCGTGTCCGCAATGCCGCCAGGTCCGTCCCCGCCGACGGCTCGCTGTACCCGATCGCGAAGACGAGCTCACCGCGCAGAATCCGCGGCAGGAAGCAGGCCTTCTGCTCCTCGCTCCCGTACTTCATCAACGTCGGACCCACGGTGTTCAGCGTCACCATCGACACCGGCGCACCCGCCCGGTACGCCTCGTCGAAGAAGATGAACTGCTCGTCGGCGCCGCGGCCTTGACCGCCGTACTCCTGCGGCCAGCCGAGTCCGAGCAGCCCGTCGGCGCCGATGCGGCGCAGCAGGGCGCGCTGCCGGGCCGGGTCGTCGGCGGGCGGCGGCCCCTCGGGCATCAGGTCCCGGAAGTACGTACGGAGCTCGGCGCGCAGGCGCTGCTGGCGCTCGGTGGGGGCGAGGTGCACGGTGGCGATCCTCCAGGGCCTCGGCCTCGGGCCTCGTACGAGCAAGGTTTTCTGACTGTCCGTCAGATGCCCTGCCCTGTCAAGGTCATCGACCGCCTCACGGCTCCCCGGAACGCGTCTGCGCGACGACACCGAAGTGCCGCCGCGCAGACGCTTACCACCCTCGGAACGCACCCCCATGAGGGAGTTCAGGGCCGATGGGAGCGCATCGGCCCCCGGCTCACCAGAGGTTGGTGAAGTTGACGGCGATGGTCTCGTTCGACTGGTCGATGGCCGTGAACGCGGAGCCGTTCACCTGAGCCGTATTGCTCTGGTTCGAGGCGCCGGAACCCACCGCCTGCTGCTGCGTGGTGGACGAGTTGCCGTTGTTGTTGTGTCCGACCCCGCTGCCGCTGACGGTGGCGACAGCCGCGTTCGATCCGTCGTCCGCGAAGGCGCCGTTGTCTGCCGTCGCCACCCCCGAGAAGAGGGCGGCAGCCAGGGGCAGGGCCGCAACGGCGGCGAGAACGCGGGCGGTACGGATGCTTGCCATGTGAATTCCTCCAGAACCGGATGTACACCGGCCGTGACCGGGAAGTACGGGCTGTTTCAAGGCAGTTGGCCGACCGCCTCGATTGCTGTGCACGACGTCGCGAATCAAGAGTTGCCCACCGAATCCCCGGCGAACCACCCCGGAAGCCGCGATTCGCCCTCAAGCGTGAGGACATGTCGATAAACCCGTTTCATGACCTTTAAGGCCCGCGAAGGCGCATGAACACCCAGTTCAGGACGGGTACACCCTCCTCCACCCCAAGCGCGACAGGCGCTGAAGCGTTTCGCCGCAATCTCGGCCAATCTCGCCCAACCCGCCCCGCGATGGCCGACACGCGCATGTGCCCGCCCAGCGCCTCTTCCCTTTTTCGAACACTCGTACGAACATGGAGTCATGGCCACCATCGACCGGCAGGCCACGACCATGGCCCTGGCACACGCCCTGTCCGCCGCCGAACGCGGGCTGGCGGTCATTCCGCTGTCCCGCACCAAGCTCCCGGCCCTCCGCTCCCCCCACCGCGACGATCCGGACCTCACGGCACCCACCTGCCACGGCGAGTGCGGCCGCTTCGGACATGGGGTCTACGACGCCTCGACCGACCCCCGACGCATCCGCGCCCTGTTCGCCGCCGCCCCCTGGGCCAGCGGCTACGGCATCGCCTGCGGGCTGCATCCCCACCACCTCATCGGCATCGACCTCGACACCAAATCCGGTACGGACTCCTCGGCGGCCCTGCGCGAACTGGCCCTGCGGCACCTCTTCACGATCCCGGACACCGTGGTCGTACTGACCCCCAGCGGCGGCCGTCATCTCTGGCTCAGCGGCCCGCCCGACGCGGTCGTCCCCAACTCGGCGGGCCGACTCGCCCCCGGCATCGACATCAGGGGCGCCGGCGGCTATCTCGTCGGCCCCGGCTCACGTACCGAACACGGCGTGTACGGCACGGCCCCGGGCACCGCGCACCTGGCTCCCGCGCCCTGCCCACCCGCCCTGCTGCGCCTGCTCACGCCCCCGCCACGCACCCACCAGCCCACTCACCGCGAGACCGGCCAACACGGCCAGGGACTCGTCCAGTTCGTCCTCACCGCCCATGAGGGGCAGCGCAACACCCGCCTGTTCTGGGCCGCTTGCCGCGCCTACGAGAACGGCATCGGCCCGGACCTGACCGAAGCCCTCGTCGAAGCGGCGCTCCACACGGGACTCACCGACCGCGAGGCCCGGTCGACGATCTCCTCGGCGGCCCGCATGTCACACCGCCCTTAGAACGCCGCTCATGGCGCTGCCCGCCGCACGGTCTCGGTGGGCAGCGCAGGGGAGCGGCGGCGGGCCCCACGAAGCGGGCCCCACAAGGAGCAGTGACCCGCACAGAGGAGAGGGAACGAGGGAAGAGAGGGAACGAGGGAAGAGAGCGGGAACTCGTGAGGACATGAAGCGCGGGAACACTTGCTGGGGGGAGGCAATGTCCCCGCGCCTCGCGGCGCCCTCGGCCGCCGACAACCGACGGTGCCGCTCCCTGTCCGCCACCACGAACCCCGCTCTCGCCGGAGAGGAGCTTTCGGCTTCCTCCCGCGAAGACCGAGGGCAATGGACAGAGACCTGTTACGTCTGATCACGTCCCGCCGACACCCCGTGAGGGCAGTGCGCAAGGCCAACAGCGCGCGGTCAGAACCACGGTGACAACGACCGGCTCCGCCAGGCCTCCCGCCTTCCAGTGGCGCCCACGACCGGCTACCGGCTACCGGCTACCGGCTACCAAGAGGATCAACGCGTTGGCGTCCCACTGGCCGGCCGGGAGGTCAACCTCCACCGGGTCCTTCCCTGGATCCGAAGCCCCTGAGAGACCCGCCTCCAGTCTCCTCCCCCTGCCCGGACAAAGCACCGACCGTGTCACCGCCGTCGGCGAGCGCCTCGGTGCCACGGCGCCGGGTCCGTCGGGTCCGTCGGGTCCGTCGGGTCTGCCGGGTCCGCGGCGAAAGCACGAAGCCAGTAGGAGATCCCGTATCCGACCATGCCAGCAGAGGTCTCGCACGGACTCTGCTCAGATCCCTGGCCGGATCGCTGCTCGACTGTCCTGCGGCAGGGCAGGCAGAGCGCATGCCGTCGAGATGTGCTCGATGGCTGAGCCTCGATCAGAGGCTGTCATTCAACCGATGATGAAGGCCGGTAGACGCTGTTGCTCCACTTCGTCGCGAGGAAGGGAGAGACCGAATCGCGCCTCTATGAGCGCCAATGTGTGGCGGTCCCGGTCTGGATAGGGTTCGTCTTCCGATCGTGCGTACTCGCCGTCCGGATACAACACATCAGCCGCGATCAGCTCCGGCAGCAACAGGTTCGGCTGGGTCCCCCATCGCCAGACTTCTTCGCCGATTCCGAAACCACAGACGATCTCCCCGTCCCTCGCGTATGCGAACGTCGCCGGCGGATGGTCCGGGGCAGGATCCAGATGGATCGCCTCCGTACCGTTTCCGGAGATCTCGGCCAGCCTGCGACTCCCGTCGCCCAAACCGTACTCAACGGCGAATGACCAACCGCCGCACGCACCGACCCGCACGATGTCATCGTCATCCGTCGCCAGGTCCTGGACCATGTGCCATGCCTCTGTGTCCGTGATCGGTGACACGACAGATCCCGGCACGCCCCCCATCAGCAGCCCCAGTTCCTCCGGCGCGATGCCGCGCGCGAACACCACGCCGTGCCGCCAGTCGTCCTGATCTGCAAGCCACTGAATGCCGCCACCCATGACGCCCCCTCACAGGCACAGGCGGTTCCCCCATCCGTGCCACCGAAGTGATCACCCTAGCCAGGCGAACTGACAAGCCCATGCATCGAGCAGCGCGAGCGGCTCCAAGAGCGGGACCAGGGTCCACATCCGCAAAGCAGTGATCAAGCGCAACCACTTCCACAGCTGAGCTACGGAACCAACGGCGGTGGCGGAGGCGGAAGCGGAGGCACCTCCGCCGGGACCGCCGGCCTCACGTCGTCCTCGTGCCTGCCTTGGCCCCGCCGCCTGCCTTGGCCCCGCCTTCCAGACCACATGATGTACGCGGGGGCGGCCACCGTCGGGCCTATGGCCACCGGCAAAGCAGAGCCCCATGGCCTGCCCAACCCAACGTGGTCACGCGCGAGTCAGGAGTGGGATACCGCCGGATCAGCGTGAGACAGGCCGCACACAGAAAGGGTGCCCCTCCGGAGAGTGGCACCCCTTCTGACCTGCAACACCTTTGACCTGCGCGGTGGGTGTGGGATTTGAACCCACGGTGACATCGCTGCCACGACGGTTTTCAAGACCGTTCCCTTAGGCCGCTCGGGCAACCCACCCCGCGCGGCCCACGATCGTCGGCCGCGCGGGGACAAGACTAACCGGTCGAGCGGCGCGTCCGCGGCTCACCCAGACCCCCGACTCAGGCAAGCCCACGGGTCACACCGTCGGCCGCCTCAGGCAGGCCCCGGGGCGCGGCGTCACCTGCCTCAGGTGAGCCCCCGGCACGCGGCGTCGGCTCAGCTGTCGCCCTCGCGTTCGCCCAGGGTCAGGTCGGCCGTGTGGGTCTTGCCGCCGCGGGTGTACGTGAGCTTGACGGTGTCACCGGGCTTGTGGGTCCAGATCTCGCCGATGAGGGTCGGGCCGCTGTCGATCACCATGTCGTCGAGCTTGGTGATGACGTCACCGGGCTTGAGGCCGGCCTTGGCCGCCGGGCCGCCGGACTCCACCGCAGCGGCGTTGTTCGCCCCCTGCTCGGTGATCTTCGCGCCGCCGGTGCCTTCCTCCAGGGAGACCGAGGCGCCGATCTTCGCGTACACCGGCTTGCCGGTCTTGATCAGCTGCTGGGCAACGTACTTCGCCTGGTTGACCGGGATCGCGAAGCCCAGACCGATCGAACCGGACTGGCTGGTGCCGCCCAGACCGCCGCCGCTCGACTGAATCGCCGAGTTGATGCCGATGACCGCGCCGCCGGCATCCAGGAGAGGGCCACCGGAGTTGCCCGGGTTGATCGACGCGTCGGTCTGCAGGGCACTCATGTACGAGGCCTTGCTGCTGGCGCTGCCGTCGCTGGAGGCCACCGGGCGGTTCTTGGCGCTGATGATGCCCGTGGTCACGGTGTTGGACAGGCCGAAGGGCGCGCCGATCGCGATGGTCGAGTCGCCGACGGCCACCTTGTCGGAGTTGCCGAGCGCCAGGGGCTGCAGGTCCGAGGGCGCGTTCTTGAGCTTGATGACGGCGACGTCGTAACCCTGTGCGTGGCCGACCACTTCGGCGTTGTACTTCTTGCCGCTGGCGAAGGTCGCGGTGAGCTTGCCGCCGTCGACCGCGTCCGCCACGACGTGGTTGTTGGTGAGGATGTGACCCTGCTTGTCGAACACGAAGCCCGTGCCGGTGCCGCCCTCGCCGCTGCTGCTCTCGGCCTCGATGGTGACCGTGCTCGGCAGGGCCTTGGCGGCCACGCCCGCGACCGTGCCCGCGTCGCGCTTGAGGTCGCCGCCGCTCTCGGAGGCGGACACCGTCGTGGAGCCCGTGGAGTTGTCGTTGTCCTTGGCCAGCGAGTAGCCGATACCGCCGCCGACGCCCCCCGCGACCAGCGCGGCGACGAGGATCGAGGCGACCAGACCACCGCGGCCGGACTTCGGCTTCGGCGCGGGCTGCTCGTAGGAGGAGCCCCAACCGGACCCCGAACCACCGCCGTCCGCGTACGACGGGACGGCGGGCGGAGGCGGCGGCCAGCCGCCCTCGGGAACGGACGACGAGCCGGGCGCACCCTGCGCGTGCTCACCGAAGCCCTGTCCCTGGCCCTGTCCCGGAGCGCCGTGCCCGTGCTCACCAAAGCCCTGCCCCTGTCCGGGGGCACCTGTTCCGGGTGCGGCGCCGGCGGCCGCGTACGGCGTGCCATGGGGTGCGGACACCAGGTCGTGCTCCGACGCGCCGGGCGCGCCCTGGGGCACCGCCGGGATCGGAGTCGTCGGCGCGCCACCCTCGGGCGCGGTGTTCCTCGCGGAAGCAACGGGAGTGTCCACCGGCACGGGAGGCGCGGACGGGGCCGGGGGTACCGCGGTGCCCTCGTTCTCGGTGCTCACAGCTCTTCTCCTCGATCCACGGCTGTTGTTCTCGGTCGCACTCGGTCACGCTCACTCACGCTTGTGGACGGGCCGGCGCGATTCAGCTGTGCATGTGCTTTTGTATGCCGTCAGCTTTTCCCACCGGCCGTCAGAGCACCATAAGCGGTCGCTGTGGGTCCGAGGCCATCCTTTATATCGGACCTTTCTGGCGAAACGGACGCATTCCTGACGTCTTCGCCTCCACGCGTACCCCGCGACGGTGGCACCATGACGCGGTGACCCTCGCACGACAGCATCCGATCCAAGTCGTTGCCCACCGCGGCGCCTCGGAAGAGGCTCCCGAGCACACCCTGGCCGCGTACCGGAAGGCCATCGAGGACGGCGCCGACGCCCTTGAGTGCGACGTACGGCTGACCGCGGACGGCCATCTCGTCTGCGTCCACGACCGCCGCGTCAACCGCACCTCCAACGGCCGTGGCGCGGTCTCCGCGCTGGAGCTCGCCGACCTCGCCGCCCTCGACTTCGGCTCCTGGAAGGGCCGCGACGAGGCCCCCGACTGGGAGCACGGCCCCGGCGACCCGGAGGACACCTCCGTACTCACCCTGGAGCGGCTGCTCGAACTCGTCGCCGACGCCGGCCGCCGCGTGGAACTGGCCATCGAGACCAAGCACCCCACCCGCTGGGCGGGCCAGGTCGAGGAGCGGCTGCTGCTCCTGCTGAAGCGCTTCGGACTGGACGCCCCGGAAACGGCCGCCGAGTCGCCCGTACGCGTCATGAGTTTCTCGGCGCGCTCGCTGCACCGCGTCCGCGCCGCGTGCCCGACTTTGCCGACGGTCTATCTGCTGCAGTTCGTCTCACCCCGGTTGCGCGACGGGAGGCTTCCCGCCGGTGTCCGGATCGCAGGCCCTTCGATGCGGATCGTGCGCGGTCACCCCGGGTACATCGAGCGCCTCAAGCGGACCGGCCACCAGGTGCACGTGTGGACCGTGAACGAGCCCGAGGACGTCGATCTCTGCGTTGACCTGGGCGTCGACGCCATCATCACCAACCGACCGCGCGCGGTACTGCACCAGTTGGGCCGCTGACCGGACCGAGATCACCCCTCATTCCAGCCACCGAAAACCTGCCGAAAACCGGCCACGCGACTACAGGGAGTGCACCGGCGCGTTCGGTCCGTATTCGATCGTTACGAGTGCGTCAGAGGACGTGGGTTGGCCGGTTTCCGGTCCAGTCCAAAGGGGCATTCACACCGTGGCGTGGGGCAAAGGAGGTCTCGGGGGTGGCGTTGGTGGTGGCACAGGAGGTGCCCGCGTCGTCGAGCATGGCCGTACCCCATGGCCCTGCGGGCGTGGGGGCAGCGAGACACCGGATGCGGGACCAGCTGCGTACCGGTGGCGTGGCGGAAGCGGTCATCGACGACGCCGTACTGATCCTTTCCGAACTATTGAGCAACGCCTGTCGGCACGGCAGGCCACTCGGCGACGCCCTGGCCGGCGACGGCGACGTGCGCGCCGCATGGCGCGTCGACACGGCGGGCCGTCTCACGGTCGAGGTGACGGACGGCGGTGGTCCGACCCGCCCGGTTCCGGCCACGCCTTCGGTCACCGCGCGCGGTGGCCGCGGGCTGAACATCATCACGGCACTCGCCAAGGACTGGGGTGTCCGGGACGACACCCGCGGTGAGGTCACGGTGTGGGTCGTCGTCCAGGACGACGTCGGGACCGCGCACCGCCGTGACGATTTCGCTACGCGCGTCGCGTCCCCGGCCGTGTCCACCGCGATACCCGAGCTGGACTTCGTGGACGCCTTCGAGGACGTGGACTGAGCCCACCGACCGAGACCCGTTCGAACGGGACCCGATACGGCCCGCTCGGACCGGCCCGCCGCACACCGGGCCACCCGATACGGCCCGCTCGGAACAGCCCGCCGCGACCCGGCCCGCTCCGCAGCGAGCACCGCCCGCGGGCGACCCCGGACGCGAGCACCGCCCGCGGGACCAACGGGACGACGCCGGTGCGTTGTCCACAGGGTCCCGTCGGCCCTCGTACTAACGGCTAGGCTCGCGCCCGTACAGGACGAGCCGTAACCGGGAGACACCCACGATGGCCAAGAAGCGTTCCCAGACGAAGGCCAACCAGCCTCAGCTGAAAGACGGGGAGATCCCGGTCGTCGGCGCTCGTGAGCCCTGCCCCTGCGGCAGCGGCCGGCGCTACAAGGCCTGTCACGGCCGAGCGGCCGCCCACGCGGTGACCGAGCTGGTGCAGCGGCCGTTCGAGAGCCTGCCGGGCGAGGGCGACTGGATCGCCCTGCGCGAGCTGGTGCCCGCGGCGACCGTCGAGCTGAAGCTCAAGCAGAGCCTCCCCGAGGGCGTCCCCTCGGTGACGCTCGCCACCGTGCTGCCGATGGCGTGGCCCGCGCTGCGCCGCGACGACGGCTCGGTCCTCCTCGGCCTGCAGAACGACACGGCGTCCGGCGACATCAGCCGCGACCTCGCCGACACCCTTCAGCGCGCGCTCACGGCAGAGCCCGGCACCCCGGTCGAGGGCCGCCGCGCCCCCGCCGACGGTCCGCGGCTGCAGGATCTGCTCGACCCCCAAGGCGCGTTCGAGCCAGTTGTGCACGCGGGCTTCGAATTCTGGGTTCCCGACGCGGAGAACGCGACACCGGAAGTGACCGCGTCCCTGGAGCGGGCCAACGCGGCCGCCATTCCGACGGTCAAGCTCGCCGGCGTCGACGCGGCCTACTGGTGCGAGACCCCGGACAAGAACCACCTGCGCTGGGTCATGCCGTACCCCGAGGAGCAACTTCTGGACGCCCTCGCGCGGCTGCACGCGGCAGGCCGCTCCAGCCTCGGCGAGGGCACGCGGCTGGTCGGTTCCTTCCGGGCACACGGCCTGACGGTGCCGGTCTGGGACCTGCCGACCGGCGTCACGGCCGACGACATCGAGAAGCCGGCGGCCGAGTTCGCCGAGCGCCTCACGGCGGCCCTCGCGGCGGACACCCCGCTCAGCGCGGACGAGCGACGCGCGCGTGGCGGTCTCACCAACCGACAGGTCACGCTCAGCTGACACACAGGTCCGGACTGACCGACCGGTCAGCTGGTCGAGGTCCGGCGAATCGGGTGACTCCTGTCACAACTCCCAGTTGTGACAGGCAAATCCGTGTCCGAATAGCCGAGATCGAATTTGCGAATAGCCGATCTCTTGTTACCGTTCCATTAGCCCGGTTGCTGGTGCATCCCCCGTCGCCAGCAACCGGGTCTTTTCATGTGCGCAACCCGGGCCCTCGGCGCCAACGCGCCTACGAGCGGCGAGAGTTGCTGCCCGACCGCAGCAGAAGCGGTCCGCGCCCGGCACCCTCCGCGAACTCCGCGACCGCCGTGTACGCCGCCACCTCGCCCGCCGTGCGCCGCCGCGGCGTCTCGCACATCCCCGGCTCGTCCCCGGCGCCCACCGCGCAGTACATCTGCACGGTGCGGCCATCGGGCTCCATGAGACTCAGCGCGGAACTCAGCTCGTCGCCCGTCGCGTTGCGGTAGTAGGTGCGCGCCCAGGTGTCCTCCCCCTGGGTCAGCACACACGTCTGCGCCTCGATCCCGTCGGGGGAGGAGAGTTCGGGCCCGCAGCGGGCGGCGGTGGCGAGTCCGAGGCCGAGCAGCAGGGGCGAGCGCCCGGGTTCGGGGACCGTCCCCTTGCCGTCGTCGCGCCCGTCCCGGTGCTCGTTGCCGTGCCCGCCGCCGAGTTCGTCGTGCCGGTCGTCGTGTTCGGATGCACGTACGACCGCAGGACCGCCGTCGCCGACGGGCCCTGCGGATGCCACGGCCAGCGGAAGGGCCACCGTGACCGCCGCTACGCCCGCGAGTGCGAGCAGGCGAAGGTTCATGAGGGGAAGATAACGAGCGGGGCGGGCGCCCGGTTCACCGCGCGCCCGACACCCCTACAACTCGGGCGCGCTCACACCCGTACGAGTGAGCGCTTCGACCACCGCGTCCACGACGGCCTCCACATCCGGCACCCAGGGCACGGCCGAACCGGGCAGGGGAGCCCGCTCCCAGCGGACCCGGCCCTGGCCGGTCTCGGACGGCGGCAGCGCGATGTAGCCGCCTTCGCCGTGGAAGCGGAGGGAGCCGGGGACGTAGTCCTTGGCGTACAGCAGCTCGCCGAGCTGCTCCAGGGAGTACGGCGCGACGAGGATCGCCCACCGCGCGGGGGAGGCGACGACCGGGCCGAGACGCATCCCCATGTGGTCGAGGGCGTCGAGGGCGCGGGCGGCGGCGAGAGCCGGCAGGCTCACCGCGCAGGGAGCCGTGCCTCCGGTGGCCAGCACGATCGGTGCCGACGGCCGGTTGGTCCACCACCAGCGCACCATGCGCTCGTCGGTGGAGGCCGCGAGGAGGCCGGGGTCGAAGGGGTGGGCACCTGGCACCGTGCACTCCGGATCGGGGCATGCGCAGCCGGCCCGCCCTCGCGGATCCGGTGCCACACCCGGGAGTACGGGCCACTGCCATTCGGTCGCGAAGGTCAGGGCCGCGCTGAGCATCTCAGGGCTCCTGCTGTTTCGCCTGGACAGGAGCCTGCGTCGCCTTCCGAGGATCTCGCGCATGAGCGCTCGTTCCTTTCCGTTGCACGCCTGGCAACACTGTGGATCACATCACACCATGTGTCGATCTCTTCACTGTGCGTACCTGCTGGCGCATCACACCCCTGCACGAGGCAAGGGGAACCCCTATGGGCCGAGAGCTGGCTGCGTCCGCGTCCATACTGCGTCTATCAGAAGCAGGGGCATGGCGTGGGGTGGCGGCGCCTGGCGTTTGCTGTCCCGAGTACTACTCGCCGCCTCCGCCACGGGAGGATGGGGCACGGTCGTCGATGGTTAAGACGCCCGGGTCCGCTGCCAGGTTCCGGGCGGATCTCAACCGCCCCTGGCCTTCACCGAGTACGTACCCATCACGACCGCTGTGACGCTCCGTCGAACTAGGCCAGTCGACCTCAATAACCCGTTACCCGAGGCAGTTTTAAGCCAACTTTGCTTTTCCGCAAGTGTCTCATGGACACCAGGAATCCCAGCAGGACAATGCTGGACATCCCCTCACGAGTGCGTGTACATGTGGAGACACTGCTAGCGGCGCAGAATGACATGGGGGTTTGCGATGCTATTGAGCAATACGCACCGGTCGGAAAGCCGGACACCATGAACGCCCCTCACCTCCCGAAAGTGGCCGGAATCGATTCCACGGTTCCCGCGCCCGCACACACTGTCGCGCCGACGCCTGCCGCCACGGGTACCCCACCGGCCACGCCTTCCACCGGCGCCGGAGCCATTCTCCAAGATCGTCTCGCGGGCTGGGTCTCCGACCTCACGACCCTGCACGAACTCACCGAGCGTCTCGTGCGCACCGCGTCCCTGCCCGACGCCCTCCAGGAACTGCTGCGCGCCGGCGCCGCCCTCGTGGGCGCCCGGCGCGGCCTCGTCGTCCTGGAGCCGCACGACGGACTCGGCCCGGACACCACCATCGGCCTGGGCCTGGCCCGCGCCGATCTGGGGCACATCGAGACCGTCCCGCGCAGCTCCATGTCGTACGGGAAGATCCTGGACGGACTGCCGGGCGGCGAGGGCGAGATCGCCCAGCCCGATCTGTTCTCCGAGGACGGGCTCGATCCCCGCCACCGCGAGGTGGCCGCCCGGCTCGGCTACGCCGCGAGCTACGCGGTCCCCCTGTCCACCGACGACGCGGGCCGGCTGGGTGCCGCCGTATGGCTCTACGACGAGCCCGCCGAACCGGTCGAGCGCCAGCGCCACCTCATCGGGCTGTACGCCCGTTACGCGGCCGAGCACCTGGCGCGGTTGACGGAACTGGAGCGCACGCGTGCGTGCATGACGACAATCTCCGAGGAGCTGCTTCCCCCGCGGCTGCCCCGGGTCTCCGGAGTCCAGCTCGCCGTCCGGCACCGCACCGGTCCGCGTGGCGGCGGCGACTGGTACGACGCGCTGCCGCTGCCCGACGCCGCCCTCGGACTCGCCGTCGGATCGGTCACCGGCTCCGGGCCCAGCGCGGTCGCCGCGATGGGCCGTCTCAGAGCGTCCCTGCGGGCGTACGCCGTGATGGAGGGCGAGGACCCCGTAGCCGTGCTGTCGGACCTCGAACTGCTGCTGCGGCTCACCGAGCCCGCCCGGTCCGCCACCGCCCTCTTCGCGTACTGCGAGCCGGCGCTGCGCAAGATCACCCTCGCCGGGGCCGGACACAGCCCGCCCCTGGTGATCGGCGAGCGGCGCACCGAGTTCGTCGAGACCTCCCTGTCAGCTCCCCTGGGGATGCTCGCCTGCTGGGAGGCGCCGAGCGTCGAGCTGTGCGCCGAGCCGGGCGAGACGGTGCTTCTGTACACCGACGGTCTGCTGCATCGCACCGGCGATCCCATGGACCGTGCCTTCGCCCGGCTGCACGCGGCCGCCGCGGGTGTGCCGCGGGCGCTGCGCACCGATCCGGACGCGGTCGCCGACCACGTCCTGCGGAGTGTGCTGCCCGACGGCCTCGACGAGGCGGACAGCGACGAGGACGTCGTCCTGCTGGCGGCGCGGTTCGAGTGAGCGCGCGGTAACAGGTCCTACGGCCCTGGGCCCCCTTCCGTACGACCGTACGATGGGGGGTGGTCCAGAGTCGTAACTAGGAGGCAGACCGTGTCGGAGGCGCTCACCCCGGAGACCCCGGAAGCCGTGCTCGACGAAGCCGCTGACGAAGCGGGTGAGGAAGAGCCGATCAAGCAGCGCAAGAACGGCCTGTACCCCGGCGTGTCCGACGAGCTCGCCGAGAACATGAAGTCCGGCTGGGCGGACACCGAGCTGCGCGGTCTGGAGCCGATCGCCCAGGCCGAGTACACCGCCGCCCGCCGTGCCGCGCTGTCCGCACGCTTCCCGGGCGAGCGCCTGGTGATCCCCGCGGGCAACCTGAAGACCCGCTCGAACGACACGGAGTACGCCTTCCGCGCCTCGGTCGAGTACGCGTACCTCACCGGCAACCTGACCGAGGACGGCGTCCTGATCCTGGAGCCGGCCCGGAGCGGCGGCCACCAGGCGACGATCTACCTGCTGCCGCGCTCCGACCGCGAGAACGGCGAGTTCTGGCTGTCCGGGCAGGGCGAGCTGTGGGTCGGCCGCCGTCACTCGCTGGCCGAGGCCGAGCAGCTGTACGGCATCCCGGCCTCGGACGTGCGCGAGCTCGCCGAATCGCTGCGCGAGGCCACCGGCCCGGTCCGGGTCGTCCGCGGCCACGACGCCGGCATCGAGGCGGCACTCACCGACAAGGTGACCGCCGAGCGCGACGAGGAGCTGCGGGTCTTCCTGTCGGAGGCGCGGCTGGTCAAGGACGAGTTCGAGGCCGGCGAGCTGCAGAAGGCCGTCGACTCGACCGTGCGCGGTTTCGAGGACGTCGTGAAGGTCCTGGACAAGGCCGAGGCGACCAGCGAGCGCTACATCGAGGGCACGTTCTTCCTGCGCGCCCGGGTCGAGGGCAACGACATCGGCTACGGCTCGATCTGCGCCGCCGGCCCGCACGCGTGCACGCTGCACTGGGTGCGCAATGACGGCCCGGTCCGCTCCGGCGACCTGCTCCTGCTGGACGCGGGCGTCGAGACGCACACGCTCTACACCGCGGACGTCACGCGCACGCTGCCGGTCAACGGCACGTACACGGAGATCCAGAAGAAGATCTACGACGCCGTGTACGAGGCCCAGGAGGCCGGTATCGCCGCCGTGCAGCCGGGCGCCAAGTACCGCGACTTCCACGACGCCGCGCAGCGCGTGCTGACCGAGAAGCTCGTCGAGTGGGGTCTGGTCGAGGGGCCCGTGGAGCGCGTCCTGGAGCTGGGCCTCCAGCGCCGCTGGACGCTGCACGGCACGGGTCACATGCTCGGCATGGACGTCCACGACTGCGCGGCCGCGCGCACCGAGACGTACGTCGACGCCACGCTGGAGCCGGGCATGTGCCTGACCGTCGAGCCGGGCCTGTACTTCCAGGCGGACGACCTGACCGTCCCCGAGGAGTACCGCGGCATCGGTGTCCGCATCGAGGACGACATCCTGGTCACCGAGGACGGCAACCGGAACCTGTCGGCGGGGCTGCCGCGCCGCTCCGACGAGGTCGAGGCCTGGATGGCGTCCCTGAAGGGCTGGAAAGCGCCCGTCAACGGCTGATGACGAGGCAGTACGACACGGACGGCCGGGTACCGGTGGGGTACCCGGCCATTCGTTTGTCCAGTGTCCAGTGATGACCAGGCGTTTTTAGGGGGCGGCTTTCGTGGAGGACTTCTGGTCCGGCGTCGGTGTGGATCTGCATCTGCATCTGGAGCCGGACGCGGCGAACGGACGCAGGGCGGGGCTCGAACGGGCGCTGCGGGACGCCGTGCGCGACGGACGCCTCATACCGGGCACACGCCTGCCCGCGACCCGGCGGCTCGCCACCGAGCTGGGCATATCCCGGGGGACGGCGAAGGCGGCGTACGACCAGCTCGTCGCCGAGGGGTACTTGAGGGCGCGGCAGGGGTCGGGCACCGAGGTGGCCGCGCTGCCGACGGACGGTGTGACGGCCGCTGTGAGGGCTCCACGCGCGCGTGCACCCCGTTTCGACCTGCGTCCAGGCAGCCCGGACGTCGGTACGTTCCCGGCGGCGGCCTGGCTGCGGGCGCTGCGGCGCGCGATCGCGACGGCCCCCTCCCTGGCCTACGACTACGGGGATCCGCGCGGCCGCATCGAACTGCGGACGGCCCTCTCCGGATACCTGGGGCGGGCCCGCGGCGTGACCGCGCCGCCCGAACGGATCGTGATCACTTCCGGGTACGTGCAGGGACTCGCGCTCCTCTCGCGGGTGCTGGACGGCGGAGTGGTCGCGATGGAAGATCCCGGGCTGCCGTTCCACCGGGACGTGGTGCGGCGGGGCGGCGGGCAGGTGGTGCCGCTGGCCGTCGACGAACGCGGCGCCTGTGCGGGGCAGTTGACCGACGAGGACGCGGTGGTCGTCACGCCGGCCCACCAGTACCCGACCGGCGTGACCCTGCATCCCGAGCGGCGGCGGGCGCTCACCGACTGGGCACGCGCGCGTGGCGGGCTGATCGTCGAGGACGACTACGACGGGGAGTTCCGTTACGACCGGCAGCCCGTCGGCGCGCTCCAGGGGATGGCGCCGGGCCATGTCGCCTACCTGGGCACGGCCTCCAAGACCCTCGGCCCCGCGCTGCGGCTCGGCTGGATGGTGCTGCCCCCAGACCTGGTCGACGCGGTGGCCGACGTCAAGCTGCACAGCGACCATCACACCGAGTCCATCGGTCAGTTGGCACTCGCCGAGATGATCACCAGCCATGCGTACGACCGGCATGTGCGCGCCTCCCGGCTGCGGTACCGGCGACGCAGGGACCAGCTTCTCGACCGGCTGGGGGCGCGTTGGAGCGTGCGCGGGATCGCGGCGGGACTGCATGCGTTGGTGGAGGTGCCGGACGAGGCCGAGGTGCTGGCACTGGCCGAGCGGGAGGGGCTCGCGGTCGGGCACCTCGGCGACCACTGGCACGAGGCGGCCGAGGGCCGGCCGCAGGGGCTGGTCGTCGGGTACGGGACGCCTCGGGAGCGGGTGTATCCCGAGGCGTTGGAGGTGCTGGGAGGGGTGTTGGGGGAGGTCGTGCGGGCGGGCCGGCCGGGGCGGGTTCGTTGAGGGGGTCGGGGCGCGTGGGGCCGGCGGGGCGGGTGCCGATGCCGACGTGATGCGGGGCGGGGTCGGGTGCGGGCGCCGGCCTGGGACGAGGTCGGGTGCCGGCCTGGGACGGGATCGGCACCCGTCGGGCACGGGTCGGGTGCGGGCCGGAGACGGGGCGGCTGCGAGCCGGGCGCGGACCGGACGCCGGCCGGGCACAGGCCGGGTGCGGCATGACGGATGTCATGGGTGGGCGTGAATTGGGTCATGAAAAGGCGTGAGAATTGGGCCTGTTGAGCGACCCACCTGGCCCGTAGCGTCGAAGACATGACGAAACGCGCCGCACGCTCCACACACCGGGCGAACGACACCGCTCGCGGCCTCACGGACGCCACCGCTCCCGGTCTCGCGAAGACCGCCGGTGGCCGCGCGAAGGAGCCCGCCGGTGGCCTCGTCGGCGGACCCGGGAGCGGCGGCAGCACCGCCAAGGCGAGTCGGCTCGTGCCGCCCGCGGGTCCGCAGCGGGTGCTGGCGCTCGCCCAGCTCAGCAACTCCGTCGGCGACGGCGCCTATTACGTCACCTCGGCGCTGTACTTCACACATGTGGTCGGCCTGGCTCCCGCCCGGGTGGGACTGGGACTGACCGTCGCGTGGGCGATCGGCTCGCTGGTGGGCGTTCCGCTGGGCCGGCTCGCCGACCGGCGCGGACCGCGGGGCACCGCGGTGCTGCTCGCGCTGGCGACCGCGATGGCGGTCGCGTCCTTCCTGGTCGTACGCGGCTTCGTCCCCTTCCTGCTCGCGGCCTGCGCGTACGCGTCCGCGCAGTCGGGACTCGCGGCGGCCCGGCAGGCGCTGCTGGCCGGGCTGATACCGGCCGGGGAGCGGACGGGACTGCTCGCGCACCTCCAGTCGACGCTCAACGCCGGCCTGGCGGTGGGTGCCGGCCTCGGCGGGCTCGCGCTGCACGCGGGGACGCGGGCCGCGTATCTCGGGGTCTTCGCGCTGGACGCGGTGAGCTTCCTGTTCTGCGCGGCGGTCCTGTTGCGGCTTCCTTCCGTGCCGCCCGTCGCGGTGAACCGCGATCGCGGACTCGGTGTCCTGCGCGACCGCCCGTACGCGCTCGTCACGCTTCTGAACACGGTCCTGCTGCTGCGGATGCCGCTGCTCAGCCTCGGCATCCCGCTGTGGATCACCGAGCGGACCGACGCGCCCGCCTGGCTGGTCTCCGCGCTGTTCGTACTCAACACGGGCGCGGTGATGGTCTTCCAGGTGCGGATGGCCCGCGGCGTCACAGGTCTCTCGTCCGCCACGCGGGCGATACGTCGCTCCGGGTTCGTGATGCTGGCGTCGTGCGCGGTGTTCGCCCTCTCCGCCGGGACCGCGCCCTGGCTCGCGGCCGGGATTCTGGTGGTGGGCGCGATCCTTCAAGTCGCCGCCGAGATGCAGCAGTCCGCCGGTTCCTGGCAGCTGGCCTTCGGCCTCGCCCCGGCCGACCGCACGGGCGAGTACCAGGGCTTCTTCGGCACCGGTGTCACGGTGGCCCGCACTCTCGGCCCCCTGGTCCTCACGGCCCTGCTCGTCGGGTGGGGAACCCCGGGATGGCTGCTGCTGGGCGGCGTGATGCTGGCCGCCTCGCTCGGGATGGGCCCGGCAGCAAGGTGGGCGGAGACCCGCCGGGCCGCCGAGCAGTCGCCTATACCGGCGAGCGCTCCCTCCACCGGGGCGCGGGCCCGGTCGGCGATAGCCGCGTAGTACGGACCCGGCCGGCGGGTGGCCGCGCAACTAGGGAGTCGGCGAAAAGGGCGGCTGCGAGGAGCCACCCGCGCTGCCGCGGGGACTCCGGCCCCGGCCATGGAAGTCCCGCCGGCACGCGCCAATGCCGTCCCGCCGGCGTGTGCTCACGCCGTCACCAGAGGCGTGTCCTCGCGCCACTTGAGGATCTTGTCGAAGCTCACGACCGCCCCGCCCCGGCCCGGCTTGTTGCCGATGTGGACGTGGTCGGCGAGTTCGTGGATCAGGCACAGCCCGCGGCCGTTCTCGGCTTCGCTGTGGACGGTGCGGGCCGGAGGCCGGTGGGAGCACCTTCCCGCCGGGGCGGGGTCGAGCTCTTGGCGGAGACCGGACGGGAAACCGGGCCCGGAGTCGGCCACCTCGATGCGGCACGTCTCGCCGTCGAGGTAGGCGGTGACGCGGTACGCCTCGGAGGGGCCGTTGGACGCGGCGTTCCCCCCGTGTTCGACGGCGTTGGCACAGGCCTCGCTGAGGGCGAGGGAGAGGTCGTACGAGACATCCGGATCGACACCCGCCGTCTCCATCGTGCCGAGCAGCAGGCGCCGGGCGAGCGGGACGCTCGCAGCTTCGCGCCGCAAATGGAGTGACCACCAGATGCTCATGCTCCAGCCTCCCGGCCGCGGCTCGACATACCGTTACGTATTGCCGCCAGGACCGGTGTGCAATCGCCCGCACCCCGTGCCGCCGCTCGAACGGCGGATGCGCGGGCGCCCAGATCGGTGTATGTGGGGACACCGGAAATCGGCATATGCACCGGCGACTCCGCCCGAAACGGCATCTTTCAGGCTCTAGGCCATCTTGCGGACCTGCCGTATGGGCCGAGTAAGGCCAGTGCGATGATGAGCCCGCCATGACTGCCCCCCACCAGCGTTCGGCGCGCTCCGGATGCGATCTCCGGGTTCTGCGGGCCGCGGTGTTCGCCGCGGTCTGTGTCGTGCTGGCCGCGGCAGGTCATGGGATCGCTTCCTGCGCCAGGGTCCCGCTGTGGTCCATGGGCACCGGATTCCTCGCGGTGTTCGCCGTGGCCGCCCCGTTGGCCGGGCGGGAGCGCTCGCTGCCGGGCATCGCCGCGGTCCTCGCGGTCGGCCAGACCGTGCTGCACACGCTCTTCGGACTCGGGCAGCAGGGCATGTCGACGATGCCGGCGTCGGGCGGCACATCGATGCCCACGTCCATGACCTCGTCCATGGCGTCGTCCACGTCGGACGCCTCACTCGTCGAGCGGGCGGCGCGGCTGGTGTGCGGTGCCGGGGCGGCGGCGATCAGCCCGACGCAGGCCCAGCGGCTCCTCACCGACGCCCGGCTCAGCACGGGCACGACCGGGACCGGGACCGCGCAGCAGGCCATGCACCACTCCGCGGACGCCATGGCGACCGCGGGATCCTCGATGTCCGTGCTGCCGTCGCTGCCCATGCTGCTCGGCCACGTCCTCGCGGCCGTCGCCGCCGGATGGGTGCTGCGCCGCGGGGACATGGCGGTCCTGCGCCTCATGCGGCTCTCCGCCCAGGGCGTCGCGGAGACGGCGCTCGTGCGGTCCCTGCGCGCGGCCCTCGCTCTGGTGCGCGCCCTGCGGGCGGGACTTCCGGGCACGCCCGGTACGGCACCGCGCGTGCCCCGCACCGCGCTGCCGGGGCCGCTCCGACCCCGTACCACCGCACTCCAGCACTCGGTGATCAGGCGCGGCCCGCCGTCGGCCGCCGCGCTCGTCCTCGCTGCCTGACTCGACGCATCACGCCCCTCGCGGGGGCATTCCGTCGGAGAACCCTCCCTCGCGGGAGCACTCCCTTCGGAGAACCCCTCGACGTGGTGGAGCACTCCGCCCGGAGGGATGCCGTCGTGCGGCACGCGCGCGTGCCCGCCTTTTCGGGCGCGCTCCCTGAGGGGCACCTCTGCGCACCTGCGCGCCCCTCTTCCTCACCGGACCATCGCTCACAGTGGAGTGTCTCTGTAATGAAGGCTTCCCGTATCGCCGCCTCCGGCGTCCTCGCCGCCTCGGCCGTCGTCGTCCTGTCCGCCCCCGCCTTCGCGCACGTCAGCGTGCAGCCGGAGGGCGAGGCCGCCAAGGGCGGTTACGCGACGATCGACTTCAAGGTCCCGAACGAGCGTGACGACGCCTCGACCACCAAGCTCGAGGTGAACTTCCCGGCCGAGCACCCGCTCGCCTCGGTGATGCCCCAGCCCCTGGACGGCTGGACCGTGAAGGTCACCAAGTCGAAGCTGGCCAAGCCGCTCGAGATGCACGGCGAGAAGATCGACGAGGCCGTCACCAAGGTCACCTGGACGGCCACCGGCAAGGGCGTCGAGCCCGGCTTCTTCCAGAAGTTCCCGCTCTCCGTCGGCCAGCTCCCCGAGGACGCCGACCAGCTCGTCTTCAAGGCGATCCAGACGTACGACAACAAGGAGGTCGTGCGCTGGATCGAGCCCCAGAAGGAGGGCGAGGAGGAGCCCGAGAACCCGGCGCCCGCGCTCACGCTGTCCACCGCCTCCGAGGACGGCCACCACGGCTCCACCGCCGAGGACGCCTCCGCCGACTCCGCGTCCGCCGCCAAGGACACCGAGGCAAGCGCATCCTCCGACAGCAGTGACTCCACCGCGCGCGTGCTGGCCATCGTCGGCATCGTCGTCGGCGCGGCGGGCGTGGCGTACGGCGTTCTGGCCGGTCGTCGGCGTACGAACGCCTGAGGCCCACCCGCCTGTCGGTGCGCACCGGGCGGTCGTACGACGTCGCCGTACCGGACCGGGTACGGCCCGGACGACCCCCGGTGCGCACCGGAGCTCTCACATCTGGGACATTTTTCTATGCGCAAGAAGACGTATGCGGTGGCCGCCCTGTTCGCCGCCGCCGCTCTGACCCTCTCCGCCTGCGGCAGTGACGACGGCAACAAGCCGGTCGCCGAGGTCTCCGCCGAGTCCGGCTCGCAACAGGCCGCCACCGTCCTCGACCAGCCGTTCGAGAAGCCGGACCTGGTGCTCACGGACACCCACGGCAAGAAGTACGACCTCCGCGCGGAGACCAAGGGCCGACCGACGCTGATCTACTTCGGCTACACCCACTGCCCCGACGTCTGCCCGCTGACGATGAACAACCTCGCCGTCGCCAAGAAGCAGCTGCCCAAGGCAGAGCAGGACAAGCTCCGCATCGTGTTCGTCACCACCGACCCGGACCGGGACACCCCCGCCGCACTCGGCGAGTGGCTCAAGGGGATCGACCCCGACGTCGTCGGTCTGACCGGCGACTTCTCCACGATCCAGGCCGGCGCCCGCACCCTCGGCATCTCCATCGAGCCGTCGAAGAAGGACAAGAACGGCAAGGTCGTCTCCGTGCACGGGACCCAGGTCATCGCGTTCTCCCCGAAGACCGACGGCGGCTATGTGCTGTACGGCGAGGACGCCACCGTGGACGACTACATCAAGGATCTCCCCAAGCTCATCAAGGGGGAGAACCCGTGAGGCGGTTCGCGGGATCCGCGGTGGTCATAGCCGCTGCGCTGGCACTGGCCGGCTGCGGGAACTCGGGCGGTTCGGCGGCCTCCACGGCCACCTCCGCCAAGCCCGATCTGAAGGTCACCGACGCCTATATGCCCGCCCCGGCCATGGCCGAGATGGCAGCCGGCTTCTTCACCGTCACCAACTCCGGCGGTGCCGACACCCTGACCTCGGTCACCAGTGACCTCGCGGGTGACGTCACGCTGCACTCCACCCGGGGCGGTGCGATGGAGGAGGAGAAGTCCTTCGCCGTACCCGCGCACGGCACGCTCGACTTCGCCAGCGGCGCCAACCACGTCATGTTCGAAAAGCTGACCCGCAAGCCCGAGCAGGGCGAGAAGGTGTCCGTGGAGCTGCACTTCGCCAAGTCCGGCACGGTGCGCGTCTCCATGCCGGTGAAGTCCGCGACGTACAACCCCAAGACCGGGCACTGAGGGAGGGATCAACCTTGACGCAGGCCATCGCTCCCCGAGCCGGTCACCGAGCCGGTCGACGCGGGGCTCGCCGCGGCACTCCGCGCACCGCTCACCGCGCGGCTCTCCGGGTACGGACACTGCTGTTGCTGTTCGTCGCCGTCGTCGGCGCGCTCATGGCCGGGGCCGCGCCGGTCTCCGCGCACGCCGCGCTGACCGGCAGCGACCCCCAGCAGGGAGCGGTGGTCGACAAGGCGCCCACACAGGTCTCGCTCACCTTCTCCGAGAACGTCGCCATGTCCGACAGCTCGGTGCGCGTCCTCGACCCCAAGGGCAAGCGGGTCGACACCGGCAAGGCGTCCGACCTGGGCGGCACCACCTACGGCGTGAAGCTGCACGCGGGCCTGCCCGACGGCACGTTCACCGTCACGTACCAGGTCGTGTCGGCGGACAGCCACCCCGTCTCGGGCGCCTTCACCTTCTCCATCGGCGCGCCCTCGCAGACCTCCGTCGCCCTGTCCGACCAGACGGCCGGCGGCGGAGTCGTGGGCGGGCTCTACGGCTTCGGACGCTACGTCTCGTACGCGGGCTTCATCCTCATGATCGGCGGCGCGGCCTTCGTACTGGCCTGCTGGCAGCGGGGTGCGGGGGTACGTCCACTGCAGCGGCTCGTGGTCTCCGGGTGGCTCGCGCTCACCGCCGCCACGCTTCTGCTGCTGCTTCTGCGCGGCTCGTACACCGGCTCCGGAAAGGTCGCCGACGTCTTCGACCTGAGCCTGCTCGGCCAGGTGCTGCAGACCAAGACGGGCGCGGCGCTCGTCTCCCGGCTGCTGCTCCTCGCGGCGGGCGCGCTGTTCATCGCGGTGTTGTTCGGGGCGTATGTGCGCGACGGGGCCGACGAGGCCGTCGAAACGGGTGACGGCTCCGTCAGGGCGTCGGACAGGTCCGGGAACGCGGACGAAACGGCCGGGACCGACTCCACCGTCGGCTCCGACTCCACCGTCGGCTCCGACGGCTCCGACGGCTCCGACGGGTCCGACGGGTCCGACGGGTCCGACGGGTCCGACGGGTCCGTCACGACCGAACAAGACCCCACGCAGGACGGCGAACAGAGCGGTCCGCGGGACACCGCGCAGGACACCGGCCCGGGCGACGACGAGTCTGCCGACGATCCGGCGGCCGGTCCGGCGGACGATCTCGCCGCCGCGAAGAAGGACCTCACCTTCGGGCTGGCGATCGGCGGCACCGTCGTCGCGGCGGGCCTGGCCGCGTCCTGGGCGATGTCCGAGCACGCCTCGACCGGAATCCAGCCGGGGATCGCGATGCCCGTCGACGTCCTGCACCTGCTGGCCGTCGCCACCTGGCTGGGCGGCCTCTCCGCACTGCTCGTGGCGCTGTACCGGGCCCCCGCCGACCAGCAGATCGACACGGCATCCGTCCGCCGCTTCTCGCGCGTCGCGTTCGTCAGTGTCGTCACCCTGGCCGCGACCGGGCTCTACCAGTCGTGGCGCCAGGTCGGCTCCTGGTCCGCACTCACCGACACCTCGTACGGCCAACTGCTCCTCGTCAAGGTCGGCCTGGTCGCGGTCCTCGTCGGCATCGCGTGGATCTCCCGGCGCTGGACCGCACAGCTGTCGGAGCTGCCGAGCGCGGAGACCACCGCGGCCACCGTGGTGGAGCAGCGCGCGGCGGAGAAGCAGCACGCCACCGTGCCCGCCTCCGCCGCCGCTGCGCAGGCGTCGGGTTCAGGGGAGGCCGCTTCCGGAGACACCCGGCGCGCGACCCAACTGGCCCGGCAGCGGGCCGCCGTGGCCACCGCGCGCGAGAAGCGCATCCGGGACGCCGACCCGCTCCGCTCGGGGCTGCGCCGCTCGGTGCTCGCCGAGGCGGGCATCGCCGTCGTCCTGCTCGCGGTCACCACCGTGCTGACGTCCACCGAACCCGGTCGTACGGCGGAGGAGGCGCAGGCGGCCACCGCGTCCGCCTCGCAGCGGTCCGGTCCGCTGTCCTTGACGATCCCGTTCAACACCGGTGGCCAGGACGGCCGGGGCACCGTGCGGCTGACCCTCGACCCGGCGCGCGTCGGCGGCAACGACATGCACGTCTTTGTGGACCGGCCGAACGGCAAGGCGTTCGACGTGCCCGAGGTGAAGGTCGCCTTCGACCTCGAAGCGAAGGACATCGGCCCGCTGCCGGTGGTCCCCGACCGCATCGCCACCGGACACTGGACGGCGACCGGTGTGCAGATCCCCATGGCGGGCGACTGGAAGATCTCGGTGACCGTGCGGACCTCCGACATCGACCAAGCGACCGTGAACAAGAACGCGAAGATCGGCTGACCTCACCATGGCTGACCAGTCCACTCCGGAGGCCACTTCCGAAAACGCCTCCCCCGGGAGGGCCACTTCGGAAAACGGCACACCCGGGGAGGCCATTTCCGGAAACGGCACACCCGGGGAGGCCACCTCCGGGGACGCCCGCGGCGGGAAGGCCCTGCCTGCCGGCGCCTCCACCGAGGGGACCTCTTCCGCGCAGGGCACCCCCGGAAAGGGCACCCCCGGGAAGGCCGCTTCCGAAAACACCCCTCCCCATGGGGCCTTCTCGCGGCGGCGGCTGCTCGGTACCGCCGGTGCCACCGGTCTCGCCCTGGGCGCGGCAGGCGGCGCCGCCGGATACGCGGCGGCGCCTGCGAGCGAGAAGGCCACCCCGCTGAGCTCACTCGGCGCGCACGCCGTGATGTTTCACGGGAAACATCAGCCGGGCATCACCAACGCCCTCCAGGCGCGCGGCCACCTCGTCGCCTTCGACCTGACCGCGGGTGCGGGCCGCAAGGAGGCCGCCGCACTGCTGCGCCGCTGGTCGGCGACAGCGCAGCGCCTGATGGCGGGCGAGGCGGCCGCGCACGACGACACGGACGTCGCCCGCGACGCCGGCCCCTCGTCCCTCACGGTCACCTTCGGCTTCGGCCACAGCTTCTTCGCACGTACAGGCCTGGAGAAACATCGCCCGGTCGCTCTGGACCCGCTGCCCGACTTCTCCTCCGACCAGCTCGACAAGCAGCGCAGCAACGGCGATCTATGGGTGCAGATCGGCGCCGACGACGCGCTGGTCGCCTTCCACGCCCTGCGGGCCATCCAGAAGGACACGGGCGGCGCGGCCCGCGTGCGCTGGCAGATGAACGGCTTCAACCGCTCGCCCGGTGCGACCGCCCAGCAGGGCCTGACAGCACGCAATCTGATGGGCCAGATCGACGGAACCCGTAATCCCAAGCCCGCCGAACCCGACTTCGACCAGCGGATCTTCGTGCCCGCCGCCGGCGACCCGCCCTGGATGGCCAACGGCTCGTACGCCGTCGTACGCCGTATCCGCATGCTCCTCGACGACTGGGAGAAGCTCCCGGCCAAGGACCAGGAGGACGTCATCGGGCGCCGGAAGTCGAACGGGGCGCCGCTGACCGGCGGCACGGAGACGACCGCGATGAACCTGGACCGGACCGGCCCCGACGGCAAGCTGGTCGTCCCCATCAACGCGCACGCCCGGATCACCCGACCCGACCAGAACGGGGGCGCGGCGATGCTGCGCCGGCCGTTCTCCTTCCACGACGGCTTCGCCGCGGACGGGGCGCCCGACGCCGGCCTGCTCTTCGTCTGCTGGCAGGCCGACCCGCTGCGCGGCTTCGTCCCCGTCCAGCGCAAGCTCGACCGGGGCGATGCGCTGTCGTCGTTCATCCGGCACGAGTCGAGCGGCCTGTTCGCCGTGCCCGGCGGGGCGGCGGAGGGTGAGTACGTGGGGCAGCGGCTGCTGGAGGGGTAGGCCCGCCCCGGGCCGAGCCCGACGGCGGTACGCGACCGGAACGGGCCGCCCCGCCGACGGACCGTAGGACCGCGCCCACCCGCTCCCGGAACCACCACGCCCTGCCGAAGCTGGACGCATCCCCCTTTGGGGCGGCCCTTTCCGGCGGTGGGAGCCGGGTCGCGCAAGGCCCATTAGGGTGAGGTCATGCCAGCCAGTTACGCGTATCTCGGTCCCGAAGGCACCTTCACCGAAGTCGCCCTGCGCACGCTTCCGGAGGCTGCCACGCGGGAGCTCGTCCCGATGGTGTCGGTGCCCGCCGCGCTCGACGCCGTCCGCAACGGCGAGGCCGAGGCCGCGTTCGTCCCGATCGAGAACTCGGTGGAGGGCGGCATCACCACCACCCTCGACGAGCTGGTCGCGGGCACCCCGCTGATGATCTACCGCGAGGTACTGCTCTCGATCACCTTCGCGCTGCTGGTCAGGCCGGGCACGAAGCTGTCGGAGATCAAGACCGTGACCGCGCACCCCGCCGCCCAGCCGCAGGTGCGCAACTGGATGAAGGCGAACCTCGCTGAGGACGTGCTCTGGGAGTCCGCGGCCTCGAACGCGGACGGTGCGCGACTCGTCCAGGAGGGCCGGTACGACGCCGCCTTCGCGGGCGAGTTCGCGGCGGCCACGTACGGTCTGGTGCCGCTGGAGACGGGGATCCACGACGCGGAGAACGCGCAGACCCGCTTCGTCCTGGTGGGCAGGCCGGCCCGCCCCGCGGCGCCCACGGGCGCGGACAAGACGTCCGTCGTGATCTGGCAGGGCGACGACCACCCCGGCGCCCTGCTGGAACTGCTCCAGGAGTTCGCGGTGCGCGGCGTCAACCTGATGCTGCTCCAGTCCCGGCCCACCGGTGAGGGCATCGGCAACTACTGCTTCGCCATCGACGCCGAGGGCCACATCTCGGACCGCCGAGTCGGCGAGGCGCTCATGGGGCTGAAGCGGGTCTGCCCCCAGGTGCGCTTCCTCGGTTCGTACCCGCGCGCGGAAGTCGACCTCCAGGACGTACGCCCGCCCCGGGCCGGCACGTCCGACGGCGAGTTCTCCGCGGCGTCCGACTGGCTGGCCCGCTGCCAGGACGGCCGTTTCTAGGCTCCCGTCCGCGGTCGAGCCCGACCGGCCCGACCGGCACGACCGCCCGACCGGCCCGACGAACGCGGCCAAACGCGGCCACCACAACGACCCAGGATTCCGCGTGCGGTCGGCGCCACGGATCCGGGCCTCAGCGGGCGCTCGGGCGCCACCGATCCCGCCGTCCACGGGCGCTCGGGTGCGACTCATCGCGGCCGGTCCTACCAGCAGATTTGCGTCGTCCACAGAGTTATCCACAGGGCAGCTTCTCGACCTGGGGACAAGTCGACAACGAAGCACTACATCATCGACAAATCGCCCTACAGGCCCCAACTTCGTCCACAGCCCCGCAGGTCACCCCTCGTCCACCCTTTTCCCTTGATCAATCCTTTGGAGCGAACCATTTCCACTCGAAAGTGGGTGTAGGGATGGTTTGCCACGGGAATTCTTCGTCCGTCATGCGGCTTTCGGAACGATCACTTCCGGCATCCACAGATCTTCCACACAGCCTGTGGATAACTTTCCGGAGAGGCGGATCCCTGTGGACAACCACCTCCCCAAGTCCCGCTCCCCGCAAGGGATTCCAGTCAACGCCACAGCGCCACCCTGCCCCCTTTCAGCGAGTACCGCCCCTTTTATTGACGATCATTGACGGTCTATTGGTGATCAATAGCGATCACGGGGCAAGACCTTGAAACCGACGGTCATTCATTCCGTCATTTCGCCCATATCAGAACATATGGAGCGGGCCGGAATATCGAGTCGTGAGGCCTGAGCGGGCACCGGTAGCCTTGAGGGGTGATTGACCTTCGCCTGCTCCGTGAGGACCCCGACCGTGTGCGCGCGTCTCAGCGCGCCCGTGGAGAGGACGTCGCGCTCGTCGACGCCCTCCTCTCTGCCGACGAACGGCGCAGGTCGTCCGGCGTCCGCTTCGACGAGCTGCGTTCCGAGCAGAAGGCGCTCGGCAAGCTCATCCCCAAGGCCTCCGGCGACGAGAAGGCCGAGCTGCTGAAGGAGGCGGGTCAGCTGGCCGCCGACGTCAAGACGGCCGACGCCGAGCAGCACGAGGCGGACGAGGAGACCAAGCGGCTGCTGCTCCAGCTCGGCAACCTCGTGCACCCCGACGTGCCCGTCGGCGGCGAGGAGGACTTCGTCGTCCTGGAGACGCACGGCACGATCCGCGACTTCGGCGCCGAGGGCTTCGAGCCCAAGGACCACCTGGAGCTCGGCGAGGCGCTCGGCGCGATCGACGTCGAGCGGGGCGCCAAGGTGTCCGGCTCGCGCTTCTACTACCTGACGGGCGTCGGCGCCCTGCTGGAGCTCGCCCTCGTCAACGCGGCGATCGCCCAGGCCACCGAGGCCGGTTTCATCCCCATGCTCACGCCGGCGCTGGTCCGCCCGCGCGCCATGGAGGGCACCGGCTTCCTCGGCCAGGCCGCGGAGAACGTGTACCACCTGGAGAAGGACGACTACTACCTGGTCGGCACCTCCGAGGTCGCCCTCGCGGCGTACCACATGGACGAGATCATCGACGCGGACAAGCTCCCGCTGCGGTACGCCGGCTTCTCGCCGTGCTTCCGCCGCGAGGCCGGCACGTACGGCAAGGACACCCGCGGCATCTTCCGCGTGCACCAGTTCGACAAGGTCGAGATGTTCTCGTACGTCGCTCCCGAGGACGCGGAGAACGAGCACCGGCGGCTCCTGGACTGGGAGAAGCAGTGGCTGACCGGTCTTGAGCTGCCCTTCCAGGTGATCGACGTGGCCTCGGGCGACCTCGGCGCCTCCGCGACCCGCAAGTTCGACTGCGAGGCGTGGATCCCGACCCAGGGCAAGTACCGCGAGCTGACGTCCGCCTCCAACTGCGAGGGTTTCCAGGCCCGCCGACTGTCGGTCCGCATGCGCGACGGCAAGAAGGTCCAGCCGCTCGCGACGCTTAACGGCACGCTGTGCGCCGTACCGCGCACGATCGTCGCGATCCTGGAGAACCACCAGCTGGCCGACGGATCCGTGCGGGTGCCCGAGATGCTGCGGCCGTACCTGGGCGGCCGCGAGGTCCTGGAGCCGGTCGCCAAGTGACCGGCGCTCCTGGGTCGACCGGCTCGTTCCCCTACAAGCTCGTCGCGACCGATCTCGACGGGACGCTGCTGCGTCCCGACGACACGGTCTCGCAGCGCACCCGTGAGGCGCTCGCCGCGGTCACCGCGGCGGGCGCCGCACACATCGTCGTCACCGGACGGGCGGTGCCCTGGACCCGGCACATACTCGATGACCTCGGATACGACGGGCTCGCGGTGTGCGGACAGGGCGCGCAGGTGTACGACGCGGGGGAGCACCGGCTGCTCACCTCGGTGACCCTGGACCGGCAGCTGGCGGGTCTGGCGCTCGCCAAGATCGAGGCCGAGGTCGGTCCGCTGCTCCTGGCGGCGAGCCGCGACGGTCTGGACGGCGAGGTGCTGGTCGGCCCCGGTTACCGGGTGCACGAGGGCCCGCTCCCCTATCTCCCGATCAAGGACGCCGACGATCTCTGGTCGGCTCCGCTGAACAAGGTGTACGTCCAGCACCCGACCCTCTCCGACGACGAGCTCGCCCAGGTGGCGGCGCAGGCCGCGGGCGGTCTGGTCGGCGTCACGATGGCGGGCGCGGGCATCGTGGAGCTCCTCCCCCTCGGCCTGTCGAAGGCCACGGGACTGTCCCTGGCGGCCCGCCGTCTGGGTATGAAGGCCGCCGACACGATCGCCTTCGGCGACATGCCGAACGACGTCCCCATGTTCGCCTGGGCCGCCCACGGCGTGGCCATGGCCAACGCCCACCCCGACCTCAAGGCCGTGTCCGACGAGGTGACGACCTCCAACGAGGAGGACGGGATCGCGGTGGTCCTGGAGCGGTTGCTGGGCTAGCGGTCGCGGGGCTGGGCCGGCGGTTGCTGGGTCGTCGGTCGCGTGCGGTGACGGCGTATGCCGTGGAGGCGCGTGCCGTGAAGGCGCCTTGCCGTGAAGGCGCGTGGTCGCGGGGCTGGGCTGGCGGTTTCCTGCGCTGACAGCGCGTGTGGTGAATGGTGTGTGCCGTGAAGGCGCGTTCCCGTCACCGGGGCATGCGGTCGAAGCGGTGGTACGTCGTCCTGGTTCTTGCGGAGGATGCGCGGATCGAACGCGCGCGGGGCTGACCCCGACCACGGCTTAGCAAGCCGGTGCCTTGCCTCTCGGCCAATCCTCCGGGTGGGCGGCCCGCGCGAAGAACGCGCGCTCGAAGCGGCCGCCCCGGGCAACTCCCCGTACGGGCGGGCTTCACGGAGGGGTGACTACTCCGGAAACCGCCGCGGGCTGCCCTGCCGGGAACTCGACGGACTGCTACTGAAGGGCATCGTCGCGCTCCTCTCCCGGAATCTGGCGCCGACTCGAACCGGCGGTGTGTACACAACCACTGTGCCCACGGGCCGACTTGGACGCCACTGATTAAACGATCGGGCACAGCCACGGGCAGAGCTGCCTACCGGCGGCGCCACCTGCGTCGACGGGCCTTGCTGAAGAACCAGCCGGCGGGCGGCTCGTCCGAGCGCCAGGGCTGCGGATCGGGTCCGCCGTCGCGCCAGCGGGCGGCGAGCATCCGGGCGCGGGCGGACGGCTCCTCCTGATCGGCGGACCGTATGAAGTCCTCGTCCAGGACGAGGTCGTCCCAGACGTCCCCGGATCCCTCGCGACCGTCGTTGTGCGGTTCCTCGACTGCCATCCCCGTTCCTCCCGGCCGTGCAGCCCCTTTGCCAGTGTGCTCCGACACAGGTGAAGCCGATGTCAAGAAAAAAGGGGCTCCACGCGTGCGTGCACGGTGACGGTGGCACGCGCGCGTGGAGGCCCCGCTCACTCCTCGCCGGCCAGCTTCAGCGTCCGGAGCTTCTGTCCCGCGTACCAGGTGGCGAGCACGGTGACCGTGACCAGCAGCACCGTCGCGGTGGTCAGTCCCACGTCCGAGGTGACGAGGTCCCCGCCGGTGACCTTGTGGGCCACGGCGAGCGACCACTGCTGGACGCTGAGCGTGCGCGCCCCGGCGACGAGGGACCCGAAGAGGGCCTCCCAGACGAGGGCGTAGACGAGGCCGAGGACCACCGCGTGCCGGGTCACCGTCCCCAGGAGCAGGAAGAGTGCCGCGTACGCGATCGAGGCGACCAGGGCGGCCACGGTGTAGGCGACGGCGATCTGCTGGCCGTTGCCGTTGAGGATCAGGCCCGCGATGAAGGTCGGGATCGCGGAGAACGCCATGGTGACGGCGACGGCGACGATCAGCTTGGTGAAGATGATCGTCGGCCGCTTCAGCGGCTTGGCGAGCAGATAGACCACGGAACCGTCGTCGATCTCGGGCCCGATGGCTCCGGTGCCGGCGATCACGCCGATGATCGGCACCATCGTGGCGAGCGCGAAGCCGCCGAGCACGTCGGCCGCGACCTGGTCGTCGGCGCCGGTCAGGGCGCGCACGACGCCGGCGATCACGATCAGCAGCAGGGGCAGGGCGCCCAGGATGAGGGCCCGGCGGCGGCCGAGCAGGGCTCGATAGGTGAGCCGGGCGACTGTGGGGTCGTACATCTTGGGCCTCCTACGCCGCGACGAGATACGAGAAGACGGACTCGAGGGACTCGTCCGACGGCGAGACCGTGAGCAGCCGGATGCCGTGGTCGCGGGCGACCCGCGGCAGCAGGGCGGTGAACCGGCCGAAGTCGACCGCCTGGATGCGCAGTGCGCCCTCCGCCAGGTCCACCTCGATGCCGGCTGTCGACGGGTCGGCGATCAGTGCGGCCGCCAGCACGCGGTCGTCGCTGGAGCGGACGAGATAGCGGTGCGGGCGGTCGGTCATCAGCCGCCGGATGCGCCGGAAGTCGCCGCTCGCCGCGTGCCGGCCGGCGACGATCACCTCGATGTGCGCGGCGAGTTGCTCGACCTCTTCGAGGATGTGGGACGAGAAGAGCACCGTGCGGCCCTCGTCGCCCATGCGCCGCAGCAGGTCCATGAGCTGCATGCGCTGGCGCGGGTCCATGCCGTTGAAGGGCTCGTCGAGCAGCAGCAGCGACGGCTCGTGGACGAGCGCGGACGCCATCTTCACGCGCTGCCGCATGCCCTTGGAGTACGTGGAGATCTTCCGGTCCTGCGCGTACTCCATCTCGACCGTGGCGAGTGCCTTCTGGGCGGCCTTCTTGCCCAGACCGTGCAACTCGGCGTTGGCGACGACGAATTCGCGGCCGGTGAGGAAGTCGTACATCGCCTCGCGCTCGGGGACGATGCCGATGTGCCGGTAGATCTGTTCGTTGCGCCAGACCTGCTGGCCGTCGAGGGTGACGGTGCCGGTGGAGGGGGCGAGGAAGCCGCCCATCATGTTGATGAGGGTGGACTTCCCCGCGCCGTTCGGGCCGAGCAGGCCGGTGACGCCCGGGCCGATCGTCATGGTGATGTCGTTGACCGCCACCACGTTGCCGAACCAGCGTGAGACGTGGTCGATGTTCAGCGTGGTCACAGCCCGACCTTTCGGTAGCGGCGGATCAGCAGGCCGTAGCAGCCGGCGATGAGGCCCAGGACGACGACGAGGTAGACGACGCCCTGCGCGGACGTGGGTCCTTCCCCTGCGGGGAAGGAGGAACTCGCGCCGAGGAAGGCGGTCTGTACGCCGTCGATGAGCGTCACGGGCGAGAAGAGCCCGAGCCAGGGGACGGCCGAGGTGCTGGACTGCGAGTCCGCGATGGCCTGGAGGGTGGAGACGGCGCCGTAGGAGATGGTCAGGACGGCGATGACGGCTGCGATGCCGAAGCCGCGCCGCGGTGTGACCGCCGAGATGACCAGGCCGATGCCGGCGAAGAGCAGGGAGAGCAGTGCCACGGATACCAGCCCCTGGGCGAATCCCTTCGTCTGGTCGGAGAAGTCGAGCTTGGCGAGCAGGGCGCCCACGTAGAGCACCAGCAGTGGCGCGGCCGTCAGGACGAACATCGCCGAGGCGAGGGCCGCGTACTTGGCGCGGACGTAGTCGGTGGTCTCGATGGGGCGCGAGAAGTACAGCGGTACGGTCTTGAAGCGCAGGTCGCGCGAGACGGACTGCGGCGCCTGGGAGGCGACGTAGAGACCGATGACGGCCTGCATGACGATCGCGTAGCGCGTGTAGTCGAGGGGCAGGTCCTTCGCCTTGGTGGCGACGGCGACCGCGACCATGATGGCCGCGGGCACGCACATCACCACGAAGAGCAGCATCGGCAGCACCTTGGACTTCACCGAGCGCCCGAGGCCGTAGGCGCCGCGCAGGGACTGCGAGTACAGCGAGCGGCGGGCGTAGGCGCGGCCGAGGCGGGGGCCGTCGTAGTTGCGGTAGCCGATGTTGTGGATCCGGGTCTGCTCACCGCGCTGGGTGAGGGACTGCTCAATGGCCATGGCCGATCGCCTCCTTCCGTGCGCTCTGGGTGTGCGGGTCCGGCTGCGCGTGCGTCGGTTCGTCGTGGAAGACCTCGGCGATGTGGTGCCTGCGCTGCTCCATGCGGACCAGGCCCAGGCCGAGGTCGGCGACGATGTCGCGTACGACGTCGTACGTCTCCTCGCCCTCGGCGGTCAGCAGCAGGACGTGTCCCGCGCCGGGCAGTCCACTGCCGTCGTGGGTCTCGACCCCGCGCGCGTGCAGCACCTCGCGGACCGCGCGGGTGCCGTCCGGGTGCTCTTCGGTGTCGGTGACCTCGATGGCGAGGGTCGTGGTGGTCTGGGTGAAGTCGGTGGTGGAGCTGGAGCGCAGCAGCTTGCCGCCGTCGACGACCACGACGTGGTCACAGGTGCGCTCCAGCTCGCCCAGGAGGTGCGAGGTGACGAGCACCGAGATCCCGAAGTCGGTGTGGATACGGCGGATCAGGCCCAGCATCTCGTCACGGCCGACCGGGTCGAGGCCGTTGGTCGGCTCGTCCAGGAAGACCAGCTGGGGGTCGTGGACAAGGGCCTGCGCGAGCTTCACGCGCTGCTTCATGCCGGTCGAGTAGCCGCCGATGGGGCGGTAGCGCTCCTCGTACAGCCCGACGTGGCGCAGCGTGTCCGCGGTGCGCTCGCGGGCCGCGGTGGGCGGCAGGCCGGACATGCGCGCCATGTGGACGACGAACTCGGTGGCCGAGACGTCGGGCGGCAGGCAGTCGTGCTCGGGCATGTATCCGACCCGCTCGCGGATCTCGCCGCCCTTGGTGGCGACGTCGAGTCCGAGCACTTCGGCACGGCCCTCGGTGGCGGGGGACAGACCCAGCAGGATCTTGATCAGTGTGGACTTGCCGGCTCCATTGGCTCCGACGAGTCCGGTCACACCGGGCCCGACGTCCACGGAGAGCCGGTCAAGCGCGGTCACCCGTGGGAACCGCTTGCTCAGGCTTTCGGTCGCGATCACAGTCACGTTCTCGAAGGTAGTGGCGCACGCCACACGGGTCGTCAGCCCGTGGAGGTGTATCGGCCTCAGACTCCAGTCGTACGGGCCCGTAGGGGTCCCCCTGAAGTCGAACAACCAGGCGGCGGTCGGCGCACTCACGGTGGCGGGGGGGGGGGGGGGGGGGAGACAGAAAGCTTTTCTAGACCCCGCCCCTCCCCCCCGCCCCCCTCCCCCCCTCCCGCCAGCACCCCCCCCAACCCCCCTTCACCCCCCCCCCACCCCCCAACCCCCTCCCCGCGCCCCCCCCCCCCCCCCCCCCCCAACCCCCCCCCCCCCCCCCCCGCCACCGGTTGTCCACAGGCCGCACCTTGTCCACAGGCTTCCCGCCCGCCTATTGACGCAGCCTCTAACAATTGTCACATTCATCAGTGTCAAGTTACGAGCGCGTACGGCGATCGGCGTGGGACGGACGGTGGCATGAGCTCAGCAGTGGCCTCATCAGTGGACTCACCGGGGGCGGCCGGACTCTCCGCGGAGTTGCGGGGCTTCAGGGAGGTGCAGCGCCTCGCGTACGAGTGTGCGGAGGCGGTCGCGGCGCAGCTGAAGCCGGGCGTGACCGAGCGCGAGGCGGCGCGCATGCAGCGCGAGTGGCTGGGCGAGCGCGGGGTGCGGGACTGGTTCCATCTGCCCTTCGCCTGGTTCGGCGACCGCACGGCGTTCGTGAACTTCCGGATACCGCTGCAGTTCTTCCCCACCAACCGGCGCCTGGAAGCGGGCATGCCGTTCATCCTCGACATGGCCCCGGTCTACAAGGGCTTCACCGCGGACATCGGCTACTCGGGCTCCCTGGGCCTGAATCCTCTCCAGGACAAGCTGCTCGCCGACCTGGAGGCGCACCGCGAGCTGATCCTGCGCGAGGTGCGTGAGCGCCGCCCGCTGCGCGAGATCTACGAGGACGTGGACCGCCTCATGGTCCGCCAGGGCTACGCGAACCGGCATCGCGCTTACCCGTTCGGTGTGATCGCCCACAAGGTGGGCCGGGTGAAGGAACGCCCTTGGTCGCCGCATCTGTTCGGGTTCGGCACGCAGTCCCTGAAGGGGCTGGCGAGCGATGCGCTCCACGGGCACCGCGACGGCTGGTCGCCGCTGTGGTCGCCGTACAAATTCTCCGACCACCCGCCCCGGCCGGGGCTGTGGGCGGTCGAGCCGCACCTCGGGTTCCGGGGCACGGGCGCGAAGTTCGAGGAGATCCTGGTCGTCACCGACTCCAAGGACCCCGAACAGAGCGCGTTCTGGCTGGACGACGATCTGCCGCATGTGCGGCGCTGGGCGGAGGGCGTGTGATGGCGGGGCTGGCAGGGGCGCGGGAGCGCTGGGTGCGGACGGGCGGGGTCGAGCTGTGCGTCGCCGAGCTGGGCGACGAGAGCCGGCCCACGGTGGTGCTCGTGCACGGCTATCCGGACTCCAAGGAGGTGTGGTCCGAGGTCGCGGTGCGGCTCGCCGAGCGCTTCCACGTGGTGCTCTACGACGTGCGCGGACACGGCAGGTCGTCGGCGCCGCAGCCGCTGCGTGGCGGGTTCACGCTGGAGAAGCTGACGGACGACTTCCTGGCCGTCGTGGAAGCGGTCAGCCCCGACGAGCCGGTGCACCTGGTGGGACACGACTGGGGTTCGGTGCAGTCCTGGGAGTTCGTCACGGTCGAGCGCACGGAGGGCCGCATCGCGTCCTTCACGTCGATGTCGGGGCCGTCGCTTGACCACTTCGGGCACTGGATCAAGCAGCGCGTGAAGCGGCCCACCCCGCGCAGGGTGGGCCAGCTACTCGGCCAGGGCGCCAAGTCCTGGTACGTGTACCTGCTGCATACCCCCGTCCTGCCCGAGCTCGCCTGGCGCGGACCGCTCGGCAAGCGCTGGCCGAAGATCCTGCAGCGCGTCGAGAAGGTGCCGGCGGACGGCTATCCGACCCCGTCGCTGCCCTCGGACGCGGCGCACGGCGCCTGGCTGTACCGGGACAACGTGCGGGCGCGGCTGAGCAGGCCCCGCGCCGACGCGTACGCACACGCGCCCGTGCAGCTCATCACGCCGCTGGGGGACGCGTTTCTCTCCGAGCGGCTGTACGACGGGCTGGAGACGTGGGCGCCGCAGCTGGTGCGCCGCACGCTCCCGGCCAAGCACTGGATCCCGCGCACGCGCCCTGACCAACTGGCCTCCTGGATCACCGAGTTCGTGACGGCGAACGAGGGCCGCGGAGGCGGCGTGCCCGCGCTCGGCACGGGGGCCACCGGCAAGTACGCCGACCGGTTCGGCGGGCAGCTCGTGCTCGTCACCGGCGCGGGCAGCGGCATCGGACGGGCCACCGCCTTCGCGTTCGCCGAGGCCGGCGCGCGCGTGGTGGCCGTCGACCGGGACGCGGAGGGTGCCGCCCGTACGGCGGAGATGTCCCGGCTGATCGGCTCCCCCGAGGCCTGGGCGGAGACGGTCGACGTCTCCGACGAGCAGGCCATGGAGAAGCTCGCCGAGAAGGTCGCCACCGAGTACGGGGTGGTGGACGTGTTGGTGAACAACGCGGGGATCGGCCTGTCGGGCTCCTTCTTCGACACGACGGCGGAGGACTGGAAGAAGGTCCTCGACGTCAATCTGTGGGGCGTGATCCACGGCTGCCGGCTCTTCGGGAAGCAGATGGCCGAACGCGGACAGGGCGGCCACATCGTCAACACCGCGTCGGCCGCCGCGTACCAGCCCTCGAAGGCGCTGCCCGCCTACAGCACATCCAAGGCCGCGGTGCTGATGCTCAGCGAGTGCCTGCGCGCGGAGCTCGCCGGACAGGGCATCGGTGTCTCGGCGATCTGCCCCGGCTTCGTCAACACGAACATCACCGCCACCGCGCGCTTCGCGGGGGTCGACGCGACCGAGGAGAAGCGGCGCCAGAAGAAGTCGGCGCGTCTGTACGGGCTGCGCAACTATCCGCCGGAGAAGGTCGCCGACGCGATCCTGCGCGCGGTGGTCCGCAACCAGGCCGTCGTCCCCGTGACACCCGAGGCACGCGGCGCCCACCTCATGTCCCGCTTCACACCGAAGGCGCTGCGCGCGATCGCCCGACTGGAGCCGCCGCTGTGAGCGACCAGCAGCCCGCGGGCTCCCAGGAGCACTACGCGATCAGTCCGCGCCGGGTGGCCTTCGACTGGGAGCGCACCCCGCTGCACTGGATTCCGGACGAGCCCACCGCGACCCATGTCATCAATGTGCTGCATCTGCTGCTGCCGGCGGGGGAGCGGTGGTTCGTGAAGGTCTTCAGGGAGGGCCTCCGGCTGGTCGACGACCCCGAACTCCTCAAGGACGTCAAGGGGTTCATGGGCCAGGAGGCCACACACAGCGTGCAGCACGCGTACGTGCTGGACCATCTGGCGGCCCAGCACCTCGACACCGCCGGCTTCACCAAATACGTCGACTTCCTCTTCGAGAAGCTGCTCGGTGAGCAGCCGCCGCTTGGGGCGCCGGTCCCGCGGGCGGAGTGGCTGCGCTTCCGGCTGTCGGTGGTGGCGGCGATCGAGCAGTTCACGGCGGTGCTCGGCAACTGGGTGCTGGCTGCCGAGGGCCTGGACCGCGCCGGGGCCGACGAGGTCATGCTCGACCTGCTGCGCTGGCACGGCGCGGAGGAGGTCGAGCACCGCGCGGTCGCCTTCGACATGTACCAGCACTGCGGCGGCGAGGGCCTGCCCCGGTACGCGCGCCGGGTGGCCGGCATGGCGGTCACGGCACCGGTGATGCTCTATCTGTGGGCCTGGGGCGCGGCCTACCTCATCCGCCACGACCCCCAGCTCCCGGGCCGGCCGCGCTACTCGCTCGCCGCCCACAACAGAGCGGTGCGCAGCGGCCTGTTGCCCAGCTGGCGGGAGCTCGGGTCGGCGATACCCCGCTATCTGCGCCGGTCGTACCACCCCTCGCGAGAAGGGTCGCTGCGCGCGGCCGTGGAGTATCTGGCACGGTCGCCCGCCGCGCGGTCGGCGGCCGGGGCGATCGGGCGGGCGGCCATCGCGTAGGGCGGTGGGAAGAGCAGGCGAGCGAACGACAGCGGAGGGCAGGGAAAGTGGACGGCGAGCCGGCCGGTATCGCGTACCGGATCGAGGACCTGGCGCACCACAGCGGTGCCACGGTCCGGACGATCCGCGCCTATCAGGACCGCGGGCTGCTCCCCCGCCCGGAGCGGCAGGGCCGGGCGAACGTGTACTCGGACACACATCTGGCCCGGCTGCGCCGGATCGCCGGCCTGCTGGACCGCGGCTACACCCTGGCGTCGATCAAGGAGCTCCTGGAGGCCTGGGACGCGGGTCGGGGTCTCGGCGGTGTGCTCGGGCTGGTCGCCGAGGTCGACGGGCCCTGGACGGACGAGGAGGCCACGCGGATCTCGCGGGCGGAGCTGGCCGAGCGGTTCGGCGGCGGCCCGGACGACGCGGCGGTGGCCGACGCCGTCGAGCTGGGGGTACTCGAGCGCGTCCCGGGCCAGGACGACCTGTACGTCGTGCCGAGCCCCCAAGAGCTGGCTGTGGCAGTGGAGTTGCACGGCGCCGGGGTTCCGCTGTCCGCGATCTCCTCGCATCTGCGGGAGTTGAGGGGGCAGGTGGAGCACATCGCCTCGCGCTTCCTGGAGTTCACGACCGAGCACGTCTTCGCGCGCTATCTGGGCGAGCACCCGCCGACCGACGCGGACGCGGCTGAAGCGGCCTCACTCGTACGCCGGCTGCGCCCGCTCGCACAGCAGACGGTGGACGCCGAACTGGCCCGTGCGATGCGCCTGTTCGCCACCCGGCACCTGCGTCAGCACCTGGGGGCGGAGCAGTCGCCGGAGCACCCGTGGGAGTCGTTCGATGTGACGATTCCGGCAGCCACACTGCGGGCCGTGGAAGGGCTGGTTGGCACCGACCAGGCGGCCGCCTTCATCGCTGCCGCCGCCGAACGGGAGGTACAGAAAAGGACGTTGGATCAACTGGCAGTAAATCACCGCGAGACAGCCGAACTTGACGAAACCACCTAAATCGTACGCCACTTGTCCACAGAATCGCCAATTCCCCTGTGGATAACCGGACTTGGTTGTGGATCAAACCTCCGGACCAAAATCAAATGCGTGATCAGCGTCTCGCCAGGCACCCTGGCGGGATGGAAGAACCGATCGATGAAAGACGCACCGTGAAGGTGTCGAAGTACCTCTCGAAACATCTGCGGCATCAGCCGGAGCGGATCGGGCTCACGCTCGGGGAGGGCGGCTGGGTCGAGATCGACACGCTGATCGCCGCAGCCGCCGCGCACGGCTTCCGGTTCAGCCGCGCCGAACTGGACCACGTGGTCGCCACCAACGACAAACGGCGCTTCGCGATCGAGGGCACCCGGATCCGCGCCAGCCAGGGCCACTCGGTCGACGTCGACCTCGGACTGCCCCCGGCGACCCCGCCCGCGTACCTGTACCACGGCACCGTGTCCCACAGCCTGGACGCGATCCGCGCCGAAGGCCTCCGTGCCATGAACCGGCACGACGTGCACCTCTCGGCCGACCGCGAGACCGCCACCCGCGTGGGCGCCCGCCGCGGCCGCCCGGTCGTCCTCTCCGTCGACGCGGCCGCCATGCACCGCGACGGCCACGTCTTCCGCGTCAGCGCGAACGGGGTGTGGCTCACGGCCGCCGTACCCCCTGGGTATCTGCGGTTTCCTGGCCCGCACTGACTGGGCGCCCGCGGTTTCCCGGTCCGCATTGACCGCGTGCGAGGGGACCGCGTGTGGCCGCGTGCGACGGGGCCGCGTGTGGCCGCGTGCGCGGGGGCGGGGGTGCCCGGCGGATCCCGCCCGGTGCATGATCAACGTCATGGAGCACCTGCCCAGCACCGAGGCCGCCGTCACCGCCCTCCGCGCGATAGCCGACGAGTACGCCCTCGAGATCGAGGTCAGCCACGACGTCGGCGCCGACCAGACGTCCCGTCGCAGCGCGGCGGGGGTGGGCGTGACCACCGACCCGGACGGCTCGCTGCCGCACGAGGCCTTCGCGGAGTTCGGTGGACTGCCCCGGGTCAGCGTGCGGCTCTACCCGGACGACGACGCGCTGATCACCGTCGAGGGCATCGAGTGCCCCGACATCCCCCGCGACGACGTCCCCGCCTTTCTGCGGTCCGTCTTCGGCGGCCTCGCGTATGTGAAGGCGCGCCGCTTCCCGCCCGGCTACCGCCTGGTCGTTCCGCTGCCCGGCGACCGGACGCACAAGGAGTACGTCCCGATGATCCTCCTCAGCCCATGGCTGAGCGGGCGCGTGCGCTGACGGTTCCGTTGCCCGTGGCTGGGCGGGCGCGTGCGCCGACCGTTCCAGCCCGTGGCTGGGCAACCGCGTGCGCCGACCGTTCCAGCCCGGCGCTGAGCAGCTACGTGCGCCGACCATTCCGCAGCCCATGGCTGCGCGGCCGCGTGCGCCGACCGTTCCGTCCTGCGTTTAGGCTCGATGGCATGAGTTTGCGTCTGAGCACCGTGATCCTGCCGTACCGCCGCTGGCACGAGGGTGGCCGTTCCGCCTGGCAGCGCGCAGAGCAGCTCGGGTTCCACACCGCGTTCACGTACGACCACCTGTCGTGGCGGACCTTCCGGGACGGCCCGTGGTTCGGCGCCGTACCGACGCTGACCGCCGCGGCCGCCGTCACCGACCGCCTCCGTCTCGGCACACTGGTGACCTCGCCGAACTTCCGGCACCCGGTGACCCTCGCCAAGGAACTGATCTCCCTCGACGACATCTCGAACGGCCGGATCACGCTCGGCATCGGCGCGGGCGGCACCGGCTTCGACGCCACGGCGCTGGGCCAGGAGCCGTGGACGCCGCGCGAGCGGGCCGACCGCTTCGGCGAGTTCGTTCCGCTGCTCGACCGCCTCCTCACCGAGGACGGCACGGAGGGCGTCACGTACGACGGCTCCTTCTACTCGGCGCACGAGGCCCGCAACATCCCCGGCTGCGTGCAGCGGCCCCGGCTGCCCTTCGCCGTGGCAGCGACCGGTCCGCGCGGGCTGAAGCTCGCCGCCCGCCACGGCCAGGCGTGGGTGACGACCGGCGACCCGAAGCTGTACGAGAACGGCACTTCTGAACAGTCGGTTCAAGCCATTCGCGGACAGCTCGAGAAGCTGGGCACGGCCTGTGCGGAGGCCGGCCGGGACGTGGCCGACCTGGACAAGATCCTGCTCACCGGGTTCACCCCGGACCGTGCCCGTCCGCTGGAGTCCCTCGACGCCTTCGTCGACTTCGCCGGCCGGCACGCGGCCCTGGGGATCACCGATATCGTGATCCACTGGCCCATCCCGGACTCGGACTTCGCGACCGACGAGAAGATCTTCGAGCAGATCGCCATGGAGGCGCCGGCCCAGTTGGCGTGAGCCGGCCGGCAGCCGCCGACAGCGAGGCGTAACGGCGCTGGTGGGGACGGTAATCACTCACCCGTGCGGACCGCCGCACACACGTGCGCGCATATGCGGGAGAATGGCCGACGTGACCTCAGCGACTCGACGGCCCGAGACCCCGGCCTCCACCGTTCCTACCCGGCTGATCGCCACGGATCTCGACGGCACTCTGCTGCGCGACGACAAGACGGTGTCGAAGCGCACGATCGCCGCTCTCGCCGCCGCCGAGCAGGCGGGCATCGAAGTCTTCTTCGTCACCGGTCGCCCGGCCCGCTGGATGGATGTGGTCAGCGACCACGTCCACGGTCACGGCCTGGCGATCTGCGGCAACGGAGCCGCCGTGGTCGACCTGCACGGCGGCCCCGGCGCCCACCGCTTCGTCAAGATCCGCGAACTGGAGCCCCGGACCGCGCTCGACGTCATCCAGCTGCTGCGGTCCGCCGCCCCCGGCACCGTCTGCGCCGTCGAGCGCACCTACGGCCTCCACCTCGAACCGGGCTACCCGTCGCTGCACATGGAGCCCCCGGAGATCGTCGCGCCGGCCGAGGACCTGCTCGCGGAGGACGGCCTCGACGCCGACCAGCCGGTGCTCAAGGTGCTCGCGTACCACCACGAGCTCGCCCCGGACGACTTCCTCACCGTGGCCCGGCAGGCCATCGGCGACCGGGCCAACGTCACCCGGTCCAGCCCGAGCGCCCTGCTGGAGATCAGCGGCCCCGGCGTCTCCAAGGCGAGCACACTCGCGCTGTGCTGCGCCGAGCGCGGCATCTCCCACGAGGAGGTCGTCGCCTTCGGGGACATGCCGAACGACGTCGAGATGCTCACCTGGGCGGGCCAGTCGTACGCCATGGGCAACGCCCACCCCGCCGTGATCGCCGCGGCCTCCGGCCGAACGGTCGCCAACAACGAGGACGGGGTGGCGGTCGTGATCGAACGGATCCTGGCGGAGCGGTTCTAGCCCTTCTAGCGGGTCCGGCCGAACCGGGGGTTCCAGCAGGCCCAGGCCGTCCCAGCGGTCGTAGTCGTCGCAGCGGTCAGCGCCGTCGTGCCGGAGTCACAGCTCGACCCCGTGCTCGGCCAGCCACGGCACCGGGTCGACAGCCGTGCCCATGTCCGGCGTGACCCGCACCTCGAAGTGCAGGTGCGGGCCCGTCGAGTTGCCGCTCGTGCCCGACTGCCCGATCCACTGCCCGGGCGAGACCTGCTCCCCCTGATCGACGGTGACCGCCGCGAGATGCGCGTACTGCGTGCAGTAGCCGTTCACGTGCTTGACCACGATCTCGATGCCGAACGGTCCGCCGCACGACACCCGCACCACACGCCCCGCCGCGACCGACCGCACCGGCGTCCCGATGGGCACCGCGAAGTCCTGCCCCGTGTGCCGGTTCGCCCAGCGTTCGCCGCCGCTGCCGAAGCTCGCGGAGAGCTCGTACGACTCCACCGGGGCGACCCATGCCCGCGTGGAGCGCGTTCCGGGCTGGTCGAGCTGCACGGCGCCGCGGCAGGATCCCGCCGCCACCGAGGCATCGGCCTGCCCCTGGAGCGTGGACCGCGCCTCGTCGAGTTTCGCCTCGATCGTCTGTTTCACCTCGGCGAGTTCCCCGTTGCGCTTCTCCAGCGCCTGCCACTCCGCCGCGGCCTTGGCCTCGTCCGCGGCGAGCCTGGCCTCCGCACGCCGGCTCTTGGACACGGCGTTGTTGACCGCGAGATCCGCCTGCCAGACGGCACGTTGGCCCCGCATCAGCTCCTCGGGACTGTCCGCGAGCAGCATCTGTGCGGTGTACGGGAGCCCGCCTCCCTGGCGGTACTGGGCCCGCGCGATCCGGCCGAGGTCCCCGTGCAGCACCCCGATCTCCTGCCGTTCCCGGGCGAGGAGCTCCTCGGCCCGCTGGGCCCGGGCGCGCTGGGCGACGGCCTCCCGCCGGCCGTCCTCGTACTGTCGCGTCGCCACGGAGACGTCCTCGTACAGCCGCGCCACCTGTGCGCTGATGCCGGGTACGTCCCCGGATTCGCCGTCGGCGGTCGTGGGCCCGGCCGCGAGGACCGCGAGTGCGCACAGCGGCGCCGACACGAGCAGGGGACGGCGGCGAAGTGGGCGCATGCCTGCGATCGTGTCCCGCCCCGGTGCCCGCGGTCCTGTTCTGGTCGTACGCCTGGGGGATCGGTCGCCACGAATGGACCACCCGGCTCGGCCGAACAGGGGCCTGCTCCGGGCGTGTTGACCGCGGATCCGCAGGTGCCTGCTATGTGCGACGTTCACGAGCGGGCCAACTTGGAGGTCGTGCCGGGCACGTCAGGCCGGCCGAGCGCCCGCCCGAGGTCGGGTGGGGCACACGAGGTCACGTCAGCGCACGAAGTCACGTCAGCGCACGAGGCCGCGTCGCCGCGCGGGGCCCGCGTCCGATCAGCAGGGCGCCTGCCACACCACCGTCGTACCGCCGCCGTCCTCGCCGATGCCCGGCCCGTACCAACTGTCGCCGCCCAGTGACTCGGCACGCCGCTTGAGGTTCTTCAGTCCGCTGCGCCGGCCGCCGTCGGGGATGCCCACACCGTCGTCCGCGACGGTGAGCCGTACGCCCTCGCTGCCGTCCGACAGGACGACCGTCGCGTCGACGACGACCTCGATGCGGCAGGCCCCGGCGTGACGGAAGGCGTTCGAGAGGGCCTCGCGCAGGGCGGCGATCAGGTTCTTGCCGGTCAGCTCGCCGACCGCCGTGTCCACGGGTCCGACGAAGTCGTGCGCGGGCTTGAACCCGAGCGGTACGGCGGCCATGTTGATCTCACGCAGGACGCGGGTGCGCAGCCCGGACGGCACCTCGGACGGCCCCTGTTGCAGGGCGAAGATGGCGGTACGGATCTCCTGGATGGTGACGTCGAGTTCGTCGACCGCCTTGCCGACGCCCTGCTGCACTTCCGGCGCGAGCGACCGCCGCTGGGCGCTCTCCAGCATCATCCCGGTCGCGAACAGCCGCTGGATGACGAGATCGTGCAGGTCACGGGCGATCCGGTCACGGTCCTCATAGACGGCGAGCCGCTCCCGGTCGCGCTGCGCCTCGGCCATCATCAGTGCCAGCGCGGCCTGTGAGGCGAACTGGGTGGCCAGGGTGCGCTCGGACTCCGTGAACGGCCGGGCCCCGCGCTCGCGGGGCGTGACGAGCGCGCCGAGGACCCGGCCGCCGCTCTGCAGGGGCAGCATCATGACGGGCCCGTAGGCGCGGGCGAGGTCGGTGAGCATGCGCGGGTCGGTGGCCGCCTCCTCGACGAACACCGCTCCGCCGTCCAGGAGTTCACCGATGAGCTCGCTCTCCGGCGGGATGACGACGCCGAGCGCCCGGGACGGCTGCGGCGAGGCCACGGCGACGATCTCCAGGCCACCCTCGTCGGCGGGCAACAGCACGATCCCGGCCGCCGACCCCGCGAGGCGCCGGGCCTGTTCGGCCACCACTTGGAGGGCGTCCTCGGCATCGCCGCCCGAGAGGAGCGCGGTGGTGACGGCCACCGAGCCGTCGATCCAGTGCTCACGCTGCTTGGCGGCCTCGTACAGACGGGCGTTGCCGACGGCGATGCCCGCCTCCATGGCGAGCACTCGGAGCATGTTGAGGTCGTAGTCGCTGAACGTGCCGCCGCCCCGCTTCTCGGTCACGTACAGATTCCCGAAGATCTCCCCCTGCACGCGAATCGGAACGCCGAGGAAACTGCGCATCGGGGGGTGGTGGTCGGGGAAGCCGCAGGAGCGCGGGTCGTCCGCGAGATTTGCGAGCCGCAGGGCCACCGGGTCGTGGATGAGGGCGCCGAGCAGCCCCTTGTGCCCGTCCGGCAGCCGGCCGATCAGCCCCGCTGTCCGCCCGCCCACCCCCTGGTAGACGAAGTCGGCGAGCCCCTCACCGTCCGCGGCGACGACGCCGATCGCCGCGTAGCGCGCCTCCGCCAGCTCGGCCGCGGTCTCGCAGATCCGGTCCAGCGTGGAGTGCAGTTCCAGGCCGGATCCAACGGACCGCACCGCCTCCAGCAACTGCGGCACCCGCGCGGTCAGTTCCGCGGACATCCCCGGGCCGGGACTCCGGTGCACCCGTGCCGTCGCGTTCGGAGCGCGGTCGGGCCCGGGGGAGGCGGGGGGTGCTGACATGCCTAGAGCGTAGTTAGTCCCTTTTGTTACGGAAAGTCGATCTCGCCCCTCGGACCCCTGCCCCGCCATCTCGGCCTCCGCCAACGGACGGAACCGGCTCAGCTGCCCGGTCACCCAGACGGCAGTCCCCTAGCGCCCCACCACCTCCACCGCTCGCGTCGCCGGCACCGCTCCTACCGCCCCCACGAGCGCCTCCCCCTCGGCCTCGCGTTCCCGCATCTCCCGCAGCGGGCCGTCGACGGCGACCAGCTCCGCGTACGGGCCCCGCTGCACCACCCGCCCGTCCGCCAGGACGATCACCTCGTCCACCGCGTCCAGCCCGGCGAGGCGGTGCGTGATCAGCAGCGTCGTACGGCCGGCGGTGGCGGTGAGCAGGTCGGAGGTGAGCGCGTCGGCGGTCGGCAGGTCGAGATGCTCCGCGGGCTCGTCCAGCACGAGGACGGGGAAGTCGGCGAGCAGAGCACGGGCGAGGGCGAGCCGCTGCCGCTGACCGCCGGACAGCCGCGCGCCGTGTTCGCCGATCAACGTATCGAGCCCGTCGGGCAACCCGTCAGCCCAGTCGAGCAGCCGGGCCCGCGCGAGCGCGTCACGCAGCTCGGCCTCCGTGGCGTCCTTCCGGGCCAGCAGCAGGTTCTCGCGCACGGAACTGTCGAAGAGGTGCGCGTCCTGGGCGCACAGCCCGACGAACCGCCGTACGTCGTCACCGTCCATCGCGTACGCGTCCACGCCGCCCAGCGTGTACGTGCCGGCGTCCGCGTCCAGGAACCGCAGCAGCACCTGCGCCAGCGTCGTCTTGCCGGATCCGGAGGGCCCGACCACGGCCACCCTGCGGCCCTGTTCCAGGGTCAGTTCGAGCCCGGCGAGCGCGTCCCGGTGCTGCCCGGTGTGGCGGGCGGAGAGCCCGGCCACCCGCACCGGGAACGGCGACGCGGGCGCCGGCTGCGGCCGCTCCGGTTCCCGTACGGGCTCGGGGGCGTCCAGCACCTCGTACACGCGCTCCGCGCTCCTGCGCACCCGCTGCCGGTACTGGACGGCGAGCGGCAGTCCCAGAACGGCCTCGAAGGCGGCCAGCGGGGTGAGGACGACGACGGCCATCGTCACGCCGCCCAGCCGCCCGCCGGCGACCGCCTGGGCTCCCACGAGTGCGGTGGCGGTGACGGTCAGCCCGGACACGAGCGCGGTCAGCCCGTCGCCGAGCGCGGTGGCGGTGGCGGCGCGCGAGGCGATGCGCGTGAGGACGGTGTCGGCGCGGCGCGTCTCGGAGATACGGTCGGGCAGCGCCCCCGCGACCGTCGACTCGGCCGTCCCGGTGAGCAGATCGGCCACCCGCGTCGCCAGCACACCGCGTGCGGGAGCCAGCCTGCGTTCCGCGCGACGCGCCACGGCGCCGGTCACGAGGGGGACGCCCACCCCGGCGGCGAGCAGTCCGACGGCCAGCACGGCACCGGCCTCGGGCAGCAGCCACGCCGTGAAGCCGACGGAGACGGCGGACACGACGAGCGCGGCACCGGCGGGCAGCAGCCACCGCAGCCAGTAGTCCTGCAACGCGTCCACGTCGGCGACGAGCCGCGACAGGAGGTCACCGCGCCGGGTCGTGCGCAGCCCCGCGGGCGCCAGCCGCTCCAGACGCCGGTACACGGCGACCCGGGTGTCGGCCAGCATGCGCAGTACGGCGTCGTGCGACACGAGCCGCTCCGCGTACCGGAAGACGGCCCGTCCGATCCCGAACGTCCGCGTGGCCGTCACGGCGACCATCAGATACAGCACCGGCGGCTGCTGCGAGGCTCGCGAGATCAGCCATCCGGAGGTCGCCATCAGCCCGACGGCGCAGCCGAGCGCGAGGCTCCCGAGGAGCAGCGCCATCGCGAGACGGCCACGCCAGGCCCGGCCCATGGCCCGGACCCGCGCGAGCACACCCCCGCGCCCCTGCCCGGACCGCGCCGGCTCCCCTCGCCGGGCCGCCGGTTCGTCCGCCACTTCTTCGAGCCGCTGCACGTGTCCGGCCGCGGAAGCGACAGAAGAGGCGCCCACGACGGGCACTCCGGGCTCAAGGCGCACCACCCGGTCGGCCACGTCCAGCAACGCGGGCCGGTGGACGACCAGGAGCACCGTCCGCCCCACCGCGAGCCGCCGGACCGCGTCCACGACCTCGGCCTCCGTCGCACCGTCCAGCGCGGCTGTCGGCTCGTCGAGGAGCAGGACCGGCCGGTCCGCGAGGAACGCCCGGGCCAGGGCGAGCCGTTGCCGCTGACCGGCCGAGAGCCCGGCCCCGTCCTCGCCGAGAACCGTGCCGACACCGTCGGGCAGTGCATCGACGAACTCCAGCGCCCCAGCGTCGGCGAGCGCCCTCCGTACCGCCGCGTCGTCCGCGTCGGGCCGCGCCAGTCGTACGTTCTCGGCGATCGATCCGGCGTACAGATGGGGCCGCTGCGGCACCCAGGCGATCCGTGAGCGCCACTGCACCAGGTCGGCCGCGGCGAGATCCACTCCCCCGATCCGCACCCGGCCCGCGGTCGGCTCCACGAACCCGAGCAGGACGTTCAGGAGCGTCGACTTGCCCACGCCGCTCGGGCCGACCAGGGCCACCGTCTCGCCCCGCCCGACCGTGAAGGACACGTCCGCCACCGCGTCCGAGGACCGCCCGTCGTACCGCACGGTCACCTCCTCGACGCTGATCCGTCCCTCCGGCAGGGCGAGTGAGCCGGACACCGGCATGGGAGTCTCCAGCACCGTGAAGATCTCCTCGGCGGCGGCGAGTCCCTCCGCGGCGGCGTGGTACTGCGCCCCCACCTGCCGCAGCGGCAGATATGCCTCGGGGGCGAGGACGAGGATGACCAGCCCCACGTACAGATCCATCTCGCCGTGCACGAGCCGCATGCCGATGGTCACCGCGACCAGCGCGACCGAGATCGTGGCGAGCAGCTCCAGCGCGAAGGACGACAGAAAGGCGATCCGCAGCGTCCGCATGGTCGCCTGGCGGTACTCACCGGTGATGCGCCGGATCGACTCGGCCTGCACCTTGGCCCGGCCGAACACCTTCAGCGTCGGCAGCCCTGCGACCACATCGAGAAAGTGTCCCGAGAGCCGGGAGAGCAGCTGCCACTGACGGTCCATCTGGGACCGCGTGACCCAGCCGATCAGGACCATGAAGAGCGGGATCAGCGGCAGGGTGCCGACGATGATCGCCGCCGACACCCAGTCCTCGGTGACGATCCGCGCGAGCACCGCCACGGGCACGACCACCGCGAGCCCCAACTGGGGCAGATAGCGCGAGAAGTAGTCATCGAGGGCGTCGACGCCCCGAGTGGCAAGGGCGACCAGCGAACCCGTCCGCTGCCCACTCAGCCACCCCGGACCGAGCTGCGCCGCGCGCTCCAGCAGGCGCCCCCGCAACTCCGACTTCACGGCGGCGCTTGCCCGATGAGCGGCCAGCTCGGTGAGCCACGCGACCACCGCCCGCCCTACGGCGACGACCGCCAACAACACGAGAGGGGTGCGCAGTTCACCGACCGACAGGCCGTGCTGGAACGCGCCCACCACCACCTCGGCGATGAGCATCGCCTGCGCGATGACCAGCGCCGCTCCGACAACCCCCAGGCCGACGACCACCGCGAGGAAGAGGCGGGTGGCGCGGGCGTACCGGAGCAGGCGCGGGTCGATCGGTTTCACGTGAAACACACCCTCGATTCCATGGGCGCGATCCGGAGGAAACGCACCCTTCGGTCATGGGGCATGTTTCACGTGAAACATGCCCCTCGATGCGACGGACTCAGTGCACGGCTTCCGCGATGTGCTGCGTACCGATCCGCTTGCGGAACACCCAGTAGGTCCACGACTGGTAGAGCAGGACGATCGGCGTGGCGATCCCTGCGCACCAGGTCATGATCTTCAGGGTGTAGGGGCTCGACGAGGCGTTGGTGACCGTGAGGTTCCAGTCGCCATTGAGCGAGGACGGCATGACGTTCGGGAAGAGCGACAGGAAGAGCATCGCCACAGCCGCCACGATGGTGAGCCCCGAGAGCGCGAACGCCCAGCCCTCACGGCCGGCCTTGACCGCCACCAGAGCCGCGACCAGCGCGACCACGGCCACCACCAGCGCCACCAGAGACTCGCCGTCACCGTTCTCCACCTGCGTCCAGAGCAGGAAGAGCAGCGCCAACACGGCGGCTGCCAGACCGACTTGGAGCGCCAGCTTCCCCGACCGCACCCGGATGTCCCCGACGGTCTTCAACCCGACGAAGACCGCCCCGTGGAAGGTGAACAGGGTCAGCGTGACCAGCCCGCCCAGAATCGCGTACGGGTTGAGCAGGTCCCAGAAGTTGCCCACGTAGTTGAAGTTCTCGTCGATCTTCACCCCGCGCACGATGTTGCCGAAGGCCACACCCCACAGGACTGCCGGGATCAGCGAGGCCCAGAAGATCGCGTTCTCCCAGTTGCGCTGCCAGTTCTCCTCGTCCCGCTTCGCCCGGTACTCGAAGGCGACCCCGCGCACGATCAGGCAGACCAGGATGATCAGCAGCGGCAGGTAGAAGCCGGAGAAGAGCGTGGCGTACCACTCGGGGAAGGCGGCGAAGGTGGCGCCGCCCGCGGTGAGCAGCCACACCTCGTTGCCGTCCCAGACGGGACCGATCGTGTTGATCAGCACCCGCTTCTCGATGCGGTTGCGGGCCAGCAGCTTGGTGAGCACACCGACCCCGAAGTCGAAGCCCTCCAGGAAGAAGTAGCCGATCCAGAGGACCGCGATGAGTACGAACCAGACGTCGTGAAGTTCCATGACTCAGCAGCTCCCTGGGCCTAGTAGGAGAAGGCCATCGGCTTGTCGGCGTCACGGGAGTCGCCGCCGATCCTGGTGGGCGGGTTGAGGTCGGAGTCCGTGAGCTCGGGCGGTCCGGCCTTGACGTACTTCGCGAGCAGCCTGACCTCCACGACGGCGAGAATCGCGTAGAGGGACGTGAAGACGAGCATCGAGGTGAGGACCTCACCCTGCGAGACCGTGGGGGAGACCGCGTCCCGGGTCTGCAGTACGCCGTAGACGACCCATGGCTGGCGGCCCATCTCCGTGAAGATCCAGCCCCAGGAGTTGGCGATCAGCGGGAACGCCAGGGTCCAGATCGCGATGAGCCAGTACCACTTGGTGAGCGTCGGGCCGAGGGCCTTGTTCTTGAAGAGGACCAGATGCGGCACTTCGTCGTCGCCGACCCGCAGGTGCTGCGGCAGCATGAACTTCTTGCGGGTCAGCCAGAGTCCGACCAGGCCGATGGCGAAGGACGCCATGCCGAAGCCGATCATCCAGCGGAACGCCCAGAAGGTGACGGGGATGATGGGCCGGTAGTCGCCAGGACCGTACTTCGCCTGCTCGGCCTTGTTGGTGTCGTTGATGCCGGGAACGTACGAACTGAAGTCGTCGTCGGCGAGGAACGACAGTATCCCCGGGATCGACAGCTCGACGGAGTTGTGGCCCTTGCTCACGTCCCCGTAGGCGAAGACCGAGAACGGTGCGGAGTCCTGTCCGTTCCACAGCGCCTCGGCCGAGGCCATCTTCATCGGCTGCTGCTTGAACATGACCTTGCCGAGGGTGTCACCGCTGACCGCGGTGAGCAGACCGGCGATGGTGACGGTGACCAGCCCCAGTCGCAGCGAGGTCTTCATCACGGGGACGTGGTTCTTGCGGACCAGATGGAAGGCCGCGATGCCGACCATGAAGGCGCCGCCGGTCAGGAACGACGCGGTGAGCGTGTGGAAGGCCTGGGCGAGCGCGGTGTTCTGCGTCAGCACATGCCAGAAGTCGGTGAGCTCGGCCCGCCCCTTCGCCTTGTTGATCTTGTAGCCGACAGGGTGCTGCATCCAGGAGTTGGCGGCGAGGATGAAGTACGCCGACAGGATCGTGCCGATCGAGACCATCCACATACAGGCGAGGTGGATCTTCTTCGGCAGCTTGTCCCAGCCGAAGATCCACAGCCCGATGAAGGTCGACTCGAAGAAGAACGCGATCAGGGCCTCGAAGGCCAGCGGAGCCCCGAAGATGTCACCGACGAAGCGCGAGTAGTCGGACCAGTTCATACCGAACTGGAACTCCTGCACGATTCCGGTGACGACACCCATCGCGATGTTGATCAGGAAGAGCTTGCCCCAGAACTTGGTGGCCCTGAGGAACTTCTCGTTCTCCGTACGCACCCAGGCCGTCTGCAGGCCGGCGGTGAGCGCGGCGAGCGAGATCGTCAGGGGAACGAAGAGGAAGTGGTAGACGGTGGTGATTCCGAACTGCCAGCGCGCCAAGGTCTCCGGCGCCAGAGCCATCTCCACGTCGTCAGTCTCCTTACATCGCCGTGGTTACAGCGGCAGCTTGTCCCATATGTCACACCCATTACGGGAGCAAACGGGACACGCTTGTGAACGCGTTCACATTCACAAGCAATTATGACGCATGCCCGTTCGAGCCGTGCGGGGTGGGGGGTACTTAAGCGGAAACCGGCCGCTTCTGGCCCGAAGTGGCCGGTCGACCCCCTTGGCAAGGACTTCAACATCTTGTTGAATCCGCCGCATGCAGATACGGATCTCCTGGCCCGCGGGTCATCTCACCGCGGCCCTCGACGACACCCCGACCGCCCGGATCCTCGCCAAGGCACTGCCGCTCGTCTCCACGGCGCGCACCTGGGGCGAGGAGGTCTACTTCGACACCGGCGTCTCCGCCACCCTCGAGGACGGCGCCCAACAGGTCGTGGAACCGGGCACGGTGGCCTTCTGGACCGACGGCGACGCCCTGGCCCTCCCCTACGGACCCACACCGGTCTCGCAGGGCGACGAGTGCCGCCTCGCGAGCCCCTGCAACGTGCTGGGCCGCGTGGACGGCGACCCGCGTGTCCTGGCAACCGTCCGCGACGGCGACCCCGTACGCCTCGAAGCGCTGGAGCCGTAGCCGAAGCGGTGGAACCGGAGCGGAAACGGTGGAGCCGTGGCCGAGACGGTGAAGCCGTGGCGGACTCCCGGGCCGGGGTGTCCTCCCGCCGGCGACCGAACCGGCCCGGGGACACCCGGGCCCCTCAGGTGATCAGAGCTCCTTGCGGAACCCCTCCGCCACCTTCAGGAAGATGTCGTTCGCCTCCGTCTCGCCGATCGTCGCCCGCATGCCCTCGCCAGGGAACGGCCGTACGACGACCCCGTGCTGCTCACAGGCCGCGGCGAAGTCGAGCGTGCGCTCCCCCAGCCGCAGCCATACGAAGTTGGCCTGCGTCTCGGGCACAGTCCAGCCCTGGTCGCGCAGCGTCTCGACCACGCGCCGGCGCTCGCACACCAGCGAACCGACCCGGCCGAGCAGCTCGTCCTCGGCTTGCAGCGAGGCGATCGCCGCTTCCTGCGCGAGCTGGCTGACGCCGAAGGGGACGGCCGTCTTGCGCAGCGCCGCGGCCACCGGCTCGTGGGCGATCGCGAAGCCGACCCTGAGGCCCGCGAGGCCGTACGCCTTCGAGAAGGTGCGCAGCACACAGACGTTGGGCCGCTCGCGGTAGATCTCGACGCCGTCCGGCACCTCGGGGTCGCGGATGAACTCGCGGTAGGCCTCGTCGAGGACCACCAGCACGTCGCCCGGCACCCGGTCGAGGAAACGCTCCAGCTCGGCCCGGCGCACCACGGTGCCGGTCGGGTTGTTGGGATTGCACACGAAGATCAGCCGGGTCCGGTCGGTGATCGCGTCCGCCATCGCGTCGAGATCGTGCACATCGCCCGGCGTCAGCGGCACCTGTACCGAGGTCGCCCCACTGACCTGCGAGATGATCGGGTACGCCTCGAAGGAACGCCAGGCGTAGATGATCTCGTCACCGGGACCGCTGGTGGACTGCACCAGCTGCTGCGCGACCCCGACCGAGCCGGTGCCGGTGGCCAGGTGCGAGACGGGCACGCCGAAGCGGTTCGCCAGCTCGTTCATCAGGCCGGTGCAGGCCATGTCCGGGTAGCGGTTGAAGTACCCCGCGGCCGCGGTCACCCGCTCCATCACGCCGGGCAGCGGCGGATACGGGTTCTCGTTGGAGGACAGCTTGTACGCCACCGGACCCTCGGCCGCGGCGGGCTTGCCGGGCTTGTAGGTGGGGATACCCTCCAGCTCGGCTCGCAGCTTGGGGCTCATCTCGCTCACCGCAGTCCTCCTCGTGACCACCACCGGCTCATCTCAGCCACCGGCTACCAATGCTTCTTACCTTATGAGGATTCGGCGCCGCTGCGAATGGCTGTGGACCGCCGCTCTGCATACGACGGGGCATCCCGGCACGAAGTCACACGAGGCGTACGAAACGGGGGGCGCGCCGTCCGTTTTGGCGCGCGCCGGTGGCTCACGCCGTAGCGCGCGTCCCTCGTGAAGGTGAGTTGAGACCTCTTCGAAACATGGCCGCCTTGGCAGGCTCATGCGTGTCGACAAGTCACGTAGTGCCATCGAAATACCCAACTGACTTCGTTTCAAAGGCAGTTGACGGTCTTCGACCATGCAGAAACGTGCCTGTCAACGAGTGAATATGCGTCCGCACTACCCCACCGGAAGAGCCCTACTATCGGCTCGCCATGACAGCAGCAGGGAAGCACCAGGTGAGCCGGGCGGAGACCTCCCGCCGAGGCGGTCGGCCGGGCCGAGCGGGCATCAGAGACGTCGCCGCCGCCGCCGGAGTCTCCATCACGACCGTCTCCGACGCCCTCAACGGCAAGGGCAGGCTCCCGGACGCCACCCGACGCCATGTCCGCGAGGTCGCCGACCGGCTGGGCTACCGCCCGTCCGCCGCGGCCCGAACGCTCCGTACCGGCAAGTCAGGGCTGATCGGCCTGACAGTGACGACGTACGGGGATGAACCTTTCACCTTCACCGAGTTCGCCTACTTCGCGGAGATGGCCAGAGCCGCCACCTCCGCCGCTCTCGCCCGGGGCTACGCCCTGGTCATCCTCCCCGCGACCTCGCGCCACGACGTGTGGTCGAACGTCGCCCTGGACGGCACCGTGGTCATCGATCCGTCCGACCAGGACCCGGTCGTCAGTGAGCTCGTCCGCCAGGGCTTACCGGTCGTCTCCGACGGCCGCCCCGCCGGCTCGCTCCCGGTGACCGCCTGGGTGGACAACGACCACGAGGCCGCGGTCCTGGGCATCCTCGAACACCTGGCCGACGCCGGCGCCCGCCGGATCGGCCTCCTCACCGGCACCACCACGGACACGTACACCCACCTCTCCACCACCGCGTATCTGCGCTGGTGCGAGCGGGTCGGCCAGGATCCGGTGTACGAGGCCTACCCGGCGCACGATCCGTGCGCGGGAGCCGTCGCCGCCGACCGGCTGCTCGCCCGGCCCGACCGCCCCGACGCCGTCTACGGGCTCTTCGACCCGAACGGCACCGACCTGCTGGCGGCGGCCCGGCGCTACGGCCTCCGCGTACCGGACGACCTCCTGCTCGTCTGCTGCAGCGAGTCGACCGTCTACGCCAACACCGAGCCCCCCGTCACCACGCTCTCCCTCAAACCGCGCCGGATCGGCACGGCCGTGGTGCAACTCCTCATCGACGCCATCGAGGGCGTCGAGTCGGAACAGACGGTCGAGCAGGTGATACCGACGGAGCTGATCGTGCGCACTTCGTCCGAGCGACGCCCGCCGCGCACGACCGTCAGCCCACCGCGGTCACCGGAAGAGGGGTAATTCACAGACGGCCGGCGCCTGTGTCCGGTGGGGAAAGCCCCGCCCAATTCGGGCGAAAACCACGGTGAACCGGGGTCCTCCTCCGATTCACCACCCCTGGGTCATCACATGGCGCGATCCGCATTCCTATGATGGGCGGACGACACCGCGGGCCGCTGCGACCAGGCAGTCCGATGCGGTGCAGATGCGGCGCGATGGTGGAGGGGTCGATGACTCAGGGGGCCGGTCAGGGACCCGAGGCGGTGCGCACGGCGACGCTGCGCGACTTCCGGGTACCCGCATACGTCCACGAGACCGGTCCGTACGCGCAGAGCACACCCCCCGAAGAGGGTGGGGCGTCCGCCTCGGAACCGGCGGACTACACGCCGACCCAGCGCGATCTGCCCGTCATCAACCGGGGCGACACGCTGCAGGTCGCCGTGGATCCGTCGGCCGTGCCCGACCCGTCGGCCACGGGCGGCCCCGGCCCCCTGTACGTCGTCGGCGATGTGCACGGCTATCTCGACCAGCTCGTCGGCGCGCTCCAGGAGCAGGGCATCCTCGACGCGGCGGCCAACTGGTCCGCGGGCACCGCGCGGTTGTGGTTCCTCGGCGACTTCACCGACCGCGGCCCGGACGGCATCGGCGTCATCGACCTCGTGATGCGGCTGTCCGCCGAGGCCGCCGCGGCCGGCGGCTACTGCAAGGCCCTCATGGGCAACCACGAACTGCTGCTGCTCGGCGCCAAACGGTTCGGCGACACCCCCGTCAACTCCGGCGCGGGCACCGCCACCTTCCAGGCCGCGTGGCTGCTCAACGGCGGCCAGAAGACCGACATGGAGCGTCTTCAGGACCACCACCTGCAGTGGATGGCCCGTCTGGACGCCATGGAGATCGCCGACGGCCACCTCCTGGTCCACTCGGACACCACCGCCTATCTGGACTACGGCGACTCCATCGAAGCGGTCAACGACACGGTCCGCGAGACCCTCACCCGCAATGACGCCGACGAGTGCTGGGACCTCTTCCGCAAGTTCACCAAGCGCTTCGCCTTCCGTGACGACGGCGGCGCCGAGGCCGTCCGTTCCCTCCTCGACGTCTACGGCGGTACGCGCATCGTCCACGGTCACAGCCCCATCCCGTACCTCCTGGGCGAGGTCGGCTCGGAGGACGGCGAGGACAGCTCGGGCCCCGTGGTCGAGGGACCGCACGTCTACGCCGACGGGCTCGCCATCGCCATGGACGGCGGAGTGACCATGGCCGGAAAGCTACTGGTCCAGCAACTTCCCTTGGGTATCTGAGCGTTCATCGGGCAGGCGTCCCGCCGAAGGACGGCCCCGGCGCAGGCGGCAAATTCTGGAAACCCCCTGTCACCGTGTGCCGTCCCGGCTCTACCATCGGCTTATCCGTAGCAGGCTCCCCTCCGTTTCTGCCCGACGGCTCGTCAGCGTGCGAGCTACCCGCCCTACGGAGCATCGGGGGATGCACATGAACAGCGTTCCGCAGCACCTGCTGAGCGAGGACCGCCAGGACTACGAGCGGATCCTCGATGAGGCGCTGCGCTCCGCCCCTCACCGTCCGGAACTCGCCGCTGTCGGCAAGCGGCTCAACCCCGAGCAACTGCGCACGATGGCGCTCAACGCCACGGCCCTCATCACGGCGGCCGCGGCGACCGAGTATCAGCACTATGTGAAGGCCCGCGAGGAACTGCGCCAGCCGGCACCGTCCAGCCTGCCCGTCCCCGAGGAGGCCGGGTCCGCCGAGCCGGGCGCGACCGCGGTGGGGCTCGCCACCACGATGGGGGAGGCCACCGAGGCGGCAGGCGCCGGCGCCATCGCCGTCGTCGCGGTGCTCGCTCCCGTCCTCGCCGGGACAGCGGCGGCGATCTTCCTGCTCGTGGGCTACATCCTCAAGATGCTCGACCCCGAACCGGCGTTCGCCACGACCCTCCTGACCACCGGGTGGGTCTTCGGCGCGGTCACGGCCGTCGCCATTCTGGTCGCCGCGGTCGGACTGCTGCTGACCGCGCTCCGCAACGGCGGCTCGGCGCTCCAGGCCGAAGCCCGCGGCGAGCTGTACGAAGAGGTGGCCCGGGCCAGAGACATCTGGCACGACGCGCTGCTGGGGCGCGGCATCCTGCCGTTCCTCCGGGAGGCGCTCGCGGACCCGGGCACGGCCGCGGTGGCCCACAAGGCGCCCGAGCCCCCCAGCCGCATGCCGCACCTGGGCTACAACAGGCCGGGCTTCAGCAGCCCCGACGGCGGCCCGGCGGCGGGCCCCCGTCCGAGCTACAGCAGCCCGGACTTCAGCAGCCCGGACTTCGGGGGGCCGGAGCACGCGCCGGAGTAGCACCTGGCGCGGGCGAGGCGCCGGGGTTGCGCTCGGCGCGGCGGATCGCCGGGTTTGTACGTCGACCCGGCGGGTCGCCGGGGCGCACTTCGGGCCGGCGGGTCGCCTGGGTCGCGCCTCGGCCCGGCGGATGGCCGGGGTCGCGCCCGGCCGGCCCGTCGAGTCACCGGGGTCGCGTCTCGGCTTGCGCCCCCACCCGGGGGAGCGCAGGCCGACAGCTTGGGCCACCGCCACCACCACCGCCACCACCACCGCCACCGCCACCGCCACCGCCGTAGCGTCCAGTTGGCTCACGGCCTACGCAGATCACTCAGCACACAGATCACTCAGGTCACACAAGGGCCATCCAGCACGGCCGCATCACCAGATGCCCGCCTGACGGGCGGCAGTGATCCAGGCCGGGAACTCGGACAGCAGCCGGTCGTACAGCTCCGGGTCGGGGACGGTGCTGATGTCGTCCACGGCGAAGAACCCGACGTTGTCGACGCGGCGGCCCGGAAGGGTGTCGAACCGCTCCAGCACCCCGTAGTTGGACCTCCCCAGGCCCACGAACTGCCAGAAGATCGGCTCGTCCACCGCTGCCCGGAGCTCGCGCTCGATCTCGGCGTTGCGGTAGACGCCTCCGTCGGAGAAGAAGAGCACCAGCGTGGGGGCGGCGGCCGGGTTCTCACCGACGTACGCACGGACTTGGGCGATCACCTTCTGTTCCTCGTTCTGGATGCCGACCGTCCGCATGTCCACCTGCCCCGGTCGCAGACCCTTCTTCGGCTTCTTGCTCCGGCGGAAGAGGCTCAGTTCACCGACCCGGACGTGGAGAGCCAGCCAGTCGGGGAGCTCGCCCACCCGCAGATCAGGCAGTCGGGCCGGCTGCGAGGCGAAGGTCCAGGCCTGCATCTCTCCGTCGTCGTCCAACTGCGCCGCCACGGCGGCCATGCGCTCCACGACGTCGGTCATGACGCCCTTGGAGTACAGGAAGGACATGGAGCCGGAAGCGTCGAGGACCAGGATGACGCGCGCGGTGACGCCGACCGCTCCGTGCTTGCGCAGACTGACCGCCACTTGTTCCTTGCGCAGCGACAGACGCTTGCGCATGTCCACGGGCAGCCGCTCCTCGCCGGTGTCCCGCTGGGGACCGGGAGGCGGTACGGGCGGTGCGGCGGGTGGCACGACGGGACGAGCGGGAGGTGCTGCCGGGGGTGGCGGGAGAGGTGCTCCCACTGGTGCCGTCGGCACGGCGGACGAGGTCTGGGGCTGATCCTCATCGACGCTGATACCGAAGTCCGTGGCCAGTCCGGCGAGCCCGGAGGCGTACCCCTGCCCGACGGCACGGAACTTCCACTGGTCGCCGCGCAGATACAACTCGCCGCCGATGAACGCCGTCTCCGTCGTGGCCGCCATGTCGAACCGCGCGAGTTCGACCTGCGTCCCGGCGTCGAGCAGGCGCATCGTCAGTCCGGACATCTGACCGAACGTCCCGCCGTCGGCCGACGCGCACAGCACGACCCGCTCGACGGCCGCCTCCACTGAACGCAGGTCCACCTCAATCGTGTCCGTCGTGACTCCGGAAGCCGTCCGCTTTCCGAGGTGCCTTACGGCGTTGGACGCATGGTGGGGCTGGTTGTAGAACACGAAGTCACCGTCGTCACGCACGCGGCCGGCCGGGGTCAGCAGCAGCGCCGAGGCATCGGCATCGGGCACGCCGGGTCCCGCGGACCAGGAAAGCTCGGCACGCACCGTGGCAGAACGGACGGGAAAGTTGGCACCCTTGCTCATCGACCTGGCTGTCATGCCCACCAGTCTGCCGACCCGAGAGAGCCGAAGAACACCTTCCCGACCTCTCGGATCGGGTGGCGCGCCGGGCCGAGAACGCCGGGGACACTCCCCGAAGCAGCACCGGTCACAGGCCGTACCGAGACCGGAAACCGCCTGCCGAAGCGCTGGGCGGCCGCGTCTTCCCTTGTGACCCAGGTCTTCAACTGGAACGGCGATATCTATCCGAGGGGCTCCACCCTTGCGGCTTACGAGGGCACGGGGGCTCAGCAGGCCTTCGATCAGGTACGCAACGGGCTGAAGACGTGCAAGTCCTTCACCGGAGAGGGCTATACCGGGAAGTACCAGGCGAAGATGGCTGCCGAGAAGTCCTTGGACATCGGCGACGAAGCAGTGCGCTTCCGTGTGACCATCCCTGCCACGCTCCCGCCGTCCAAGAAGGGCGGGCCGGACAGGAAAGTCCCACGGATCGATCGATACGTCGTCGTGCGAGTCGGTACCACCATCGCGACGTTCGACACGATGAAGGTGGGTGGCAGTCCCGCCTTCTTCCCCACCGAACTGCTCAAAAAACAGATCGAGCGCCTGAGGAATGCCCAGCGCCACCGAAATGCGGCGGTGTTCCTCGGTCGACAACCCCGAGGAACACCGCCGTTCCAGCGGTCAGTCGGCCAGCGGCAGATAGACCCGGTTCCCCGCGGCCGCGAACTCCTTGGACTTCTGCGCCATGCCCTCCTCGATCTCCGCCTGGGAACCGCCGTGTTCGCGGCGGATGTCGTGGGAGATCTTCATCGAGCAGAACTTCGGCCCGCACATCGAGCAGAAGTGGGCCGTCTTGGCGGGCTCGGCCGGGAGGGTCTCGTCGTGGAACTCCCGTGCCGTGTCCGGGTCGAGGGCCAGATTGAACTGGTCCTCCCAGCGGAACTCGAAGCGGGCGTCGGACAGCGCGTCGTCCCATTCCTGAGCGCCGGGGTGCCCCTTGGCGAGGTCGGCCGCGTGTGCGGCGATCTTGTATGTGATGACGCCGGTCTTGACGTCGTCACGGTTGGGCAGGCCCAGGTGCTCCTTGGGCGTGACGTAGCAGAGCATGGCCGTGCCCCACCAGGCGATCATCGCGGCGCCGATGCCGGAGGTGATGTGGTCGTACGCCGGCGCGACATCCGTCGTCAGCGGGCCGAGGGTGTAGAACGGCGCCTCCTCGCAGATCTCCTGCTGAAGGTCGATGTTCTCCTTGATCTTGTGCATCGGGACATGGCCCGGGCCCTCGATCATGGTCTGTACGTTGAAACGCTTCGCGACCGTGTTGAGTTCCCCGAGCGTCCTCAACTCCGCGAACTGAGCGGCATCGTTGGCGTCCGCGATCGACCCGGGCCGCAGCCCGTCGCCGAGCGAGTACGTGACGTCGTAGGCGGCGAGGATCTCGCAGAGCTCCTCGAAGTTCTCGTACAGGAACGACTCCTTGTGGTGCGCGAGGCACCACGCGGCCATGATCGAGCCGCCGCGCGAGACGATGCCCGTCTTGCGGTTCGCGGTGAGCGGCACGTACGGAAGGCGCACGCCCGCGTGCACCGTCATGTAGTCCACGCCCTGCTCGGCCTGCTCGACGACCGTGTCCTTGTAGATCTCCCAGGTCAGCTCCTCGGCACGGCCGTCGACCTTCTCCAGCGCCTGGTAGAGCGGCACCGTGCCGATGGGCACGGGGGAGTTGCGCAGCACCCACTCACGGGTGGTGTGGATGTTGCGGCCGGTGGACAGGTCCATGACCGTGTCGGCGCCCCACTTCGTCGCCCACGTCATCTTGTCCACCTCCTCCTCGATGGAAGAGGTGACCGCCGAGTTGCCGATGTTGGCGTTGACCTTCACCAGGAAGCGCTTGCCGATGATCATCGGCTCGATCTCCGGGTGGTTGACGTTCACGGGCAGCACCGCGCGGCCGGCGGCGATCTCCTCGCGTACGACCTCGGGGTCGACGTTCTCCCGGACCGCCACGAACTCCATCTCGGGCGTGATCTCCCCGCGGCGGGCGTACGCGAGCTGGGTGACGGCCTCCCCGGGACGCCCCCGGCGCGGCTGCCGCGGCCGCCCCGGGAAGACCGCGTCGAGGTTCCTGAGCCCCCCGCGCGGTGAGGTGTGCTTGATTCCGTCGTCCTCGGGGCGCACGGGACGGCCCGCGTACTCCTCGGTGTCACCGCGGGCGATGATCCAGTTCTCGCGCAGCGGTGCCAGCCCCCTGCGGACGTCGGTGTCGACGGTCGGATCGGTGTACGGGCCCGAGGTGTCGTACAGCGTGACCGACTGCCCGTTGGTGAGGTGCACCTGACGGACCGGCACCCGCAGGTCGGGGCGAGAGCCCTCGACGTATGCCTTGTGCCAGCCGATGGACTTCCCGGCCTCGCCGCTCTCGGTGGAGGCGGGGGCCCCACCGTCGCCGGCCGGAGCACTCGCTCCGTCCGTCTGGCTGGAGGCAGGCGTGCGTACGTCCTTGATGGTCATGAGACCTACTCCCTACGCCGGCATTACCCGGTAACAGGTTCGGCGGTCGACGCAGCGAGTTCCGTCTGCCGATGTTTCATGTGAAACATCGCTGAGACGAAGGTCAGCGCCCTCTCAGCCCGGTGCTCCGAGCTCCCGCGTGTGCAAAGGTGCCTCCACGCTAGCGTCATATCTGGCGCGGTGAACAGAGGGCCCCTGCCGTTCTTGCGATGATCGGTCGGTGACCACGACGCAGCAGCCACCGTTCCCACCGTCCGAGCCGCCGCGTGGACGGGGTCCGGGCGACGGCCACGGGCGGGGTCCGGGCGACGGGCACGGGCACGGGCCGGACGGTGACAATGGTCACGGGAACGGCGGCGGACCCGGATCCGGCTCCGGCTCCGGTGACGCGCACGGCCCCGGCGACGGTCACGGACACGGCCACTCGCACAGCCATGGCCCCGCGGCCCCGGTCTCCAAGCACCTGCGCAAGGTCATCGCCGCCGTCCTGATCCCCTTCGCGGCCGCGGTCGTTGTCGGCCTGGCCGTGTTCTGGCCGGGCGGCGCTCCCTCGCACGAACGCACCGGCGTCGGTTTCGACCGGCAGACCCAGCAGGCCACGGTCACCAGGGTCGACCAGGTGGACTGCAAGTCCGTGAACGCCTCGGGGGACACCCCGACCGGTGACACCTCGACGCCCGAGGGCTCCTCGGCACAACAACAGGCGACGGGCGACTGCAAGAAGGCGACGATCCGGATCGACACCGGCAAGGACAAGGGCCGTACGTTCACGGAGATCGTCCAGCCCGACCAGTCACGCCAGTTGCACCAGAGCGAGAAGGTCGTGGTCGCGTACGAGCCCTCCGCGCCCAAGAACCTGCAGTACTCGGTCACCGATGTGAACCGCAAGATCCCCATGGCGGTGCTCGCCGGGATCTTCGCGCTGGCCGTCGTGGTGGTGGGCCGGATGCGCGGTCTCATGGCGCTGATCGCGCTCGCCGTCAGCTTCCTGATCCTGACGCTCTTCATCCTGCCGGCGATCCTGCAGGGCTCGAACCCCCTGGTGGTGGCCGTGATCGGCGCCAGCGCCATCATGCTGATCGCCCTCTACATGTGCCACGGCCTGTCGGCCCGTACCTCGGTGGCGGTGGTCGGCACGCTGCTCTCGCTGGTGCTGATCGGCCTGCTGGGCTCCGCGTTCATCGGCTGGGCCGCGCTGACCGGCAACGTGGACGACAACACCGGCCTGATCCATGGCCTGTATCCGTCCATCGACATGAGCGGTCTGCTCCTCGCCGGTGTGATCATCGGCTCGCTCGGTGTGCTCGACGATGTGACGGTGACGCAGACGTCGGCCGTCTGGGAGCTGCACGAGGCCAATCCGACGATGGGCTGGCGCGGGCTGTACCGGGCGGGCATCCGGATCGGCCGCGACCACATCGCCTCCGTCGTCAACACCCTCGTACTGGCGTACGCGGGTGCGGCCCTCCCCCTGCTGCTGCTCTTCTCGATCGCGCAGAGCAGCGTCGGCACGGTCGCCAACAGCGAGCTGGTCGCCGAGGAGATCGTGCGCACGCTGGTCGGCTCGATCGGCCTGGTGGCGTCCGTACCGGTGACCACGGCGCTGGCGGCCCTGGTGGTCTCCGCGGACCGCCCGAGCGGCACGGGGGCTCCGGCGCCCGCGAGTGCCCGGACTCCGGCCCGCGGCGGCAAGGGCCGCCGCCGCAAGCACTGACGCCGCCGGGTGCACGGGCTCCTGAACGGGAGCCGTACGGATCCCCTGGACGGGAGCGGATCAGGCCCCCGCGCCGAAACGGCACAGGACCCATCGCGGGAGCGCCTCGCGGGAGCGGCACAGGCCCCTCTGAACGCGAGCGTTGGAACGCCACCTCTGGGTGAGGAAGCGTTACGCCACTTGAGGGGCGCGGCGCGTCTCAGCCCGCGCTCTGCTCCTCCGCGAGGATGCGGTCCAACGCCTCGTCGAGATGGGTGTCGAAGTCGGCGAGAGAGCGCTCCTGCCCGAGCGGCACCAGCTTGTCCGTGCGGTCGAGGAATGCCACGAGCGGTGCCGTGCCGGACCGGAACAGCGCGTGGTCGCCGCCCACCTGAAGCCGGATCAGCACCTCACCGAATGCCTCCGGGTCCGCCGGCGAGATCCGCACATCCCCGTCGCCGCAGGCCCGGCCCACGCCGTCGATCAGCAACTCCCGCCCGAATGTCCAGGTCACCGGAGCATCACCGGGCAGATGAAAAGTCAGCCGCACGGCAAAAGGATCACAAGTCTCATATCGCAGCTCCACCGGAATACGGAAGGCGAGCTCCTCCGACACGAGAAAGCTCATCATGACCTCTGCCTGCACCGACTCGCGCATCGCCTACCCCGGAGTTTGCCGTCGACTGGCCAGGAATCGTCCCCCTGACGCTGGTGGCATCTTGCAGAAAGTACATGGCAGATTACAAGGAGTGAGTTTTCAGATGCTGATAGAGATCGTGAGTGTCCCTAGCAGCCTGCCGATCTCGGCCTGCAATTGCCGTGCCGCGGGAAGCAGCCGCTCCGCCTGGTGAAAGGGCAGGGAAATGGCCATGGTCGCGGCCGTTGTCCCTGCGGTGAGAGGGATCGCGGCGCAGACGGTTCCCAGCGCATATGCCTGTCGTTCCACGACTGGTTCCATCCGCCCCATGCGTTCCAGACGCCGCAACAGGGTGCGCTCGTCACGCACCGTGTACGGCGTGAGGGACTGGACCGGGTAGCGGTCGAGGTGGTCCCGCCGGGCGTCCTCGTCCAGTTGGGACAGCAGACACTGGCCGATCGCATGGGCGTGACCGGTCTCCCGGAAGTCCGCCCACTCCTCCACGGCCGGATTGCCCGGGCTCTCGGCGACGGACATGACCTCGATCTCGCCCTCGCGGTAGACCGCGTAGTACACCGGGGCACCGATCGAATCGCGCCATCTGGCGAGCGCCTCGTTCACCGTGCTGCGACGTTTCTGCTGTGCTCCGCTGCTGCTCAGCCGCTCAGCGGCCTCACCGAGGAAGAACAGCCCCTTCTCGCGGTGGAGATAGCCCTCGTGGGTCAGGGTGCGCAGCAGGTGGTACGCCGTGGGAAGCGCGAGCCCGGCCTCGCGCGCCAGTTGCTTGGCGGGTGCTCCGCCCTCGCGTGCGGCGACCGCCTCCAGCAGCCGCATCGCCCGCTGCACGGACCCGATGAGGGTCGTGGGGTGCGGATCCGGTGGTGCGGGGGGCTGTTCCGCGAGCGACGCGTGCGGCCCCGCGAGCCGGGTCCGCGGCGAGGTGTGCGCCGCTCCGGCCGACGTATCCGGACAGCGTGCTTCCTCGGGCGCCGTACGCGGACGGCGCGCTTCCTCCGGCGCCGTACGCAAGGAATTCGCTTCCTCGGACGCCGTACGCGAGGGATTTGCCTCCCCGGGCGCCGCACGTGAAGGGCGTGCTCGTTCCGGCGACGTACGCGAGAGGCCTGCTTCCTCCGGCGACGTACGCGGCTGGACGGGCAGGGTGGGTGTCTTTGCGGGTGTGGGGTCGGCGGGTGTGGTGTCAACCGTGGCCAAGGGTCACTCCCGGAGCGCGAGGAGGGCCCCCGTGCGGGGGAACACGGGAGGGGGCGTGCGCTGCCCGCGGGAAATCCCGCGTCGAAGTCCGGACTTTAATCGCCCCTCACCGCTCGCCGACGGGCCTGCCGGAAAACTTCCCCCGGCCGAGGGAACCTCGGGTTCCCCTGATCGACCTGCCCGTTACCGGTCGGCCCCCGACCGGTTGCTCACCCCGGCTCCCTCACCGGCTCACCCGCTCGCACGTCACCAGTCGCTGCGCGAGGAGGAGCTCGACGTGAACTTCCGCACCACGTAGATGAGTCCGCCGACCAGGGCGACGAAGACCAGCAGCTTGAAGAGCAGGCCGATGACGAAGCCGACGACGCTCGCTATCAGACCGCCGAACACCACCAGGGCGATGACCGGCACCGCGACCCACTTGACCCACCACGGCATACCGTTGAAAAGCTCTCGCATCGCCCTTGTCCTTACCTCTCCGCCCGTTGCCCCAAGGCCGGGGCGGTTCTTCCGGGTTCTCTGATGTCCTGCACTCGATGCTAGAGCGAGAAGGGGGGCCGACGGGGGCCTCGCATCCCTTGTCCTCCCCTGACCGGTCCCCTAGGGAACCCTGAGTCCGCGGTCAGCTCTCGGGGGGAGAGAACACCACCAGAACCCGCAGGTCCTCCGTGATGTGGTGGAACTTGTGACCGACCCCCGCGGGCACGTAGACGACACTGCCGCGCGCCACCTGGGTCGTCTCCAGGCCGACCGTGATCGAGGCGCGGCCGCTGACGACGAAGTACACCTCGTCCTGCTGGTGGGGCTTCTGGGGGTCCTGCTCACCCGCGTCGAGCGCGTACAGGCCGGCCGACATGTTCCGCTCGCGCAGGAACTGCAGGTAGGCACCGTCGTTGGCGGCGCGTTCCGCCTCCAGTTCGTCCAGCCGGAATGCCTTCATCGCCCTCGTTCGCTCTCGTGCGCGGGTGGCCGTGATCACGACCGTTCTCATGAATGGATCTCGTCTGCCACGATCAGACACATGAAGAATTTCGTAGTCAAGACGCTCGCCAACGCGGGGGCCCTGGCCGTCGCGGTCTGGCTGCTCGACAAGATCACTCTGACCGGTGACAGCACGGGCAAGAAGATCGGCACGCTGATTCTGGTCGCGCTGGTCTTCGGACTGGTCAACTTCCTGGTCAAGCCGGTCGTGAAGGTGCTGACCTTCCCCCTGTTCATTCTCACGCTCGGCCTGATCACCCTCGTGGTGAACGCCCTGATGCTGCTGCTGACCTCGTGGCTGTCCGACAAGCTCGACCTCAGCTTCCACGTGGAGGGCTTCTGGACCGCCGTACTGGGCGGCCTGATCATCTCGGTCGTGTCCTGGGCGCTGAACGTCGTGCTGCCCGACGGCAAGGACTGAGGACCGCATGCCCTATCGCGTGTGCTTCGTCTGCACGGGCAACATCTGCCGCTCCCCGATGGCGGAGTCCGTCTTCCGGGCCCGCGTCGGGGAGGCCGGACTCGACGGCCTGATCGAGGTGGACAGCGCGGGCACCGGCGGCTGGCACGAGGGCGACGGCGCCGACCCGCGCACCATCGCCGTCCTGGAGGCGAACGGCTATACGAGCGATCACACGGCCCGGCAGTTCCAGGCCTCCTGGTTCTCCCGGCTGGACCTCGTGATCGCTCTCGACTCCGGTCATCTGCGGGCCCTCCGCCGCCTCGCCCCCACGCCGGCGGATGCGGAGAAGGTCAGGCTGCTGCGCTCGTACGACCCTGCCGCGGGCGCTGACCTGGACGTTCCCGATCCGTATTACGGACGTATGGACGGCTTCGAGGAGTGTCTTGAGATGGTGGAGGCGGCGAGCGACGGACTGCTCGCCGCGACACTCGAGCACGTGGAGGGACGGGCAGCATGACATCCGGGGATTTCGCCGCGTTCGGTTCGGAGACAGGCGACGGCACGCGCGCGGTGCGGGCCGGACTTCCGGACCCGGTCAAGTACGAGCCGACCCTCCCGGGTCCCGTCTTCGCGGCGCACTTCCATCTGCCGGGCGACCCGACGGGCCCGTACACCTACGGCCGCGACGAGAACCCGACCTGGACGCTGCTGGAACGCGCGATCGGCGAGCTGGAGGCGCCCGGCCAGGACGGCGTCCTGACGTTGGCCTTCCCCTCCGGTATGGCCGCCATCTCGGCGGTCCTCTTCTCCCAGCTGCGCGCCGGCGACGTGGTGGTCCTGCCGAACGACGGCTACCAGGTCCTGCCTCTGGTACGCGAGCAGCTGACCGCGTACGGCATCGAGGTGCGCACCGCGCCGACCGGTGGCGACGCCCAACTCGACGTACTCGACGGCGCGAAGCTGCTGTGGATCGAGACCCCGTCCAACCCCGGTCTCGACGTGTGCGACGTCCGGCGGCTCGTCACCGCGGCCCACGCCCAGGGCACCCTCGTGGCCGTCGACAACACCCTGGCGACCCCGCTCGGCCAGCGTCCGCTGGAACTGGGCGCCGACTTCTCGGTGGCCAGCGGCACCAAGATGCTCACCGGGCACGGCGACGTCCTGCTCGGATACGTGACCGCGCGCGACGCCGATCTGATGGCGCCGGTCCGGCGCTGGCGCAAGATCGTGGGCGCGATCCCCGGTCCCATGGAGGCGTGGCTCGCACACCGCTCGCTCGCCACGCTGCATCTGCGTGCCGAGCGGCAGAACGCCAATGCCCTCGCGATCGCCGAGGCGCTGCGTGGCCGCCCGGAAGTGAGCGGGCTGCGCTATCCCGGGCTGCCCGACGACCCCTCGCACAAGATCGCCTCCCAGCAGATGCGCCGCTTCGGGTGCGTGGTGTCCTTCACGCTGCCCACGCGCGCGCGTGCCGAACGTTTCCTCGACGCGCTGCGCCTCGTGGACGACGCGACCAGCTTCGGCGGGGTGCGCTCCACCGCGGAGCGACGCGGCCGTTGGGGCGGCGACGCGGTGCCGGAGGGCTTCATCCGCCTCTCCGCCGGAGCCGAGGATCCCCAGGACCTGGTACCGGACGTCCTACGCGCCCTCGACGAGTCGACCGACTGACCGACTCCTGAGCAACGGGCCAGTCAGCCAATCCGCCTGCCCGAAGAATCGGCCCGAAGCAGAGACAGCAGACGGTCCGAGCCTCCCCCCTCGTGGCTCGGACCAGGGTGCGGTGAGTGACCTTGAGGTTGACGCCCTGGAGCGAGCCAAGTGTGTTGTCGCGGCGGGGTGTTATTGAGCCACCGGCGATCCCATCCGTCGCAGCGAACCTTTGCTGCCCCAGACGAATTTCTCGTAAGGTTGCCGGATCGCGATCACGCTCGGGGGAGGAATCGTGACCGAAGGTGATACGTCGCCAGGTACGGCGACGCAGACTCAGATGCACGTGAACCATGTGGCCCCTCTCGATGGGGGCGGTGGCGGGGGCACGACGGGTGGCAAGGACCTCGTGTCGACTCCGGGGCGGAAGAAGAAGGCAGCCGAGGCGATCGAAAAACACCTGGAGCCGGAGACCCACAAGGCCGGGACCCAGGCGCGCGAGAGTACCGGCGCCGCGGCCAAGGAGTTCGGAGCGCACGACGGCGAGGGCTGGCTTACTGGGTCTGCTTTGACGACCGCACGCAAGACATGGGGCGAGTCGTTGACGACGCTGATGAACCGCCTCGGGTTGGAGAAGACGGCGCTGCGGGCCACGAACACCCTCTTGCAGGGCACCGACACAACGGTGGGGCTGGGCGTACGGAAGTCCTCCGCGCTGGACTTTTTCTGACTGTCCTGGCCTCCTGAGCTCCTCACCTTCCGAACTACGAGTCCACTGAAAGAAGTTCAGCCGTGGCAACGTACTACGAGATCATGGGCACCGATTTGTCGAAGCTGACTACGGCCGCCGATGACTGGGACGCCATGGCCAAGGACTTCGACAAGCTTGCGGGAAGTTACGAGAAGGAAGTCCACGGCGTCTCCCTGGGGGGCACCTGGGTGGGTCTGAGCGCGAACGCGGGTACCGCACGCTTCGACGTGACGCTCAAGGAGTACCGGGGCGCGCGGAGCGAGGCGAAGGTCGTGGCCAAGCTGATTCGGGACGCGCACGCCGAGTTCACCAGGCTGCGGAAGGAGATCGAGGACGTCCGGGACGATGCCGTGAAGGCCGGTATGCGGGTGTCGGAGCGCGGTGTCGTCGCCTTCGATACCTCCAACCTCGAACGCGGTGCGTACGTCGCCTACGTGCATGACCCCAGGTACCAGGAGAGTGCCCGTACGGCGGCGCGCAGCTGGGGTGAACAGATCGACGCGGCCGTGAAGGCAGTGAACAATGCCGACGAGGGGTTCAAGCTCGCCCTCGACTCCCTGACGCGGGACTCGAATCTCCTGGACGGCACAGTGGGTGGTTTCAACCGGGAGGCGAGGGCGAACCCGTACCCGTCCCTGGAGGAGACAGCGAAGGCGCAGCACATCCCCAAGGGCAAGCGCGCGATCGGCGAGTGGTGGCACGATCTTGATCCGGTCACCCGCGCAATCCTCCTCCAGGAGAAGGGGGACGAACTGCGCAAGGCAGGCGTCATGAGTCCGCTGTACAAGTGGCACTCGCCTGACCCAGGCTCCGGAGCATTCGACACCGAGGACCCCACGGCCAAGGATCTGTGGTTCCTGTCCCGAGCGCAGGCCATCGCGGCCGGCGGCGACTTCACCGGCGAAAACGCGGCGTCACGCAACATGGAGCACTACCTGGGCAAGACCGGCGAACCGCTGGACCTGGACGTGGACCGTATCCTGCAGGACGACTCCACATTTCGCGACGACGTCGGGGTCCACATCGCCCAGAATCAGGACACGTGGCGTCAGCAGGGGCTCGAAGCGTTCGAGAAGGCCGGCGGCAACAAGACAGTCGTCGTGCCCGTGGAGAGCCATGCGGTCGGTCGCACCTTCGGGAGTGACGAGTGGTTCCACGCGGTTGGGTCGCACCAGCAGAACGTGTCGGGGATGGTCACCGTCAGCCCCGGGGAGAACGGCAAACCCAAGATCTCGCTCGACTACCAGGCCAACGTATGGGACCGCTACAACTGGGACGCCGGCAAGTCCACCAACTTCCCCGGAGGCGTGGAGATCCCGGACTCCGAGATGGGCCGTCTGCACAAAACGGGCCTCGCCCAGGAATTCGACATGCGCGGCAGCAGCTCGGCCTACAGGTACGACCTGAACAGTGACACGCCCCCGGCTGTGACCCCGCCGGACCAGGGCCGTGAAGGTAGCCGTGGAGACGTGTCCCGCGGTGACGAGGAGAACCGGTGATGATCCGACGTGGTGCCCACTTCTTCGCGGCACTGGCAACCGCCCTTCTCCTTGCCTCGTGCTCCAGCTCGGACGGCGGCGATCGCCGCGTCGCTGAGGGACGTGACTGGCAATGGGACAAGGAGGCGGGTGCAGCCGAGGCATCCGCGTTCATGAACGTGTCGGTCCCCGAGGACACCACAGGAGTCAAAGGCGCTGTCCAGATCAACCCTCAGGAAGACATCTACCTCCTCTCCTTCGTCACCAGGGAGAAGAACGCCGAAGACATCGCGAAGGACCTGCACTCCGAGGAGCCACTGAAGGCGAAGAAGAAGGACTTCGCCCCGGAGGGAGAGCGATTCGAGCACCTCGGGCTGGCCGAGCCACAGACCGTGAAGGGAACACGCTGGGCAGGAGTGTGCCCACCGTGCGTGAGCGACGACCGCCGCAGGAAAGTTCAGTGGATCGAGATCTACGTCCAGCCCCTCAAAGGCGATCAGGCGAGGGTCTACCTTCAGGCGTTCTGACACGGCGGAGAACGGCACCCAGCGCGGAGATCTAGGGGTTTTCTGGGGAAGTGAAGCACAGCGGTGTCCAGCCTCGCTGTTTGCACGTGTCGACGCACGGAAGACCGGCGGTCCGAGCCTCCCCCCTCGTGGCTCGGACCGCCGCGGTTCTGCGCGCGAAGAACCGCGCGCACTAGGCTAGTTGACTCTGTGTCAGTGTCCAATCACGGTAGCGACAGAGGCCTATCGACTTATTTATAGTTGGGGCTCGGCCGGTGGTGCCGGGAGGGGAGGGGCACCATGGACCTGGCCTTGCTGCGCACGTTCATCACTGTGCACCGGGCCGGTTCCTTCACCCGTGCCGCCGCGCTGCTCGGGCTTTCACAGCCGGCCGTGACCGCCCAGATCCGCACCCTGGAACGCCAGTTGGGGCGCCCTCTTTTCCTGCGCCAGGCCCGCGGGGTGACACCGACGACGATCGGCGACGAACTCGCCCACAAGGCCGCGCCCCATCTCGACGCCCTGGTGGAGATCACCGAGACCGGCCTCGACGAGGACTCCTCGGTTCGCACCCTGCACCTGGCCGGCCCACCGGAGTTCACCGCGGAACGGGCACTGCCCGCCCTCACCGAGCTCATAGGTGACGACGGACAGGGTTTCGCGCTGCGCGCCTCCTTCGGAAACACCGAGGAGGCGCTGGAGGGACTCGCTGCCGGCCATCACGATCTGGCCATTACGACGGCCCGCCCGCGAGGGGCCCTGCTCACCGCCAGCGCTCTCTGCGACGAGGAGCACGTCCTGGTCGCGGCCCCACGCTGGGCCGCCCAGATCGGCCCCGGAAAGCTCCGGCGCAGGGGCGCCCACGCACTGGAAGGCCTGCCCGTCGTCGAGGTGCACGAGTCGCTGCCGCTCGTCGCCCGCTACTGGGCCTACGTCTTCGACTCCCGCCCGGCCGGCTCGGGCACGGTCGTCGTACCCGATCTGCGCGCCGTCCTCGCCTGTGCCGCCGCGGGTGCGGGTCTCGCGGTGCTGCCGCGTTATCTGTGCTCCGCCGCCCTGGAGGCCGGCGACGTCGTGGCGCTGCTCGATCCGGCGGTGCCCCCGCTGCGTACCTACTTCCTGGTGGTGCGCACCGGCACACTGGCCATGCCGCATATCGCGCGGGCGCACGAATGGCTGCTGCGCGCAGCGACCGAGTGGGTCTGAGGCCCTTCCTACGGGTCTCCCGACCTCGCGATGTTTCACGTGGAACCAGCCGGGCCACATTCCTCCCATGACCGTCCGACCCGTGGTCAAGCGCACCGCTCGCGCCATCCTGCTCGATGGCAACGACCTGATCCTCATCAAGCGGACCAAGCCCGGCATGGATCCCTACTGGCTCACCCCGGGCGGCGGGGTCGAACCGGAGGACACAACCGTCGTCGACGCGCTCCACCGCGAGGTGCACGAGGAGCTCGGCGCCAAGATCATCGACGTGGTGCCCTGCTTCGTGGACACCGTCGAGCACATCGGGGAGGACGGCGGCGCCACCGGCGTAAAGGTGCAGCACTTCTTCGTCTGCCACCTCGAATCCATGGACACCGCCCAACGGCACGGTCCGGAGATGGACGAGCCGTGCGGCGAGTACGAGATCGTCCGGATCCCCTTCACCCGGGTCGGCATCGCGTCCGTCCATCTCGTGCCGCTGTCCCTGCGGCACTATCTCGACGGCAACATCGAGGGCGTACGGGCGATGCATGCGCCCGATCTGGGCTGATCCCGCGCGCCACTGCACGGCCGTGCTGCCGGGCTAGGCATCCAGGCCAGGCTCTGCGGCCGACGCAGGTGCTCAAGCACTGCGCTCGGCCCTGGCGTGCCCAGCGGAGCACCGTCCGTCCGCCGCTGCCGGCGGCGGCCGCGATCAGTCCCCCGCCGCGACGAGCTCCTCCACCGAGTCGTGCCGGATGCGGTCCGACGGGATACCGACGTCCCGCAGGGCGTCCATACCGCTGCGGATCATGCCGGGCGGCCCCGAGAGGTAGGCGTCGTACTCGTTCCACGGCCCGTACTCGCGGACGGCGTCCGGGAGCTGCAGGTGCGCCTGCTGGTCCACGACCGGCCGCACCGAGAGCCAGGGATGGCTCTGCTGAAGCCGCAGCATCGTGTCGATGTCGTACAGGTCGTGTCCCGTCCGCGCGCCGTAGAAGACCTCCACCGGGCGCCGCTCGCCGTGCTCGGCGACATCCTCGACCAGCGCCTTGATGGGGGCGATGCCCGTGCCACCGCCCAGGCAGAGCAGTCCGCTCTCGGTGGTGTGGTCGACGGTCATCGTGCCGGCCGGCGGCCCGAGCCTGATGATGTCGCCGGGCCGGGCCCGGTGCACCAGTGCGTTGGAGACCCAGCCGGCCGGGACCGCCTTCACATGGAACGACAGCAGTCCGTCGGAACGCGGCGCCGAGGCGAACGAGTAGTGCCGCCAGATCCGCGGCCACCAGGGCGTCTCCAGGCTGGCGTACTGCCCGGCGAGGAAGGGGTACGGCTGGTCCGGACGGACCGTGAGCACCGCGATGTCCGAGGTCCGCAGATCGTGCGCGACGACCTCCGCGTACCACCAGGCAGGGGCCCGCAGTTCGTCGGTCGCCGCCGCGTCGATCATCACCTGGGAGATCGTCGTGTACGCCCGTACCCAGGCGGCCTCGGTCTCCTTGTCCCAGATCGCGGCGGCGTAGTGGCTGAGCGAGCCGATGAGGCATTCACCGACGGCCGGGTAGTGCTCCGGCCGCGTGCCGTACTTGCGGTGGCCCCGGCCGAGGTTCTGCAGATACGCGACGAGGACGTCGGTGTTGTCGATGTGCTCGGCCGCCGTCAGCAGCGCCTTGAGCAGCCGGTCCCGTTGGGTGTCCATCGCGGCGGGAAACAGCGACCGCAGATCGGGGTGGCGGACGAAGAGCAGGGCGTAGAAGTACGAGGTGACCTTGTCGGCGACCGGGCCGACCTCGGCCATGGTCCGGCGGATCAGGATGGCGTCGGGGGACGCGTCCTCCGCCGACGCGGGCCGCTGGGCCGGCACCCGCGGTTCCGGGGCTGGGCTCGGGGCACCGTTCGGGTGCGGTTCGGGCCGGGGTGACACGTCCGGCGCCGGGTCGACGCGGTGTGGCTCCGGCTCGGCATGCCCGACCGTCGAGCGGGCACCTGCGGCAGCGGCCTCGTGCGTCGGCTCCGGCTCGCGCCGTATCTGCTCAGTGCCTGTGGCCGCGGGCCGGTGGGCGTGGGCGGGACCCGGCATGGCGGGGTTCAGCGGGGTCGGTTCGGCGGGCGTGGGTGACGGCGCCGAGGCCGGCGCGACGGGCGACGGTGAAGGCGCCGGGGCCGGTTCGGTGGGCGGGGCTGACGCCCCCAGGGTCGGCGCGGCGGGCGTGGGTGACGCTCCCGCGGCCGGTCCGGTCGGCGTGGACGGGCTCGGCGAGGCGCCGGCCGGCCGGGGAGAGCCGCTCTTGAGGCGGCCCTCGGTCGAGGGAGACTCGCTCGACCGGGTCGAGTCGGTGCGCGCGGACGCATGCTTTGGGGTGGGCCGGCCGGGCGCGGCCGAAGGCTCGGAGGCCTCTCCACCGGGCGCGGCCGACGCTGCCGTCTCCGGCGCCTGGCGTATTCGCTCCTGATCCGCGGTGTCCTCGTCGGTCACTGGCCTGCCGACGGGACGCAGCGCTGCGAGGCGGGTCCCCTCGGGCGCCTCGTGACCATCTCCGACGGGCGCCGGCTGCTTGCGCGGCGCGAACCAGCCGCCCCCGCCGTTGCCGCCGGAAGTGCCGTTGTCGGCCGGCGTAGTGGTCGGAGCGTCCATGGTGTGCCTCGCCTCGAACATCTTTCGGTCGGTCCCCGCACTTCCTCGGTCGGAAAATGCGTACTTTCCCCCGCAGACGGCTTGCGTTACTTCTCCGTTCGGTCCCATCGGCCAATGCGGGCACATTCAACCCGCATTCCGGCTCCGTACGGACAAGTAAGGCGAGAGTGTGACATTGGCCGCACTCCTCTCACCGCAGCGTCCCACCCCGAGTCAACACCCCGGTCGCATAACGGGGAATGCGGGTCTTCGATCTCTCTGTCCCGTTAGGCTGCTTTGGCCTGCGTTCGTGCCCTCGTGGAGTGTGTGTCCATCACGCCCGGCGCAAACCGGAGTCGACCATACCGGCCGACGGCTCACACACAAGTCCCCCCTTGCGTCACCGCGAATCGGTGGGACCTCCTCACCAATTCCTTCAATTACCGGGCGCGCCGGCCCAATTCACAGGCGTCCCATAGGCTCCGATCCCCTCAGTGATGGCCGACGGAGCCCGCCTGATGCCGGACCGCTATTGCCGCGGCGGATATCGGCAGGGCACCGGCGAGGTGCCGACCCGACGGTGAGCCGCCGTGGGCGGCGCAGCCTGCACAGCCCAACCCGAACTCTTCACAGAGCCGGTCCGCGATCTGCACGTCGGCGGCGCCGCTTCGGCCGTCACATACGTCCCAGTCGTTGCACATGCCCTGTTTCACGTGAAACATCTGTCCACTCGCTGTGCGGTTGTGTACGAGTTGGCCAAAAGCGCGTGTGTCTGTACGCAAACCGGTGGACGCCATGGGGGCGTGTCAGACAGCCTGACCTGCGTGCCAACACCTTCCCTCGCCGCTCTGCCCATCCGCCGCCTGACGCTTCGCGACGTCACGGCCTGCGCCGACCTCTCCGAGAACCGGGGCTGGCCCCGCGAAGAACACAAGTGGGGTCTGCTCCTCGCGGCAGGGACCGGCTACGGCATCGATGACCCCCAGGGCGGCCTGGTCACCGCCTGCGTCGTCACTGAGTACGGGCCGCAGGATCGCCCCGATCTGGCGGCGATCGGCATGGTGCTGGTCGCCGAGCGTCATGCCCGCAAAGGTGTCGGGCGGCGGCTGATGCAGCATGTCGTCGCGGAGATGAGCACGACTCCGCTGACGCTGCATGCCACCCCGTACGGCCGTCCGCTCTATGAGGAGCTGGGCTTCAAAGCCATCGGCCGGGCCGAGATGGTGAGCGGCCACTTCAGGCCGGGCGGGCCACAACCCGGGGTCGCCACCCGGCCGGCCACCGCCGAGGACCTCGTCACGATCCTCCGACTGGACGAAGAGGTCTTCGGCTCCGATCGCACCCATGTGATCACCCGCCTGCCCGCCTTCGCCGACCAGTTGCGCGTCGCCGAGGAGAACGGCCGCATCATCGGCTACGCGGCCGCCTGGCCCAACATGGAGACCCATGTGGTGGGTCCGCTCATCGCCCGTGACACGGAGACGGCCAAGGCCCTCCTCGCCTCGCTGGCCGCGCACACGGACCGCCCGCTCCGCACCGACATCGACGTACGGCACGACGAGCTCCTTGCCTGGGCGAAGGAGCGCGGCCTTGCGCCCGTCGGTTTCAACGCGGTCATGACGTACGGAGTCCCGGAGCTGCCGGGCGACTGGACGCGCCGTTTCGCTCCGCTGACGGTGGCGGCGGGCTGAGCGCCTGACGCAAAGCGCCGGTCCCCGACACAACTGTCGGGGACCGGCGCTTTCCACACAGGTGCACAGGTGCACTAGGTGAGGTCAGACGAGGGACTCCACCGCGACGACGGCGAACCCGTGGTCCTGGTCCGGCGCTCCGCCCCCGACACCGATCGAGCCGATCAGCCGGCCGTCACGGTGGACCGGAACTCCACCCGCGAGGAACAGCAGCGGCCGGTCCAGCGCGGTGGGCAGGGTGTGGAGGAGCCCACCCGGCTGGACCGCCTCGACCAGATCGGCGGTCGGGGAGTTCAGCTGAAGCGCCGTGTAGGCCTTGCGGGTGCTGGTCTCGCCGGAGATCAGCACGGCGCGGTCGTCACGCCGGAAGGCGAGCAGGTTCCCGCCCGCGTCCAGAACGGAGACGCTGACGGTGACTCCGGAGGCCTCGGCGGCACGGTTGGCCGCGGAGACGAGGAGCTCTGCGTCCTGGATGGTGAGGGGCGCGACGGCGGTGGTGGTGCTCATGAGGGGATTTCTCCTTGTGGGGGTTGGTACTGAGCGCTGCGGTGTGCCGAGAGCGCTCGACTCTGGGGATTACGAGGTGGCAGTGCCGGACGGAAATGGCCCTGCACCCGATCCGGACCGGATCAGTACTGGACGGCAGCGGGCTGCTCGGTGGGCGCGGTACCCGTGGCGACCGTGCTGGCGGACTTGCTGCGGCGCTCCAGGGCGGCCGAGACCACGGCCAGGACCAGGGCTCCGGCGGCGAGAGCGGCGCCGACCCAGTTCGGGGCGGTGTAGCCCATGCCCGCGGCGATCACCATTCCGCCGAGCCAGGCCGAAAGGGCGTTGCCGAGGTTGAAGGCGCCGATGTTCACGGCCGACGCGAGCGTGGGGGCGCCGTGCGCCTGGTCGAGGACGCGCTTCTGCAGCGGAGGCACGGTCGCGAAGCCCAGGGCGCCGATCAGGGCGATCGTGACGGCCGCGAGGATCTTGTTGTGCGCGGTCACCGTGAAGAGCGCCAGCACGACGGCCAGGCCGCCCAGGGACACGTACAGCATCGGCATCAGTGCGCGGTCGGCGAACTTGCCGCCGATGAGGTTCCCGCCCACCATGCCGAGGCCGAAGAGGACCAGCAGCCAGGTCACAGAGCCGTCGGCGAATCCCGCGACGTGCGTCATCATCGGCGCGATGTAGGTGATGGCCGCGAAGACGCCGCCGAAGCCGAGAACGGTCATCGCCATGGCGAGCAGCACCTGGATGTTCTTGAACGCGGCCAGCTCGTGGCGGAGGTGGACGCCTTCGGGCTTCGGCATGTCGGGCACCAGCTTGGCGATGCCCAGGAATCCGATCACCCCGAGTGCGGCCACTCCGGCGAAGGTGACGCGCCAGCCGGCGGACTGCCCGATCATCGTGCCCAGCGGGACACCGACGACGTTGGCGATCGTCAGTCCGCTGAACATCATGGCGATGGCGCCGGCCTTCTTCTCCGGTGCGACCAGTTCGGCGGCGACCACCGAACCGATGCCGAAGAAGGCTCCGTGGGCGAGGGAGGCGACCACCCGGCCCACCAGCATCAGCCCGAAGGTCGGAGCGACGGCGGAGAGGAGGTTGCCGAGGACGAACAACCCCATGAGCAGCATCAGCATCCGCTTGCGGGACACCTTCGTACCGAGCGCGGTCATGATCGGAGCGCCGATCATCACGCCCAGGGCATAGCCGGTCACGAGAAGCCCGGCCGTGGGGATGGAGACACCGAAGTCGCCGGCGACCTGGGGCAGCACGCCCATGATCACGAATTCCGTGGTTCCGATTCCGAAGGCCCCGATCGCGAGGGCCAGAAGCGCGAGAGGCATGGGTGGGGACACCTTCCCAGAAGATTGCAGGAGCTCTTTACGTGCGTTCACAATAGTTGCAGACGCGGGTTACATGCAAGTGCGGTCTATTGCACCCGTGCTCTATCCTGGTTTCAGCCGCTACGGGACGGAGGAGAACGCCATGACAGCGACGGACCCCGCGCTCACTGCCCTTGCTCAGGGGTGGTGCACCCTCTCCCTGCTGCACGGGAGGATCGAGGCGCACATCGAGCGCGCCCTGCAGGCCAAGCACGGCCTGAGCGTGCGGGAGTACTCCCTGCTCGACGTGCTCAGCCGGCAGCACGACGGTGACGGCGGTCATCTGCAGATGAAGCAGGTCGCCGACGCGGTCCTCCTCAGCCAGAGCGCCACCACGCGCCTGGTCACACGGCTCGAGGACCGTGGGCTCCTCTCGCGCTACCTGTGCCCGACCGACCGCCGCGGCATCTACACGAATGTGAGCGAGACAGGCCTCGAGCTCTTGGAAGAGGCCCGGCCCACCAACGACACCGCCCTGCGCGAGGCGCTCGACGAGGCAGCGAGGAACCCGGAGCTGGCCCCGCTGGTCCGGGTCGTGGAATCGGTGAACGTAGCGGCGCTGGCCCCGCCGCCGGTCGACGTCCCCGCGTAGGGTGCCGCCATGGGAGATCTTGAGATACGCCGGGCCGGTGCAGACGACGTCCCAGCCGTCGTCGCGATGCTCGCTGACGATCCACTGGGCGCCGAGCGCGAGTCTCCGGACGACTTGACCCCGTACCTGGCGGCGCTTGAGCGTCTGAACGCCGACCCCAATCAGCACCTGATGGTCGCCGTACGCGAGGGCCACGTCATCGGCACCCTCCAGCTCACGGTCATCCCCGGGCTCTCCCGCAAGGGAGCCACCCGCTCGACCATCGAAGGCGTGCGTGTCCATGCCGACGAACGAGGCAGTGGCCTCGGCAGCCTCCTCATCGAGTGGGCAGTCGACGAATCACGGCGCCAGGGCTGCCAGTTGGTCCAGCTGACCTCGGACGCCACCCGCACCGACGCTCACCGCTTCTACGAGCGGCTGGGCTTCACGGCCTCGCATGTCGGCTTCAAGCTGCCGCTCTGAGGCGCCTTCGCCGTACGGAGCCGGGGGGGGGGGGGGGGGGGGAGAAAGAGGAGAGAGGGTGAGACGGCAC
>NZ_JBHXJC010000015.1:251128-253827 GCF_042723265.1 Streptomyces sp. NPDC058371 | reverse complement strand
CGCGGAGCAAGGCACGCAAGCCCGCCCCGGGGGGCCGGTTGTAGGCGGGATCGGGTTGCGGGGTGGGCCGTTGGTCGCTGACGACGCTCCAGGCATCGATACTGTGCTGGTTGCCGACGGCCTCCTGCCAGGAGTCGTTGAGCTGGGAGGAATTGGCAGGTTTCGTCGTCGTGGGCGAGGGCGATGCCGTGCGTCTCCTCGGCGAGGTGCCTCGGTTGCGGCCTTGCAGGTGGTGAGACCCGCGAGATCAATCGTGGCTTCGGCTGCACCGGCGATGGGCTCAAGGGCAGGAACTCGGGCGGTGTTCACGGCGGTTGCCTCCGAGGTGTAGAGGCGGCTGTACGGGACGGGGACGCGGCGGGGCGGGAACTGTGCACGCGGGTGCAGGGTCGGCCCACGAGCCCACAGATGGGGCGCGGGGCCGAGAGGATACGAAGCCCGAACGCGGAACGGGCCGCCCCGTGTGCGGGGCGGCCCGTTGGTGCTGCGAGACGTGGCGCAGCACGGCCAGGTACCGCAGCCCCCGACTCCTGCCGTGGGGGCGAAGGGCCGGGAGCCGGGTGTGTCGGGGTCAGGGCGTGTCGTGGTTCAACTGGCGGTACATGTAGGGGATTCCGGCCTCGCCGTAAGTGATGGGGGCGCTGTAGGGGCCGCCGTCGGTGTCGAGGAGCTGGACCATGTGTTGGTGAAGGCGGGCCTGCATGGTCTTGCCCGCAGCGCGGATGGCGCAGGCGGCTTCGGAGTAGCCGACGGTGATCGTGATGACGTCACCAACCTTGTGGCCGGAACCCGGGGTGATGGGTGAAGGGGGGGTCATGGCGAGCGGTTCTCCAATCAGAACGGTGAGGTGGTACAGGAGTGGCTATGACTGTCGGGGCGCGGTGGGTCAGCGCAACAACAGGCGTGTCGAACGCTGGCGCGACGGGGCGCCGCGGAGCGGGAGTCAGGCGAGGCGGGTGGCGGTGATGTCACCCGCGCGGCCGGAGTCGTCGAAGATGGCGGTGGCGAGCGCCTTCGGGATATCCGCTTCGGTGTTGTAGCCGGGGACGATACGGACGGTGTGGCAGAGGACCCGACCAACGTGCTGCTGGGCGAGGCCGGGGCCGGTGGCGCGGAAGTACACGGTGCGGCTGTACGGCTCGCCGCCGTCGCGGGCGGGGAAGAGCGCGTACTGGGCGCGGCCTGCTCTGTCGGCCAGGCGCAGCGCCGTGTGGGAGGCGAGTGCGAAGTCGGCCCACGCGGAGCGCGCGGCGGGGACGGTGGCGATGACGATGGTGTCGCTCTGGCGGGTGGCGGTGGCGTCGGTGAACCCGGCGGTGGTGAGGCTCGCGAGGGCGGTCGCGCGCAGGTCGGGAGTGGTCACGGGAGGCTCCGGGTGTTAGGCGGGTGCGGCGGCCCGCAGGTGGGATGGGTGGGTTCGGTCGCGTTGCGGCGGGCCGGGTGGGTTCACTGTCGGGGCACGGCCGTCTAGCGCAGCAACCCGGCCGCCGTGCTCGGCTTGGTCTCCTGCGCTGGGGAGTCGTCCTCACTTGGCGTCTTGCTCGTCCTCGTCGGGGCCGCCCGGGGCGGCCAGTTCGGCGGTCGCCTCGATGTCGATCTCGCCGCGCTCCTGCCTGACGTCGAACAGGGCATCCATCCTCAGCCCGTCGTCCTCGGTGTAGGACGGGAGCTCATCGTCGTCGTCCGGGTTGCCGGTGCCGTACGTGCGGCGGGTGCAGTCGGGCGCCGTGCAGCGCCAGACCCTCTCCCCCTCGACGTCGAGCGGCTCGGTCTCGGCCCCGCAGTTCGGGCAGAAGGGCACGGACCATTCCTCCCACCGCCACAGGCCGCCGATCCGGTAGCGGCCGTCGGCGTCGGGCTCGATGAGGCGGCCCGGGCGGCCTGGGTCGGTGCGCAGGCGTGGGTCGGAGGCGATGAGCAGCGTGTCGTGCAGCCAGCGGAAGGTGAGATGGCGGCCGGCGTGGGTGCCGGGGATGTCGGCGGCGATCTTCTCGGCCGTGGCCCGGGTGACGCTGATCGTCGCGAACGGACTCCAGGCGCGGGGGACGGGAAGCGCCTCGTACGGGCCGTGCTCGCCGTCGTCCAGGGTGAACAGGTCCGGGAGCTGCGGGGTGGAGTCCAGGGGCGGGAACTCCGCTGCCGTGTCGGCGGGAATGATCGCGACCGGGGCGTTGGGGTAGACGACGGCGCAGTTGGTGTAGTCGTCGGCGGTGTTCAGGCACATGTACCGGTCCGTGGTGCCGCCGGAGAGGTGCGTGACGGAGCACTCCTCGCAGTGTGCGGGGCAGATACCGAAGGGGCGGGGGTGCGCGGCGAAGGGCTCGGGGACGTGCTCCATGCGGCGGATGCCGGGGCCTTCGGTGAACAAGGCGGTGACGACGTCGCCCGTACGTACCTCGTTGGCGCGGATGACGAGGAGGTCATGGCTGTTGATGCCGTCGGGCAGGGGCCGGTAGCGGTCGGTGAGGGCGGGTGCGGGGCGTTCGGTGAGCACGAACTGGTCGGTGCTGCCGGGCATGGTCACGATGCGCTCGGGCACGATGCGGCCTCTTCTGGGAGTTGCGGGCGGCGGCGGGACGCGGCGCGCGGGGCCGGTGGCCGGGGCGTGCCGTGAGGAAGGGGTGCCGGGCCGCCCCCAGGGGGTGGGGGGGGCACGGCGGCCGGGGGATCGAACCAAAGGTGGGGGGTGGTGTGGGAGA
>NZ_JBHXJC010000015.1:163646-251118 GCF_042723265.1 Streptomyces sp. NPDC058371 | reverse complement strand
GGGAGAGGACGGGGGGGGCGGGGGGGGGGGGGGGGGGGGGGGGCCGGGGTCCGGGGGGGGGCGGGGGCGGGGGGGGGGGGGGGGGGGCGGGGCCTTCCGGGGGGGGGGGGGCGCCCCGGCGGCCGGGGGCTCGACCGCACGGTGAGGGGTGGTGCGGGAGCGTCCTTCCGGCCAGACCGATACTGCCTGGGGCGGGGTCAAGCCGTGCAAGGCCCGGCGGGCGGCCGGGCGGGGTGGCCGGGGCCGGGTCGTGGGCGCAGTGGTGACGCTGAGGCGGTGGCCCGCCCGGACCGGCATGACGCAGCCCCCGAACTCCTGCCGTGCGGGCGGGAATCCGGGGGCCGGGCGTGGTCAGGGGCGGCGGGCCGGGCCGGGATCTATACGGGCAGGACGGCGGCCTGGGTGCGGTCGAACGCGGCGGCGTTGAGGGCGTAGGCGTGCCACCTGTGCTCGCCCGCGCGACGGGCGCCGCGCGCCATGGCGAGGTGGTCACGGTGGCTGCGGAGCCAGAAGGCGCGGGTCCTCAGCAGGGGGGCGATGCGCGCGGCGGAGCGTTCCCTTTCCGCCTCCCGCTCGTCGACCTCGTGCTGTACGCGGCGCAGGGCGGCGGCGTGGCTGGCTCGCCGGGATCGCTCGGCGTCGGCAAGCCGGTGCGGGTCGTGGCCGAAGCGTTCCTCGTCGGACGCTGCGTTGGTGCGGCGGCGGCCACCGTAGAGGTAGTAGCGCTGGATGGTCAGACGGTCCGTCGGTGCGACCGGCTCGGTGACGATTTCCAGCAGGGCCACCCCGCGCTGCAGGGCGGTGTCCAGGGTGCGGATGATCGGCGCGAGCTGGGCTTCGGCGTCACCGGCGATCAGCAGGCCGCCCCCGCCGTAGAGGACCTCGGTGCTGTGGATGGTCATGGTGCCGTTCCGGCAGTACGCGACGCGGATGAACTTCATGCCGGGGACGTCGTGGGCGATGGCCTCGTGCACGTGGATGCGTCCGGGGGTGGTGGTGTGGGAGAGCGTCATGGCGGTTCCTCGGGTCGGGTACAGCTCGCGCCAGGGGGCGGGCGCGGACGAGCGGGGCCGGCGCCGGGGCGGGCGGTGCGGGCCGCGGTCCCGGTGTTGGCCGGGGCCGGGCTGGGGGCTTGGGGGTGCCGGGCCGTCCCGGGGGGTGGGGGCGGCCCGGCGGCCGGGGGCTCGACCACAACCTCGGGGGATGGTGTGGGAGCGGCCTTCCGGCCCCACCAACACTGCCCCGCGCGGGGTCAAGCCGCGCAAGGCCCGGCGGCCGGGTGGACGTGCGGCGGCCCCGAACCCGGGGCGGGATGCCGGAGGTTCGGGGCCGGGGCGCTGGGGCGGTGTGGTCGTCGGGGTGTCAGGGGGCCAGGTCGGCCAGGAGGGCGGTTGCGTTGTCCGCGTAGACCTGGTTCGGGTCCAGGGCGCGGCTGGTCTTGACGGCGGTGTCGACAGCCAGGTTCACCAGGTCCCGGACGGTGGGGATCAGGTCGTCGCCGTCGCATTCGGTGAACAGGCAGTGCCGGGCGTCCTCGTGGGGTTCGTAGGCGCCGTCCGAGGCGAGCAGCAGGCGGCAGGGGCCGGTGATCTCTCGCGTGGCGGTCTCGATTGCGGGGTGGCGGTACAGGTTGCGTACGTCCTCGTCGGTGCGGTGAGAGCCGAGGCACGAGGTGATGTGGTTGCGGTTGCCGCCGTACGGATAGGTGGCGGTCGGGGGGTAGACGCGGCGCTTGTTGTGATCTTCGGTCAGGCGCACCGCGATCCCGCGTTCCATCAGGTACGCCCGGGAGTCGCCGCACCAGGCCACCGTCAAGGGCTCTTTGGGGGCCTTGACGGCGACTACGGCCGCTGCCTTGTGGCCGCCGCCGTAGTGGATGGCGTCGTCCCGGCACAGGTTGTAGACGTGCCGCAGTCCGGCCTCGGCGTCGCGCCGGCGGGCGGCGGTGCGGGCGATCTGCCGGGCAGCGCCGAGGGCCCACCGGTGGGTTGTCTCGCGTCGGCCGATGCCGTCCAGGAGGACGTACGCGCGGGTTCCGTCCGGGGTGCTGCGGACGGCGGTGGCGTCGCACTGGCCGGGGGCGGTTCCGGTGTGCTGGGCGGTGGCGTAGGTGCGCATGAGCCGGGCTCCGTTCAACGGGCTGATGGTGAGTGGGGGCCGCCCCGGGGTGGGGTGGTGGTCACCTGCTCCCCGCGGCTGGTGCTTCGTACTGTGGTGGGGCGCGGGGCAAGGACGGCAACCGCAGCAGTCTCGGCTGAGGTCGGTGAGCAGCCGGGGCCCGGCGGGCGTCGGACCGCCCCCGACCCCACGGTCAGGGGGGCGGGAGCGTCTTCCGGCCCCGCCGACGCGGCCGGGCAGCGGGCGTGCGGCGGCCCCGAACCCGGGCGGAATGCCGGAGGTTCGGGGCCGGTGGGCGTAAACGTTGGTCAGGCGGCCGGGATGGTCAGCAGGTGGCGCAGCCGGTCCAGGCCGGTGGCGTTGCGGCCGCGGCGCTCGTGCTCGGCCCGGCGGGCCTGGGCGCGGCGGTGGCTGGTGTAGGGGAGCTGGAAGTCGCGGACCAGGGTGCTGTTGCGGGCCTGGATGCGGGTGGCTTGCTCGGCGGTGATGTACGCCTCGGTGACTTCCTCCAAGATCAGCCGGGCGGCGGCCTGGGGGCAGCCGTCCAGGAGGGGTGCGGCGTCCGGGCCTTCCTCCTCGAACGCGGTGATCGCGGAGGTCACGAAGGTGAGGCGCGCCGGGTTGTTGCACTGGCCTGCGGTCTCCCGCAGCCCGTCCAGGACGGGGAAAGCGTGCGTCTGCCGTGCCGGACGCTGCCGGGCTGAGGCGGCCCGAAGGGGCGGGTGAGGTGGTCACCGCTCCCTCCGTGCCGCTGACCCAAACATGGCTGAGGACGGGGCAAGAGGCGCAACCGCCGCAGGGCGGGCGGGCGACGGCCCTCAGCGCCGGGGGCGTTGGACAGCGTGAGCTGTTCCTGGGTGAGGTGGTACCTGGTGGAGTGGCTGGAGAGCCGAGCGGATCAGTTGGGTGGGGTGGGCGGACGGACCATGCGGTGTGGGGTGTCGAGGTCGTCGTCGGGTCGGAAGCCATGGCGGCCATACCACGTGGCGAGTTGTTCCCGGGTGGGGTAACCGGGACGGAGCCTGCCGGGGTCGCAGGAAAGGGCGATCTCGTCATGGCCAAGGCGTTCGATCACGGCCGTGAGAAGTCGGGTGCCGTGCCCGTGGCGGCGGTGGCGGTCCACGCTTACCTGGTGCAACCAGTAGCCAGCGCCGTACTCGGCCACCTCCGCGTAGCCGATGCGCTCACCCAGGGCGAGCACCTCGAACCAGATCGCGCCGTCTTCCGGAACCTCACTAACGGTGAGGGTCGGTCCGATCCAAGCCAGTCCCGTGTCGGTCATCCGTACGAGCCAGGTGAGTGCTGCCGGGAATTCGACGAGTCCCTGCGCACCGAGTTCCCGGAACGTGGACCGGCTGAACGGGCGCCCGGTGTTCGGGTGACGGACTCGGCCGCCGCGGAAGTGGTCGAAGTGGACACCGGCGCCGGTGTCGTGCTCGGCGATCTCGTGCAACAGCGCTGCCGCTGCCGGGCACAGTGTGATGCCGGTCGGCTCCGGTGGGCTGTCCTGCTGAGGGGTGAGTCCTTCATGGGTCATGAGGGTCGCTCCTGGTGGCAACATGGGATCGGTTGGAGGGGCCGAGCGTCGGTCAGCAGCTCGTTGGCGGGTCAATGGGCTCCGGCCGCGGTGTCTAGAAAGCCCGCTCGCCCGTTGGAGTCGGCGCCGGGGGGCGCGCGAGGGATCAGAAGGTTCGCGACAGCCGACCGCCCCGCCGCCGGGTCGAGCGGCAGCGGAGCGGAGCTGTTGTCAGCTCCAGAGAGCCGGGGTGGCCGGATGGAAGAACACGTCACCGACCAGCCGGGAGTGGAGGGTGACGATGCCGGTGGGCAGCTCCAGGTGGACGCTCAACGTGCGGGTGCGGGCGGCCTGCCAGGCCAGTGAGCGCAGCCACGGGCCGGAGACCGGGTCCTGGGAGAACATGTCGCCGGTGAGGTGGGAGCTGATGTAGTGGTCGCCGGTGATCAGGTCCGTCTCCTGGCAGGCGAGCCGGTGGACCAGGGCGAACCTGCTGCCCGGCTTGTGCCGGGTCTGCCACCAGCCGGCGACCGTCCGGTCGGTCAGGGACAGGCCGCCCGGCCGGCCCGGGACGATCCACCGGCCGTCGTAGCGCAACCACTCGTTGCCCAGGGGGCAGCAGACGCTGTCGCCGTCGCGGAAGGGCGGCGGTGCGGTCTGCGCCCGGCCGCCGCGGGCGAGGATGAAGAAGTCGGCGGCCACCGCGCGGGGACCGTCGTAGGGCACCGGATCGGGCGCTGCCGGGACGCTGCGCGGAACGGCGTACAGGGCGGTGAGCGGGGCGGCAGTCATCGTATGGGCGGGCGCGGGCATGGCAACTCCTGTGCAGGGGTGGCGGGAAGAGTGCGAGAACGCGTCCGGCCCGGCGTTTCGCCGGTCGGGGCTCGACCACACCTGCCGGACGCCCGGCGGGGTGGGAACCGCGTTCTCGATGCCCGCACACTGACCCGGGATGGGCCAAGCCCGGCAACCCCCGGGGTCAGGAGCAGCAACCCCGGGGGCGGTTGGGGGCGGTGACGTGGAAGCGGCCCGCCTCTGGTTGTGCCGGGGGCGGGCCGGTCAGGTAGCGCACGGTGCAGGTCAGGTGCGGGAGACGAGCCGGGTCGCCTTGCTCAGGCGGCGGATTGTTGTGGTACGGGCCGGGGCGCGGGAGGGCAAGATGCGGCCGGAGTACTCGTGCCCTCGGCTCGGCGTCGGCAGAGACGGTCGCGACCGGAGCATTGCGGAAGACGATGCCGCCGTCCGTGACGTCGTCGGACGGGGCAAGGCAGGCGGTCCGCGGACCTGCAACGGCCCCCGGCCCGAGCCCCGAAGGCGCAGGGAGAGGCCGGATCCGACGTGCCTCACCTCGGCACGGCGGGCAGCAGGCATGACGCGGCCCCGGAGATAGGGAGCTGGCCGACACCAGGACGAGGCTCCGCGCACGGATATGCGCGGAGCCGGGGCCGAGCGGTCAGTGGTGAGTGATAGCTCGGATCGCGTCGGCGCAGCGCTGAGCGAGGGCGTCCAGGCCATCTGCGGGGGTGGCCAGGGGCAGGTAGACGCCGCCGTCGAAGGCTTCGACGCCCTCGGGGAGTTCGATGCTGTCCGGGAACCTCTGGCGGTCGTACTCAAGGACGAGGTCGCCTTCGTAGTCCTCGATGAGGGAGAAGCCCACGTCGTGGGGGCCGATGAACTCGGCGGTGGATCCCCAGGTGCTGGGATCGGTGCTCCAGCCGTGGCCGAGCCGAATAGCGGCAGCCTCAGCGATGCGGGCGACGGTGATTGCGGACGTCATGAGTTTCCTTGGGTGTCACGTGGACGGAGGTGTGGAGTGGGTCGGGGAAGTGAAGTGCTCACTCCTCCCGGCCGGTGGTCCGTACCGTGGCCGGGCGTAGGGCAAGGTACGCAAGCGTGCGGCACGGCCGGCGCGCGGATGGCCCCAGACCCCACACGGACGGTGGGGCTCGGGGCCGGGGCCGCGGCCGGCAAGGCAGTCAAACAGCCGTGCGCGACAGGGACATGGCACGGCGGGGCGGCGGGTGCATGGCGGGCAAGCCGACAGCCCCCCGGGCCCCGCCGTGGCAGCGGGGCCCGGGTGCCGGAGGAGGCCGGTCATGGTTGGTGGAAGACCTGAGCAACCGGGTAGAGGACGGGCTTCCAGTCGGGCGCCATGCGTACGCAGATCAGGCCGTCCTCGCCCGGCTCGTGCCACCGGCCGCCAACGGCGATCTGGGAGATCCTGGCCTCGTGCCCGGGACCATCGGCCGGGCGGACGGTGACGTGCTGGCCTCCGCGAACGCGTGCGGGGTCGACCGACTTGCCGGTGAGCCACGGCAGCACGTTGTCCCGGTAGTAGGTCAGGCCGCCTGCGGCGTCGATCATCCGCTTGCCGATCAGGCACCGGTAGCAGGTACCCCACCAGACGCGTTGACGCTGGCAGGAAGGGCATTCGGCCGTGTGCGCGTCAACGGAAGCGGCGAGTTGGGCGAATGACTCTTCGAGCTGGATGCGGGTGGGGCGGAGTTCCTCGTCGAGCCGGACCAGGTGGTGCGGGTCGGCGTTGCGTGTCGTCTTCTGTCCGTGGCGCTGGAGGACGACGGTCGGTCGACGCCCGCCGGGGCCATAGATGGTGTGCACGACGCTGGCCGGGGTGCGCTCGGCATCATGCGGCTCGAACACCTGCTGGCCAGGCTCGTATGTGAAGCAGGACGCCATCTGGAAGGTCTGCGGGCGGGTGATCACGTGGTCATCTCCGGTGTGGCTGTACGGCGGGCGGTCGCCTCGGTGGTGTGACGCACTGTGGGGCGGGGCCGGGCAAGCCCCGCAACCCCGTCCGCGGCCGGCTCGCGGTGCGACGGGCGGCGGTCGGGGAAGCGGGTCCACCGGGCGAAGCCCGTCCTCGCCCAGCCGACCGGGCGGGACATGAAGCGGCCCCGGCCCGCGAGAGCGGAACCGAGGCCGAATCCGTGGCGGACTGAGCAGAGGACAGACGGCGCCTTGCCACGGTGGTTAAAGGCCCGTCTCACGGACCCAGTCACCCAGCGCCGTGGTCGCCGCAGCCTCCACGGCCTGGTGCTGAGTCGGCGACGCCTTCGCCACGCGGGACGGAGTGGTGTTCTCTTCCCAGTATTCGTAGACCTGCGCGAAGTCGATCCACACGGTGTACCCCATGCCTTCGACCTCCACGTAGGTCTCCGGACCAAGATCGGCGTCGAACCACTCCCTGACCCGCGCGGCGTCCCTGAACGCGAAGTCGGCAATGTCGATGGGGAGTTCCATCACGGGGTTTCCCTTCCTGGGGTGGCGGGGCCGGTCGGCATGACGTCGCCGGTCTTGGCGGTGGGGGCATCGGAGAAGCGGGTCCACCGGGCGAAGTCGTCCTCGCCCAGGGCGGAGGAGAACCAATCGGAGTCGGGGGCGTTGTTGCGCAGGAAGCCGAAGGCGCGCTGGCCGGCGCTGGGGCGAGGGTGGGTGGTGACGTACTCGCACTGGAAGGTATGCGTCTGCTCGGGCGCCTTGTAGCCGTCGCCGTCGTAGTAGCGGGCGCCGGGCACGAAGAAGTCGACAGGCGCGGTGTCGGCGCCGGAAGTGTCCTCGATGCGAGCGGTGACGGCTGCGGGGCGCGGGCGGGGTGTGGTCACAGTCGGGCTCCTGGTGTGGTGGACGACGGGTGTGGCCGGGCCGCGCGGGACAGGAGGGGGATCCGCATCCATCACACGGCCCGACCCGGCCGGGCCGGTCGCTCACAGCGCACGAAGGGGTTCGTGGCGGGCGTTCCCGGCTGATGTGACTCTCGCAGACGGCCGGGTTAGCCCAACCAGCCCCAGACAGCGGGCCAGCCGACCGGCTCCCGGTGCCAGGCGGGCGCGCGGCGGGCGCCCGGGCCGGGTCCCGACGCGGCGGTCGGGTGACGGGCTGGCGCCGACGGGCGAAAGACGCGGGGGCGGCCAGGAAACGCGGACGCCCCGGGCCGCTGCTGCGGGCCGAGGCGCCGGTGTCGACTACGGCAGAACTCAGTCAGGCGCGGGCGATGCGGGTCTTCAGGCCGTAGCCAGACTGGTGATCGCACTCGCCGGTACGAGCCGCTTCGAGGAGGACGTCGCCGATCTGGAAGCCCTGCCAGGACCAGATCTCGGAGAGGTAGCGGTCGAGTTCGCGGGCGGTGAAGGTCTGGGACCAGCCGAACTCGCCGCCAGGGTGGCTGTGGGTGAAGGTTGCGGCCGGGTCGATGCCGTACTTCAGGATGCCATCATGGATGGTCACCTCGACGTCGGCCGTTGCGTGTGCTCACGGGTCAAAGGTCAGAGCCGGTGTGGCCCGAGGAGGTTGCCTCCCTCGGCGTACACCTTCCGGCATGCCGGGCAGGTACCTTCCGCCGGATCCGTGGCGCGGCCGGAACCGTCCGCGAGGTCGGTGCTCATCCCGCACAGCGAATTGGCTTCGGCAGGCCGCTCGACGTTCCACTCTTGGTAGGCCGGGCGGTGCAGGTGCACGAGTGGGCGGAAACTACGTACCGGCCGAGCCCGCCGGCGGAAGCGAGACGCGCGGGTGGGCACGAACCGGACGAAGTAGTATCCGTCCCCTTCCAGCGGAAAGGCCAAAACTCCCTGCTGGAACAGGCACTCCACGGCGGCGCGGGCAGACGATTCATCCGTCCCGTGCCGAGCTCCGAGTTCCTCAATGCATGGCAGCGGTGTGCCAGGAGGGAACTCGTCCTGGCGAATCGCCTGGTAGAGCTCTTTGACAATGCGCTCGCCTTCGGCAAGGTAGCGGATGCGGGGCATCACGGGCTCCTTCGTGAGATACGTCAACCATAAAGCGCGGCGCTGTTAGCCCCACAACCCCCGGGCACAGACAACCAAACTTCGCCGCGGATCGCCGAGGGGCCGGCAGCGAGGAACACGACGCACCGACCGTGCGGAGGGACGGGCACAACAGACGCCGGGCAAGACCGCCCACATGCAGACGCACGCGAGACGCACGGGCATGAGGCGGCCCCGGGACCGGGACCGGGACCGGGATAAAGCGAACGACAACAGACCTGTACCCCTGCGAGTTCAGGGATACAGGTCCGCAGGCCAAAGGGCCTTTGCCTTCCATGCGGGGCGGAGGTTAGTGGTCGGTGCCGAAAGTGAACGTGGTGCCGCCTGGGACCTTCAGGGGCTTGTCCTTGGGGCCCTTGATGGTGAAGGGGACGATGTCCTCGCGGTGCTGGTGGAACTGTTGGGCGCGTCGTTGAGGTCGTGGTGGAGGTGGGGGTTGGTGCACGTCTGGCGGCGGTAGGGCGGGACGGGCCAGCGGCAGGACCATTCGACGGTGCGGCGGCCGTCGGACGCGGCAGCGTCATCATCGTTGGCATCCTGTTGGGAATTACGGCGCACCCACGTGCTTCTTGAGGATCGCCACGGCCGCGTCAGGGCCCCCGACTTGCTGAACCAGTTCACCGAGTTCGACGGGGACGACGGCGGCTTCACGGGTGCCCCTGCTGGTCAGGAAGTAGACGCGCCTGAGTAGCTGCACGGCGTTGTGCAGCTTGGAGATGTTGGCGCGCGCTTCAGCGATGGGCTGATCTTCCTTCTCTGTGTCCATGGAGACGAGATTACCATCGCGGCTTGATGTACATGAAGACGCGATGTACATTCGGGGTAGGCGGACCACGAAGGAGCTGAACATGTTGATGAAGATCGAGCCGGCGGTAGAGGCCTTGCCCCGCGAGGACCTCGACGAGATCGATGACTGCACCTGCATCGAGTACTGCAACGAGGACCCGAAGACGGCGTGCGGCCTCTCTGGCAGCCCGCACGTCCACCCCGAGGACCCGAACCACCCCGGCGCATACGGACCGTGCCCCGTCCACCCGGGGCGCCCCGGCGACCACTGAGAGGGTGTGGAGAACCGATCAGCCCCGACGCCGACCCGTCGGGGCTGATTCATGTCCGCACTCAAAATGAGCGGCACCAACCTCATGAGATGGCACAGCTAGCGCCGCCAGTGCCGTCGAGGGCATCGCAGGCTTCGGCTATCCGGGCGGGACATCACGGGGAGGAGGGATGTGCGGACGACCGAGCGCATCGTCGCGGACGGTCGACACCTGAGCTCGATGCGGCCAGCCTTGCTCATGCCGCTCTGGCCGGGGAGGGGCGCGAAAGTCGCAGGCCGTGCTTTGTATCGGCGGGGCCTGCGGCGTGTGTCTGGCGTGGATTTCGGTGGAGCGGCGGGTCTGGCTCCTACGTGCCGCGCGGAACAGACCACTCAACGTCGTCGAGCAGCGCGCCGATGCGGCACTCCATGTATCGGTCGGCGATGGTGAGCCACCGGCTGGCGTGAGCGGGCAGGTTGGCGGCTGGGTCGGCGTCCAGACCTGTCTCGGCCCACTGGACTCGGCTTACTACGCGACGAGCGTGGGCACGTACGGCGTTGACCCGGTGGCGACGGTCGAAGGGGATCGTGCCACGCATCCAGTGCGCTCGACTGATGTCGTCGTACGCCAGACCGCTGGCTCGAAGCAGCGGTTCGAGATCGACGGTGCCGCTTGCCGCGTGACGCCTGTATGCGGTTGCGCACTCGAGGATCACCGACGTGGCTCGGTAGGCCAAGCGGTAGCGCCACAGGGGGTGGGCGAAGGCATGGCCGACGGCGCACGGGATCGGCTCGGTGCGGCCGAGTTCGGCGAGCGCGGCCGCCAACTGGTCGGGGATGTGGAGGTCGAGATGCCGGGCCGTCAAGTGGGCGCTGATGCGGGTGAGGAGCATGGCGCGGGGGTCCTTCGGCGGCGGGTTGGTGGTGCCGGTCGGTGGGTGGTGCCGGTCGTGCCCGGACGGGGCGGTGTCAGGCGTTGAAGCCGAGCGACTTGGAGTACTCGTAGGCGCCCCAGTCGGATCCGATGGCGTCGCTCAGTTCGTTGATCCAGGCGTCGTCGAGCGGTGTCTCGCTTCCCTTCTCCCAGGCCCCGTCGGCCCAGGCGGCGACGATGTGGTCCCAGCGCCTGATGTTGATCTTGCGCATGTTCTTGTCGGGGCGCCGGTAGCGCCGTTGGACGAACGTGTCGTCGGCGGGGTGGATTTCCACTCGGGTGCCGCCGCCGGCGTTGAGTCGCTGGAGGAGGTAGCGGGCCACGTTGTGACGGCGCATCCGCCGGTATGTCTGGTCGATCAGGGCGAGGTTGGACGCTTTGGGCTCCTGGGTACCGTCCAGCCAATTCGTCAGGGTCTTGGGGCTCGGGTTGAGCCCTTCGCTGACCATGAGGTTGCGGGCGTGTTGGGAGCGGGTCATGTAGCGCAGGCGGGCGGCGAGGCCGCGGCGTGTTGTCACCGGAGAGGTGATGCCGCCCCCGAGGGTGTCCAGGACGTGCGCGGCAGCGAGGCTGCTGCGCACGCCCCTCGCGCCGTATTGGCCGAAGTCGATGTTCCTGCCGGGCACTGCTACGCCTCCGAGCCGATCGTGAACGTGCGCTGGTTCTTGAGCTTGACCTCTGTCACGCCTCGTCCTTCGGGGAAAATCCTGCGTCCCCGCGCGTCAACGGCTGCTCGCCAGTCGCCGATCACGTGGAGCTCGTCGGTGCCCATGACCCTAACGACGTGCAGCCCGGCTGCGTTCGCCTTGAACGCTTTCTCCCAGAGGTTGGAGAACGCGGCCGAGCGGATGATGTGCATCCAGTCGGGGCGGTGCAGGTCGCGGTTGTAGTTCGAGTCGCCCATCGTCGACACCAGCTTGGAATACATCGCCTTGACGTACTCCAGGGCCACCGTGTCGTTGCCGGTGATCGCCTCGGCCCGCACCTGGGTGAGAGCGGCGCGTACGTATTCCAGGAGGTGCTCCGTGCTTCCGCTGGTCCAGGACTCATGGATCTCCGGAGGGGCACACAGTCGGCCGTACTTCTCGGAGGCCGCACGGTTCAGCAGTCGGAGGGTGGCTTCTGTGATCCACAGTGAGCCTTCCTCTTCGCGGGCGCCCAGGGGGTTAGGCAGGTGTGCGTGCGTCCACTCCCCCGGTGTGACGAGGTGGAGCCCCGACCTCTTCTGCTTCACCGTGTCGATGGGGCCTTCGCTGTGGACGAGTTCTCCGAGCGGGAGATGCGTCTTGAGGGCGCTCAAGTAGGCGCCGTTAACGTCAAGTTCGTCGACCGTGTGGCTGCCGGGTGGCAGGCTGTCCCATGCGCGGCTCCACTTGGGGCGGGCTTCCCAGATCTGGTCGGGCTTGTCCTTCGTCGGCTTGTTGAGAATCTCCGGCAGCCACGGGAAAGCCACGACGTCGTAGCGGCCGCCCTTGCGGGTGATGTCGAGCAGTTCCATCGCGTGGGGGATGGCCTTGCGGATCAGGAAGGCCTGCGCCGCCTCGATGTCACCGTCGTGCTTCTGCAGGGCGTTCTCAATGTTGTTTCGGAGGAATGCCACGCCCGCGTCCTTGGTGTCGCTGCGTTCCTGGCGCGGTCGGGCGGGCCGCTCCGGGCGCGAGGTGCGCGGCTGCCGGGGTACCTCCGGGGCGAAGGTCGGTGAGGGTTCGAGGTCGCGCGGCTCCTGGTCCGCCGTGACATCAATCGGCGATGTCCGCGCCTGGGCGGCTGCCTTCGCCGCTTCGCAGTCGTCGGCGGATACATGCTGCGGGAACCCTTCGAGTGCGGTGGTGGCCGGGAGTCCGCACAGGACACAGGGTTCCGGTGTCGGCAGCTCGGCGACGTCATCAACTGCATAGGGCGCAGACTCGGCACGCTGTGACTTCGGCGCTTCGGTGGAGGTGGGCTCGGGGTCGGTCAGTGTCGGCTCGGCGGCGCTCGCGGTCTTCTTTGAGGTGGAGACGAGCTCCGTCACCGTGCTTCCCTGGCTGCTGGCGTAGGCCTCGCAGGCGGTCTCCGCTCCGGCGAGGAGCGCGAGTGTCGGAATGCCGAAGTGCAGGGCGATGGCGTCGGCTTCGTCGAAGCTCCACGGGGAGCGGCCCGATTGGCGTCGACTTACGGCGTACGTGGGCAGGCCGATGCCGTCGGCCAGTTGGTTCTGCTTCTGGCCGGCGACGGTGAGCAGGAGTTCGACGGATCCCCTCAGGATCTCAAGAGTGCTCTTCGGTGTCTCCAGGGTCGGCATGCGACAACCCTAGCCCAAAAATTGCCTTCAGTGCAATCAAATTGCACTGAAGGCAACTTTTTGGACCGGGGGGCCGGCCTGGTGGCCCCCCGGCATGCTCCGTGGCGGTTCACGGCGCAGCCCGGGGCGGGCTGCCGCCGGGGCTCTGGCCAGGCGTGGGGGGATGCTGGCGCTGAGGGCGCTGCGGGGGGTGTTGCCCCCCTGTCGCCACCGGGAAGGTGCTGGCCGGGCGCAGGACCGTGCTCATCTTGACTGACAGCTGACCGATCCCTTCGACGACCTGGGCGACCCGAAGCGGGTCCAGTGCCGTGAAGGCGGACTGGCCGTGAACCGGGTCGAGGCCGGCGAGCGTCTCGTTCAGGCGAATCAAGGTGCGCATTCCGGGCGCCGCCGCTTCCACTGTTCTGGTTCGGTCCTGTTCGGCCGCGCTGTTGAGGTCGGCCCATTCCTGCACTGCCCCCGCCCGCGCTGCCGCGGTCGCAGCGGCGGTCAGGAGGCCTTCCTGTTCGAGTGCGATGAGGCGTGCCTGGTCGGCTGAGGCGTCGGGTTGGTTCCGTTTGGGGATTACTGCGGCAACGGAGGCAAGGAGCGGCTGAGCGCGGATGACGCTGGCGTAGACCTGCGCTGCGTGCTGCGCGGCGGCATCCATCCAGTTGTGGTCATGGGCGCCGGTGACGCGTGCGGTGAGTAGTTCGAGAACGTCCTGGGCCCGTTCGGCGGCCTCTGGCAATTCGGGGCCGCAGGCGGCGAGGCTGTTCCAGTCGCCGACGAGGACATTCTCCTTGGCGTCGTCGTACGGAATGAGCAGGTCGGCTCGGTTGTACGCTGCGCTGGTGCTTCGGGCCTGGTTGCGGATCTCGTCCGCGGCACGCCTGGAGATCCCGGTGCGTGCGGCCACCTCGGTCAGCACGTCCTGTTCGGGCAGGACCTCGGTGTCGGCAGTGATCAGGATTCCCCAGGCGCGGCCGACCTGTTGCGCGCTGTCGAGGGACAGCGGGATATGGTCGCTCGGCATCCGCCCGATGAGCCACTCCGCCTGGGCATGGACGAGGGCCTGGGCCTGTTCAGCGCCTTCCCCGTCCAACAGCCGGTTGACCTGAGCATCGAAGCGGGCTGAGTCGAGTAGTCGCCCTGGGGCAATCGGGCCGTCGGGGTGCTCGAGGATCTGGCGGGTGCGGGAGTGGTCCGTGGTGAACCACTCGATGGCGTTCTGAACGTTGTCTTCGGGCGGCCGGTCGGCGTCGCCGGCCGACTGCCGAGCGTCGGACTCGTCAGCAGCCACGGGGTGCTCTCTGGGCTGCGCCTGCCGGGATCATGCGATGTTCGCCTGCTGCGTGCCGTACCGGCTGGGCTCCGGCACGGACTGCTGGTGATAACGGAGCGCCTCGCGGGTTGCCTGCTGGAATTGCTCGCGGCTCTGGTCGATGAGAACACGCGGATCGAGCGTCTCCTGCGCGGCCGCCTGAACGGCGGTGCTGGCGTCGCGTGCGGTGCGGCGGACCGTCATGGTGACGAGGTGGCCGGCCGCCTGGTCGGCAGGGGGCACCTGCAGCGTGCGCGCGGCGTAGCCGATGGTGTTGAGCTCCTCGAGGTCCAGTGCCGGAGCGCCGTCGTAACGGGCCAGCTGGTGCGCCTGGTTAGTCAGGAGCCAGGGATCCTGAGCGGCATGCGGGGGCAGCGACTTGATGGCGTTGAAGAGGTACCGGTGCTCGCGTTGCGTGAAGTCCTGTTCGGCAAGGGACCGGCTGGGGCCGTCCCGGTGCAGCTGGCTTGGTTCCTGCATGAGCGAGATCAGCACACGGCGCTCGGTGACCTGGGATGTGTAGCTCGGCTGTTCCTCGTTCTTCCCAGGTGCAGGCTTCGCAGCCTGTTCGGGTGTGCTGTAGCCGGCGAGGTTGCGTGGCGCCTGGTCAAGACGCTCCGCGAGTTGATTGAGGACGTACTCGTTGGTGCGGAGATCGAGCCCGACCTGGTACAAGGAGGCATCGGACAGGCCGTAGTCGCGGACGCGTCCTGCCAGGTCCTCGACGGCGGCGGGAATGCTCGGCTCGAGGATGAAGCTGACCGCGTACCCGGCTGCGTTGTCGGGGTTCGGGCTGTAGTCCGGAGCGCTCGCTTCCGCAAGGTAGGTAGCGATGTTGGCGTTGGCGTTTGCGTCCAGGCGCTCCTTGGCCGCCGGGTCACCGGTGGACCGGTGGTAATCGTTGTAGTCCAGGCGCGTTGTGATGTGTTGGATCATCGCCGCGGCCCGCTCTTCCGGCATGAGGGTGGGGTCGATGGCTGCGGGGAGGGCTATGGCTGGGTCGGGCCCGGTGACCAGGGCATCCCAGATCTCGGCGGTCGCCGGGTCCCCGAAGTCCTGGGGCTGGAGCCAGTAGGCGGAGGAGTCGGGGGAGGACGGCGTGTAGCGGAACTGCACGACCCGGGTCGGGTCGTTGAGGATGGCGCCGATGACTGCCAGTTCCTTCTTTCGCGCGTCACGGTCGTAGCCACGTCCGCGGGCGAGTTCGAACGGGACGTTTTCGGTGGTGGAGGGGTGCTGTGCTGAGCGGGCGGTGACGTAGGCGTCGTGCCGTGTGTGGTCTGCGTTGCTCGGCCATGTGGGCTGTGCCATCTGACGGACGGCATTGTGGACCCCCGCCCAGTACTCCGAGCTGTTCAGAGCCGCCTGCGCGCTGAGGTCCCCGGCAGCGGCCCGCTGCTGGTAAAGGATCCCCATTCTGGCCATGACGGCATCTGCAGTGACCGTCGCGGGATCAGCCCGGGGGAAAGCCTGCAGCCGCTGCTCGATGTCGCTGAGGCCGCCGGACAAGAGTGCCTGGTAGGCGTCACCGAGCCAGGCGGTCTTGAAGTGGTCGGACCTGAGCCAGGGCTGGGGGTCCGAGCGGTTCCAGTCGACAAGTTGGTTCACTGCGGCCTTGTCGCGCAGCAGGCTGCTGAGGACGTTGAGCTCGTGCTGCGGCGCCCCGAACTGATCGTTGTTCACGCAGACCCCGCTTCGAACCGGGCGGGCTGCAGTTCGGCTTCCGCGTCGGGACGGAGTCCAGACGCTCTCTCTGCCGCCGTGGCCGCGGTTGCTGCCCGGAAGCGCTCGGCGTGGAGGTCAACCTGGGCGGATGCATCTTCGTCGAGGGCCACCCAGCCCAGTTCGCTGACCCGCCACCAACGGTCCACATAGCGGACGGGGCTGCCCTCGAAGTGGCCGAGAGCATTGGCCTTTCCGTCCGCGAGTAGTTGCTCCATCGCCGCGGTGGGCATCGGTGCGTTTAGGACCCGCTGCTGTGCCGAGTCCCTGAGGAGCTCCATGCGTTCGGCCCAGGTGAGGGTGGTGTTGCCGGGCTCGGCCATGGTCGGCTCCGTTCGACGAGGACGGTGGACTGAATGCAGGCTGCGCCGTTGCCCACCGGCCAACAAGCCGGAATCGGAGCGCGGTCCAGGGGATGAGTGCACCGGGTCTGGAAACTTCGTTGTGCGTCCCACCCGGCGGGAATTGAGCATGATCGCGGCGATCCGGCTGGCCCCAGCGGACCCGGTTCACGAGGGTGTTGGGGCCAGTTGGGACCGAGAACGGTAGTTGGCAAGACGGGTGTATATCCGTGCAGGTCACAGGGTGTGTCGAGAAGGCTAGTTGGCGGATCTTGAGAGGGATAGTTGGCAGATCTTGCCTCCGCCGACAGAGCGGAGATGCCGTCGCGGCAGGTCAACGCGTCGCAATCCGCTCACACGCCACGATGTGCCAACCGGCGCGCTCCATGTGCCATCTATGAGTCTCGGTCGCACCAGTGGTCTGACGGCCGGCGCGGAAGGTGTGCTTAACTGGTTGCGGGACCAGCCATCTCATAAGCTCATCCGACGAGTTGAGCACTCAAATCCTGCGCCTTCGCGGGTGCGGGTATGGCTGGTCTCTCCTTTTGGATGCCCTCAGACTTCGTGTTGGCATCTCACGACCGATGTCGGACCGCCGTCGGATGCGAGACCGGTCGTGAGACAGCGCAAGTCACAGGCTCGACGGTTCGCGCCGATCAGGGCGGACCGCCGACCGGCCCACGGCCTTGAGACTCGAACGTCCGACGCGGCCTGGGGCTGACGGAAAGCCGCAGGCCACGAGGATGGTCTCCGCCACGAGCTCTACACGTCTGTTCCAGCCGAGTTGAGGCCGCAAGGCGCCCCTGACCTACCAGCGTGCCGACTCCCCGGCACGCGACGGCTGCCTGGGGGCCGACCCCCAGGGGCTGGTGAGATGGCAGGGTTTTGCGGCCCCCGGGGCGCGTGCTGATGCCCGCACGGTTGTGGAGTTCACGAGACCCCCCAGGCGAGGTCCTCGTCGGCGTCGACCTGAGCCATGATCAGCACGGTGAACACCCCGCTCCCTGGTTGCCGTCGGCGGCCCACATCCGCAACCGGTCGTAAACGCCGTACTTTTTCAGGGCAGATACACCCGCTGAGCCCCTGTGTGTGACTTGAACGCGATCGCGTCAATCGCCTCTCGGTGATCCCTCCTGCAACTACCCCGCACCGGCGTCCGGTCTGGCAGCAACGGCTCGATCGCGCCCGCTGCGCATCAGTCACCGACGCAACTGAGCCAACGATCCGAGGATCTAAACGAAACGCCCCAGGTGCTGGGCTCTGCCGTTCTCACGCCTCGTCACGTATTGCGGCGGTCGACGATGCGCAGCGGTCGCTGAACTGCGTCCGCGAAGGCGCCGGCAAGCGTGAGCAGGGTGCGAGAAGCCAGAGAGGGAACCCCGTGAGCCGGCCGAGTGCCGTCACCGAGTGCGGCACTCATCAGAGCAAGACCAGCTCCGTACAGGGCTAAGGCAGGGAGGTCGCCATGGATTGCAAAGCTCATCACGGCTGGAAGCAGCGTGAGCGCGCTGACGGCTCCGAGCACCCAGTCGATGGCGCAACGGAACCAGAGCCACAGCATGGCGGCACAGATGATCCATTGGACGACTGGCAGGCCGTCAAACTTATCGAAACCCAGATACTCCGGTGAAGTGAATGTTCCGAGCAATGACACCACGGAACCGGCAAGGAACATTGCGTCGTGGAGCCGGCAGGCGATCGCTGCGAAGAAGAGGAAGCCCATGGTGCTCTGCAGCATGGTCTGCTCCCAGCAGCTCAGGTTCATGGCGAACGCGGAAACAAGCCACAGGAGGCCGAATGCGAATCCGAGGGTGATCCGCATGCCCTTGAGCGTTCGACGCAACCACGAGGAATCGGAGGTGAAAGATTCACCTGTGCAGACTGCTGCGAGCAGGAGCGCTGCAAGACCGCAGATCTGGAAGAAGGGTTCATCGTTCTCGTATGAAGCCAAATCGTCGTGTGCAAACGGGTCGTTGATCCAGGCCCTCCATGCGAGCCAGGAGAACAACCCCACCAGCAAACTCGAGACCAGGGTCATTCTCCAAGGGCGCCGGTCACCCAATGACGGACCGTCCGCCTGAGGGCTGGCGGAGATGATGCCAGGAAACCGTTGCGACAGGATCTTCGACAGTTGTGACGTCTGATCCACTTGCGAAATGGGTTGCCCCGGGCTGTGTGCCGCCCCCGCCTCGTCTGCGTGACGGGTGGGGCGTTTGGCGATGATCTCGTCCCCCACTCCCTTGAGTGAGGACTGCGGCTTCGGCACGCCTTCCGGAATGATGTCCAGAGCGTGGATATACACGTCCCTCACCGCAACCGAGTTGGCGTGCGGCGACCTCGGCGAAGCCTCTCTCAATGCTTCAACAAGTGCACGGGTGAAAGGGCTTGGGCTGCCGTGCATCTCCGCGTCGCGTGCTGGTTCGGTGGCGCCGGATGCCGTGATGACGAAACGGCCTTTACCGTTGCCGTCGAGCATCCTGGGAGTGACGTTCGAGGTGTCCCCCTTAAACGCACCGGAATGGCAGCAGTCGAGGATCACGATGCGGCTGCGTGCTGGAGAACTGTCCAGCATGTCCGTGAGATCCTCACCCGAGAAGCTGGTCGATCTCAGTTCATGAAGTGCGGTGTTGCGGGCACAGAGGTGAACGTTCGCCCGCCCCTTCTTCCCATGTCCGCTGTAGTAGAACAGCACCACGTCGTCAGGGCTGCAGCCACCGAAGAACCTCTCGGTCGTTCGGGAGATCTCATCCTTGTCCGCATCGAACAGCACTTCGACGTTCTCCGGTGTGAAGAGTCCCGTCTCGAAGTCCGTGAGAGCAGACCACATCGCCAGCCCGTCCCGTATCGGCCCGTTCAGCCTCGGCAAGCGTGTCGGTTCGAGTGGAAAGACTGCATTGCACACCAGCAAGGCCCGGTACATGGCACTCCCGCCCCCTATGATCGGCTCAGCGTACTCGCTTGGCGAGGGTGAGAGGGGCGAGTGATGTCGAGCATTGAGCTGGTTGTCCAGTTGGCCGTGGAGGGGGTCGATCCCGATCATTCGTTGGTCGAACAGGCTCAAGCCGAGTTCCGGGAAGACGCCGACGACGTAGCCGGTCTCCTTGTCGAGGAGCGCGTCGCTCCGGTCGCAGGTGACAAGGGTGCGCTGACCGAGCTGGCACTCCTCTTCACGTCATCCCGTGCCGGCTCCGCCGTAGTCAACCTGATCAAGGTGTGGCTGGAGCGGGATCAGAAGCGATCGGTCGAAGTAACGGTGACCAAGCCGGGTGAGCAACCTTTCGTCGTGCGGGCTTCCGGCGAGAAGATCTCGCTGAGCGTCCTCGAGGAGAGCTTGAAGGCTGCGGTGCAGGGAGCAGCACAACCGACATCTCCCGGATCTAGCGGGGACTGAGCAGGCGGGCGAGAGCGTGAGTGCAGCGGCGCCGCGGGAGGGCTAGAGCCTGTCGTTTGGATCAGCTCGGCGTCGTGGGCCCTGGCACGCGCATCTGCTGCGTTGTCGTCACTCGCCGTCCCCCTCCGCCCTGCACATGAAGGCACCAGACCCCGCTCGGCTCTGCTGCGACGCAACTGCAGCCGAGCTGATCCAAACGACAGGCTCTAGTTCTAGTTGGGCAGCTGCGGCCTGGCGAGACGGCGCGCTGTCGGGGCTGGCCTCAGCGGCGTGACCACCTGGTCCAGCGGCCGGTTGTCAGGCGCTCGGTGATCAGCAGAAGCGCGAGGAACATGACGAGGAGGCCAAGGGCCTTGGCCAGCTCGACGCTCGGGCCATCGTGGGCGACGAGCAGGATGCCACTGGCCAGCAACATGACGACGGCGCCGAGGGTGAGGACGACCTGGAAGAGCACCGTTAGGGCGCGCATGATCCCACCTCCTCTGCCGTCGAAGCTCTTGCGCAGGTTGCGGTTGTTGTGCTCGCGACAGAGGGACTGTAGCAGTCCGATGAGGGTGGAGGTTGTCAAGGTCCGACGGGCCTTGACTTTCCCTTAGTTGCTGAGGTTTCCGAGACGTTCGGCGATCTGGGCGCGCATGGTTGCGGTGCGTTCGGGGCTGGCCACCTCCAAGAGCATGTTGACTAGGTCGGAGGCGAGTGGTCCGGCCTCGTGCAGAGGTAGTTGCATCCACGCCTGGGCCGCGTTCTGCGCGGCAACCTGGGTGCGCCGCCTGCCCGGCCCCAGGCGGTCAAGCCAGGCGAGGGCGAGCCAGTTCCATGAGGCGGTGGCGAAGGCGTACTCGCCGCTCAGATAGGCCAGGTCGGCCCGGAACTGTGCGGCCTCGAGCGTCCCGGGGGCGGTTTCTCCCTGCCCGGCCGTGAGGTGCCGCAGGATGTCGTCGGCAGCGGCTATGGCCGCGTCGAAGTCATGGGCGCGGCCGGCGGCCTGGGCAGCGGCGAGCCGGTCGAAGAGGGTGCCGTTCTGCGCAGCTGGCACCGGCTGGAGGGCTGCAGGTTCGGTTCCGGCGGCCTGGGTGGTGCCGTCGGGCATCACCTGCATGGCGAAGTGGGAGCTGCTGCGCTCGTCCCGGACCTGGACGAGTACCGGCAGGCCGCCGCTGGCGGCCTCCATGTGGAGGACGTGAACGACGACCTGTGAGGGATCAACTCCATCGGGGACAACCTGTGGTTCGTTGTCGATGTGGAGCTGGCCGTCCTGGCTGATGTGGACCTGGTAGCGCGGGCTGGTGTGCATGGCGTTCGGCCCGCAGCGTGGTGCTGCGGGCACTACCTCCTTCGGGTGAGTCAGAGAGAGAGTCCGTGGCTGCGGAGATAGGCGACGGGGTCCATGTCTGAGCCGTACGCCGGCCCGTTGCGGGCTTCGAAGTGCAGGTGCGGGCCAGTGACGTTGCCGGTAGCGCCCGAGACGCCGATCTGTTGGCGAGCCTTGACTTTCTGCCCCTTGGTCACGGTGATTTTTGAGAGGTGGGCGTAGTGCGTGTACTTGCCGTCGCTCATCTTGATCACGACGTTGTTGCCGTATGCGCCGCCCCAGTCGGCTTCGACGACCGTGCCGGTGCCCACAGCCTGGACGCGGGTGCCAGTGGGCACCGGGAAGTCGATGCCGGTGTGCCTGCCGGAGGACCACATGCCGCCGCCGGTCCCGTAGGGGGTGCTGACGCGGGAGTTCTCCACGGGGAGCGACCAGGCACCCCTGCGGTTGGCGTCGGTGGCGTTGCCTGCGTTCGCTACCGCCTCGCAGCCAGAGGTGGTGGAGAGCACGGCGCCCTTGCCCCAGCTCTTGACCGCCAACTCACCTGCGGCCTTTTCCCACTTGGCGTACGCCTCGGGGAGTCCGGAGCGCTGCACGTTCTGGGCGGCCTGGGTCAGCGGTTTGGTCTGCCACTTATCGACGTTCTCCAGCCGCTCGTAAAAGGAGTTGCTCGCATAGACGGCGTCCGTGACCTGCGCGACCGTGCCCCAGCCCTGGGAGGGGCGCTGCTGGAAAAGGCCCTGTGAGTCACGGTCTCCGTACCGGATGTTGCGGAGCATGGATTCCTGGATTGCGGTGGCCACGCCGATGACGGCCGCTCGGGGCGGCAGGCCGCGGCTGCGCGCGACGTTTGTGATGACACTGGCGTTCTGCTTCTGTTCAGCGCTCCAGTTGACGCTCTGCTGCTTGCCCTGAGGGTTGAGCGGCACGGTGACCTGCCCCCCGGGCGCGGGGGTTGGTGTGGCCTCCTCCTTGTTGGCTACCTGCATGGCCGAGGTGGTGGGTGTGCAGGAGTCCTCCCAGTCTGGTCCGCCCTTCGGCCCGCCGGCGCCCAGCAGGAGCGGAAGGCAGAACACTCCAGCGCACATCGCCGCGACACCACCCGCGGCAACGCGTATGGCTGTGCTCATGTTTCGATCCCCAGTCGTCGATGCGCATCCCGCCACGAGGGACGGAAACCGCAATTCCCGTGCCATGGGGTGGGCCCGATCCACCGGGCGTCCCAGGGCTGCGAATGCGCCACTGCATAGCCGTGGATTGCGCGGCTAGCGTCTGCGCCGAGTGAAAGCAGCAGGGAATCGACAACTCGCGCTGAATTCTAAGGCATTGGGTAGCTGATGCGTCAAGGCATCGGCGCGGGAGGCGTTTTAGCCGCCTCCCGCTATTCGGCTGAAGAAAATTCGCTGCGCCGTGGACGCTTCTTGCTGTCGACGACCGGATGTCCAGGTCCTTCACACGGACTGGGGCAGGCTTTCGCAGCCTGGGAGGGATTCGTGCAGGTAACACAGCAGGTAGTTGAACTGGCCGCCGACGGCGGAATCGGCAGCCTCGTCAACGGGATATCCCCAGACTGGGGGCCCTTTGGTGCACTGCAGACGAAGGCAAGGATCATTGTTGGGGTGATTATGGCCGGCGCCATTCTCTTCCTGCTTGGAAGCGCAGTAGTGGGTGCTGTTCATATCCGGGTAGGAGGTCAGCAGCACAACACGATGGAGACCAAGAAGGGGCAGACCATGGTCTCTAGCTCTCTTCTTGGCCTGTTCACCATCGCGTCCATGGCAACTCTCTTCACCATCGTCTACGGGTTTGGAATCTAATGGCCGGGAATCAGAAACAGACCGGTACGCGGAGCCTGACGGCGAGGGCGTCGGAGGCTCCCGGGGTCGGAACAGCATCCCCGTGGCGCAGGGCGAAGATCGGGGCGATCATTTTCGGTGTCGTCCTGGCGCTCGGGCTGGCGCTCACGTTGTTCGGCGGCGGTGGGGGGAGTACGGACGACAAAGGATCGTCCCGGCCCCCCTCGGGGTCCACGTCTACGTCCCAGGCCGGCGGCAGCGGTCCCGGTGCCAGGGCGAGTTCCGTCAAGAATGGCGTCCCAGTGGGGTATCCGCGCACCAAAGACGGTGCTGCGGCGGCCGCAGTCAACTACCAGGTTGCGCGGTCGACCCCGGGGTATTTCACAGACGCAGCGCTTCGGCAGCAGGTACTCAAGGCCGTGATGACTTTGGCGGCGCTGCCGGGTCAGCAACAGCAGGACGATCAGATGGCCGAGGGCCTGATGGCGTCGCTCGGGGTGACCGCGAAGACGGCGCCCGACATGGTGATGCGTGCCGCCTCCCTCGGATCCAGCGTGGCCTCCTACTCGAGCGACACGGCGACGGTCCGGGTCTGGATGAGCGAGGTCGTCGGGGTCCCCACCGAGAAGTCGCAGATGCCCGTGGCGGGCACCTGGTCGACCTACACGCTGATTCTGCAGTGGCAGGACGGCGACTGGAAGGTCGCCACGATCGACCAGGCAGACGGGCCCACCCCGCTGGTCGCCGCCGATTCGTCTCCGTCGTCTACCAGCGACTTGCGGCTGGCGAATGAGGAATTCGATGCTCCGCGCTATGCAGGCTGATTTCACACGGCGGCGAATTGCGCAGGGGGTCATTGCCGCAATGTTCGCGGCCTCGATCGTCGTCGTCGGGCCATTGGCCCCCAAGGCAGAGGCCATTCCTGACTCGCTCAATCCGTGCAACGCACCGGGCGGTAGTTATGTGTGCGACAAGGCAGAGGAGGGCGCCGATTGGCTGTATGACAAATCCGGGGCCGACTCTCTTGTAGAGGGCGTCAGCGGGGTTGTCGATTTCGCCACTGACCCGCTCGGCTACATGGAGCAGAAACTGCGATCCGGAACGCAGGGGATGTTCGAGGCGTTTGGCGAGGCGCTGACGGGCAAAAAGCCCGACACGTCAGAGGAAGGCCAGGGCGCAGGGAAGGACGAGGGGGAATAGTTGTGATTTTGACCGGGACGGCGATTGACTGGGGAAACTCCGGATTCCTGCGCCTGTACGGGCTCGTCTTCGGGCTCGCTACGGTATTCACCATGGTTATGTGGCTGGTCTCGGTCGTGAAGCGGGTGGTGCGTGGCGTGCCCCTCGGTCAGGCTGCGATGGAGAACGTGGGCTACTTGCTAATGTCGGTTTCTGTAGCGGCATTTGCTCCCGTATTGGTGGCCTACACGGTCGATTTCGTGGACAGTGCCGCGGAGGCAATTCTTGGTGAATACATTGCCGAAGTATTTGTCGGCGGCCTGGCCATATTCGTACTCCTTTCACTCATCGCGTCAACTGGCTTCGGATTGATTATCGCGATACCCATCCTGTTGATGCTGCTGCTCGCCCTCTTCGGTCTGTGGATCATGCTCGTCGTGCGCAGCGCGATGATCATGATGGGGCTGATTTTCGGCCCCTTGGTCTTCTCCGGCCTGGTGGACAAGGATTTGTGGGGCCATACCCGCAAATGGGTCGGGATCATGGGCGGTCTCATTGCAAGCAAACTCGGGATCTACCTCGCGCTGGCCCTGGCCGGAGCGATTCTCGGCGGCGCGACGGACTACAAACACGCCACTTTGCCGCAGGCGATCGGCGGCAGCATCACCTTCCTCGCCTTGTTCGGCATAGCGCTGTTCATGCCCTTCCAAATCGCCAAGTGGCTGCCGTTCGTTGGTGACGAGATCCAAGCCATGCACCAGGTCAAGGGTGAAGCTGTGCAGCAGGCCACGGCGGTGGGACAGAAGCACGACGACATGATGACCCGGGCAGCCGACAAGAAATCTGCCGGCGGTGGCGCCGCCGGCGCGGGATCCGGTGGCGCTACGGCTGGTGGCATCGGTGCTGGCGCGGCCGGTGCGGCAGGAGGCCCGGCCTTGGCGGGCGCCATGGCCGCCAAGCAGGCCATTGACACCGTGCGCGACCAGACGATCCAAGCGGCACAGGACGGCGCCAACAATGCTTCCGGCGACGGCGATCAGCAAGGCAGCGACAGCAAGGGCGGCAGCTCCGGGGCAGGAGGCAACGGCGGGTCGGGCGCTGCCTGGCGCCCGGCGCCTCCTCCGCCTCCGCGGCCGGGGTCGCGGCCGGGGTCTCCGCCACCGCCGCCCACTCCCCCGCCGCGGCCGGGCGGACAGACATCTCCGCCGCCTTCTTCGCCGCCGCCTCCAGGGCGGTAGCGGCCCCTCCTCCCACACTCCATGAAAGGGATCACGATGGACCGCGTCTTCTCGTTCCCCCGACCGCGTCCACGCGGTCTGCTGGGGCGCCGCTTCGAGATGGACGAGCAGTTGGTGCTCCTCGGCGGGATCGCCCTGTCTGTCGGCCTACTTGCCGCATTGCCCGGGGTCCCCTTGAAGATCCTCGGATGCCTCGGCTCCGCGGGAAGTTGCGTCTGGGCAACGATGGTCCCCTACAAGGGACGCACCTTCCTGCGCTGGTTTGAGATCCGCCGCTCCTACCGGCGCCTGCTGCGTGACGGCAAGCTCCTCTACCAGTCGACGGCCCCGCTGTCGGGCCGGCGCCGAGACGGCACACCGGCGCCGGTCGCCCAGCCCGTGGGTGTGCCTGAGTCCCTGGAATGGATCACGGCTAAGACCGCTTACGGCGACATCGCGGTGCTGCTCCAGCCCACCGAGAGCATGTTCGTGACCTGCATCGAGGTGGAGGGCGCCAAGAACTTCGGCGGGCTAGACGGCGCGGACAAGGAAGCACTGATCGGCGCCTACGAGTACCTCCTCAAGGAAACCGCCGAGTCCGGCGGCCGCATTCAGTACGTGCAGTGGCTGGCACGGCTGCTTCCCACCGACCCCAACGCGCACGCCCACGACGCCGCCGCCCGGCGGGAGCCGGCAGCGCCGTCCTGGCTCAGCGACTCCTACGACCAACTGGTCGACATGGTCTCGGTCTACGCAGAGGACCGGCGCCTCTTCCTCGTGCTCGGCATCCCCTACACGCAGGATCTGGCCGCAGAAGCCCTTCACTACCAGACCCTGCACGCCGGGTACGCCGAGGTCCTGGGCAAGGAGGTCGAGCAGTTCATCCGGGCCCTGTCCAGTGCGCAGCTGCGGTGGGTCCGCAACCTGGACGAAGCCGGGCTCGCCTCACTCATCCACCACACATACGCACCCGACCACTGGATCAACGACACCCGGGGCATGGACCGCGCGACGTGCTGGCCTGCCGAAATGGACGCCCGAGAGCCCACCCGCATGGCTGCCCGCAGCTGGGAGGGCGCCGACCCCTGGTACACGAGCACCGCGTGGATCAAACAGTTCCCGGTGTTGCCCGTCGGAATCAACTTCCTGGCCCCGCTGCTGCTCTACGTGTCCGACGTGATCTTGACGGTCGGCGTGACGATGCGGCTCCTGCCCGCGGACGAGGCCCTCGGGGACGCGATGGCTGACGTGACCAACGAGGCAGGCCAGGCCGACAACACCCCCGGGAAGATCGCCGACCCCCGTGAGGAGCGCGAGTTGGGGGCGGCGGCCTCCACCATGCACGCCTTGGCCAATGGAGCCGCAGGTATCCGGCTGACGGGGTGGGTCACCGTCACGGCGCCCGACCCTGAGCTTCTGGTGCAGCACCGCAACACCGTCCGGGCGGCCGCGGTCAAGGCACAGCTGGCCCTGGAGTGGTGCGACTCCGAGCAGTACCGCGCCTTCGCCAACACCCTGCCCCTGGTCACCGGACTGCTGAAGGACTGAGGCGCCATGCTCGAACTCGTACGCCGCCAGTCCCAGACCAGGCGCCGCGCACTGCGCACCACCACGGCCACCGCGTCCAGCCTGTACCCAGCGGTCGGAGCTCCGTCCTCGGATCCGCGCGGGGTGATCATCGGTCGAGAGATCTACTCCGGCAAGGCCTACATCTACGACCCGTTCGTACTCTACGACCCCAGCGCCCGCGAGCGGCTACCCAGTGGCCACGCGCTCGTCCTGGGCAAGTCGGGTTTTGGTAAGTCGAGCCTCGAAAAGTGCTACGTGCTACGGCAGTTGCGCTTTCGGGACCGGTCCTTCTGCATTCTCGATGCCCAGGGCGAGGACGGCGTCGGAGAGTGGGACAGCATTGCGCGAGCCCTGGGTGTCACCCCGATCCGTCTCGTGTATGGCGGTGAGGACGGCGAGGGAGTGCGGCTTAACCCGCTGGACCCACGGATCCCGGGGCAGTACCAGTTCAAGATCCTCTGCTCCATGGTCGAGATCATCGGCGGCCCGCTCACCTCCGAAAGCGAGTTTGCTCTCTCTGTTGCCCATAGCGCCGCCCAGGTGCGCGCCGGGGCGGAAGAACGCGTCGCGGTTCTGTCCGATATCCACGATGCGCTCACCAATCCCGAGCCGGCCATGCTCGGCAAGCGCCAGATCGGCGTCGAGGAGATGGTCGTCTGGGGACAGCCGGTCAGCCTGGCGATGGACCAGTTGTGCAGCCCGAGCCGGGACATGGCCGGGCTGTTCAACGGGCCCACCACCGAGGGGATCGACCTCGATGCACGCTTGATCGTCTTCGACCTCACGCGGCTTCCGCGTGAAGGCGAGGCCATGCCGCTGCTGATGAGTGTGATCGGCCCCTGGCTGCGCTACGCCTGGATCAAGACCGGTGACAGCATCAAACGCACGCTGATTGTTGAAGAGGCCTGGCACATCCTCTCTCACCGCCCTGTAGCCAGGCTCTTTGAGGAATTCGTTCGCTACGGTCGGCGCCTCGGCTTGTCGTTCTGGGCGATCTTGCATCACCTCGGCGACCTGATGGTCGAGGAGGCCCCCGAAGCGGCAGCGATCTTGAAGCTCACCGCCACCCGGGTGCTGTACCACATGGACAAAGCCGAGGCCGATATCACGGCCGACTACCTACAGCTGGCCGACTGGGCACGCGAAGCCCTGGTCGACGGCGCCAGCCGCTGCTCGCCGGGCCGGGCCGTGTGGCAGGTGGGCAACCGGATACACCTGGTGGAACACATCCGCAGCGCCGCCGAGTCCGAGCTGACCAACACCAACCTCAAGATGACCGAGGCCAGTTCGGGGGGCCAATCACCCGCGGCACCACTCATCTCGATGCGAAAGAGCGCCGCGCGATGACCGATTCGATCCTCACCGTCCGCCAGCGGCGGCCCTTCCCTCCAACTCATCTCCGCACCTGGCGCCGAAGCACGACTCCCAGCGTGGTCCGTTCCGCCGGGGGCCGCGCGATAGCCACCCGTGGGGGTGCACCGTAGTGGCCAAGGTCGTCACCCCGCACTCAGGCAACCGCATGCACGTCTACAAGGACGCCTGGTGGATTGCCCTATGCTTCACCGCAGTTGCCCTCACCCTCTGGACTTGGGCGGCCGCCGTCCTCTCCGGTCTGCTCGCGCACGCCAGCCCCGCCCTGGTGTCGTGGAACGAGACGGCGGCTGCCATTCCCGCCCTGCTGGCCGATCCACTGCAACCGCAGAATGCCTACCAGGCCCGGGCCGGGGTGGGCGGCCCGTTCGCCTTCTATCCGCCCTTCCTCGCCGCGGCTGTCGGCACCTGCTGGGGAGCCCGCGTCGGATGGCGGCGCTGGCGCTCGATGCGGGACGAGGGCACCGACGGACTGGCCACCAGCTACCAGTTGGAGGAGGCCATGGGCGAGGCCAAGGCCCTCTCCCGACTCGGGGCGCTGCGCCCGAGCCTGGCCACACCAAGGCCCTCCCTCGATAAGACGGCCGGATCCGCCCGGGCACTGCCGTGGCGCTCCAGCGCGCCGGTGAAGGCGACCGATGTGCCGGTGACCGAGGTCGCGGTGTTCTGCGGCACCGCGATTCCCACGGGCATCAAGCTGTACATCCCGTTGGAGGAGACCGTCTTGATCGTCGCCCCTCCCCGTGAGGGCAAAACATCCCAGCTGATCATGCCCTGGATCCTCGATTTCCCTGGCAGTGTGCTGGCCACCTCCTCCAAGACCGACGTCCTGTACGCGACGGCCAAGAGCCGCGAGAAGTACGGGCCCGTCATGGTCTTGGATCCGACAGGCCTGTCGAACTGGCCGCTCCAGCTGCAGTGGGCCATCACGGACGGCTGCGAGGACTTCACCGTCGCCCGCAAACGCGCAGAAACCCTCACCGGAACTGCAAAATCGGATGAAGGTACCAAGAACGGCGGCTACTTCGTCATGAACGCCCAGATGCTCATGACGTGCTGGCTCCACGCCGCCGCGCTCGAGGGCCTGAGCGGGATGGACATCCTGCGCTGGGCCACCGCCCCCACCGAACGCCAGCCGGTAGACATCCTCGCCTCCCACAACCAGCCCAACCTCGCTCGCGCCCTGGCTGCCCAGCATGCAGCGGCGCCCGAAGAGCGCTCGGCCAGCTGGCGCACGGCTGAGCAGAGCATCCTCGCCCTCTACGACCAGAAGGTCGCCGCGATCTTCGGCGAATCGGCCCGCGACGAGAAGAACTTCTCCATCACGAAGTGGCTCATCGAGGGCGGCACCGTCTTCCTCATCGGCGAGGAAGACGAGGGCTCCAGCCTTGCGCCCATCCTGGCAGCCTTTTCGCGGGCCATCCTCGACACCGCCAAGGTGATCGCGGCCCGGATGCCCAATGGCCGCCTCGATCCGCCCCTCGCGCTGCTCGGCGACGAGCTGGCCAATGTTGCGCCGCTGCCTCAGATTCCCAGCCTCATGTCCGTCTCCGGCTCGCAGAACATCTTCCTGGTCGCCGTGTTGCAGAACCTCGCTCAAGCCCACGAGCGCTGGGGGGAGTTGGGCGTCCGCAAAATGTTCGCGGCCGCCACCATCAAGGTCATCTTGGGTGGCGTCTCGGACGAGCAGGAGCTGAAAACCTACTCCCAGCTCGCAGGCGAGTTCGAGGAGGACACCGAGAGTGTGTCCGACGACGGCGACCGCGCCTCGATCAGCATCTCCACCCGGCGCCGGGCCGTGCTCGAGCCCGGCGACATCCGGCAGATCAAGGAGCGCGAGGGCCTGGTCGTGCACCGCCGCACACCGGTCACCCGGGTCAAATTCGAGCGGATCCACGAAGGTCCCCGTGCGAAGGAGATCAGCGAGGCCACAAAGGAAGCCCTGAAGAAGGTGAACAGCCATGCCGCCACCAGCTGAGTGGTCCAAAGGCGTCCTGCAGTCCATCCGTGAAGGGCTGCTCAGCCTCGCGCAACGCAATGCCCGCTTGGAGGAAGACTCCTCATCCAAGCCCGGTCAGCCCCTCCGCCAGGACAAGGATGCGTTCGGGCCTCTCTGCGACGTCCTCGATCTCCATCGCGAGCGACACCACTTCCACGCCTGCCCCATCCGCCTCGAGGACGTCCGCTACCCCGGTCCTGCGCGGCCCCACTGTCCGGACGAAGTCACCGCCTTCGCCGAGCGCCCGGCCCAGCTCGAGGACTGCGGGCCCCGTATCCCCCTGCTGGTGATCTCACCCAGGACCTCCGCTGCGGCAGTCTGTGCTGTGCGAAGCCGCCGGGTGCGAAGGGCGGAGCCCCGTGCCTGATCCTCTCGGCCCGCTCTTCGACGCTCTGGAGAGCATCAACGGCGAACTCACCGGATTCGCCGCCCGCCTGGCCCGACTTGAGGATGCCGGGGCCGTGCGCGGTGCATCGAAACAGGGCGCGTCCGGTGAGGACGGCGACAGCGACAGTAAGCGCGTCCCGGGCGCGCCCATCGTGTGGCACAAGGTCAAGGAGGACGAACGCGCGGAGCTGTGGGGTGAGTTCACCGCATGGGTTATTCGCATGGCCGACGTGTACGAGTTGACCACGGAGCAGCTCCCGCATGCCTGCTGGTGGGAGCACGGCGCCGTAGTGGCGGAGCTGACTGCGCTGTGGACCGGCTGGGAGTCGGCCTACGGCAGTGAGGAGGACGCGGCCGCCGGCCCCTACCTTTGGCATGATGCCTGGTCACGCGGTATCGAACGGATCGGCCGCAGCTGGCTCGGCGAGTGCACCAACGGATACCACCAGACCAAGTCGCGCACGGTCTGGGGCACCGACCCCGCCTACCGAAAGAAGATCATCGAGGCCGGCCCGCCTGGAGCCAGCACCGGTGGACCGGCCAAACCTGAGACTGCGTAATCCCGTCCGACGTCCGCGGAACCGAACGCCGGCACCCGGCTTTGTCGCCAGGCCCGATGGCACCTGGACAGGTCTAGATCACTCGATCCCTTGCCGCTTGTGATGGTCCACTTCGACAGCGTGACCGGCTCGTCCGGGTGGACAGGCGTTGTTCTAGGCTCCGGTGTCGCCCTGCGGCGTCCACGTACGAAGCACGCGCTCCCGGCTGCCTGATCTTTCGATGAGGCAGACCACGACCTTTGGATCCTTGCTGTAGAGCTCGCCCCACTCCGTGTACCGGTCGTGTGCGTTCTTCCGTAGGGCCCATTCGCCTTCCACGGTGGGGCCGTCAGCCTCGAACTGCAGCCGGGCGAGGTAGCTGGTCTGCACCGTTGTCTCTCGGTTCATCGTCGGCCACGGCGTCCGGCGAGGGCGGCAGGAACCACCGCGTCTGTGCCGAAGCGCTGGCGGGCACGGTCTGCTGCGGACTCAATGCAGCGGGCCTTGGTGTCGCCCGGGTCGAAGGTGAGTTGATGGACGGCGGCCGCCGCGTCGGTCAGCTCGGCGGTCAGGGACAGGCCGCGCACCCGGGCGCGTTGGAGGCCGAGGGCCTCGTAGAGGCTGGTGGCCATGCGGGTCAGGGCGAGGGTGTGTGCGGTGGCCTCTGCCAGGGTGCGGGTGCGGCTGGTGGTGGTGCGGTCGGCGTAGCGCACGGTGAGGGTGAGGGTGCGGGCGACGACCTGATCGTCGCGCAGGCGGGCGCCGAGCTGGTGGGTGAGGGCGAGCAGGGCGCGGTGGTGCTGGTCCGGGTCGAGTTCGTCGCGGTCGAAGCCGTGGCTGACGCTGGTGGTCTTGGGCAGGGAGTGTGGAACGACGGTCCGGGGATCGTGTGCGTGGGCGTGCTCATGAAGTTGGCGGCCGGCGGCCGCGCCAAGGAGGCGCTGCAGGGTGGCGAGCGGGGTGCGGGCGATGTCGCCGACGGTCTCCAGGCCGTGGTGGGCGAGGGTGCGCGCGGTGGCAGGTCCGACGCCGGGCAATGCGGCGGTTGGGCGTGGGTGGAGGAAGGCCACGATTGCCTCGTCCGTGTCGGGGATGACGGTGATTCCGCCGGGCTCTGTGACCGCGGCCGCCATGGCGGCGAGCATGACGCTGGAGCCGGCGCCGATCGTGGTGGTCACGCCGGTCCAGGCCAGGGTGCGGAGCCGGATGAGTTGGGTGAGGCCTTCGGGGCCGCGCTCGAAGTACTTCTCCGCGCCGCTGATGTCGGCGAGCGCGGCGTCGGGTGCGAGCGCCTGGAGGCGGGCGCTGATGGTGGCGAGGAGGTCAAGAACCTGTGGGTAGCGTGGATCGGCCGGGGTGAGGCCGTGGTAGTGGACGTGCGCGATGTGCCGTGGTGGTGGCGTGGTTGGGGTGGTCATGGGGTTCATCCCGCGCTTCCCGGGCTGGTGTGGCCGAGTTTGGTGAGGTCGGCGGAACGGGTGCCGGCGGGCTGTAGGTCTGCCCAGGGGTGGAGTGTGGCGCCGGTTTCCACGGGCAGCGTGCGCTGCGGTCGTGGGCGGGCGGGGCGCGTGGCGGGCGGAAGGTCGTCGCCTAGGAAGCGGGTGACGGCTTCGGGTCCGTGGTCGCGGCGGGCGGCGGCGAGCTCGTCGAGGTCCCAGACTCGTTGCCCGGTGAGGGTGTTGCGGCGGCCGCGGCGCTGGATTTGTCCGCGGACCAGGAGCAGCCCGGAGTGGAAAATCGTGTGGGCGCAGGTGTCGTGGCTGTCTTCGAAGAAGGCTAGGTCGGTCATGCCGGTGCCGTCTTCGAGGGTGACGAAGATGATGCGCTTGCCGCTCGCGATGGGCGGGGTTTGGGTGGAGGCGCGTACGCCGGCGACGAGGACCTGCTGGCCCGGGTGCAGGCGGGCGAGGTGGGCGGCGGGGACGGCGCCGAGTTCGCGCAGGAGTTGATGGTGGTGGTCCATTAGGTGTTGGGTGACGTCGATTTGGAGGTGTTCGAGTTCGGCGCCGAGGGCCTGGCGGCTGGTCATCTCGGGCAGGCCGGACGGGGCCGGTGTGTGGTCTTGGCCGTGGTCGATGGGCAGTTGGCCGGTGGTGGTGCGGGTGCGGGCGTGTCGGTGCAGCTCGGTGACTTGGAGCAGGAGGTCGCGGCGGGTCTGGGTGCCGCGTAGGGCGTCGAGGGCGCCGATCTGGACGAGGCGTTCGGCCGTCGGTCGGGCGGGGCGGGCGCGGTGCCACAGGTCTTGCAGGGAGGTGTAGGGCTGGTGGTCGGCGATGCGGGTGATGTCCGCTTCGCTGATGTTCTTTACGGCGCTCAGCGCCAGACGCACTCCGAAGGTGCCGTCGTCGGTCTGCTCGATGGTGTGGTGCGGGCGGGAGTGGTTGATGTCGACGCCGAGGACGGGCACGCCGTGGCGGCGGGCATCCGCGACGATGATCCTTTTGCTCCACATGCCAGGGTCGTGTTCCAGCAGGCCCGCGTAGAGGGCGGCTGGGAAGTGGGCCTTGAGCCAGGCCGATTGGAGGGCCGGGACTGCGAAGGCGACCGCGTGCGCTCTGCAGAATCCGTATGCGCCGAAGGCCTCGATGGTCTCCCACACTCCGCTGAGCATGGCGAGGTCGTAGCCGCGGTTGGTCGCCTTGGCGAGGAACCAGGCCCGGAGCTTGGGCAGGCGTTCGGCGTCGCTGAGGGCGCGGCGGGCGAGTTCGGCGAGCGCCCGGTCGCAGCCGGTCAGTACGCTGATCATGTCGATGATCTGCTCGTGCCAGATGACCACCGCGTACGTATCCCTGAGGACCGGTTCCAGGTCCGGATGCGGGTAGACGGGCGTCGCGCCGTGCCGGGCCGCGATGTACTGCTCGGGCATGCCGCCGGCCACCGGCCCGGGACGGAACAGCGAAATGTCGGCGATCACGTCTTGTACGTCGCGCGGCTGCAGCCTGGACAAAAGATCTTGTTGCCCGGATGACTCCAGCTGGAAGAGGCCGATGGTTCGGGAGTCCTGGATGAGCTTGAAGGCGAAGTAGTCATCCAGCGGCACCTGCTTCGGGTCATCGAGGTCGATGCGGCGGCTGGTTGCCTGCTCGATCTCGGTGACGGCGTGCGCCATCGCCGACTGCATGCGCACACCGAGGACGTCCAGCTTGACCAGGCCGAAGCCGAAACCACCGTCAAGCTCCACATCCTCCTTGTCCGCATGAACCATCGGATACGCGCCGCCGGGCGTGGGCTGCACGGGCAGCCGGTCGAGCAGACTGCTGTTGCTGAGGATGACGCCGCAAGGATGCATGGCCATTCCGCGTGGTAGCGCGTCCAGGCCCTCGGCGAGCTCGAACAGGATCCCGAACCGGCCGGCCTCCGCGGCCAGTTTCTTCAGCTCGGGCAATTCGCCTAGTGCGGCCCGGATGTCGCACGCGCGGATGTGCGGGAAGGCCTTCGCCACCCGGTCCACCTCCTGCGGCGCGATACCCAGGGCCAGCCCGGTGTCCCGCAGGGCGTGCCGGGCACGGTAGGTCTCCGGCATGCCCGTCACCGCGACCCGTTCGGCTCCGAACCGGTCGAAAATCTTGTCGTAGACCTCCAATCGGCGAGCGGACTCCACATCGATGTCGATGTCCGGCAACGACGTACGCCGCACGCTGAGGAAGCGTTCCATCAACAGGTGATGATCGAGTGGGTTGGCGGTGGCGATATGCAACAGGTGGTTGACCATGGACCCGGCACCGGAGCCACGCGCCGCGACCCGAATACCCATCTCCCGCACGTCCGCGACGATCGTGGCGACGGTGAGGAAGTAGGTGGCATAACCGAGCTGAGAAATGACCGCGAGTTCCTCGCCCATCCGCTCCCGGGCGGCAGGGTCCCGGCCCAGGCCGCGTTGGATCAGCCCGGCCTCGCACCGCTCGCGCAGCAGCCGGTCCGCCTCCCCCGCGCCGCCGCCGGCACCGATGACCTCGGGCTCGGGGAAGTGAGGCTGCCCCAGCTGGAGGTCGGCCACCGGATCGAGAGTGCAGGACGCGGCGGTCGCCGCAGTCTCCGCGAGCAGCCGGTCTGCGCGCTGCGCTCCCGCGCCGACCGCGTCCGCGATCTGCCCGGCGACCTCGGCCATGGCCGCGGGCCCCTTCAGCCACCGCTCGCCCGGATCGAGCCGGCCCGGGCGACGGAAGTCAATCGGCCGCAGCAGCCGGGCCGAGTCCAGCACGTCCGCGAGCCGATACTGGGCGGCGTCGGCATACCGGACCGCGTTGGTCACCACCGCCGCCACGCCTGTACGGTCGGCCAGCTGCAGCGTGCGCGCCGCCAGCCGCAGCGACCCGGGTCCGGTCCCCGACAGTCCGTAGTACACGCACTCCAGGCGCAGCCCCTCGCCGAACAGCGCCCGCCACGGAACGAGCAGCTGCTCAGCGATGTCCGGCCGGCCGGCGATCAGGGCGCGCACCGGTTCGGACATCGGGCCGAGCAGCACGACCAGGCCCGGCCCGGCGTGCTCTGCGAGCGAGGACAGGGGCAGCACCGGAGGACCGCCCGCGGCCGCAGCGTGCGCGGCGGACACCAGCCGGCACAACCGCGCCCAGCCCTCCTTCGTCTGCGCGAGCAGGGTGACCCGCAGAAGCGGCTCGACGACGTGCGCCCCGCCCCTCACCGGCGTACGACGCCTGCGGTCAGGATCGGCAGGAGCTTGGGCGTCGACGGCGAGGTCGACGCCCAAGATGGGCCGCACGCCGTGGGCGGCACAGGCCTTCACGAAGCGGATCGCCCCGGTGACGCAGTCGCGGTCGGTGAGCGCGAGGGCGCTCATCCCGCGCTCCGCCGCCCGGGCCACCAGGTCCCGGGGATGAGAGGCCCCGTAGCGCGCCGAGTACCCGGAGGCGGTGTGCACGTGAGTAAATCCATCGCCTCGCACCTCCTGTCGCTCGCGCACCCCCTGCCCGGCCTGCACCTCTTCAGGTATCCACCATACCCCGGTATTAGCGCAAGTGTTCGATCCGCACCCCATGGCGCTACAGCGAACATATGGTCAGGTTATTCGCTTGCCGCCCATAGCTGGGCAACCGCACCCTGGCGGGCATGAACGACAGTGACGACGATGTATTGAACCTGCCTCGCCCAGCCCAGCCGGCCCACGAGATCGCTGTACTCGGCGGTACAAGCGAGGACGACTTCACTATCGCCTGCGGCTACGCCGCGGCGGCTGAGACCACGGCCCGGAGCTTTTTGGCACAGCCGGACGACGGGCTGGTCATCCCCACCCTTTACCTCTACCGGCACAGCATCGAACTCACACTGAAGTGGCTGATCCGCCTGACGGCACGTTGCGCCCTGCGCTGCGGCTATGACGGTGACGAGAACCTCAGAGCCGACAAGGTGAACAAGAAGCTCCAGACCCACAACATCAAGAAGCTGGCTGAACGCCTGAACACCTATGTGGGGCACTTGGACGGCTGTCAGGAACGATCTCTTGATTCAAAGACCATGAGCGTCTTGGTCCAATTGGACAGCGAGGACGAGTACGGCGACGCGTACCGGTACGCCCTGATCGGCAATGCTTCCAACAGCACGCTCGCACGGCCGGTGCAGGAGAACGTGCAGTTCTACGAGAAGGTCAACAGCCTCCACCGGCTCACCCGCACGCTGCAGGACGGCTACGCCACCGTGCTCCACGAATACGAACAGATCCAGCTGGGAATGTGAGGGCCGCTGCACTGTGCAGCATCACGCGCCCGGATCACGAGCGGTGCAACTCCCTTTCGCTAGCGTCAGGTTCATCCTGACCTCGCCAGCGCAGCGCTAGCGCCGACGGTCGCACGGCCCGCGAGTTCCGCAGGCATGGGGCGCGGTGGCTTGCCGCGCCGCGGGGCTCCTCCGGGCTGCTGCAGCGGACACGCGATTGAGGTGGGGAAAGGCGGTGGCCTGCTTCGAGAGGTGGGTGCGCGAGCAACAGGCGCGACGCGCAGCGCGGCGGCCGGGCCGACCACAGTCCTGCAGGCGCTGCTGGTCTCCCTCGATCCGCGGCAGCGAAATAGGGATACGACTGTCACCGGGATTCATACTGACAACTGGGGATCACATGCCGGCAGGTCCACTGTCACGGGCAGGTTGGGTCCCGCCAGGTGTAAGCGAGGTCAACCTCGGGGGATGCCGCTGAAATCAATGCCGGGTAGACCTTCACTGATTTCAAGGTCGTGGTGAGAATGCCCCGGCGCTGAGTGCTGGTCATCGAGCGCTGCCACTGATGCAGCGCGTGCTTGGGTGAGACGGGCACATTCAGGTCCATCTCGACTCCGTCGGCCGCGAGGATCTCCTGTGCGACACCCAGCTCGCGACAGGCCTGAGGCGGGAACGCACGCGGCAGCACCTGCTCGGAGATGCGGATCTCCAGCTCGTCCGCGGGGAGCTCAGGCAGGCACCCCGTGGCACAGCTGAAGGCAGTTGGTTGGCCGCCGCCCGTCAGGAGCAGACCGCACAGGCCGCAGGACAGCAGATCTGCGAGCAGGAGCCCCTCCCAGGGTGTGGGAGGCGCCTGTGCGCTCACGAAGACAGGCACGGACTGGGTGCTTCTGGGAACGAAGGTGAGCTGCCTCAGGTCCGGTCGCCCGCTGGGAACGGTGACCAGACAGGCGGAGATCGCGTAGCGACCGCTGTCCGTGCGCCAGACGAATACCTGCCCGTCGAGGCAGTCCGTCGAGGGCGCGCCGACCAGCTGTAGTTGGTCGGCGTCATCACGGATGTGGCGTAGCTCCGCGTTGTCAGGAGCAGCTGTGCTGCCATCGCGAAGCACTCTGGCGAAGCCTCCGGCAACGTCGTCCCAGTTGGCTAGTCGTCGCTGTGCATTGCGATCGAGCAGGATCCAGCGCATCAGGTTCCACCCCGGCAGAGCCGAGTCGGGCAGCAGTGCCCGGGCGAAACTGTTGGCCTCCACCGTGCACCATGTGCTGTCCACGATGAGTGCAGGAATGTCATAGCCATGCAGCATGCGCTGCAGGTACTTGTCCAGTGGAGCGCTGGCCAGCGCCAGGCGGGCACGCTGGCTGTCGGGGATTTCGAGGGCGTCGACCACGGCCTCGACCACGGCGATGCCCGGCCAAGCGGTGCCCCGTTCGAGAGCCAGGTACTGGGCTACGGAGATTCCTGCCCGCTCTGCCACCTGTGAGGGATCGAGAGCGGCTCGGGTCCGGTAGACCGCGACGACCTCCCCAAGGGTGGCCATCACCATGCTCGGCTCCTGACTTCGACTAGCTGCTCACCGGGGACGGGTGTTCCACCGGCGCTGTATTCATAGTTCTGCTGCCCAGTCCGGTCTCAGCGTAGGGAACGCTCATATGACAAGGCCAGACCGGGCCTTTGTAATCGTGGCTGGCCAACGGCTTGTAACAAAGCCCGTGACCAGGCCGGGCGTATGGCTCACTCACTGGTCAGGCGGCTTCCGGCCTCTCCCCCCTCCTGCTGGTCGCAGCGGGGGGTTGGGGCGTTTCACAGCCGTGCGTCACCACCTTGGCGGCGACTCGGGCGCGGGAAGCGGCTGCTCTTCTCGAGGTTCGGGAACCAGGCTCCCAACAGCGAGCACAGCAAGCGAGTTGTCCAGCCAGTCGTTCGCCTGCGGGCAGACCATGAAGGGTCACGAGCGAGCTTGCCCAGCCAACCTCTACTACGCGACACGCCCTGCGATCGCGTGGATCAGTTCCACGAGTCGTCCTGCATCCGTCAGATCCGGCATCACGTGGTCGGCTCCTTCGGCGATCAAATGCTCAGCCGAGGTCGTTCCCGAAGCAACCCCGACGACTCTCGCCCCTCCCTCTTGTCCAGTACGGACGTCCTGGAGAGAGTCACCGATGATGACAGTGTTCTCACGGCTGAAAGCGTGGCCGTAAACCGCCTCCGCCCTGGCCTGGGCAATGCGCACCAGGGCAGGCCGATGGGAGTCGTCGGAGGCATACCCTCCTACGGTCGTGTCGACGTAGTCCTGGAGGGAGAAAGCGGACAGTTTGATCTCTGCACTCGCTCTGAGGTTGCCGGTGACAACCGTCGGGACGAGTAGTTGCGCGTGACGAACGGCCACGAGGGCTTCGACAGCTCCTGGCATCAGGTGTCCGTCGCAACGCAATGCCTCGCGATGCCGATTGAGCTGTCCGGGCAGGTGGTCAACCATCAGGTCGGCGAGGTGATCGATCTCCGATTCGGGGACTCCGTTGGCGGATAGGAGTTCTCGCACCGCAAGCGGCATGGTGACGCCGGTCCCTCTGGCGGGGAGTTGCTGTGCGCTACGGCCGACTATTTTGCGGAACACCTCGCGGTACACCAAGCGGTCGGTGTCACCGACGTATAGCAGCGTCCGATCGATGTCCCAGAGAACCAAGATCACACGCGAGCCCGATCCTTGAGGAGAGCTTCGCCCCGGTCGAGGAGCTGACCTGCGGGCGCCGCGCTGTTGAACTGCCGAGCCTCGCGCAGCATCGAGCCCAGGTGTTCGTCGAGACGAGCGGACTGGATTCCGTCCACCATGGTGAGTACCTCCTGTCCGGTAGCGCAGCCGGCGTCGGCGTCACCCGCTCGCATCTGCGCTGTTGCTGCGCGGGAGAGGAACTGGGCCCTCGTGCGCGTTTCGTCTCGGCTTAGCATGCCGCGGGCTGCCGCGAAGGCGGTGGCGGCATCGATGGGACGGCCTAGTTCAAGGAAACAGCTGCCACGTTGGCCGAGGATCTCGCCGGGATTGATCCAGTACAGCCAGTGCGGGTCGTCCTCGCCGGGTCCTTTGGCGCACAGCGCTTCCGCTTCCTCCAAGGCCGCCAGCGCGTGGCGCTCCTCGCGGAGGCGAGCGTGGCCCCTGGCTTGCCGTGTAAGGAGCATGGCGTGAAGCGCTGGCGCGTCCTGATCACTGATGATCTGGCGCGCTGTCCGCGCCGCGGTTACCGCTTCGCGGGGGTCACCGACCGAGTAGCCGTGGATGGCCAGGAAGGAGAGTGCGGCCGCGCGGAGTCTTGAGTCCGCCGATGCGTGAGCTGCACGCAGTGCGCCCAGAAAGAAGCGTTGGGCCTCTTCGTGCTTGCCGCCATCGAACGTGTACCAGCCGGTCTGGATGGCTGTATCGGCGGTTACTGCCGCGAGCCGTTGGCCCGTCCGTTCGTCGAAAGTTCCGGTCTTCATCAGCCCTAGCAGGACCTGCAGGTGCTGCTTGGCAGTACTGGCCAGAGTTCCGCTGCCGCTGCTCGCGTCCAGCTGCCTCAGTGCGTCTGTAGTGGTCTGCAGTGAGGCGAGGAGCGGAATGGTCACCCGCGTTCCGTCGCGAGGGCCCGCGGCCAGCGCCTCCCTAGGGGCAATGGCCGACTGCAGGATGCTTTGAGTAAGACCGGCTCCGCTCAAGGCGGTCAGCACGCTTCGACGCTTCATGGGACCTCCGACAGCAACTTCAAGTGACGTCACCATACGGTCCGCTGTCCACGGCATCGCGGGATCGAGTGTGTCCGAAACCGTTGACCGATCCCGGTCCCAAAGCGGCGTGAGGAGAAGCGGTCGCAAGTCCGAGGGAAGGCCAAGTCCGTTGAGCAGATCGATGATGGAGTCGCGGCTTCCGAGCTGCTTGCGGCCGTTCTCAAGGTCGGAAATGTAGGACTGAGTGAGCCCGGTTAGGGCGCGTAAGTCCATCTGGGACAGCCCAGAACGACGACGTAGCAAGCGAAGTAGCTCACCGAAGTCCCAAGCAGCCAGGGCTCGTTGTACCTGATCGTCGCGCCACGCCCGGTCAGGGACCGTGGGCACGGTTCCGGCCCGTGAGCAGGGCGCGCACACAAGGTCGGGGTTGTACTGACTCAGTGCGTTCCCGCACCTGCCGCACACGCGGATCGGCATCTTCATGGCAGCACCTGTCGTACCGAGTTAGGCGAACTCACTCATAGTTCGAGCTATGCGCAGATCGATATCGCTGTAGCGATATCGCCTCAGCGATGCATGTCGATCTATGTCGACCCCAGACTCTTGCCACGGCCGCAGAACGATCAGACAGCGGCCTGAGTGCGATGTCCGCCGACGCAACTTTGCAGGGGGCCTTGGTGTTTGGAACCGTGCCAGCGCCCGTGCTCCTGGTCGGACGCGATGCGCCGACGGTGCGAAGCGCGGCGGCAACCGTCGACGAAGCAAGTTTCCTTGGCGCCTCGCGGCCTCTTCGTGAGTACGAGCTCGGAGTCGATCGCGTTTGCGTTGCCGCGGTGAGGCGAGGAAGAGGCAGGTTGCTGGCAGCAGTCATGTGCTCTGCGTCCAGTTGCGCGAGGGTGCGTGGCGATGTGCGTCTACTGCGGTCGGTCGCTTGCCGGTGCCCAGTACTTCTCCAGCATCTCGGTCGGCCAAGTCGGCTGCGTAACGACGCTGCGCGGAAGCATCTCCTTGAACACAGCTACAAGGTCAACAACAGGTGTTCCGTCATCTGCGTCCAGGTCCGTCACATGCAGATCGAGACCGTTGACGCGCAGCAGCCTGGGAAACGACGTTCCCAAGCGCGGCGGGCGACGATGATTGTGGTGCACGAAGGTTCCCGTTGCTGGCCAAGCCGGGTTGTCGCGAGGGCTACGTGCATGCAGCGCAACATCGTCTGGCGACCCCTCGCTGAAGAACCAGATGACCTGCAGGTGCGAGAATTCCTCGATTCCTTTCAGCGTCTCGACGGGGTACTCCGGTCGGAGACGGATGATCGACTCCACGTCTCCCTTGTAGTCGTCCAGGCGTCCGGCGTGGCCGCCAACGACTCTGCCGATCACTGGGACTTCGATGGAGTGTGGAGACACAGATTCCCCTTCGTTCTCTTTGGTCGTGATGCTCCGCGAGGAGATGTGTCGGGCACCTCACTCGCCATGGCGCGGTCAGCCTACGCCGCGGAGGACTGCCTGAGCGCGCTGGTCGAGCTCGGTGGCCGTGCGGCCGCCGCGGGCCCGTACCGGAGAGAGAGCACGACGCATCTGGACCACGGTGTCGCGGACCCGGCCGGACTGGATGCCGTCCATCGTGTCGAGGGCGTGGGACCAGGTTGCGCACGCTGCCTCGACATTGCCCTGACGCACCTGGACGTCTCCCAGGTACCCGAGCGTCACGGCATGCGTTCGTGCGAAGGGAAGCGCACGGGTTCGAACGCTGCGCTGAAATTCGGTCTGTGCGCTCTTCAAGTCGCCCAAGTCGCGCAGCGTGCAGGCGGTCTCGTGGGCGAGGCTCGCCTCCGAGAAGAAGAAGACGCGGGCCGGAGCCTCCGCCGCGTTGGCGTTGCTCAGGTCGTGCTCGGCTCGGCGCAGTGCTGCTCGAGCTTCTGGCTTCCTCTGCGCCGCAGCGAGGGCCCGGGCGTGAACGACTCCAAGGAGGGCCTTCTCGCGGGGGCTAGCCGATGTGTAGCGGCGCTGTGCGAGAGACCCTTCGGCCAGCTCGAGTGCGCGCGTGGGGTGACCGAGGTCGACGGCCTGGTGGGCTGCGGCGCGAAGGATGTGCCCGGCAAGGGGGGCGTCATCAGCCTCGGCGGACATGCGGAAGGCGAGGTTGAAGTAGGCCTGGGCCGCGCCATGGTCGCCGGAATCGAATGCCGTCCAGCCGGCGAGGTAGACCAGTTCAGCAGCTGCGGCAAAGAGCGCGCATCGCACCGTCTCGGATGGGAAGCGGCGTGCGAGGTAGCCAGCGACGTCGTTCTTGATATAGGTGATCAGTGCTGCTCGGCCGGCTTGGCCGCCCAGGCGCTGATCCTGCTGGGAAAAGAACCGCATGGCCTCGTGAACGGCTTCAACATGTGTGGCTGTGACGGTCGTTCGGGAAACCGAACCGCGGCTCTGGGCGCGTCGAAGGGTCTCGTTCCACCAGCTCTCTGGGGGCAGTGCGGTCCCGACGGCAGAGTAGGCCGACGTGGTCAGCACCTGTCGACGATTCATGTTCATGTTGTCCCTGAGGTCTACCAGCGCGGCCACCGTCTCGACGTCCCAGCCGGGCGTCGTCGGCATCACCGCTTCCGCCGGGGCGAGCCCGATCTGCGCCAGTGTGACGACGCGCCCCACTCCTCGCGAGAGCGTCTCGCTCAAGATACGGGGCGCCTGGCCTTCCGGTATGGACCCCAGGACCCACTGAGAGATGTGCGAGCGAGTCACTCGCAGCAGATCAGGGGCGCCACACTCGGCGGCCACGCGTCGGAAGTGGGCGGCCACTTGTTCCTGCGACCAGCCCACTTCGCGGATGACGGCTGCCAACAAGTTGTTACGTGTCCGCGCCATGTCGCGGCCCCCGTTCAGGAAACGATCTTTAGCAGCGTTAGCAGTGCCTGTGGCATCGGCGGGATACCCGCAGGCCTCAATTCACGGTTCGCTCTGCAAGACGATATTCCCCAACAGCCGTACGCAGCTAGGAAATCGGCCACTCATCACCACAGGCCGGCGCCCCTCTGCGTACCCACGTCGCTTTCGATCGCGGCGAGGAGGAACTGCTGATGAACCAACTCCAACAGCGGACGAGGCGCTCGCCGGATGCTGGGCGGTCCCTTGCGGCCCGCAGTGGCCCTGGCTACGGGGTCTACCTCGACTCCCGAGAAGGATGTGCGGTGTTGATGGATTATGACGCCGGCGGAAGGACGACTTCCGACTCAGTCCATCCGAGCGGATCCTCTCCACATTTGCAGACCACGCTGGCGGCAGACCTGACTGCTGTCCGGGCAGCACGTCGCGATCTTCGCGCGAGACTCCTGGACTGGGGGCTTGAGCCCATCGCCGACGATGTAGCGCTTGCGGCCCAGGAACTCCTCACCAATGCGGTGAAGCATGGCTGCCGGGGCATCGCCTCCGGCACGCACAAAGTGACCTTGACGGCTTGGTGCACCCCGACCGAGTTGTGGGTGACCGTGACGGACCCCTCGCCCGAGGTTCCGCACCGCCGGCACGCCAGCGTGGACTGCGAAGACGGACGCGGACTTCGCCTCGTTGACGCGGTCGCGGACCGCTGGGGGGCCACCACGGAACCCGACGGCTCTGGCAAAACGGTCTGGCTCGAGCTCGACGCTCCCCGCGGCCGAAGGGCGCCGCTGTCATGAACGTCCGACGATGCAGCAGGATCGTGACTCACAACTCCGCGGGCAGTTCATCTCGCCGACTCGCGACACGTGCGGCTGAGGAGACTGTCGCGCTGGTCCTTGATGAAGAGGCACCCGTCCTCGACTGCGCACAGGACGTCACCGACCTGGCGATGCTGCAACGTGGACATCTCATGCAGCTCGGACCGCTCACAGCAGTCCGGGGCACAACCAACAATTCGCTCTACAAAGCCCTTGCCGAAGCACAACGGCTGGCGGAAGAAGATGCCTCCGCGGATTACATGACCGCTCGGGTCCACCTGCGCCACTTCGCGCAGTCCGTAGAGGAAGTCCTTGACCAGCTCGGCTCGGAGGGGCCTGCCGATCCCTCCTTCACGTCCCTCGGGCCAGCACGAATCCCAGCACGCCCACGCCGAAGGGGACGGTGGGGACGGTGGGAACGACTTGAAGTTGCCCCCGCCGTCTGCGAGGGGCAGCGATGCCTCCACGCTTCGATGGTCTTGGTATCCGCGGGGAGGCTACCTGTCCCCGCGACCCTGACCAGGCCGCGCTTCGCCAGCGGGAAACGACAGCCGTGAGCACTTCCGCCCGCCTGCCCGGGCTCTCCGGGCGCCTCCTCCCAGAGATGGAACATATGACCAGCCGTCGCATCGAGGACTACGCGCTCATCGGCGACATGCAGACCGCCACGCTGGTTTGCCGGGATGGCACAGCCGACTGGCTATGCCTGCCTCGCTTCGATTCGAGCGCCGTCTTCGCCGGACTGCTCGGAACCGAAGAGCACGGCTCCTGGCGCTTAGGCCCCGTCTGTGACACGAACGAGACCCAACCGCCCAGCACCCGCCGCCGCTACCGCGGCGAATCACTCATTCTGGAGATGGAGTGGGATACACCGACCGGAACGGTCCGGATCATCGATTTCATGCCGCCTCGTGACGGTCACGCGCCGCAGCTGATCCGGATCGTTGAGGGTGTCAGCGGCTACGTGGCCATGCAGTCTGCCCTGCGGATGAGCTTCGGCTATGGCCGCGTGACCCCCTGGCTCCAGCAGATCGACGGACGTCCGGTCGCGCTCGCCGGGCCCGACGCGATGTGGCTCGACACGGACGCCGAGACGTACAACGACGGGAAGACGACCTTCGCAGATTTCGCGGTGGGCCCCGGCGAGCGCGTTACCTTCACTCTCACCTGGCAGTCCGCGTACACATTGAGCGTCCCCCCGAAGCTCGACCCGTGGGAGGAGCTGGAGAACGCCGAGAAGTTCTGGGCTGATTGGGCCGGACAGTGCAGCTACGACGGCCCATGGCGCGAATCCGTGATCCGTTCACTAATCACGTTGAAGGCACTCACCTACGCCCCGACAGGGGGGATTGTCGCAGCGCCCACCACATCGCTGCCCGAGGAGGTCGGAGGCGTACGGAACTGGGACTACCGGTTCTGTTGGCTGCGCGACTCTGCGATCACCCTGAACGCCCTGCTGCGCACCGGGTACCGCGACGAAGCGCGCGCCTGGCGGAACTGGCTACTCAAGGCGGTCGCTGGCGATCCGGACGAATTGCAGATCATGTACAGCATCCTCGGCGAGCGTGACCTCACCGAGCGCGTGCTCCCGTGGCTGCCTGGTTACGCGGGATCTGCCCCGGTCCGGGTGGGCAACGGCGCCGCCGGCCAACTTCAACTGGACGTGTACGGCGAGGTCTGCGAGGCGTTGTTCGTCGCCCACCAGAGCGGCCTTGCCCCATGCGGAGACACCGCCGCCCTCCAGTTGCGGCTGGTCACGTACCTGAAAGACCACTGGAACCAGCCCGACGAGGGCATCTGGGAGGTACGCGGCCCACGCCGGCAATTCGTCCACTCCAAGGTCATGGCGTGGGTGGCCGTCGACCGCACCATCAAGCTGATCCAGGCCGGCGTGATGCCATTGGCAGACCTGGAGGAGCTGGTGGTGTTACGTGACGCCATCCACCACGACGTATGCACCAAGGGCTACGACCAGAGTCGCAATACGTTCACCCAGTCCTACGGCTCGGACGAGTTGGACGCCTCCCTCCTACTGATCCCGCGGGTCGGCTTCCTCCCGCCGGATGACCCACGCGTCGTCGGCACCATCGCCGCTGTCCGGAGCGAGCTGTCGACACCCCAAGGATTCGTCCAGCGCTACCCGACCGAGGGCACGCAAGCGGGCCTGGACGGCCTGCCCGGGGGCGAGGGAACGTTCCTGATCTGCTCGTTCTGGATGGTGGATGCCCTGGCCCTGATCGGCTGCCTGGACGAAGCGGGGGTGCTGTTCGAGCGGCTGCTGTCCCTATGCAATGACCTCGGCCTGCTGGCGGAGGAGTACGACCCGGTGGCTGGTCAGCAACTGGGCAATTTCCCCCAGGCGTTCAGCCACATCGGCCTCGTCGACAGTGCCCTCTTGCTGCATCAGCTGGAGTCGGCGAAGGTTCCGGTGATGGCTGCATGAACCCCACCCTGGCTCAGTTGTTTCCCACCGTCCACCGCTCCAACCAGCCCGTGGAAGTGCGACTGGGTGACGGCTTCGATGCCGCAGTTGTACCCATGATCCAAGCCCTCCGGCTCGTCCAACTCCTTGACCGCTACAGGCCGCATCCGGTGGGGGCCGCGGTCGCCCACATGGGCAACTGGGTACTGATCCTTCCTCCCGGCTCAGGGTGTGGGCTGAATTGGCCGCAGCCCATCCAGCACCTGGACAGCGGTCTCCTCTGCCTGCCACCGGTCTCCGCAGGCGCCGGGCAGCACCTGCGCTGGGCACGGATGGGCAACGAGCGCTTGCGCGCCTTCACCGCGCCGCTGCTGCTGCACGCCGCGCTTCAGACGCTCCAACCACCCGACGATGCCGACTTCCCCGCTGTCGTCTCTCCTCCCCGCAGTTCCGGGGCCGCCAATTCCCCCTTCTTCCACGGGGCTTCGACCGTTTCCATGTCGCGTGAGCGAGTTCCCCACCCCTTAGACGGGCCCGCGAGTGGTGGGCCGGCCCGGACCGTGGGCTGCCCCCCGACGGTCGTGGGCCGGGGGACACATCCTGGCGGCCTTCCCGTTCTGCTTCAGCCCACGACCGGAAGTGCCTGATGCCTGTCAAGATTCCGACCACTGCCGCGCTCACCCAACTCACCCGTGCTGAAAAGCGGGTTGCTGAAGTCCTCCTCACAGGCGCTTCCAACATCCAAGGCGCGCAGGACCTAGGAATGAGCACTAGCACCTTCGCCGGCCACGTCGGCAGCATCGGCCGGAAGTTCCAGATCACCAGCAGAACTGGCAGGCCCGCCCGTGCACATGCTGTGCTGGTCAGCGGGCAGATCGACCCGCCCCCGGCACGCGCCGATAGCCCCGAATTCACCCTCGCCGAGCGGCGGCTCCTGCAAGCTCTCGCTCTGCACCCAGAAACCCACGACATCGCCCGGTTGGCGAGGCTCCCTGAGGCCGAGGTCCGTCCGTCGATCAAGGTCCTGGTTGCCAAGGCAGGGGCCGACAACGACACCCACTTGATCGGCCTCTGCCACGCGTGGGGCTTTCTCGGCGCACGCGACAGCAAGTCCGCCAGCGCCGGCGACGCCCGGAACGAGACCGACGGAGCGGCGCGGTGACCGGAACCGCGACCCATGCGGAGCACCATCCGACTTCCGGTGCCAATGTCGTGGTAACAGGAACACAGGACGCCCGTCACCCGCCATACGAGATGCGTCCACTGTTGACCGAACAAGACCGTGACGCGGTCGCCGAGCTCGTCGAGCAGCGCATCAGATGGCTCAATGACCGGTGGCTTACCCCGCCCTACCCGGGCGATCCGGCCGCCTTGTACCGGGAACAAGGGGTGGACTCGGTTGCCCTGTTTGAGAACGGGCATCCCGTCGGGTGCATGCGGCTGAATCGCCAGCCGACCCTCCCGCACTGGGAAGCCGACATCTACGAACCCACCCTGCTGGTATCCCTTGCCTACACCGCACCCGACCGCAAGACCGACCTGGTCGGCCGTCTCATGACGCTGTGGGCAACGGACTTTGCCGCCCGCCTCGGCGTGGCGTGGGTGCGCTGCGAGGTTCCGTCGGGCGCACCCTCGCGCAACGACACGATGCGCATGCACCTGCTCGACCACCTCATGAGCGTCTGTGGATGGCAGTTCGTTCGCCCCGCCAAGGAGAAGGGTGGACGGCAGCTGGCACTCCTGCAGCTCCGAGCGCTAGCCCACCATTTAGAGCCGCTGATCTGCTGCACCGTTCCGCTCCAATCTGCCGTCCCGAACACCTCCAAGGAGACAGGCACATGACCACCTCGACCGGCGTCGTGATCGCCCAAGGCAACACTCCCTCGCGTCAGGCCAGCCCTCAGCCTGCAGCAACACCTGATGTTTGTCCCTTGCCCGGCGCATCCGTCAGCGGAGTCCCTGTGCCATTGAACACGTCCATCCCGGCTGGGACGGAGCGCCTGACCCGATTCGATCCTCCACTCGACCTGCCCGTCGTCCCAAAACACCGCCGCCTGCAGGGACAGGAGGCTCACGAGTTCCAGACGAAGGTCGTCGCAGCCTACAAAGAGCGCAAGGCCGCGATCAAAGACATCTGTGCGGCAACGACCCGGTCCTACGGGGCAATTCACAGTCTGCTTAAGCGCTGTGAGGTCCAACTGCGATGCCGGGGCGCCGAGCGTCGCCATCACGAAGTCCCGTCGTGACGGCTCAAGGAGACCGCCTCCTATGCCGGAGCTCTCATCGATCGGACGACGAACAAGCCGAGGGCCCCGCCTTTCGGCCCTTACCGCTCCTGTTCGACTCCGCACGGCCCGGGTGTGCAGCCAACGCGCGGCCGCTTCGGCTACAGCTCTCACAACGACGAAGGTGAAGGTGATGGCGCACTCCCGCGGGGCAAGCGACTGTAGTCGCAACGAGGCGCTGGCCAAGCATCTGGAGCAGTTGGGCTGGTCAATCAGGGGCTTCGCACATCGGGTGTTCAAGCGTTGCGAGGCAGTGGGGCTGCCGAACACGGTCAGCCCTAGCACGGCTGCCAGATGGTGTTCGGGCGAGACCACACCGAGCCCGGCCCTCGCGGCCGTCGCTTGTCACGTGCTCTCTTCCGCTCTTCTCAAGCAGGTCACCCCCGAGAGCCTTGGGTGGCCAGCCGACACGGATCTGGTCGCGGCACAGTCGCTGGAGTACCTAGATGTAAGCCACGCCGTGCGAATGCTGTCGAAGCTATGGGCCCTGGACGCCATGCGCCGGCGCAGCGTCGTCAAGAGCGCCTTCTCGGCGAGCGTGTTCGGACCCGCCTCGCGAGAGGCGCTCGTGATGCCCGCGGACGCCGTCATCGGTGGATGTGGGCCGCACAAGGTCACCGCTGCGGATATCGACCTGTTGGACGAACAAACGCGGCTGTACGGCAAGTTGGACTCCCAGCACGGCGGCGGCAAGTTTCGCGGCGTGTTCGCTTCAATGATGGACACGCATGCTGCACCAATGCTGAACGGGACCTTCTCCGCACGGACCGGGCGTAGGCTCTACGGCAGCGTGGTGGATGCGGTCCTCGCGATGGCCTCGATGGCCTATGACGATCAGCTCCCTGGGTTGGCGCAGCGTTACGACCTCCAGGCGATGCGGCTGGCCCAGGCGATCGGCGACCGCTCCCGCATCACCCGGGTCCATATCCACCAGGCCCGCCTGGCCGCCACGCAGGGCGGCCAGGCGGATGTCCTGGCTCATGCGCGGAGTGCGGTATTGGCAGCTGAGGGAGCCCCCGGGCTGGTCAGGGCTTATGCGTGCGTGACTGAGGCTCGCGCATGGGCGCTCAACGGAAAACCTGACCATGTTGTGGCCGCGGTGAAGCGGGCCCGTGAATTCTTCAGCCGCGCTCAGAGCGGCACAGGTCCGGCCTGGCTGGAGTGGTTCGACCGCCGCGAGTTGGAGGGGCAGGCGGCGTGGGCGTTCTCAGTGGCCGAGCTGGCTGAGCAGGGAGTACAGGCGCTAAAGGAAGCGTCGATCCTTCCCTCTGACCGAACTCGCGACACCGTCGAACTCCTAATCACCGGCGCCGAGTTGGCTCGTCAGCGCGGTGATGTCGCCGAGCACGGGGTTCTGGCGCGGCGTGCCGCCCAGCTTTCGCAGCATTTGATGAGTCGGCGGCTCACTGAACGTCTCAGCCGACTTAGTGCCGAAGAGCCACTCCACGATTTCTAGGCCCTGGCTCGTCGCCCCGGGAGTTTGTGGCCGGTCGAGGGTTCTAGGACATGATCCGCGGGTGGTCGCCTGTCCTGGCCCCGGGCGAGCACGTCAGCTCGTGCCGAAATACGTTTGCGACTGGTCCTGCCCATCAGCCGTGGTACTCCTGCCTGTCCGGTGCTCGGTTTGCGCCAGGGCGTGGCTGTCAGGTCGTTCTGCCGAGCCGGGGGATGTGTAGAGGTCTCAGCCGTTGGCTTTGTCGAGCCAGGTGATCTTGGTTGTGGGGTCGAGCGGCGGTCGTTCAGGGACGGCGCCGGAGGTGGAACAGGTGCCGGTGTACAGCCAGCCGAGCAGTTGCTCACCGTCGGCGAGGCCGAGGTACTTGCGGACCTGGGGCGCATGCACGCCCGCACCAGTACGCCAGATCGAACCCCAGCCGTGGCTGTGCAGGAGCAGCGACAGTGTCGTCACCATAGCGGTGGTGGCGGCCAGTTGTGCCCAGTCCGGGACCTTCGGGTGGTCGGGAAAGGGGCAGTGCACGATCGACAGGAGCAGGGGCGCGCGATGAGGCTTCGCGGCGGCGCGGCGGGCCTGCTCTGGTGAGGTGGCGGCTTCGCCGAGCGCGTCCCCGAGTCGGGCCCGCTCGTCTCCGGACACTGGGACCAGCCGCCAGGGCCGCAGTCGTCCGTGGTCGGGTGCGGTGGCCGCGGCCTGGACGAGGCGCTCCAGTTCGTCGCGGTCTGGCGCAGGCTCGGTCAGGCGGGCGGCAGTGCGCCGGCTGAGGACCGCTTTGAGGACCGGGTTCGGCGGCGGGGTCATCCGGCGACCCCCTTGGCGGTGTCGTGCTGCGGATCCGCAGCCGGGTTCGGTGGGGCCATCCGCGGGTCGTCGCCGGCAACGCGCTTGAGTACCGGGGCGGTGGCGGCCGTGGTGATGACGGTCATGATCACCAGGAGGGTGAACAGCGGCTCGGTGATGACGCCGATCTGGAGGCCGATGCCGAGCACGACGAGCTCGCTCAGGCCCCGGCAGTTCATGAGCGTGCCGACCGCAGCCGACCAGCGCCAGTCGGTGCCGGTGAGCCGGGCTGCGCCGGCCGCCCCGCCCCACTTGCCGATGACGGCGACCGCGAGGATCGCTGGTCCCCAGCCCCACTGTCCGGCCGACAGTGTGGAGAAGTCGGTGTGCAGCCCGGTGTCGACGAAGAACAGCGGCAGCAGGAGCGGCAGGACGACGGCGCGGATGCGGGCGGCGCTGCGCTCGATGACCAGGAGGCCGCGGGGTGCGGCGGCGCCGAACAGGAAGGCCCCGAAAGCCGGGTGCACGCCGATCTGGTCGGTGGTGTAGGCGCTGAGGCACAGTCCGGCGAAGAGCAGGACCAGGACGAGGTCGTCGGAGGTGCGTCCGGCACGCTTGAGCAGGGCGTGCAGCACGGGCCGCAGGAGAGCGAGGCCGACTGCAAAAGCGGCGGTCAGGGCGAGGGTGGTCAGGGCCGACAGGACGGTGCCGGAGGTGGACAGGGCGACGGCGGCGGTGAGCAGGCACCAGGCGAGGGCGTCGTCGGTGGCGGCGCAGGCCAGGGCGAAGGTTCCCAGGGGCGTTGTCTCCAGGCCGCGGTCGGCGAGGATCCGCGCGAGAACTGGGAAGGCGGTGATGCTCAGGGCGACGGCGACGAACAGGGTGAACGGCAGCTGGCCGACCCCGGGGGGCGCGAAGTGCGGGTAGAGGGCCGAGGCCAGGCCAGCGCCGAGGGCCATGGGGAGCAGGACACCGCTGAGGCTGACGGCGACGACCGCGCCTCGGGTGGTACCCAGGGAGCGGAGATCGAGTTCCAGGCCTATGAGGAAGAGGAACGCCAAGAGGCCGAGGTTGCCCATCGCGGAAGTGATGGGCAGGACCGCGGGCGGAAGAAGGTGGTGCTGGACGCTGGGGGCGAGCCAGCCGAGCAGCGAGGGGCCGAGCAGGATCCCGGCCAGGATCTCGCCGATGACCGGCGGCTGGCCGAGCAGCCTGACGGCGCGGCCGCCGGCCTGGCAGGCGAGGACCACGACCGGGACAGCGAGGAGCAAGGGCAGCAGCGGGTCGGACACGGCAGCTCCAGGAGTCGGGGACGTATGGCCGCGCGGGGGCCGCGGCGGCCGGGCGAAGTGGAGCGGATCAGGCGCGGGTCAGCGGCAGGGTGGTGCAGCGCAGGGAGCCGGGGATCCGGGTGACCTCTGAGTAGTCGACGGTGAGGACCTCGAGCCCGCGCGCCGTCAGCTGCGCGGCGATGCGGTCGCTGCCCGCGGCGACGACCACGGTGCCTGGCGCGATCGCCAAGACGTTGGCCTGGACGGCCCGGGCCTCGTTGTCGCTGACGTCGACCAGGTCGAAGTGCTGCTCGAACCAGCGCAGTTGGCCGGGCGGGAAGGCGCCGCGGTGGATGAGCGCGGTGTCGGGGGCGACGATGGTGAAGTGGTCGTCGAGGTGGACGATGCCGTCGACGGCGAAGCGGACCGGGCGGACCTCGCGTTCGACGCCGTGTTGGGCCAGTGCCCGCTGCAGTGCCCGGACGCCGGTGGGGGACGTCTCCTCGCCGAGGCCGACCAGGACCATGCCGGTGTGCAGCATGACGTCACCGCCCTCGATGGTGCCCTGGTCCAGGTGGACGACATGGAGAACGTCGGCAAGGAGCGGGGCGAGCGCGTCGGCCTCGGGAAGGCGGTGTTCGGAGTTCAGGCGCGCCATGACGAGGACGTGGTCGATGACGACGGCGATGTCGCGGGGGTAGTGCTGGACCGAGCAGCCCGGCGCCTCGTCGAGGAGGGTCACCTTCGTGTCGCGGCTGCGCAGCAGGTGGATCAGGGTGTCCTGCTGGGCGCGGACGGTGGCTGGGGTGTACGGCCTCCAGGTGCTGGTGGCCTTCTGGCGGGCCAGGACGGGATGGACGTCGGGGCCGTCGAGGTCGGGGGTGACGTCGCCGGCGTAGCGCATGGCGACGTGGCGCAGGGTGCCGTATTCGCTGGTGGCATGCGGGGTGAGCACGATGAGTCCTCCTGGGACTGATGCTGGACGGGTCGGACGGCGAAGCCGGACGCGGCGCAGACGGTCCCAGGCTGGACGGGGTCCGGGGGCCGGCAGGTCAGGCCGCCGGCCCCCGGAGGTCTCGCGTGCGTCAGCCGACGGGACTGTTCTGGGTGTCCGGGACCTGGGGCAGCCAGTGCACGGAGTTGTCGCGGAAGGACTGGTTGACCGGGACGAGGTCGGGACCGGTGGTGTCGTCCAGGGCCGTGACGACGATGCCGAGCTCCGGGACGTCGCTGTCGATCGCCGCGAGGCGGCTGCCGCAGTTGGGGCAGAAGCCACGCTTGGCCTCGCCCTCGAACGTCTCGAACCAGGTCGGCTCGCTCTCGCCGGTCCAGGTGACATCGTCCGGGGCGAAGCCGGCCCACCACATCATCGGCCCGCCGCCGAGCTTCTGGCAGTGCGGACAGCTGCACGTGTGCGGGTAGACGGCCTTGCCCTTGACGGTGAAGCGGATCCGTCCGCACAGGCATCCGCCGGAGCGCCCCTGGGCTGCGGCGACGATGTCGGGGGTGGCGTTCATCAGTTCATCTCCCGGGCGCGGTGGGCGAGTTGAGCCCACCAGTGTGTCATCCCCTCGGCAATCGTCAGGAAGCCGTCGAGGGCCTGCGGCAGGTCGATGTGGAAGAGTTCACTCTCCTTGATGAACCTCGCCAGGCCCTCGATATGAGCGGCCTCGACGCTGAGGCCGCCGACCTGGGCGGCCTCGTGCTCGTCGTCGAGGTGGAGCTCGTAGTAGTAGTGCAGGGCCTTCAGCTCGCTGCCGCTGCGCTGGATGGTCAGCTCGCCGTAGCGGTTGGTGATGTCCCGCAGGATCTCGGTCTCGGCGATGGCCACGGCCTCGGTCGCGTAGTAGGCGCCGGCGATGTGGCTGGGCATGTGCGAGCCGACCATCCACTGGTGCAGGTTGACCAGTGTCTCGGTCTCGGGGGCGGGGACGTGGCCGTTGACCAGGAGCCCGAGGTCGGACAGGAGCGCGTTGGTGTAGAGCACGTAGTGCGCGGGCACTTTGCCGCGCTCGCCGCCCTCCTCCAGATGGTTGCGGCGCAGCTCGTGCGCGAGCTCGGGGCAGAAGCCCTCCACGCCGGTGGCGGCCGCCTTGAGGAACTGGGCGTTGTAGCGGGCGAACACCGAGAGTTCCTCGATGTACATGCGGGCCTGGGCTTCGTTGAGCTCGGCGGCGCCGACTTGGTCGGCGATCTTCCCGTAGACCCAGTCGATCATCGGGGACAGATGCGCCGTGACCAGGGCGTTGCCGGAGGTGAACCGGCCGAGCAGAGTGCCGTGGACGGCGCTCTGCGTCTCGGGGTTCGTCTTGAGGTAGGCGTGGATGAGGCTGTTGTCGGGGGTCATGCGTCGGTGTCCTCCGTGTCGGCGGAGCGGGGGGTCAGGTGCAGGCCGCCGGTGGCTCCCAGGGCCCGGACGGCCGTGAGGAGTTCCTGGTTGTCGGGCAGGACGATCGTGGCGCCGTCGTTGAGCGCGGATACGGTGTCCCGGTCCAGGGCCGCGACGTCGAGGGCGATGCCCGTCTGGTGGCCGCGCAGCAGGACGGATTCGACGCTGTCGTGGATGGTGGTCACCTGGTAAGGGGCGATCAGGGTGATCTCGGCGCCGGGCGTGACCTGCTGGGGGTCGAAGGCGTCTGCGGCTTCCTGGCGGGCGAGGTCGCCCTCGACCAGCTCCCAGCCTCCGTTGCTGCGCAGCGTGGCCCACCGCTGTTCGGCGTGCTCGCGGGCCTCCCCGCGGACTCGACCGGTGGCGACGTGCAGCAGGGATGTGCCGACGGCGGCCAGGCGCTCGGCGACGGCACCGGGTCCCGCGGCCGAGTCCGCCATCTCGGAGGGTTCGTTGAGCGGATCGTCGGGCCCGTCACCGGCCAGCTGGGCGAGGACGTCCGGGATGATGCGGCTCTGCAGGATCTGCGCGTACGGGTAGGTGTAGAGCGGCATGGCCACCGAGACGGAGAACGTCTCCTGGGTGCCTACGTGGAAGACCCGGCGGGGCAGGAACAGCGCGTCGCCCGGCTCCAGCAGGAAGTGCTCGGCCTGCTCCAGCAGCGCCTGGTAGTCACCGAAGGTGGGCTCCTTGCCACCGGTGAGCTTCTCGTACTGCTCGGCGGGCCAGCAGTAGAAGTTCTTGGCGTTGGGGCCGAGATGGACGAGGAAGGCGTCCTCGTAACCCTCGTGGATTCCGAAGGCGGTGCCGGCGTAGTTGCCAGCGAAGGCGACTTGTTCGGCGCCGCCCAGCGGCAGACCCCACCCGTCGATGAGGCTCTTCAGGAAGGTGCCGAGGCCGGCGGCCAGGGTGGGGCTGACCGTCTCGAGGTTGTTGATGACCAGGCTGAACCGGTCGGCGCCAACGAGGTCCTGCATCCACGGCACGAAGGCATTGGCGTCCCCGCTCCAGGCGGTGGCGGTCAGCGCTTTGGGGAGGAGGTCGTCGCGACGTTCCTTGCCGACGTAGACGCGCGCGTGCGCCTTGATGTCGGCGCCGGCGGCATGGGCCCGGCGGATGATCTCGAACCCCGCCAGGACGTCCTCCGCGGTGGCCGCGATGGCGGGGATGATTCCCTTGAACAGGTAGGGCGTGGTCCGGGCGGCGGTGTGCTCGGGGAACGTGCCGGTCCAGAAGGCATGGTCGGGCGGCCAGGCGTAGGTGTTCATTTGGGATCTCCTGACGGTCAGGCAGGCTGACGTGATCGGGGTTGCGAGGGAGGGGTCCGGGTGGCCGGGCCCCGGGGTCAGATGAGGTAGTCCTCGGGGCCGCCGCGGCGGACGGTGTCCAACGTGAAGCAGTGGAAGCCGCCGCCGAACAGCCGCCGGTGCCGGTGGCGGACCGGGACGACGGTGAATCCGCGGCGCTCCAGGACGTCGATCAGTTCGGGGTAGAGGGAGTTGACGATGACGGTGTCCTCGTCGACGGACAGGAGGTTGATGTCCATGTACCGGCTGCCGATGGGGATGACGAAGCCAAGGTCGGTGTAGTCCGGGAAGTTGATGTCGTCGGCCTCGGGGGCGTAAATCACATCCCAGGACTGCATGGCCTCGGGCAGATACTTCAGGTACTCCGGGGAGCGCAGCAGCATCAGGCCCGGGCGCAACGGGACCAGGACGCTGTCGATGTGGTTGTCGGCCATGGCGTCCAGACGGTGGAACCGCAGGTCGCGCAAGTTGTCCCGGAGCCAGCGCAGGGCGAGTTCGTGGTTGTGGTTGGCGACGTTGACCAGGACGTCGCGGCCCAGCCGCATGCACTGCGCGCCGTCGAAAACCATCTCCAGGCCCAGGCCTTCGATCGCGCCGGCTGTCTCGCCGTCGGTGGCGCGGGCGATGTCGAGACCCTGGCGGGTGAAGTAGCCGGTGTCGAGGGAGTCGCGGGCCAGGGCGGGCCGGGGCATGGTCAGCCAGTTCGCGCCCCCGGCCTCGTAGTAGCGGTAGAAGACCGGCTTGAGCAGGTCGTTCTCGAAAATCCGGGCGCGCACGTGGGGCGCGGTCTCCACGATGGTCTTGCCGAGGATGATGCTCTGGTCGCGGACGTTGAGCGGCGGGGTGGCCCGTGCGTCCCAGTGCGGAGAGCGGATGCCGACGTCCTTGCCGGGCGCTGCTGGGCGCAGGACGTTCACCCCGCACTCGGTCAGGGCGTCGTCCAGGCCGGCGATGTCCTCGTTGAGCTCGTCGACGAGCTGCGCGGGGATCGGCAGGAGCTCCTCCCCCGACGGGCTGGCGTGCCGGCCGAGGTCGGGAGCGACATTGTCGTAGAAGAACAGCCGCCACGAGGTGTCGGTGTGGTGGTCGGTGTAATGCTCAGCGCGCCCGAGGACGGCCTCGTTGAGTCGCGTGAACTCGTCGTAGCTGTTCAGGGCCGGTGGAGGGGCAGAGATGGGCTGGGGCATGGTGGGCCGCCTCCTCGGCGGCGGGCGACGGCACTCCCGTCCTGGCGCGCGTGCGCCCCGGAGAGTCGGTGCCGTGCGGGTTCGATGGGCGGGCTCGGGGTGGGTCAGGCGGCCGAGGCGTGCTGGTGCGGGGTGCAGGCGGCGCTGGGGGCGGCGTTCAGCCGGGTGATGATGTCCTCGATCACGCACGGCTGGTCGGGGGTGGAGCACCGGCGGAAGAAGTAGCCGGAGCACCAGGGCACTTCGCCCCAACGCGGCAGGTGCTGGGAGGTCAGGGTGCGGGCCTCGGGCAGGCGCCGCCAGGGGATCTGCGGGCACCAGTGGTGGATGGGGTGGAACATGTCATCGAGGTGGCCGCCGAGCAGGTGCCGGGTGAGCCAGTGGGAGGACCAGCCGCGGGTCTGCAGGAGGACATCGTCGTTCTCGATCAGGCCAGCGTGGTTGCCGAGATCGGTGATCCAGGTGACGACGGGCCGCACCAGGACAAGGGGGAGCAGCCAGTAGAGCAGGAGGTAGGGAACGCCGCCCACGGGCCACAGCACGGCGACGACGCCCGCCCACAGCACGGCCCGGGCGGCGAGTGCCCGCATGGTCTCCCCCGGCGCGCGGGTGACCAGGGTCAGCACGGCGGTCTTCGGCAGCCGCCACAGGGCGTTGCGCACGATGACTCGCAGGACGAACGCGCGGCGAGTGGGCGCCCGGCCGGCGGCACGGATGTTGCCGGCGCGGTAGGACTGGAACATCGGGTCGTCGTCGGAGCCGAGCTTGGCGTGGTGCACGTAGTGGCTACTGCGGTACGGCTCGAAGCTCTCGCCGAGCAGGCCGGTCAAGAGGTAGCCGATGAGCCGGTTGCCGCGGCGGGTGGCCATGAGCTTGGAGTGCACGCACTCGTGTCCGAGGTTGGACAGGTGGCGCTGGCGCACGCCGATGTAGCAGACGGCGAGCAGTGGGCCGACGCCGTGGCCGATGATGTGGCCGACGATCGCCGCGGCGGCGATCGCGGTGAGGTCGCAGGCGACGTCCCGCAGGCCGATGGTCGGGCGTCCGCAGAGCCTCTCCAGGTCGGCGATGAGCCGCTGCCCGAGAGCCTTGCGTACGGGGCCGGAGGCCCCGGTGCCGTTGCGGGTCCTGCCGGCGGCAGGGCTGCCCATCAGGTCCTCCAGTCGATGCGGTGCGGGCGGGGGTGTGCCGGGCTCCGGCACGCCCGCGGGCGGGCAGCGGACTGTCGAGGCTGCCGTTAGCGGGCGCGCCGGAGCACGACGAAGGGTGGTTCAGCCGCAGGTCAGGCGGCGATGAGAGCGCTGTCCGGGCGCATGCCGGACTTCAGGTCGGCGGCGTCGGGGCGCATGCCGAGCTTCAGCTCCGGGGCGTCCGGGCGCATGCCGGCCTTCAGGCTGGCGGCGTCGGGACGCATCCCCAACTTCAGCACGGGGGCGTCGGGGCGCATGCCGAGCTTCAGATCGGAGGCGTCCGGGCGCATGCCGGCCTTCAGGCCGGTGTCCGGGGTTATTCCGGCGGTAGCGATCATAGAAGTTCTCCCTCTTCGGTCGCGGATGACCCGCGAGTCCGTGTGATCGGGCGATGGAGCTGCCGGGCCGAAGTCGGGTGAGGTGTTGAACGTCGGCTCGGCACGCCGGGGGCGCAGGCGCACGCCGGTGGAGAAGGTCGCGCCGGAGCACGTCCTCTCCATCCGTGGAGCGATGCGTGGCACGGTCGCGCTGGGCGCTTGGCCAGTCACGCTAGGGCTGCGCCGGAGAGAGCCGCAACGGCTCTGAGCGTTGCGCCGGTTGCACGGGACCGTTGCGTGACCGTTGCGCACACACGTCAACTGAGCTGCGGAAACGCGGAAGTCTGCTCCTGAACGAGCGGCAGATCGAGCCCGTCGGACGCTGCGGGGCCGGTGGAAGGGGTTCTGCTGCTCGCGTCGCCGCGGCTAGCTTGTGGCCCCGCCAAGGAGCCGCGCACGAGGTCCCGTGGCGCCCGGCTTCCCTCCATCTGCCGTCGGAAACACCGACCTTGAGGAGCACACGTGCTCAATGCCCTCGTCATGAAATCCGACCTGCTGTTCAGCCTGCGCGACACGCTCCGCGCGGAGACCTTCGTCGAGGTGGTCACCCCGACGATGCGCAAGGCCGACCTCGGCACGGGACGCCGTCTCCCGGTCGACCTCGACGGGGGGCGGTTCCTGCGGGCGATGATCGGCCCGGCCCTGCGGGTGAACATGGAGCACCACCGGCGGGTCTTCGAGATCGGTCCGTGCTTCCGGCCCGAGAAGCCGGACGAGTTGCACGCGTCCGAGTTCCAGATGCTCGACCTCTACGCAGCCGACGAGGACTTCGAGTTCCTGTTCGCGCTGGCCGAGAAGCTGATCGTTCCACACATCCGCTACACCCCCCAGCGGGTCTCCGTCGCCGGCCACATCCGCGACCGGTTCGGCATCGACCTGCACCATGAGCCCCTCGGTGATCTGCCCCTGCGGATGGCCGCCCACCTGAACCTGGGTGCCGATATGCCGTTCAAGACGGTGCTCGGGCTGTTCGTGGAGGGCGAGCTGGAGACCCAGAGCACGGACGCCGCGCTGTTCCTGACCGAGTATCCGGTCGGCGGGGACGAGCCGTGCGCCCGCCTCACTCCGGGCACGGCAGCGGTCCTCAACCGGTTCGAGCTCGTGGTCGACGGCATCGAGGTCGTTCACGGCTACGAGGATGAGCCCGACCAGGCCGCCTTCGTTCAGCGGGCCCGCGCGGTGGACCTGTACGACGACGAGCAGGCCCTGGCGTGGAAGGCGATCGACGCCGGCCTCGTGCCGGCCGGCAGCGTCGGGCTCGGCATCGGCATCGAGCGGCTGTGCATGGCCGCCACCGGCATCAAGGACATCAGCGTCTTCCAGCAGTCGGCCCAGTTCTGACCGCCATCACCGTCCGGAAAGGAGCCGCGATGTCCTTGTCGCTGCGCCCGCTCGACGACAGCGGCTTCGGCGCAGTCGTCGACTGCAACCTCGAGAGCGACGCCGAAGACCTAGCGCCCCAACTGGCGCGAGCTCTGCACGAGCACCGGCTGCTGGTCGTGCCCCGGCAGCACCTGACCCACGCCGATCTCCTGACGGTCGCCTCCTGTTTCGGAACAGTGGACACGAGCGTTGACCGCCGGTACGCCGTCGGCGGCTTTCCCGGGCTGACCGTCATCAGCAACATCGTCGAGGGCGGCAAGCACGTCGGCATCTACGACGGGGACGACGAGGAAGAGTGGCACGCCGACAACAGCTTCAAGCCAGAGCTGACCGCCGCGACGCTGCTGTATTCGGTCATCACCCCCGAGCTGGGTGGTGAGACGCGCTTCGCCGACGCTACCCGCGCCTACGCCGACCTCCACCCGGCGGTACAGCAGCGGATCGAGGGGATGCGCGCAGTGCACTCCATCCAGCAGCTCGGCGCGTTACAAAGCCAGGCCAGCGGCGGGCAGTCGTCGGTCGCGGCCGGGAGCCTGGCCGGCCATGCGGAAGTCGAGCACCCGCTCGTCCTGACCCATCCGGTCACCGGAGCCCGCTCGTTGCTGCTCGGCTCCATGGTGATCCGGTGCGTCACCGGACTCTCCGAGGAGGCCAGCCGCGCCCTGATCGACGAGCTGCTGGAGCACACGACCAGCGCGCCGTACCTCTACAGCCACCGCTGGAGTCAGGGTGATCTCGTCGTGTGGGACAACCTCGCCACCCTTCACACTGCCTCCCCGTGCGACAGTTCCCGCCAGTCCCGACTGCTGTATCGCGCCGCTGTTCGACAGCCCGCAGCTTCCAGTGGCTCCGCCGGATGACCGGCGGCGAGAACACGCGGTCTGCGTCTGTCGCCAGCCCTAGGGTTTGCCCATGACCGTGAAGGCCGTGAAGGTGCCCCAGAAGGAATCCGCCCTCAACCTCGAGCGCATCACCCAGATCGGAGGCCAAGTACACGCAGTGTGCCCGGCGTTCGACGCTGGCGCCTTCGTGCGGGACGTGATGTCCGACCTGCCCAGGCTGGAGCTGAAAGATCGTATTGCTCGCACCAGCGAGGCCCTGCACACCCACCTTCCGGTCACTGGCTTCGAAGCCCTCGACGTACTGTTGCGCTCGCTGCCGCCGACTCCCGAAGCCGCCGGCGTGACGAACGATTTTGGGTGGCATACCTACTCGCCGCACTCCGACTTTCTCGCCCGCTACCTGCGCAGCGGCGAGTACCTGGACCAAGCCCTCGACGCCCTCGCGCGCTTCACCCGGTACTTCTCGGCAGAGGTCGCCGTGCGAGATTTTCTCAACGACTTCCCTGACGAGACGATGAAGGCTGTCGACGCCTGGTCTCGCGACGAGGACCACCGAACCCGGCGGCTCGCGAGTGAAGCCACCCGCCCCCTCCTGCCTTGTGCGCCCCGCATCTCCCTGCCCGCCGATGTAGCGCTGCCTGTTCTCGAACGTCTCTACGCCGACTCCAGCACCTACGTCCGGACCTCTGTCGCCAACCACCTCCACGACCTCGCCGACACGCAGCCCGAACTCGTCCTGACCACCCTGAGGCGGTGGAAGGACACCCACAGCGCCACCGACAAGCACTTCGCGTTCATCGCCCGGACCGCCCTGCGGAGCAAACTCAAGAAGGGCTGGCCGGACGCCTACGCCTTCCTCGGCTACCCGCATGACGCACCGGTCGAGCTGACACCACTCGTCCTGGAGCGCACCGAGCTTGTCGACGGCGACGTGCTCAGCTTCTCCGCCGCTCTCACCGCCACCGTGGCTGTCCCGGTGCATGTGATGTTCGTGATTTCCACCACGACGCCCACCGGCAAGCCGCGCGAGAAGGTCTACTTCCTCAACCGCAACACCGTCCAGCCCGACCGGCCGCTCCCTCTGGCCAAGCCGCACAAGCTGCGTTCGACGGCCACCACGAAGATCACTCCCGGCCCGTACACCCTCGCGATCCAGGTCAACGGCCGCCGCTTTCCCGCCGTTCCGTTCACGGTTGTCCCAGCATGATCCGCGACCGGCCTCCTACCTGATCTACCGCTCTTCACCAGGGCCGTGCCTCATCCTCGCCACGGCCCGGTCAGCCATGCCCCACACCGGGATCCCAGCCCGCACGGCAATCCCCCGAAGGAGTGACCCGACCGCGTCGAACAAATTTCAATGCCCGCGCCGCACCCTGCCCACCCCAACGGCCCGATCAGAATGTGCGTTCACGAAATGAGCCGTGGCGGAGCCCGATCCGACGCGTTCTTAGAGCACTAGTGCCACTTCACCGCCCAGATGGAGGAACGTCATGAATCCCGCACCCACTCCTGTGCATCAGCCCTCTGGAAGCGAACGACGGCCTGCCCTCGTGACGGTGCGCCGTGTTGACGACACCCGCTGCTCAGCACGTCTGGATACGGGGTGGGCGGCATGAGTGAGTCGGCCGATGAAAACGCCGAGACTGTCCCGGGGCCCGGCCCGCCCCCCTTCCGCATCGGAGTCGGCGGACCGTACGAGTGTGCGGAAGCGTAGGGCCGCGCCACCTGGATCGGGACATGCACGACTGGACCCAGGACGGCCGCCAGCTAAACAGTTGGTACCCCGATCTCGGTTACCCGGAGCGTTCGAAGCTCAACGCCCCCGCCCGTCGCGCCCGGGAGGACGCCCTGGCGACCGCGCTCGCCGACCAGGGCGGCCTCCTGTTAGATCGGGCGAATCATCGCCGTGAGAATCGGTGACTCGGGGGAGGGTCGGCTGATGCCGATGCTCTGATACCCCCACGACTCGTACAGTCGCTGCACTTTGCCGTCGCCGGCGGCCGGGTTCACCATCAGCGACACGTACCTCGCCGTGACGTTCTCAGCGAGCAGCGCGTCGTGCATGCGCTTGCTCGTGCCGGTCTTCCGCCACGGCACGCATACGCCCAACTCCTTCAGGGCCACGGCCGGATGCTGCGTATAGGCGCTGGATGGAGCGGGGGTGATGCGTTTCCACCAGCGGTTGTCGGCTTCGATGATGTTGCTGTAGGCGTAGCCGACCGGCTGTCCGTCTGGCGTGTAGGCGAGCACGGCGGCCCAACCAGGATCACTACCGTGCCGGTCCAACCGCTCGGTGAACGCGGGGAGCGCGTAGTTGGGCAGGTGCAACAGCTCCGCTCGTACGTCGCTGTAGACCGCGATCACGTCGTCTCGGACCGGGTTCAGCTCGGTGAAAGAGCGCAGGGTGGTGGCGTGTGCGGTCGTCATGCAGCGCTCTCCCAGGTGGTGCGGGCGTATTCACTCCAGGTCTCGGCCGTGACACTGCGTGGGGCGACCTCTGTGAGCCGCGCGCCGAAGTCTCGCAGCATCAGGGCGACGCGTGGATGCTGGATGGCTGCGTCGATCGAGACGGACATGGCGGTGTTCACAGCGCATTCCAGGGCCCCCTGTTCGAGCTGGGCGTGGGCGAGTCGGGTCGTGGTGATGGCCTTCGAGCGGCGCATGTGAGGCCGTAGTCCCGCAAGACAGCGGTAGGCGTGGTACTCGGCTTTGTCGTGCTGGCCCAGTGCCAGGTAGGCGGACAGGGCGAGCGAGTCCAGTTCGGCCTGGTCGTAGAAGGCGTTCAACCAGACGGGCCGGTGCACGCCGGGGTTGGCGCGGTCCATGGCGCTCTGTGCCTCGTCGTAGGCCCGCTGAGTAGCCGCGTTGTCTCCTGCAGCGCCGTGGATGGCCATCTGCCGGGCCAGGCCCAGGGAGGCGAACATCGGGTCACGGCGGTTGATGTGCAGCCCGCGGGCGACGTTGTTGGCGGCCAGGGCCTGCGTGGGGCGCCCCATGTGCCGGTACATGGTGCCCGCGTGACTCCAGATCCTGAACTTGATCGCCGGATCGCCTGCCATTTCCGCCAGGGCCTGCGCCTCGCGCATGTGCACCGCCGCATCGTCGAAGCGGCGGCCGTCGATGGCGGCCCACATTGCCGAGGACCGGAAGGCGGCCGCGCATCCGTACAGGTACCCGCGTACGCGCTGCGTGGCGTGGCCGGATTCCTGGAGGGCGAGGGCGCGGTCCGCCAGTGCGGCGGCTTCCTGCTCGATGCCGAGCTGACCGCCGTAGCGGTGATCGCTGGCGATGACCTCGGCGAACCGCCGTTGCAGGCGTTCTACATCGCTCATCCCGATGCGGTGGGGAGCGCTGCTCGCCGGAGCGGCCGCGGTGTTGGTGAGGGCGGATGCGGTCACGCCCGAGACGAACGAGCGGCGTTTCATGGGGTCCTCCTGCGGTGGAGCCGGGGTCTGTGCAGTGCGACCCCGCGGCACGAACCCTAAGGCGGTGGCCGGTAACCCGGTTACCTGCTCCAGGGCCGCACGCGTGGCTGACTTCGGCCACCGGACCCGCCCTGCCTTCCAGTCCCGGACCGAAGAGCCGTCGTGGCCCCCGACCCTCCCGGTGAGTTCGCCGACGGCCTGATTCACCGCATCTGCCAGGAGGTTGGAGCTATATCCGTGCTCGGTCATCCACGCTTTGAGCGCCGCATTGTCCGTGGGCGTCATGCACGAACCGTAGCGCCGTCAGGGTCGACGGTCAGGCAAACGAGACGTCAAATCCCCCTAGGGAAGACAGGGGTTCTGCCCCTCAACCGTCCTAACCACGTGACCGAAGCGGGAGTTAGCTGACTGAACGCGAGCAAGCAGGCGGTGCGTGAAGTTCCTTTCGCTCGCTCCCTCCTGCTCCTCAGAGGACGTGATGACGACGACAGCCGTACTGGTGCCTCGCGCGGCCCACCGCCGCAGCGGGGATGTGATGGACGAGCGACTCAAGGTCGCCCCCCGTGAAGGCCATGCTCCGCCCAGCGCCGAGGACGCCGTCCGGGTAGGCGTCATGCGGCGCATCGCCGGCGCCCGGCTCAGGTACTGCGGGCTGGAGGCCATGTCGGACGACGTGATGCTGATCGTCTCGGAGCTGCTCACCAACGCGATACAGCACAGCGGCACCACGGAGATCAGCCTGAGCATCGCCGTCAGGGGCAGCTGCTTGCGCATCGCGGTCCGTGACGGAATGCCGGGCGCCGTGCAGCCCCAGCACCCGGATGACACCGCCGAGTCGGGCCGGGGTCTTCTTCTGGTGGGTCACCTGGTGCACGCGAACGGCGGCCGGTGGGGCATCAGCGATGCCGGAGCCATCACCTGGTGCTGCCTCCCGCTGCCGGCAGGAGAGCAGCCATGACGACATCCACCGCCGACGCTGTCTGACTGCGCCCGGCTCTCGCCCCGAAGGACGAGTTAGCCGCGCACGCCGTCATCGCGCGCATGCTCTGCCCCAGCCCCCCCACCTCTTGAAGGCCCACGACATGACCACGCTCACTGCCCGCCCGGCCCCCTCCACGCCGCCGGTGCGTCGTAGGACCCCTGACCCAGGCCCAACGGCCGTCGTCCACGGATCCGGCGCTCACGCTGGGGCCTGCTGATGTCGGACGTTGAGCCGCAGTATCACCCTGCGGGTTTTGACCAGGAGTTACGCGCGGCGCTGGAGGAGGTGCGCGCGGGCCGCTGGCGGGCGATGGGTGACCTGCTGGCTACGACGGATTCGTGGGAGTTGCGGACAGCGCGAAGCCAAGTGCTGGCTGCGGCCGCTGCGCAGGGAGATGCAGTTGAGGCGTGGGGCCGGGAAGTACTTGATCACAACTGGCTGATGATGTGGGCCCGGGTGCTCGTGCAGCGTGCTATCAACGCCCACCGCGCCAAGGAACGCCATGCTGCTGCGCTAGCGGACAAGGCGCGGGCCGCTTGCCGGGCAGCGACCCGCTACTGGCCTGCGGACCCGGTTCCGTGGGTGGCGCAACTGGCGCTGGCTCAGGTCGATGACGTTCAGCTGCATTGGCGGCGTCCCGAACATCGGCTGCCGTCTGCGGAGCCGCTCTTACCGCACGGGCCGTGGGGGCTGCTGGCCGAGGTCTGCCAACGTCACCCCGACAACCGGGAGGGCTGGCACCGCATGCTCCAGGCCCTGACCGCCTATGGGGAGGACGTCACCGACTTCGGCCGGTGGGTGGCCTCCCGGGCTCCGCAGGGATCCCCGCTCGCCGTGCTGCCGCTGTACGTCTACGCCCAGGTCTGCTGGCGGAGGCAGCGCGCCGGGGCAGGAACCGCGATGTATTGGACCACCGATCCGGTCTCCTACTACACGAGCCACGCACGCACCTGGTGGTTCAACCACGCGGACCGTGCCACCTGGTCACCCCTTGACCTCAACTACCTGGCTCAAGCAATGCACTCCGGCGGCTTCACCGAGGGGACCGCCCCCGTGTTCGAAGCGATCGGCGAGTGCGCCACCCCGTTGCCGTGGCGGTACGTCGCCGCTGATCCACACCGGTGGCAGGAGGAGTTCCTCCGGGCCCGCCGCCGTCACCTGCGAACTCCCGATCCTCCGGACCCTCCCGACCCTCCGCGCCGTCCGCGGCAAGCAGCACACCGTCGGTAACCCGTCGGTTCCCGCCTCGCCCCCTGTCCGCCACGGCCGTGCCGTGGGTGCCATCCCTGTGAGTCTCTGGAGATACTTCCGTTGTCCCCTTCACGATCCGCCCATTCCCTCACCGACGACGAGACCCTTCGCAGCCTGGGCTACCAGCCCGAATTAGCCCGACGCATGGGTGGGTTCGGCAACTTCGCCCTGTCGTTTTCGATCATCTCGGTGCTGTCCGGGTGCATGACACTCTTCGCCTTCGGGCTCAACACCGGCGGCCCCGCCGTCATGATGTGGGGCTGGGCGTTCGTGGGCCTGATGGTCCTCGCTGTGGGCGCCGCTCTCGCGGAAGTCACTTCCGCCTACCCCGTCTCCGGTGCCCTGTATTTCATGGCCACCAAACTCGGTGGCCCTCGCTGGGGGTACGTCACCGGCTGGTTCAACCTGCTCGGCCTGCTGGGCGGGATGGCCGGCGGCTGCTACGGCATCGCGCTCTTCACCGGGGCCTGGCTCAACCTTCAGTTCGGATTCACCCCCACCCCCGGCAAAACCCTGGGCATCTTCGCCCTCGTCCTCCTGCTGCTCGCCACCCTGAACCTGTTCGGCGTGCGCCTGGTCTCCCTGCTCAACAGCATCAGCGTGTGGTGGCACCTGGGCGGGGTCGCTCTCATCGTCGGCCTGCTGACAATCGTGCCCGACCACCACCAGTCGGCCAGCTTCGTGTTCGGCGAATACACCAACGCAACCGGCTGGGCCAGTCCCCTCTATGTCGGACTGCTCGGCCTCCTGCTCGCTCAGTACACCTTCAGCGGCTACGACGCCTCCGCCCATCTGTCGGAGGAGACCGTGCACGCTCAGGTCGCCGCCTCCCGCGGCATCGTCCGCTCCATCTTCTGGTCATGGATCGTGGGCTGGTTCCTGCTGGCAGGCATGCTATTCGCGATCCAGGACTACGCCGGCACGGTCAGCAGCGGGACCGGTGTCCCGCCGGCACAGATCTTCCTTGACGCGCTCGGAATGTCCGCCGCGAAAGCTCTGCTGCTGGTCGTCATCGTGGCTCAGCTGTTCTGCGCCAACGCCGGGCTGGCCTCGGTGTCCAGGATGGTGTTCGCGTTCTCGCGGGACGGCGTCCTGCCGTTCTCCCGTACGTGGCGGCGGCTCAGTCCCAGGACCAAAACTCCGGTACCCGCGGTGTGGCTCTCGGTTGCTGTGCCGTTCTTGCTGGCGCTTCCCTCGCTCGGCTCCACCACCGCCTACATCGCCATCACGTCGGTCAACGTGGTCGGAATTACCCCGGCGTACGCCATCCCGATCTACCTGCGGCTGCGTGCAGGACGGCACTTCGTACGCGGTCCGTGGCACCTGGGCCGCTGGAGCAGGCCCATCGGCTGGATAGCGGTGGTCTGGGTCGTCTTCGTCACCGTCCTCTTCTGCCTGCCGCCGGTCACCCCCATCACCGTCGACACGTTCAACTACGCACCCGTCGCCCTGCTCGGCGTACTGGCACTCGCCGCCGTGATGTGGGCAGTGCGAGGCCGCCGTACGTACGGCACACGCGAGTACGGCACCGCCGGTGAGCGCGCGCAGATGGAGCAGGACCTCGTATGAGCACCCACTCCCACACGTTCGCCCTGGTCAGCCGCCGCATGCACCAAGCCCGCACGGTGCCCTCGTTGAAGCTGCCGGGCGACATCTGGCCGGCAGCCACCAAGTGCCTCAAGGAGGCGGCGTGATCGTTCATCCGCTCCAGTACAGCCCGCCCCGAGAGACGAGAGAGCAGAACCGTTTCGTGAGCCCCTCGGTCAATCCGGGCCTGATCCCCTTCGTCACCCAAAGGCAGGGGGAGGACGCAGCGCCGGACAACCTCCTGATCTGCCGGCACGCGGCCGGGCCCCGGCTGTACTACGGGGACGAGGACCCCAGGGACCGGCCCCTCCCTCTGCGGGGTGTGCTGTGGGCGCGCTGCGGATTCAATGACACGGACGAGCACGGGCAGCCGACAGGGGCTCCTCTGTGGAAGCTGATGCACCCCTACCGGCAGATGATGACCATGCTCAACCTGCGCTGCCAATTCTGCTCAGGGCCCGCACGGAGTCCTCTGGGTTTCATCTTCCTGGCCGGGCCGAAGGATCAGGACGCCACTCAGCCGACGATCCTCACCAATCAGCCACCCGTGTGCCCACCGCATGCCCTGGCGGCCGCCGCGCTCTGCCCACACCTGGGAAGGGACCCGGTGGTCTTCGTTGCCAGGAGTGTCCCTTTGTATGGGGTCCACGGCGTCCTCTACGGCCTTGACGCGCACGGCAAGGTGGAGGTCGCCGCGACGCCCGACCAGCCGTTGCCCTTTGGGCATCCCAACGTGCCCACCCTGCTCGCCTCGCAGCTCATCCGCCGATTGAGTTCTTTCCGCGTCGTCGACCTGCATGAGCTCACGAAGGAGCTGGCTCCGCACGGCATATAGACCCTGCCTGGTGGCCCGGATGACGTCCGGCGTGACCACCAGGCGGACCTACTCCCGGCGCGGGGGGGAGTAATCACGACCGTCCCCCGCGGCGTGCATCCTCCCCGCGCCGGGTCCCGCTCACGAACAGGAGAGGCGGGGCCGGAACCCTCGGGCTCACCGCATCAGCAACTGTCCCTTTTCATCCGTACGAGGCTGGGGACGTTCACGTGTACGCCGACAGGTGGTGGCTTTCGCGGCATGTCCCCGCCCGGCACCTGCCGCCCTTCGACCCGGCTGATGAGCGACGACGACGGCGAAGTGACCGCGCTCCTGGGGGTGCTGATGCCCTCCTGGCCGGGGACGACACCGGGGGGTTCGATGTCTGAAGAAGAGCAGGAAGAGCGCGGCCGGTTCGCGTTCTTGAACCGTGCTGCATGGCACGCCAGGCCGTCGAACCTCTGGGTGAGGTATCTGCCGAAGCGACTGTCGAGCGAGGCGTTGCTGTCGCCCATCTCGCGGTCGTAATCGTCCGCGACGCGGACGAGGGTGGTGGTGGACCAGGTGGTCACAGCTGAGTTCCTTCCCGGACGGCGCCGCAGTTGAAGCAGAGGTCGGTGGGACGGTCGGGCTGGGCGGCGGTGACGACGCTGCGGACCAGAGCGTCAGTGCCGCAGGCCGGGCACGGATCGACCGGAGGTCGGTCGGGCTGGCTGAACGGATCGCCGGTCGATGGAGGACTACGCCACTCCTGACGGAGTACGTAGGACGCGTAGTCCACTGCTACCTGCCAGGGACCCGGGGTCGAGGGGCAGAAAAGGCACCGGGTGGGGTTACCCACCACCAAGGCCCACTGTCGGCAGTCGGGGCACCGCACGGTGTGGTCCTTCAGCGGTGCGAGTTCGTCCTCCAACCGGTGCATGCGCGCCGCAACGAAGGCCTCGATCCGCCGGAGGCCTGCGCGAATCAATTCCATGTCCCAGTCGGTCTGCTCGCGGTCCGCATCGTCCAGGCGGGGCAGCAGCTCCGCGTGGAGAAAACGGATCAAGAATTCGAGCACCGCCACGGTGCGGGCCTCGATCGTGCCGTCCGCGTCGGTCAGCCCATAGTGCTGGAGCGCGTTGCGTGACTTGGCCAGGGCCAGCAGCTGTTCCTGTTCCTCATCGGTGATGTGCACCCCGACGACGTGGCGGAGCCGCTCCACGGTCTCCTCCGGTCCGCAGCTGACGAAGCTGCCCTGGTCGAACAGGGCGCGGGTCATCTTCTTGTGCGGCCTGGCCCGGGCCAGATCGAGGTTCTGCACGACCAGCGTCCAATGCTCCAGCTGGAGCCGGTACTTCAGCAACACCTCGACTGCAGCTTGCAGGTGCAGCACGGCGTACTTCAGCTTGCGGGGTGTCGCGTCCTCGGGCGCCCGAGGCGCTCCGTGCCTGGGCGGCTTCTCTGTTGCAAGATGCTCGACGACGCTGAGCAGGTAGTCGAGCCCATTCTGCACCGGCGGAAAGTTGACTGGGCCGCCGGGCAAGTCGGCGTCACGCCCCGATTCCTCGTATCTCACGCCCGCTCCCTACCGGTCTCGGTCGCGGCGGCCGCATCGACCCCCGCCTTCATCCACTTCGTCGCCGCGGCGACGGTCGTGAACGTCTTGGCGTCGCTGGCCTTCGCCCAGCCCGGATGCGGCACGGTCCGGCCGGTGACGGAGGCGGTCCGACAAGTCCGGGCGTCCATGGGGGTAGTGGCCTCTCGTTGACAGGACGGTTGGTCGGAAACGGTAGCGCTGGGTACTGACACCGATACGGCGTCACGCATTCGCTGGCGGACGCGCGCCGAGTGGCTCTCTTCCCCACCGGGTCCGTCGGCGAGCCGGTGGGGCTCTGCCGCGCTCACTGCCCGGCAGTGCGCAGGGCGCGGACGGTGAGGGAGAGGGGTTCGTGCTGGGGGTGGCCGCTGGCCTGGTCCAGCAGGTGGGCGCCGACGGCGGGCGGGCGGTCCTCCAGGGTGAGCGGGTGCTCCGGGTCGGGATGCGGCAGGACGGCGAAGGACAGAGCGCGGGCCAGGGTCTCCGGGCCGGAGCCGCCGTATCCCCAGGTGATGTCGTTGTAGGTGTAGCGCGGATCGGTGGGCAGGATGTCGCAGCGGCCGTCGGGCAGCAGGACGAACGCGGTCATGCTGCCGGGGGTGGCGGTGACCTCGGCGTCGTCGGGGTAGGGGGCGGCGGGCAGCGCGCGGGGACGTTCGACTGCCACGGTGTCGGCGGCGGGGTTGTGCAGGACCAGGCGGCCGAACGGGTCGTAGCCGGTGCGCAGGCCCTCCAGGTCCTTCTCCCACAGGTGGCCGCGCAGCGCAGCGGCCCGGTGGGCGTCGCCGGCGGCTGGGCCCCACCAGGACACGGTGGCCAGGTAGGCCTGTTCCGCCTCGCCGAGGGGGGTGATGACCCTCGGGGTGGGGCCGGGGTCGTCGACGAGGGCGGGGTCCAGCAGGTGGCGGATGCTGACCAACTCCGGTTCGGCGGCCGCCAGGGCGTCCCCGAGTGCCGGGTCGGCGTGCGGGCCGGTCGTCGCGGCCTGGTTGGCCAGGCTGCTGACCAGGGTGCGCACCGATGTCAGGGCCCGGTGCACGGCGCCGGCAGACAGGTCGCGGTCGGGCATCTCGGCGTAGCGCTCCAGCAGTTCGTTCTCGGCGGGCCCGGGCCGGTAGACGCGGCGCTCGACCAGGCCTGCGCCCGGGTCGTCGACGGTGATCAGACGGCGGTAGTCCTCCACGGCCCCGAGGGCGCCCGGCACCAGGGCCCGCACCGCGATGCCGAGGGCCTCGGCGGTGCGGGCCGCATCGTCGTGCCCGGTGCCGGCCAGCAGGCCGAGCGCGGGCAGCGCCGGGCGGGTGTAGTCGCCGGCCAGCAGCGCGGCGCGGTAGGTGTGCAGGCGCATCACCCGGCGCAGTAGGGCGGCCAGGCCGTGGGGGTCGAAGTCGAGCACGGCCGGGCGGCGTCCGGCGGCCAGCTCGGTGACGACCACCGCGGTGTAGGTGCCGGGCGGGAAGTCGAGGTCGGGCTCGGTGCCCAGGATGCGAGCCAGTCCCGCGCGGTCGACGTTCTTCCAGACCGGGTTTTCGAACTCGCCGTTCCAGGCGTCCTTGCTGCCGCGCCGCAGCAGGGTGTCCAGCAGGCCGCCGCTGGAGGCGCGGGGGAAGGCGAACGAGACGTAGTGGACCTGCAGTTCCGGCCGGGGGAAGCCGCGCGGCCAGAAGCCGAAGTACCAGGCGTTGCGGGCCTCGCCGACGCCGAGGTGCTTGGCGGCGATGGCGCGGGCGACGTCCTCGGCGTAGTTGACGATGATGCCGTGCGACTCGGCCAGGGCGCCGTAGAGCACCACGGTGCGGTGGGTGCCCGCGGCCGGTCCGCGCCAGATCCGCACGTGTACCCGGGGCGCCTCGGCAATCCAGACACCGGGCACCGTCAGGACCTCGTCGACCTCCAGGCGCAACGGGGCCTCCGGCACCGTCACCGTGTCCCAGTTGGGCGTCGGCAACCGGCCGGTCGACGGGTCGCTGCCCGCCAGTGCCAGCTCAATGTCCGCCGCCCGCCAGAAGCGGGTCCGCCCGGAGCGGCCCACCGGCTGCGGCAGTTGGCCGCTCTCCACCAGCTGGTCGACCCATTGACGGCTCACGCCCATCCGCTTGGCAATCTGCGGACTGGTGCAGAGTTCATCCAGGCTCATGCCGCCCCCTTCCTCTTCGGCGCAAGGCCGCGCCTCACTGAGTGTCTGTCAGGACAGAGCCTGACACGTCGACTTGCTTCAAAGCAAGTAGCGGAAGTGGCGAATGGCGCTGACGCGCCTAGTAGTTGGCGGGACAGGCAGTTACGCAAGGGAGCGAGGGCCCGTGTCCGGTTTATCGCCTCGGATATGGCACGTTATCCGAGGCGAGACGCCCCGTTCCGCCACATCACCCGAACGTGTTTAGATTTCTGGCCAGTTTCTCCGGGATGTAGACGGAGGGTGGTCCGAGGGGGCAGACTCGGCACACAGACCCCGGAGAACCGGGTAAGAATCCGTCGGAGGCCCGCATGAAGATCACCATTGAGGGCGCGAGCGAGGAATTCGCCGAGAAGGTGCTCACCCTGGCCGCACAGCAGGGCGCGAACCTGACCATCAGCACGGTCGAGACGGGGTGGTCCGCCGAGCGCGCCGAGCGCTACCTCCGCTCGCTCCCCGCCGGCGCCCGGACCTTTGCTCAGCTCGTCGTGGTCGACGGCGACGGCCGTGCGGAGGCGGAGACGCTGCGCGCGGTCCTCGGCAGGCTCAACGGCCCCACCGTCGCTCTGTCCCGCGCCGTCCCGCGCGGAGTGCGCGAGGGCTGGTGGCCGGAGGGCACCCCGGCGCCCATCGAGAAGGTGGACGACCCGGATCACCCGTCGTGGCAGAAGGCGGAGGCGTACGTGATGAGTCGCGACCTCGTCCCCGTCTTCCGCGAGGCCTTCGCTCGTCTCGCCTACACGCAGGGAGCCGCTCGGGCAGCGGGGCTGCACCCCGGCGGCGCGGGCAAGACGTCCATGTCCTGGATCCCGGACTCCGTCTTCGAGAAGGGCTTCCCCGGCGTCAAGCTCGTTGACGTGGACGGCGGTTCACTCCCGGCCGACGAGGACGAGGACGACGGCGCGAAGCAGTGCCACGTCTGCCTCCAGCCGTACGAGGCGGACGAGCAGGGCGCCTCCCACCTGGACACCGGCCGCGACGCCGACCACACCCTGCGCAGCTAAGCGGCCCTGGCCCGTCACGACCGAGAAAGGACCAACAGTGATGCTCCCCTTGTCTGATCCCGCGGCATCACCGGACGCGCTCGCTGCCACGGACACGGACCGGCCGACGCGACTGAGTGACACGGAGATCGCCGCCCTTCGCGAGCGCGCCCGCCGTGAAGCCGGGCCATTCGTGGACCCGAAGGTCGTCTATGCCCCCCGGCCCTTCCACAACCGCGAGTGGGCGGCGGCGATCGTCGGTGACACGGCCTTCTCCCTGGGTGACTGGCCGACCATGTACCTGCTGGCCATCGCGATGGACGCTGAGCCCGAGCCGCCGGTCACCCGCGCCCAACGCGCTGCGCATGCCGCCATCGTGGAGCGGGCGCTGGGCGCGGAAGCGAACCGTGCCCTGCGGGAGCAGCGAACCGCCGAGCGCCACCGCGCCGAGGCCGCCGCATGGGTCACCGCGGTCCGTACCTGTCTGGTCAAGGTCGTCGTCCGCGAGAACCGGTACGGCCGGGTCCGTGGCGGTGCCCGTGAGCACCTGCGGCACGTCGTTCCGTTCGGCGAGGTCTTCTCCGGGCGGCGCCGGCGCCACCTGGCGGGCCGCGCCCTTTGTGAGACGCCCGGCCGCGCCAAGCCTCTCGCGTTGGACGAGGACCCGATCGACGCTCCGGCGACCTGCCAGCGCTGCCTGGCCTACGTCTCCCAGATCCGTATGGCGGCGGCAGCGTGACGCTTCCGGAACAGCCCCTTCCCGGCCTGGATGCGCCGCCAGTTCTGACCAACCGCCCACGAAAGGAACGGATATGACGCGTCCGACGGCCCCGACGCGGCGGTCTGGAAGTGCGCCGACTGCGACACCAACAACGACCTCCGCGCGGACGAGCAGTGCATCCTCTGCGGCCGCCCCCGCCCACCCCGTCCGGAAGGAACCGGCATGACGTTATCGCCCGACGCGCTGACCACGGCGGACACGCTGTGGCAGCGCCTCACCGAAAACCAGCCCGCCGTGGCCGCCGCGCTCGCGATGAAGGTGCGCGCGCTGCCCGAGGACTGGTCTCTGCGCGTCCTCGGCGTGGCCCCCTTCGACTGCGATGGCGGGGAAGTCCACATCCCCCATCCACACGCGGCCGACACACTGATGGACCAACCATCGACGTCATGGGCCGATGCCCTGGCCGAGGGGATGCAGACCAGCTACCCGGGCGTGCGGCTTCAACTCGGAATCGATCGCGGTCCGTACCTTGTGCTGTTCTGGATCCTCCTCACAGAGAGCGAGCGAAGGAAGGGACTCGGCACCCGCGTCATGAAGCACATCATCGCGGCGGCAGATCTACGTGGAGTACCGATGACGCTCAGCCCAAGCGACACCTTCGGTGGGGACCTGGACCGGCTGCACGCGTTCTACCGACGCCTCGGCTTCGTCACTAACACCAGGCGCGGTGAGATCGGCGCCCCTAGAGAGAGCATGGTCCGCGCACCACGCAGCTCCACCGCGGCTAGTGAAAGCCCACTGACACATCCGGGGCAGACCTTCTGAAGCTACACCGACCCGATGACCGGGCAGTCCCCGCGCAGCACGCGGTACCGGGAGACGCAGTACGCCTACCTCGGCGTGTGGTGCTCGTCGTCACGCACGCCCACCGGTCGCGGATCCCTCTATGGTCGGCGGAGCCGTACATGGGCCTCCTGGACAGCAGCGCCACTGCCGTCTGGACGCAGTACCTCAAGGAAGAGTCCGACGGCGAGATCGTCTTCGCGCACATCCGTCGACGCGACCTGCTGGAACAGATCGCGCAGACGGTCGGCACCGAGGAGTGGACGCGGGGCCGGGACACCTGGATGATCCTCCCCCGGGACCGCTGGTGGTCCGGCAGGCGCTTCCGGGTCGTACGCCGCGCGCCGCGCCAGTGGTGGGCCCTGCCGACCGACCCGAGCCGGGACGCCGAACCCGGGCCGTGGCCCACCGAACGGGCCGCGCTCGACGCCATCCCACCCCGGCCGACATGACCGACCGCGACGCGGCGAAGGAAGTCCTGTTCCGGCTGCGGCTGATGCACCCCGAGACCTCGGCCCCGTCGTGGTAACTGGCGAGGTCAGCCGGGAAGAGCCCGCCGAGACCGTGCCCTTCGACCGCCGGCTGGGCACCGAGGTGGACGAGCCCGGCAACGGAGGGCTCACGGATCTCCATCCCGGTCAATGCCCGCAGCTTCCGCGAACGTGGAGATCGCCTCCAGATACGCGGCCTCGACCGGCCCGTGGTCGCTGGCCGCCTCCTCCGCGCCCCGGTAGCTGCCGTGTTCGTCACGGTCGGCGGGGTCGTACTTCGTGATCCGGTGAACGAAGGCAGGCGGCACGCGTACAGACTCGACCCATGCCGCTGCGAGACCACCGATAACCTGGATGTTGGGCAGCCCCATCTGGTCGGCTCCCGCGAGTAGTGCCAGCAGGCCGTCGGTGGCCCGCGCGCCGCCGTCGCAAGGGGAGCACAGGACTGCTTCTCGAAGGCCGTTCACGTCCTGCCCGCGGGTGTTCTTCCACGAGTGGGTGAACTTCGCATGCAGCAGTGCGGGGCCGCCGCAGCGGGTGCAGTCCGGCGGATCGGCGAGTTTCAGGAGGATCTCATTTTCCGGGTGGCTCATGCCGTGCCCATCCAGGCATCCGGGCCGAATGCGCCCTTGATGTCGGAGGCGACCGAGGTTGCGTCGACTAGGAAGCCCAGCTCGTAGACGACGGTCTTGGCGGGCGATTGGACACGCATCCGTACTGGGCTTTCACCCTTGTGTGCGGTGAGGATGCGCTTCAGTTCGTGGACCGTGTGCTCGTTGAACTTGTGGGCGCGGAAGGAGAGTTGCACGGGGGGCTTGCCTCCGTGTTCGGCGGAGGAAACGTCGAGGACCTGGATCTCCTGGCCGAAGATGCTGACGGCGCCGTCGCGGTCGTTGAGGCGTCCCTGGACGGAGACGACGGAGTCGGCGAGCAGGGCGTGCTGGACGAGGGTGTAGACGGCAGGGAAGAACAGGACTTCCATCTCGCCGTCACGGTCGGCGAGGTTGATGATCGCCCAGGGGTTTCCCTGTTTGGTCATCCGGCGGTCCACGCTGGTGATGAGGCCGGACAGTTGCACGATGCCTTCCGTGCGGCCGGAGCCCAGGAGTTCGGTGATGGTGGTGTCCCGGTTGCGGGAGAGGATGTGCTCGGTGCCGTCCAGTGGGTGGGCTGAGACGTAGAGGCCGAGCATCTCGCGTTCGGCGGCCAGCAGTTGCTTGCGGGGCCATTCGCTGTCGTCGATGGGGAAGTCCAGGCCGAAGGCCGGCTCGTCGCTGTCAGCGCTGAGGTCGCCGAACAGGTCGTCCTGTCCGATCGCGGCCTGCTTCTTCACCGGAATGACGGCGTCGATGGCGTCCTCGTGCGCAGCCGACAGGCCCTTGCGGGTGTGCTGGAGCGAGTCGAAGGCGCCGGCCTTGATCAGTGACTCGACGGCCCGCTTGTTGAGTGCTCCTATGTCGGCCTTGTCGAGGAAGTCGGGGAAGGAGGTGTACTTTCCCTTGGCCTTGCGGGAGGCGACCAGGGACTCGATGACTCCTTCACCGACATTGCGCACCGAGCGGAGCCCGAAGCGTACGTCGTCGCCGATGGCGGTGAAGTTGGCGACGGACTCGTTGATGTCCGGCTGCAGGACCTGAACGCCCAGCTTGCGGGCGTCGGCCAGGTAGATCGCGGCCTTGTCCTTGTCGTCCCCGACGGAGGTCAGGAGCGCGGCCATGTACTCGGCCGGGTAGTTCGCCTTCAGGTAGGCGGTCCAGTAGGAGACGAGGCCGTATCCGGCGGTGTGGGACTTGTTGAACGCGTAGCCCGAGAAGGGGAGCATGACGTCCCAGAGCGCCTTGGTGGATTCCTCGGAGTAGCCATTCTGTTTGATCATGCCGGTGGAGAACTTGTCCCACTCGGCGGCAAGCACTTCGGGCTTCTTCTTGCCCATCGCACGCCGCAGCAGGTCGGCGCCGCCCAGCGTGTAGCCGGCGAGCTAGCGGGCGATGGCCATGATCTGCTCTTGGTAGATGAGCAGGTGGAACGTGTTGCCCAGGATCGGCTCCAGGACGCCTTCCAGTTCCGGGTGGATCGGTTGGATCTCCTGCTTGCCGGTCTTGCGGAAGGCGTAGTTCGTGTGGGCGTTCGCCGCCATCGGGCCGGGCCGGTACAGGGCCAGGGCTGCTGCGATGTCTTCGAACCGGCTGGGTTCCATCTGCTTGAGGAGGGTGCGCATGCCGCCGCCGTCGAGCTGGAACACGCCGAAGGTGTCACCGCGCGCCAGGAGCTGGAATGTGGTGGCGTCATCCAGCGGGATCGGCTGGGCGCCGTCCTGCGGAACGGTGTCGGTGGTGATGTTGGTGCCGCGGTTTTCTCGGATGTTCTGGATGGCGTGGTCGATCACGCCCAGGTTGCGAAGGCCGAGGAAGTCCATTTTGACCAGCCCCATGTCCTCGCAACTGGGGTAGTCGAAGCCGGTGATTTTGACGCCGTCCTTGGCCCGCATGTGCAGCGGGATGCGGTCGGTGAGACGCGTCTTGGACAGGATGACGGCGGCCGCGTGCACGCCGGTGTTGCGGATCAGGCCCTCGACGCCCTTGGCGCCGTCGACGACCTTCTTGACGTCCGGCTCGTTCTCGTACATCTGCCGGATCTCGCCGGCTTCCCCATAGCGGGGGTGGCTTTCGTCGAAGATTCCGCTGATCGGGATGGACTTGCCCATCACGTCCGGCGGCAGGGCCTTGGTGATCCGTTCACCGTGTGAGAACGGGTAGCCCATGAGCCGCGACGTGTCCTTGATCGCGTTCTTGGCCTTGAGCTTGCCGAAGGTGTTCACCATGGCGGTGAACTCGTCGCCGTACTTGTCGACGACATAGCGCACCATGCGGTCGCGGTGCCGGTCATCGAAGTCGAGGTCGACATCCGGGGGGTTGATGCGCTCGGGGTTCAGGAACCGTTCGAAGAGCAGTCCGTGCTCCAGGGGGCACAGTTCGGTGATGCGGGTGGCGTAGGCGACGATCGAGCCGGTGGCCGATCCACGGCCTGGGCCGACGGGGATTTTCTGGTCACGGGCGTACTGGCAGATGTCGGCGACGACGAGGAAGTAGCTGGAGAAGTTCATCGGGCCGATAACCGACATCTCGGTCTCAAACCGCTCCAGGACCTCGGCAGGGATCGGGTCGCCGTAGCGCATGGCGAGGCCCTTGAGGCATTCCTTGCGCAGCCAGGACTCCTGCGTCTCGCTTTCGGGGACGCCGGGGAAGTTCGGCATCTCGTCGACGTTCTCGAAGACCGACGCGTAGGACTCGATGCGTTCCGCGATGAGCAGAGTGTTGTCGCACGCCTCGGGGATCTCGGAGAAGAGCTCTCGCATCTGGGCGGCGGTCTTGAGGTAGTAGCCGGTGCCGTTGAACTTGAACCGGCCCGGGTCGTCCTTGTTCTTGCCCACGCCGATACACAGCAGGTTGTCGTGCGCGTCCGCGTGCTCTTCGAGGACGTAGTGCGCATCGTTCGTCGCGAGCAGCGGAATGTCGAGGTCCTTTGCCAGTCGCAGCAGGTCCCCGCGGACGTTGCGCTCCAGGTCCAGGGCGTGGTCCATCAACTCGAGGAAGTAGTTTTCCTTCCCGAGGATGTCCTGGTACTGGCCGGCGATCTTCAGGGCCTCGTCGTACTGGTTCAGACGCAGCCGGGTCTGGATGGCGCCCGAGGGGCAGCCGGTCGTCCCGATGATCCCCTCGGCATGCTCGGAGATCAGGTCCATGTCCATACGGGGCTTGCCGGCCGGGAACTGTCCCGTGTAGGACGCCTCCGTCGACAGATAGAACAGATTCTGCAGACCCGTGACGTTCTGCGCCCACATCGTCATGTGGGTGAAACGGCCGCCACCCGAGACATCCTTCGAGCCTTCACCATCGTCCGACATCGCCCGCACGCCGCCGGGGCCCCAGAACTCCTGCTTTCGGTTCCGGCGCGAGGACGGGGCAACGTACGCCTCGATCCCGATGATCGGCTTCACGCCCTGGAAGCCCTTGGCCACCTGCTGGAACTCGTACGCACCGAACATGTTGCCGTGATCGGACATCGCGATGGCGGGCATGCCCTGCCGCTCGACTTCAGCGAACATCGGCTTCAGCCGCTGCGCCCCGTCCAGCATCGAGTATTCGGTGTGATTGTGCAGGTGTACAAAGCTGTCCGACACCGGGCAGGCACCTCCGAGGCTGTCGCGGGAAGCCCTCACCTTAGCGGCCACCGGTGCCTCAAACTGCCAGCTCACAGCCGCGAGTTGGAGATCCACAGTTACGAAAACCGGTGACCTCAGAGAACTACGCAAAGTTGTCTGAGGGCCCCTGCCCGTCACAGAGATCGACCGCCACGACAACGGCGAATCCGGCTCCGCAGTCGCCGTATGGGACCGGGCATCGGTGGAGCACGGCCGGTTCTTCAGCGGGAGACGCTGCGCTCGACAGTGCGCGCGACGGGAGCGAAGTCCACGGCTCCCAGGTCGATGTGCTCGTAATCGTCCACGCGCTGTCAACGGCAGGCGGGTCCATGCGGTTACACCGCCGAGCCGGCACAGGACAGTCGACCGTGATGGGGAGTCGAGCAGGTACGCGCCGAACAGTGGGGCATGGCCCTGCGGGATCGAGGCGCCACTCCCACGCCGGTGGCCTACGTCCCAGGTACTCCCACGCAGTTACGCGCTGTGGCGGGACCTCTTCGCTGGCGCCTTCTTGGCCGTCTTCTTCGCCGCGGACTTCTTCGCGGGCTCCTTCTTCGCGGTCTTCTTCGCCGCGGACTTCTTCGCGGCATTCTTCTTCGGCATTTCGTGGACGTCGGCGTTCTCGCCGCGCGCCTCACGCGTCTTGCGTACGGAGGCTTCCAGAGCGGCCATCAGGTCCATCACCTTGCCCGTCGGAGCTTCCTGCTCCGGCATCTCCGGCGGCTTCTTGCCCTCACGCTTCGCCTCGATCACCTTCTCCAGCGCCTCCGTGTAGTGGTCGGTGAACTCCGGCCCCTCGAGGACGTCGGTGGTCAGGCGGTCGACCAGGAGCTGCGCTTCCTCCAGCTCCTTCTCGGTGAGCTCCACCGCCTTCGGCGCCAGCTCCGACGGGTCACGGATCTCATCGGGCCACTTCATCGCGTGCAGCACGATGACGTCGTCACGAACCCGCAGCAAGCCGAGGCGCTCCCGGCCGGACCAGGCGAACTTGGCGATGGCCACCTTCGATGACCTCGCCAACGCCATGCGCAGCAGCTTGTAGGGCTTGGCTGCGACCTGGCCGTCGGCCTGGAGGTAGTAGCCCTCGCCGATCCGGATCGGGTCGATGCTCTCGGCCGGCACGAACGTCTGGATCTCGATCGCCTTCGCCGTCGGCAGCGGCATCTCCCGCAGCTCCTCGTCCAGGACGGGGATGACCTGGTCCTTCGAGACTTCGTAGCCCTTGCCGATCTCGTCCTGTGTGACCTCGCGGTCTTCGATTTCGCAGTACTTTCGTACGCGTACGCGGGCCATGTCTTCGAGGTGGTACTGGTGGAAGCGGACCGAGTGATCCTCGGTAGCGCTCACCACGTGGATCGGTACCGTGACGAGACCGAAGCTGATCGCGCCTGACCAGATGGTTCGGGGCATGGCAGACCTCCGCGACGTACCCCGAGAACGCCAGCCTACGATCGGCCGCCGCTCCCGGCACCACATCGGCGCTGCAGCTTCTGCCTGCATCACGGCCGTGATCCGCCCGGTAGCCGGGCAGCCCGCACATCCGGAATCCCCCAGGAAGCCGGCGAGGCTACTTCTTCTGGGTGGCCCGGACCGGTTCAAGGCACGTGGGGCACAGCGGGCTGGCGCCGACGCCGTAGCGATGGGTCGGACCGTGGCACTTCGCGCACGGGCCCACCTGAGCCGGGGCGCAGTCCAGCAGTGCGGCGCTCTGTTTCGGGGGTGTGGGGCTGGTCATGGCTTCTGTCCTCGCTGCGCAGGATTGGCTATCCCGCACGTCCTCGATTCTAGAACTGGTGATCGGTTCCCGGCTGTGCGCCTCACCGTGTGGGGTGGGATGGCAGCAGAAACGTGTCGGTGTGGAAGGCATGAGGCGTGACGTGGACGCTTCCGGACGCGGTGAAGAGCAGAGCGTACATGTGGCGGTGCTGATACTGCGCGGACTCGGCGCGCCCGAGGAGGTCATCCAGGAGGAGGGGCCGGGGAGAGGGCGCGATGTCCTCCGCGAGCAGGACCTCGAAGGTGTCCACGCATAGTCCGCCCCGGCCCAACCGCTCGTGGCACGGTGGCGGCACAGAGGAGGCGTCAAACGGGTCGGTGGCGCCGACCAAGGAGGCCAGCAGGCTGGTCATCGCCGCGTCGGGGGCCTGCTGCTTGGTCGGGCCCCAGCGTTCGGGGCCGGTGACCTCGTGGCCGGGCAGGCCGACCCGGGCTTGCGCGGCGCCGGAAGTGTCGGTGAAGGCAAGCGGCGGCCACATCTCGAGCTGGACGTGCAACTGGAGGACCTGGTGTGCCGGGGTCGCCGCCACCGCCGTCATCACCATCTCCCGCACCGACGACCAGGACTCTTCCTCTCCGGCGATGAGCAGGACCATCCGCAGGTCACGCAGTGACATCAGCCCGGCCGTCGTACGCCGGAGCACCTCGGTCCGTACTGTTTTCGACAGCCGGCCATGCACACACGAGGACTTGAGGTGCTCGTGCCGGTACGGTCGGTGCGTTCATCGGTGGGCCAGCCGTGACGCGGAGTCGTCAACATCCCTCCCTGCTTTAAGGTCCGCGTCCAGGAATTCTGTCGCTTTCGGCGGCGTGGGCGGGCGGGCCGGGACACGACTTTCCCGACCCCGGAAAGCGGGTATTCGACCCTTCTGATCGTCACGGCGGCTCAGGACCGTTGTCGACTGCCAGTCGGCTCGTGCGGTGCCCTTTAGCAACTTGAACCGGGTCTCGGCAACGAGCACCGGCTCCATGGATGCTCAGGGGGCCTAGAGAGGCTCGCAAACTTCCAGATCCCTGCCGCAAAATCATGCGGCACCGCCGCGTGGGCCTCCACGGCATCCCGGAGCGTGTCCGCGTACTCCACAAACGGACCGATCTTGCGGAGCTCTTCACGACGCCCGTAGGCGCATCGACGGGCACCACCTGCAACAGGAACGACCGCCGCGCCCGGCCGGCGCTGCGGCGGCCGAATCCGCGGGCTGCCAGTGGAGTTTCAAGATAGCCGTACAGATCCTCTAGGCCGATCCCGTCCCCCACCTCCGCCCAACGCTGGCCATGCAGCCAAGGCCTCCACAGGAGAACCGCTCGAGCTGCTCAGCGGGGATAGGGGCTGTGGCGCCTCGGGCTCCTGTCCGCTGGACCTCGGCCCGTCGCACGGTGGCGGCCGTCATCGCGCCTCGTGGCCCTGCCGGGCATGCGCACCATAGGCCTTGGCCATGGCGTCGATTCCCACAGGGCCTGACCTGACGGCAACGCAGACTGAGCGCCGAGAAGCTGGTCCTTCCGGCGCCTTCCCTCGCCGCGGGACGGCGCATTAGGTACTTTCCCGCGTCACGCGATCTTTCGGCCTCCTCGGTGAGATCGGACTGTTTGGTGCACACAGGCTGGCAGCAGTCAGTCGTACTGCAGTGGATCCCGCTGCGCCGACCGGCCAATGCCGCACAGTCCGAGAGCAATCGCGGATCAACGCATCGATGCCAGCAGTGGCCCAACCCCCAGGCCACAGAACGGGATTGTCCATATGCATTCCCTTCCGGAGGCGCTCCTTTACGCCGCCGTAGACGAACGGCTGCGTAAGGCTGCGCGCCAGCGCCTGATCACTCGAGCAGTCGCAGTGCGACGCCGACAGCGACGCGCCCACCGTCAAGATCGACGGGATCGCCGGGCCTTGAAGCAGGTTCCGCCCCGCCGTGGCCTGCAGGATATCGCCGTGCAACGTCATTCGTCATGAGCTGCCGCGTCGCCCTGGGGTGACCTGGGGTAAGGAGCCCCGATTGACGTCCCATCACGTGGTCATGTGGTCCGGAGGCCTCACCTCCTGGGCGGCCGCTCGTCACGTCGTCGCTGAGCACGGCGCCGCCAGCACCACCTTGCTGTTCGCTGACACCAACGCCGAGGACGATGACCTCTACACGTTCAACGAGCAGGCCAGCGCGCAGCTCGGCGTTCCGATCACTCGGGTCGCAGACACCCAGGAGCGCGATCCCTGGGACGTTTTCGTAGACAAGCGGTGGCTCGGCAACGCCCGCCTCGCACAATGCCCGCTGGAGCTGAAAGTCAAGCCCTCCGGCGGGTACTCGACGCGCCAGGGAACCCACCCGGCGCGGTTGCCGGGGATGCGGTGCGGCTCGGTCCAGTCGAGGCCTACGACCCAGCCGCCGTACTACGACAAGCAGCGGCTGCGTGCCGAAGCCCGTACAGCCGGACTGCTCGACCCGCGTCTGTACCGGCTCGGATTCGCACACAACAACTGCGGCGGCGCCTGCGTCAAGGGCGGCCAGTCCCAATGGGCCCGCCTGTTGGAGGTCTTCCCCGAGCGGTACGCCCGCGCCGAGCGAGCGGAGGCGAAGATGCGCGCCCTCCTTGGCACGGATGTGTCGATCCTCCGAGACCTCACCGTCGGCGACACGAGGCCGCTCTCGCTGGCCTCGAAGGCGGCTGCGGCTGCTTCACCACGGACGGCACCGCCGCATAGACGCCAGCGCCTGACCTGCACCAAAGGATTGTTGTCAGTGGCATCGTTCACCATCGGCATCACCGACGGATTTGACACCGTGACGTGGGGGACCGGATGAGTCAGCGTGAAAGGGCACGTGAAGTCCCCGGCATAGCCCAGTTCAGCAGCACAGGGCAGTGCGGCGGGACATGGCGAGGCACTCCAACGCCCCACTGACGCCGGACGGGCGTCGTCGATTATGTGAGCGCGTGGACGCCGGGCATCCGATCGCGACCGTCGCTGCGGAAGCCGGGATCTCCCCGCTGCCTGGCCAAGTGGTACGTCCGATGACGGGCGCACGGCGAGAACGACCTACTCGACCGCTCCTCGATCCCCATCGTGAGTCCAGCCCGCACTGCGGAGGACATCGCTGATCTGGTGGAGGCACTACCGCGGCAGACCAAGCACGGACCAGCCCGGCTGGCCTCTGACCTTCAGCGTCTGCACGGCATCACTCTCGCGGCGGCCACCGTGCACCGCATCCTCGTCCGCCGGGTCCTGAACCGGGAGCGCGACGTCGTCCGCTACGAGCACGAGCGCCCCGGCGACCTCGTCCACCTCGATATCAAGAAGCTCGGACGCATCCCCGCTGGCGGCGGCTGGCGGTTGCACGGGATCGGCACCGACGCCGCCCGTGCCTCCAAACGCACCGGTCCGGGCACCGGGAGGGTCGGCACAGGCTGAGCGTGGTGCCTCGCTACCGGACTCCATGCAGATCGACAGCGTGGGCCACCACATACGCAGCGGTGTCCATCACGGTCTGCTCGACGGCCAACGCGCGCCCTTGGGCGTCCCAGACGGTGAGGCGGCAATCGAGTACGGGGCGGCCAACGGGAATCTCGAGCAGCTCGCAGTCCTCGCTGCCGGGCGCCCGCCCCCGGGTCTCCACGAAACCGTGCTCGGGCCATAGGCCCAAGTCGGACAGCAGCGTGGTCAGGCGACGCGGTGTCGGATCCTCCCCCGCCGTCGAGTTCTCGGCAACCAGCGCTGCCGGGACATACGTACGCGTGAGCTTCACAGGCCGCCTGGGTGCCGAATACCGTGCCGTCCAAATGACGGTCGGCTGCTCGGTGTCGAGCCCCAGTGCGGACGCGATGGCAGCCGGCGGCCGGTCGGAGATGACGGCGACCTGGTCGATGTCAAGGGCGCGAATCTCGACCGCGCCCCGAGAGCCGACCTTCCACCCGGGCGCATCGGGGGCGCGAAACGGCTCGTGCCGGATTGTCAGCGGCCGCTGAACGTAGACCCCGGATCCCCGCCGTCCGACGGCGTGCCCGTCAGCCTTGAGAAGGTCAATCGCTCGGTTAATGGTCCGGCTGGCCACCTGGAACCTCGCGGCGAGCTCATCCTCCCCCGGCAGACGCTCGCCGTCCTCGTAGATGCCCCCCACGATGTCCGACCGGAGCTGATCAGCGATGTTCACATACACGCGCTGTGCGCTCGACGCGTCAGTCATGCCGCTCCTCCCAGTTCTCCGATCGGGGCACTGATCGTACGGGGCTCAGCGGCATGGGATGAAAGCCGCACCACGGCGCGTGAACCATAGCGGCGAAACGTTCCGTAAGGATCTACTTGAGTTCCTTACGGAACTCTGCTGGACTGTCATCGCCCGAGGGACAGCCCCGAAAGTCGGCGGCTGCACCCGTTTGCTGTGCCCCGCCCGGCTGGAGCGCCCCAGTGCGCCACGGCACGAACCCAAGGGCGGGGTCATACCACCAACACACCGCGGGTCCACCCGCGGAACACCACAACTCCATAGCGTGATCCACCGCAGCAAGACGGCCGTGACCGCACGGCCGAGGCGAGTGGAGACCAGCCGGCCGAGAAGGGGCCCACGCCCACGACGCACCGCGCAACCGGCTCAAAGGAACGACGCAACCACCTTCGAAGCTGCAACAACGCCCAGCCGGTCTCCCTGGGATGAGCAGCCCCGCGTTTAGAGATCACCGCGCGGCAACGCCGTACACGAACCAGCAACCCACCTCGCCGATGCCTGCCGCGCCCTCAACTCGGCGAGCACCGACGGCCTCGGCTGCTGGTGGCCCTTGCCACCCCGCCAACCGCACGATCGCCCACCCTCCGGCGCACCCGCACCGGACCCAAGACGAGATCCCAGGAGGTACGCCATGGACTGGCGACACAGCGCCCATTGCCGAGAGGAAGATCCCGAGCTCTTCTTCCCCATTGGCAACACCGGTCCTGCGCTACCGCAGATCGAGGAAGCCAAGGCCGTCTGCCGTCGCTGCCCCGTCATGGAGCAGTGCCTGCAGTGGGCGCTCGAGTCCGGCCAGGACTCCGGCGTCTGGGGTGGCCACAGCGAGGACGCGCGTCGCGCGATGAAGCGCCGCGCCGCCCGCAACCGTGCCGGCAACGCGTCGGCGTGACCAGCCCGAAGGATGCCCGCGCCCAGTGCAACCGGGACCCTCCCGGCGCTGGGCGGCCAACAACTCAACCCATTCGGGAGAGAGGCCGGGCCATGCCCCGGCCGACCCCTGCGATCCGCAACCTCCGGAACCAGCGCGAGGACCGACCGCCCCGCGATCCCCCCTTCCCACTCCAGCACCTCACCTAAGGAGCGAAATCATGACCGTTCGCGGCTACTTCGGCTTCGCTGAACCTGCCAAGGACGCCACCGTCACACGGAGGCGCACCCGTGGCCGCGTGGCAGTCGCCACCGGGACCGCCGCCGCCCTCGGCCTCATGGGGGTCACGCTCGCCGCGCCAGCCTCGGCCGACCCGACGCACGTCGGCTACGAGGGGCCCACCATCGACATCCACCCGAAGCCGGGTACTGGGGGGCTCTACTTCCGCGATGCCGGGGGGCACATCAAGGGCCTCATGGGCGAGAAGGACGAAGCGTCCGTGTTCGGCTGCCACCCCAACGACCCCACCCTGGCGTGGGTCGTCCAGACCTCGCACGACGACGGCCACGGCGGGTGGGGCACGTACGAGGGCTTCGTCCGCTTCGCCTACGCCAACACCGAGGGCAACGTTCCGATCCCGTGCGGCGGATGACCAACTGCCCCGGAGCGCCAGGCGACCGTGGGCGGACCCCAGGGGATCGGGGGTGGGGAGGGGAACGGAAGGACAAAAAGGAAAGAAAAACCCAAGGGAGGGAACCGTCCCGAAAAACAGCCGGGGGGGGGGGGGGGGGGGAGGAGAAGA
>NZ_JBHXJC010000015.1:106943-163636 GCF_042723265.1 Streptomyces sp. NPDC058371 | reverse complement strand
GGGGTTTTCTTCCGTTTCGCCGACACAAACACTGGGGGAAGCTTTCGGATCTTGGGGGGGGGGGGACAAATTTCCCGGGAGGGCAGGGGGACTGTACCCGACCCCGGGGGAGTGGGGGTGGGACAGGGACCCGGCCGCCCGGACCGGCAGGCCACCCGCAGGGAAGCGCACCGTCCGGACGACCGGCGCGGGCCGGTGAGGACACACCGGCCCGCATGCCACGCACCCACCAGAACCAACCTGGAGGACGCAGCAGTGCTGAACCTTACCGACGACGTCTCCCGACCCATCGACCACATCCGCAAGGCCGCCGAGGGCGCCAGGTCGGCCCGCCTCAGCCGCGAGAGGATCGCGCGCACCGGCGGTGGCCGCTGATGGCGTGGGACTGGGACGCCTACTTCAACTCCGGCAACAGGCCGAAATCCGCGCCCCGTCAGCGAGTTGCACCACCGCGGGCTCCTCAGCTGCGGCTGGTGCGGCCGATGAACTGGGACGCCTACTTCGGCTCGGGCAGCACGCCCCGCCTGGAGCGCCAGGGACGAGGCGGCAAGGCGCGCATGCACGGCGTGCGTGGCGCCTCAGGATCCGCCACCTAGGGCGCGGCCTTCGCGGCCGCCGGGAACGCGCACGGCCCCGACCCCTACCCGGCTGCCGTCGGCAGCCGACATGCGCCCCCGCCCTGTACGTGGGCCGAACTGATCGGCCGAAGGGAACGACCATGCAGCACACCATCATTTCCGACCGCAGCGCCGCAGAGCTGTTCGCTCAAGCTCACGCCGCTGACCACGCCGCCTCCCTCGCCCTGAGCGAAGGCAACTACGGCCGCGCGCAGGCCCATGCGCTCATCGGACGGCTCCGGATCCACCTCTACGAGATCGCCCTCAGCAACGAGTGCCGCGACTGCTCGGGGGACGGGATCGTCGCCCGGTCCTGCGCCCGAACTGACTGCGAGGAGCCCGATAGGGGCGCGACGCGCCACCTCCACTGGGAGTCCTGCCTCAACCGAGCCACTCACCGCAGTCCCGTCATCGCCCCCGTCGCCGGTGTCGAGGAGCCGACCAGCTGAGCGGCCGCACGACGTCGTCCAGGACCCACGCCTCCCTGGACGACGTCGCCTGACCGGCAAGAAGAACTGAAGCCCAGGGAGAAAGAGAAGTGACCACCGCGAATTCCATGAAGGCCCCCAGCCGAGGCAGCATCATCGCCTTTCGCCTCCTCACGGCCGCCATCATCGTCGGCGCAGCCATAGTAGGAGGCATCGGATTCGCCGGTTCGTACGATTCTCTGAAAGAACTCGCGAAAAACAAGGGGTTCGGTAAACTCTCCTATTTCCTGCCGGTGGGTGTGGATGCGGGAATAATCGTTCTCCTCGGCCTCGATCTCTGGCTCACGAGAATGAAGATCCCTATGCCGCTGATGCGACAGACGGCTTGGATTCTCACTGTCGCAACGATCTACTTCAACGCCAACGCCGGAGTTCCGGACCCCACAGTGGCGAATCCGTACCCGTCCCTGTTGGACGATCCGCTCGCCGTGGCAATGCACTCCGTGCTCCCCCTTCTATTTGTAGCGACCGTGGAAGCCGCCCGCCACGCTGTTCGCCGCCTGGCGCACTTGGCGGAGGACACTTCCATGGATAAGGTCCGTGCCTCCCGGTGGGTCCTCGATCCGCTGCGGACTTTCGGTCTCTGGCGGCGAATGCGTCTGTGGGAGATCACCTCCTACGCGAAGGCGCTTCTGCGAGAGCGGGAGCGCCTGGTGTACCTCTACCGCCTGAGGGCCCGCTACGGCTCCCAGCGCAAGGCACCCGTCGAGGTAACTCTCCCCCTGAGGCTCAACGATTACGGTGAGCCACTCCCTCCTCCGCCACTTACCGAGCGAGAGGAAACCGAACAGGCCGAGGCCGAGGCTCGCGAGAGGACTCGCAAGTCCGAACGCAAGGCGCGCAAGAGGCAGGATCGCGAGGCTCGCGCAGCGGAGGAACAAAAGCGTCGCGAGGTTGAGCGCGAGGCTCGTGAGGCTCGTGAAAGGGCCGAGCGTGAGGCTCGCGAGGCGGCTCGCGAGGCTCACGAGCTTCAACTTGCGAGGCTCGCGGCCGAGTCCGAGACCCGGCTCTGCGAGGCTCGCGAGGCTGCCCGTCTCGAGGGCGAGGCACTCGAACGCGAGGCTCGCATTGAGGCTGAGCGCCACGCTCGCGAAGAAGCTCGCAGAATGGAAAAAGAGCTGGCCAGGGTAGGTAGCACCGAACCTCGCGAGGCTGCGAGGTCGACCTCGCGAACGAGCCAAGTACCGCCTCGCGAAACGCGAGACGGAACCGTCGGGGCGAGTGTCTCGGGAGGCTCGCGAACGGCAACGTCGCAAAGCTGGGGCACGCCGAGCCGTGAGGCTCTGAAGGCTCAGCGCGAGGCTGCCGAACTGTACGCCGCGAGCCTCATCCTCGCGGACAGCCGGCCCACCAGCGAGGCGTTCGGCGCGCTCTACGGCCTAGGCGAGACCTGGGGCGGTAACCGTCTCCGCCAGGCCGCGAAGCAGTTGGAGAGCGATGCCGAGTTCCGTAGCCGAGCCGAGAAGTTGAGTCTGGAGCAGTTGCTCGCCAGCAACGCCGGACGCCACACTCCGTAGTCATCGCGGGAGGCTCACGAGCCTCTCGCGATCTCACCCCCTCGCGGTTCATGCCGCCGATCGCCGGTACTCGCGCCGCCCCCCGTGCCGAGTCTGCGTACCCGTCTGAACGGCCGCGCACGCCGCGAGCCGTGTCGCTCTACCCACCACCCCGCCTCGTGTTCGGGGATGCCGTCCTGGCCGACGAGGCCGTGGCCCCCCGGCGTACAGAGCGGGCCACCTGGTGGCCGGCTGTCGCGAACGCCGCACGGCAGTTCCTGCGTGCACAGCCACTGGGGCTGTCGCCACTGGTGGTCCACACGGGCGCCGACGGTCCTCGGGCGCAGGTGGCCTTCGCCCCGGTGGATGAATGGCCCGATGTGACGGTCCGGCGTCTTCGCCGCGCAGGCCCAGTCACTGATCGCCTGACGCAGTTGCTGTGGCAAGTCGAGGGCATCCAAGCCGTCATCACCGAGGGCGCGGCATTCGACCTGCGAGAGGTCGCAGAGGCCCTCCGCTCTGTGATCGATCTCGGCGAGCCTGCGGTGCGCGGCCCGCTCCCGGACCGCCCCGAAGCCGCGTCGGCGGGAATCGCCCGAGAGGCAGAAGGCAAGGCGATGTCCGGGAGCGAAGACGATCTTCGGGACGCCCGGCAGCGTCTGAAGGAGCTGCTGTCCCGGCACGAATCCACCAGCCACCCAGAGGTCCTCGCCCAGCGGATGGCGGTGGCTGACCTGACGGGGATGCACGGGCATCCCGGCGCGGCGATCGCACTGTACGACCAGCTTGCCAAGGAACTGCGCGAGGAGTTCGGCCCGCACCATGGACGGACTCTGGACGCCTACGAAAGCATTGCCCGGCGGGTGCGGGTGGGCTCGCAGGCTAGCCCCTGATCTGAGGCGCACGGGCTGCGGGGGCGGCCGGGCAGAGCCGCAGGGGGCGGGATATGCCCGGCTGTCCCGCTCACCGGATGCCGGTGTAGGAGTGCCGAGGCAGCTGCGCGTACTGCTGTTGCTCGTCGGCAGGTGGCGCCTCCGACAGGCGTGACTCGTCCTGGGCTTGGCGTTCCTGCTGCTGCAGCCGAACGTCCGCAGTGACCTTTCTTCTCCGGCGCTCTTCCTCCTGCTCGCGCAGTCGCGCCTGTCGCGTGTGCTCGTCGAGTCGCTCGTCTGGCATCCGACGCGTCCTCTCGTGTCCGGTTGGGGTATCGGTGGTCAGCGCACGCCGACGTCGGCGGTCTGCTGGGCGTGCTGGGCGTTGTGCTGTGCCTCGTCAGGGTGCGTGGGCTTGGTGGCCGTGACAACGGCGGGGGCAGAGTGGGCGGCTGCGCGGTCTTCCCTGCCGGCGATGACACTCTGGCTCACTTCCTTGAGCCGGGCCTCGTGGCCCTCCAGTAGCTGGGCTAGGTAGGGGTCGGTCGGGGTCTCGGCAGCAGGAGCGGGCTGGCGGCGGATGTTGCCTGGGTGCCGGCGCTCGGCTGACCGGTCCCGTTGCGGGAGCTCGGGTGCCGCACTCGGCGGAGGCGGTTCGGTGGGTGCGGCCGGTGCCGGCTCCGGCTCGGCAGCGGCAAGAGGTTCGGCCGCCGGGACGGATTGCGGCTGTGCCGGCGGGTCCGGGGTGGCCGGGACCGTGGATGCCGAGTTGGCTGCGGCACCCTTCTGCATTTTGAGCAGGGTCGGCAGGTGCTGCTCCAGCAATGCCAGTTGGCGGGGCAGTTGGCGGCTGGAGACGGTGAGGGTTTCACGGGGTTCGAGGCCGTTGGGTGGGCCCACCACGTTCACTGTCTGGAGCACGGCCAGGGCCCGTTCCGCCTGCCCATGGGTAAGGTTCAGCTCGGCGATCTCGCTCAGCACGAGCGGCGAGGCGACCGTGCCCTGCTCCACCAGGTGTGCGGCCACCGCGCGGACCTGGCCGGCGTGGAGGTCGGCTTCCAGGGCCTGGGCGGTGAGTTCAGGCGGCCCGGCGATCTCCTGAGCGAGCCGGTCGGCGACCTTGTTGAGGAAGTGGGCGTTCCGGTCGAAGGGGTTGTTGTCCACTCGTCGGCGCAGTGCCTTGACAAGAGTGAGGCGGTTTTCCACCGGGTCGTCGGTCTGCATGCCGCCCACGAGGTCGCTGGGGGGGAAGACGGCCTGGGTGCCCCATTCCTGGCCGTTGTCAGCTTCGACGGAGATTTCCGTCTGGGCGAGGAGGAAGCGGATCTGCAGGTCCGTGCGTTCCTCCGGTGTGATGCTCTTGTTGCGCAGCGCCCGCGCGACGGCGCGTGATTCCTCGTAGAGCGCGTCCATGTACCGGTCGGGGGGATCGGTCTCGTAGTGGCCGAAGTCGTGCTGTTCGTCTGCGCCAAGGGTTCCGCGCATGCGTTCCAGGCGTTGCTCGGCGTAGTGGAAGATCATGGCGGCGATGTTGCGGCGTCCGTCGGTGGCTCGGTCCTGGTTGTCGTAGCGCCGCATCGCGGACTGCGCGATCCCGGAGACCATCTCGAAGCCGCGGAGTTGGGCGGTCTCGACCAGGCCGTGCAGGCGTACGTCGAGGGTGAGGCGGTGTCCGGCGCGACGGGCCTGGCCGCCGAGCTCGGTCAGGGCGTTCATGAGCTGGGAGGCTTCGGCGAGCTCGGGGTCGACGGCCGCGCCGGCGGAGAGCGCGCTGTCCAGCTCGGGGTCGTTCGGGTCGTCTACGCCCGGGTCTGGAGTGCCTTCCCGGGGTGTCTCGGCCCGCCGTAGTTCCTTGGTCAGGTTGTGCACGTGGGCGATGAGCAGGCGCGGGGTCTCCAGAGCCTGTGCGGAGTCGAGACCGGATGCCCGTGCTGCGTGGTTTTCGGCGACGCGGGTGAGGCCGCGCATGGCCCGCCCGCCCGGTGTGTTGCGCTGGTCCCAGGTGTCGAGGTGCGCGCTGATCTTGGCAGCGTGACGGGCGATGAGGCTGGCAGCCAGCGTGGTGATCTTGGCCGCTTGAATTGCTGCCTGGGGGGTGATTTCAGCCTGCTCGTTGAGGCGCTGCAGTACGCTTTCGACCTGCTGGCGGATGTCGCGCAGGGCATGCCAGTTGGGGTGACTGAAGTAGTAGGCCTGCTCGTTCTGGGCGGTGGCCATCGCATCGTAGATGCCGGTCAGATCGCGGGGGCCGGCCTCGGGCGGAGCGTCGGCGTGGTCCAGGGTCCGCGCGAGTCGCAGGCCGCGCTGCAGGTTCGCCAACCGCCCCTTGCGCTCGAGCGCGTCCACCGTCATGCCGGCGGGCGCGTCGGCGGACAGCTCGGGTATAGGCGGGGTCGGTTGTGTCTGGAGTGGGGTCGGTGTTGTCATCGCTGTCTCCGCGTCAGGGCTGGCTGGGTGCGAGTGAGGTGGGCTGCCCGGCAGCCAGTGCGTGGGCCTCGGCTTGGCTGTGGGCGGACTTGCGCACGCGGGTTGCGGGCGCCGTACGCTCTGCCGGATCCGGCTCGCCGTGGGCCTCGGTGCGCTTGTGCTGGTCGGCGAGGATCTTGCTCACCATCTTCTGGATCCGGGTCTCGTCCAGTGCGTCGGGGCCGGGAGCGGTGGTGGGTGCGGCTGTCGGCTCGGCGGCCGGTTTACGCCGGGCGGACGGCGTGGCGGGCCGGGCGAGCAGGGCGTCGATGTCGCCGGGGCGTGCCAGGACGGTTCGGGGTGCGTCGGCCCGATAGGGGCCGAGGATTTGCTGTTTTTCCAGGCGGTGGAGGAGGCGGTCTGCGCGCTCACCGGTCACGTTCAGGGTGCGCCGGAGCGTGAGGGGGGAGGCCTGCTGGTGGGATGTAACGGTCAGTGCGGCGTGCCGCAACTGGGCCGCAGGGATGGATCCTTGCGGGTCCTCGCCCGCGGGTATGGCTCCGACGAGGCGCTGCTGGTAGGCCCAGGCCACACCGTTGAAGACGTCGGCGGTGGGGTCATAGGGGTTGGACGCCTCCCCCGTGTGCGGGTCGGTGTCCCGCAGTTGATCGACCCTGGTGGACAGGCGGTTCAGCAGAAGGTCGTGCGCGGCGACCAGGTTCGGGACGGGGGGAGCACCGGCGACCAGGCCGTTGTCGGGCAGGAAGTCCGCGCCCGGGGGCTGGCCGTGGAGTTGTTCGTAGCGGGCCCGCCGGCGAGCACGGTTGATGATCCACTGTTCTTGGAGTTCTCCGCGCTCGTCGAGCGTGGTGGTGGGCTCGGCCATGCGGCGCTCCAGGTCGCGCTCGATATGGGCCAGGTCCTGCATGCGCCGGTCGACGCGCACCGCGCGCTGAGCGGGGAGGGCGGCGGGATCCTGTCCGCGCAGACGGGCGACGGTGCGTTCTATGCGAGCGCTCAGGCCGGTGAGCCGGATTTTGGAGGCGACGGTGGCCAGTCCTTCGAGGATCCGGACGAAGGACGTCCTGGCCCGGTTCATCAGCTGCTTGCCGTCCGGGCCGTGAAGTCGGCGCAGAGCGGGCTGGCTTGCGTCCATCTGGGCCACGAGGTCGGTGATCTTCTCGTAGCAGGTGTTGGGCAGGCCGATGGAGTACGGACGGAGCACGGCGAGGGCTTCGTGTGCGCTGTGGTGGGCGACGGTGAGGTCGACCGGCAACGGTGCCGGGTTGCCGGGTGGCAGTGCGGCGGCGGCCTGGGCGACGTCGGCGAGTTCGGCTGCCTCTTTGCTGAAGCCGTTGTCGAGTTCCTCCCAGCTCAGCTCGGTGTCGACGGCCTCTTCCTCAATCCAGGAGCCGTCGTTGCGCAGGACCCAGATGTGGTCGGTGCCGGCGAGATGGTTGAGGGCCAGGTCCGGGTGTCCGGCGGTGTACAGGGAGATGGCCTGCTCCGCTCGGTGCCGGGTCCTCTCGTCGTCAGCGTCGGGGCCTTGGGCAATCGTGTCGAGGAGGTCGGCGACTTGAGCTGGGGTCGGCTGGGCGGGGAACTGAAGCGGGAGAATGCTGCGCACCGCATCCCGCCAGGTCTGGCTCAGGGGGGCACCGAGCAGCCCGGCGGCCTGAGCGGCGCGCCACTCCACCGCTGCGAGGAGCTCAGGGCCGGTCATCTCGACGAGGCGGCTGTAGGACAGGCGCAGCGAGTCGGAGCGTGCGGGGCCCAGCCACACCACGACGGTGGGGTCTTCGCCGGTCTGGTCGTCTCCGGACGTGCCCAGGTCGACGCCGTGGATGGTGCCCAAGTTCAAGGGCTGGGGCAGCCGGTCGGGCTCGGGGGTCTCGGCGGCGTGTTGGCCCAGGCGTTCGTGTACCGCGGTGTGGAGGGCGTACGCCGCCGTGGTGCGATCAGTGTGCTCGACCGGCTGCCTGTCGACGGGGCTGGGCAGGAACATGCTCAGCCCCAGCTCTTCGGAGGCGGGGGCCGGTTCGGCAGCAGGGCCGGTGGAGGGCACGGGGCCGCTCGCGCCTGACCCGGCGGGCCACTGCCCAGGCGGGGCGGCGGACTGGCGGCTTCGGACGTGGGAGTCGTTCGCGAAGTACCCCTCGGGGTGGGCCGCGAGCAGGTCCAGGGCCTGCTGGTAGACCTCGTTTTCGTAGTCCTCATGGTGATTGCCGGGCCCGAGCAAGACAGCGGTGGCGGTCATGTACCCGGGGATCGACCACTCCTGATGCAGTCTCGTCGCCCAGGTGAGCGCGGCCTGCTCGAGCGCTGAGGTGTCGCCGGGTGCCTGCGTCTGTACCCACTGGCGGATGTAGCGCGCGGCCTCGGCGGCGATGGCCCCCTTGCGCTGGAAGGACGTGTCGGAGCCGAAGGCGTGCCTGGCGCGTTCGCCTTCGTCCGCCTTTCCCACCAGGACGGCCTCAACTGCGGCGTCCAGGAGCGGCTGGCGCTGTGCCAGGGCGTGCAGCACGGGTGCGGTGCCGTCGCCGTCGGCTTCGATGCCCTCCTCCCAAAGATTCGCCGCGTCCTTGGCACCTGGCGCGGTGGTCACCATCGTGGGGCCGGCGGCTTTGAGCAGCAGGTCCCACTTGTCGAGCAGTACCTTGCGGCCGCTGTCATCCGCGTCCAGGAAGGCTATGTGGGGGCGCGGTTCGTCGGTGTCGAGTCCCCGCAGGACCGTGAGCTGCCGCTCGGTGAACGCGGTGCCCATGGGGGCACCGACCACGGGCCGCTGGTCGAGCGGCAGGGTGGCGGCCGCGCGCGCAACAGCGATCACGTCGAAGTAGCCCTCGACGCTGATCCGAGGGCCGCTGCTCCCGGCGAGGGCCTGCGCCTGAGCAGGGTGATGAAGCCCGAAGACCAGATCGCCCTTGCTGAACAGGGGGGCCTGATTGGAGGTGTTGAAGTACTTCTGGCTCTGCCGCGCCTTGGTCTCCTCCTTCGTCTCGCCGGGCCGGTCGATGCGCCGCCCGCTGAAGCCGACGATGTCACCGTGTTCGTCGTGGATCGGGAAGACGATGCGGTCGTCGAGGTAGTCGATGAGTTTGCCGCGCCTGCTGCGCATGGCGAGGCCCGCCTGCAGGAGTTCATCTTCGGTGAACCCTTCGGCCGTGAGCTCACGGACCAGCACGTCGAAGCGGCCCGCGCCACGGTCGGAGGGCGCATACCCCAGGCCCCACTCCTGCTGTATCTCAGTCGAAAGGTGTCGTTCCTCGCCCAGGTAGGTGCGGGCCAGCGCGGCGTTGGGATCCGTGCGCAGCCGTTCGGTGAGAATCGCTGCGGCCGCATTGTTTGCGGCGACCAGTCGCTCGCGCGGGACCGGGACTGTCTGAGGCGCGGGGGTGCCCGTGGACAGGGCATATTGGCCCACCTGTTGGGTGCGCTCGATGTCGATACGGTAGGCGGCCAGGCCTTGGTCCGGGTGCTGCCGGACAGCCTGGGTGAGGGCAGCGCGGAGATTGTCCGAGATCTCGCGGTCGCGCTCGGCGTTGCCGCTCGTCTCTAGGGTGAGCACAACCGTGCGGGGGGCGGTGAGAATGCCCGTTGCCTCCGCAGGGAAGCCGAGTTCGGTTAGGGCGGCGCGGGCCAGGGTCGTGAGCTCGGCGACGGGCTCGGTCTCGGGTGGAGCGGGCCGATCAGTGAGCGGTGCGGGAGTCTTCTCTGCCTGCCGGGCCTCGTCGTCCTGCTGCTCTGCGATGGAACTCACAGCGGCCGCGGGCTGGGGCGACGGGGCGTCGGCGTCGGCGTCGGCGTCGAGTGACAGTGTTGCCTGCGTTTCTCGGGTGGTGGACGCCAGCGGCGAAGCGGTCCTCCCCCTTCCCCCGGCCGACGTCGCCACCGCAGGGGGTGCCGCGGGAACTGGTTGCGGCGCGGCGTTGGGCTTCGAGGCGACAGGCTCAGGTCGTTCGGCGGTCTCCTGGGGACTCTGGGCTGGGGTCGGTTGGCTCGTTGCGGGGGCTGTGGCGATCGGAGTGACGGTGGCCGCGGGCTCCTCCGGGGTGTGCTCTCCCTCCCTGCGGGGCGACGGATCCGATGTCGCGGACAGCGGCGTCTGGGCACTGGTGGACGGTGCGTAGTCCAGGAGCGGGCGGTCTCCGAAGTCGGTCGCGTTCATCCAGGCAGTGACCGCCGTCAGCAACGTCTCCGGGGCGACGACCGCGAGTTCCTCTTCCCGCAGGGTGACAGCCCGCGGGCTTCCCTCTTCGCCCACCGCGGTGAGCCCGAGGTGGAGCGCCGCTGCCGGGGTCCCGGCTTGGTCGACCGTCGCGTAGATCGGGCTGCCGTGGACGTGGGCAAGCAGTTCAACGTCCACGCGGGCAGCGGCCAGGTGCGTCCGTACCTGGGCGAGCAGGCGAGGCGCGGCCTCCTCGGCGGTCATGATGCTCTCGCCGGGCATTTCGAAGACGGGCAGTTGGATGTCGTCCTCCGGATCCGCAGCCACGGTGGGGACCTCCTGCGTCATCGCGGGCGTCTCCGCGGCATGGCCTTCTGTGTCTGCGGAGTGCTGGGTGAGTTGCTGAGCGCGGAGATGGAGGTACTGGCCGAGCTCCAGCTCCCCGACTTCGGTCTGCTCACGGAAGGTGATGAACCCCCCTTGGAACGCCATCTGGTGCAGTTCGCGCAGCCGGTCGGTTTGAGTGCTGCGCGCGGCCTGTCCGAAGACGCGCTTGGACAGGGTCAGTTGAGCGCACCGGATGTGATGAGCCAGACGCTGTACGAGGTGGGGGCGCTGATCGTCGGCCTGATCCGCCGTGGGGGTGAGCGCGCGGTGGAGGGCGAGCAGGGCGGTCAGGCTCTCAGGGCCAAGGGTGCTGTCGTCGGCCAAGATGGCCGCTGCCTCTGCTGCTGCAGGGGTGTTGGCGAGCCATCGTTCGTGCCGGTCGAGTTCTCCCAGCAGTGCCTCGTGGCCGACGGCGTACGCGGCCGCGTTGACGTAGGCGGTAGCGGGTTCCAGGGTCGTCGACCTTTTCGGCTCCGTCGGGACTGAGGCGACGGATTCCTCGGCGGCGCCCGCGCTCGAAGGCGTACTGGTGGCCACGGTGCCCTCCTTGCGTACGGCCGCCGCTGGGCTCGGCGGCGGGCTGTCTCCCCGGTTGGCCAGGACTGGGTCCGTCCGATTGGCGGGCATGTCAGCAACGACTCCGGCCCCCTGGGCATCAGCCCCCGAGCCGGGTGCACCACCCTCCCCGTCCGCAGGTACCAGCCCAGGTTCGGGTTCAACGGGCGCGGCGTGGGAGTCGAGTCCACCCGTCGTCGCAGCCGCAGACTGCGGCTCGGCTCGGGTCGGCGTCGCCGGCGCTGAGGCGGGGGCAGCGGGGCCCTGGTGCTGGGGCAGGCGAGGACCTGTCGGGTGTTCCGATCGTCGGGGACCAGGGCCGTCCGGGTCCGGTGCTGCTCGGTCCTGGGCTGACGTCTGGCTGTCGAAGGGAGCAGGGCTGCCGTTGGACGCCGACGCGGTCGGTGCAGCGGCCTCGGTGTCGGTGACCCTTTCCCCCGGCGAGGCTGCTGCCGCTCCACCGACGGAGGCCGGAGCCTGCGGCTCCGCGGAGGGTTGCTCGCTCTCATGGTGCGATGCCAAGGGCGCACGGGCTGCCTCGGAGGGACTGACGAGGACACCCGCAAGGGAGATACCGAAGGCCTTCGCGAATGCGCGAACCTCCCGGCCTTTCAGGGCTGCCTCGGCCCGTTGACGAGATTGCTCCGTCTCATCAAGGACTGCGATCCTCCGGTGGTCGTAGTGCACCCAGAGTCCCGAGAATTTCTCCAGTCCCACGCAGGTCAGGGTCGTCCCACCGTCTTGTTCCTTGACCTCGATGACAAGCCGGGAGGTCCATTGCTGGCCGTTCTCCCGGTAGTCGTGCATGACGTCTCCGGGCCTCACCGTGCTCGGGGGGACGGCGCGCTGCCCCTCGGGCAGGGAGGCTGTCCACGCCGGAGCGGGCAGGTCGGATCCGTCGTCGGCGAGGACCTGGAGGAAGTTGTTTCTCCGGTACTCGGAGAACGCGCGGAATTCGTGTCCGTCGGGCGCGCGCAGGACCGGGTTTAAGGTGTCGGAGACCACGCGCGCGGTCACGGTCTGGCCGTTGTCATCGCGGTGATCGACGAACTGGCCCACCCTGTAGCGCAAGTCGAAGCGGCGATCGAAGCGCTCCTTGACGTCCGCGGCCGCGTCCGGGCCGGGTGGAGTCTCATCCCCGGCCAGCAGGCCTCCTGCCCCCTCCTGAGGGTCTTCGGCGGCTGGCGATGCGGTCTGGTCGGGCCGCGGCCCGACCGGGAGCCACATCGCCCGCCGCTCGGCACGGGTATCGACGGTTTCTGTCTCCCCCCGGGCGTAGAAGAGCAGGGCGTTGGCCACGTGTTGGGCTGCCTCCGCCACGCTCTCCGCGGCCGGCAGATGCGGGTACTCGACCGCCTTCAGCCCCAGTGGACGCAGGTCACCAGTCCACCCGGTGGCGTCCTCCAGAACATGGATGATGGTGTCGGCGTCGAGCCCTTGTTCTACGGCGTGTGTACGCAGCTCAATGAGGTAGCTGATGACGATGCCGCGGACGCGGGTCCGGTGGACGTCGTCCGACTGCCTTCCCATGATGGTGCGCCACTCAGGGCTTCGGACGTTGCTCACGTAGTGGTCTGTCGCCCGGCGGCCGGCCTCCACCAGCGCAGTCCGCAAATGGAGTACGGCCCGGTTCGCGTAGTCACGGGTGCGCGGGTCGGTGACGGTCTCCAGAGCGGCGGCAGCGTTCTCGTCGAACTGGGCCAGCGGATGCTGGTGCGTCCACAGCGCATGGTCGGGGCCTGCCGCCAGATCTGCGACGTCGCGGGCCGTGGACTGCGCCTTGCGTCGGGTCGCGTCTTCCGCCATGGCCAAGGTGGCCTGGATGTCGTCGTCGTCAGGCTCGCCGTAACGCCTGTGCCAGTTGTCGGGCAGGGGCGTCGGAGCGGGCGGCCGGGGTCCGTCGTGCTGTTCCTTCGGCGCGGGAAGGACATCAAGAGGGGCGTAATCGATCGGAGGGAGCGGTGCCTGCTCCACGGTCTCGACACTGCGTGCCACGGCAGGGGGTGTGAGCTTGTGGTGGGCGAACCAGTCGACGCCGCGGTCGGAAAGGTGAACCTGCCCGTCCACCTCATGTGCCAGTGCCTCGTTCAGGACGGTACGGAGGTGCTGCTGCGAGGGTGCCTTCCGGATGGGGCGTCGTGGGTTGGTCAGCATGAACTCACCGTCGATCACGCTGATGGTGCCGCGCGCGACATCAACGAGGGCCTGGTGGCGCTCTCTGGAGTACCTTGGCAGCGCCGCCGCCGCCGCCTCCGCCTCCGCCCCCGCTGCCAAGGCAGCGGCCTCCGCTGTCGCAAGGGCATCGGCAGGGACTGGTGACGCGGTGGGCTCCGGGACTGCGAACAGGGCAGGTTGCTCCTGCAGGTCCGCCTCGACCGTGACGGGCGGTGGCGCGCTGTGCAGTCCGGTGCGTCGCAGGTCACCGACTTCCGTGAGTTGGGCGTGCTGGCGCCAGCCGGATTCTGGCGTTGAGATTGGCACGGGGGCCGGAGCGTCGGGGGCTGGATCGGTCTCGGCCTGCGGTGTCTCAGGTTGAGCGGAAGGGCCGGTCATCATCCCGGGCGTCGGGGCCTGTTGTTGGGTGTGCTCTGGCAGGTACTTCGTGATGCCGGCGTGCAGCGAGTACTCGCCGGGCCGCGCTCGCCGTACTCCCTCACGTAGGGCCACGTCCTTGGTGAGACGCTGAGCCTGGCCGGGGTGGCCTTCCGGCCACCAGAAGCCCGGGATCAGCTCGCCGTCTCCACCGACCACGGCGGTGCCGATGGCGAGGTCGCCGCCCTGAAGCGGAGGGAAGTAGCCGGCCAGGCTGGAGGCGTATTCCAACTCGTCCTGGTCGAAGGTGAACATGACCTCGTCGCCCGGCATGAGGTCGGCCGGGCTGGCGGGGTGGAGGTAGTCGAAGGACTCGAACCCGTACAGTGCCAGGTTCTCCATCCAGCGGTACGCCCCTGAATCCTCGCGCAGGACGCGTAGCCGGTGCCGGAAGCCAAGGCTGCGGTGGGACTGGTTGCTCTGCACCCAGTCGTAGAGGAGGTGTCCGCCCCCGGGCTCGTATGGAGTCCTGGGGTGCGGGAAGTCGTCGGCGTCCCAGGGGTAGGCATGGCCTTCGGTATCGGTGAGGCGCTCCAACAGTGCGGCGTAGCGCAGCGCGTGCCGACGTGTCTTCACACTCCAGGGCACGATCGCGTTGGCGGAGCCGGGTGCGACAACGTGCCAGCCGTTCTTGGCCGAGCCGTAGATCGCGAGTCGACGGCTGGGGGTGAGTTCAAGGGTCGGTTCATCTGCGAGATGTCCCGCGAAGGTTGCCCGGTCCCGCAGCTCGTACCGGATGAGCCCGGCAGGGTCCGCCTCGATGTCGGGAAGAGGCCTCTGTGCCAGATCGGCCAGGTGGGCACGCAGTTCGTCGACGTCGACGAACCGCGGCGGAGGCGGGCTGGGGTCAGGGGTGGCCGTGGCGGCCTCGACGCGCGCGGACATGTCGGCGAAGTGCGCCCACTGGGCAGGCCCCGCCAGCAGTTCGGCCACTGTGTCGCGTGTATGCGACGCCACCGCCTGGATCTCGATCAGGGCATCGCCGAACTCTCGTGGGCTGTCGCCGCTCGGCGTGTTCGGTGGATCCGAGCAGACGACGGCGGCCAGGGCAGCACGCACTCTTGCTTGGGCCGCGGCGCCGGTCACCGATGCCTCGGCCGCGTCGGTGACACGCATGATGGTGTTCATCGCTATCTGGACGAACGGGTCGGCCAGCGACGGCTCCATGGTGATTTGAAGTAGCTGGGCCGCGTCGCCGTCGGCGGTCTGCACCCGTTCCGTGCTGTAGGCGCGGGCTCGCGTAGCGAGATCGGCGGCTGCTTCGCGGATCTTCTGGGCGCCGTCTGCGACCACTGTGCGCTCATCGGGGCTGGTCAGCTGGTGCAGTTGGTGCGCGAGGTTGTCGGTGAACTGGGTGTATGGGTCGTCTGGTTCCAGTGCCCGGCGTGCGGCGGACAGCGGCGGGCGTTGCCCGGCGAGGGTGGTCAGAGCCTGACCGTGGGCTTGGCGCCGCTCTTTGTCCCAGGTCAGCTCGAGCAGGCGGGGGGCCGGCGGGGCCACAGGCGGGCCGGCCTCGCGGTGAGCGCGCGATGCGGCAGGGGCACTGCGTGCGGGATGACCCACTACCAAGGGGCCCTGCACGTGGTCTTCGTACGGCTCGGGCCGTCGGCCGGTCAGCGTGTGGAGAGAGGGCAGTACGGGGGCGAGCTTGAGGAGTGGATCCGGAGCCTGCCCGGACAGGTCCACGCTGTGCTTGATGCGCGCGGGCCGGATCGGGTCGCGGAACTCGCCGATGACGTCACAGCGCCCGTCGTGGCGAATGATCTCCGTGACGACGATGGGCCGGTCATCCACGTCCAGGACCGTGCCCACCGTGACCTGGGAGAGAGGCACGGCATCGGGTGCCCTGGGCGCATGCGGGGCTGGAAGGTAGTCGTTCAACCGGTCCAGGTCGGCGCGGACCTTATCCGCCCCGGGCAGATCGAAGGCGAGTGGTTCGTTCAGGTCGAAGAGGGAGTCGGCGGCTGCGCGGGCGGACTGCTTGCCTCGGCCCCCGGTGGGCACCGGCGTCGTCGCCATGAACTGCGTGATGTGGTCGAGGACTTGAGTGGTAAGCCGCTCAACCTGGGCACGCAGGTCGCGAGCCAGGGCCAGTTCTCCGGTGGCCTCGAGCAGGGAGTCGCCGCGGCTGCCGCCCCGCAGGCGGGCGCCCGCCTCTTCGGCGGCCTGCAGCAGGCTGAGTGCATCGGAGGAGACGGCTTCGCGCAGCCAGGCTCGGATGCTGTCCCACGTCACCTTGACCGTCTGGTCGCCGATCCGCGCCTCGAAGTGTTTGGCGCCGTGCTTGTGGCTAACACTCTCACCGGGTGCGAGGTCTTTGTTGACGTACCCCGTGCCCTCGCCATAGTGGGGCATGTGCTGGCTTTTCCAGCGGGCAAAGGCAGCGTCGTCGTCCAGCGCGGCCATGAGTTCGATGAGGGCGCTGTCTGCCAGTACTCCGCGCAGTGCCCAGGCGGCGGTCGCCGCCTCGATGCTGTGCGGGGCACCCACGTCGGTCAGGGCAAGGGCCCAGACGCGGGCAAGCGGGGTGGTTGATGGGGACGGGGTTGTCCCCCCGGACGGCTTGTGAGGCGGTGGTGCGGTGGTCTCGAAAGCGGGGTTGGACAGACCCATTGCGGCTGGGTTGTCTGCGGTGGGATGTGCTTCTTCGCCCGCCTCGTGGCGAGTCGTGGTGGAAGGGGTTTTGCCTGCCAGTGGGGTGTTCTGGCCGGGCGCCGGTGGCAGTTCGATGGAGGGCGCCGCAGCAGCACGCGCATCGCCGACGTCGTCCTGTCCCAATTCACCGGCCAACGCTTCCGGCTCTTGAGTCCCAGCCGTGCCGGGGGCTTGGTTGACGTCGAACTTCTCGCCATGGCTGATCGCCGCCCAGCGTCCGAGCCGCTGCGCCAAGTCCGCCATGTCAGGATGATGGACGATATCCTCGGTGCTGATCTGGGGGACCTGGTCATCCTCCAGTAGCACCGGCTTCTCACGGACGGCCCGCATCGCGTAACGGTCCAACGGCGGCAGACGCCGCGCCGCCGACTTGCGGTCCTCGTTGTTCATCCACGACCGGCGCGACTGCTCGTACCGCGCCTCGTATGCGGCGCGTGCATCCGCGTATAGCCCCTCCGGGTACAGCGTCGCGAGGTACAACGCCTCTCGCCCCATGTCCGAGGGGTGCAAGGGCGTCGAGGTCTCACTTTCCGTATCCGTCACCAGGAATCCGGCTGCGCGCAGCATCGCAACCCGATCTGCATCGACCTTCCGTCCCGCCACGCCGCGACCGTCAGCGGTCTTCCTCAGCAGACGAGAGGTGCCGGTCTCGTCCAGCCACAAGCGCCCCTGGGACGCATGAGCCATGTCCGCGGCGAGTGCCGGCCACCAGCCCAGTTCGGGCACCGCACTCTCGGCATGCCATCGAGCGCCTTGCAGCCGGTCACGACTGGCGGCGTCCATGCGTGTCACAGCGGTCAGTTCCCTGTCGAGCTCCGCCTCCAGCCGTTCACTCAACTCTGCCTGTCGGGCTCGCTCTTCAGGAGGGCTGAGCCCCTCGAGAACCTCTCTCAGGGCGTGCGCGGTCGTAGCGACGCCAGCCGTCCGCTGGGTCTCCACGGCTGCACTTACCGCCTCGGAGGCGTGGTATGCCAGTCGCGATTTCTGTCCGTTGGCGTGTGCATCCCGCGCGCTGCCGTAGTGGCGTTCAGCGACGAGCCAGTGGGCGTGGGCGGCGTGCATGACCGTCTCCAACCGCTCCTCGTTCCTCGTCGAGGACCGTGACAGAGCTCGCTCCGCCCCATTGGCTGCCTCTTCCGCGTACTGGAAGGCCCGGTCGGCTACGTCTATGAGAGCTGCGATGTGACGCTTTTCGTCGAGCTCTTCTGGCACGTGGCCCGGGGCTGAGGACACGTCGCTGCCCTCCCCGGAGCCTGTGGGCACGGGGGTGCTGTGCTGCGTCTGCCGGGCGTCGCCTTGCTGTTTCGGCGCGGTGCCCTGCCTGTCCATCGCGGGATCGAAGGCCAAGGGCGTCTCGTCACGCTCATCCGTCCAGGGATGCTGAGGCGGTTTCCCGTGCGCGGACGGGGCCTCCCCCGTCGCCCTTTCTTTCGGCGGAGGGCCTGCTGGGGCAAAGTCAGGTGGTGCCGGGTGCCTCCCGGGGTCATTGCGTTCGGGGTTGGCGTCCCCGGAAGTGTCGGGCGTGGTGGAGCGGTCAGGTGCCTCTGGGTCACCGCGTGCGTCGGCGTCTTCCCCCTTGCTGCCGGTGCTGCGGGGGCTTCGCGCAGCGTTGCGGGGAGTCCCGGCGCCCGCGGGGCTATTCGTCTGGGCTGTAGTGCGGTCGTCGCTGGGCCTGTCCTGACCCGGCAGGTTGGGGTGACCGGCTGGGTCCTGCTCGGGTGAGAGCACGCGGGCAACGTCATCCATAGCGGACCAACCCGTAGCCGGCTCGGGAACCACCAACCCTGACGGCAGATCCTCCCCCGCCGCCCAACCCGAATCAGGCGCCAAGACGCGAGTCGCGTCCTCTTCGCTCGCCCACCCCGGAGCTACAGCGTCAAGAGCCGGGGGCGCGTCCTCCTCCCACGCACCATCTGCACGAGTGCTGACGGCGGAATCGATTCGTTCCTCGGCGTCCTGCTCGGGTGAGAGCACGCGGGCAACGTCATCCATAGCGGACCAACCCGTAGCCGGCTCGGGAACCACCAACCCTGACGGCAGATCCTCCCCCGCCGCCCAACCCGAATCAGGCGCCAAGACGCGAGTCGCGTCCTCTTCGCTCGCCCACCCCGGAGCTACAGCGTCAAGAGCCGGGGGCGCGTCCTTCTCCCACGCACCATGTGTGTTGGAGTGCGGGTGCGGGAACTCCTGTGGGGCTGTGGCCAATTCGTCACCTCATTGGTGGGTCCGGTTGCGGCGGGGCCGCCTAAATTTCCTGGGGCAGTCAAGTGCCTTTCGACGCTAGGGATCACGGGTGCTCGGGCTCGCCGTATTCCCGGCGTCCCTCCCGCCTGGGGGGACGAGCCGCCCAGAAGTTTGGTGGCCGATTCCTCCAGACGGTCTGCTCCCCCTCACCGGCTCGGAGAAGCGGCCGGGGCGGCCTGGCGCCCGTGGTCGTCCGGACGCTGCTGACGCATGTGTCCGGAGGGGGTGCTGTGGGAGGGCGACCGGGGCACTTGGCGTTCATGAGCCGCGGCCTTGACCCGGTCGAGGGCACACTGTGCGCGAGCGGCGTCGAAACGCTCCTGCACGAAGGTTTCGCCGTAGCGCTCCACGATCCGGACGACCTTGTCGCTGGTGGCGCCCTGGAGGTCGTTCCGGGTGAACAGGCCGGCAGGCGGGGCCTCGGCGTCGAATCCGAAGCGCAGCACGCTCCCGTGCTGCGGGTGTCCAGTGACTGCCACGTACAGGTTCAGGGCGCTCATCTTGCTCTGGAGGGTGGGCACGCTGGGCGCGTCCGGATTGTCCATGAGCTTCAAGAGGTCCTCACGCAGCCGATCGGGGGTGAGCGGTCGGGGATCCGCCGAGTGAAGTTGAGGTTGGGGGCGTCGGGCCAGTACGCCGCGCAGCACCTGTTCTCCGGTAGCGCCTTCGAGCTCTGCAGCGGTGAACTGTGCGGCGGCGCGGGGTGACTTGGGATCGAATCCAAATTGGACGACGCGTCCGTGCCGGGGGACCTCGGCGACGCGTACGTAGAGCAAGGCGTCGTCGACTACGGCGTGTTCGGTGGGTTTGGTGGGGGCGCCCGGGGCGTTGAGCAGGCGCAATAGGCTCCGGCGTAGGTCGTCTCCCTTCGACACTTGGGTCGGGAGCGTCGTTAGATTCTGCGGTTCCGCCTCCTCCTGTAGTTCGGGGTCGGATTCGCGATCCGGCTCGTCGTCCGCTTCGTTGTCGGCTTCGAGCTCGGGGTCATCGTCCTGCTCCGGATCTGTGGCGTAGTCCAGCTCGGCTTCGGCTTCGAGCTCGGCTGCCAGCTCCAGAGTCGCTTCGAGCTCTTCTTCGATGTTCAGATCCGGGTCGGAGTCTGCCGCCAGCTCTGCTTTGAGTTCTGCCTTGAGTTCTGCGGAGAGCCGAAGCTCGCCGGCAAAGCGGATCGGGAACCTGGTACCTAGATCCTCAGCGAAGTCGGCACCCGCTTCCTGCCTCGACGTGTTAATCGGCCGGGCCAAGAACGGGGGTTGCGGTTGTGCTTCCTGGTGTGCGAGCGGGACGCGCAGGGAGAGCCGGTAGACGTGCTGGGGTAGTTCGAAGGCCGTTGCGGCCAACTTGAAGGCGGCGGGCTCGATGTCCGCGCCGTTGACGATCGTGGCATCCATCAGGTAGGTGCGTTCGCCGCCGCCGTGAGGGTGGTGGTGGGTCACGCGTGCGCGGCCGCGGATCCGGGTGGTGTCTGAGGCAGCGATTCCGGCGATACCGGTTGGTTCGAGCGGGGTGCCGTCGTGGGCCAGGTCGAATTCGATGACGTCGTCGGCGTGGACGAAGTCCGCGTCCAGACGCAGGCCGACGGGCTCGCCGTCAGGGTCGAGGACAATGTCCTCCCCCGGGTGCTGTACGCGCAGGTTGCGGGGCAGGTGCCAGGTGCTGTCGTCGTCCAGGGTGATTTCTACTGTGCCGAACTCGGTGTCGGCGCGCTGGATGACCTCCCAGGCCCTGTCCTCGTCGTTGATCCGCAGCCAGACCCAGTCGCCGGGGTTGAGGGTGTCCGCCCAGTGCAGGGAGTCGGCACTCTGGTCGGGGCGCTGGGACCGGGCCTCGAAGAGCTGCCACATGGCGTCGCTGGGCGAGTTGGCGTTGTCGTTCGCACGGTCGTGGTGTGCGCGCTCTTCCAGGATCGTGTGGTTCAGGTGGACGAGGTCCTCGGTGCGCAGCCGGTTGCCCAGCTGCGGGTCGCTCCAGTCGATCGGCTCTCCGCCGGTGGTCTGCAACTCGGTGAGCCGGCCCGCGAAGCTGCGCGCTTCCTCCAGGGAGGGCAGGCCCTCCAGGGGCCGGGGAGTGACGGAGATGTCGTGGGCAGTCTCGGGAGTGAGGTAGAGGTCGGGGAGCAGGCCGTCGAAGGGCAGGCCGCTGCCGGTAGGGAGCACCTCGAAGGTCTCGCCGGTTTGGCGGATGGCGAACTGCCCGTCGTCCGTGAGCGCTACCAGTTCGCGTTCCTGGGCGAGCTTGCGCACCTCGGTGCGCCGCTCCGGGGTCAGTCCGGGAATCTTCGCGGCGATGAGGTGGGTACGGACTTGGCCGAGGGAGACGAATCGCCGCTGTCCCGAGGCCTGCTCTCCCCCCGGTGGAACGGACGCGAGGGGCGCGGCCGCCAGAACGTGACTGGTGGAGCGGACGTTGAGGGGTTTGCTGGTGGCCGCGTTCCTAAGAGGCTCGCCGGTGGCCGCGTCCAGGACCTGGACCCAGCCGATGCTCGCGCCCTTCTCGTCGTCGGATTCCTGGATCCGGACAAGGATCGGCACCTCAAGGGGCTCGAGATTCGAGCGCAGTTGGTTCGTCTGCCGAGGGTTATTGACTTCGCCCCTCCACCAGAAGGTGCCGTCTGCGGCGGCCACTTCCCCGAGGACCTTCTTGACGGTGGTGATCTCGAAGGCGTCCGGGGCCGGCATGGAGGGGTTGGTCTGCTGGGGGGCAGCCCGGGGTGCCTCGGGGGCGGGCGCGTTCAGGCGCTCACCGGTGCTCTCGTAGTACGCCTTGGCGTAGCGGCCGTCGCGCTCATCCACACACTGGGTGACCAGAGCGTGCAGGATCGCCTGCTTGATGTCGTGGCCGCGCTCGTCCCTCCAATGGACTGCCTTGATCTGCAGGGCACGGAAAGTGGGGTTCTCCATATCCCAGGGGAAGGGTCGGCCTTCGGCGTCGCGGATGCTCTCCAGGGCGTCTGCGATCCGGTTGGCCCGCTCCCGCGTCTTGATCTTCTCGCCCCAGGGGCCGAATACCTGGGTGAGCCGGTCCGGCGCGCGGACCGCGTAGCGCTCGGGGCCGACGGTGATGATCGCGAGGCGGCCGCCCGAGCTCAGGTGGGTTCCGGCCTCCCGCTTACCGTGCTTGTTGCACAGTTCGACGATCGTCCGCTGACTGCGCTGGTCCGGGTCTGCCTTGTAGCGGACGACGCCGCTCAGGTGGGCCTTGAGCAGCATGTTGGGGTCGGCCCCGGTTGGGATCTTCTTCCCGTCCGCTGTGCGGGCGATCACGCCCTCAGCGGTAAGGACGTACTTGTCCTCGTCGGTGAGGACGAAACGCGGGGCTGGTGCCTCGGCGGGGGCAGTCTTGGCTGCGGGCGTGTGGAGGGGCTGGTTCTCGGGGACGCCGGCCAGGTAGCGGCTGAGTGCGACTGCGGCGCCCTCGGGGCTGGCGTAGGCGGTGCCCTCGGCCATGGCCAGTTGGCCGTCGGCGACGAAGTGGTGTCCTTCGGCGCTGGCCACGATGGTGCCCAGGCGGGTGCCGTTGCGCAGGACGCCGCGGGTGCCGCTGGGGTCGGCGGCTTCCAGGGTGAGGGCGTCCAGGTCCTGGCGGAAGGGGGCAACGCCACCGAGCTGTTCGGCATCCGTCTGCCGCAGGCCCCGCTGTGCCATTTCGGCGCGGAGCGCGTCGCGCCGTTCTACAGCGCGGACGCTCGCACCGGTGTCGTTCTGTGCGGCGTATGCGTTGAGCCACTGGTCCAGGGCCTTGGCGCTGGATTCGAGTTCGGCGGGCGCCATGCTCCGCGGGGAGCGGGAGATCAGTGGGGGCTTGGGAGCAGGCTCTTGCACCAGAACCGGGGCTGCCGCGCCGGGTCGAGGTGCGCGCTCGGGGCGGTCCAGGAGGGTCACGAGCTGGGTGGCGTCTCGCCAGGCCAGCACGTCTTCGAGACCGTGATACTGGCCGCGCTCGTCGCGCAGGGTGTGCGGTCCGACCTCGACGGCCTGGGCCCACTCGCCGCTCTTGCGCAGCAGGACCTCGACGTGCGAGCCGCCAGGTCGCGGCTCGAGCTCGGCAACCGTCCACCGGCCTGCACGCTTGGCGTAGGTGAATTCGGACCCCCTCAGCCGGGCGAGGAGGGCGGCGGCTACCTCGCGCGAGGCCTCCTGCTCTGCGTCGGATGCCGAAGCGAGAGCGGTCTGCTGCGGCTGCGGGGCGGGGCCGGTGACCGGCACCGCGATGACCTCGTCGCTGGTGAAGTCCACCTCGCGGCCATCCGGCGTGACACCGAGGAAGTAGCTGCCGTCGGCCAGCTCCACACTGACGGTGCTGTACAGCTGCTGCGCACCACCCTGCCGGTCGGTGGCCGCGTGCGCGGGGTGGTGCGGGTCGAGGATGCGAACCTGCTGACCCACCTCAATGGCGGGCAGCGTGTCCGGGGCGGCGGCTGTCCAGCCTTCGGGGGCGGGCTGCGTGCGGTTGAGGCGGTCGTGGGCGGCGGTTTCGCCTTCCACGGTGCCGCCCTCGACGGGCGTTTCGAGTCGCCCGTTGAAGTGGACCTCGGCGCCGAGGGTTCCGGAGATGTACACGGACTGGTGGAGCTGGACCTGGTCGCCGCCGACGGGGTTCCAGGCCACGAAGATCCGCATGCCGTCGGTGCTGTCACCGACCTGGATCTTCACCAGCTGGTCGGTGCCGCGAGTGCCCTTGGCGATGACCTTGCCCAGGACCGGAGCCAGGGCGGGGCCGGGACTGTTGGGCAGCGCCTCGGCCGCAGTCAGCGTGACGTCTGCCGGTTCAGGGGCGGGGACGCGCATGTCGGGTGCGAGGGCGACGCTGCCGCGGATGCGCTCGGCGTCTTCCTTGGCCGCGAAGAGGGCTTCGAAGGGCTCCTCGCCCTGCTGGCGGATCCACACGATGTCCCCGGTGGTGCGGTCCACCACGGCCCAGCGTCGACCGGCGGCCGTGGCCCGGGCACTGACCTGGAACGCCGGGACGGCTGCGGCCGACGGCGGCGCCCCCACGCCACCGGACCCCGGCTCGGTGGCGGCGTGTTGTCCGTCGCCGGATTCTGCTTCACGCGGCGCCGTCGGTGACGGTTCCTCAGTGGTCTCAACGGCGGTCTGGGTGTCGGCTTCGGCCGACGACGCCGGCTCGGCTACGGGGACGGCCGGAGCGGCGAAGAATGGCGTACCGGTCCGGATGCGCTCGATGTTCTCGCCTGTTGCGGCGTTCTCGACGTCGACGACGCCGCGCGGCCCGAACCGGAGGCGGACGAGGACCGGTTCCTTCATCGGGTTCTTGCGGCCCGCTCCCCGGCCTCCCCACCACAGGGTGCCATCGGCCGTGGCGAGTTCGGCGGCCACGCCCGGCTTCATCACAGTGAAGGTGGAACCCTCGGGAATCACCGTCTGCCGGGGGGTCTCCTCGGGAGGGGAAGCCGGTGCTGCCGGGGCGCCAACGGAGGCTTCCTCCCGTGTGTCGTCAGAGGCGGACAGCGTGTTCTGAGCTTCCGGCGCCAGACCGCCGGTGGTCCGAGCGCCGCTGGGACTCGGGACGTCCTGCGCAGCTGCGCCGTTCAGGCTCGAGGCCGCTATCGGTACGAATTGGCCGCTTTTGAGGGCCTCGCCCAGTTCCTCGTCGCTGGCGACGGGTAGGCGCGGGCGGTCCTGTCCGCCGCGGCGGAAGATCTGACCGGGTACCACCGTCATTGTGCGGCCGTCTTCGGTTCGCACGCGTAGGGCGGTGCCGTCGAGCTCCTCTATGTCCCCTTTGAGGAGGCTCTCTCCGTCTTCGGTCCAGAATGACACAGCGGTGCCCGGCTGGAAGTCGTTGACCTGCCAGTCGCGCTGGTAGATGCCCTCCGGCTCATGCATCGGGTCTTCGTCGCGGGTGACGTCGAAGATCCAGCCGAGCGAACCGGTGTCCAGGATGTCGGTGGCGCGGGTGACCGCGACGTAGGCCAGGCGCAGTTCCTCGTCCTTGGGGATCGTGTCCCAGTCGATGCCGCCGGCAGCGGATTCCTTGGGGCCGCGGAAGTCCCCGGCGATCCGCACGCGCTCCGACTCCATGCCCTTGGCTTTGTGCGCGGTGGACACCAGGAGGTCGTGCGGTGCGGCCTGGTCGACGATCTGCCCCCCGTTGTCGCTGGCGGGGGTGGTGTAGCGGTCGGCGATGTACTGCTCGACTCGCTCGCGCAGCCGGTGGCGCTCGGCGTCGGTCGCGGTGGCGGGCTGCTTCGGCCGAGGGTAGCCCCACCGTTTGCCCTCTTCGTCCCATCCGAAGTCGACGCCCTTGCTCTTGAGCCACTCCTTTGTGGCTCGGAAGTTGCCGTCTCCGAAGGCGAATTTGACCCACAAGCGCTCGCCGTCGTCTTCGACGAACGGGCGCGGCATCCGTACGGACTCCAGCAGCGCGTCGAGTTCTTCGCTGTGCCGTTCCATCAGTTTGAACATCGAGTCGAGCTGCTTGAGCTCCGGCTCGCTTCCGGCCGTCTCGAGGATTTCGTCCCAGGCCATGCCGTTGAATCGGGCCAGTTCCTGGTGGCTGGTGCGTTCCCCCTCGCGCAAGGCTTCGGCGGCTTCCAGGAACTTCCGCAGGTCGCTCAACCCTCCGGACACCGCGACCTTGCGGCCGGCCCGCAGTCCTTCCACGGCGCCGAGCACCACTCCAGCGTTGGTGCGGGCGATGAGCATCGTCTCGTCACCCGGGGTGATTTCACCGATGTGGGAGGTCTTGCGGTCCCAGCCCACCAGCCGCATGCGGGTGCCACCCAGGCGCAGGAACCGGTTGCCGAGGTCGGCGACGGCATCGCCGAACCGGAAGGTCTGGGTGAGCGTGCAGGTCGCATCCGCTGGCAGCCTCCCCAGGGCGTCGGTCGCTCCGCGAAACCCATAGATGGCCTGGTTGGAGTCGCCCACCGCCACGACCTGGATGCCAGCTTCGCGAACGTTGCCGACGATCGACTCCATGACGGGGTTGACGTCCTGTGCCTCATCCCAGAACAGCACATCCGTATCGGGAACCCGGCCCGAGAGCGCCCACATCTTGACGGTGTGGTCGAAGGACAGCGGAAGATCGCGGTCCTTGTTGGTCGCCTTCGGGTCGGTGAGGTTGTCCCACATTTCCTGGGCGAGGGGCCGGATCGCGGCGAAGATCGCCTCCCGGTTGTACGAGAGGCCGTCCGGCAGGTGGTGCACGGCGAACTCGTCGTCGGCGGACTTCACCCACTCCGACAGCAGCCGGTTGGCCAAGTACGCGGCCCGCTGCGGGGTCAGCGACTCGCCTCCGGCTCGGATCCGTGAGCGCCAGCGCATCCGGTCAGCGAGCTGCTGCTCGTTCAGCTTCGGCCAGTTCAGCCGGGTCAGCAAGGCCTCGTCGACCATGCTATTGGCGTAGGCGTTCGCGGTGGTCGGAGTCAGGTTCTCGCTGTACTCGCCACGCTGCTGCGCCTCGATCGCCTCGTCGGCGACCGAGCGGTTGAAGGCGAGGTAGAGGATGCGCTTGCCGGGCATACGCCGCGACAGCATCTTCAAGGTGGTGGACTTGCCGGTGCCGGCCAGAGCCATCACCCGCAGGTCCAACCCGCGCCGGGCCGCGGCTTCGATGATGATGTCCTGCTCAGGAGTGGGCGGGAATGCCTCCGCGGCCGCGGCGGCCGCGACGATCTCCGCCCACCGGGCATCGGTGTATGCGCCGGGCTTCGCTGGCAACAGTTCGTCCACGCTGGTGACGGCGCCCTGAGCTTCGTTGGGGTTGAGCCGGTAGCCGTCGGCCCGCTCACGCAGGATCCGCCCACGGGACGGCTCGACCCGGTTGCCCTCGGCGTCGTACTCCGGCTGCGACACCCAGTCTTCGGCCTCCTGGCGCAGCAGCGCCCAGCGGCGCCGCTCGGCGGCCAGCCGGTAGGCCAGCGATAGCGGATCGGTGGCGTCCCTCAGCGCATCGATGGTCTCGTCGAGGTCATCGACATCCATCGCAGGGAACGTCATGACGTGCGCGGCCAGGCCCTGGGACGGCTGGCCGGCGGACTGGCCCGCTGGTGCGGTGCGCTCTTGCTGCACTGCCGGTGCCGAGTCGTCCGCAGTCCCGGCGCCGACCTCGCGTGCTGCTGCGGTGGGCGCGGGCGTGGCCATCTGTGCCCTGTCGGCGGCTTCGGCTTCCTGCTTGGCCTCAAGGCTCACGAAGACGGGTATCTCGCGGCCGCGCGCCAACATCAGTGCCCGCAGCGTGTTGATCTTCTCAGTACGGGTTTCGTACGTCAGGTTCTTCGGCATGGTGTGCTGGGACGTGCCGTGCTGGCGGTGAGCCCCGTCCACCCCATTGCGCCGGTTGAAGCCGCGCGGGCCGCCAACGACTTCGAGCGCGAACACGAGCTCGCGGTACTGCTCGGAGGCGCCCCATACGTTGGTGTGGTCGGGGTGGTGCTCAATCCACACGTTCAGCCACGTCTTGTTGTTGGGCACGTCGTTGAGTTCGGCGTGCACTTCCACCAGGTGACGGACGGAACGCTCGATCGTGTCGTGGCCCTTGATCGGGCTGTCGTCGCCGTACAGGGTCTTGTGCTTGCCCTGGTTGTAGGGGCGGTTCTCGACCGAGCCGATCTTCCGGTTGCCCGGCCCGTACACCACGGTGCCGGGGTAGCCGCTGACCTGGTGGTAGTCGGGGAAGCCGAGCACAGGCGTGGCGCCCTCGGGCAGCTCCCCGTCGGGCGCGGCAGGCGTCTGCTCGAGCCCGAGTTCGCGGGCTCGGGCCCGGCGCTCTTCGCCGGTGGCGACCCACTCGTCGTAGGACTGGACAACCTGGGCGACCGCGCCGGACACGGTCTCGTACGGGTGCCTCGTCGTGTGGTTCTCGATGGTGGTGGCCGCGAACCCGCCGTCGGGGCGGGCGACGACGGAGCCGATGTCCTCGCCGTCCAGCAGGACCCGGGCGCGCTGGAACTGTCCTTCGGCCGCGAATTCCCCCACGGTGACGCGCGCCAGCAGGGCCCGGGCCACTTCCTGGCCGCCGAGCCGCATGGCGTCATAGATCGAGACCGAGTTGTCCTCCGGGCGGTCCGGGGCCGGGGCGTTTCGGGCAGCGGACTCGTCCGGCTGCGTCTCCTCTTCTGCGGCCGTCCCGGATATGCCGTGGTCCGCCTCTGCCGCCTCGCTGGCGGACTGGTTGTCGTCGCGCTCGGGGTTGGGGACGGAGTTGTCAAGGTCCAGTGGGCCTTCCGGCACGGCACTGTTGTCCGGTGTGGCCGGTGCCGGGGTGCTGTCGAAGTCCTCGCGGCGCATCTGCGTCCAGGGCCGGCCCGCCGGCGAATGCTCGGTGGCCTGCGGGTCGGCGGAGGAGGTGGCGGCAGAAGGCTCCTGCGTACGCTCGTGTTCAGGTGTCGGCGCGGTGCTGGTTGCCTGCAGTTGCTGGGCCGTGGCCTCGACGTCCTCGAAGGCGTCGGCCCAGTGCTGGGCCACCTCATGGGCTGCCTGTGCCCGCTTGGCAACCTCGGGCCACCCGGTCCGCTCGGCATCGGCCGCGAGGCGGGCGGCAGCGTCCCGGGAGGCGGCAATCTGCTTGCGCAGGGCGGGGATGGGGGTAGGCCGTTCGTCGAGCGCCTCCTCCGCCTTGCGGATGGCCTTCAGCGCGTCGGTGAGTTCGAGGCTGCTGCCGGGAAGCACTACGTTGGTGTGGGTGTGCAGCAGGGCCTCGATCAGCGCGGGGCGTGCCGCGCGGGCGACGACGGTCTCGGGGCGTACCGCCCATGCGCCGACCGCCTCCCGCAGCGGCCCCGGCAGAGCATTGACCCGGCTGAGCTCACGCCGCACGAGTTGTCCGTCCTGGGTGCCCTCGACCGTGAGGGAGCCGTCGGGGCCGCGGTGCATGCCGGTCAGGGTGAGGGGCTGGGACCAGTTTTCCGGCGACAGGCCCTTCTCGGCGGTCTCGGGCAGGCGGATGACAGTGCCGGGCTCCACCTGGCTCCAGCTGCTGCGCTGCCAGCCGGCCGGTGCCTTGGCGCTGAGACGGTCCTCGCGGCGGATCGCGTCCCCCTGGGCCGCGCCCTTTCGGTCCAGGGGGAACAGGGGGTTGCCGTCCAGGTCGATGAGGAAGAACTTGTACGCACTGTGCATGCGCGGCAGGTTCTCGATGAACTCCTTCTTGATGACGGCGCCGAGCGGCTCGTCCCACTCGTTGACCAGCAGCTTCCCCCCGTGGTCCTTGAGCGCCTTTGGATTGGTGAGGACCGCCTGCAGGCGGGCCCGCCGCTTCTCCGTGGCCGCGAGGTTGCCCGAGACTCGCTCCCGCTCGGTCGTGATCTGGGCGCGGCGTGCTTCGACGAAGGGAGCGTGCGTGGGATCGGCCAACGGCAGCTCCAGCCGGGCCTGTTCGGGTTCGAGGACCTCGGGGGCCTGGCCGCGCAGGTTAGTGGTTCCGGGGCGGGCGGTGGTGATCTCACCGACCGGGTCGGCGGCGGTGAGCAGGTCCTGACCGCGCCGGCGGGCCAGGACATCGTCGTACACGACGGTCTCGAGCTCGACGGTGAGCTTCCTGGGCTGGACGTCGGTGACGGTGTGCCACCAGCTGTGTGAGCCCTTCAGGAGGACCTGGTCCCCGGCCTGGAATTCGATCGGGCTCCAGTCCCTGCGTTCGGTCTCGGTGAAGGCGTCGAGTTCGCTGCGCCGCTCGTTGTCGAGCTCGGGCAGGGTGGTGTCGGCGGGTGCGCCGTCGCGGTGGTAGTGGACGGCGATGGAGCGGCCGTGCTTGAGCATGCGCCGGACGAACAGGCCGGTCTTGTAGGCCCGGGTCTCGGGACGGATACGCGGATTCTGGACCCAAGCGCCTGCACTGGGCATGCGGATGAAGTCCTCGGCCTCCAGCGCGGCCCGGGCGTCCTTGTCCCCTTCGGCGACACCGAAGACGTAGGTACGGGTCTCCTTGCCATACTCCCGCTCGTGGTGGACCCACACCGTCTCCGCGGGCCGGGGTCCGGTGAGGCGAGCGGCCTCCTGAAGGGCTTGGTGACGTTCGGCGATCTTCTTGGCGCTGGCGGACGGGGTGCGCTCGCCGGGCATGTAGTCCGTGCCGACCGCGATCTTCCACTTGACGGCGCCGTCCCAGCCGTTGGGGCCGTGCCCGTGGCCGATCTGCTCGCTGCCGTAGCCCACGGTGATGTGCTCGACGTCGTCGCGGGCGCCCTCTCGTGACGGCTCCAGGCGCCACCAGTAGCCGGGCATCCCCTCGATTTCCCGGGTGGCGTGGCGGCTGTCGGCCGTCGGGGCCGGCGTGCCGCCCGATGCGGCGGCGCTGCTCGGGTCGGCGGACAAGGTGGCGACCTGATCCGTGGCCTGCGCGGCGGCCTGCGGCTCGGGGGAGTCTTGTTCGGCCAGGGCGGGGTCGGCCTCGTAGCGACGCATGGCGTTGAGGGCATCGGCCACGGTCGGGTGTACTTCGCCACCGCGCGGTCCGGTGCGCCCGTCGGGCCACCAGGCGTAGGACCGTTCCTTGTCGGCGGCGTACCGGCCCTTTCGCAGTCCCCATTCCAGGCCGAACTTCCAGTGTCCGACGACGGTGTGGGCTTCCAGGACGACCTTGAACCGGTCGGTGCTGTAGCTGCCAGGGATTGTTTCGCGCGTCATGCTCCACCCGCAGGCCCGGGCGGTCTGCCACAGCTCGTCGACAGTGGCGGGCACCGGGTAGTCGGGCTCCCAGACACCGCCCTCCGTCACCGGTATGTAGTCGCCGGGTGCGGGGCTGGTGGTCATCGAGACCTCCGGTGCCGGGGCTGCCGTCTCGGGCGTCGGCGTAGCAGCAGGAGCGGGTTCGGGTGCAGGGGTGGGGCGGCTGTCGACGAAGGTGCGCAGGCGGCCGGGCATCTCGTGGACGTATCCGGACAGCACCCGCACGAGTCCGTAGAGGTCACTGGAGTGAAACTGCTCCTTCTCGAGCTGGCTGCGCAGCGCGGCCACAGCGGGGGCGAGGCGCTCGATAGCGTCGGCCTTGGTGCGGATCTGGCTGTCGTCGAGCTGGATCCGATCGTGGGCCTCGACCTGGTCAAGGGCGTCCAGGACGCGGTTGAGAGCGGGCTGTTGGCTGTAGGTGAGCGGCCAGGTGTGGCGGGCGGCGGTGCGCAGAGCGGCGGGGACGGGTTCGAGGTAGGAGAAGGCCCAGGACACGCGCATCGCGTCGGGGTAGGTGGGGTGGCCGGGCAGCGGCTGGCCAGTCTCCTGGGCCCAGACGCGCAGTGCATTGAGGACCGCGTGGTGGAAGTTGTCCGGCCCGTAGGGCCGGGGGGGCAGGATGGTGAGTGGTTGGCTGGTCTGGCCGGGCAGGTGCTGTCCCATGACGGTGTGCCAGCCCGAGCCCTCCTTGACGAGGGTGGCGAGGATGGTGTCGTCGGGTGTACGCAGGGTGTAGGCGGGGCCGCTCCAGATCGCTTCCTGGACGACGGTGTAGCCGTCCGCTGCGGGGACCCGGTATGCCAGCCGGTCGGGCTGGCCGGGGTGGGTGGTCTGCTCGTAGGTCTGGTTGCCGAAGGCCTCGTAGTCGTTGAGCGGCTCCATGGGGTGTGTTGCCAGGGGGCGTTGGCGAGGGTCGGGGTAGCCCAGGCGCGGCATGAGGAATGGATCCTGGTACCAGGGCTCGATCGCGGTGGGGAATATCTGCCGCCATGCTTCGCTCCATGCGGTGGCGGCTGTCTTGTCGGCGTGCCGGCGGGCTTGGCCCGCGAGCGCGGCGAAGGTGGGTTCCATCTCTGCCGGGAGGACGTCCCGCAGGCCGGGGTTCTGGGTGGCGCGGGCCAGCATCAGGATCGGGCGGACGATCTCGGACGGCATGCTGGTGCTTAAGGCCCGTACCACCGCCATCGCCTCACGCAGCTGGAAGGTGCGCGGGTCGGCGGCCGGCCACTGCGGATGAGCGGTCAGCGCCCAGGCCGCGGTGATCACGTCCGTGGTGGCGCGGGTGAACTCCTCCAGGCTTGCGTAGGGACTGTCCTGGGGGGTGGCGGGCTCCAGCTCGAACAGCGAGTCGGCTTCCGTTTGCGCGGCGGGCGCCACGTAGCGGTTCCAGGACGCGGCAAGGGCCTGGGAGGTCGGGGCGCCGACGGCCTGCAGGGCGTCCCAGACTGCCTCTTCGGCGTTGTTCAGCCGGGTCCGGTCGACACTGCCGTCCGGCGTTGCGGTGACGGCGACGACGTACTCGGCGTCGGCGTCGAGGAGTTCGCGGCGTGTTTGGTCGCTCAGCCGCAGCTGGATCCAGGCGGGCAGTTCCTCCCAGCGCATCACCATGTGGATGGGAAGGTGAGTGCGGTCGCCTCGGGTGGTGATCTGGATTCCGTCGGGGGCGGGATCGAGCCGTGCCAGGGCGCGCAGGTCCTCGGGGACGTTGGACGCTCCGAGCCAGATGCCGTAGCCGGATCCGACCAGTTCGTCGTGCCAGGCGCGCCACTGGGCGGGATCGTCCAGCCGCCGCACACATGCGGCGAGTCCTGATCCTCGTTCGCTGGAGCCAACCACTCCATAGTGGCTGATCATGGTGCGGATGACGGCGTGCTGTTGGGCGAGGGCGATGGCGGGCACGGCCCAGTCGGTGACCTCGAGGCCGTCCGATGCAGCCGGGCCGGTGGGCATGGTGGTGGGGGTTGGCGCGAGCTGTGCCTGCGCGCTGGTGGGGCGCGGCGCGTCGTTGTACAGGGTCTCCCAGGCGTCGGAGCTGGCGGTGGCCCGCCACGCGGCGGTGAAGGAGTCGGCTGCCTCTACCAGATCGGTCAGGGCCTGGGTGGCGTCGCCGGGCACCGTCGTGTCCCGCCAGGCGTTGGTTACGGCGGTGACGGCCGCGTGGACGCCTTCGACGGCCGCGTGGAAGGCTGCGGGATCGCGTAGGGAGACCCGGGTGAAGGCCGCGAGGGCGTCGCTCAGGGCCGTCTCTGCGCCGCTTTGGGCTGCCTGCTCCTTGAAGTGGCTGGTGCGCGCTACTGCTCGGATGGCCTGGTTGAGGGCGCGGCGTGGTGCGCTGATCACCTTGAAGTGGGTGAAGGCCCCGGCCCGAGGCTGCTTGCCCTCCGGCTGTTCGGCGGGCTGGTCGGCCTCGTCGTTGCCGCCAGGTGCGGAGGGCGGTGGAGTGCCGGGGCCGGCGCCGCCCCCGGAGAGCGGCTCGGCGGCCCGCTGGTCGTGGTCGCTGCCGTGGCCCTCGCGGGGCCCGGCGGCGAGGCTGGGGGGTGCTTCGCCCGTAGGGCTGGCACCGGACTGCGCCTGAGCGGCCAGTGTTGTCTGCGGCTGCATCGCAGGTGCGAGGGCTGCGGCGGGACGGTTCTTTTGGGCGGGCTGGTGCGCTCGCTCGGGCGACGTTGGCAGCCGCAGGAGGCGCGGCGCCCGCTCAACCAGCCCAGTCAGCGGCACGAGCACCGAACTGAACGGGCCGCTCATGCTGTGCGCGAGCGTGTATTTGCCGCCCTTGCCGTAGCGGCTGCGGAAGACACTCAGCCTGTCGCCGGCGGCGGTGAAGCTGCCTGGTGCGGTGACGCGGCCGTGGACGTTGCTGGTGCGCTGCGACGTGGAGCTCTCAAAGCCATCCGCCCAGACCTCGTCACCGGGCTGCAGCTCCCAGGGGTAGACAAGGTCCCAGCCGTGGCGGCCGCGTCCCCGAGCAGCCCTCTCGCCGGGCGGGAACAGGTCGGCGGCCGCGGCGATGTCGTCCGCCAGCTGCCGCGCGTGCTGCCGTGTCTGGGCATAGGAACCAGAACCGGTCCCCAAACGCTTGTCGAAGTCGCGGAGCAGGTCACCGATCAGGTGCAGGTCCTGGGAGGGATCGCCGCTGTAGCTGGCGCCCTGTGCCAGTCGGGTGAGGGCGTCCTGAGCCAGGCGCCAGGGGGCGCTGGGCCGCACCTTCTTGAACAGGCGGCGATCGTCGTCGTCCGGCGCCGGGCTGTCGGGGAGCCGGTTAAGGAATGCAGTGGCTCGTTCCTGCAGGAGGTGAGGCATGCGGGCGTGGCGCCGCAGTTGGTGCCGGGGCGCCGGCCCATGGAGCCAGGACGCGGGTCCGCCGCTGCCCTGGTGGTCGCTCCAGGTGGCGTCGTCCAGGCTGATGACTCTGTGCAGGTCGACAGGCTGGCCATGCTCGTCGGTGCGTTCACGCAGGTTCGGGGCCGCGGTGACGGTGCCCCTCACGGTCACCCACTCCCCCTCGGCGGGCGCCGTCTCGCCTCGCAGGAGGCTGTCGGCCACGTCGGTTGCGGTGACCTGGTGGCGGAAGCTGATCTGGTCGCCGGAGGTGAGGTCCCGCGTGGTGGCGAGCGTGGTGTATCCCGCGGCTAGTTCGGTGTCCTGCCGGGTGCGTCGGGCTTCGGCGTCGTGCTCTGTGTCAGCTGGCAGATGCCGGTCGTCGACCGCCATTGCGTGGACCGCCTCTTCGACGGTGTCACCGGAGTCGGTGCGCCACAGGCGGGCGACGTGTCCGGCCAGGGGAGAGGTGCACGGGAAGGGCGTCTCAAAGGGGCCGGCGAGGACGGCCTCGACATGGGCGGCGAACCGCAGGGCGGTGCGCTTGTCGGCCAGGGCCGGGGCCCCGGGAAGGTCGGCCATCGGGCCAGGCAGGGCCACGTGCCACTGCTGGTCGTCGGGGTGCTGGTAGACGGCGAGGTTCCCACTGGGGGTGAGCGCCAGGTGGCCAGAGCTGGCGATCGCCCTCAGGTGTGCCGCCCGGTGGGGAGAGAGGGCGCTCTGGTCGGGTTCGGCCAGCTCCGGGCTGTCGGAGCGCAGGTGGTCGAGAAGGTCGTCGACGAGTTCGAAGCGGGTGCCGTCCGTGCGGGCGGCGAACCGCGGCAGCGTCGCCAGGTGGTCCAGGGTTGCCTGAGGATCCAGGGGGGTGAAGACCAGGCGGTGTGTGCGTACCGCGCCCGGATGGGCCGGGATGTCGACGACGACCGCGCTGTCGGTGTCGGTGTAGGCCAGGGCCCCGGCCGCGATCAGTGACCTCGCGGTGTGCGTGACCTCGTGGCCCTCCCAGGGCCTGGCGTCCATTCCGTTCAAGGGGGCATACAGGCGCCAGGGATCTGCGGTGAACTCGTGTGAGCGTGCGGCGCGCTGCGCTCGGCGGGCGTTGCGTTCCCCGGCACCGGGCGGGGCTCCCTGGGGCAGGGAGGCGGACAGGTGCTCCCAGTAGCCGCCCGCTGCGTTCTGCTGCAGTCGTTGTGCACTCTGGCGCATCACGGCCGCCCATGCCGTTGCCTGTTGGCGGGCGCGTTCGGATGCGCCCTGGTCGGTGAGGAACGCACCGAGCACGTCGGCGGCGTCGGCGAGCTGGAACGCGTAGGCGACGGTGACCTCAGGCGGGGCCGGTACCTCGCCCGGATGCAGGGCAAGGTCGTTGAGCCCGGTGGTGAACAGCAGTGCGTGTGCAACCGGGTCGGCCACCCGGAAGGCCTCGGCCAGGTCGGGGTCCGCGTCCCAATGCAGCGGCGACACTGGAGCTTCGGCGAGGTGGTTGCGCCACTCCTTCGCGCTCAAGTAGGGACGCATCGTCTCCCCGGTTTCGCGGGTGACGGGGTCGCCCCCGGCCGGAGGGAGGGCACTTTGCTGGTCGCCCTCGGGGACGGTGTCGCGCTCGGCGCGCACCGTGTCGCTGGACGGCGCAGGGCCGGCCGTCGGCTGGGCGGCCGGGGTGTTCGTTTGTGCCGTCGCCGGGGTCGGGGTGGGTTCGTGGTCGCGGGTGCGCCGCTGCTCCTCTTCCCAGGTGGGTCGGGGGTTGGCCAGTCGTGTGCGCGCCAGGTCGTCCCGGCCGCTGGCGTACTCGTGCAGGAGTTGCTGCAGAGCCGCGGCGAGCTCGTGGACGTGTCGGTCGGCGCCCTGCCCGTGCTCCTCGACCAGGGCACCGTCGAGTGTCTCGTTGTGGGATGCGTCCTCCCGCTTCATCCGGTCGAGCAGGCCGTAGACGACGGTGCGCTCCAGGGCGTGGCGGCGCGGCGACCGGTCCAGGACGTGCGGCGGGAAGCTGGCGAGGGGGAAGTCCTGGTCGAGCGCGTCCAGTTCGGCGCCCAGGCCCCTGAGTGCGTCGAGACCGTTCAGGCTTGGGGGCGCGTCCTGGGCGTCGGCCAACAGGCTGGTGAGCTGTGTGTGCAGCGGCCGCAGGGCCGCGTTCACGGCGGCGAGGCGCACTGCCTCGGGCCGGCTGGTGTGGGCGGGGCTGTACGGACCGACCGGCACTGCGCCCTGCGGCCGGCGTACCACCACGCCGTGTTCGCCGAGGCGTTCGGTGGTGTAGCCGGCGCGCGTGAGGTCGGAGTCGAGGATGCTGCGTCCGGTCGCGATGACGGCCGTGGTGGCAGCGGCGCCGGGAAAGTCCCGTTCGGTGGCTGGGCGCACCTGGAAGGTCTCGGTGCGGTCGCCGCGCCGGCGGTGGGCGTCCAGGACGGCGTGGACTTCGGTGGCGAGGTGGTAGCGCTCGGCGTCCAGGCCGCGGGGCAGGGTGACGGTGACGTGGCGGGCCTCGCCGCTGTGGGCGCTGCGCGGGTTGTCCTCGTCGACGGTGACGGGCTGCCAGCCCAGGTCGTGCAGGCTCCCGATGCGGGCATCGCGCACGTTGGGTGCCTCGAGGCGCATCATCGTCATGGTGATGGCGACGGTCCCGTCCAGGTGCGGGACCAGCGTGTAGCCGCCGCCTCCCCACGCGCCCGAGGTGAGTCCGCTGCCGTCGAGGACGCGGGCCACGGTCCGCTCGGCCCAGGTGACCTGGTCCCAGGGCGCGGTGGCCGGGGAGGGCGGGCACAGCGGGACGTGTTCGCTCTTGTTCTCGCGGAAGAGCTGCGCGCGGGCCCGGTCGTCCTGAACGGAGGCGACCCAGTCGGCTGCCAGGGATGTGGCGGCTTCGCGCAGCTCGAGGATGGTGTCGCGGTCGGACCAGGGCAACTCGACGCGTATGGCGTGCTCCCAGAGGCAGCGGGCGGCCCGGGCCAGGTCGAGGCTGGCCCGGTAGGCGTCTGCGCGGTCTTCCAGCCTGTCGTCGCGAGCCAGGATCCGGGCGGCGCGGCGCAGCGAGGCGGCACCGAGATCGTCGAAGGTGGGGGTGGAAAGCCGCTCCCGGACGGTGTCAAGGGCCAGGACCTTCTCGACCTGGTCCAGCAGCGGGCCGCGCGCGCCGCGGAAGGGGGCAATGGAGCGGCGCACCGTGCCGTCGGGGAACTCTGCCCGCAGGGCCGCGGCGATGGCCGCGGGGCGCGCGGCCCTGACCGCATCCCACCACGCGCCGAGCGGCGCCTCGTTCAGATCGTGACCGGCGCGGCCGATGGTCTCTTCCAGGAGTCGAATCTGCGCTTCGGGCAGGCCCTCGTGCCAGTCCCTCCCGATGAGCCACGCCCCGATGGCCTGCTCAGCAAGGTCCGGGGCAGCGCCGGGGTCGGCGTGTGCGATCAGCGTCTCGTCGGTTTCCAGACGGGCACGCAGTTCCAGCAGCGCGAGCTGCAGCTGCGGGCCCATGTCACGTTCGCTGGCGGCAAGCGCTCCCGCGTGTTCGAGGGCGGCCTGGGCTGCGACGTCGAGACCGGCACCGTCATCGATCCGGTTGTGGCGGCGGAAGCGGGCCGCGTCCCGGGCCTGTTCGGCGAAGGTGGTCAGTGCGGCGTGATCGCTGTAGGCCTCTCCCCAGTCGCGGGCCTGGAGAAGTCCGGCGAGCACGATGGGCGCGTTACCCGCCCGGTGGGGGTTGTCCGCATCGACCACCACGGCACGCACCAGCTCCAGCAGGGCATCTTGCCCGGTGCGCGCGGCAGCGGCATCGGCGTAGGGCTCCGCCCCCAGCGGCACCACCGTCACGGACTGCGGTACCTGGGCCAGTGCCGGACGGCTGGGCTGCTGCAGCTCGTCGGTGGGCAGCGTGGCCAGGTGGCGGGTGAGGCGGTCTGCGTGGCGGTCGGCCGCCTGCGCCAGCTCGCGCGCCCACGACGACCAGCTGCCCCCGCGCCCCTCGGACAGCGCCTTGGCCTCACCTGCGAGCTCCCGGTACCGGTGGACCTCCCCGGCCACGCCGCCCACGTCACGGTGCCCGTCGCACAGACGCAGAGCCGCTTCCAGGTCCCGGGTCTGCTCCGCCGGGGCGGTGTCCGAGAGGGGCAGGTTGCGCAGGAGATAGGCCAGCGCCGTGATCTTCTCCTGTGCGTAGAGCATGTCCTGCTGCGGGTAGGTCTCACCCGTGGTGGTGGTCCGCTGCGGCACCAGCTTCTCGGCGAGCCGGTCCGCCGCCTGCTCGAGGAGCAGGAGCGCGTGGTGGGCGGGTACGGCGGTGTGGTGCCTGCTGTGCCGCCCGATCAGGTTCTCGACACTCCTGCGGGCTCGCACGGAGGCGGTCGCCAGCGTGGTTGCCTGTGCGGCCTGGACGTGCCAGGCGTGGGCTCCGCCGAGGGAGGGCATGGCCCTCTCGAACGCGGTGACCTCCTCGCGGTCGGCGTCGGTGAGCAGGATCCGCAGGTGGCGTGTCGCGCTCGTGTGCAACTCCGCCAGTGCCGCCACCGCGGTGTCGAGTTCGGTGTCCGTGGTGATCGGCTCGTCGGTGGCGTTGTCGAAGGCCTGGGCGAGTTCCTCCACGGCCGGGCTGAAGGGGCCCCGCCGGTTGAGGTTCATGGTGTCGGTGGGCTGCCCGCCCACGGGTGTGAAGATGCGCCGCGCACCGTCGCCGGTGAGGCTCACCGTGCCGTTCTCCCAGACCGGGGCATCGAAACCCGGGCTCCGGGCGAGCGCATACAGCTCGGGTGCGGTGTAGGTGATCGTTTCGTCCCAGGTGTCGCCGGCGGCGCTGCGCATCAGCTGGGAGGCGGGCATGTGTTCGGCGATGGTCTGGGCGAGGGTGCTGGCGCGGATCTGCTCGGGACCTTCCGTGCCGGCCGGCCACTCGGTGTCCCCGGACGCCGCTTGGGCGGTGAGGTGCATGCGGGAAGCGTGGTCGTAGGCGGCCGAGGCCAGATCGATGATGGTGGACTCGTGGATGCCGTCCTCGTCGAGGCGGAACTGGAAGGTGTGGGCGAGGTCCACCAGCCGGTGGCACCACTGGGCGGCCTCGGGCAGGATGCCGGGCTGCGGCGCGGTCGCGTCCTGCCACAACGCTGCGCCGGCCTCGTCGGCCATCTCCCTGAGCGCCTTCTCGCTGACGTACTGGCGTCCGCGCCAGGTGCGGGTGAACGCGCCCAGGGCGGCGGCCACGCGCAGGGCCCCGGTACGGGCGGCGGCCTGGTCGGGGTAGGGCTCCTCCGTGTCGCCCATGCCCTGCGGGTCCGCCAGGTGCCACGCGGCCAGCTCACCAGCGGCAACGGGCGTCCCGGGCCCGGGTGTCGCGGCAGCGGCGGTGAGGCGTGCGGTGACCTCGGTGATCAGGTAGGTGTGCAGAGCGTCGGCGGCAGTGGTGGGCGCGTTGTCCTCGGCGAAGTACAGCTCGAGCAGCCCGGCGGGCAGCATGTCCTGTCCGGCGGCGAGGTGCTGTTCGGTGAAGGCGGTGATCAGATCTTCCGGGTCGTCGCCGAGGCTCGCGTCGAGGCGCAGGCGCAGGTCGATGTCGCTGCTGGCCGCGTCCGTCAGGGAGGCGATCTCAGTGGTCCACTTCTGCCAGCGCGCGGGCAGGGGGGTGCCGGCGGACGGCAGCCGCCCCGGGGAGGTGTCCTGCCCCGGTGCGGCGGCGCGCAGGGAACGCCAGATCGAGCCGAACAGGCCGGTGAAGTCGCCCATGGGGCCGATGTCGCTGTGCACAGCTCGCCGCAGACGCGGCGACATGTCCTCTCCCCGCGCTTCGAGCCAGGCCCACAGGGCGGGCGCCTGGGGGACCGGGGCGGACGGGGAGGCGGTGTAGGTGATGGCGGCCATCAGCTGCGGGTCGGCTGTGGCCTGTGCGGCGAGTGCCGCGGCTTCCTGCTGGACCTGCGGGTCGGCCTCGTCGACGAAGCTCTGCATGATGGCGGCGTGCCGGCGCGCGGTGCTGCTCAGCGACATCAGGAGCTCGCCGTGATTGCGGTGGCCTTCCTCGGACTGGACGTGCCAGACCTTCAGCGCGCGCTCGCTGATTTCGTGCAGGAGCGCGGGCAGCACCGGGGACAGACTCTGGCTGATGTCGGCGTGCTGGTCGGTGACGAGGCTGATCAGCCGCAGCAGGGTGCGCTCGTCCGGCCGGTCCTCGGCACGCAGTCCCCGCTCCTCCACCATCAGCCGCTGGGCGAGGCTGATGAGGTAGGTGTGCCGGGCCGCGAACTCCACGGCGTCGGTCGGCGGGTTGGCCGCGTCGAGTTCGGGCCTGCTCAGGTGCAGCACCCCGCTGCGGCGTGCCGCTTCGGAGGCGAGGCCGGGGGCGGAGCGCATGGTGGCAGCCCACCGGGCGCGCAGTTGTTCGATGGCGTCGGCGAGGCCCGCCCATCCGAGCATCCGGTCCGCGACCTCGCTGGATGCGCCCCGGGCGAGGTCACCGGCGCCCGCGAGCAGGGCGTACCAGCCGTTGGGTGTGGCGCCGGGCTTCGGGTTATCCAGCAGGGCGTGCAAGCGGATGACCGTGTGCCGTTCCACGTCGCCCAGCTGCTCCATGGGCTCCAGCTCCCGGGCCCACACACGCCAGGCCTCCTGGAGGCCGGCAAGGGCGGCCGTGGCGTCCTGGGCCCGTGCGAACGGCGCGGGCGCGGCTGCGGCGGCGGCCGCGAGCTCTTGGAGGCTGGGTGCGGGAATGCCGCGGACGGCGGCCCGCGACAGGTAGTTGTCCACTGAGCGCAGCAGCGAGGTGAGCTCCTTCAGCGCCTGGTTCACGGGGCGGGCGGTGTCGCTGTCGGTCAATCGCTGGTGGATCACCCGCAGCCACTGACCGGCCGTGGCGACCTGGAGCCAGTGCTCGGCGGGACCGCCGTTGCCGCCTGCCTCGGGCACCCCGAATTCGGCCTCCTCCACGGCGTCCCGGGCGTCCTCGGCCTGCCACTGCACGAGGTCCTCGAGCAGTTCGGCATGGCCGGCGAGCCACTCGCGCATGTCGTAGAGCAGGATGTCGACGCTCTCCACGGCCTGTGACCGGGGCGGGTAGGGCGTGGGGTGGAGGATCTCCGGGTCCCACTCCCCCGGTTCGGGTTCGGTGACCGTGATCGCGATGGTCGGTGCGGTTGCGGGCTGGGTGTCGGGAGAGAGGGTGGCGAAGGCGACGAGCGCCTCGCGTACCGGCTCATCGAGCGCTGCCAGGCCGGGCCAGGCCTGTGCCTCGTCCTGCAGAAGGGCCGTGGCCTGGGCGGGAGTCTGGTTTTGTGCGGCGGCCGCGAACTGCTCGGCTTCCTGCTGCGGGAGGGCATGAAGGGCGCCGATACGGCCGTTGCCGCGCGACCACAGCGCGCTTGCCCCATCGGCGGGCAGCAGCATCAACCCGTCGTCCGGGCCGAGCCACGTTTCCAGATCGCAGCCGCGGTAGACGCGGAGCTGTTCCCCCTTCTGCACGGCGAACAGGGCGGCGGGTTCGGGGATCAGGCCCGTACGCGCTGTCTGGGCGGTCTGGGCGGTGATGTGGGTGACCAACGAGTCCAGGGTGTCGGTGTCGCCGAAGAACGCGTCGATCAGTTCCTCGTCCCCGGGCGCCCCGGGCTCGGAGAGGTGGGTGATGACGTGTTCGAGGATCCAGTCATGGACGTCCTTGAGGATGAGGTCGTCGGAGGGGTTGTTGCTGATCACGAGGGCGGTGATGCGCGGATCGTCGGCGGCCGCGTCCAGGAGGGCGTCGACGGCCGTGGCGTGCTGCTCCCACTGCGGCGGAAGGGGCAGACGCCGGCCGGTGCGCGGCACATCGGTGCCGGTGGCGCTTTCGGCAAGCGTCTTTGCCAGGCGGCCGAAGACACCGGTGAACCCGGTCGGCGTCGTATCCGAGGCCAGGGTGTGCCGCAGGAGCGGTGGCATCCTCTCGGCGCGTTCGGCGAGCCAGGTGTTCAGGGCTGGGGCGAACGGTACGGGGGCGTGGCGGGTCAGTCGGGAGGCTGGTGTGCCCAGGGCCGCAAGAAGCGTCTGGTCGGCGAGGGCGGTGCGCGTGAGCGCCTGCAACTCCTCGTCGAGAGCGCCCTCTTCTTCGATCAGGGTGCTGTGCAGGCGCCGGGCGTGCCACATGCCCGCTTCGGCGAAGTCGGAGAAGCTCTTCTCCCGGTACGCGTGCTGGCCCTTGTCGTCGTGCTCGCGCATGACCTGGCGGGCCAGGTCGGCGGCGGTCGCCAGTAGGTGCGGCCAGGACGCGTAGATGTGCTCGTCGGCCGCGGTCAGGGGCCGCTGCTGGATCTCGGTGCACGCGGCGACCAGACGCCGCTCGGCGGCCGACTCATTCACGCGGTACTGCTCGGCCGCGCGCTTGGCCCAGGTGGTCACCCTCTCGTGGGACTGCTGCATGGCGGCGTCGTCCCTCACACCGTCGGTGGTGGTGAACGGCGCGGCCGGGGGCAGGTCGCGGTAGTGGGCGTGCAGAGGACGGCTCTGCCCCTGCAGCGGTGCGTGGGCGATGCCGGGGTGGGTGAGCAGGGTGTGGGCCAGTCGCCCGAGGTAGGTCGGCAGCGCGCCCGTGGTCTGGCTGCTGGGTACCGGCGAGGTGAACACGGCACGGGCCAGGCCGTGCATGGCCTGCAGGTGGGCGCCCTCGCCCCGCGGAGTGAGAGCCGCAGCCAGCTGTGCTCGGCTGAACTCGTCGGTGGCCCTTTCGCGAAGGACTGCCAGGGCCTCGTTGATCTCCTCACTCGTGTTGAACGGCTCGTAGGCGGCGGTGGCCAACTCCTCGAGCCAGGCCTCGTCCGGCTCGTCCTGGGGGGTGTGGGCCAGCCGGTCTACGTGCAGCGCAGCTCGGCGGGCCAGATGACGCAGGTTCCCCGACAGGGTCGTCCCCAGCTCCTTGCGGGCAGCCAGGGCGAGCGTGGCGAGCTGGGCGCGGGTGTATGCCTGCAGGGCAGCGGCCCAGTCGCGGCTGTCGAGAGTGTGGGTCGCACTCCAGGACGCGTTGAACTCGGCCAGGATCTCGGCGAGTTCGGGGGCTGTGTCGGCGGGCAGTTCCGGGGGGATGTCGGCGTGAGCGAGCGCCACCAGGGAGTTCAGTTCACCCATGGCGGCAGAGACGGTGTCGTACTCCCTCCAGTAGGGCTCGGGCCGGTCTTCGGTGATCTCCCACCGCCACGTGGCCGGAGGGTACGCCCCCGCCGGGGCGTCACGCGGGGCGTCCGGTGCGGTGTCCGGGCCCGGCTGTGAGGCGAGGGCGAACGCCGGAGCGGGAATGCTGTTGGGGCGTGTCTGCGTGGCCCGCGCGAGGATGGTCCGCAGCTCCTCGCGCAGCGCGGTGAGGGCGGGCTTGGCCCGGCCGGAGAAGTCGACACCCGGCCGCTCCTGAATCTCCTGAAGGATGGCGTCGGCCGCTTCCAGGGCGGCGCGCAGTGCGCGCGTCTTCGGCCTGCCCGACTGACGCAGGCGCTCGATCGCCGCCGCGCGCTGGTGGGATTCGGTGTGGGAGCCGCGGATGAACAGGTCGTCGCGAAGGCCGGTTGCGGTCCACCTGCCCAGCGGCTCTTCCAGGCGGGCGAGGGCTTCGGCGATGTCCTCGTCCGTACGGAACGGGGCGGGCGGCTCCGTCGACTCCGTCTGCGGGACGCCGCTGCTGTCGCCCTCGGCTGCTGCTGCGGGAGTGGCCGCGACGGGGGTGGCCGTGCCGTCATCGGGCGGGTCAGGGATCGGCTCTTCGTCCTCTGCCTGCGGCGCGGCCGCGGCGGCTATGGCGCGTACGGTGTCGTCGTCGGCGCCGTCGCGTATGGCCTGGGTGACCTCGGTGTTCTGGGCGCTCCAGGTGCGCATGAAGTCTTCGAACTGGGCGCGTGCGGCGGCCTCGATGGTGCGGGTGAGGCTGTCTTGTGCGCCGCGCTGGGTGAGGGTGGCGCGGTGGCTGGCCAGGAAGGTCCGCGTCAGGTTCGCGAAGGTCTCCAGGGGCGGGCCCATGGTGGCGCGGTCGCCTCCGCGCAGGCTGCGCAGTAGCCGCTCTGCCTGCTCCAGGCTCCGGGTCAGCGAACTTTCGGTGTCGTGGTAGTCGCCGTCTTCCATGGCGGCGACCGCGGCGAGCAGGTGCTTGCGCAGTTGCGTGAACGCGTGGGGGATGGAGTCCTGTGGCCATGTCTCGCCGGCGGCCCGGCTCAGGGCGACCTCGGCGCCGTCGACCTGGACGAAGGCGTCCTGCCACTGCTTGTGCGTGGTGAACACGGGCACCGATTGCGGCGTTTCAATCTTCTCGGCCTGGGGCCTGGCGGGCGCGGGGGGATCCTGGTCCTCAGCGGAGAAGAGCTGCAGCGCCTCGGGTTCGGTTTCTGCGGGTTGCTCCGGTCGCTGGGTGGCGTCGGCGGGCAGGTCCGGTTCCTGTGGAGAGGTCGCCGTCAGCGCGGGCTGGGCGCCCCGGGCGATCGCCGCTTCGATCTCGTTTCGCCCGTCGGCCAGGCCCAGCCGGTCGCCGATGTAGGGCGCTCCCCAGTCAATGGGGCGGCCCTGGACGTCGCGGGCGTCTTCCAGGGCGTTGGCGAAGTCCAGGGCGTCGGCGCTGTTTCGGTAGGCGGCCCGGTCGGTCATGATCGTGCCCGAGCCGACGTGGTACACGTCCCATTTGCCGCGGCCCTCGCGGGTGACGAGGAAGTTCCCCAGGTCGGAGAGTTGCGAGTTTCGGGCCAGGTCCATGTTCCAGCCGGCTGAGTAGGTGTCGATGCGGACCTGGGCCTTCTCCTGCTTGGTGGCGCCCCTGATGGCGACACCGTTGTGGGTGCGCGGCTGCCGCCTCCAGCGCGGGTCGCGGACCCCGTTGCTGAGGTGGTTGCGGGCGGCCGTCACTGAGGTGAAGCGGTGCTCGGTGCGGGCAGGCCGGTTGGCTGGAGCGGCATCTCCTGGTTCGCGGGGGCTGCGGGAGGCGGCGGCTGCCGTTGCTTCGGGCGGCGTGGGGCTGGGGTCTGCGTCTCCTTCGGCGAGGGGGGCACCAGTGTCCGGCTGTGCCTCAGGCTCGGGCGCTGTCGCCTCTTTCTCAGCGGGTGTCTCGGCCGTGGACGCCTGCTGGTTGCTCCCGAGCTCGGTGTCTTCCGCGGGGCCCTGTGCTGCGTGCTCGCCCGGTTCCTGGCGGGTGGCGGCGCCGGCGTCGAGGGGTGCGTCCTGCGACGGCGTCTCGCCGGTCGGCGCGTCCGGTGTCTGGTCTTCCTGGGTCAGGGCCGGAGTGGGGGACGGTGTGTGCCGCAGGTCGTGGGGGTTGAACGGGGGCGGGGTGGAAGGCAGCGGCGCGGCTGCGGGAGCGGCACCGGTCGCCTCTGCGGCGGGGCTGCTGGGCTCTGCGGTTGCGGGCGTGGTCTGGGTCGGTGTGGGGGTGGGGGTGCGGCGGGCCACGCCGAGGAAGCGGGCGTCGTTGGAGACGGCTTCGATGGTGCTGTGGTCGCGGCGCCGGGCGGTGAGCTGGCGTCCTGAGCTGACGATGCTCAGCAGGACTGGGGTGTCCTCCATCAGTTCGCGCAGCAGGGTGTGTGCGGTGACGGGGTCGGTGCCCACGGTGTACTTGGCGCTGAGGCCGAGGTCGTCGAGGCGTACGTATTCGCGGCCGCTGTCGCCGGCGCCCGGGTCCGCGGTGGGCTCGGGAGAGTCCTCCCACTGGGCGAGGGCGGCCGGGTCGGCCAGGGTGGCGTTCCAGCGCTCTTCGTGCAGCGCGGCCAGGCGGTCCAGCCGCTTGAGGTCGGTGGCGGCTGGGTTGCTGCCCAGCGCCTGGGTGGCTTCCGCGATGGCGGTGCGCCACCACTGGGGAGGCACGATCGCGGCGCTGGCGGCTATGGGCTGGCCGTCCAGGCGCCGTCGGCGCAGCTCGCGGCTTTCGTCGTGGAAGCGGTCGACGGCTTTGGCCAGCTTGCGTCCGCCGGGGCTTGTGGCGGCCTGGGGGTGGCTTTCCACGACGGTGCGCAGGGCTTCGGTGAGCAGCCGTTCGGCGATCAGTGTGCTGAGGCGGTCGCTGTAGTGCTCGGGCCGCTCGGGATTCTCTCCCAGGTCGTCGCTGGTGGCGTCGGTGCCTCCGGCCGCGCCGGCGGAGCGGCTGCGGGAGCGTGAACGCCGGGAGCCCCCGCCCCCTCCGCCACGGGCCATCGCGGGCTCCTGGGATCCACCACCGGTGGCGTAGCTGGGGATGGCCTTGGCCGGTCCGCTGCTCTTGACTTCCGACTCGGCGTCCAGCTCGGCCATCAGGGCGGCAACCTTGGCCTTGGTCTCGGCCAGGTTGTCGCCGTCGTGGTAGACGCTGCCGATGTGGGCCCGGGCGTTTTCCACCTCGCCGAGAGCCGTGTTGCGGTCCGTGCGGGCCTGGGCGAGGTCGTCTTCCAGGTGTGCGAGCCGGTACTCCAGGGACTGGATGGTGCCCGCCGCCGAGCCGGGGTCGTTGCGGATCCGGGCGGGCTCGACCTTGACTTCCTCTCCAACGCCGACGCTGGTGCCGAAGTTGAGGTAGAGGTCGAACATGCCCATGCGGGCGTAGACGGGGACGCCGCCCAGGACGGCCACCTCGACGGGCTCAATGCCTGCGGGCTTGCCGCGCAGCTCGTCGATGACGTCGACGAGGCGGAAGGCCAGGGCTGCGGTGGCCTGCTTGCGCTTGGTGTGGGTGCGTCCCAGGACGGTCAAGGCGAAGTCGTCGCCGCGGGTGGACTGGCGTGTGCCGGGGGTGGTGGCGGTGCCGATGTAGCCGTTGAGCAGGTCGATGTCGGCCTGCAGCTGCTCGGCGAGCTGAGCCTGGGTGTCGATGGTGTACTGCAGTCCGGCCTGGGCGGCGTTGTGCGCGTGCTTCTCGGCCTCCAGGCCGTCGATCTCCTTCTGCAGCCGCCCGACTTCCAGCAGGCGGGGGTCGCCGGCGCCGATGCTGACGGCTTCGAGCATGTGCTCGAAGTCCTCCATCGCGATGTCCTCGATGGTGCGGTCGGTCAGTTTGCCGCTCATCAGCTGGGTGATGAAGCGGGCCTTGCCGAGGACGAGTTGCCACACGTAGGCGTCGAAGGAGTTCTGGGTGACGTAGTTGTAGACGTGGACCTCGCGCCCGAGGTCGTAGTTGAGGTTCTTCTGGCGCACCACGCGTCCGGTGCGCTGGTGCAGGTCGACGGGGCGCCAGGGGCAGTCCAGGTGGTGCACCGCGATGGCGCGGCGCTGCACGTTGGTCCCGGTGCCCATGGTCTCGGTGGATCCGATGAGGACGGAGATCTTGCCGTTGCGGGCGTCGCGGAAGAGGGCTGCCTTCTCGCGGTCGGTCTGAGCCTCCTGCATGAAGCGGATGCCCTCGGTGGGCACGTCACGGGCGGCGAGCTCCATGAGCAGCCCGTCGTAGACGGTCCATTTGCCCTGTTTGAGGGCTTCCTTGGAGGGGGTGCCGAGGTCGGCGAAGACGAGCTGGAGGCTTCCGGGCAGGTCGTCGCCGTAGTCGTCGTTCTTGTGCTGGTGGTAAAGGGCCGCGATCTTGTCGGCGGCCATCGAGATCTTCGTGGGCTCGTCGGGGTCGAGGGCCTTGCCGACGAGGCGAGGGTCGAGGGCGGCCTGGCGCATCCAGGACGCCAGCTTGAGCATGTTGTCCTCGTCCGGCGACACCGCCCGCGAGCGGATGTCCCTGGCACGGGACTTGGCCTCCGCGGCGATCTCCGCGTTGACGCTGGTGGGCGGGCACTCGACCATCTGCGGCCCGCCCTTGGCCACCGCGGGCACGGGCAGGCCGAGGTCTTCGGCGGTCTTGACGTCGGTGGGCACCCACCAGGCGGTGAGCAGTTCGGGCATGTTGGTGAAGCGGGCGAAGCGGGACTTGGTCTGCAGGCCGCCTTCGGGTGCGATCTCGATGCTGGTTTCGATCTCGGCGTGGTTGGCGACCCAGTCGTCGAAGGACTCCAGACCGAGGGCTTTGAGGATGTCGGGGCGCAGGAGTTTCATCCACACGTACGCCTCGGCGATCGAGTTGACGACCGGGGTCGCGGAGGCGCCGGTGACCACGCGGGACCCGTACTTGCCCCGCATGTACTCGAGCTTCATGTGCAGGTCGGTGGCGCGGATCGACCCGGATATGGACAGCCCGGCGTTGTTGGAGGGGTTGTAGAGGTTCTTGAAGTTGTGGATTTCGTCGACGAACAGGTAGTCGATGCCCAGCTGCTCCCAGCTGAGGCCGCCGTCGCGGATCGACCGCATCCGGTCGCGCAGGGCCTGCTCGCGCACGAGCTTCTTGCCCTCGACCGCTTTGACGGTGTCGTCGTCCTCGGGGTCTTCGCCGTCGGCGATGAGCTTGGCGCGGCGCTGTTCCAGGTCGCGTGCGAAGTCGGCGAGCTGATTGGAGATGTAGTTCTCGTGCTCGGCCGAGGAGAGCGGGATCGCCTTCATGACGCCGTACGTCATGATGATCGCGTCCCAGTCACCGGTGGCGGCCTTGGCCGCGAACTTCTTGCGCTTGCGCCGGGTGGAGAGATCCTTGGTGGAGGCGGTCAGAATCTTGGCGCCGGGGTAGGCCTGGAGGAACTCACGCGTCCACTGCTCGGCCATGTGGTTAGGCACCACGATCGCGGGCTTTCGGGCAAGTCCCAGGCGCCGCAGCTCCATGGCGCCCATCGACATTTCGAGCGTCTTGCCGGCGCCGACTTCGTGGGCGAGGAGCGCGGAGGGCTCGTTGAGGATTCGGGAGACCGCGGCCTGCTGGTGCGGGCGCGGGGAGAACTCGTTGGACAGGCCCGGGAACGACATCGCCGGGGTGTTGTCGTAGTTGCGCAGGACGATGCTGTTGAAGCGGGTGTTGTAGAGGTCGGCGAGGGTCTCGGCGCGCTCGTCGTCCCGCCACAGCCACTTGCGGAACTCGTCGTTGATGCGGTCGGCGTACTTGTTGGCGATGGTCGTCGCGGTCATCGCCTCGGCCCGCAGCCGGGCCTTCTCCGCGGTCGAGGCTTCCTCGGGGTAGCTGGGGCTGATGCTGATGGGCTTCTGGTTGAGCAGGGCGCGAATGATCTGGACGGCGGGCATCTCCTCGGTGCCCCAGACCGCGGTGGTCATCACGTTGCGCTCGGTGCGGCAGTTGACCGTCCAGGTGGAGCCTGCGGCTCGCTCGACCTTGATGGAGTCATCGCGCAGCAACTCCCGCAGGAACTCCTGCACATACGGGGCGGCGACCCACGGAGCGCCGAGCTTGACCCTGATCTCCTCCGGTGGGACGTCCGCGGGCTGGACCTCGGTAAGGGCGGCGACGTTGACCGCGAAGGCCTCGTCCATGTCGGCGGCGTCGCGGGCCTGGGTGAGCTTGATGCGGACGTTGCCCGACAGGTACTCGGCCGCCGGCACGAGGCGTCCGGTGTGGGGCTCGGTGAACACAACGGTGCCCAGCGCGGTGCGCGCGGCCTGTTCGTCGGCCAAGTCGAGGAGGCGGGCCACGACGTCGAGACGGATCTCGCCGTACATGTCCAGGCTGATCGCGGCGGATTCCTCGGGGGTCTCCGCGCGGTCGGGCACCTGGCGGGGGGCCGTGACCCGCTGGGTGAAGATCTCCGCCTTGGTCGCGGTGCCTGTCTCCTCGTCGAACTCTTCCAGAGCGTAGACGAGGGGGGCGTGCGGGTCGTCCGCGAAACCGCCCTGCGTCGGGGGTACCCGGGCCCACGTGATTAGCTTTCCGGCGTCCTTCAATTCCTTGTACAGAGCGCGCAGTTCATCCAGCGGCTTGCGCAGGGCCTTGGGAGCGCTGGTGGCCTTCCAGTCGAGCAGGACCTTCAGGTCGTCGTCGTTGAGGACACCGTCGCCGAGGTTCTCAATCGCGGCCTGCTGCTTTGACCCGAGGCGGCCCGTGACCTCCAGGGAGGCGTCCATGAGCTGCTCGGACAGTTCCTCGGGCACGTCGTCCCAGGCCAGCTTCCGGGTGCGCTCCTGGCGGGTGAAGCGTGTGACGGGCCCGTACTTCTTGACGTAGGCGTCGTAGTTCGCGTTGAGAGCGCTCCGCAAGAACGCCAGGTAGGCCTCGTCGGAGTCCGGGCTCGTCTCGGCGTCCAGGAGATCGGACACCGCGTCGCGGATGTCCAGCAGCGCCTTGAGTTCCTTGCGCTGGGTCTTGGCGCAGGGGTGCGGTTCGCTGTCTTCCAGCCGGGCCGCCCAGAAGCTGCCGTCCTCAAGCTCTATGATCCGTCCGTCGAACCGCTCCGCGTCCTCACCGAACTGGGTGCGCGCATCGGGGCCGAGCAGCTCCTCCTGGCGGCGCTCGGGGTTCGCGGTCATCACCATGCCGTCCTCGACGGCGGCCGCGATCTCCCGGTCCAGCACGTCCTGCAGACGGGCCGCGGTGTCACCTCGCTTGACCTTCACTTCCGGCCGGTACTTGCCGCCCCGCCGGCGACCGGGAACGAGGGTGCCGAGCACGTTGAAGGGGCGCCCCTTGAAGTACTCGTTGACGTCCATGGACTTGGCGTCTTCGGTGGTCAGCGTCTCGGTCTTGGCGAAAATCGCGCCCTGGCGCTTGTGGGAGGGCGCCTTGCGGCGGAACACCAGCAAGTCGGTGGCCACATCGGTGCCGGCAGCAGCGGAGTGCGCTCCGTTGGGCAGCCGGATCGCGCACACGAGATCGGCGAGCTCGGCCATCTCCGCCCGAGCGGCCTTGGACGTCTTGTCCATCGTGCCGGTGGAGGTGATGAACGCGGCCGCTCCCCCAACCCGGACACCCTCCAGTGCCTTGATGATGAAGTGGTCGTGCATGGGGAAGTTGCCCGGATTGTGCCGTGGGTCGGTCAGCCGTGCCGAGTGGAACGGCACGTTCCCGATCGCGGCGTCGTACTCACCGCTCTTGATCCGGGAGTCCTGAAACCCTTCGTTGAGGATCCGCGCCTGCGGGTAGAGGGCCTTGCTGATCGCGGCGGTGACCGAGTCCAGCTCGACACCGGTCACCTCCGCACCCTCGGGCGCCATCCCGATGAACGTGCCGACACCGGATCCCGGCTCCAGCACCCGACCGCCCTCGAACCCGAGTGCTTGCAGCGCCCGCCAGATGATCCGCACATACGCCGCATCCGTGTAGTGCGCGTTCAGCGTGGTGCGGCGGGCGGCCGCGTACTCCTTCTCGCTCAGCAGCTCTCGCAGTTCGGCGTTCGCCGCCTCGTACTGCTCACGCCGGGTCTTGGTGCGCTCCCCGGACGGGTCGAAGACGTTCGGCAACGACCCCCACGACGACCAGCGGGCCAGCACCCGTTGCTCATCGCCGGTGGCTTCCCGTTCCTCGCGCTGAATCTGGCGCAGCACGTGCAGTGCCGCGAGATTGGCCTCCAGACGGGCCATCGGCGCCGCCGGAGCGAGATCGTTCTGGGTCTCGGGGCGAAACGCCCCTTCCTCGGCCGCCATCACAGCAGCCCCTGCCGGCGCAGTGCCTCATCGGAGAGCCCGGTCAGCTCCAGTAGCCGGGCTGGGGCGCCGGCGCGGAGCCGGAGACGGTCCGCGGCGCCGAAGTCCCCCGGAACACTGCGGCCGTCCAGCAGTTCGTGAAGGTGGTGCTCACGCCACTGCTCTTCGGCTGCTTCGGTGTCGGTGAGGTGCGGATCGTCTGCCAGGTCGATGTCGTCGTCGGCAGGAAGCAGTACGAGCTCGCGCAGGACCTCGGCCTCGGCATCGCGGCGCATCTGCTGGAGTCGGCTGGCCCGCTCGAGGTAGGACTCCCCCGCCACGGCGGACGCGGCGACGCGCTCAGCGGTCCACCGTTGCCGTACCTCGGTCTGGACATCGGTGCCCAGCTCGGTGAAGAAGGCCTCAGGGTCATCGATCTCCGTGATGCGCCCGGGCCGGAACTCCCGCCAGTGCTGCTGTGCCAGCCGCCTGTACTGATTCACGTCCACACTCCCCACGTCCGGTGGGCAGCGCAGAACGATCAGCTCGGAGAGGCTCCTCCTACGCCGCCAGCAACCGATACTTGGCGGGCAAGAAGGCAGATAACGGCGCTGAGCTGCTTAGTTCCGTCGGGCGGGACCGAATGCGGAAGGAACTTGGGGCAAGGTCCGCAACGCGGAACGCGGAGCTGATCGGGTGCGTGAATTGAGGCGTCTCTAGCTTCGAAAAGTGCGGACCGTACATCCCAGGGGCGCTGCCCCTGGACCCCGCCAGGGGCGAGCGGCCCCTGGACCCGCATTGCGGGGGCCAGCCCCCGACCCCGGCAAGGGGCGACGCCCCCTGCACCCCGTACTGGGGGCCTACTCGCCCCCCAGACCCCCAGCGCCAGGCCCTTGGCGGCCTGGACCAGCCCACCCCACGCGCCCTGCGCCAGCTCCTAACGTCGCTGACGCACCACTCGGGCGCGGAGCGCCCTCCTTGGGCACGTGGGACGAACGATCGACTTGCGCATCCCTGCTTTGCCATTGGTCGAAGGCAAGTTGGCAGAGCTCAGCTTCGAGGGGGTGAGGGGTCGTGGGGCGCGAGCAAGTCGGAGGACCGAATGGTGACGGGGAGGATGAACTGAGTGAGTCGTGGAAGAAGGCCGAAGTGAGAGAGGGGTTGGGTGCGGGGAGAAGCTGGCTGAGGGGAGGAGAGACGCGTGTGAGTTGCGGTCTGAACTTACGGGGCTTTGTCCTTGACGAGGAAGGTCCGGCACAGTATCACGCGCGCGCGCACGTTATAAGATTTGGTCGTCAGCATCAGTGCAGGTCAGTGCCTTGTTACCTGCAAGTAAGGTACGCCAGGGGCAACGTTGGGGCAGGTCGATGTTGCCCCTGAGGTGCTGTCGATGCGCGTTTTGCAACATATAGTTGCATCATTGACTCCTGAGGCCCGCGGAGGTCGAGGTGCTCGGCAGTACGGCAGATTCGAACGTGCAGGCGATTTGAGGTCAGCGCGTGCCTCCGAGAGGCGCGCGAAGGTACCTCACGGGCTACATTCGACACGCGCGATGCCACTATGCATGGCGTCTTTGCCACATATAGTTGCGCTGGATAGGGTGCTAATCGTCTGGTATCGATCATGAGGAGTACATGCACCCATGTCAGCACTCCCCTCCGAGGACCCGAAGCGGCAGCGGGCTCCCGATAGAGAGGCAGCACCGGGGCCGAAAAGGAACGCACCTGCACCCAGCCCGTACCGCAGGGCCCGTGGAGTGCCGCGCACAAAGCCGGCCACAGTTGTCAAGCTGCCTGAAGGCCATCGCGCGATTGTGGAGAGGAACCCCACCAGCGTGGGGTTCCTCGGCGGTGCCTTCAGCATGGACAGCCTCGAGTTCTTGAAGTGGATGGCCATCTACTTCCATGACGACATCGCCTGCCTTCGTTCCCTGCTCTACCTGATGGGGAGCCAGGAGCCAGGAGGGACGATCAGGGCAACGCAGAAGCAGATCGCTCACGCCTTGCAGCTCAACCGGGTGCACGTCAACAGGGCTATTGGCCGTCTCTTCGACCTTGGGCTCGTCCACATGGTTCAACGCGGCTTGTACCAGCTGAATCCGCAGGTCGTTCTCAGGGGTGGGACGATTGAGGTGGAGGAACCTGGTCGATCGTCGAGCAGGAAGCCTGCGACTCGGAAGGTCGATCAGCTCGAGCTCATCGAGGAATTGGCTGAAGATCCGGCTGTTCCTGAGGAGTTCACACAGCTCATGCTTCCTAACAGGGCACCCAAGAAGCCCAGAGCGTCGGAGGGATAGATGTCAGCACAAGCTGCCGAGGAGCGTGCTCCGGAGCTCTGGACGTCGCCCAGCGCCTTTGCATACGTTCCCAGTGTTCCCGGGCCTGCACTGCGCGTGATGCTGTTCCTGCTGGGGGTCCAAGAACCTGGCGGTCGCATCGTTATCACGCAGGAAGACATCGCATCGGCTCTCGGAATGAAGCGCTCAGCCGTTGGCCTGAGTCTCCAGCACCTGCAGTTCGCTCGGATTGTCTGGAAGGAGCGGCAGGGCGTCTACCAGCTGAATCCTCAGGTGGCCGGCTTCACAACGCCAGCCGAGGCAGAGGACGCCATCAGGCACATGGACGAGTCGTTCTGCTTGGACGTCGAAGACTTCGAGGAGCGCTATCGGGCCGCCGTCGAGGAACATCAGGAAGCTCTGAAGCGGAAGGCCGCTATTCGCAAGGCGCCCGCCATGCCGCCCACTGACTTGGCAACTCACCGTCAGCGGCGCAGCCGCCGGGTGGCGGCGGTTTCGGCCGAGTAGGCGGCGCCGACGACAGGCAAAACACCGGGGCCCCCGCTCTCGCGGGGGCCCCGGTGTGTCTGGTATCGGTCGCAGTCTAGCCACCGACCACAGGAGTGGCTAGTCGATCAAAGGAACGCAAGACGTCAAGCTGTGTGTGCCGTGGATCATGTTGAGACCCAGACGGCAGGCACTTCGACCCGCAGCAATCGGGGGCGGCGGCTGTCTCGGTGCGGCCAGCGGCACCGAGGCCACCGACTGGCTGACTATCGCGAGAGCCAGGTTCTCCGCCCGCAGCCGCGCAAGGGCGCGGTGGTGTACTCCGGTTGATGGAGCAACTGCCGGGAGTCCCCCATCGTTACTGCCCTCGCGGTCGAAGCTCCCCTCAAGGTCACCTTCCCCGCGGCGTCCAGCGCACTTGATGAGCTACTCGGTGCGGGAATTGTCTCGGTGAAGGATCCAGCGAAGGGTGAACGGGAGGAGCGCGCCGCTTTCCTTGCCAACGACGTACTTAATTAACCTCATCAATGGTGCTGAGCGTCGACTCCGGCATACGCCCTGGGACCTTGCGGGCAGCTCACTTTGCCCTCCTCCCCCGTCCATCATCCGGCGTCCACGGACTGTGCCATTCCCGGGGGTCGGCGGCCCGACATGTAGGTGATCCGCCGATGGACCGCGGGAAGTCGCGCCCCCAGTCCAAACGAGGGTGCCCACGCAGAAGCTCCAGCTTGCGGCAGCGGATCGCCGAGCCGAGCGCCCCACGGCTGTCCGTCTTCCCTCCGAACCCACCCCTTTGAGCCCCAGGCAGCGCAGAGAGTGCGCCTGGAGAGGCCCCCGAAAGCCGTAGATCGCCTTCTGAGCGTCGTTCACTCCGGGGGTGGGCAATCAGTCCAGCCGCACCGAGTTCGTCCGCGTAGCGGAGAAAGCGCAGGTCAGGGGGCACGTGAGGCCATGCGCAAACTGGCATAAAGCGGTCGATCGCCTTCTGCCGTGAGTCCTCCACCGAGGCCGATGCTGGGACCGAGGACTTAGAACGACAACGCCTTGGCCGAAAGATCTGACTGCTCGAAGCTGAGTCCACCCTGAGCGAGTAGAGAGCGCGGCCGCCCATAGCTCTCGCCGCGCATTCGCAGATACGGCGACCGAGACCGGCCCATCAGGAAGCGGCAATCCGCGTCAGGAGCCAGGGGCTTACGGCACTCCCCTGGCTCTCGGCGATTGGGAGCGATCGCTGCGGCCTCAACGCGGCTGTCCTGTCGATCAAGTGCTCTAGGGGGAGATCACCCATGGTAGACGGGAGCCTGCAGTCAGTCCGTCACCGCGATTCGAATGCTCTTACGTGTTCCCTAGTGACATTGCCCGCCCTCTCCGCTACGCAGTCGGCCGAGCCTCTGACTGCTTGGGTGGTTCGACTAAATCTGTCGGTGATGAGCGGCGTGCAGGCCCCAATGCTTCCGCACCTCTGATCCTCCTTGCTCGGCCCTATCGAGGCGGGCTCCGATGTGGGCACACTCGGTCACAGAGCACGGACGGTGATCGCACAGACCGTTGGCCTCACGACTGGCCGGCCCAGGTCCGGGGGTTGGGGTTGGGTACTGGAAGCTACTCCCCCGCCGCGTCTTTGCACGCAGGACCTTCGCGGGAATGTCCTCTCCTGCCGCGTACGGTCTTCTGCTGGCCCTGCGGTGCTGGCGGAACCGGAGTTGGAAGCGAAGACGACGGGCAGATGTAGGTCTGCGTAAATACCCAGGTTTGCGATGCCGGCGGTCTCCCAACGATCGGACATGAGGCGTCTGCGTTGAGGGAAGCAGAACTGCGGTGACGCGTTCAAGAGAAGTGGAGCCGAACAGAGGCAGGTCGAGTCGTGGAGTGGCGTTTCCCTTTCCGGGAACTGCGGATGCGGACCCCCAACCACAAGGAGAACCCCGGCCCAGGTCCGGGGGTTGGGGTTGGGTACTGGAAGCTACTCCCCCGCCGCGTCTTTGCACGCAGGACCTTCGCGGGAATGTCCTCTCCTGCCGCGTACGGTCTTCTGCTGGCCCTGCGGTGCTGGCGGAACCGGAGTTGGAAGCGAAGACGACGGGCAGATGTAGGTCTGCGTAAATACCCAGGTTTGCGATGCCGGCGGTCTCCCAAGGATCGGACATGAGGCGTCTGCGTTGAGGGAAGCAGAACTGCGGTGACGCGTTCAAGAGAAGTGGAGCCGAACAGAGGCAGGTCGAGTCGTGGAGTGGCGTTTCCCTTTCCGGGAACTGCGGATGCGGACCCCCAACCACAAGGAGAACCCCGGCTCGGTAGGAGGGGGCCCCTCTGCAAGCACTTTCATGCGTTGCCTCGCCCCGGGTGGGACCTCGGCATGTCGGCCGATTGCAGAAACCTCGTGGCAACGCGGTACTGATGGCATCGCAGGCTGGGGTTGCGCACACGCTCAGTGCATTCCGCCCTCCTGGTGTGAAGTGTAGGGCCAAAGGGATGCGCAGGCTGTGGCCATCAGAGTCGGTTCTTTTTGCCTCAGACGCGTTCCGATCCGCAGCACGCACCTAGTCAGGTCCCAGAAGGCGCTCGGAGGGATCCTGCCGATCCATGCCCCTGGAGGGGCTCGTCGCGACCCCTCCCCTCCTCTAGGTCCTCCATGAATACCATGACGGCCCTGTACGCCCGCCTGAGGCCCTATCGCGCCCCACCAAAGGGAATCATCCCGGCGCGACGGAGTTTGGCCGCCTGGGCGCATTTCCGCAGGTCAGGGCCCGTTTCTCGTCGGCTGCAATTGCATAGAAAAGGTGCATTTCTGCACAGTCGACAGAAGCTCAATCGACTCCGCTGTCTGCTTCTTACATCGAGGGAAAACGGATGGTGCAACATATTTGTCCAATGCCGGGTTGTCAGGTAGGAAGACGGTGTGCAGTGAGGAATTTATATTGGTTGGCTAACACACAGGAGAGCCGTCAATCTAAAAGGAGTGCGATCCGACCTTTCCTAGGTACGTGAAGCAATCATGCAATAAAACAGGATAGAAGCCGGAGGAAACCTAGTTGCAAATGACATGTCACAACTGAGGCTAAATAGTTGCTTTACATTCTGTTGAAGCGTTGTGTCATCACTGGTGTGAGAGCTGTGTTTTGGCTCGCTTTATCAAGTGTGTTTGACCCGAAGGCCTGACGTAATTCGCA
>NZ_JBHXJC010000015.1:37437-106846 GCF_042723265.1 Streptomyces sp. NPDC058371 | reverse complement strand
CTTTATCAAGTGTGTTTGACCCGAAGGCCTGACGTAATTCGCAACGCAAGTGCATCACCTGTTGACATTCTAGGTCTAGCCGTACGGGTACATCGTGAGTTCTACAGAGTAGGTGCCATGCGCTTACTACAGGGTGAAACCATGGGTGTACTCATGCTTGTACCCAGAATGCTGGCAATGAGTTGAGACTAACCTAATTGAGCATGTTGCAAATCCGTTTACGCTGGAAACACCAATGCATGCTAAGGCGTATGATGAGAATGGTTTGCAAACGCATATTCAAGCAGACGGGTCGACGTTTCTAACTTCAGGTGGTGAAGCAAAGTATTGAACCGTGGAGTGAGCGTATGTGCGTATCGACGTCTGCAAAATGGACTCAACGTATATGCCCACATGCATGTCTCCGGCGATCGGTCTCGCATGGAAGACGTTGTTGACTACGCAGAGCAACACTCGTGACTAGAGCGGTGGGATTGCGGGTGCTTCAGCCTGCTTCTCTTCCAGATGAACCCAGGGTTGGCCTTCCGACGTGATGAAGGAAGAGGTGAAGGGAGTAGTGAAGGAAGTGATGAAGGGTGTCATTGCAGGTCAGAGGTCCAATGGTGCAACGAAACTTTGGCCGAACATCCAGACGTTCTGTATGCCCTCGGAGCTCATGGGGGGGGAAGTGGGCGGCCAACCTTGGCGTCACACAACGTAGCCGCCTCTGATGTCAAGGGATGGCTTCCCTGAGTACAGCAAGGGCGCCTCTCAAGCCGTACTCCATGAGTGGAAACCCGACGCCGCTTCGATGGTCTTGGCGTGTTGTTGTCACGGAGACTTGATCATCGTGATTCAATGCGTCTTGCGTGCCGGAGTGATGCCCTGGATGCTCCCGGGCTAGCAGGTTCGTTGAGTGGAGCGGGACCGCTCCAGACCTGAGCGGAGGATGACGAGTTGAGCCTGACCTTGCCCGAGAGCGTCGTGCTGAGGGAGTACGACAAGGACGATCCAATCGAGGTGCCCTGGCTGGACTTGTGGCACGTCTATGTCGTGGCGAACGACAAGGGCGGAGCCGGTAAGACCTCAACCGTTGCGAACCTCGCCCTCATGATCCTCAAAAAGCTGCGCCGCGGTGATCCTGACCGGGGCATCCCTGGTGACCCGGATGCACGGGTCCTGGTCATTGACTTGAACGCACAAGGCAATCTGACTGTTCACGAGTTCGGTGCCACTGAGGAGCAGAACGACCACGGCAAGGGGCTCTACGACTCCCTTCACGGCGGCTCGCCGCTCAAGCCAGTCAGCGTGCGCCCCGGTCTGGACCTCGTCCCTGGCGGTGGCGAATGGCTGAAGGACGACGTGGCGCAGTTGTACCGCCGGCTCCGGGACAAGTACGACGCAAACGCCGATCTCCGCTTGCTCCAGTGCCTGCTGCCGATCGCTGGGAACTACGACTACATCCTCATCGATACCCCTCCTGAGAACCCACCGCTTCAGCGTCTCGCGATGGGTGCGGGTCGCTGGATCATCACACCCGCCAAGACGGACAACGGCTCACTCGACGGCGTGAAGGAAATGAGTGAGCAGTTCCGGAAGGTGCGGAAGGTCAATCCCCTCTTGACCCTCCTCGGCGTCGTGCTGTTCGCCACGGGGCGAAAGTCGACCCAGATCCATCAGAAGGCCGAGAAGCGACTGCGGGAGATCCTTGGAGCCGCCTACTTCAAGTTCCGCACCAACATCGGTCATAGCGAGGCGGTGGCCCAGGAGTCCCGGGACGTCGAGGGCGAGCCGCTGGTAGCCCTCTTCGATCGAGCGGAAGGCGGCGACAACAGCCTTCCAGAGACTGTGCGGTCGGTCCATGAGGACTATCGCAAGCTCACCGACGAGGTGATCGCCCGGTCGGCTCAGATCAAGAAGCAGATTGAGGAGTCCTGATGATGGCGACCGAGACTGAGACGACCACCGCGAACGATGGGGGAGAGGGGGACCTGTTTCCTCAGCCCTCGCTGTCGGCGCTGAGCGGGCGCAGGAAGAACGCTGGGGCAGGAACTCCTCCTAGCGCGCGCCCTTCCGAGCGAGAAGCGCCAGATGCGGAAGTCGAGGATACCTCCGGGTACGCAGGCCAGCCCCTGGACGATGACGACGATCAGGGAGTGAACGCCACATCGAAGGCGAAGCCGCAACGGCGCACCCCGCGGGCTCCTCGGGCCAGGGCTCCGCGCCCAGTAAATGACGAGACGACCGGCGTGCCGGTTAGCTTCCAAGTGTCGGAGGGGGTACGCCGGCGCCTGGACAAGGCTCAAGCTCAGGCGCTGACGAACAACCGCACTCGCAAGGGGCACCTTGAGTTCATCCTGGAGGCATTGAATGCGGGGGAGGAGGAGGGGTGGGACGAAGTAGTCAAGGCCTCGGTGCCCGAGCGCAAAGCATCGCGCTTCGGTGGTGGGCGTCCGCTGAAAGATCGCGACTACGTTGGTACGGGCTCTGAAAGCCTATACATGCGCATGGACGAGGAGACGGTGGCTGAGCTCGACCGAGCAACCGAAGAGGCCAAGCTGCCCGATCGCAACAAGCTCGTCGCCATGTGCCTGAACCGGTATCTGCCAGGACGCAAGGAACGGCCCACGGGCAGCAGCGGTTGACCTACAGCCGTCTCTGAGGCACATCCCTTGCGGTGGCACACTCTTCCCCTTGCAGATGAACCCTCCTTGAGCGGATGCCTGCCGGTTGCCGCTGGGAAACCCCCTCCTCATCCCACACCCAACAGCCATCCGAGGCGACATACAGCCCCACGATGACCTCGCCCGTGGTCGGGTCGATGGCGCAGCCGTTGGCACGCACGTACTGCGGCTGCGCAACGGCCGGGTGGGGGAGGGGGGCCGACCGGGCGGCCCGGCAGCGCTCGGCGAGGCGTACTTGCTCGTGACGCCAGTGGACCCGCTGCGCCTCGTGGTGTCGGCGTCGCCGTTCCCCAGTACCGGCGGTCCCCAGGCGTTCGGCGGTCTCAGTCCAGCCGGCGACGGGGTCGTCGCAGTCCGGGGTCTGTGTCCCGGTGCCCTCCAGGGCGGTGGGGGAGAGGTGGTAGAGCTCTTCCGTGTGGTGGATGAGGCCGAGGGCCTTGAGCTTTCCGAGCTGTCGGTAGGCGGTTGGACGGGAGATCGTGGCGGCCTTCTGGAGTTCGGTCAGGGTCTGCCCGTCTCGTTCGGCGAGGGCGGCCAGGACGGCGAGTCCGCTGCCTCCGAGGCCGTGGTGGGCGAAGGCGTCGAGGTGCATCAATCGACCGGCTGTCCGGGAGTCGATGTCCGCCTCGGTGTCGAGTTGTCTCACGCCTGGGCCACTCATGGCCCCCCCAGCCTCCGGTCCTTTGGGGGTGGACCAGTGGTGAGATGTCGTGGAAGGCAGGCGGGAGATGAGCATCCAGCGGGCGCCTTCGGCGGGGGAGCCGTTGTCGAGCTGGCGCAACACCTTCGTGTGGAGGAGGCGCTGGTTGGAATTGTGGGCGGTGGTGCGGCTGCAGCCCATCCGCTCGGCGAGGTCGCGTTCGGAGACGGTGTGATCCCAGCTTCCGGCCCGGGCGCAGATCTCCATGCGGGCGATGAGGTTCCGCAGGTCAGTCTTGCCTGCGATGCCCTTCCAGGGGGTGCACTCGATGCGGGCGCGGAAGGCCGCCAGGGCGGCGTGGAAGTCCTGGCGGGTGCTGATGGGGTCGACGGATCGGACATAGTGCTGCGCGCCGTCCCACGCTCGTTGGAGCCAGGCGGCTGCTTTGTCGTAGCCGCGGTGGTGTTGGAGGGCGCGGGCATGCTGACCGGCCTTGTATGGGCCGTCTAGCAAGACCTGGAGGAAGGAGGACCGGCTCCATCCGGCGCGGACAGCGTCGGCGGCCAGGGCGCGGGTCATCGCCCAAGCATGGTCGGATGCGGCTGTGTTCTTTCCCCCACGCTGGAGGTTGCCCGTTGCGTACGCGGCGTCCTGATCGCCGAGGACGAGAAGCTTGTGCATGCGCGTGGACAGGGGCGGCAGTGCGGCGAGGAGTCCGGTTCTCTGGTGTGAGAGCCGCCTTCCCAACTGGGCGCCGAGGCTAGGGGGGATGGTCGGCGGCGGCCGGAGCGCCGGGGGGGCTGGGCCCAACGGGGGCGGGGTGGGGTGCCGGCCGGGGGAGCGACGTCGCGCCTGGCTCGCCGGCGTTTCGGCTGTGCGGTAGATCGGTCTCGCTCGGTCCATGATCACAGCACCGCCGCAGTGATCCACATGAGAGCGGCGGGGAACGCCTGGGCAGGCGTGGGCGGCGCGGTGGTCCCGGCTCGGATAAGGCCCGGCCAAAGGCCGAGAAGGAAGCCCCCGCGAAGGGCAGAACGGGATGATTGGGGCAGGGGTGAGTGACAAACGGCAGCCGTCTGCTGCATCATGAACGAGATCCGTTCCCGGCGTCGTGGAACGTCAAGGCCTCCTGGCAGGGGCCGCGAGCTCCGGAGTGGGAGTGATTTCGCCCGGCTCCTTCGGTAAGGAGAAGCCGGGACTCGCTCGACTGGCAGGTCGGGCGATGACGAAGGGCCTGCGGTTGATGAGGTGGTGACTCACCGCATCAGGTGCGAGGCCGGGCCCGGGTGTGTTGGCAGACAGCACCGGGGCCGCGGGAGCTAGGTCATCGGTTGCTCCCTGCGGAGTTCTCTGCCGTTCTTGACTGACACGTCGTCCTCCTTGGCTGGGTGTGGGCTGTGCCCGAGGCCAGCGTGGGTGCGCGCCCGCAAGCGGCGGCCGCTGTTCGGGCGCTGAAGGGGCGGCCGCTTCGCTCTCGACGGGCAGGCGGCCCGGCTTGGGTCACGCGAACTGGGCGGCCGCGAAGCGGGGCTGGGCGATAACGACGCTGGTCCCGATGGCCGCCCGCACGACGTTGCGCATCAGTCGCCCGTAGGCCACCAAAGGGTTCCCCTGCGCTCCGTCGGGGGCCAGGATGCTGACTGCGGCGACCACGCGCGGCTCGGCACCGGGAACGGCCGGGGCCCCGGGCAGGCGACGGACCGGCACGGAGACCAGGATCCAGCCGGGCATCGGCGACTCGGTGAGCGCTACCTGGGCGGAACGGATCTGACGCAGGTCCTCACGCAGCGGGATGTCTTGGCCAGCGAGGTTGGCGAGTATGGCCAGGCCCGGGGCGTCGGAGTCGAGGGGGGCCTGGCGGAGTCGGTCCACGGCCCCGGGGGTGAGGGCCAGTTCGCGGCGGAAGGGCACGTCGTAGGCCCCGGCGGCGGCAAGACACAGGCGTTCACCGGTGACGGGGGAGTAGGAGTGCAGCAGCACGACCTGCTGGGTGCGGCTGTGGAGGTCGTCAAGGAGGAGCCCAACGTCCAACAGGGGCGTGGCGCTGGGTTGCACGAGCCCTGGCGCGGAGGTCAGGGCGGCCGCGGTGGGACGGAGCTCCCAGAACCCGTAGCGAGGCCGGTCGCACAGTTGCGCCGCGTGCAGCTGGAGGAGCCGACGTCGGACTTCATCCTCGTCCATCGTCGTGCGGGCGGCGATGGCGCGGGACTTGTGCGGACCTGCGCCGAGCTGCAGCAGGGCATGGAGTACTGCGTTCGTGCGGTCGCGCTCCCTGCGCCGATGCGAACTACGTGTGCCGATGTCCACGATTCCTCCCAGTTACGCCAAATCAGCACGTCAGACGGGGCAGTTAGTGCTGTGCGTCTGTCAACGTGATCTCTATCCGGACGGGCTTGGGGTTGGCCAGGAACACCCCCTTCCGGAAGAACCCTTTCCTGTGACGCAGCGTGAAGACGCATCAAGAGGCTGCCTAAGAATCCGCCGGTATCGGTGGAATTCATGTGGGCCACGCTAAGTCAGATGCGTCCCGAATCTTGCCAACTCTTGACCGAGTGACATGTCGATAGATAGTCGCCGTTCGCCGTGCCGTCTTCGGTCCAGGCCCAGATCCGCGGCTGATGAGTCCGACATATCCCAAATTGGAACGTCGCGGATGTCGGCCTTTGTCTGAACGGCTGTTCCGCTCAACGGGATCAGGCCGCACGCGAAATATATTGATTCGCACAGCGCTAAGGCTTTCCGAAGAACCACCGGAAGGTCCGGGCACGTGGGGCTGCCAGTCAAGGCCGTGCACCCGCGGCGAGGGTGAGCAGCGGAATCGCCGCGGGACAGGCGTGGGCGGGATCCAGCTCGGCGACGACGGCCGCATCGAGGCAGATGGCGCTCCTGCGCCGCCAGCAAGGTCGTTGCTGCTCAACCAGCGGCCCATCACGTTCGTCAGCTCCGACAGCTCTGCCCCGGGCAGTCGCACGCACGAGCCTGCGGCCAGTTGCTGCATGCCCTCGCCGTGCGCGACCGGCGCGGTGCCGTACCGGCGTACTTCGGGTGAGCGTCGCCGACCATCACCACCTGGTTCCTGACGCTGCCCACAGCGAGATTGAGCCTGCGGCGCTCTTGTACCCACACCCTCCTGCGCCCTGCGCCTCCGCTCACTGCCCTCGGCGGCCGGCAGTTCCCCCGTCATCTACACCCGCCCGGTGCTTCGAGGCTCCCTCGGCCTACCCGGTGGCAGCCGGCGGGATCTGCACGCAGCTGGTGTTCCGCCCGCCGGGAAAATGCGTACCAAAACGCCGATCAGAAGTCGCTCCTCAGGCACGCTGAACCTGACCGCATCAAAGCAACAACGCAGAAGGGGAGACAGAGACGTCTCAGCGGGCGGGCGTGCGCGGACAGCCGCGGTCAAGGGGCCCGCCCAAACGGCGTCCATAGCGCTCCGCATCAGGCCCAGCCCGACGCCGCAGGCACCGCGGTCATACGGCGGAGACTCAGATCAGGAGATCAGGGGGACCCATGCACGGCCAGCCAGCAGGACGAAGGGCGGGCTGGGCCTCGAGCGCACAGAGCCAGCCGACCAGTGGCGGCGACGTGGCCCCCGACCACGGGCCCTTTGTAATCGCCTACACGGGCCCGGAATGGTACGCCCAGGCCGTCCCGCAGCCCATTCCCGCCCCCACGCCCCCGGCGCCGAGCCCGGCCGCTCCCCAGCCGCAACATGTGCCAGCGCCCGCAGACCCCCAGCTGTGGTCCGGCCAGCCCGGCCAGCGCTCCTCGCACCTCGAGGCGGTGCAGGCAGGGCACCCTCCGCCTGGCAGGTACCCTGCACCGACTGCGGCGGACCCGGAGGCATACCCGCAGCCGGGGCCGCCGTCCGAGCAGGCCCACGGATACCCGCCCGCCGTCGCGCACTCCACCCCCGCTGCGACGGCGTCCCTGGCCGACGGGCCCAGGCCCGCCACGCTGGCAGCCGCCGCACCACTGGACGTTCCTGCGGCTCTCTACGCACCGGGGCCCCAGTCGCCTTCCGGCCCTGCGCTAGCACCGCTGGGGCACAGCGCCGCTACCGACTTGTCCTCGGACAGGCTCCTGCGCGGGGCACCTCACAAGCCGCGCAGCGCACGCCCCGGGACCCGCCCTCCACGCTTTCGCCTCGGCGGCACGCGGGAGGATGCCCAAATGCAGCGCAAGCTGGAGCTCGTCCGCACACCGGTCCACTCCTGCTACCGGATTGCCGTGATCAGCCTCAAGGGCGGCGTCGGAAAGACCACCGTCACCACGGCGCTGGGCGCAACGTTCGCCAGCGAGCGCCAGGACAACGTCCTAGCCGTTGACGCCAATCCGGACGCCGGCACCCTAGGGCGGCGGGTGCGTCGCGAGACCGCAGCGACCATCCGCGACCTGGTGCGGGCGATCCCCACCCTGCGCACCTACATGGACATCAGGGCTTTCACCTCCCAGGCGCCCTCCGGTCTCGAGATCCTCGCCAACGATGTCGATCCTGCGATCTCCACCACCTTCAACGACGACGACTACCGCCGTGCCATGGATGTCCTGGGCCGCCAGTACCCGATCATCCTCACCGACTCCGGCACTGGACTGCTCTACAGCGCGATGCGCGGAGTCCTCGACCTGGCTGACCAGTTGATCGTCGTTGCGACCCCGTCGGTGGACGGAGCCTCCAGCGCCAGCACCACCCTGGACTGGCTCAACGCACACGGCTACGCAGACCTCGTGAGCAGGGGTCTGACGGTGGTCTCCGGCGTACGCGAGAAGGGACGCATGATCAGGGTGGAGGACATCGTCGCCCACTTCTCCGAGCGGTGCCGCGGCGTCGTCCCGGTCCCCTTCGACGAGCACCTCGCGACCGGCGCTGAGGTGGACCTGGACCTGATGCGACCCAAGACTCGCGACGCCTACCTGGACCTGTGCACCCTCGTTGCCGAGGGCTTCACGACCCGCAGGGCCGCCCCGGCGACCTACCCCTTCCCGCCCCGGCTGGCAGAGAGACACGGCTACGACATCCCGCCCGGGTACCCACAGCCCAGTCCGTTCCCGCCGCAACCACACTGATCGCCCCCGCGTGCGCTCCTGGCGAGTGGGGGCGGCACGAAGGGCCGAAAGCAGCCAAGCCCGCCTCGGGAGAACGACGTTCGTCACGTCTCCCGCCGGGCGGTGGCTGGAGCGGTTCCGCTACGCGGACGGACAGACCGTGGTGTCTCAGCATGTCGGCGAGGCCGAGGGGGTTGCGGGGGCGTCCAAGGCTCCGGCCGGGGAGGAGGTACCTGTGTCCGGCCGTGGTCCTGTGCCGAGACATGCTGTGTCGGAGCTGATCGTCGATGAGACGGGCGAGCTTCGGCGGGAGAACGAAGGGTCTCCACACTTGGGGGTGTCTCACGAGACACCCCAGGTGGGCCTTCCTCCGGCTTCACCCGTCTGCTTTCCTTCGGAGCTGCGCTGGCTGTCCCGGCTGCACATAGACATAGCTGCGTGCTCCTGACTCCTCCGCTCTCGCCGATGCTCGCCCGCCCAGTCGAGACGATGCCCCATCGCCGCGACCTGCAGTTCGACGCGAAATGGGATGGCTTTCGCACGGTCGTTTTCGCCTGGCCTGGCGCGCCCTACCTCCAGGCGCGCGGGGGGTCGGACATGAGCGCAGCCTTTCCCGAGATCTCTCGTGCTGCCGCCGACTTGGCCTCGCGCGGCACCCTCGTACTTGATGGCGAGTTGGTCGTCCACAGAGCCGGCAGGTTGGACTTCGGGCTGCTGCAGTCCAGAGCCCGCCGCCGCAGTCGCACGGCGGCAGAGGCGGCCCGAGAGAACCCGGCCCATCTGATCGTCTTTGATGTGCTTCAGATCGGTGACGAGGTACTGGTCAAACGGCCTCTGCGGGAACGCAGGGCGCTGCTGGAAGACCTGTTCGCACATCGCCAAATGGCAGCGCCGTGGATGCTCTGTCCGGCCACCACGGATCCGGAGCAAGCACGCGAATGGCTGGACCCGGCCTGGGCTGCGGCGGGGATCGAGGGCACTGTGATGAAGCCTCTGGACGGGTTTTACGAACCTGGCGAGAGAGGTTGGTACAAGCTTCGCTCGCGGGCGAGCGCGGAGGCGGTGGTCGGAGCGGTGACCGGGCCTCTTGCCTCGCCGGTCAGCGTGCTGCTGGGGCGCTACGACCAGGAAGGCAAGCTACGGCTGGTCGCGCGTAGCACCCCCCTGGCAGCCCCGATGCGCCGGGAATTGGGCGCCGTCCTCGTGGCAGCCGAGCCGGGGCACCCATGGTGGAACGTGACCTTTTCGGCAGGCTGGGGCAGGCGCCAGGCGCTGGAGCACCGCTGCGTACAGCCGGTGACCGTGGTTGAGTTCGAAGGGGACTCAGCGGTCGACTCGGGCAGGTACCGGCATCCAGTGAGGATCAAGCGCATGCGACCGGAACTGAGCGTTGCTGAGGTAGCGGCTTTCGGCGGTCCATGAGACAGCCCAGGGTGTCCGGAGAACCATCCACCTTTGGTTCGTAGTGAGGGTCCGAGCTTACGGCCAGGACCGGCACGGCTTGGGCGAGAGCAACGGGCCATTCCACACCACGATCCTGCCGCCGCCCTTTCCATCCCCCGCGCGGCGAGTACTCCTAACCCTACGGCAACGGCATTTACAGCATGTGGCGGCACATCCCTTATGGGTCTATTGATGACGTAGACGGGTTGCCGACATAGGTCACCGTCATCTCCTGGAAGGGATCCGAAGAATCGTTTTCGCGGGTCGAGAAGCCCGTTTTGTGGGGAACGGGCATCCGAGGCGATTACGACACGTTGACGAGCGTGGCGTAGGGTGGCGGCGCTCGTAACTGCCCGCCCGTATACCCGAGTTGACGGTTTGTCGGCGGTGCGCCCGTGTGTACCCCCGGCTGACCGAGAGGACTCCAATGTCTCAATCCCCGGCATATGTGCGCTCGGAACCCGGTCAGCCGACCGGGGTGGGCTCGGATAGAAAAAGGCATGGAAGACCGCCCGGGGGATCGGCGACAGATTCCGCCGCCCGCTCGCGTGCGATACGCCTCGCGGTCGTTCCCGCCGCCCTTGTGGCCGTACTTGCGGCTGCGCTGATTGCCTTCGTCCTTCGGGCTCAGGCGGGCACGGCAGATGCAACCACCTTCGGCATCCTCGCAGCCGGCGCCGTCCTCGGCAGTAGCGTGCTGCTCTTCGCCGCACGGGCCGCGTCAGCGGACGCCCGGCGAATATCCGTGCGCCATGCATCGCTGCGCAACAGCGTGGCCCAGGGCGTGAGCGACTTGCAGGAGATGGCGCATCAGCTGGAGCGCGGCGAGCCGGTGCAGGAGCCTCTCTTCACCCAGCCCCCTCCGCCCGCGAATGACTTCTACGGCCGTCTCGCCCACGAAGTCACAGTCGGGTGCCAGAAGGCCAAGGCGGCTCTCGCGCACGCCGTGCAGCAGGCGCAGCCCAGTGCCTCCGACCAGAGCATCGAGGTTTTCGTCAACCTCGCACGGCGTCTGCAGTCCCTGGTCCACCGGCAGATCAGCATGCTCGACAAGCTGGAGAACGAGGTCGAGGACCCCGAGCTCCTCAAGGGCCTTTTCCAGGTCGACCACCTGGCCACCCGGATCCGCCGTCACGCGGAAAACGTGGCCATCCTCGGCGGCTCTGTGTCGCGCCGGCAGTGGACCAAGCCGATCACGATGATGGAGGTCCTGCGGTCCTCGATCGCCGAGGTCGAGCACTACTCCCGTGTGAAACTCGTTCCGCCGCTCGAAGGGACGCTGCGCGGCCACGCGGTCGCCGACGTCATCCACCTGCTGGCCGAGCTCGTCGAGAACGCGACCGCCTTCTCCGACCCGAACACTCAGGTCCTGCTGCGTGCCCAGCGGGTGACCGCTGGCTTGGCCATCGAGGTCGAGGACCGCGGTCTGGGTCTGTCCCAGGCCGAGCAGCAGCGCATCAACTCGCTGCTGGCCTACCCCGACCGCATCGACGTCGGCAAGCTGCTCGCGGACGGCCGTATCGGCCTGTACGTGGTCTCTGCGCTGGCTCGCCGCCACGGCGTCCATGTCCAGCTGCAGGGCAACATCTACGGCGGCATCCAGGCCGTTCTGGTCCTGCCGAGCAGGCTTCTTGGTGACGAGTCGGACGAGGGGGCCCGCCATGCGGCTGTCCCCGGGGCCAGGCCCGTGCAGCAGGCTCCGCAGCCTGTCGCCATGGACGCCGGACCCGAGATGCACTACTCGCCGCCCCGGCTGAACACGTCGCAGCCGATGCCGCAGCAGCGGGTGCCGCAGGTGGCAGCTCCGGCGCCGCAGCCGGCACGGTCCGCCGAACGCGACGCACCCCGCGGCCCCGTCGACGGAGAGGACCCCCGTAAAGGGCGGCCGCCGTTGCCGCAGCGCAGGGCCCAGGAGCACCTCGCCCCGCAGCTTCGCAGCACGCCCACCACGCACGTGACGGGGGACTTGCCCGGGGGTGAGGCTGACCCAACTCTGATGGCCTCCTTCCAGCAGGGCGGCCGCCGCGCTGACGACGAACCCAACGAGACCCACTAACAGCCTCCGCTGCCGGAGATCCTGCCATCCACCACGAGGAGAGAGACGCCACCATGGGCACGCCTACGCCCCAGCACATTGACTGGCTCCTGAAAGGGCTCGTGGAGAAGGTTCCGCATACCCAGAGCGCCCTTCTGCTTTCGTCCGACGGTCTGCCCAAGTCCGTTGAGGGCCTAAAACCAGAGCAAGCCGACCACTTGGCCGCCCTGGCGTCCGGCCTGTATTCACTCGCCCGCAGTGCTGGCGCCAGCTTCGCCGACGGGGCTGACGTTCGCCAGGTGGTCGTGGAGCTGGACACCGCCCTCCTCTTCGTGTCCGCCGCGGGCTCCGGGACCTGCCTGGCTGTCCTCGCCTCCCACGAGGCCGAGGCGGCCGTGCTCGGCTACGAGATGGCCAGGCTGGTCAAGCAGGTCCGCGCGATCGGGGTCTTCTCCACGGCTCCCAGGAATCACGAGCCCGTCCCGCCCCATGCGGGGCAGTGAGGATGTCGGAGGCGCAGGACGGAGCGTGGCTCGACGATGAGGCCGGGCGATTGGTCCGGCCCTACGCCGTCAGCAACGGCCGTACGCGTCCCACAGCACACTTCGATCTCCTCACCTTGGTGATGGCAACCGGTACGCGGCCGACGACGTATCTCGGTCCCGACTACGACCAGGTTCTCGCTCTGTGCGGGGGCCGCCCCATTTCGGTGGCCGAAGTCGCAGCCCATCTGCGGTTGCCGGCGGTCATCACCAAAGTCCTGCTCTCCGACCTCGTCGACCACAAGGCGCTCACTACCCGCGCTCCCCGCCCGATCGAGGCGGCCTCCCCGACCAACCGAAACCTCCTGGAGGCGGTGCTGCATGGACTCCGCAAGCGGCTCTGACCTTGACCCCTTTCCGACTGCCTTGAAGATCCTCATCGCCGGAGGCTTCGGGGTGGGCAAGACGACGTTCGTCGGAGCTGTCAGCGAAATTGCTCCGCTGAGCACCGAGGAACTGCTGACCCAGGTCGGCGCCGGCACCGACAGCCTGGTGGGCATCGAGGACAAGACGACGACCACCGTCGCGATGGACTTCGGCCGGATCACGCTCAGCAAGGACCACGTTCTCTATCTGTTCGGCACCCCCGGGCAGGAACGGTTCTGGTTCATGTGGGACGAGCTGTCCAACGGGGCGCTGGGCGCTGTGGTGCTGGCCGACACCCGCAGGCTCGACCAGTGCTTCTCGGCGGTCGACTTCTTCGAACGGCGCGGCATCGGCTTCATCGTCGCGGTGAACGAGTTCGACGGCGCCTATCGCTACGAGCCTGACGAAATACGTGCCGCCATCTGCCTCAAGCCCGAAGTCCCGGTCGTGATGTGTGACGCCCGACAGTGCAATGCGAGTACCAAGGTGCTGGTTGCGCTGGTGGAGCACCTGCTTTCCCCCGCTCCCGGCTTGTCGCCCGCCGAGCCCACCCCGCTGCACTGACGCACGCCCGCGCCGTCGAATGGAGACTGCATGTCCGCGCCTGTGCCCTACCAGCACTACGACCCGACCAGCCAGATGCTGGTGACGCCCGAGGACCCGGATGCCCCGGCCCGCGCGGCCCGACTGCGTTCACTCGGTGTGGGGAGCCTCCCCCTCCCCGAATTCGATGCGTTCGCCCGCAACCTGGCCCGCATCCTCGAAACGCCCTACGCGATGGTCAACTTCATCGACGAGAGCCGCCAGTACTTCGCCGGCCTCTACGCCACCGGACAGCCGGGCGTGGAACTGCCACCCCAGGAAGCCAGCAGCAGCCGGATCATGTCCAAGGACCACGGCTGGTGCCCGCACGTCGTGGTGCGCAAGAAGGCGCTGGTGCTGGAAGACGTCTGTGACTACCCGAGGTTCGCAGGTAACCCCGTGGTGGACGAGATGAGCATCCGCTCCTACCTGGGTGCGCCGCTGATCGACTGGAACTCCGGAATGGCGCTGGGCACGATCTGTGTGATCGACACAGACACTCGCCCGTGGGGCCGCCAGGGCCTGGAGATCATCAAGGCGCAGGCGCAGGAGATGGTCGCCCGGCTGCACGAAATAGAGCGCCAGGGCGGGATCTGAGACGTTTGCGGGCATCCGCCGTTCTCGGCGGGAGCGATCCAAGGCGGGAGCCGCGGGCACGACGCTGTGTCCGTGGCTCCCTGCGTCTCACGCCACGGCGACCTTCACTCGGCCACCTTCTTCCAGGTGGTCAGTGGAACCGAGCCGCACTAGGTCGGCCAGCCGCTCGGACCATTCACCCTTGCTGGTGCCGAGCGCCACCTCGCCCAGACGCAGGAGCTGGATGTCTGAGGTGCCCGCGGGGGCGTAGATGTGATGGGCATCGCGCAGATACCGCTCCACCGGGCGATCCGTGAACAGGCCTGAGGCAGCGTGGGTTTCCATGCTGTCGCGGGCTGACTCGATCGCCGACTCAACGTTGAAGTACTTGGCGTTCATGAGCTCCGCATCGCACGGCTCGCCCTGGTCCAGGAGATGCACGGCGTGGTAGGCGGCGAGCCGGGCAGTCATCAAACGGTGCTGCATCCGGCCCAGCTTGATCTTGACGCTGTTCAGATCGCCAAGCGGCCGCCCGTACCGCTCACGCTCGATGCACAGGGCGGCCGTCTCCTCGACGACGGCCTGGTGGATGCCTAGGGACACCGCGGTCAGGTTGGGGCGGCCGTAGAGGACGCTGGACGAGTAGGCGACATCGAGCCCTTCACCCTCCGCGCCGAGCCGATTCTCCGCCGGCACCCGGCAGTTGTTGAAGACCAGCTTGCCGAAGCTGAACCCATGCAGACCCATGGCCGGCTGCTGCTCGACGAGCGACAGGCCGGGGCGGTCGGCCTCGACGAGGAACGCGGACAGTCCCTTGGATCCCTTCCCAGTGCGGACGATCACGCCATGCAGGTCGCCGACGTGACTGTTGCCCACGAAGACTTTGTGGCCGTTGAGGATGTAGTCGTCGCCGTCACGCACGGCGACACTGGCCATGCCGAGGACATGCCCGCCTGACTCCTCCTCCGTGGTCGCGATCGTCGGCAGGCAGTCGCCGGCAGCGATACGCGGCAGCCAGTGATCCTTCTGGACATCGTTGCCATAGTGGATGATCTTGGCTGTACCGAGCTGGGACGCTTGCACCATGGCGCCCATGGCGGCGCAGACCCGCGACAGCTCCTCAATGATGATCGTCTTGGCCAGATGTCCGGCGCCCATGCCGCCGTACGCGTCCCAGTCGATGGTGGCGCCGATCCAGCCCTGCCGGGCGATGAGCCGGGAAATCTCGTGCGCGACCGTCCGGGAGGCCTCCATCTCCGGTATTCGGGGCCGCACTTCGCGCTCGGCGAACTCGCGGACGCGCTGTCTCAGATCCTCGTGCCATCTCGTGGTGAAGTACCGCTGCACAACCCCTCCTCGCTGCTGCCTCCACCTCCCTGCATTCAGATGCGGAGGAGACGTTCTTCGGGCAGTGGCGTTCTCCGCCTTCAAGCAGACCGTCTGCGTGATTGTCGTCTTATCGATCCATCCCAGCCAAGATCGCACGCCTTCTTTGACTCAAACTCTGCGTCTTGTGATCGGCGCTCAACTGTGCGATGTGGTAGAACACTTGACCGAACCAAGCGAGTGCCGGGGTGAGTGAGGCGCGAGCGGAGACTCGTTGCCACCGGTACCCATGCACGGTCGCCCACCAGGCAGTCGCCCGGCGGGCGACTAGCGCGAAGGCACTGCCGCTGGCCGCCTGGCCGCTGGCCGGATAAAAACCATGCGCCGGAAGGTGATGACCCCCACAAGCGCAGTTCAGCCATCGTCCCCGGGGCACGGGTACGCCGGTAGCGCGCTGGGCACCATTCATGGGCCGTCTGCGAGTGCGAGTGAAGTTCCGTGCACGGAGCAGGCGTTGACGCCGACGACTTCCCTGCTGCGCGCTGTACCGGAATACTCTCCCTAACGCCTGTGGGAAGTACTTCCCAATCCGGGTGGGAAGTACTTCCCATCTATCCGGCTGTCAGGAGGAGATACCGGTGGACCTCGCCGTGATGGTGCACGAGAGCGAGAACGCTGCCCCGACCCTGCTCCTCTCGCAGGAGCTCGGTCGCCAGGGCGCCGTGGTGGCACGAAAGACTTCTGTGGGCGCCGCCCTGGCCGTCGAGCGCCGAGCCGCCATCCTGCGGGTGGTGCCGCACCCGGACCTGGACGCCTGCGGGTTCGAGGGCAAGCACCCCGCCTACAACGTCACCTGGGCCATCCCGGCTTTGTGCCATGCCAAGCCGCCGCTGAAGCTGCCCGCGACGCCGGAGGAGGCTGCGGCGTTGTGGCGGTACTGCCCGGGCTGCCACGAGAGCCTCGCCCCGATCGGACAGCAGCTGCACCTGAAGTGGTGGGACGTGACCGAACCGGTCACCCTGCGCGCCGAGGAGGTGCCGGCCGCAGTGCGAGTGGAGCGAGCCGACGCCGAGCCGCTGCCGGACCAGGACCTGCCGGCCAGTCAGGCGGAGGCTGCTGAGAGGGGATTGGCCGCTCCCGATCAGGAGCGTCGCGCCCACCTGCGCCGCGTGGCCGTCTGGACTGATCAGAGTCCGCACATCTACGACTGGCCCACCATCACTGCTCGTCTGCTCGCCATCGGTGAGAGGGAGGCCGCACCCTGGGCCGACCTGAGTGCGGAGCAGCGCGTCTCACTCGTCGGCGCACATCGCCACCTGCAACTGGCCGGGCTCGCTGCCACCGAGAGGATCCTGCGCCGCCTCATGCACGAGGCCGCCGACACGCAGCAGTCGGGCCCGGTTCGTCTGTCTGCCCTGTCCGGCGTGAGCCGCAAAACCGTCCCCAGTTGGGTCACCGAGGGCGCCAACCGCCGGTCCCCTGGGACCACCGAGGAACCCCCCTACTGACCTGATCGCCGCACTGCAACCGGATGCGCCGCCTGTCCGGGCGGGACGCAAGCGACAGCCCGCTGCGCGGGCCAGCGGGAGGAACTGATGCTCAGCTACCCCTCAATCCTCTGCCCTGACTGCCAAAGCACCGACCTCGACGCCTCCCTGATCGAAAACAGCAGCGGCGGGCAGGACATCGATGCCTTCACCTGCCGCGCCTGCGGGATGACATGGAAGGCGTACGAGTCCCTGCGCTTCCCGTCGGCGCCGGACTACCGCACTGCCTACACCGGCGCCCCCGAGCTGCTCGACGAGGAACTCGCGCTCATGGCCCTGCCCGACGGGCCGGCGAAACCCGATGCCAGCCGCCTCGGTCGCCGCAGCGAGCACCGGATACACCTCTTGCGGACGGCCGCCTACTTGGACCGCAAGGCCCACGAACTCGCGTTGAGCGGCTTCCTGGGAGGGAGCCTCGACCAGGATGTCGACCAGGCGAAAGAGGAAGCAGCCCGGGCGGCATTCGAGCTGCTGAAGCGCGACCTGGAGTACATGGATGTGGAGGGTGAGGTCCATGCACCCTATGTGCCGCCCGCCCAACCGGGCTGGGACTACAAAGAGGCCGTGAGGGCGTACGTGCGCCAGGAATACAAGGCCTGGCGCGAGGAGTAACAGGGCCTGCGACCAGCCCAAGAAGCCCGGAGCAGGCCGAGCCTGTCGGCCGCACACGCCGCCCCCAAGCGCTGTCTCCATGCGCGCCTTCCAGCCAGAAACGCTGTGCGCTGGCCGACTTTCGTTGACACCCCCACCGTCGTGACACAGGATCCGGGTGAGGCGGGGGTAACTCAGGGTGAAGCTGGGGGGAAATCTGCGGTCCCCGCGCCGACAGCGACCTAGCACAGACGGGTCGCACGAGCTGTGCTTGACGGACCAAAAGAACGGAGGGGGAGATGCCTACCCTCGAAGATTTGATCACCGAACGACCGGAGCTCCGGCTGCGGTTCCTGGACCCCGCACATGCCCGTACGCACGGTGGTACCCGGGTGATGGAAGTCTCCGTTGTCCCACTGGCGCAGGCCGCAGTCAACCCAAGCGTCTCCCCAGCAGCGGGATCGCTGGCCCTGGTCACACTGGTCAGTGAGCTGGACACCCACGGCGCCACCGTTCTGGCTCAGCTCGTGCGATACCTCAAGCAGCGCCGGGCGGCGGGCCTCGTCTTCCAATCATCCGGCCGCCTGCCGCATATCCCCGAAACCGTTCGCGTGCTGGCTGGACAGCTGGAGCTGCCCCTCCTGAGCACGGCTGCCGGCACCGAGTGGGCGGAGGTCAACGGCTACCTGCAGCAACAGCGTGCCCGGTTCGCTGAGCGGCAGGTCGAGCGGCTCGACGGGCTACTGAGCTCGCTGCCCTCGCAGTTCGCCAACCCCAAGGCGATCGGCAGCATCGCGGACTGGCTGGCCGAAGCCCTCGACGCCGACGTGGTCGTCCACTCCGTCGAGCGCGGAATCATCGCCGCCGCTCCCGACAGCAGGGCCAACCTTGCGCGTGCCGTGATCTTTGCGACTCCAGATGCCGACATGGTCGAGCACTCACGGCGCGTGCAGATCCACGGCACGGACGATGAGGCGGTGCTGGTCGTCGGCTCCCACCGGCCGTTCGACGACGCTGCGGTGTCGATGATCCGGCACGCCGTAAAGCTGCTGGGCGGCTGCGAGCAGGCTCGCCAGGACCATCAGGCTGCCGTCCTGGCACCCCGGTCCGCCAGGCAGGCGGCCACCCAGCTTCTGCTCACCGGGCAGGTCGTCGTTGGGCAGGTGGTGGCCAACACGGTCGCCCCGCAGCTGATGGACACTCCCCGGCTGATCGTGCGGATCGTCGACACCGGAACCCAGGACCGCGAGCAGTTCCTGCGCCGGTGCGAGCGGACCCTTCAGGGGAAGTCGCTGGTGTCGCCGTGCCCGGGCAAGGAGAAGCAGATCATCATCATGACGCCGACCCGGGAGGACGAGAGGGTCGAACCTGACCTCCGTCAGATGATCAGCAGCCACAAGGGGCTGTTGATGGGCGAGAGCACGCCGTACGCACTCGCCGACAGCGGCGCCGGATACGCGGAAGCCGCGGAGGCCGTCCGCAATGCGGCGCGCTCTCCCGAGCGGATCAGCGTTGGCACCGAACCGAAATTCGCTCCGCTCCTGCCCCGAAACGAAGCGCGGGCCTGGGCGCAGGCGTTGCTCGCGCCGCTTCTTGCAGCACCCGAACATGAGCAGGTCCTGCATTCCCTGCCTACCGGGCTGTCCTTCAAGGGGGCTGAGGCGGCCAGGGGGCTGGGGATCCACCGCAATACCCTCCACCACAGGCTGGATAGGGCGGCCAACCTGCTCGCCCTCGACCTGACCAGACTCAACGATCGCGTCCTGGTCCTGCTGGCCCTGAACATTCTGGCTCTGCCCGCACCGCAGGGCGGCTTCACGGATGTCCAGGCTCCCGAGCTGGCTGACCTCATCGCAGCCAGGTCCGTCGAGGTCAAGGAATGGGCCGAGCAGCGTCTGCGGGCCCTGGAATCCGATCCACGGGACCTACTGGGGACCGTGCGTGTGTGGCTGGAGAAGAACCTCTCTATCGGGGAGACCGCACAGGCTCTTGGACTGTCGACCGCAACGGTGCGCAGCCACAAGAGCGCGGCTGAAGTCCTGCTCGGCATGGATCCCACCACGAAGACGATCAGTGTCAAGGACACCGACGTGGTCAGCATCGCCGACATCTACATCGCGTCGTACCTGCTCACCGGCAGCCCGGAGCTGAAGCACGTGGCCGCCGCTCCGTAAGCCCCTGTGCGGCACAGCACCACAACAGACCGGCCCCCGCGGTGACCATCCGCGCGGGCCGGTCTTCGTATGTCCGCCGGCATACAGCAGCCGGGAGCAACGCCGTTCTCTGGAGCCTGCGGTCTCGCTACCGCCCCTCTGGGGGTGCACCGCGGCGTTGGACTGTGCACATGTGTAAGTCGCCGCAATGCCGAAGTGCACTGCAGGGGACAAAGCGCCAACCGGCAGTGCACTTTGGGAAGTTGCGCCCTGCTGACAGTGCACTTTTGCAATGGTCCGAACCGGCCATTCCCTCTACCGTGAGGCTCACCCAGCCCGGAAAGGAACAAGCGTCCGGATTGGGTCCGTTGGCGCGGCGTCTCGGCACGTCAGCCAGCTGCACGCGTATGCCATCCCGTCAGATTGACTCACGGAGGAATGCCTTGACCCTGCAACAGCCCGCGGACATTTCGTTCGCCAACATCGCCAAGGCGATGAAGAGCGTGGACCCGAATGTCCTAAGCGTGTTCCCCCTACTGGAGGGAGCGCGGGGCAAGGTCATCCTGGCCGTCTGGCCACCGAAGACGTCCCAGGAGTGCCTGCATCAAAGCTCCGAGGAGGAATATGCCGTCGTCCTCGCCGGCCTGATCACCGATGAAGACGGAACGAAACACGGCCCGGGTGCCCTCTGGCTGCGCCCCGGTGGGCACGTTCACCACCCGCGGTCCGGCCCGGAGGGGGCGCAAGTCCTCCTGTGGCGATCAACGCCGCTGGAGTAACCCGGTGGCTGTGATCGAACCGCGGCCACCGGAACCCACAGACATCACCACCGCCGCCCCTGCCAAGGGGCGGCACCCGAAAACGACTCGCACCCAGAGATCAAATGCGCATCGTCCGCACCGCGAACCGGAAGGCTGAGACGCGCCTGGCAGCTACAACCCCGTCGAGAGTATGACGTGCTGGACCTCAAGGGTGACGGGCAAAGCCGTCTCGGCCGAGCCTCGCCAGAGCAGCGTAGAGGCTGACCAAGTACTGCGAAGGGTTGATTTGCAATGGTGGATCAGGCGTCGGGGCAGCGCCCACGCGCGCGATGGGCGGGGGCTGTTCACAGCCGCACGGCACGGCATACGCCCCAACTGCGGCTGCAAGGGCGGCCGCGTATCGCGCCGCAAGGCCAAAGGGGGACCGCAGTGGACACGAGATTGTATACAGGGGCCGACCTGGACACCGGGGAAGCCTTGGCTGCAGAGATACGCTCCAAGCGCCTGCAGCTATTCGTCAAGGGGCGGCGCGACTACCTTCAACTGAGCCAGGAAGACGTTGCCGAACGGCTCGACATCAATGCTCGCACCTACGGGAACTGGGAGCGGGGCACGCTCAAGGAGTGGACCGATGAGAAGCTGTACCTCCTCGCCGAAGCCCTGGAGATGTCCCAATTCCAGACCACCCGGCTGTTCCTGTACGCCGTCAGTCGGGCCCCGCAGCCGGACGTGCGCGCCATGTTCCGCCGCACCGAAGCCGAAGACCCGGCCACCTCGGCTTTCCTCGGTGACTACGGCGTCATGATGGACGCGCTCTCGCTCCCCACCTTCGTCATCGACCAACGGTGGGACGTAAAGATGTCCAACAAGGCCTACCGCGATCTGTTCCGCGATGTGAGAGACCATCCCACCGCAATGCCCTCCACCAACTTTCTGCGTTTCGGCCTGTTTCACCCGGACGCCCCGGCCGTGTTCGTGGACCACCTGAAGTGGCAGTTGGCCATGCTCGCGCAGCTGGCCTCCAGCCTTGAGCGCCACGGCGACGACACGGGGCTCCAGGCCATCCGCCGCGACGTCTACCTGCACCCCACCCTGCGCGACGCCTTCCTGACCGACATGCCCAACTGGGTTCTGGGCTCCGGCGCTGACCTGGTCCACCACGAAGGCGCGGTTCGCGAACTTCGTCACCCTGATACGCATATTGGCCTCCAAGGCTGCAGGCTGGTCGAGGAAACCCTGCGGTCCCTGAAAGCCCTCGGACTCACGCGTCTCACGCTGGTGCTCGTGGACCCCGATGAAACGTCGATGCCCGAACCGTGCCGGTCACACGACCAGCACGCGGCCTGACCCCATGCTTTGAAGCGCGCTGCAGGAGCACGGCGGCCCCCGCCCGCCTGTGCCGGCAGTCCCTCCGCAGGAGCGAGGGGTCCACACTGCGCGATGTCGCACGAGCCCGCGACGTCTGCTCCGTGCGAGCGCCGAAGGCCATGTGCTGGAACATTGCTGGCGGCATCCGGAAACCGCGCCCACGACGGCCGGTTGGTCCGTGGCAAGCTGCTCTGCCATCACCCAGCAGCGCCGCGGGCGGCTGGAGCCGCTGTGGAGGCACTGGGTCGCGCCGGTGTCCCGGCAGGTCACCTTGCCGTGTCCGGCACGATGCAAGCACAAACGCCTCTGGCGTCGATTTTTCCGGGCTCTCAGGCTGTTGGCCGCCCAGTCATCCTTGATGACCGAGTCCGAGCGCAGCCCGTCTCTCTCAATCCGGAGGATGAGGATCGCCCGAGCGCCTGGCCAGCGTCTGCCCCGGTCGGTGACACAGGAGACGAGACAGCCTTCGAGGCATTGATGTCCGGGGACCCTGATGCGCGAGCAAGTACTTCCGCCCCCCGAAGAGAGTCACCCCGGACGCAACGCCCAGGCTTCGTCGCAGAGACTTGCTCCGTCCCACTCGTCAAAAGCGGCGTTGACGATGCCGGCATGGCGGACGAGAGCCTCGCCCATCCCTTCCGCCCAACGCTGCCGCGAGTACTGGCCTACCACGCGGAATACGCGTTCCGTGCGATCTCGGCGATGCGATGCGGAGCAAGCCTGAGGCCCAGCGCCTTCACAAAGCGGAAGAAGGCTCGTCAAGATAGCCCGCGCACCCGTGGACGGTGGGTGCTGGGCGGCCCGCCGAGCACCATGGTCCGGCGCTGCGACGAGTGGAGCCTTCCACTGGGCGCCGCGTCAGCTCCAGCCACGCCCGATCATCCAGACCCACAGCGAAGGACAAGGCGCATGCCCAGTGCAGGTGGGCGTGTCTCTCCCATAGCTCCAGGGCGAGTACGGCCCGGGGACGGGGCGCGGTAGTTGGCGAACCTTGAGGCCCGAAGCCCGGCCACCGCACCCTATTGCGGCGTGTACTCATGTTCGGGGTCCGGTAGAGACGTGGTCCGCCAACATCTTCTCTGCAGGTCTGTGACCTGCGCCGGAGTGAGCATAATCCGCCATCAATAGGTCTCGGTCGCACTGCGGATGACTTGGCGAACTGGTTAGCTCGCCATCCGCATGGCCCCGCTCCCCAACTCACAGCGGGCGCTCAGCCGTGCAGCACAGGCAAGGGCGGCCGCGGCATACTCACGACGGTTGCGTTCCATCTGCGGGCGCAGCCCCATCACCACGAGTGAGCCGTACACGGTCGAGCCCCTCCACAGTGGGACACCGAGCATCCGCCAGTCCTGCAGCGGCGACTGGGTGAGCACGTAACCCTCCGAACGGATCTCCCGCATGAGGTGGCTCTGGGGAGCGCCGTCGAGGTGGGAGAGAATGGCCAGGCCGGCGGCGTCCGCAGTGAGGGGTGCATAGCGCAGGGCCACCTTGGTGTCGACATCCGCGTGGTTGAACGCCGCCTGGAAGTCGCTGCGGCGGCCGTAGGTGTGATCGAGCATCAGACGGCCCGGAGTGTCGTCGATCAGCACAGCGCTGAACGCCATTGCCACCTGGGCGGTCTGCCGCTGCAACACCGTGGTCTCGCGGTCCAGGGCACTGTCGTGGGGCAGATTGAGGTGAACACTCGCGTCGGGGCGGTGGTTGGCCACGTCGGTGGAGACGCCGTAGCGGCCGGGTGCGCGGTAGATCAGGTGCTTGGCCTCCACCCCCGCGCGCAGAATGCGGTGGACGGTCGACTTGGTGACACCGGACTCGTCGATGATGCGCCGCAGCGGGTGCAACCCGGGGCCCATGCTGTTCAGGGTCTGAAGTACGAGATAGACCCGGGCGTGGGCGGTCATGCCGTCGTCCACCGTGCCGGCGGCTTCGACAAGCTCGGTGTCGATCACTGACATACCTCCTGGTAGGCGCTTGCGGGGCTTGATCCCGCCTCACGGGTTCCGCCAAGCACATCTCTACCGTGAGGACCGAATTTTGTGGAGGAACCACCTCTTCCAGGAAGAGGTCCTGCCGGTGCACCCCAAGCACACTTGGCACGCCCGAAGTTGACCGCAGCCGAGCGGCAAAACGTAAGGTCAGAGGCTATTCGACCGAGGTGGCATAACTCGGCGGCTGGCGGGGGACCTGGGCATCGGTTCGTGGCCGCGGGTCTCACCCCGTGAACCTTCGTTTTGCGAACCCCCCATGTGACCAGCAGTAATGCCGTCCTCTCCCATCGTGTGGACCGCGTCCCGCCCGCAGCAATCGGAAATTCAGTTCACGTCCCGCTAGGCGACACAACGAACGTCATTTCGCCCGCAGTCGGGGAACCTGAGCGAGGAGCCATTGCACCGCCCCGGCCGCCGGGCGAGAGTGATCAATCCGTGGCATTGCCGGAGCGCGAGTACACCACTTACTACATTCTGGAGCACCGCCCGTGAACACCCACGCGTCCCACCGGGAAGACGGCCCCGCCGGGCACCTTGTCGTCTTGGGTAGCGGACCGCAGGCGGAGTGGGAGTACGCCATGCAACGGCTCGCCGCGGGCGGACCACTGCTCCTCATCGACCAGGAGTCGCCGACCTGGCAGCGCCCCCATCTGGCCGGAGCTTGGACCGCGAACCTCCTCGACCCGCTCCAAGTCCTCGACGAGGCACGAAAGCTCGCCGTCACCCGACCCATCGCTGGCGTCCTCAACTTTCATCCCGCTCATGCCCGCGCGGCCGCGCTTCTCCGCCAGGAACTCGTATTGCCCGGGCCGTCTATCGCGACCTTCGAAGCGAGCATTTTGCGCCACCTCACCGCCCAACTCCTCACCGGGGCCGGCGTGGACAACTGCGGGACCCTCCACGCGGACTCCTACGACCAGGCCCTGGAAGCAGCGCACCAGGTCGGCTTCCCACTGGTGTGCAAGCCCGCCTCTCCCCACACGCGGTACTGCGCGCGCCGGGTAGCCGGCATACCCGAGCTCGCGGAAGCCTTTTCGGCGGCAGCTGCCGCCAGTTGGACCGGCACGGGAGCGGCTATCGAGCCGCTGCTGGACGGGATCGAGGCCACCGCCTACACCACCGACTCATCATCCGGCCCTCGAGTTGTAGCGGTTTCCCACTCCACCTTCGACCCGCAGGCCGAACCTGCTCTGCTACCGGTGGAAGTGGTCGTCGACGCTGACGACGTCTGCACGCCTGCCATAGAGGACACAGCGAGCCGGGCGCTCACGGCCTTGGGGCACCGCTCAGGGCCCGCGCAGATCCGCATGCGGATCACCTCGACCGGGCCTCGGGTTATCAGCGTCACGACCCACCTGACGGACCCCCTGCTCGGCATGCTGATTGAGCAAGTGACCGGGATCGACCTCATCTCGCAGGCCGGCTGCCACGCCCGCGGGCAGATGTCTTGCACCAAGGAGAGCCGTCTCGGCGCGACCGCGGTGCGCTTCCTCCAAGGGCCCGGTGCCACCCGGCCGCTCCCGCCGAAAGTGGCAGCTCAGCCCCAGGTCACCCCGTACGCAACTCTTCATCAGTACTCGGCCGAGCGCCGTGTCGGACCGCTGAGTAGAAGCGGTCACCTATTGGCCTCTGGCACCGACTATCCCCAATGCATCGCCCGTCTGCGCAGCGCAGCCGAAACTCTGCAATCCGCGCGCCTTTCCGCTGCGACCGAGAGCTATAGATGACGGACGAGGCGCGGTAGTCGGCAAATCTTAAGGCCCGAAGGACGGCCACTGCACCCCCTGCGGCGATGTAGTCATCTTGGGATCCGGTGAAGACGTGATCTGCCAACTATCACCCTCAAAGTCCGCCAACTAGCCTTCTCTGCACGTCTCTGACCTGCGCCGGAGTGAGCATGATCCGCCATCTATAGGTCTCGGTCGCATCCGCGTAACTCACCGCACAGGGAACTCCGCCCATGTGTTCGCGCTCATGCTTCACCGCCGATCTCTTCGAGTCCCTGCCTGCGCCTGCGAGACGGCAGCTCCGCTGTGCAATGACCGACCCCGCCCGCGCCGGCAGCCCCGCCCTAGTCGGCCCCTCGCCTGGTCCGCCCAGGGAGTGGCAGCATTCAGCCTCCAGGGCCGGATCGGCCTCGCGCTTCCCCAAGCATCTCCCCACGGCAACCCGACGGCGGGAACCTGTCCCCACGGCACCGCGAGAGGCCCCTGGGGGAGAAGATGGAGGGGGCCAACGCACATCCCAGAAGGGCTCACCATGCAGAACGCCGTGACCGAGGCACTCTCAGACATCCGTGTCGAGCCAGCCGGCACCTACTGGGCTGCCGTGATACGAGCCTCACCCATGCGTCCTGGGCCCACGCCCTTGAACGCTTGGAATCCGCTGGCCGGTCGGTCGTCCCGCGAAGCATCCCTACACAGTCGGTGCGCCATGTCCTCACCTACCCGCTGCAAGGCACCTTCGGGTTCCTGCTCGAGGCCGCGGCAAAATTCCTGGAATCCGGAAGCCGGGAGGATGCCGAGCGGACCGCGCACGAAGCCCGCACCGTCAAAGCCCTGACCGCAGCCCCCACGCTGCGCCACCAGCAGGAAGCCTCGCCGACCGGCGGCACGGGGAAAGAACTCCTCGAGCACCGTGTCACCGCCGAGGGCAACGGGTTCCTCGCGCTGAGCGTTGCCGAGCTCACCGCAGCCATCGGCCCGCACCGCAAGGTACGGGGAGTACTGCCCGCTGTGCCGCCCCCGGAACCCACGGCCTTCGTCGTTCTGTGGAACAGGATCAGCGCCCCTGGGCTCGTACTCAGCGGCATGAACGCGGCGCGCACCGAGGCCGAGCACGGCGCCGCCCTCCTGCACTCCCATCTCGCCACCGCGGCCCAGGCACTTGTTCCTGGAGAGCCGTCCCGGGAGTGGCGGTGAGCCGAGGTACCAGGCGGAGGAAGGCACCGGGGGCGCGGGCCGTACTGCCGGTCCGGCATAGGCTGCGTCGGGCAGCGCGGTGAACACGGCCTGGCGGTGCCGCCCCTGCCAGGCCAGGAGACCGCGGGCTCAACCGCAGGCGTGAGGCCGCGGCCCGCCGCTTCCCCACGGAGGCGACCGACCTCCCGCGACATCCCGCGGCGGACAGCCCGCCCGTGCCACTCGCCGGGATCCCGCCATGGGGTACGGCGCATCAAGTGATGGTGCCGGACCCCGGTCAGTAGGTCCCGCCCGGGCTCCTACAGCCGCGGCACTCCAGCACCGTGTCTTGAGCCCCTGCTGCCCCTACAAGGCTAGGACTACCGTGCCCACTCCTGCCCTGATCACCATCGCGCCGTCGCGAACTGGCGTCACGACGACCAGCCACGCTCACGCTGCCACCCGCACAGTCACTCGCTCCGCAACCCTCGACGACTTCGACGCGGTGAATGGGCTCCACGAGCGCTGTTCTCTCCAGACGCGCTTCGCCCGCTACCAGGCCGCTCGACGATCGCTTCGGCTCTCCGAATTTGATCATTTGACACGCCCCGACCGCAGCCTCACCTGGGTCACCCATCCCGAGGAAGATCCACACAAGATCATCGCGACCATGAACCTAGTCCGTACGACCGAGACCGGTGCAGTCGAGCTCGGCATCATGATCGAAGACCCGTGGCAGAGCCGAGGCCTGGGCACCTCTCTGGTGCAGTACGCCCGCGCACAGGCCCGAGGCTTCGACTGCTCCTCGATCGTCGTCATGACCGGCTCGGACAACGTGCGGATGTTAAAGATCCTGAGGACGCTCGGCTCCTCCCGCCAAGCCACTCACAGCTCGACTGTCGACCTCACGATCTCCGTCAGGTAGCCCGATGGACTTCAACTCGGCCAAAAGTCCACTCCACCTCAACCGGCCGGACGGCACGCGCCTTGCCGTCTACCGGCGGGAGCCGAACGCCACACCCGATGTGACGCTGGTCCTGGCGCACGGCTGGTCGGCTTCCTCCGCCGTCTGGGACGACGTGATCCGACACCTACCGGCAGACGACCGGGTGCGGATCCTCACCTTCGACCAACGCGGCCACGGCGCCTCGACGCAGGGCCGCACGCCAGCCGGAATCGGGGCCTTGGCCGACGACCTTGAGGCCGTGTTGAGCGCCTTCAGCACTGACACCCCGGCCATCGTGGCCGCGAACTCCATGGGGGCACTGGGCGCCTTGGAGTACGGGGCCAGGGGAGCGCGCACCACGCCCGTGCGGATCGCGGGCCTGCTGTTGGTGAGCGCCAGTAACGGCCAGATCGATCTACGCCTGGGGGGACACCCGCCACTCACCCGTGCTGTTGGCAGCGCGCGCACGGCCATCGCCCACGCCTGCACCCGCGCTCCGCGCTCAACCCAGTACCTACGAGATCTTCTGGCCCCCTCGACAATCCCGCGGCCAGCCACCGATGTAGCCGCAGCCTGGTACCGGGCGATCTTGGACTTCGACGTCGCGGGCCGCCTCGCCGCACTGCAAGCAACGCCCGTCCATCTGGTGACGGGCGCGCAGGACCGCGTCATCCCTCCCGTGCACACCTGCCGACTCGCCGCTGAACTCGCCCACGCCCGTGTCCACGTGGCCGAGGGAGCTAGCCACCGGATCCTCGCTGAGCGACCCGCCCTTCTTGCTTCTCTCCTGATGAACCTGGTCGAGCGAGCCCGCGATCACCGTTCGACTCCGACACGTGACGCCGACGGCCTCCTGAAGGCCGCCGCCCACCTGCTGTTCCCCAGGCGCAGCACGCTCAGGCGCGGCGGTCGGCTCCCGTGGATCGACACGTGGCCCACCCGATGCTCGGGATCACCGACACGCGTGCGGCAGGAGACACTGATCGAAACAAGCCACTAGTGTCATGCTCCCCAGTGGGGGAGGGGGTTGAGCCACCCGATGCGCATCTCCAATCCCGGGACACGCGCGTTCGCTCCGAAGGCGGAGGCCAGCTTCACCTACGACCGGATGCCACACTCGGCGAGGAACTGCCGGGCGACCGCCCCTTGTTGCGCCTGTTAGCCGCGTGAACTGTTCGGCGCCATGCCGTGCCCCACCCAATGACGGCCGCAAGGTAGGCCGTACCGTGTGCCGCTACGCCGGAAAGTCCCCCCAACTGCACTACGCATGCGTGGCATGCTGCGTTGCGTTCAAGCAGCATCCCGGCGTCACGGAGCACCGTTGCCCCCGATGCTCCAGGTCCATGGTCTCTGCTGGTCACGACTTCGCAGCACCACGATGCCGGGACACCGAGGCCTGGTCCGTCGTGGCCGCGGTCCTGAGTCGAACGCGCCGGCGAACCGTCGACCGAGCTGTTTCGGGCGCAACTGAACCGTTCGGTGCCGTTCAACATGGTGTCGGGACGCACCGAAGATTTCAGGTGGCAGGCCCCTGACCTGGGGACTGAAATCTTTCGTGCGGTGGCCTGGGTCATAGTCGCCGCACGAGAGATTTCAGTAGCCGACGGTCCGACCCAACCGACAGGCCCCTGACCAGCCCTGACGGCAACTTAGGTTCGCCTCACTGCAATCTTTCGTGCGCTACTGAAATCTTCGGTGCGTCCCGACAACATGGGGTGTGGTGACCGTGGATACCGTGTTGCTCCAGTGTGGCTGGTACTGGGACTTGTAGGCCCGCTGGCCCGGAGCGGTTCGGCCCAGGTCGAGGGTGCGGATGCCCTCCGCGGGCAGAGCCGTGGCGAGGAACCGGAGAAGGGCATGGCCAGGCGCTAGGTGCTGTTGGCGGGGGTCCATGGCCGATAGGACGGAGAAGCACGTGGTCCCCCGTGTCAGGCAGAGCTGAGACGCGATCGTTTCTCCATCGAGCACGAGGGTGGCGATCGTGGCGCCGGCCTCGCCGCAGTGCCTCAGTACAGATCGCCACTGGTCGGCGTCGGACGCAATGAGAGCCCCGGGCAGCTGCGCGTGCCCCTCCCAACGGCTCTGGTGGAGTTGCACCAGGACGTCGTACGCGGACAGGAGTTCGTCCACACACCGGGTCTGTTGGTAGGTGACATGGTGGTCGACGTCAAGGCTCTTCCAGATGCGCTTTCGCCGGACGTGGTTGCGTCTGGTCGTGCGGGACATCGCGTCGAAATCGAGGGGGAGCCTGATCTCCGCACACGGGTTGATGCGGTGCTGCCAGTCCCCATCGGCAGTGGCCTGCGTCAGGCACTGACCCAGACCGCTGCCGATGGGCACGTCCGTCATCTCGACCTGTCCGCCGTCCTCGGCGAACAGAAGAAGGCAGAACGCGAGGGCCGCTACGACTGATGGGTCCTCTGCATGGGGGCCGATCGGGCGCACGTACTCGGCGTGCGGAGCGGAGAGCGGGAAGTACCGCGTGCGGCCCGGGCCGTTGTCCTCGCGCGCCAGCGCGAGAGCGGCCAGGGCCCGGCCCGTGGGCGCCTGCACAGCGAGGATCACGGGCGTGATGGTGTGCGGAAGGTGCCCTGCCCAGGCCGCGAGCCAGTTAGGCGATTGATACGGCGTTGCCAGAGGATCGTGCTGATACAGCTCCCGCCATTGGGTGTCGAGGAAGTCCATGGCCGCAGGGCCGTCGAGTACGCATGTGGTGTGGAGCATCGTGGTCGTCTGTCTCCTGGGCTCATGCCGGATCGGTGCCGCGAGGGCGGCGGGCAAGCGGTTCGAGACCGCTGGCTACAGGCTGTGGCGACGGAAGGCCCAGCGGCTGACGAGCTTCGTGTGGGTGGCCCCGGCCGGGTTGGTCGACCTGCTCGACGACGCCACCACAGCTGGCCCGCTCAGGAATCGTTGGGGATCTTGCAGGCCTTGCAACCGTCGTTCGCGCAGCCTCCGTTGTAGTCCGTGAACCAGACCAGTGCATCTCAGGCAGGTAGCCGGAGTCGCCGTCTGCATAGCTCGCGGAGTGACAGTGCCCGCCGCTTTTGGTGTCGGTCAGGCTGTGCGGGTACACCGTGCTGCCTTGCCGTATAGCCCAGAGGCTTCCATGGCGCGGATCGCGGTGTAGTCCTCGTCAATCGCGCACGGGTCCTCGGCGGCGAGGACCAGGCGACCGGGAGAGGTCAGCAGGTCGACGGTGCGGCGGACGGCCATGCCCGGGACAAGTGCGCCGACGTAGCCCCGGACCGTCGGCAGCGTTAGGAGGCAGTGCACCAGGTCCTCATCGAGGACGCCGTCGTGGGGTGCGATGAGCGAAACCTTGGAAACGTGGGCCTGGGATCGACGTGCTGCAAGGCGGCTGGGCGTCCCCGTGACCGCCGCGTGGACGGCGTCGCGAATGTGGTCGCTGCCGGTGGCCTCGCGCATGGCCGCAGGGTCGTAGGAGCCCTCCGGGCGGGCGCCGCTCTCAATCAGGATGGGGCCGCGTCCGGGTACGAACATCAGCTCTGTGTGCGCTGGCCCTGTTGAAATCCCCAGGGCATCAAGGACCCGCACCGTGTAGTTGGCGAGACGGCGTGGCACGAGGGCGTGGGGACGCAACAGGTCGAGGCGGTCGTACAGATGCGTGCCGGTCCGGAGGTCGGCCCAGAACTCGGTGACCGTGTGCCGGGGCCTGCCCTCGGCTCCGGCCGCCGAGACGCTGTTGACGACGTATTGGGAGCCGTGGAGGCGTTCTTGGACGACGAGGTGTGAGTTGCTCCCGCCCATCGCGTTCGGGACCAGATGGAGGCGTTCCCAGGCCGCCCGGATCTCCGCGGGGCTGGAGCAAAAGAACACCCCGTCGGATCCGGCGCTGTCGGCCGGCTTGACCACGAAATCGGTGATGCCATCGAGCGAGTTCGCCCAGAGCAGCGCCTCTGGGAGACGGTCGGTGCTCAGGCTCCGCGGTCCGGCGAGCCCGGCCACCTCCAGCGCGCGTGCCATGGCACCCTTGTCACGACGATGATGCGATGTCGCGGGGTCGTTGCCAGCCAGCCCCAGACGGTGGGCCAACTGCTCCGCGAGCGGCACACCGATCTCCGTGCCGGCAACAACGGCCGTCACCCGCAGCCCCCGCAGGGCCCGCGCGGTCTCTTCGACGCTGTCGCCGTGGACCACGACCTGCTGATACCCGGCTGGGTCAAGGCTGCCGCGATACAGGGGAGGCAGCGCATCGTCTGCAGGAGTCACCGCGATGCACGTCCATCCCCGGCTGGCGAACTCCGGCGCGTAGTGCCTGCCCGAGCCGTACGGGGCGACCACCGCGGCCACTCCAGGCAGGACAGACGAGGCGGTTCTACTGATGCCGGCGTCACCGACAGTCACAGAAGGAAAGGCCATGCGGGGTGCACTCCAAACCGGTTGGAAACTGACGGATACGGGGTTGAACCGGTGCGTCAGCGGACACAGGTCGTGACGTGACCGGCGGAGGGACGGACCCGAGGGGCGACGAGCGCGAGGCCGCAGCGCTGGGCTGGGGTGGCGAACCACCTCTGCAACTCCAGGCCGCTGTGGCTCAGTTGACGTAGCAGGTCAGGCTGCCTGAATTTCGCAGCGACCTCGGTGTGCAGCTCCTCGCCGGTCGCGAGGATCAAAGCCAGGTCAAGAGCAGGAAGCTTCACCGTCTGCTCGATGCACGAGCGCAACCGCATCTCGACCCGCTCATGAGCGGCATTCCATAGGGCGGCGTGTTCGAAGGTGTCGGGGTCGAAGTCCGCGCCCAGCTCACGATTCAACGCGTGGACCACTCGCTTGTTGAGCGCGGCGGTCGTCCCGTGGGGGTCGTCGTACCCTGCGAGGTGCGCCGCTGGGTCGGTGAGCAGGTCGACACCGAGCAGCAGCATGTCGCCGTCCGCGAGCAGGTTGCGGACGGAGTCGAGGAACGTGGCCTGCTCGGCGGGCAACAGGGCGCCGAACACGCCCCCCAGAACCGTCACAAGGCGGCGGCCGGGGGCGCTGAATAGCGCGCGGGGACTGGCGCGACCGGCGACCAGCGCGTGGACGCTGAGGTCCGGACGCTCAAGGGTCCGCGCCGGCCCGGCTTGCCTGCGGGCCGTGGCGTCGATGTTGGCCCCAACGTAGGTGTGCAGGCCCGGTAGCGCATCGAGCAGGTACCGCCTCTTCTCGGGTGCTCCAGGCCCCAGTTCGACGAGGGTGCGCGCGTCGGTGGAAACGGCGATATCGGCGGCACGCGAGCGCAGGATCTCTCGCTCGATGTGAGCGGGGTGGTACTGAGGCGGGCCGGTGACCTGCTCAAAAGGGTCGCTACCCAGGGCGTCGTACAACCACCGCGGAGGCAGCGTCTTCGGTGTAGAGCGCAGGCCTAGGAGGACGTCGCAGCGCGCCGCGGCGATGCCGGCAGGTTGCGCGCCGGTGAGACGGATGGTGCTCACGAGAGCCTCCCTCGAGGCCGGGGTGGGGCGCCAGGTGCCCCTCGCGCCGAGTGCTCAATTACGCTCGACCATGGCGGATCCAAGGCACGCGCCCCAGCGGCACGGCGGCGCGTCCCGCCCTCGGCTACAGCGTGTTGAACAGGGCTCCCGCGTCGCGGGAGATGGTGCAGTCGAACTCCCCGCGCCGCCCGTGTGCCCGGCTGAAAATCGGCAGCCGCAGTGGATGGCGGGCAGGTTCCCAGAGGGCATTGGAGATCGACGACCTGCTCTACCGTCTGCGCCTGTTCCGCATCGCCTCCCACACCCGCAATGCGGCACATCAAAGCGGGCCACCCTGAACGCACCGCGAAGTTGCGGCGGTAGGCGCTGGTAGGCCGAACCAGCGCAATCCCTGATCTGCCGTCAGGAATCGAGACCGTCCGAACAACCAGGTTCGCTGCGAGGAGCATCCCGGAGTCCACATCGAAACCGTCGCGTGCCGGTGGCCGCACAAACGTCACCGCCGACGGGGACGAGCCGCAGGTGGGCCACCCCTACCGCATCACCGACTAGCACCCACGACCCCCAAGCCAACAGACGCATACGCCCAGGAGGAATGACGTGACCACGGAGCCCGCCCTTGACGAGTTGGGCACGGATGAGCTGCATGCGTTGATGGCCGAGGCCATCTGCGCGCTACCCGAGGAGCATCCGGTGCGCATGCTCTGGGAGCGCTTGGACGAGAGCCTTACTGCCGGCGGTATCGAATGCCTGCCGACTCCCTGGGACGGGTCCAGGGAACCGGAACGCGAGGAGCGTGATTCCACGGCTGAGGACGGACACCTCCGCTCGGCTGTCACCGACGGCGTGGGCGCTGCTATCCGCAGCGTTCACCAGCGAGGGTTCGAGGTTGCCCTGCCGCTGGAACTCCTGGAGTTCCTCACCGGGGGCGCCGAGACCGCCGCTGTGGGCGAGCCCAAGTCACTCCCGCGGGACCACTTCGAGGTCGTCAACTCCGCGCTCGGCGGCAACTGGCAGGTAGCCGAAGAGATGCGCTGCACGAAGTGCGCCACCATCACTACCCAGGCGGGACGCGAGGGGCGGGGATGGACGCTGGCCCGCCTCGACCTCATGGCCGACCGCCACCGGTGCTCACCGCAGGTCACCGACAGCGGCGGCTCCTGGGATGAGATCCAGGACTGCACCTGCGTGGAGATTTGCGACGCGGCCCCGAAGACAGCGTGCACTCTCTCCGGCCGTCGGCACGTTCCCCCGGCCAGCCAGAGCGCAGGATTCGGGCCGTGCCCCGTCCACCCGGAGGCACAGGGTGACGTTTGATCCGTAACTGTCAACCCCTACGCGAGACCCTATGATTCGGGGCTCGCGTACGGGATCCCGTGGCTGGCGCTCACGATTTATGGCAGCGCCTCGGGTTGCAACAGCCCGGTTAGAACCACCAGTTGCATCGCTTGCCTAGTGGCCTGCAAATATGCGCTGCTGCCTGAACTCAGGGCGTGGTGGTCGCAGTGGCGGAAGGCAGGCCGACAAGGATTCGATTGGCCGCGGCCAAGGCAGCAGGATGCCCGCACAGCTGGTCATGCAAAATCGAACTCGGCCGGCCGCCACCGACCGATACCTCCAACCCTCACCCGCTGGAAACCCCCCTCGCGTCTGGCGACACCCACCGCCTATTCACGAAACGAGCACCTCTGATGCCCACTTCCATGATCGCAACCCTGACCGGGCGGGAGACCGAGTTCCATCCCGGCCACGGCCCCATCCTCGAACCCCCCGAGGGGCCGGAAAGCGCCCTCGCCTGCACTTGCGGAGGCCTCCTCGAACTCAATCCGGAAACAAAGACTGCGCAAATAGACCGCTATCACGAGCACTTGGAGGAGGTCCGACGCGAGACCTACCTCGCCTAAGGCCAGCAGGCCTCGCCGGCCCGTGCCCCCTGGCTGTGCACCGACACGGATGCACACCCAGGGGGCACCTGCGTGTGGGCAGTGAACACCCACCGCCAGCCTCTTGTTGCGGCGGCCCGGACCCGCCATGGACGGAGAACAGGCACTGCCTCACATGCCTTCTCCGAACTAGCTAGGCCTCCCTGGGGTCGCAGAGCCCCCTGAGGTCCAATCAGGCAGACACAAGCGGTCCTCCCGTTGAGCTGGGATAGGGAGCCATCTCACCCGTGCAAGCTGAGATGCGGGGTGGATCGAAACGAGGCACGATTGAGTAAGGACGGTCACGAAGAACTTGTATGTCAGGTGGTCATCGTGAAGGCGTCGATCAACGACGAATTTCCTCCCGGCGAGCGCGCGGACGAGTCCGAGAATAAAACGTCGCAACATGCTGAATATAGGTCTCCATATCAGCGCGACCGGGATCGACTTCTTTACTCGTCTGCATTTCGCAGACTCGATGGAATCACGCAAGTTGCCGCAGTGCGAGAGCGGCAACTCCTGCATAATCGCTTGACTCACAGTCTGAAGGTCGGCCAATTGGGCCGCCGCATGGCGGAACGCCTCGTGGGCCTTCCTGGCTTCAATTGCGAAGTGAGCGCAAAGGATTTCCCGGAAATCGTGGAAGTGGCGGGACTTGCGCACGACCTTGGCCATCCTCCATTCGGCCATATCGCTGAGGGCGTCTTGGACGGGCTAGTGGGTCCGGGAAATGGCGGCTTCGAAGGAAATGCTCAATCCTTTAGAATAGTAAGTAAAATCGCAGTCCGGAGCGGAAGCCTAGGCCTCAACCTCACTCGCGCAAGCCTAAACTCTATTCTAAAATACCCAGTATTCCTTGAGGATTTCCCGTCACAATGGGCCATCTCCTGGCACGACCGCAGCCGGGGAACCAAGTGGGGCGTGTACGAAAGGGAGCGTGACGTCTTCCAGTTTGCTCGTGGTGGCTTTGAAGGGGACATCAGGAGCTCAGCGGCGATCGTGATGGACTGGGCTGACGATGTGTCCTACGCAACCCACGATATCTCCGATTATTTCAGGGCTAACTTGATTCCGCTGCACGCATTCAAAAGTGAGCCGAGCAGAAATGCCCTTCTCGACTTCATGGTGGGGCGGGGAAAGGATTATGACCGAGATCAGCTCGATTCGGCATATAGTCGCCTTTGTTCTCGAGAATTTCCGATTGAGCCATGGGGGGATACGATTGAAGATCGGAAAATACTCTACGCCCTGATGTCGAATCTCATCGACGAAGCAGCCAATGCCGTCCGACCCACGGCGAATGGCCATCCACCGTATGTGGAAGTTGACATTGCCGCCCAGTATGAAGTGGAGATCCTAAAGAATCTCACCTTTCTCCATGTGATCGAAAAGTCGCCGCTCAAGGTGGCCCAGTCGGGACAAAGAAGGATAATTGCGGGTATCTTCGAATGCCTGCAAGACGAGAAGGCGGCTAAGCCAGTTCTACTGACAGAGATTGAGAATGCTATCTCCGATGCAGAGTCCCGAGGTGCGGCTCCTCATGCGAGTAATATTGAGCGCCGCTCTCGCGCGATATGTGACTACTTGTGCGCACTAACTGAAGATCAGGCTGTCGACCTTTATGAGCGGCTGACAGGTCTCAAAGTCTCGAAGGCCTCTATCTTCGACGTTTGGTTCAATTAGTGTGCCTGCTCGGGAGTCGCGGCTATAGGCCGGCGCGGCCGGGCCGGAGGCGGGTCGTTGCGCTTGCACGCGATTCCGTGCCCAACCAAGGCGAGCGGCCCCGGCCACCCGCTCAGTGCGCGGGGACGGGCAGGACTCCACGGATGACCAGCTGCCTCCCGTAGGGAGTGGGCAGGGGCTCCATCCGGACGCTGGTGCGCAGGGGGCTTCACCGAGAAGCGGTAGCCCTTGATCGGGCCGTGGCAGATGAAGCCAGCCGGCGTGGGGATGCCGATGCCATCGGGGGAGGCGGTGAAGCCGAGCCCGGCGTAGAAGTCGGTCAGCTCCGGGTCGTGCGTGGCGCACAGGACGGCTGCGCCCAGCTTCCCCGCCGAATGCGAGCCCACAAGCCTCTCCGCTTCGGCGACCAGGGCACGCGCGACGCCCTTCCCGCGCCACGCGTCGACCACCGCGAGGGAGTCCAGGCTGGCGACCAAGCCGCTGATAATGTGCGCGTTGGGCGAGCCTATAAGCATGGGGTGGGTGAAGGCCCACACAGCCGGCAGTGCCATCATGCCGCCGACCAGCGCGCCGGACGAACTCTCCTCCACCACCCGCACGTGCGTGAGCTTCTCGGGATCGAGGCTCTGGCCGATCGCGGAAGGCAGCTGCCGCCAGGAGCCCTCAGGGTTGTCCGGGTCGGCCATCCTGATCACTGGCTCCAGCGGAGCGGCATCAGCTTGTGTCGCGTTCCGGATCACGAAGCCGTTCGGCAACTCCGCGGCAGTGACCGGGATGACAATGCCCGGTTGTATCCCGGCCCGCCCAGCGGCGGCATACATGCGCTCCCCCAGCACATTGCCCGAGTACATTCCCTCTGTCTCCCGCCGCGCCGGATTCCCCGACCGACGGGCGCCCTTGCGCGCACCATTCCGCTTCCCCACAGCGTTCCTCCCCTTGTCATCACAAATCTCCCCCACCTGTGCCTACCTCAACACCACGTTCTGGCAAGCAACTTGGGGATCCAAGCGGCAGCCGGCCCCGCGCCGCAACAAGGCCATGGAGTTGCTCTGGCCAGGGGGAGCGTAAGTGTTCACCCGGCCGCGCCGAATCCGCGACGTGCCTGTTCACGCAGGAGTCGTCGTTTCCGAACCGGCACGCGCAGCTGGCACCACGGCGTCCGGCTGCGCGATGGCGAGCGCCTGATCGACGAAGTCCTGTACGAGCGACGCGGTCTCGGGCACCGTGACGTCCTTCGGCCACCTCGCCCCGTGCCTCCAGCACTCCAGCTCAAAGCGCTGCGCCCCGTGGGCGAGTTCCACGTGCCGGACCGACGGCCGACGCTTGCATCGGCGGCCGCGATGGCGGTGGTGCTCGGTCCCCTCCAGATACTTCTGGACGATGGCCACGTGGTACCGGCGGGGCAGGGTACGGCGATCCAGGCAGCCGCGGCACTCCAGCAGGTGCAGCGCGGCGCCCTCCCTGTCCTCGAGGAAATTCCGCGGATGGCTCTTGCCCTCGAAGGTGTTGCAGCTGCCGCATAGAGGCCCGCGAAGAAACCCGTGGTCGTGGCAATGATCCCAGGCCGCCGCTCGAATCTCAGCGCACAAACGGCACAGGTAATCGTCAGCTCGGGTTCCACGCACGCGGGGCGAGTCGTACAACACGCCGCCCAGATGACCGGTGTACCGCTGGAACGCGGCTCCCGAGCACGGAGGGCACAGGGTCACGTAACCGAACCGGCTCTGCGTACGCCAGCTACCCCAGCGCGGACCTTGAGCGGCACAGCCCTCGCAGGTCCGGGCCCGGGCGACTAGATCCTCCTCCACCTGCTCCCAACGGTCCAGGAGTTCGGCATAGCCCCTCGGCAGAGATAGGCTGCCTCCGGAAAAGGTCATCAACTCCAGCGGCCGGGTATTGGCGATGCTCTTTCGCAGCCGGGTACCGCTGCGCGCCGCGACGAATTCGTCCCAGGTCAGCTCGCCGGGCAGCCCGCCGACGCCGATGCGCTTCCAGCTATCGTCCCACTCTTCATAGGGCCGCCCCTCCTGGTGCTTCTGACGGGCCTGCCAGAACAGCCAGGACGCGATCTCCCGCCGCCAGTCGGCCCGGCCCTCCGGGGCATGCTCATTGTGGTCACGATAGGCAGGGAGCTGCACCTCCACCCTGTCGTCGATGTCCAGGCGGAAGTCTGCGTACTCCTGGGCGCCACGGCGAATATCGCGTTCGTCGTACGTCCACTTCGACTTGTTCTTGAAGCACCGCAGCGCGATGTCACCGATGACGACATAGCTGCGACGGCGCAGGTCCACCATGTGCAGGAGGCCGTCCAAGTCCAGCGGAACGGCGGAACCCGCGGAGATCTCATTGAAGTAGGCGTGGGCGAGTCTGGGGCTGATCTGGGCCATTGCGGGATGGTGACAGCGGGGTCTGACAATGCCCCACGCGCAACCGCACTCCCGCACGACTTGCCGTACGACTGTTCGAAGCCCTGCCCTGGGCGTGGCTTCTTCGCCAGACAATCAGGTGCGACGACTGCACCGTGACGGCACCAACTTCGTTCCCTGGACCTCGCCTTCACTCACACCGTGCCGTAGGCACTGTCCACTTCGTCCGCCCCCCTGCTGTCCCACTCTGGGATGCTCAAGAGCAGGCGAAGATGAAGGGCTGGGGGAAGCATGTCATCGGGACAGCAGGAGCAGGGGAGTGGGAGAGGGCCGGAGATCACGGTCGGGCAGCTGTTGCTCACGGAGTATCAGACGCTCAAGGACGAGCAGAAGGCCCGGATCGGCTTCCGCGACAACCTGCTTTACGTGACGCTGGCGGCGGTCGCAGCCGTCATCGCGGCTGCCGCGCAGGCCAAGCAGCCGCAGATGCTGCTCGCGCTGCCGCCGGTCTGCGTGGTGCTGGGGTGGACCTACCTCGTCAACGACGAGAAGATCTCAGCGATTGGCGACTATGTGCGAACCGAGCTGGGACCGCGTCTCGCGGTGGTGATCGGAAGCTCCGACACGGCCGAGGCCGCCTTCAGGTGGGAGACCGCCCACCGCTCCGACGCGAGGCGCCGCTCTCGCAAAATCATCCAGTTCGCGGTCGATCAGGGGGCGTTCTGCGCCGTACCGCTGGCCGCCCTCGTCGTGTACTGGGTGCATGGGGGTAGCGGGGCACTGCTGAGGGCCCTGTCCGTGATCGAGGCACTGGCGATCATCGGGCTCGCCGTCCAGATCCTCCTGTACGCAGGAACGCTCGGTACGGGCAGGCGATAGCGGCATATCACCCTCCCCCCTACCCAATGGACCAGTCCCGGCAAGTACCCACAGTCCTCGCGGAATTGCTCGTTCCGGCAGTCGGTTTGCCTTACGGTGAACTCTCCACCCATGCAAGAGAAGAACGGTCGAGGCTGGTCACGTGGCAGACACCTCTCGCCCCACCGTGGTCATCCTCACGGCCCTCCCTGTGGAGTCTGAGGCCGTGCGGGCCCACCTCACCAACACAGAGTGGCTCGTACACCCTTCCGGCACCCGTATGGAATGCGGCCGACTCCCCGGGACCTCCTGGTACGTCGCCCTCGCTGAGATCGGTGAGGGCACCCTCACGGCAGCCAGCCTCACCGAGCGCGTTAACTCTTGGCTCGCCCCGCAGGCCCTGTTCTTCGTGGGTGTGGCGGGCGGCCTGAAGGACGACATCAACATTGGTGACGTCGTGGTGGCAACCAAGGTGTATGGCATTCACGGAGGCAAGCAGACGCCGGAGGGCCTCCTTGCACGCCCCGAGGCCTGGCGCGCCTCCCACCGTCTGGAGCAGGCCGCCCGTCAGGCCCTGGGTCGCACCGATTCCCGGACCCACTTCAAGCCGATCGCCGTCGGGGACGTCGTCCTCGCCGACGCCGACTCCCCGATCGCCCGCTACATCCACAAGAATTTCAACGACGCCGCCGCCATTGAAATGGAAGGGGCTGGCGTCGCCCAGGCTGCCCACCTCATCGGCACCCTACAAACGCTGATCATCCGGGGGATCAGCGATAAGGCCGACCCGGATAAGAGCAAGCGGGACACGGAGGGCTCCCAGCCGCTGGCCGCCCACAACGCTGCCGTGGCCGCCATCGCAGTCCTTCACGTACTGAAACCGACCGGCGCCGTAGATTCGGCGCTCCGCCAGCAGCGACTCGACCTTGTCCGGCGGCAGGCGCAGGCCAGTCGCCGTGTCCGACTGAGCCCCGTCCCGGCGGACCGGCGGGACGCCGTGTTGGAGTGGATGGCCGAGCACCCCGAGCCTGCGGTGGTGCCGGAGGGCGAAGTGCGGGTGCTGGTGGGGCCCATGGGCGCAGGCAAGAGCGAGCGGGCCGGGCGCTGGCTGGAGGAGGGACTTGAGGCTGCGGAGCTCGACGACGAGGTCGAGATCCCCGTGTGGCTGGAGGCCCGCAAGGTCACCGGTTCCTTGTCGGCCACGGTGACGGAGGCGATCGGGGGTGCCCCGATCCGGCCGTGCCGGGTAGTCATCGACGATCTCTCCAGCCTCGCACCTGGGCAGGCCGACCAGCTCCTGGACGAGGCTCGGCACTTGGTGCTGGTCTGGCCGAGGGTGCAGGTGCTGGCGACCAGCCGCGAGGGCGTCAGAGTGGCGCGGGAAGAATGCCTCACCGCCGATGCGTGGCCGCGGGAGCGCGGCGCCGACCTGTTGCGGTGCGTCCTGGGCGCGGAGGTGCCGCCGGCGGCGTGCACGCCGGAAGCCCGCAAGCTGATGACCAGTCCGCTCCTCGTCATCGCCATGGCTGCCCGCATCACCGGCGGCAAACAGATCGACACCTCGCCCCTGCAGCTGCTCTCCGGCCTCGCCCGGGACATCATCGATCGTGAGCGGCGGCCCCAGACCAACGATCAGACCTGGGACCGGCTTGCCCAGTTGGCCACCCGCATCCTTACCTCCCTTGAGCCGGTACCAGCTGCGTTGTTCGCCACCGATCCGCAGGTGTGGGCCCTGACCGACACTGACCTGGTCGTAGACGACGAGGCCGGTCTCCGGTTTACGCTGCCCCTCTTCGAGCAATACTTCGCCGCCCAGGCCCTACGCTCCGACATGGTTGCCCTGGAGGAAGCCGCCGGCGCCCACGCCTTCCCCAGCTGGAGATACGCACTCGCCTTTGCCGTCTCCACCGTGCCGGAGGAGACCGGTGAGGAGTGGATGCTGCGCCTGGCCCGGGCCAACCCGGCCGCCGCTTCATGGATCCTGGACGAGATCACCCGGCCCCGCCGTCCCTTCGTGTACCGCGACACTCCGGAAGAGGGCACCGAGTCGTCGCTGAAGGCCGGCGCACAGCTACGCGAGGCCGTCCAGGCGTTCCTGACTGGCTTTGATGCCTGCGGTCCCCAACTGGCGCACCATCACCACGGGCGGCTTGTGCAGTGGGGTGTGCGGCTACGCGGCCACGGGGGGATGATCCTGTGCGAGGCCCGGGAAGCCACGCAGCCGGAACTGGTCCCCCTGCCTGACATTCCGCTGGACGGCGCGCGGGCCGCAGGGTGGCAGTCAGGAACGGCGTTCGAACTGCCATCCGGACATCTGGAGCGGTGGCGATGGGCGCGCGACCGGCTGTCTGAACCGCTGGCTCGGCTGCTGCACCAACGACGACTTCCTCTGCCTCCAGGTTCCCCGCTGGAGGGAGAGAGAATATGGTCCCTGGCCCAGCAGATCATGAAGTTCAGGCACCAACAGTGGGCCGAACCAGTCATCCCGCTGGCTGACCTGCGGGCAGCCGTCGCTCAAATGATGAGCAGGGTCAACGCATCCCAGATGTTCCGCCAGGCGTCCGGCAGGGCCGAGGTCGACTCGCACGACATCCGCTGGATCGACGACCGCCTCACTGGCCTGCACGGCGAGCACCTCGGTCCGCAACGCCTTTTGCCCGACCGGCGCAGTTCGGCCAACCGCCAGCGATGGCAGGACTACTCTCCGGATCTGACCGTCAGTATCCTCACCGAGGTACTCAGGGACGCAGTCGTCGGCTACCGCGACCTGGTCAGCGAGAACTTCCCCCGCTTTGGGTCCGCACTGGGCCTGCGCAGCGTGCTGCCCGTGCGGGTCGAGGGGCAGGTGATCACGAGGGAGGATGGGCCCGAGGGCAGCTGCCTGTACTACACCCTTACCCCCGACCTCGACAGCCCGCTCGATGCCGTGCCCCAGGTCAGCCTCACCCTCGCGGAGGCACCGCAGCCTCTGCGCGACGAGACCGGGCTGATGGAAGGAGGCAACGCACAAACCGTCTTCCACCGCACCTCCGACCACATGATCTCCCTGCCGACCGGAGACCCGCGGCCGGCGACCAACATCGCCTACAACTGGCTCGCCGACGACCTTCGGGCTCTCGGGTGGTTCCGGCAGCGGCTGCGCTTCTCCGAGTGAGACAGCCCGAGTTCATTGAGGTCTCCATACGAACCGGCCGACGTGCAAGTCAACCTCGCCAGCTCAGAGCGGCAGTTACCGGCCGGTCCCGCAACTACGAGCGCGGGCAAGCGCCCCACGCTGCTAGGCAACCGATTGAGGCAGCCCGGGTATTCGAGCAACAGATGGACGCCGGCGGGCGGCCACAAATGCACGGTGTCCTGTGACATCGAATCTTGAGTGAATGTCATCGAGCCTTGAGCGAAAGCCCTGAAGTGCGGAGCAGTGTTCAGCGTTTGATGCGTCCGCGTACAGCGAGGGCGGCGAGGACGAGAAGGGTGGGTTCGAGGAGGCGGGAGGCCATCTCGATATAGATCCCGCGAGTTGTGAGGTTCTGTTCGGATGATCGGAAGACCACCGAGTTCACAGCGACACGGGTGGCCTTGTCCGCGCGCGCCCAGGTCATGCGCTGGGGCCATCCGCCGCGAAGGGCAGGATCAGGAGTGCTGGTAGCGAGGCTGATCCTTTGACCGTGAAGGGTACCGGTCGTGGCGGGGTCGGGGTCGTGGGTGGGCAGGCCAAAGCCCATCAGGAGCAGCACGGTTATGGTCATGGCGGCGAGTAGCCAGCCGGTGGCGCGGAAGGCGCGCAGGCCGTAGCCGGATAGCAACCAGTACGCCCACAGCAGGAGGCGTTCGCCCTTCGGAGTGCCGGTGCGGTCGTGGCGGCGCATCTCGCACTCGCCGTAATAGAAGTCGGCTGCGCCGGGTTCGTTCTTGCCGTCCTCGAAGGCTTTGCGGAGCTGCCGGTAGAGCGCGGCGACATCCTCGGGGTCGGGGGTAAGAGCGGGGTCGGGGTGATGTGGGCCCAGACGCCACTGCCGGGGCCCCGGTACGGCGCCTGCGGGGAGGATGGGCTGGCGAGTGGTCTGGGCACGCCAGTGATGTTCCTCGGCAAGGGTGCGCCGGCGGCTCCAGCGAACCGGCCATATGCCACGGTGGTGCCAGCCGGAGGGGGGACGGGTGAGGGTGGTGCGTCCTTCGAGGCGGAGTTGGTCGAGGTGGAACGTTCCGGAGAACAGACACTCAGACAGGTCGGTGTCCTTCAGGACCAGGTGGGCGGCGTCGACACCCTGCACCGAGGCCACTCGTACCTCTGCTGGTCCTGTTAGCAGGCTTTCGTCGACTGGCGCGCCGCTGCTGGTGCTGAAGGGGGTTGGGTGGGCGGTGACCACTACGGGGGCGTTCAGGACTGTGTGACTGAAATCCAGTGCCGCATAGCGCAGGCGGATAGTCGCTGTTGAGTCCCACTGGGTTCGTTCACAGGCCACCTCCCGCGCTGCTATCTCCATCGTCACCGGCAGCGCGAACACCGCCCCCGCCAGAACGACGGTCCCCGCACACACCACCGGCCCAAACGATGACGCGCCACCGAACTGCGCCCCGAAGAACGTGGCGTCGCCGGAGAACTGCGCCTTGTCGAATACCGCGTTGGCGGAGAACCGCGCCTTGACGAATCCGGCGTTGGCGGAGAACCGCGCCACGCTGAACTTGGCGGGGCCGGAGAACTGCACCATGACGAACAAGGCGTTGCCGGAGAACTGCGCGCCGGCGAACCAGGCGGCGTAGGAGAACTCCGCCCCGTCGAATCTGGCAACGCGGGAGAAGTGCGCCCCGGCGAACAGGGCGGCGCCCGAGAAGTGAGCCCCGGCGAACACGGTGGTGCCGGAGAAGTGCGCCCCGTCGAACTCGGCGGGGCCGGAGAAGTGCGCCCTGCCGAACTTGGCGGGGCCGGAGAAGTGCGCCCCGCCGAACTTGGCGGGGCCAGAGAAGTGCGCCCCGCCGAACTTGGCGGGGCCAAGATGGGGTTTTCCGGTGGTGGGGTCCCGCAGGGCGGCAAGAAGGGCGTTGAGAAGCGGTTCGGTGAAGGAGGTACCGCGATGGTCGATGTCGGCGCCGGGGGACAGGCCCGTCAGGTAGGCGGTGCGGTCGGGGTCGGCCACGTGAGCGAGGCACGCGGTGTGGCCGGGGATGTGGATACCGCGACAGCCGACGGGGTCGGTGGCAGGGTTCGCGCCGTGTGCGCAGTACGGCCAAGAGGGTGCTGAGGTTGGCGGGATGCTCATAACCTGGAACTCCGATGTTGCTCGTGAGAGTAGAGGAGAGTAGAGGGCGGGCTCCTACCCATGGGCTACAGCAGCAGACGGATAGAGGGAAACACGCGGTTCCCGAAGAGGTTGTTCCTCTCGGGCTCTACCGATCGAGCGACCTCGCTCTGTCGCTCAAGGTTTTTTGGCATGAACTCGCGTTTCATCACCCTTCGATGACATGCGCTCAAGGTTCGATGACGCAGGACACACGTAGAGCAGCTGACCGCCTACCGGATCACGGCGAAACTGAGGAACCGACGGAATTCACTGACCTCCTGAAACGCGGCCCAGACCATGCGAAGTCCTGTGCTGGAGTGTGGAGCTTCCTGGTGAACCTCCGTCCTCCGGCGTCACCGACCCGGACCACCGACTCCGACCGACATTCCGTCACGTAGCGAGCCGCATTTGCTCGGTAGCCCTCTGTGTGGAACCGACGAAACTCACAGACCTGCCGGAATGCGGTACTTATGACAGTGGTGGTCCCACGGGACAACGTTTGAGGTCTCGCCCCGTGTCAGGGGAGCAGTTTGAAGAGATACAGCCCTCGCTCACCCCCAACTGCAAGCTCCTGAGCGACACTCCAGGCGCACGAGTACAGCGCCCCTTCAGATCGTGCAATGGCCGCAATACATCGTTCTCCGGCATTCCAGATTCGCACTGCCCCTTCATGATCGGTGGTGGCGAGCCAGGTTCCGTTTGGTGCGATCGCCACCGACCCCACCCGGCCGGTGTGGCCGGTAAGAGTCCGCTGGAGTGCAGGAGAGGAGGCGTCAGGCAGGGGCCACCGGGTTTCGAGGCACGGGCGCCGGGTGGGGGCGTGGTGGAGGGCTGTGATCTGTGGGTGCCAGTGGGGGTGTGTGTCGAGGCGGGTGTGCAAGACGCCGGTGAGGGCGTGAGGTGGTTCGGTGGGAGTGAGCAGGTGGGCGGTCCGGGCGAGGCTGCGGGCCAGGGGACGGGTGTGAGCGGTATCGATGCGAGTGAGGTCGCTCCAGGGGGCGGTGGGTCCACGCTGAGTGAGGCGGACTTCCACCCAACGCAGGTCGCCCGCCACGGCCTCGGCCAGGGAGATACGCGCGGCGGCGAGGAGGTGGCCGATGAGATGGTCGAGGAGGTAGCCGTCGGTGAGTTGCCACCAGGCGTGTTCTGGGCTGGGATGAGTGGGGGCGAAGGGCTGGGCCGTGGGCAGGGTAGCGGCGACCGCGTCGACTAGGAGGCCATTGATACGGGCCAGGCCGGCCGTGGCGAGATCGCCGCGGAGATACTCGCGGATGACGTCGTGGAGGCTGATGGTGCCGCCGTTCACCTGATTGAGAGAGATCAGGGACAGGCGCTCGAGGTTCCGACACAGGGTGCGCGTCTGGTCCTCGATCAGCCCGCCGCTCGCTCCCCACAGCAGGGCGATCACAGGGACGGGGATGGATTCGTCCTCGGCGAAGATGCCGAGTTCAGTGAAGCGATCCGGGCCTCCGGGCGGCAGCAGGGTGGTGGCGGCCTCGATCGAGGCCTTGACAGCCTGGTTGCGCAGGCGGGGATCGTCCAGGTCCCAGGTGGCTGCGGGATCGTCCACGGCTGCGGGCCCGTTGGCTAGCAGCCGATGAAGGATCCGCTCGGCGGTGGTCGGGGGATCGGCACCGGCGGCGCACTGGTCGGCGATCAGGCGGTTCGTCAAGCGCAGCAGCAAGACCCATCGCCCAGTGGCCTTCAGCAGGGCGTCCACCAAGGCGCCAGGCAGCGGTGGCAGGTTCCAGGTCAGCACGGCTCTGGCCTGGTCGCGGGACATCTGGTCGACCTGGATGGTCTGCGCGTCGGCGGGCAGCAACTCCGGGTTGCGGGTGGTGACCAGCCGTACGCAATTGCGGCCTCCTCTCAGAAAGGGGTCGAGTTGCTGGGTTTCCCACACGTCGTCGAGGACGAGCAGGGTGCGGGGGCGCTTGTCGAGGAGCCGGCCCAGATGGGCGCCCGCCAGATCGGGGTCGTCGAACTCGGTGGTGTCGCCGGTGATGAATCGGGTGACTTCGGCGACCTTGGCTGCCACGGCCGCGCGTCCGCGGACGTCCCGGCCGATGGTGACGGGATAGACCCGGGACTGAAGAGGGAGAGGGAACATGCGGGTACTGAACCGCCACCGCACGCGCCGACGGGCACATACGGCGGTGGCCACCGTGGTCTTGCCAAATCCTCCTGCCCCCCACAGGGAGGTGGTGATGCCCACGGCGCGTCCGCCACGGCACACCTCCGCCGCGGTGGCGCTGGTCTGGGTCCGGTCCACGAACCAGTCCGGGACGGCCACCGGCGGGGGTGGCGGGGGATCGTTCAAGCCCGCTGGTGGCCGCAACTGCAGCCACGCCATGTAACCGGCTGCCACGATGGCAATTGGCCCAACGACGTACAGTGACCCCCACGGGTGCTGCCGGAGCTCATCCAGCAGCCCGGGCCAGCTCGAGGTAGCCGTGGCGGCGTTCCCCGCCAGCGCCAGCAGGATCGCCAGCGCAATACCCAGGCTGGCGAGCGCCACGATTCCCGCCACCCACAAACGCACCCGCACGCGCCCACCCCCGGCAGCGACTTCCTGCGCGTGACACTAGCGACCTGACCTACCCACCACCAGCAGAACGCCACAAGAGCGCATAGACACCGCGCTGCTGTATTCGTCACCCTGTTCCTGGCATTTCGTTGGTTCTCCTAACTGCGTGAGGCCTGCCACCAGGCGATCGGGCAACTGCGCTGCGGCAGCCGGAAGATGCGGCGGCACATGCCCCAGCCCCGTTATCCGATCGGGTAGTCCACTCCGCAGCCGCGCACTCTAGGCCCACGCCCCGCGGGCGGGCCGAACGCGTTCCACCGCCGAACGCTTGCGCCGCTTGGCACCTTCACAGGCACCGTGTCTGCGCACAGGGCCCGCGCCTGCGGATCGCCCTGAAGCGATAGCGGCCAGGCGCCGAGGAGCGGACCCAGTGACTCCCTGAACGCCGACTTGTCCTGGAGGTCTTTCGTGTCCAACACTGCCCCATCCCTACTCTCTGCCCGACGCCCCATGGCGCCTACGTGGGCCGACGCCCGCGCGGGGGTGTGACCATGTCCAACCAGACTGAGCGCGACACTCTGGGGGAACTGTTGTTCCGGGAGTTCAACGCCTACGCCGCAGCTCTTACCGAACACGGCGAGACCTGGGCGCCCGCCTGGCCATCGGCGACCTGGCCACCCCACACCCCTCTGGCCGTCCTGCAAGGCCGGTTCGCCGTCGCTCGCGAGGCCGCCGCAGTAGTCGGCGTCGGACCGAGTGATGCCGAGATCACCGAAGAACACCAGGTGCGCCTGGCATACCGGACGATGTTCCCCGACGGAGCACCGTCCTTCAGCGGCTGATCCAGTCGTGGCCCAATGTGCTGGCCTGGGCCCGACGCTGTGGCGCGCGGCAGAGCGCTGAACAGGTATACGCGCGAGCCGAGTCCAACGGTCTGGACTACCTCCTTGACCCCGCCTAGAACCACCCGACCCCGGCCCCGGCGCCCCGGTCACCCGACCGAAGGCGTCGGGGCCAATTCCGGTGCCGCCTGGGCCAGGCGTCCGGCCCCAGGCCACCACAGCCGCCGGCGCGAGAACGTGAGACCTGAGCTGGGGGGCGGGGACGAACTGGCTTGCGGGGCTTGGGCGCAGGCCGGTCAGTGTGCATCCCACGCGCCGAGGGCGTGCCGACCGGCACCCGACTTCCCGTGGCGCGCACTCACCCCCTCCTCCGCGAAAGGGAACCGAACCATGTCCCACTCCGATGCCCACAAAACCGTCGGTGCCACCCCGGCAAGGGCGACCGTGAACCACCTCGCTCAGGAAGCCAAGGCCCACGGCACCACCCAGCTCGCCGAATTCCTCGAACGGACCGGCCGCAACATCACCGACCTCTACCGAGGGAGCAGCTCCTGGACCGCCATCCTGCGTCGCGCGGAGCTAGTCCCTGTCCCCACGACGCCCATGCAAGGGGAGCCGGACCTGCTCAAGCGCATGCACTGCTTCCTGCACGCCGACGACGCCGAACGATCCGAGGCGTACACGCGACTGGTGCAGGACGACGCCTGCCCCTACGGGAACCTCGGCGAGCGGGACAAGACCTTTGCCCGGATGCTGTTCTTCACCCTCTGGGACAAGGCTGGAGGCTTCACCACATACGACAAGGGCCTCGAGACGCTCAGCCAGCAGCACGCCGTGCGCAGCGAACTCCGCCAACTCCTCACCTACGTGATGCAGAGCAGCGCGGAACGAACGGCTACACCGCTGACAGGCCCGCACGCCCACATTCCCCTAAGCGTCCACCACGCGTACAACCGCTCCGAGATCCTTGCCGCCATGGGCGTGGCCCGACTCGGCGGCCAGATGCCCGGCTTTTTTGCCCAAGGTGTCCTGTGGGACGCGGCGAACAAGACGGACGCATTGCTGATCACACTGAACAAGAGCGAGCGGGACTTCTCACCGACCGTCCGGTACAAGGACTACGCCCTGAGCTCGACGCACTTCCACTGGGAGTCACAGAACTCCACAGCGAGCGCCTCACCCACCGGCCAGCGATACCAGCAGCACGCGAAGCAGGGCAGCCATGTTCTGCTCTTCATGCGGGACAACAAGGACACCCTCAGCGGCAAGGCACAGCCGTGGACCCTGCTGGGCCCCGCGACCTACGAACAGCACACTGGCAGCAAACCCATGGCCATCACATGGCGCCTGCACTACCCACTCCGCGACGAGATGTGGACTTCCCCGAAGCCCTCCGTGTAGGAGGCCGAGCTCGGCCTCCTACACGCTGACGGACAGTGGCCCGGTGCAATGCCCTTCAGGCAGAGCACCGGGCCACCCGCAAGCGCCCAGCTCGCGCCCCGGCGCTGGCCGCCGAACCTCGCGCCCCACCGACGCGCGGGCTCAAGGCACTCAGCCCGGGCCCGGCCGCGGTTTGGGCGCCCTACCGACCCCTCTTCGCCCTCGGAGCCCCAGCCGGAAGGGCGAGCTCAGCCCGAGTACGCCGAAAGACGTGGAATCCCGCGTCCACATCAGGGCCCGCCCGCGCTGAGAAGCCAGACGCAGGCGGCCCTGACGCATGTCCGCAGCAGCGCAGCGCAGACCGCCTCTGGATCCCGTGCCCTTCTTATCCGCACGGGACTTGCAGGGCTAGCCGGCGGGCGGGTCAGTGTGGGCGCGCTGGACCGGCCACTGCGCCGCGTGGCACACCCCTCTCAACTCAGCAGGGACCGGTCCGGATCGTTGCGCAGCCCACCCCACCGCCTTTTCACCGCCGACGCCGGGTCATTGCTCCCGCAGTTCGGCGTCCGCGAAGGGTCGGGCGCTGGCATGGCACCGAGACAGCGCCGCGGCCCGCGGCCGGGCTGTCTCACCGACTGCCTCCTGCACCGCACACCACCCCATCCGAAATCTCTGGACTCGTGGAGTGCCTCATCATGGCCACCGACTGGCTTCTCTCACAGAACGAACGAATGAAGAAGCAAGGCATCTTCAACTGGACTCTGCCCGCCGGAGCCGTACGCCTCGAAGACGAAGCACCGGACGGAACCACCACCGTGCGACCGGTCAACGTCTGTCCCTCCGCCTCGGTCTGCTTGAAGCACTGCTACGCACTCGGGGCCGACTCCGGATACATCCGCTTCCCGGCTGCTCGCGCCCGCCACCTGCGCAACCTGCGGATGGTGCTGGACACCCCGCTCCTGTGGCACGAGCGAATGGCCGCCGAGCTGCGCCACCCTCGCTACCAACCTGACGCCGAAAAGGGCAAGTTGGGGCACATTAGGATTCATGACGCTGGAGATTTCTTCGATGACGCCTACACCTTGATGTGGCTCCAGATCATGCGCGGCGCCCCCAAGGGTCTGACTTTCTACGCGTACACCAAGGAGGTCTCCCGATTTCGCCGCCTTGTTGAGCCGAACCCGCCCGCCAACTTTAAGTACGTCTTTTCCCGGGGCGGCAAGGAGGACGTCCTGATCGACCCGACCCGGGACCGAGACGCGGACGTGTTCCCCACGCAGGACGACCTAGAGGCAGCCGGATACTCGTCCCAGGCCGCCTCCGACCTCCTGGCCGTACATGGCCCGCCCCGCGTCGGCATGACCGTCAACCGTCCCCGCAAGGACCTGACTGCGTCATTCGGGGAACTTCAGCGGCAACGGAATGCGGAGGACGCCGCCCGACGCGAGCGCCAGCAATCGAAGGCCCGCACCTCCCGCTGAGCTACCGCCATCGCACCAGGTCCGCCCTGCGCCGTCACCACGGCCGGGGCGGGCCGCGTCGTTTCCCCAGCCCGACCCGGCGCGAAGCCAGTTGCCCGGAGAGCCTTAGCCGCGACCAGCGTCAGCCGTGCGGTCCTGATCACTGATGACACCCCATCGAATCCTGAGCGCCATCGAAGTACCCGACATCCCGACGGAGAGGCCGCAACCATCGGCACCGAACGCGCCGACCGGACCGACCTGCTGTACGTGGGCGCCGTACGCCGACGACACGATCCGTATCGGGCGCTGGACCGGCTACGAGGACTTGGACTGCCTGGACCCTGCCCTCGCCGGCCCGACGGGCCAGTTCGCGTCGGCACCCACCCTCGCACCGTGCCGCGGCGTGCCCGGTCGGCAGAGGGCCGCCCCTGGCATTTCGACACCCGGAGCCACGAGCAATGACGCAGCTGTGAGCCCGGGGGATCGCGGCGAGGAGAGGAATTGCATCGCTAACCCACCTCCGGGTGACTGTCGCAACCGCCGGGCGCTACCAGGCAGAACCACACCCTTCAGCGCGGCCAGGCACTCCACCGATCTCCTGTGAAAGGAATCCCGCGTCCATGCACACGCGCACTGCCCCGTTCCTGACCGTTCATACTCTTGCCGCAACCGTGCTGTTCCTCGCGGTCCTGCTGCTCCTTGCGATGCCCCCGGCACCGGCCACTCCACCCCGACCCACTGCCCCACGAAGCGCGGCTCCACTGCGAAGCAGACCGCGAGCACCCGCCCCTGCACCCCGCACATCATCCCGGCTACGCCCGGCCGCCAAGTCACTCCGGGCACACGTCAGCCCGCAGGCCCAGCCCCCAAGGCTCCGGCCGCGCCCAAGGTGCCAGCCGCTCCGAGGGTCCGCTGACCGGCCCCGCTTCGAGGCACTCCTAGACCCGCCCCGCCGGACTCGGCCGGGCGGGTCTTCCGCATTCTGCGCGCCTCAGCCGCCGCGAGCCGGGTCCGCTTGGCCCGAGGGGATCTGTCGCGTCTAGCCGCACCCGGATTGGCGTTGCGCTCCCGGCAGCCGACCGGCTCGGGGGGTTGTGGGGCTTGCCGTGCCAGGCCCGAGTCTGCCGTAACCGCCCGGCCACCTCCGTTGGCCGCGCACATCAACTCCCTGCTTCTGGAACGGGAATGCTGCGATGACGCCCCTTATTGACTGCCCAACTTCGGTGCACTTCTTCACTGGCGGCTGCGGCGACATGCTGGCCTTCACCAAGGCAGGGTTTCTGTCCCTGTACGCCGCCAACCACCATTCAGCTTCAGCAGCGACGGCCAGGGGGAACTTCCCCGGTCTGTTCGTGAAGGAAGCCGACCTTCAGAGCGTCGACATGCGCTCGGTGCCGCCCGCGCAGGTCCTAGTTGCCTCCCCGATCTGCACCGAGGCCTCGCCGAACAGCGGAAGGACGGCGCCGCGCAATCCCGTTGAGCTCGACGAGAACGGACGTCCCAAGCCGGGGCCGGACTGGCCCCAGACCCGCATCACCATGTGGGAGCCGGTCCGCTATGCCGAAGTCCACCGGCCGATGGCCTATGTCGGCGAGAATGTCCCGGCCTTCGGCAACTCCCCACTGTTTAAGGCGTGGTTGCACGTGTGGGACGCCCTCGGTTACATCCCCACCCTCGCCTCGGTCAACGCCGCACACCTCAAAGTCGAGGGCATGCGGCCCCTGCCGCAATCACGCGACCGGCTGGTGTGGTGTTTCCTGCGACAGGACATCGGCGCCGCGAACGGCCTTCCCGACCTCCGTCCGACCTGCGACGCGATCTGCCCGACCTGCGGCCCCGTCGAGGGCGTCCAGCACTGGAAGAAGAACCCCGGCTTCCCGGTAGGCGAGTACGGCCGCCGGAGCCGCCAGTACTACTACGTTTGCCCGAACCGGCGCTGTGGAGCTCCCCTTGAGCCCATCACCCGGGGGATCGGCGACGTAATCGACCCCATGGTGCGCGGGGACCGGTTCGGTGACGGCTACTTCAAGGGCAAACAGCGCGTGACGCGCACCCCCTACGAGCAGGCCACCCGGGACCGCGTCGCCATCGGGCTGGAGCGGTACCGTGGCAAGCCGTTCATCGTCACCCTGCGCAACCACTGCGATGCCAGCTCCCTGGACGACCCGATCGGCACATTGTCCGCACAGGGCGGCGGCCACCACTACCTGGCAAGCCCCACCGCAGACCTCAGCGTCGATGAGTGCGAGTACCGGCCTCTGACCATCCTGGAGAAGGCCCGCTGCCAGGGCTTCCCCGACGACCACGAGTTCGCCGGAAAGGAGCCCGACCAACGACTCCAGGTCGGCAACGCCGTCCCCGTCAACGTTGCGTTCTGGCTTGCCCAGCGTGTGATGGCCGTCCTGCCCCACTGACCTGGCCCGCCGCGGCAGACCACCAAACCCCCGGCGCCCCCGCCCACCGGCCCGGGGCGGCGGCATCGCATCCGCCGCCCCGGGCGGAACGTCGCCCCCCGGCTGGCTCCCAGCGACCCCCCGCCCGGGGTGGCGGACCTAACCCTGCCCGACCGCAGCCTGTAGTCAGCCGGAACGCCCACACGATTCCCTCCCTGCCGAAGCCGAATACGCCGACTGCGTCGTCGCCCGGACGGCCCTGCCCTGAAAGCAGCAACCCGCCGACCACGATGTCTCGGACTAGCTGACCGGCTGGGACCGCGATGTTCATCCCCCAACTCAGATGCGGCGCTCCACCACGGCAAGTCTTCGACGGCCAGCGCCCCATCCGTCACCGCCTTCCGCGCCGACGATTTCTGAACCGCCACCTCCGCGCCCCATCTGGCCCCAAACCCCAGCGGCGCCGGGCCCGGTGCTCTACCGCCCGCGGGCCTAACGAGCGGGCCCGTCAGACACCCCACGACCCCAGCCGAAGGAAGTGTTCATGCCGACATACAACGTGCCGCTGACCGGCATCGCGAACATCACCATCACGGTCACCACTGACGACACAGATCCGAACAAGATCGCCGCCCTGGCCGTCGAGAAGGCCGAGGCCGAAACGATCAGCCTGTGCCGCCAGTGCGCCAGCGACCTCGACAACTCATTGGAAGTCGGGGAAGAGTGGCGCCCCGTGACCGACAACCGCACAAACGCGAGCGAGGTCATCAAGATCAGCAACTGACCGTGACCTCTCGGCCCCGGCACCCACCTCAGGCATGCGGTGTCGGGGCCGCCATACGCCTCCTGTGCCTCACATCGCCCTGGCGCCCCTGTGCTGCGATCACCTCCGGGTGTTGCCCGGCTTGCCTGCCAGCCCCTGACCATGATCCCGCGTCCGGCATCCAGGCCGGCTGCGCCTCAAGGAAGGAATCCGCCCACGTGCTGACCCCTCCGCCGGACATGTACCCCGGTTGCTCCTGGGCCGAGCAGCCCGTCACCGCCACCACGCGGTTCGGCATCGGCACAGCCGCGACCGTCCAGCCCCGGACCGGACTGACCACCCGCTACACCGTCCACGGATACGACCCGCACAACTGCACTGCGCTAGTTGTCCCAGACCAGAGGGAGGACCGCGCGGGCGTGGTTCGCCCCGTTCGCGTTGAGCAGCGCACCCACCGCACGATCGCGGTCGGCGACTTGGACGAGTTGCGACTCGTCCACCGCCGGACCGTCGACGACGTCACCTCCCTGCACACCAACCATTGCCGCCATGCCATCAAGACAGCGTTCACTGCCGGGGGAGACCGGGGTGTGCCGGGCCCACGCCGGGTCTACCGGCTGTGGATGCAGACCAGCGATGAGCGCACCTATCGGTTCCTGGTCCGCGCCCCCTCCCAGGAGGCCGCGTACGCCCTGGCCCGCTCCTGGTGGCAGGGCACCCTGGGCCCCACCGGGTTCCGCGGCGGCCGCCTGGAGGACGGCGAGACCATCCACGTCCTGACCTGCGAGGGAGCCAGAGACATGCCCTTCTGGCCCTACCCCGACCCGATCGCGGACCCCGTCTGACCCCTAGCCCCATCCCGCCCCGGCCGTCCGCTCCGAACGGACGGCCGGGGCGGTTGCGTTCTGCCTCCCTGCCACCCCGTGCGCCGCTCGCAGCCAGCCAACCCAGCGTTACGCGGGCCCCGTTGAGGCCCCACGCTTCTGCGGTTGCCTGGCTAACCCGGCACGCCGCCACGATGCCCGCGTAGCGGTTGATTGCCGCACCCTCAGACTCTCAAGTCCCGGAAAGGGCCCGTCTTTTCATGCTCAAGTACACGCTTCGCGTCCAAGCGTTCACCGCCCTGGCCGCGAACCTCACCTCCGGGCTCGTCGCCGTCGGCGACTATCAGCCCGCCGCCGTCGACGACGCGCAGAACCCCACCCAAGTCATCATCTACACCACCACCGGGACTGCCTCCGCGCTGCGTGTTGCCCAGCGTCACCTCAACCTGGTCCACGCCCGCCTCGCGTACACCAGCCCGGGCTTTGTCGGCCGTACGGCCGCCGACATCGTGTACGCGAAAGCCCGCGCCCGCGCCGAAACCCTCACGCCCGGCCAGCGGGAAGAGGAGAGTTTGCACGCCTTCCACACCGAGGACGACGGGCTGAGGATGGACGCCCTGTTCGACGTCAGGCAGGAGCGCGGCGAGATCGACATCTAACGCGCTACGCCCCATCCCTTTGGCCCCCGGCTCCCCGGTGCACCCCCGGAGAGTCGGCGAGCCCCTCGCCGCCCCGAAAGGAGAACCACCAGCCATGATCTCCACTGCCGGTGATCCCCGGTGTCGACTTCACGGGGACTGCCGTCGCTGACGCGCTCGTCGAACTCAACGACTGGGTGCGCCCCACCAACGGGGAGACCTGGCGCGTCGCCCCCCGCCCCTCCGCCTGACCAACCCTCCCGCCGCCCCGGCCCCGAGCCCCGCCGTCCGTGTGGGGCCTGGGCCACCGCGTGCCAGCCGCGGCGCACGGTTGCGGCCATTGCTCTACGTCCCGGCTACGGTGCGAACCACCGGCCCCGGAGGCCTGAGCACCGCACTTCCCCGGCTCGCCCACACCTCCCTCCTCCTGACACCCGAGGAAGCCCATGACGTCCGCAATCACCATCGTCCCCATCGCTGCCACCGCCGTTGATCGGTGACGGGCGGAGCACCGATCCCAGCACCTGGGCATCCAAGGCCGAGTTACTCCACAGCCCCCAGCTCGCGTTTCGCGTGGGTTGGGGGCTGTGGTCGTGCAACCTCTGCCCGCCGCACCGCGCCCGGACGTCCAGCCGAGCCGTGTCCGCCGATCCGTGCGGCCGTCCCCCGCTTCCTGCCCAGCCTTGTGCGGCTAACCCTGCCTCGGGCCATCTTCCCCGCAGCAGGCATCGGGCAGCGCAAGGACGTCGCTGGCCACAGGCCGCAGGGGACCCCCCCATCTTGCGCCTGACCCCCTCCTGCTCCAACGACTTGAGAGGCCCTCATGCCGTCCTTCACCGCGCACTGCACGTTCGACGCCGGCGGCGGTCTGACCCTCGCCTTGGAGACCAACCCGTATCTCCTGGGCCGTGTGGTCGCCGTTCTCCGTAACGATCACAAGGGATGGGCGCATGCCGTCCGGATCCTGGACCACAACCCGCACACGCAGTTGCCCCGCGGCCACCGCGGACTGCTCAACAAACTGCACACCCAGGTACACGACCGTCAGCTCCTGGATGGACTCCGTCGGCTCTTCGACGACTGCGCCCACCTCCTACTCTCCCCTGGAAGGCCTGCCGCCTCCGAGGACCTGCCCACGGCATCACTTACGGTGAAGGTTGCAGCCGAGGGCGGCAATTGCCGCCACGTCACTGTGCATGCGGAAAACGCGCGGGAGCTGGCCAGCACGTTCGTCAATCTCCCCGACACCTGGAACGACACGGCCCACGAGTGGCCGCTTGCCTCGGCACCCTCCTTCCTCTGCGAAGCTGCCGAGCGCGCCGTACAGTCCTCCTGGGCTCGAAGCCGTCGCGCCCAGGCAAACAGCGACACCTACGATCACGCCTTCGGTTCGCTCGAAGCAGCCTTCTCCGGCAGTGCCGAAGGACCCCTAGGGCAGTGGACCGTCAACGGTGACGATTGCGGGATCGAGCTGTTCCTGAGCACCGCCGACCCCAAGGACTCGTGGCAGTTGCTCCGCCTCCTGGAGGCGTGGCTCGGAGACCATCAGATGCCGGATCTCACGATCACGATGGATGAGACCCGACGCAGTGTGGAGGCGAACCTGCGCGGCACGGCGCCGGTGCACTTCGTTGCCTGGTATCGCAACAGGCCCCGTCCGGCACAAGGCGTTCGAGGAGAAGATCAAGACAGCGCGAAGGCAGCAGGACCGCGGCACCTGTGACTGGAGCGGCCTGCACGCCATCACCGAGACCATCGTCAAGGCTTTCGATTGAACGGCGCAGGATCTCTCAACGACTTCTCGTCATGCCCGTCGGCGAGGTCACCACCCCCTGACTTGCCCGCCTGGCCTCGCCTGCGCGCCGACCCGCCCCGGCTCGGGGGCCGCACCCACCGCGCCTTGCAGCCCTAACCCACTGGTCCGCGACGGTGAACCCGCCGCCCGGCACTCACCACCGAGACCAGGGACCAGCCATGACCACGACCGCCCCCGACTCCATTCCCGTCCACGCCGACTGGACCGACCGCCAGCGCACCCGCCTTACCGGCATCCTCATGTTCACCCTGGCCCCGGCCCACGACTCCAGGCTCTCCGCCCAGGGCAAGGAACCCCAATTCCACATCACCGGCTCCACCCGCACCGAGCAGGTGACCGCCTTCAACGACTACGGAGACGAGCGATTCCACATCTCCGGCACCCTCGACAACGTTGCCCGGGCCGCCGCCGACTGGCTCGGCCTCAGCACCCCCCTGAACCTCCAGCTCCACCACGAGTACAAGAACCGCTGACCACCCCAAGCCATCCCCTCCCGGCCCCCGTCCCGCCACCCAGCGGCACGGGGGCCGATCCGTGCGCCCCCGCCCCCGCTCGCACCGCGCGGGGGCGATGGTCCGACCCCTGGTCGGGCCCGCGTTCGCGTGTTGCCGCGATCGTTGGCGCCGCCCTCACCGGCCTCTGGCACGCCAGAAAGAGGGTTGCGCGGCTTGCCCGCCCGCCAGCCATCGTCAATCCAGCCGCAACAGCACACCCCCAGCCTGGCCGGACCACCGCGGCCGCCACCTACCCCCAGGCCCCTTCCTTCCGGGCTGGAGCGAACGGGCGCATCGGCCCGGAGACCACCACATGGAAACGGAGATGTGACATGAGCGACCCCTTCTGGACGGTGATCGCCGAACAGCACAAGGAGCTTCAGTCGGCCCGCACCGCCGACGACGTCATCCGCATCCTCAGCCACGACCGCAACCCGTACGGCCCGGACTGGGACGGCGCCGTGGGTGACGCCTTCTTTGCAGGTTCCGGAGGCGACAAGACCGTCAACGCCGCCCTGCGCATCGCCGGCTGGACAACGAGCTGGGCGGAGTCCTCGATCTGCTACACGATGCGCGCCCCCGACGGATCGATGATCACCTACATCGAGGGAGACATCTACCGGGGCGATCGCCGCACGAACAACAGCTAAACGGCCAACTGACCGGGCCTTTGCTGCTCGTACAAGGCACACCCCGACGGTGCGCGCCTTCGTGTTCGTCATCCCCGTGTCCGCCCCCGAGTTCCCGCTGACTGCGCGGTGGTCGGGGGGCGTTGGCGTGCCCTCCGGCCGCCGCCCGCACCGCCGGAGGGCTGTGCCGTACGGTGTCCCGCCCGGCAGCCCAGCCGCACAGCGCCCGCCGTACCGCGCGCGGCTCGCCCCGGTATCCACGGGAACGATCGCCCGCCAGGTTGCCGCGCTTACCGGCCTAGCGGTGACGGTGCTCCAGCCCACCCGGGCACCGTCACCGAAGGAGCACCCCTGCATGTCCGACAGACTCGAATGGGCCGACACCACCAGCGGCGCCCAACTCCTCTTCCCCGGGGACGACATCAACGGCGCCACCGTCGCCGCCGGCGAGCTTGCCATCGCCTTCTGGACCGGCTCCAACGGCATCGCCTTGTCCGGTCCGCCGCAGGACCTCGCCGACCGCCTCGAACAAGCCGCCGCCATCGCCCGCACCGCCGCAGTGCTCCTCGCCGAGCCGCAGCGTCACCTCCCCGACGAACTCAACCCCTGGGCCTGGATCGCCCCCGGCACGGGTACCGACTCGGCCGAGGAACACGACAACACCCTCTGCCGCACACCCGGCATCACCGTCGCCGACCCGCGCCGGGTCACCTGCGGCGGCTGCGTCGCCGCCTGGAACGCCCGCCAGCCGGACCAGTTCGTCATCCCTGTCGCACTCTCCGTCCCCGCCGACCCGGTCGACTGCCGCATCGGCGACCAGCTGCCGTACGCGTCCATCACCTGGTTCAGCGACGACCCTGGAGCCGAGGAAGACCACGGCGCCCACGGGGGCAACCAGGACTGAGACATCCCCGCCCAGCAACCGGTCCCCGGGCGCAGCGACCAAGCGCCGCGCCCGGGGCCCGAGCCAGGCCAGGGCCGGACCACCTCAGGCTCCCCGCCCGCCCGCCGCCTCAGGCAGCCGCACCATCCGATCCTCGCCCCGCACAGACGCCCCCTCTTGTCCGTGCGGCGGCGGCCCCGACACCGAATCAAAGACCCCGGCCGCGCGGGCGACATCACCGTCACCCGCCTCGCCTGACTCCCACACCACCGGCGCCCCCGTCTTCCGGGGGCAGCCACCACGCAGCGCCCGGAAACCGACTCCCCGCTGCGGTACTTGGGCCGAAGAACTGCCCGCCCTGCCCCGCCAGCACAACCTCATCCCGCCCGCCGAGAGGGACTGACCGTGACCGAAATCATCGAGACCAGCAACGACGGACGCTACCGGCTGCGGTTGAAGCCGGACACTGACGCCCACAACCCGCGCACCAATTACGATCACCTCACCCACGTGATCACCCTGCCGGACAACTACTACGCCGACGTCGACAAGGACGGCGGCGGTCCCCTTGAGGAGGGGTGGAACCAGATCAAGCACCGGGACAACGCAGTCGAGATCTTCATCCGATGGGCGCGCATCGTCCATGGTGTCGTGGCCATCGAGGACCAAACCCATGACGGCCCCGGCACCATTTGGTACCTGATGCCGGAGGGCATCGCCGAGGTCACCGACCCGACGGAGTACATCCGCAGCGAGATCGCGGAGTACCGGGCATGGGCGAGGGGCGAGGTCTACGGCTACATCATCGAAAAGGCAGTGGCCTGGAAGCCTGTCATCGATGAGCACGAGGATGTGATCGTCGGTGAGCGCACCACATGGGAGGAAGTCACCGACGGCTCGTGCTGGGGCCTGATCACGTACGAGTGGGCAGAGCAGGAAGCCAGAGACCAGTTCACCGTCTGCCTGGAGCGTCGTCAGCGACCAACGGCCCACCCCGCAACCCGATCCCGCCTACAACCGGCCCCCCGGGGCGGGCTTGCGTGCCTTGCTCCGCGCGCGTCACCGTAGGGATCACTAGCCCGGGGGGCGGCCCCTTCGCTTCGTTCCTCCCGGGCCCCGGTCTTCTTGTCTCCCTGCCTCGAAAGGCGCTCCCGTGCCCCACTTTGAACACGCCGCCCCCGTGGTGTCGCCGGCGGAGTACCAGGCACTGACCCTGCAGGAAGTCGGAGACGAGCTCGTCGTCGGCGGGGTTGTCTACAGCCGCAGCGAATGGGAGCCGGACGCCGAGGATGGCGTACGCCACCACCCCGACGACTCCACCACCGCGCCCGCCCGCACGGTCACGCCCACGACTGCGGGCAGCTGGGACGTAGGAAATTTCCCCTTCTGATCCAGCCCGCCCCGCACCCCGCGTCCGCCGCGCCCAGACCACCGGCCATCGTGGCGACGGTCCCGCGTCTGCCCTTCAGGGGGAAGCAACCATGTCCGAAACGTACCGGCTCTACAGCTTCACCATCACGAGAATGACGTCCGGCCAGCGAAGCGCACTGCTTGCCGCGGTCGAAGCCGGCGGGCGGCTGCCGGATGCCGTAGTGCCCGCGCGTGTTCTGGAGTCGATTCCGGAGGCATGGGCGCGAACCGACGAGGAGACCGGCAGCCGGTTCCTCACCCCCAAGGGGCGTGCCGCGCTCATCCCGCTCGACCGCTTCCGGCAGTTGCGGCGCGCGAACCCGGAGACAGGCGCGGTCTACGGGCTTAACCACCGCGACGGCCAGGGGCTGCACCGCGACGGGTTGGTGATCTTCCAAAGCCGTGACAGCCGCATCACGGGACCCACTGACTACTGGATGACCAACGCCCGCCCGTACATCACCGAACGAGGCCGGAAGCTGGTCGGGATGCCGCTGACCGCTCCGCCGTTCGCCGTCCGCCTGCCCGTGGGCTCCCACGCCGTGTGGATTCGGGAGGGCGCGCCGCCCAAGCCTGTGGAGGTCAAGAGCTGGCCCTTCTCCGACGGCACGGTGCGCGTCCACCCGCTCACCGGTCAATGGCCGGCCTACCGCGAGGACGAGGTGCCAGCAATCGAACTCCTCCCGGGCTGACACTTCCCACACGTTGTATCCGCTGTCTTGCCGGATACGTGGAGGCCTGCGCCCGCCGCCCGGGGGGTGCGGGCCTTCGGTGCCGTTCGCCCGCCCGTTCGCCCGGCGCGCCCGCCTGCGCCGCTCGCCGGCGCCGGGGGGTGTTGCGGGGGTAGCTGCTGTACCCAGCACGGTCACCGCACCACGAACCGACCACTGCTGGGAGAACCACCCGTGCCTCACACCGCCACACTCACCGCCCCGGCCCCGGCCCTGTTCACCACCCGCCCCGCTCTCGACCACGAACTGACCGCCACCGGCACCTGGAAGGCCCTGCACACTGCCGTGCACGCCTCTACCCCCAGCCTGACCAGCCAGCCCCACCACAACCAGGGCAGTGAGCCGGTGTGCGGCCTGCGCTTCACCGAAGACACCCCCCACACCGGCCAGGCCCGCACCAGGGGCACCGTCGTCATCACCCCCGACGGCCACCTCACCATCCGCGCCTACACGATCCCCGGCCACCGGTGGCTCGCCGCCCTCCAGCACCTCGGCACCCTTGACCCCCGCGCGCTCCGTCCCGGTGCACGCACCACCGCGTCCGCCAGCCTCGCCACCCCCTCCTGGTTGCTGCACCCACAGGTGAAGGACCGCAGCTTCCGGGGCCACCTCCAACCGGCCGACCACGTACACGCCACGACGCTCACCGAACTCCCCGACAGCATCGGCGACGTCAACGCCATGCTCACGGTGGTCCCCGACAGCCGAGCCGCGTGCCCCGCCGCCTGGCTGCTCGCCGTCGGCTTCTTCCACCTGCTGGCCACCGGCGCCCCCGCCCTGATGCCCAAGTCCACCGCCCCCGCCGAAGCCGGTCACGTGAGCTGAACGCGGGCGCCCTGACGCCGTGCACCAGAACGATGACGATGACGATGACGATCCGGTCAGTCCTGGCCGACGCGAGGCCTGGTCCGGAGACACCTGGCACGACTTCTACCCCGCCGGTGGAAGCCTGAGAGCCGGTCTCCTCGGATGACCCGCGCCCGCCCCGCGCGCCTTGCCGGGCCCGTCCCTTCCCGCATCACCGTCCGGTCCCGCCCCTGCAATCAGCCGGGGGCGGGCCGTTCCGCGTTCGCACCCCCTGCCTTGATTGATGGGACGGCCTTGTTCGCCGCGGGATCCAGGCCGTCAGCGCGGCCCAGGCGCGACGTCAACGCTCCATATCTCGGCCCGGGTTGCCGTCCTAACTGGCCGCGCCCCGACAGTGCCACCACCAGCCGCAGCCCGGCACGCCCTCAACGGCCCGCGCGACAACCACCATTTCCCCCAAGCACGAGAGGCAGTCCCGCCATGTCCTTCCTGCGCCTGACCACCGTCCGCGACCTCGACGGCGAGCCGATAGCCACCGTCAACGCCCAGTTCGTCACCAGCACCGACCTCCCGCACACCTGGCTGATCATCGCCACCGCCGACGACGAAAGCGACGACGGATACGACGACCCCACCGCCCACCTCGGCTCCTACGGCCCGTTCGCCGACCCCGACGGCGCCCGCGCCTGGGCCGAAGCCCACCTCGCCCCCTACGCCACCCGCTACACCGCCGTCCCACTCACCGCCCCGTACACCTACGCCGACGTCGAGAAGGCCCTCGGCAAGCCGGTCCGCACCTCGAAGGAGCTGCGCCCCGCCCGGGCGGACACCATCGCCAGCTACTTCAAGCCGTACGCCCTCACCCGCCTGCGCTACGGCACCCGGACCGACACGCCCCGCCACGGCTTCACTGCACGCGAGACCGAGCACCCCGAGCTCGGGCCGGTCGTCGAACTCACCGCCCTGGGGCCCGACCGCTACCAGCGCGACCGCGACCACAGCGTCATGCAGACCGTCCTGAACTTGGACCACCCCCGCTACGAGGTCACCGACCATCACACCCAGCTCCTGGTACGCCGCCTCGCCGACGCCGAGCTCCACGCCCGCGCCGACCAGGCCGCCGCCCGGGTGGCCCCCCACCTCGCCGGCCTCACCACCAACTGACCCCACCACCGACGCCACCGAGGGAATCACTCATGCACATCTGCGAGCGCAACAGCCTGCCCGACGGTGAGGAACTCACCCCCCGCCAGGCCGCCGACCCACGCACATCCCTGCTGGCCTTCCGCGCCGCCGTACGCCGCGCCCGGCACTCCCCGACCCCGTCAACCCTCGGTGCACTGCGCCGGGCCGTCCTGCCGCTCTCCGAGGGTCAGCCCAGCTCCCTCATCGATGAGAGGCGCATGCCAGTGCTCCGGCTGCTGGAACTCGCCGAGGAGTCGCCGCTCTTCCCCCGCATCGACCTCATGATGTCCACGGTGGTCGACCTGACACGGTTGATGCCGAGCTGGATGCCCCCGTACGCAGCGGAGGCCATGGCGAACGTGATGCGGCTGCTGGCCGTGTGTCACGAGCACCAGACCGACATGGAGGAACATCCGCTCAACCCCTGGTCCCGGGCGGCCGAAGCGGGAACACGTCTCGTCGGCATCATCCTGCGGCGCACCGACCCACGGCCAGCCGATGCCCTGATGCTGCGCACCGCCGAGGAGTTCGCACGTTGGATGAAGGCCGCCGTCGCACACGCGGCGGTAGCCACGGCCGCACAGTTCGCCGAGCTTGTTGCACGGGAGTACGGCATGTTTCCCATCGGCCCCCGGATCGGCCGGATGAACGGCGGCGCCGTCGAATGGTCCCGGCTCATCGGCGCCACCCGCTACGACTTCAGGCTGTTCGAAGCGGGATGGATCGAAGCCTTCCCGAACGGCCGCGTGGACGTACGCCGCTCCGGTTCGTCCGAGGACTTCCGCACGTTCCCGCTGACCGCCCGGACCCGCCGCAAGGTAACCGACCGGTTCACCGCCTCTCTGTGATCCGCCCGTCCCGCGCCGCGTCGCCGGGCCTCGGCTCCCGGAACGCTCGTCTCCTGTGCCGAAGTTCCGGGGGGCCATCGACCTGTCCGGCGTGCCGTCCGGTTGCGGCCGTTGCCCCGCATCCGGTCAAGGTACGAAGCATCGGCCCGGGCAGGCGGTGACCACGACCACCCGCCTCCTCGGGCCGCCTCAAACCCTCATGCAGAAGGAGCCCGTAGCTGTGAGCTACTCCCAGACCCGGCAGAGCATGCTGCACAACCTCACCGAGATGAAGCCGCCTGCTCCACCCATGGTCGTGGCCGAGTGGTCTGAATCTTGTGCGTGCGGCGGCAACTTCCTCGGCCACGAGGAAGAGCCGTGCCGCCCCAACTGCACCGGCTACTACCCCGTGCGCAGCTGGGACCCCCCGCAGCAGAGTGGGGAGGCGATGTGCCCGACCTGCCGGTCCATGAACCGCTGGCTTCACCTGTGCGACCGGACGGGGTGGGGCCGGGAGACATGTGCGTGCCGCGAGAACCACAACCTGGATAGGTTCAAGGGGTAGTGGATCGTCCTCGGACACCCGGCGGCAGCCTCCAGGCAGCGGGACAGCCCGGTGACAGCTACGGCCCCACACTCGCAGGCCCCTGCTACGCCTGACCCCGCCGACCCCCCCGCCACGGCCCCGCACCCCCGGACACCCGTCCCGGGATGCGGGGCCGCCCGCACACCCGCCCCTGCCCGCTCCCTGCCGCGCCAGCCGCGCTCTTGCCCGCCTAACCGGCCGCCGTCACACCCTCACCCCATCAACCAGCCGCACCCCCGATGGGAGTTCAACCGTGACGACCGCCGTGACCCGCCCCCTCACCGTCACCGCCTGCATCGACACCCTCCACAGCGGCCCCGCCCCCGGCGTGTACACCGCCACCGTCTACATGAACACCCACCGCGACAACTTCGACGGCTACGAGCCCCACCACCCGCTCGCCGCCGCCACCCGCCCCAACGGCAGCCCCCTGCGCCTGGTCTTCCAGGCCAGCGACCGCATCCACAGCCACGAGGCCGCCGCCGGGGCCGTCTTCGACGTCAGCAACCACCAGCGCGCCGACGACGACGGGCAGACCTGGCCCGCCGATGTCCGCTCCGTCTCCGTCGGCGACGTCATCAAGGTCACCGGCCCCGACCACTGGATCGTCTACCTCAGCGTCGACCCCTCCGGCATCCCCTCCGGCTTCTCTGCCGTTCCGGAGCCCACCGCCCTGGTCGACCTCGCCGGTACCCGCGCCACCCGCCGCCGCTGACCCCGGCCCCGCGCCCCGGCCCCGTCCTGCACCCCGCAGGCGGGGCCGTCCGCAGGTCCGCACGCCCACCCCGCACCACTCGGCGCCCGCCCCGTCCGGCGCGATCGCGCCGGGACAGGTTCCAACCGCTCACCGCCTCTCCGCCCGCCGCTTGCGGGTGTAACCCCCGCCCCCGCGACTGTGTGGCCCGCCGCCTCCCGCACCCGCCGCTCCGTAGCGGGGACAGCGCGCCCGGCAACAGCCCACCCACACCCGCCCCCTCCACCCCCTGCCGGGGGTCGGTGCACCTCAGCTGAGAGGCATCCGAACGTGAACACCGCACTGCCGTCCCGCGACATAACCATCCGACCGGTCCGGGCAAGCGAGGCCGACACACACATCGAACTGACCCAGCTCGTCGACCTCCACACGCCTGCCGAGGAACTGCCCGGCCTCTTCGCTGCCCTCCGCGCGTCACTCCGCCACGAGGGCGGCCCGCTCTCCCACGGCCTGCACCACTACCTGTTCGCCGAGAGCTCCGACGGCACACCCGTTGCCTCGATCCACTGCGGCCCTCCTCTGTGGATCTTCCACAACTCCGCCATCTACCCCCACATGCGGGCACAGCTCATCGAGCGCGTCAGCTGCATCGACACAATCGCCGTCCACCCTGACTACCGCGGCCGCGGTATCGCAAGCCGTCTCCTGCACCGTGCAGAGGAAGACTTCCGCAACGCGGGTTTCGTCGCACTGACGCTGCGCCACGAGCACGACAAGAGGCACTTCTTCACCCGCCACGGCTACACCACCGCCTCCCGGCTGACGATGATCCTGCCGCCCGTCGGCCTGGTCACTCAGGCCAATCCGGGCTGGAGGCACGCAGTCAAGCCCCTCACCGATGACGTCTCCTTCACCACGGTGCAGGGCCTTCACGCGGCCACGGGATTCCTGCCCGTCTGACCCGACCCACACCGCGCCCCGGCCCCGCCCTGCACCCCGCAGGCGGGGCCGTCCGCACGCCCGCCCCCGCACCACCGCCCGCCGCACCCCCGCCTTCCCTGAGCAGCCCAGACCCCGGTGTTGCGGCACTAACACCGGCTTCGTCCACCGTCTCCCTGCCGGAGCCGACCCCGGCACCGCACCCCCCGCCGTCCGACGGAAAGGCAACCCCGTGGGCTCCACCCTCTACCGCGACCGTACGAAGACCTCCGAGACCGACCAGGAGATGTGGGACAGCCCCCTCAACACCTACCTGCGAGAACACCAGATGGGCCGGGCCGGGACCATCTGCACCCTGCCGGACATGATCCGCCACGTGGAAACGATCGGCGCTCTGTGGTGGCAGCACACGCACCCCACTCAGGCGACCCTCGGCGCCATCCAATTCATCAACCGCGGCATCGTCGGCCCCTCGCTGACCCCCCTGATCGACACCGCCGAACTGTTCACCACCGTCGCGGTCGAAGGACTGCGCTCCTGGCACACCCTCCTGGCCACTGATTCCTCCCGGCGCGCCGCCTACGGAGACGACCACGCCGATCTGCTGCTGCCCGCCTTCACCTTCGGTGAGTACCTCTTCGAAGAGGAGGGCCTCCACTGCGTCTTCATCGACGGCACTCGGCGCACTGTGCCCGCCGGGACCGTCGTCGCCATGCTCACCATCGACCGCATCCCGACCTACAGCTCTCCGCAGGAATTCGGCCTCCCCAGCTACTCCGACACCAGGACCCGCATCGCCACCACCGACTACTTCCGTCAGGCCGACGCCATCCAAGAGGGCTGGAAAAAGGCTGCCGACGACGCCACGCATCAGGAGCGCCCCACCGCCGGCTGAACCCCCGACCCCGGCCCCGGCACCCTCGTACCCCCGCCGCTGCGACTCTGAGGTCCGCGCCACCGCCCGCGTTGCCCCGCTCATCGCCCTGACCGGCCGCAGCCACGCCCCGTCAGCGAGTAGCGCCTACTCCCCGAGCAGCCGACGGCCCCGCACCTGGGCCGTCGGCTGCTCGGGCCGCGCGAAGCTACGAGCCGCCCACGGCCACCCCCCCCACCCCCGGTCCGAGACAGCACCCGGGCTTCCTGGATTGCGCAGCTAACTGCCTCGTGCAGCACCGTCAGTTCGGCCGGTGAACGCCCTGCACGGACCTCTCCGTGCGCCATCAGCGCCCGGCCCGGCCGGGCCGCACCGGACACGGGACTCCCCCCTCCCGCACCGCGCGACCCGGCCACTCCCGCACAGTCACCCCTCCACCCGGCCCGGCACCAGCCGCTCACACAACGGAGCCCAACGATGATGTCCCACGCACGCCAGCCCTCCCAGCGCCGCGCCACCCGCATCAAAACCGCCGCCATCCTGGCCGGACTCCTCGCCCTCACGCTCCTCGCCCTCGCAGCATCCCTCGGCACCCTCCCCACCGACACCGCGTCCTGAAGCCCCACACCCCGGCCCCGCCCCCGCACACCAGGGGGGCCGGTCCACGTACCCACACTGCGGCTTGCCCGACTAACTCCCCGTCCACTCACCATCGGCCCTGCCGCGCCCGCCCCTCGGCGGCCCCGCGCGCATCCCCATCCAGCTCGACAGATGCCAGAGGCCGACATGACCAACCACACTCCCGCCACCGGCGACACCCCGAGCACACCAGACCCCACTTTCGCTTCCCTGAGCCACCCCGAGCGGGTGAGGCACCTCCTCAGCCTGCCCGCCGACCAGCGCCCCGCCTGGTTCAACGAGGTCATCCGCGACATGACCAAGGACACCGGCGATACCACCGCAGTCGCCGACAACGCCGAGGCCGCCATGAACCACCCCGAACAGCTCCGGCAGCTCCTCGCCCTTCCCGCCGATCAGCGCCCCGACTGGCTCAACGAGTTCCTCGGCACCATGACCATCCCGCCGATCCCCGACACCAGCACCAACCCCCTGCTGGACGTCGTCATCGCCAACACCGCCTACGGCGAGAAGAACTGCACGCTCGTCTTCCACCTCGACATGGTCCTTGCCGCAGCCGAGCACGCAGCCGCCGCCACCGAGCACAAGCTCGGCTACGGAGAAACCGAAGCCGTGCCCCGCCTGTGGTGGGCCAAGGACGACGGCACCTACCTCATGAGCAACGGCCAGGACCCCACCGACACCGGCGAGGACAACAACCGCCTGCCAGCCGTCGTCCACGCCGACGGCTGGGGACCGGGAACCGACGCCCGCTCCGTCCTCGGCGGCGACGACTTCCGCGAATCCATCGGCCTGACCACCCCCATCGACGAGGACGGCACCACCCTGCTCGACATGCTCCGTGACGCCGCCGCCCACGGCGCCACCCGCTTCCTGCTGGAAGCCACCTTCGACGACCAGTCAATGAAGCTGACCTACATCACCGAGTAACAGCACCGCTCCCCCCACGGCCCCAGGGGGGGGGAGCCGGCAGCGCATGGGGGGGATCTTCTGTTCCTCCCCCCACGGACGCCACCCCCCCCCCCCCCCCCCCCCCCCCCCCCCCCCCC
>NZ_JBHXJC010000015.1:0-37427 GCF_042723265.1 Streptomyces sp. NPDC058371 | reverse complement strand
ACGCCGGGACACCCGTCCCGGCGCGGGGCCGCTGTGCGTATCCCGCCTGGGGCACCCGCCATCTCAACCCGCATCCCGCCTCCCGGCACCCGCACGCCCACCCGCCCCCGCACGCCCCGCAGGCCGCCTAGCGTCCAACCGAACCAGCAGGACCAGGCCACCGCCAGAAAGGGGGGAGCGCCGTGAAGCACGAGACCACCATCAACGAACTCGCCCAGTTCGCCGGTCTCTTCAGCGTCGTCGACCACATCACGGTCTCCGAGACCGACCCCAACACCGACATCACCGAGGAGGTCACCCTCGAACCCCCGCCGCTCATCCGCCGCACCAAGCGCCGCGACGGCACCATCGTGTGGATACTCACCCCGCCCGGCGTCCACGAACGCATCTTCGTCGCCGACCGGGCCCCCGTCACCGTCTACCTCAAGGACGTCGACCCCGGACGCTTCACCGGCCACATCCCCCCACAACAGGCCCCTTTCCAGCAGCAGCCCGCCGCGGCCGCCTGGCAGCAGCAGCCCGCCGCCTATCCCGCCCAGCAGCAGGCACCCGCCCCGCAGCCGACCGCGCCCCATCGGGCCGCCGCCCCCTGGTCGAACCAGCAGCCCCCGCGCTGAACCCCGTCCCCACATCCCGGCCCCGGCCACCGCACCCGCGGCGGCCGGGGCCGCTCCATGCCCGCACCGCACCCCTCATCGCGACGGCTCCGGCCACCCGGGCCGCACCCCGCCCACCGGCGCACCGGAAGGCCCGGCCGACGGAGGAGGAGCACTCACCGGCGGAGCGGCGACCGGCGCCGCACCCGCACTCCGTCCCGCCGGCCCGGCCGCGTGCACGCCATCCCGCTGCTCCCCGCCCGCCGCCTTCTCCGCCGCCTTCTTTGCCGCCTTCATCTTCTCCAGGGCGTTCTCCTTCCCTGGCGCCCTCTCCGAGCCCTCCCCGGCCAAGTCCTCACGTCCCAGCCGCCGCAGCTCCTTAACCCGCTCCACCCCCACGCCCAACCGGCGCCCGCACCCCGCCACCGTCTCCCCGGCATCGCCCATCGCCAGCACCACCCGCGCCGCCACCACCCGCGCCTCGTTGATCCGCACCTGGCCGCGCTCACGCACCCGACGCACCTCCTCCTCCACCTCGGCGGCCACCGACGTCTCGTCCTCCACCGCCAGCTCGAAGTCGGCCACCAGCTCGTCGAACGCCGCCTCCTTGCGCAGCCGCTCCGCCTCCGCCTCCGCCGCCACCTGCCGCTGCTCGGCCACCCGCAACGCAGCACGCTCCAGCGCCGCCTTCCGCCGCGCCAGCATCCCGCTGGCCTTCCCCTTGCCCTTGGTCTGGCTTCCCGCCACCGCAGCCACCTCCCGGCCGACCGGGCCCACCGATCGCGGGCCACCTCGCGCCAGTCTCAGCCGCCCGACACCCGCCAACCGGCGCGAGCCGTCCCTGTCCCAGGCCGTAGCACGCCCGTCGCTGCGCCCGGTCCCGCTCACGGGACGGTGTCGGCACCAAGTGGGGGGCCCACGGACGGGGCGGGGGAGTGCCGGGGCTGGTGGTGTCACCGGTGCCGTGTCAGTGGTGCGGGTGTGTGGTCGCCGGTCGGTGGCAGGTCGGTGACCGCGCACCTCTGGCACTTTTGACACGTCACCGGGCTCGAGGGCTGTTTTCCCTTCCGGCGGGACGCGTTGGGAGGTTGTTTCTCGAGGCCTGGGAAGTTCGAGGCTCCGCGCCGGTCGGCGCCCGCACGCCCCTGTACGGCGGTGATCTTCTGGCGTCGTGGGGATGACGGCGATAGGCATCACGGCGGGGCGGGAGCGCTACTACCGGCGCAATATCGCCCTGGGCGACGGTGCTCAGGGCGGTGAGCTCACGGTGTCCTCCAGCGTGCCGGGGGTGCCGCCCGGTCTGTGGCACGGACAGGCCGCCCAGGCTCTGGGGCTGTCCGGCATCGTGAGCGACGCGCAGATGCGGGCCCTGTTCGGGCTGGGCATGCACCCCGACGCCGAGGCGATCGCGGCCCGTGAACTGAGCGAAGGGGCATCGCTCAAGCGGGCCATGAAGGCGGCCAAGCTCGGGCCGGCCGTACCGCAGCTGGCCGAACTCTCCCCGCTCGACAAGGAGATCGAGCAGCTCCTCGAACGCGTCAGCAGGCAGCTGTGCCGCCCGCTGACGAAGGCCGAGACGAAGGACCTGCGGATGAAGACCGCCGCGCGCGCCTTCGAGGCCGAGTACCACCGGGCCCCGTCCGACGGCGCCGAGCTCGGCCGGTTCCTGGCCGCACGGACAGGTCCCCAACGCCGCGCGGTGACCGGCTACGACCTCACCTTCTCCTCCGAGGAGCTGTCGCTGCTGTTCGCGCTCGGCGGGCCCGAGGTACGGCGGATCGTCCTGGAGGTCCTGGCCCAGGCACGCTCGGAGGCCCTGGCGTGGCTGGAGCATCATGCGCTCGCGGTACGCACCGGCCCGGGCGGCGTGGCCCAACAGCGGGCCGATCCGGGCCTGCTGGCCACGGTCTACCTCCACTACGAATCCCGTGCCGGCGACCCCATGGTGCACGAGCACGCGGTGATATCCCCGCGCGTGAAGGGGCCGGACGGCCGCTGGCGCAATCTGGACTCCCGCCTCCTTTTGCGCGATGTCGTGGTCGCCAGCGAGCTGTTCAACCAGCGCTCCCTCGAACTCGTCTGCGGCCGCTTGGGCCTGGTCACCCATGAGGTCGAGGTCACCCCCGGACAGCGGCCCGTGATGCGTATCGCGGGCATCGATGCGCGGCTGCGCGCGGCCTTCGCGCAGCGGGGCAGCGCCGTACGCACCGCGGCGGATGCTCTCTTTGACGACTACCGAAGACGCCATGGACGTCAGCCGCACGGACCGGCCCGCTACGCCCTGCTCGATCGGGCGCGCAGCCAGACCCGTCCCGCCAAACGCACGGCGCGCTCGTTGGATGAGCTGTTGGCCACGTGGCGGCGCCGGGCCATCGCGGTCACCGACCGCGCCACCGTCGACAACCTGCTCACCACCGCGCAGGCCGCCGCCCGAGCCCGGCCCGCCCCGGCCGAGTTCGACGTCGCCGCGGCGGCCGAGAAGGTCCTGGCGGCGGTCGCCGAGCGCCGTACGACGTTCCGCCGCCGCCACGTGCTGGCCGAGTCGCGCCGCTACCTGATGCGGACCCTGGCCGGGGCCACCGCCGAGCCCGAGGCGGCCGAGGAGATCACCGACCGGGTCCTCGCCCACGGCGACTGCCTGGACATCACTCCGCCCGAGATCAACCCCCAACACCCTGACCTGCAGCGCCCCGACGGCACCAGCGTCTACCGGCCCATCGGCTCGCAGACCTACACCACACACTCCCTGCTCGCTGCCGAGAACCGGCTCCTGGCGGGCGCCCGCAGACACGTCATTCCGCCGGTGGGGCGGGGCACCTTCGCCCGCGTCGCGGCCCTGCACCGCGGCCCGATGGACGCCGGCCAGCGCGCGCTGGCCTCCTCGTTCGTGCTCTCCGAGAAGCTGCTGCTGGCCGGTCTGGGCCCGGCGGGCGCCGGAAAGACCACGGCGATGCGGCTGGTGTCCCGCGCCGTGGACGCGGCCGGCGGCCGGCTGATCCCCCTCGCGCCGTCCTCCCGGGCGGCGAAAGTCCTGGGCGACGACCTCCAGCGGCGTGCCCACACCCTGCACTCCTGGCTGCACCAGCGCGGCCGCGTCACCGAAGGGAAGACGGTCGGCGAGGACTTCCAACTACGGCCTGGCGACGTCGTCCTCATCGATGAGGCGGGCATGGCCGGCACCCTCCTGCTCGATCGGATCCTCGCCGACGCGTCGGCCGCCGGGGCGGTGGTGCGCCTGCTCGGCGACCCGCACCAGCTCGCCGCCGTGGAGGCGGGGGGAGCCCTGCGGCTCATCGCGCGGGCGGGCGGCGCCGTCGAACTCGACCAGCTGCACCGCTTTAGCATCGACGGGGAGGCCGACGCCTCACTCGTCCTGCGCGACGGCGAGGACAACCGCAACGCGTTCGGCTGGTACCGGGCCAAGAACCGGATCGTCGCCGGAAACTACGAGGCGATGTGCGACGCGGTCTTCGCGGCCTGGGCCAAGGACCTGGGCAAGGGACTCACTTCGCTGATGACGGCCGCCGACACGGCGACCGTGACCGAGCTCAACCTGCGCGCCCAGGCCTGGCACATCGAGGCCGGCAACGTCGATGCCAGACACGCCGCCGCACTGCGCACCGGGCAGCACGCGCACGTCGGTGACGTCATCGCCACCCGACTCAACCGCCGCCGCATGACCGTCCGCGGCGGGAGAGACTTCGTGAAGAACGGAGACACCTGGACCGTCCAGAGGATCCTGCCCGGCGGGGACGTGGTGGTCCGCCACACCCAGCATCGCGGCCGCATCCGCCTGCCCGCCCAGTACATGGCCACCCAGTGCGAGCTCGGCTACGCCTCCACCATCCACCGCTCCCAGGGCATGACGGTCGACACCTCGCACGCGCTGGCCTCCTCCCGGTCCAGCCGCGAAGGCGTCTACGTCCAGCTGACCCGCGGGGCGCGCACCAACCGCATCTACGTTGCGATCGAGGACGGCGACCGCCTGGACGACGTGCTCACCTCCATCGCCGCCCGGCGCCGCGCCCAGCTGTCAGCGACCGAATCCATCGCCGAGCTGCAGCAGGAGATCGGCGCGCCCGGACAGCTGTCCGCCGAGTTCGCCGACGTCACCGAGCGGGCCACCACTGCCCGGCTGACCGGCCTCCTCGAGCGCACCCTCGGCGCGGACCGGGCTGCCTGGTTCATGGCCGCCGATGCCTACCCGGCCCTGCTTGGCGCACTGCACGACGCCGAGCGAGCCGGGTTCGACCTGCCCCGTCTGCTGTCCACCACCGTGCCCCGGCGCGGATTCGCAGACGCAGACGACCCCTCCGCGGTGCTGACCTGGCGGGTGCGCGAGCGCCTGGCGGAAGCCGTTGAAGCCCAGCATGACGACCGCCAACGCCCACTGGCCGCGCTCACGCTGATGCAACTGCACACGCTGTCCCGGCTCGCCGCCTCCCATCGCGCCGTGGCCCGCGAGGCGCTCAAGGCCGCCGACGCAGCCTTCACTCACCTGCCCGCCCCGGTCACCACGCGTGCCGGCCACGCCCACCCCGCCTGGGACCAGCGCCCGATGGGGGACCTCTCCCGCCGCGACCTCGCCGCCCAACTGGCGGCCGCACGCGCCCAGATTCGCCGCGCTCAGGCGGGCCGAACCCCTCTGTCGGACGCCGCCCGGCACGTCATCGCTGACCTCACCCGAGAGTCCCAGCTGCGCCGCACCCTGCACTGGTGCGACGCCGCGCGCGAGGAATTTCAGCGCGAGCGGGCCACCACCCAAGCACCGACCGGTGCCACCTCACTGGCCGCGATACGCCACACCCTCCAGACACGAGCCGCCACCACAGCCCAGCGGCAGCAATCCGCGCGCACCGCGCTGGCCCGCGCAGACGCCGTGACCGACAAGATCTTCGCCGAGCTGCGGTGGCGCGAGCGCCTGCCTGACCGCACCCCTCACCAGCCCACCCACCGCGGGGAGATACCCGACTGGGTCGCCGACCGGCACGCCCTGGTCCACCCCGGCACACCCGCACACTGGGTCACGCATCTTGCCGAGCGCCACCGCATCCTGGCCCGCTCGCTGGCCGACCGCGGTCACACCCTGGCCTCATCCCCGCCTGCCTGGGCCCGCCCGCTCGGCCCGCCGCCACCCACCAGCGCCCCCCGGCGGCGCCACGTGTGGGCCACCACCTGCGCTCTGGTGGAACTGTGGCGCACCCGCCACGCCATCACCGCTGTTCCCGGACTGGGCCCACGCCCGGCCGACCCAGAGGATGCCGCAGCCTGGGACGACATGGACGCCCGGGTCCGCGCCCTGACCGGGCGCCGCCGCCCGCTGCACCTCCCGCCGCCCGACGCCCCCGTCTCGGTCATGATCGAAGCGGCCCTCAGCCACCTCGACACGCCGCCGCCCGCCGGGCCCCTGCCCGACCACCCGGCCTTGCGCGACCCGTTGGGCGTCGCCCTCCCTTCCTATGGCGCACTGGACGCGCGGATGGCGCGGCGCGCCCTGGCCGCCGTGCTCGCCGGCGAGAGTTTGCCTGAATCCTGGATGGAGGAAATCACCGCACCGGGGGAGGACGACGAGGACGAACAACGCACCTACACCAAGCTCCTCACTGGCATCGGCGACTACCGGCGCCGCCACCACCGCGCCGGTCCCGACGTACTGGGCCCGCGCCCCCAGGGCCTCGATGGCGAGGAATGGGACCATCTCACCGACGCCGTCGACCTCTACACCCACGCCCGCGTTCAGCGACGCCTGGAGCAGATGCGGGCACGTACCGCAGCCGAACGGGCAGCGCTCCTGCCACCTACCTCGCCAATGCGCCAGCCGCCCCCGCAGGGAACACCCCAGCCCGGCCATCGGCACACAAGCCGCGGATGAACAGGCAGCGATACCGCCCCATCGAGCCACGGACCGTGGCAGGGCCACCCCACCCGCAAGCGGGAACCGCCAGCGCTGCGGGAATTCCCCTCGAGGCGAGAGACAGGTGAGCATGGAACCCGCATCCGAACACAGCCGTATCCAACTAGCGGACCGCACCGTGTCGCTGACATGGCTGCGCGAGTACGCCATCGCGGCCGCCCCGCTGTTCACCCGGGCCAAGGCCGAGGTCGGACACGCTTTATGCCTGTGTCGGCGCCCCGCCCTGCGGCTGGTCATCCGCTGCACCCGCACGGGCCGCTACCACGTGGCCGGCTGGCCCGGCGAGGGGGAGAAGCACGACACCGGCTGCCCCTTCCACAAACTCGCGCCCGGCCTGTCCGGCCGCGACGGCTACAGCACGCAGGCCATCCGGGAGACAGACGACGGAGTCTCCATCCGTCTGGGCACCGCCCTCGCCCGCCCTCTCTCCATCCCCCAAAGGTGCGATCCTGCGGAGGACGAGACCCGCGAGCGACGGTCGCGGCGCACCGTCGGACTGCTCGGACTGCTGCACTGGCTGTGGGAAGGTGCCCAACTCAACGCATGGCTGCCACGGTTTCGACAGCGGACCTGGCGGATGTGCCACTCCCAGCTGTGCCTGCAGCTGGCAGGCTGCACCGTCAACGGCCAAGACCTGGGCGATGTCCTCTACCTCGTGCCGCCCTTCAGCCAGGCGACGGCCGCCACGAACTCCGCCGCACTGGAGGCGTTCCAGGCCCGCCTCGGACGCCACGGCGACACCGAACGGCGAGCCCTGGTGCTCGGCCAGATCAAGGAGATAGCCACCACCCCGTACGGCTTCGCCTACCGCCTCGCCCACCAGCGCACTCCGCTCTACGCCAGGGCGGCCCTGCACGAGCGGGCCGCCCACTCCTACCCCCGGGCCTTCTCCCAGACCGCCGCCGCGCACGGCGCCGTGCGCGTCGCCCTGTTCGTCGTCGAACGCAGTCCCAAGGGATACCTCACTGTTGTCGACCTGGCCGCGATGCTCACCACCGAGCACTACATCCCAGCCGACTCCTCGCACGAAGTGGTCATGGCCGACGCTCTCACCTCCTGCCGCCGCGCCTTTGTCAAGCCCATTCGCTACGACAGCACGGACGCCGTCCTGCCCGATTTCGTCCTCACTGACACGGATCCCCACCAGTACGTCGAGGTGTATGGAATCCACGGCCGCGGAACCTACGACCGGCGCAAACGCACAAAACAGGAGTTCTATCAACGCCAGGGACGTCTCCTCATCGAGTGGGACACCGCCCACCCGCTGCCCACGCTCACGCACCCGAGCCGAAGCTGACCGGCCGCCACCCCTTGGGCGGGCCAAACTCCAACGCCCGGGGCGGCGTTGGCGAATCTGGATACAGCACGCGCCGCGCAGGCAGCAGCCCGCCTCCGTTGTACGACGAGTCTCGCTCTGTCCGGCCACCCCCGGCTCTCGTTGCCGGCCGCTCCTTGCGGGGCCTCTTTACCCGGTCTTCGTCCCGCCTCACGGGACGGGATGGCGGGTGGTTGTCTTCCTGCTCCCGCGTGGTGGAACGGCCCAGCGGACAGGCCGGTGGACACCACCGGTCCGGGCAAGCTGCCGCAAGCCGCCCGTCCACGGGCAGCGCGGCTTCCCATCGCCGAGCAGAAGGCGCCTTGATGAGCGAGCAGACCTCTCTCCCCGACGACTTCCGCACCTGGTTGACCCAGCGGGGAGAGGACGCGTACGCCTTGGCATGGGTGGCCGCGAGGAGGGAGGCGACCGATTGGGCCGAGACCGAGGCCCCCCGGGTGGGAGAGACCGGGATCGCCCGCAACGGCGCCGACCTCACGCGCATGGAGGTGCAGGACGTCGCCCACGGCCGGCAAGAGGCGCTGCGCCGCTGGCTCCAACTGGACAACGGAACGCGGCAGCTGGCCATCATCACCGCCGAACCCGGCGGCATGCGCGAGCACACCCCGGGCGAGCTTGCCGCCCACCTGATGACCGACCCGGACAATGATGAGGCCCGGCTTACCGACCTGCTGGCTAGCTGGCTTTACCGGCGTAATGCCGAGGCGTCGCAGGGCCTCGAGCTCGGGTGGATCGCCGCGGCCGCCGCCTGGACCTCTCACATGCGCGCCCTGGCCGGTTACCCGCCGCCCGTCGTGCTCGACCAGAGCCTGGCAGCCGCCGGTGAACAGGACGAGGTCACCGTGGAGTTGGTGGTAAGCGCCGGACGCAAAATGGCCGACCTCCTCGACCGGCTGGAGCGCGCCTACCGCCCGCGCGCCGAGCTGATCGAGGACTGGCGCACCGTGGAGTCTCTGGCCGCCGATGTCCCGGCGCTCACGGAGATGGCCGACTGGCTGCTCGACCAGATCGCCCTGCGCGACGCGTCCGCCCAGCAGTTGAGGGCCGTCCTTGAGCCGGACATCACCGACCACCTGCGCGACCGACGGGCCGACGGCTCCCTGCGGAGCGTCCCCGTCCTCGACGCGCAGCGCACCGCGCACCTGGCCCAGGCCCGCGAGACCGTCCGCGCCTACACCGCCGCCGCGCACTCGGGATGGGACCAGGAAGCGCAGCAACTCCTGGACTCCTTCCCGATCCCGGCCCGCTCCCTGGCTACCAGCGGCCCGGCCGCCGCCTGGCGGCAGAACTCAGCCACCGCCCAGGACGCTGTCGAGGCCCTGGCCGCGCAGCGCGCCGCGACCACTGCCGAGGACCGCGCCGACTACTTCGCTGGCCCGGAGCTGCTGCATGCCGAAACCGGCTACCTGGCCGCGCGCGAGGGCCAACTGCACCTCCTGCACGACGCGCTCGGCCGCCTGGCCTACCCTGCCCTCGCCCCCCGCGACCTGCCCGAGGCGCTCGCCCCAGTCGCGGCCGCGCAGACCGAGCGCCGCGTCATCGAGGCCTTCGGCACCTTGGAGCGCGCGGCTCAGGCGCTGAACGGGCAGATCCACTACCAGCTCCAGCGGCCGGTGCCCGCCCACCGGCGTGCCGCTGCCGGCGCCGAGACCGACTTGCTGACCCGCTCACGCGACGCCCTGGAGCACATCGCGGCCGCCGGTGTTCCCCTCGACGAGAGGCACATCCGCGCCCGCCTGCAGGAGGTCATGGCCCGCAGCGCCGCCCCGGAGGCTCCCGACCCGGCGGCGTTCACCGCCCACGACGAGGCCCACACCCGGGCCCTGGCCGCCGGTTCCACCACACCCGGAGTGAACCGGTGATCTGAGCACCGAGCACCGTCATCTCCCTGGTGCTGCGCGCGGCCGGCGCGCTCATCCGGCGCGGCCTGCCCCGCCTCGCCATGGCGGTCACCACCATGCTCGTGGGCGGCACCGCCGCCGGACTCCTCTATATAGCCCGGTTCTCGCCAGCAGAGAGGTGCGCTGGCAGCTGTTCCGGTCGCCACCCATCAACGCGCGACCTCAGTGCTCCTGGGCCGACCTGATGGTGAGGACGCCGCCGGCGGGAGGGGGCGGCGCACAACTTCGCTCCACCTCCCGGCCGGCCGGACCGCGAGTTGCCGCCGCGCCTGGCCGCGCCGTCGAAGCCATCGCGTGGCGGATTCCGCCTGCGGGGAGAGCGGGGAAAGTCGCGGAGCCGCCAGGCGGGAGGAAGGCACCTGAGCCCCGCTACCACCGCTGTTCCTTGCCAAGAATCGGAGCCGTCCGGACCTCGCCCGAGGCACCCGGCCCTGTTTCCCTCCACCCAAGGAAACACCTGCGTGATAGCCCACCAGCGCGTCGAGCGCGCCCTCCCGGCCACCCGGCTACGCCCCGGCAGCGGACCGGACAACGCCTGCCCTCCCTCCCTCTCTCGAAAGGTCGCTCCCCGATGATCCGCAGTCTCGCTCTCCGCTCGGCTGCACCCGCCGTCCTCGCACTGGCGGCCGCTGCCACCCTGACCTTGACCGCGGCCCCGGCGGCGCACGCTGTCGGCGAGAGCTCGAAGTGCTCCGTGAACTGGAGCAACTTCGATGCCAAGGTCGGCAAGAACGCCTGGAACTACCGCACCGGCCCGTCCACCGGCTATAGCAGCCGCGGCTACCTGTACCGCGGCGACAAGCTGAAGGTGCTGTGCAGCAAGGGCAGTTGGGACTACAGCGAGCTCACCCAGCGGTCCAATTCCGGCATCGCCAAGGGCACCCGCGGCTGGGTCCGCGAAGACGGCCTGGTGAGCCTGGCGGGCTGATAGTCCAACCCCGCACACGGATGTGGGATCCCCGATCCCGTGTCCCTTTTCCCACCGGTGTTGGCCACCGCCCGGCCAACAGGAGGTGGGGATGGGATTCCGCAGGTGAAGCGCCCCTTGCCAAACCAGGGGCGGCGCCGCGGCAGAGGAAATGGACACCGAGCGGGCCAACCGCGAAACCCGCTGTTCAGAGCGATTCCAGTGGCCAGTCCGGCGCGGAACCTACAGCCGCTCAACACCCCTATCAACGGCCCGGCCACGAACGGCCCGCCGACCCCACTCGATTTCCGGAGGAAGCCAATATGCCTGCGCTCAAGCGCACCGCCGCCGCCCTGCTCGCCGCCGCCGCTGTCACCGGCACCACGCTCGCCACCGCCGGAACGGCTTCCGCGGCCAGCTACTCCTGCAAGACCAGCAGCAGCAACACGTATGACGACCCGTCGTACAACGGCCCCGACTCCGACAACTGGTCTTTCGACGTCAAGCTCTGCGCCAGGCGGTCCGGCGGCTACATCTACACCACAGCCACGGTCTACTGGGACGGCCCTTACTCGGCCAACACGAACAACTCCTTCACCTTCAACAAGGCGCGCTTCCACCTTCAGACCAAGAAGAGCGTGAGCGGCACAGACCCGGTCGTGAAGTACGCCAACTACACCGGACTTGAGGGAGCGCTCGAAAACAGCAGTGCCACGGGCAACGGCTCTTACGAGACGGGAACGCTCAAGTACCGCGCGACCTCGGCCCGGTACCTCGCCGACGGCTACATACAGCTGGACTGGTCGGGTGACGGCAAGGGCTACCGGGCCCCGATCCTGTTCACTGCATCCCCGACCGTGTAGACGCCGCCCCGGGATCGCGCAGCTGCTCTCTGACGGTGGCCATCCATGACGACCGTGCACCAACACCGCGGCGGGACCCCACCCAGGGGTGCCGCCGCAGCCGTTTTGGCCCCTCCGGCCGCCCCCGGAGGTGGCGCCGATGGTGCATCGTTTTCGGGCCTGATGGCCGCCGGCTGCGTCGCGAGACGCCGGCACGGTTGCTTGCCGCGCCTGTACACCCTGGCTGAGGGCCCGTGAGGCGGACCGGTGAGAGCGAATGCCGCACCAGATGGTGGGACTTGCGCCCCGGTGCCGCCCGCTGCCGGGAAGTGGCATTGAAGCGGGTTCGATGCCCTGCTGGGCTTTGCCACCAGCGGTCCACCTTCCCGGGCCGCTGCCACCGCCCGCACGGCGTGCACCCCTGACAAGCCCGCCGTGCGGGCGTCTCACGAGACACCCCGACTTCCCTTACAGAGGTAGGCAGGCGATGGCCCACGTGCAGGTCCGCGACACCCTCCGTACCTCACCGGCTCCGGACCTCGCACCACAGCCGCCCGCACTCCGCGTCCCCTGGGGCACCGCTCCGGCACGGCGAACTCCGCCGACCTTCCGTGCTGTTCTGAGGCATCGATACTGCCGCCGCCTGCTGATCGCCTCGGTGGCCGGGCGTCTGTCGCTGGGCATGGTGCCCGTCGCCCTGATCCTGGCGGCGCAGGCAGACGGTCATTCCCTGGCAACCGCCAGTCTGCTGGCCGCGCTCTACGGCATCGCCCCAGCGCTCGGGTTGCCCCTGCTGGGGAGGCTGGCCGATCTGCGCGGCCTGCCACTGCCCTGCCACCTGGGAGCAGCTCTGGTTGCCACCGCGCTGGGCACCCTGGCCATAGTGGGCACTTCACATCTGGTCGTCACCGCAGTATGCGTTGCCCTGGCCGGGGCTGGATGCCCGCCGCTCGAGGGCGGACTGAGATCCCTGTGGCCCACTGTGCTTCCCGACGCGGCGCACGTCCGTAGCGCCTACACCCTGGACTCCTCCGCCCAGGAGATCGTCTACGTTGTCGGGCCCGCGCTGGCCATCACGCTGGCCAGCTGGCTCTCTCCAGGCGCGGCTCTCGCCCTGGCGGCCGCCGTCACCTGGGTCGGCTCCCTTGCCTTTGCCACCACGAGCCCTGTCCGTATCTGGCGTGCTGCGCCCCGCCACCGCGCCCGGATCGGCGTGCTGCGCCCACCCGCGATGCGCTCTCTGCTGATGTCTCTGGTATTTCTCGGAGCCACGGTCGGCGCCCTCGACGTCGCCGGGATCTCCGTGGCTGAGCAACTGGACGAGCCCTGGCTGGCGGGAGCGCTGCCCGCGACGTTCTCCGCGGCGGGACTGCTCGGCGGTGTCCTGTTCGCCCACTACCAGCCCGCGTCTGCCCCGGGCCCGCGTTACCTCCTGCTGCTGGGAGCCGTGTTCGCGCTCTGCTGGCTCCCCCTGCTCGCCCCGCTCCCCGCCTCGTTGCTCCTTGCCCTGGCGATGCTGCCGGGAGCCTTGTTCGTCCCGCTGCTGACCGTGGCCAGTCTGGCTGTCACCTCGCTCGCTCCGCCCGGCACGTCGACCGAGGCGGTCGGCTGGATGTCTTGCGCGATGCGCCTGGGCTTGGCCGGCGGCACCGCCCTGGCCGGGCCGCTCAGCGGCCACTTCGTAGTCCCGCTGATGACCGCCACCCTGTGCGCACTCCTGCTCGGAATTCGTACTGCACCCGCGTCCGCACCTTCGGCTGTGTGAGCCAGTCGCAGCGCAGATCCACCTCCCGGAATAGCAATTTGCCGTGCCTGGCCCGGACGTACCACGGGGGGCACCGGTTGTCGACTGGACCGGGAGTGCAGGCGCGGTGGCACAGCTGTCGAAGCAGGGAGATTGCACCGACAAGCACCGCCGATGACCTTCCGGCACCCGCAACAGCAACAGCGCAACCGAGCGCTAGACGTCCGCCGGAACGTTCTCGGCCGCCGGCTCGGGAACCTGTTCCCCCGCGCCAGCCGCGACAGCGTAGGCGGTGTACATCGCGTTCCCCTGTTGGACCGACTTCTCGACGCGCTTCTTCTTGACGAGCCTCTCCAGGTTGTTGCGCACGGCCTGGACGGACGTCGCCCGACCGGGGTGGCCCTGCGCGAGCTGGTCGGAGACCTCACGGGCCACACGCGGCTCTCCAGGCGCCTTGAGGAGGATGCCCAGGATGAGTTCCCACAACGGCGGCCCCGACTGCTCCTTGGGCGCGGCCTTCTTCGCTGCCGCCTTCTTCGCTGCCGCCTTCTTCGCGGTGGCCTCGGCCGCCGTGGTCTTCTTCGTGGGCTGCTTGGACTGCGCCGCCTTCACCGGCTTGTCCTGCCGCGGCTGCGGAACGGTCTGGAGCGTATCGGCAACGGCCTCGGCTGGTGCGGGGAGCTCGGTCTCGGCGGTGGGATCGACCTCGCTCCCATTCGGGGCGGCGGCCGCCGCGGGCAAACTGCCCATCGCCTGGCTCAACCAAGCTTCATCCACCTCGAGTTGTTCAAGGTGCTTGTGGAGGCCGGCGATCTGCTCGATGACCTTCGCCTGCTCCTTGCGGTTGGCCTCAAGGTGGTCGGCGTATTGCCGTGCGTACTTGTTCCGGATGGGGGTCGTCTCGGGCTCGTCAGCCACAGCAGCACACTCCTTGTACCTGGTTCCTGCTGCCGGATGCTACTCACCACGAGGGGGCGGCAGTTGCGGTCCCGCACGATCACTACCCGGCCGCAGCGTGAGGTTGAGCGGCCCTGAGCCGCGCTCTGGCCGGGCCGCGCGGTCCCATTGCCCGGCAATGCGCTGGGTACTTGGCGCGAGAGTGAGATCCAGCAGCGGTTGACGTCCTCCGGTTTCCCACACGGCGAGCTACAGGACTTCCCGGACAGTGGAGCGGCCTGCCTACCACGGAGGAGGAGGAGTCCTGCCAGCAGGGGCCGTTCGGTCCCGCTTCAGTCCCGCAATAAAAGCGCAGGTCAAGGTGCTCTTCTCCTGCAGGACGGGGCTGACGGGACTCACCTTGGCAGTTATCACCTGCTTGGGGGAGTGGTTGCATACGCGTGCGCGTATACGAGGTCTCGTTCTCTGGGGCGGTGATAAGTGGAGATCTTGGGCCCGTCAGTCCCGTAGTCTTGGTGGGAACCCTTCTGACCTGGCATTACGAGTCTCGAAACCGAACGGGACCAACGCTGACGGGACTAAACGCCGCCCGGAGCCGGCGCCCTCGCCAACGGGACTGCGGGACTGACGGGACTGAACTTTCGAGACACGCGGAGCCCAGCCTGCTGTCGGGTCCTCTGCTGGGCTACGCTCCTGTTCGGCAAACCCGAAACGCCAGTCCCTTCGGTCCCGTTAGGCCCGGCCGGGTCCGGGCCTGACCGGACCCAGACCCGAAGCTCAGACCCGCAAGGACGATCCATTGGCCAGCCAGCCCGCGATGACCCCCGTGGTCCCGCCCGGGACAGGGCCAAGCCATGTTTTCGCCCGCTGGTGTGCCCAACAAGGCTGGCCCGTCCATCCCCTGGCTCCCGGGCAGAAGACCCCGCCGGCCAACTGCGCGGAATGCAGGGACCATGGTCACCCGGGCTCGGCCTGCCCGTGCCACGCCCTGGGGCGCTGGTGCCACGGCTTTCACGCGGCGACTACTGCGCCCGACCGTCTCGATGCCTGGTGGCAGGAGCAGCCCCGCTTCGGCGTGGGAGTCTCGTGCGGGCCCGCGAACCTCATCGTCCTGGACGTCGACGCGCACGCCTCCCAAGTCCCCGACCGGTCCCGTCTCCTGCCGGGCATCCCGATCGGGCCCCAGGTCAACCTCGATGGGCTGGCCACCGGCTTCGACACGCTGGCCCTGCTGGCCGCACTACGCGGCAAGCCGGATCCCACCAAGGACGACACGACGCTGCGAGTGCGGACCCCGTCCGGCGGGCTGCACATCTGGTACCGCAACCCCAACCCGCAGATCCGCTACCGCTCTTCGACCGGCTCCAGTCCCCGAACAGCCCTTGCCTGGCAGGTCGACGTCCGCGCAGACAACGGCTACATCGTCGCGTTTACCACCGGCACTGACGCCGGGTACCGCCGGATAGGTGCGTGCCGTCAGCCTGCGATGCTGCCCCAGTGGATTGCAGCCGAACTCGCCCGCACCGGCCACGTCCCCACCCCTCAGCCCCCAGCCGTCCCCCTGCCCAGGAGACCGCGGCCGCGCCGCGCCGCGAAGGCCGCTGAACGGATGCTGCAGACGCTCCTCGACGAGGTGACGGCCTGCGCGGCGACGCCCAGTGGCGCCAGTTTCACCGAGAAACTCAACCGGGCCGCTTTCACCGCGGGCGGCCTGGTAGAAGGCGGACACCTCACCGACTCCGAAGCACGGGCCCTCCTGCACGAGGCGGCACGCGCTGCCCGCCCGCATCAAGAACGCCGCAACACCACGATCATCGAGTCCGCTCTGTCCGCCGGCGCGCAGCGCCCGCTCCACCCTCAGGGACGTTCATGAGCGCCGAACCCCTCCGCTTCGACGCCGAAGCTGCCGCAGCTCAGATCCACCAGCAGCAGGCCCTCGACCTCGTGATGGCAAAACCAGCACCCGCACCTCACCTGCCCGCCCAGCAGGACGCCCGCCCCACGCGCGGGGTGGACCCGAACCTGCCGGTGCCCTTCATGCCCGACGCGCTCACCGACCGCGGGAACGCCAAACTGTTCGCCCGTCTCTACAGTGACCAGTTCCGGTACGTGATCGGCATGGGCTGGCACTCCTGGGACACCTACCGCTGGAAGCTCACCGGAGGCGACGAAGCCGCCCGCTGGGCAGCCGGAGAACTCGCCGAACAGATTCCCCTCCACGACCCCCGGGGCAAGTTCACCGCCCGCGAACTCAAGAACCACCGGGACCACTCGGAATCCTCCTCCGGTGTCAAAGCCCTCCTCTACCAGGCACAGGCCGCTCCGGGCCTGCGACTGGACCCCGACATTCTCGACGGCGACAGCTACGCCCTGTGCACCCCCTCCGGTGTCGTCGACCTGCGCACCGGCGATCTGCGCAAGCCGAACCCGCTCACCGACATGCACTCCCGGGCCACCACCGTCGCGCCCCACAGGATGCCGATCCCGCGCTGGAACAGCTTCCTGCGCGACACCTTCGGCGACGACGACAAAGGTCTCGAGACCATCCGGTTCCTGCATCTGCTGCTCGGGTACTCCGTCACCGGCGACGTCGGCGCCCAAGTCATGCCGTTCCTCTACGGCGCCGGCGCCAATGGCAAGTCCGTCCTGCTTGAAGTCACCATGCAGATCCTCGGTGACTACGCCAACGCCGCCCCGCCCGGGTTCCTCATGGAGAAGGGCAAGTTCGCCGAGCACTCCACGGAACTCACCGAACTTCACGGCAGGCGCATCGTCGTGTGCAGCGAGCTCAAGCCGAACGACAAATTCAACGAGGCCCGCGTCAAGCTCCTCACCGGCGGCGACAGCATCACCGCCCGCCGCATGCGGCAGAACTTCATGACCTTCACCCCCACCCACAAGCTCTGGCTGCTCGGTAACCACCGCCCCGAGGTCGGCACCGGCGGCCACGCCTTCTGGCGCCGCATGCGGATCATCCCCTTCGAGCGCCGCGTCCCCGACGAAAGCAAAATCGACAACCTGGCCGCCGAACTCGTTGCCGAGGAAGGCCCCGGCATCCTCCAGTGGCTCATCGACGGAGCCCGCCAGTACCTGTCCACCCGAGACCCCCTCACCGGCCCGCCCTCGGTACGCGTCGCCACCGCCGCATACGAGACCACTGAAGACCACATCGGCCGCTTCATCACCGAACGCTGCACCAAAGGCGCGGACGGCCGGCCCGACCCCGACCTGCGCGTCGAACAGAAGCTGCTCTACGAGGCCTACGGCCGCTGGTGCTCCGACGAAGGCATCCGCGCCTCCACCCCCCGCGCCTTCGCCAGCCGCATCCGACAGGAGCTCGGCCTCGCCTCACCCGCCGACATGATCAAAAACAACGCCACCAAGCTCTACCCCGGCCTCGGCCTGCTCTCCGACGACGCCGAACCTGCCGAAGCGAGGAGCTCGTGACCCCACGCGCACTGGGAGCGCTCGCCGAGCGACCGTACGATGTATCAGGTTCAGCGCACCTGCACCCCACCCGCCGACCCAGGTGCAGCCAGGCGAACAGCACAACGACCGGCCCAGTCCTGGCCGCCGCGACACAGGAGGCCCGATGAGCGCGATGCCGCAGGAAGGCGATCTCGCCCTGGAGGCCGAGATCGTCTGGCTCGAAGACCCCACCGACCTCGACTACGTCCGTCAGGCACTCGACAAGGTCAACTACCGTACAGGCAAACCTCGTTACGAGCGCGACGGCCGCATCATCGGCTACAGCAACCTCAAGCCCAAAGCCCCCCGCAGCCAGGACAGCGGACTGTTCGCCCGCCGCACCTTCTACCTGCTGCCCCACGACCGCCCCAACTGCCCCGGTGACCCGGACTGCCCCTACAACGTGGGCGCCCCCCTCGAAGCAGTCGACCCACGGACCATCGCGGTAGGAAAAGTCGGACAGAAAACCGCCCGCTCGCAGGGCACAGCAGAGATAGTGGCCGCCGGATCCTGAGAAACGACCAAAATCCCGCCCCGTCCCACCGAACCCAGACGAGGCCAGGGCGGCCCGACGATGGTGCAGGCACGGGAGCGGCCGGGGTATCGAGCCGGCCACCTCCTGCAGGGACTGATGCGACGGTTCACCCCGCCCTGCGGGACGCCCTCGCACGAGCACGTGCCAGACGCCGGGAGGAGGCGCCCGCGACGGCACCTGACCCTTGCAGAAAGGGCAGGCTGGGCCCCTCTCCTGTTCTAAAAGGATGCTGTGCACCGGTACAGCGCGCCGAGAGAACACTGATCGGACTGGTGGAGCGGGCGTGAGCACTCCCTCGGAAGAGCAGAACATGAGCCCGGAGCGACCCCACCTGGATCGAGACGCGACATTGGATGGACCACTCGAACGCAAGTCGCAGCTCCGGGAGTTGTGGCAACAGCCGCTGAGGCTCCTCGGACCTCTCGAACACAGCGCGCATGCCGACGCCGAGCTCGGCGAGATCACGTACGACGACTTCCGCAAGATCGCCGAGGATCCAGACACAGCGGCCCGCTTTGAGCGACTCCGCGCGGACTCCGAAGCGCGCACCAAGCGATGGCTTGACACCTATGCGGCCCTTCACACGCCGGCCTCCGGAAAGCCCCCGCACGACCGCGAACAACATCAGTCCGTAACGCCCCAGCAGCCCGGTCACAGTTCCCGCCGATAGCCGCAGGGCGTCGGTGGATGCCGTCGCGCCGCCGCCAGCATCCTGTCGCGACAGTCAGCCACACGATCGCCCCCTGGGACGCCGCGACCGCCTGCAGACTCACACGCACCTGCTGTTGCTCGCCCAGCAGATCACCGAAGCCTGCGAGACGGCCCAACGACCAGTTCTCGTCCGCAACAGCCGCGCTGCCGGACGTCCTCGCCTTCACCGTTGCGCCTCAACTCCAAGGCGCCCACATACACGCCGCCAGCGGCAACAGCTGGCCACCGTCACGCCACGCTCGGCGTGCAGGACGCTCACGCGCCTGACCGACGATCTTGCGCAGGCAGACGAGGCGCTCGAGCGTGCGTGCCGCGACGTCCGGCTACCGGATGCCCGTTGTCTGCTGCGGTGGAGGCTGCTGGTGTACCTGATGATCTGCGGGCGTCGGCTGCCCGGAGGCCGCGGGAGGCCGGTCGGTTGCCCGCCGCGCGACGGCCTGCTGGAGTCTGTCCGCCATGTCGCGGATCTCCGCTTCGCGTCCCGCGTAGGGCGAGGCCCCCTCGGCGCGACGCTGGGTCTGTCCGGGGAGCAGGTCGCCGATCTCGCTGTAGCGGGCCCGGTAGGCGGGGCTGGCGTCTTGCGGGTACTCCGGGGTGATGGCCGCGTCCACCGGCGGGTCGAAGACGGCGCTGTGGGTGACCCACATCTGCTGCGGGGACCGCCAGGACATCCCGACCAACTGCACCTCGATGCCAGGCGAGTTGGCGAACTGCAACCATGTGGCCTTGACGTGGTGCAGCGGCATCTCCTGGTCTGCCAGCGGTAGGACGTGGAAGGTCAGGTGCGTGGCCAGCTGCTGGGACTCTGTGTCGAAGACCTGCTCATGGACGAGGTCCTCGAACGCGCTCTGCTCGGTGGTGCTCCAGGGCGAGTAGTGCGGCAGGCTCCCGTGCCCGATGTGGTCGAGCACGAGCCCGGCCCGCTCGGCGGCGTCGCGACTGCTGTCGTGCACGATGCGGTGCAGCCCAGGCGGAAGGATCACCCGCATCCCGCCGTACAACTCATCGAGTCCCGGATCGGGTCCCTGCACGTCGGGCTCGTGGAAGGCAGGGGCGTACTGCCGGGCCTCGTCCTCCATCGACTCGCCGTACCGGTACACCGCCTCTTGATGACCGTTCACGCCGTGGTACCGGTTCTGGTAGGCATTGCGGGCCTTCTGGGCGGCGACCGTGAGGGGATCGAAGTAGTAAGCCCACTCGGCCGCGGGACGGTTGTGCACGTTGCGTTCCGGCGCAGGCTCGTTGTAGCGGTCCCACCACACCGTTCCCCCCGGGGTCCGCCCGCCGTGGTTGATCCAGGCGGTGGGGTAGGCCGCGTAGAGCGCGTCCATCATCACCGAGGCCAGATACCGGTTGCGGTATTCGGGCGACACCTCCAGGCCTGCGACATCAACGGCCTGCCCGTCGGGGTGGACGTAGACGTCCAGGTGACCCGCATAGGCGCCCCCGACCAGCGCCATGACCCGCTGGCCCGACCACGCCCCGCCCCCGTCGACCTTCCAGTCGGTCAGCCACAGCGACACACCCGCCGCGTCCAGCCGAGCCTCGGCCCCCGCCATGGCCGCCTACTCCTGCGACGCGGGCATACCCCAGACCGAGACCAGGCGGCTGCTCGCCCGCCGGACCTGGGGCATGGCTTGAAGAGCCTCCGCCACGGACTCCTCCACCTCCTGCGCCGCCCTGCCACCGGGCAGGCGCGGAAAGGCGCCGCTCTCGGTCTCCAGAACGGCCTGCACCGTGACCGACATGCCGAGTTCGGGCGAGGGAGGCCGAGGGACGGGGTGGGTGACCACCTGGGCGGTGCGCTCAACCTCCCCTCGGTCATTGGGCTTTGACGGGGAGTCGAAGATGACCTCGGCGCCGCTGCTCAGCAGGGCCATCAACCGATCGACCTCAGCGGGCGGTCCGATCAGCTGTACCTGCGTGAAGGCCGGGCCCGGCGAGGGGGACTCTGCACTCACCACTGCTCCCTGGGGAAGACGGGCGGCCGGACCGCCCGGTGTGACCTGGATGGAGGCGCCGCAGTCGGCGCGCCCGCCAGTGTCGCAGGCGACGACATGGCTGAGGTCAACAGTGCAGAACCCGCTGTCCGCGGAAGAGGAACGAGGCCTGGCTGCCCAGGGCCCGGGACAGCGACCGCTGAGCGCGTCCCGGCCGGCGGAACGTCGCTGGACGCCCAGGACTTCGAGGCCCAAGCCGGCCCGGAAGGGCGCAGCCACACGTTGCGGGCACCGCCCGCACAGCACCAGCGGGCGGGCAGACCTTCCGGCCCCGCGCGGGCCCAGAGCCCGGAAGTTTCCGGCGACGCCGTCGGAGGTGTCCGCCCGACACCGGCCGCTCGGCGTACCGCCGAGCGGACCCGCCCAGCCGTCCGGGAGCCCGTTCAACCCGCTCGGCGGACCAGCGGCGGAACTCGCCTCCCACCCGTCGGGAAGGGGAGAGTATGTAACGTTTTGCCCCTGGCTATCGCGGGCGCCCCTTGCTGAGATCAGCCTGCCCGACACAGCCGCGGCCACCTGGCTTCCTTGCCTGTGCTCCTACCGGCCGTCCCTGAATCCGGGCAGAACGCGACTTCGAGACCAGCGGAGGCCCCATGCCGCCTGTTATAGCCCCAGCCTCTGCTGTCCCATCGTCTTCGGCCCCAGCGGCACCGCGAGCAGTCCGTGCCGGGGCGTGGCCTGCTGCCGTCTGGGCACTGCTGATAGGAACCTTCGCTGTCCGGGCCGCCGGGTTCGTCTACCCCTACCTCGCCTACCACCTCTCCGCGCGCGAAGTCGCAGCCCAGACCACCACCCTGATCCTGGCTCTGTTCGGCGCCGGATGGCTCGCCGGCCAGCTCGTGTGCGGTGTCCTTGCCGACCGCATCGGGCGCCGGGCCACCCTCGCCGGTGCCATGGCCACGGCCGCGATCACCTTCACCGTCCTGGCGCAGAGCCACACCGTCGTCTCCCTGTCGGCGGCGTCCTTCGTCGCCGGACTCGTCTACGACTCGCCGCGACCGATCGTGTCTGCCGTCATCGCCGAGACCGTCCCCGACGAGCCCACCCGGGCCCGCGTCGCCGGGTGGCGGCACTTCGCCACCAATCTCGGCGCCACCACCACCGGAGCTGTCGGGGGCGCACTCGCGGCCCCGCTCGGCTTCCCCGCCCTCTTCCTCTTCAACGCCGCGGTGTGCGCCGTGTTCGCGTTCATCGCCTTGAAGGCCGTCTCCCCGCGTGCCCACCGGACCAGTACTGCCGGTCCATCCGGAAGCTACCGGGCTGCCTTCGGCGACATCCGGCTGATCTTGCTGTGGCTCGCGAGTGTCTGCGCCTTCGTGCCGGTCACAGCTCTGTTCTCGGTCCTGCCCCTGATGATGTCCGAGGACGGCCTGCCCGCCTCCGCCTACGGATGGGCCCAGGCCGCCGGCGCCGCAGCTGTGCTGATCCTCTCGCCCCTGATGAACGGCTGGCTGGCACGCCGCGCCGCCGGCCCCTCTCCCATGGTCGGCCTGCTCGCGGCCGGAGCCGTCGTGCTGGGCGCGGGGATGGGATCGGCCGGATTCGCCTCCACCCCCACGGGCTACGCCGCCGCCGTGGTCCTGGCCGTTCCGGGCGAGATCGTGGCCTTCGTTGCTGCGGCCGACGTCCTCAACAGGATCTCGCCCTCCCACTCTCTGGGCCTGTACGCCGGAATCGGGGGGACCGCCCTGGCCACCGCCGTACTGCTGGCCCCCTTGCTCGCGGGATGGTGTCTGGCCACTGGCGGCCATCTCCTGGTCTCCCTGGCCCTGACCAGTTGCGGTCTGGCCGGAGCCGCCGCCTGCCGCCCGCTGAAGGCCCTGACCAGCCCGCCCTGCCCACCCCGGACGCCTGACTCTCCTGGAGCCCCCTCCGCGCCCCTCTGGCGAGCATCGTCGCCGCCTACCCGCTCGTCCTCGCGGACGCAGATGCCCCCGACTGGCCGGTGAACTGACGGACGTGGGGGCTGCACGTGACCCACTGGTGGACCGACCCCGACCCACCTCCACGGTCTGGCCTCGGCGCCCCGCGACGACGACCCGACACCGTCGAGGTGACCGCTCTGCCGCACGAGCCGCCGGACACGGTGCAGGCCTCCGTGGATTCCTCGAGCCGGCGCGGAGGCCTCAGACCGTGGCACCGACCAGTCTCCGAACTGGCCTACAGGGGAGTGCCGGTGGCCTGGTGAGGGCTGCGACTGTTGCTCTGGTGAGGGATAGTTTTGCCGTGTAGCGTCGCTGCCAGATGTCGTGGTTCGCAGTACCTGCCCGCGCTGTGGCGCGGGCGCTTTGCTGTGCAGTGCCGGACCAGGGCGATCACCTCCAGGGCCGCGCGGTGCGGCTCCTGACAGCGACTGAGAGGCACCAGCATGGCCAGCGGAACCGTCAAGTGGTTCAACGCCGAAAAGGGCTTCGGCTTCATCCAGCAGGACGGCGGCGGGCCGGACGTCTTCGCGCACTACTCCAACATCAACGCCTCCGGCTTCCGTGAGCTGCAGGAAGGCCAGGCGGTCACCTTCGACATCACCCAAGGCCAGAAGGGCCCGCAGGCGGAGAACATCACGCCTGCCTGACCCCCCGGACGTCATCAGGGCCCGGAAGCACCTGCTCCGGGCCCTGATCCGTATCGCCGGGCGCTAGTCCAGCCCGGCGTAGGCGATGCTGAGGACCGTGATGGTCCGGGTCTGGTCCCCGATCAGGAGGACCACGGCGAGGTCGCCCGCGGCCCACAGCCTCATCAGCCCGTCGTCGACATCCCCGTACGGGCTGGTGGCCGCCCGGGGATCGTTGACCGAGTCGAGGAGGAACTGCGCGACCCGAGCGCGCGCCTTGTCCGGAAGATCCCGGTATACGGCGTGGAGGGTGGAGTCCATATAGAGCCGGTACATCATGGTTCAGGCAGCCCGGCTCTCCACGATCAGCTCGGTGACGTCGGTGTACTCCGCGGGCAGCTGTCCGCCGTGCTCCCGCTGGTAGACGTGCAGCGCACGACCGCGTTCGACGGCGCCCTCGAGTTCCGTGATGACCTTGACCCACTTCTCGCCGAGCGCCGCGAGCCCGGACAACGGCGTGGTGTTCAGCTGCCGCAGGAATTCCATGCGCATGCCGGCATCCGGCAGGGAATGAGCGATGGAGTCCGGGGTCCAATCGTCGCTACCCATGATCACAACCGCCTCGAAGTCGTCGGCACACGCCGCTGCTGCCCCCAGGATAGCCGCCCGGTCTCGCCCGGCGGGAGACAACCCGCACGAGCACCCGCCGCCCGCGGGCATGACGCCATCGTCAAGACCCGCACCCGCCGGACGACCCGGGAGAACAACCGGTGCGCTCCGCTGCCCGCCCTGGCCGATCCGGACGATCCCGCCGCGCGGGAGCGCCAGGCAGGACGCTGCCGCAGCCGATGGGACGGTGTCCGGCACCAGGCGCTCGGCGTCAGCCACGCCTGATTGCCTCGGAACTGCCCGGCACCCCGACCACAAGAACCGGGCCCCGGCGAGAAGCCCGGGGGACCCCGCGCTGCCGAACATTCTGGCTCCTGACCGGCAGCTTCCTCACGGTACGGGCCCGCTGGCAGGGTCCGTCCCTCCCACAGCCCTCAAAGAGAGGCAGCATCGATGCGGTTGCACCTCATCATCGGCCCCACCGCCATCGGCAAGACCCGCCTTGCCGTCGCAGTGGCTGTCACGAGCGGCTGCCCGGTCATCGCCCTGGACCGCATCCAGTGCCATCCCGAGATCGCTGTCGGCTCCGGCCGTCCCCTTACGGAGGAACTGGGGGGCACGCAGCGCGTGTACCTCGACACCCGTCCCCTCTCTCATGGCCCGATCTCCGCCAGTACCGCCGTCGATCAACTGGTCCGCACGCAGCAGCAGATGCTCGACGATGGCGTGACCACGCTGGCCATGGAGGGCGGATCGATCTCGATGCTGCACGAGCTCGCCATCCGCACGGACTGGCGCGAGGGCTGGACAGTCCGCGTCACGGTCTGCGAAGAGAGCAGCGCACGCCGGTACGAGGAGAAGGTCGCCTCACGCGTGGAGCAGATGCTCGGCTACGGCGCCGACCCGGCCGGCCCGCGCACCCTGCTGGACGACCTTGCTGCCCTGTGGGATGACCCGCTGGCACTTAAATACGCGTCCGAGGTGCTCGGGTACCGGGAGGCGATTGACCTGTGCGAACGGCAGGGCTTCTCGGCACGCGAGCTGACGGGCCCTCACGGACGCTTGTGGCGCTACGAACTGAGCGGGCGGATCCGGGACGGCCACCTGGCGTACTCATGCCAGCAGCGTGCGGCGATCGCCGCGGCCCTGCCCGCCCTCCACGACTTCGCCGAAGGAGTCCAGTGGTACCGGACCTGACCCACCACGCTGTTGCGGCGCGGCAGTTGCGGGTGACGGTGTTCTGCGGCGCAGCCCCGGCGTCTGCCGAGTACCTGCGAGCCGCCACGGCGATGGGCCGGCTCCTGGCCGAGCATCAGATCCATGTCCTCTACGGCGGTGGTCGGCTCGGTCTCATGGGCGCCCTCGCCGATGCTGCCCTGGCCGCCGGAGGCCATGTCACCGGCATCATCCCCCAGTTTCTCAGTTCCCCCGACATCGTCCATTCCCGCCTCACCGTCCTGCAGATCGTGCCGGACATGGCCACCCGCAAGAGGCGGCTCATCGAGGCGGCGGACGCCGTGCTCGCGCTTCCCGGCGGGTTCGGCACGCTCGACGAACTCGCCTACGTGTGGGCGAGTGCCGCGCTAGGCTCCCGCACCTGGCCCGTCGGCCTTCTCAACATCCGCGGCTACTACACACCTCTCGTGAACTTTGTCCGCACGGCAGCGGACAGCGGCTTCCTTGCCCACCACGACCACTTGCGGCTGGAGGATCTGCTGCTGGCCGACGACGACCCAGCCAGGCTCCTGGACACTCTCGCCTCCCGCACCCGGCTCCCCACCCCCACAGGCATCCAGCGGATACCGGCCACTGCTCGGGAGCTGCGGTGACCGCCCCTTCACCGGCCATGCCGGCCGGCACGTACCCGCACCTTGACCTTCATCCGAGGCCCGACCTCCACCAGCGCCTGTCCGAACTGCGCGGGCACGGCCCCGTGGTCCGGGTGGCCTTGCACAACCGTGTGCCCGCGTGGCTCGTTTCCGGCGCGGCCGATGTCGAGAGCGCGCTGACCGACCCAAGACTCAGCAGCAACGACCGCTGGCTGCATCCCGGAGGGGGCGGTGCGGGCCGGTCCACCGTGAAGGTCTCACTGATGGGACTGGACGGCCCGGAGCACATGCGGCTGCGCCGAATCCTCGCCCGCCCCTTCACCCCACGGAGTGTCGACGGCCTCCGTCCGCGCGTGCAGGCCCTGACCGACGAACTCGTCGACCGCCTGAAACGACAGCCTGCCGCCGACCTCGTCCAGGACCTGGCGCTTCCCCTGCCCCTCCATGTCATCTGCGACGTGCTCGGTGTCCCGCAGACGAACCGGGACGACGTTCACCGACTCGCTCAGCGCCTGCTCGACCCCAGCACGGATCCCCGCGTGCGTGAGCAACTGCGCGGTCGCCTCGGCAACCTCATCGACGTCCAGGACACTCCCGCCGACGGCGCCACCTTCACCAGCACGCTCCTCCGGGACAGCGCTCTGACCGCCAGGGAGACCGTCGATGCGAGCGTGCTGCTTCTGATCGCTGGCTATGAAACAACCGCCAAGCTCATCGGCAGCATCCTCCTGTGGCTGCTGGAACGCCCGGCGCGGTATCGGGCCCTCACCCGCGACCCCTCCCTCATCCCGGCGGTCGTCGACGAACTCCTGCGACTGCAGGGGCCGGTGACGCTCGGAGTCACGCGCTACAGCACGACCGATGTCACCATCAGCGGCACCCTCATACCCGCCGGCCAGCGGGTCCTGCTCAGCCTTGGAGCGGCCGACCGCGACCCCAGGCGCTGGCCCCACCCAGACAGCTACGACCTCGCCCGGTCTCCGGGCGGGCGGAGTCTCGCCTTCGGACACGGACCCCACTTCTGTCTCGGCGCTCATCTCGCCCGTCTCGAGGCCCAGACGGTCCTGGCCGTGCTCGCTCGCCGCATCCCTCGTCTCGCTCTCGCCGAGCCCGCCCGATCCCTCGGCCGACAAGCCGGGATCTTCCACGGCCCGGCCCTGCTCCCCGTATGGGTTGACCCCGTCCCCCGGCACGCGCGCAGTCGGCGCGAAGCCCGGAGCCCGGGAAAGGTGTAGAGACCGCGTGGTGGACGGTGGGCGGGACCTCGCCGCCGACTGGTCCGGCAGGGCGTCCAGCAGCAGGCCTCGGAGGTCTGTTCGGGCCGCTTCCACGTGCCCAGGCCGACGACCGGACCGGTGTGAGGCCGGTGGACGAGACTTGGCAGCGCAACGCGGCGTCACTCTCAACTGCCGCCTGGGCGGGCGCCGGGCGGCGGGAGGCCGGGCCGGTAGGAGGCGTGGATGTCCGTGACGGCCTGCTGCCAGGCTGTCCGGGCGCCGTTGCCGTCGCCCGCCTGAGCCAGGTGCCGGTAGTGCGGGCGCGGCGTCTGGCTGCCGGTGGTGATCAGGAGGGCCAGCGGGCGGGTGGAGCGGGAGCGGGCGGACGCGAACTCCAGGGCCCGGCACTGCTGTTCCTCGCCCAGCTCGGCCAGTCCTTTGACCTGCGCGCACAGCTGATCCCAGGTGATGGTCGCGCCGAGCCGGGCGGTGTGCTCGAGGACATCGCGCGCGGCGTCCGCCACGGCGTCGGCGCCGACGGGGACGGAGGGGAGGCCCGGCCCGCGGCGCTTGCGCCGCTCCGGTGCCGCTGCGGGGCGGGCGGGGGTCTCCACGGCGGCTGCCGGCAGAACAGGGATTCGTGCAGCAGGTGCCGCTTTCGGTGCGGCGGGCGGTGCGGACGGCTGGGTGCGCTGCTGCCAGGCGGAGATCTGTCGGCGCTGCTGGCGGGTCAGCCAGGACCCGGCCTGGCCTGCCCTCTCCTGCAGCCGGGCCACCAGGCGCTGTTGCTCGCCGGGGCGCAGATGGGTGCGGCGTCGGTCGAGCGTGTCCAGGAGGTCGGCGACCGCCTCGGCCGCCTGCCCGGCCGGGCTCCTGCTCGTGCGCCCGGCCCGGGAGACGCGCCCGCGCCGTGGCGCGGCAACGGGCGGGGCACCGACTCCGCGGTCCTTGGCCAGGAGCAGGTCGGCGGCGTGGCGGAGCAGGTCGTTCTCCTCGGCGCTCGCGCCGCCGTGGGTGAGCGCCTCTGCATGGGCGAGGCAGTGGCGCAGTGTGCTGCTGGTGAAGTGCTGGTCCTCGATGACCTTGCGCAGGGCGTCGAACGCCGCCGGTCGGTCGTCCGGCGCCTGCGGCGCGGCCACCGGCCGCACTGAGGCTGCGGGGCGAGCCGGCGTGGTGCGGCGCGGAAAGGCGGCCGGGGAACGGCTGCTGCTGCGCAGGCGGCGGATCTCCGCGACCGCGGGTGTGGACAGTCCCCACGGCGTCAGACTGCATTCGTCCAGACTGAACCACTCGGTGCGGCCGTGCAGTTGGGTACCGATCATGACGCGGCGCGCAGGGCCGTCGGTGTCGCACCGGATGCGCAGCACGTAGCCGTTGAGGGTCATCTGGTGCGGATCGTGCGCGACGTGCGGGCCGAGCAGCAGATGCGTGCCCTCCTCGGCCGCGGGCAGCGCGGCGTCCGGCTCCAGCAGGACCCGCAGGCAGCCATGGCCGCCCGGCGCGAACAGCAGCTCGCGGCCCAGCTGTTCAGCATCTTCGGGCAGGCGAGCGGCGGCGGCGATGTTCTGCTCGGCCAGCCAGGCGAGGATCTGCTGCTTGATGAAGAGGTGGTCGGCGCCGGAGACGCCCACCGACGTCCTGCGGCACGTGACGCGTCCGGGGCCGGGGATGTGGGCAAAGTGGGCGACCTTGCCATCGGGGACCTTGATCGTCAGGCGGCCCCGGCAGCCGCCCAGCCACTGCCCGCACCAGAACGTTGCCTCGGCGTGGGCCTGCCGGTATTGGCGCGCCTGTTCAGCCTGCATCGGCAGCAGGACGGGTATCTCCGACTCCGCGCTGCCCATCACCGCGGTCTGCACCAAGCGCTGATCCCGGGACACGCCACCTCCCGCACCGGTCCGGTTCGTGATCTCCAGTGTCCCTCTCCGTGAGACAACCACGGAAGCGACTGTCTCCCCCACGCTGCCTGCGACGGGTGGGGGAGCCGAGTGCCCCGGTGCGTGATGCCCGGCGGAGCCAAGCTGGGACAAGGCGGGGCGGACGGACACCCAAAGATCTTGCGATCAATGTAAAATTTTGCGATTATCGCAAAATGCATCCGATACATGAACTCGCCGCCGTGCTCTACCCGTTGCCCGAACCGGGAAGCGTGACTCCGGACGATTGCTTCGACGACGCCCGTGAGCAGATCGAAGTCCTGCGCAAGCAGTACGCCGACAACCTCGATGCCGCCGCCATGGGTACGGACGGCGAACCCCTGATCCTGGCCCTGGAACAGGCCCGGGCGCAGAAGGAGGCCGCCGACCGCCGCATCCGTCTGATCTTCGCCTACGCCCGGGAGTTCTATCCGCCGCGCCGCTATCCCCTTCGCGAACTGGGCGAGGCCTCCGGCTACACCACCTCGGGTGTGACCGCCGCCTACGGCGAGCAGCAGATCAAGCTGGTGCAGAGTCAGATCCACCGTGCCCCCCGGCGTTCCGCCCTCGACGGGGACCCGTCGTGAGCACTGGCCGGACTGTCCTCAGCGGACCGCGGGGTGCCACCCGCAGGACTGCGGCACGCCGGCTGCCGCAGTCCTCGGACCGGCCTGCCTACCGGCTTCTGGCCGATGAGCTGCGCCAGCAGATCCGTGCAGGACGACTCGCGGCCGGCGACCAACTGCCACCTTCTCGTGTCCTGGAGGAGGACTACGGGATCGCCAACATGACTGCCCGCGCCGCCGTGCGGGTCCTGCGCGACGAAGGCCTCGTCCGTACCTTTCAAGGCCTGGGAACCTTCGTCACCGATCCCCTTCCTCCCCTCCCCGATGCCACCGGAGCCGCACCCGCGAGCGCCGACCCGCCCCACATGCCGACAGCGGAATACGCCGAACTGGTCCGCCGTCTCGACCAACTCACCGAGGCCCAGGATGCCTTGCTGCGCCTGCTCGGGCAGGCTGCCCGTCTTGGCGGACGACTGGCCGCATAGGTCACGTCACCGGCCGCGTCCAGCGCTTCACGGCCATCGGCTGCGGCGTGATGCTGACGAGGGCCGGACACGTCCGGTTGGCCGGACGTCCCGACGGTGCTGGCCGTGGCACCCTGAAGGGCATCAGGGGGTAACGTGCGCGCCGTCGAGTCGTCGGTGGACCATCGACAGGGTGGTCAGCAGTTCCAGCAACTCCTCGTCGGTGACCGCGCGGTGAAGCCGCGGCTCGTGCGCGGCCGGATTGCGGAACATGCTGAACAGCCCCTTGACCAGGTTCGCCAGTCCCTTCTGCTCGTCCAGCTCGGGCCCGGTGACGTTCGGGTTGATGGCCACCCGGGCCCGGCCCTGGCCGGGCATGAGTACCGCGTCGACCAGGCGCGCCCCGTCCAGGCCCTGGCCGGTGAGCTGCCGCAGCCGATCGGCCACTGACTTGACTGCCTCCAGGCTGGCGTGGAAGGGGTTCTTGGCCAGGATCTCCAGCGTGCAGTAGCGCAGCACCTCCGGATGCGTGGAGCGGCGGCGCAGCTCCGACCGCAGAGAACTGGCATGCTTGGCCGCCTCGTTGAGGGTGGCCGCGATCGGTCCCCTGGCGAGCCTTCCCTCGTCGTTGACCCGCAGCCCGACGTGGACGAGGACCTCGTTGAGGTCGTCGCACCGACGCGAGAACGTGTGCGGTTCCTGCGCGTAGCGCACGGGGGCCATCGCCTCGGTTATGAACGCGATCACGCAGTTGGCCGCCTGCTGGCGGGCCTGCTGCGTCAGCAGCGCCGTGGCCAGCCGGTCCCGCTTGTTGCCGCCCTCCGCGTCCGGCACTTTCACGGCCGCCAGCAGTTGCCCGATCTCCCGTCCGGTCAGCCCCTGCGCGGTGTCGCCGAGCACACCGGCCACCGCCGTGACGACCCCTGCGGGCCACGTCTCGAATCTATGCGCTGCCATGTCCTTGCCACTTCCCCTCGTTTCATGGCCAACCGGCCAGAATGACACGGGCGCGGGCCGGGCGGCTGCCCCTTTCCCGCGCGCCCGTCGACTGTTCCCGCGCGCGCTGTCAGTGCGGTACGGCAGAGTGAACGGGGCGGAACCGACAGCCGCTCCGCCCCACGCCAGGATCGAGGAGAGTCTGTGAACGACCGCCCGTACCCCCCAGAGTTCACGCACGAGCTGTGGGCGTCGGCCTTGTCCTTCACGATGACCATGCGGCTGACGCCTGGGCATCCATGCTGGGGCAGGGAGTGCGGTTCCTGATGCCGCCGAAGGTGGAGGCGTTGCCCGGGTCGAGGACCGTGCCGCGGCGCTGGCGGACGCCGAGCGGGAGCGGCTGGCGACGGGGGATCTGCTCCCAGTACCAGCCCTGACCGGTCCGCGCCGGGGCCGACGCGATGGCGTACGGCCCGGGGAAGCTGCTCCTGAAACGGCTCCGGCCCTCGGCGACGTGATTTCGCCGAGGGCCGGATCGTCGTAGCGGGGGCGGGATTTGAACCTGCGACCTCTGGGTTATGAGCCCAGCGAGCTACCGAGCTGCTCCACCCCGCGTCGGTGTCACCAGCGTACGGGATCTGGGCGGCCGTGGCGGGGATTTTCGCGGGGCGCCGCGGCCTGGACGAACGGCCCGCGCCCGCTGACGCTCGGGCCGGCACCAGCCTCGGTGCCAGACCCACCAGGCCGGACAGTCCCCCGCGCGTCAGGTCGCTGGGGAACACGGCGCCGCCCTTCAGCTCGTCGTGCCTGCCATGCCGTCCCCCAGCTGGACGGGTTCTACTGCCGGTGCTGGTGATGCAGCCGGGGGCCGACGCCGACCCAGGCGGGGATGCCGGGCGCAGGCAGCGGGATCCGTCCGTCGCGGGCAGCGTCGTCGGCGAGGAGACGGGCGAAGTCGGCCCGCCGGAGTTCGCAGCCGCGTTGGCCGGCCTCGACGTCGGCGAGGACTTCGCGCAGGGGGTAGGCGCGTACTTCGATCCGGTCGCGGTGGCTGGTGCGGGCGTTGCGGTGAAGGATCTCGATCCACGACCAGGCGTCCACCCTGCGCGCGAGTGCGAGACGGTCGATCAGGTCGGCCAGGGGCTCGCCGTCGGCGGTCCACGCCGCGTACAGGCGCATCGAGCCGTCGGGCTAGGGAGCGTCGACACGTACCAGGGTCTCGGCTGCGGGGGTCGGCACGGGCGTCTCCGGAGCGGGGAGGTCGGGCAGGCGGCGGGGGAGCGGCGCAGGGCTGCGCATGGTCAACGACGGCGCTGCCGGTACGTCACGGAGCCGGAGGGCGGCGTACGGCGGGCGCGGGCCTGTCCGGGGCGCACCGCGGCCGCCGTCCTCGGCGGCGCGGCGGGGACGGACACCCGGACGTCTTCGGCCGCTATCGGCGGTGTGGGCGTCGAGGTTCGCGAACCAGCGCCCCGCCCGGTATGCCCACCTGCCGGCACCCGCTTCAGGCACGCGCAGCGCCGACGCCGGGCCTCCGGTTGGCAGTTAAAAGCCCCGGGCCCCGCCGGAAACCGGCGAATATCCTGCGGCATTAACAGCGCAGTCTCCCCGCGCGCTACGCTGCTATTCGTTCCCGGCATCATAGGAGGTGAATTACCCATGCCCCGAACAAAAGTACGCACCCGGGCGGCGCGCCGTGTGCCGTGGCCGGACCTCGTGCGGCTCCTGGTGGAGATCGCACGGATCGTGTTCGTCCTGATCCGGTAGTGCGGGCCGCCTCCTGGCGGCCCGCACCCTCCTGATCCCCGGAACCGCTCCCGGCTTCGGACCCTGCGGAGCGGACCGTGGCAGCCCCGGCGGGAAATCCCGCCGGGGCTGCCAGTGTATCGAAATCCCAGACCCGGAAAACCCGAAGTGAAAAATCGGGAGCAGAACATTCGGAAGAACTTTCCGGATCTTCCCCCGGGAAAATCGACGGCGCCACGAAATGAAAACTTCCGCCGGGAAAATTAAAGAGAGAAGCTGCCGGAAAAGTCCGTGACGAAAATGATGGCGACCAGCAAACCGAACCGCAGTCGCGAAATCCTCCATCGCGCAAAAGGCCGGCGAAATGAATCCGGTTTCACCAACTCATCCCGTACACACCACCCAATGTGTACAGTTCGGGGGTATGGATGACACGTACCCGCTGGTGCAGGCCCGCGACGAGCTCGGCCAGCTCGTCAACAGAGTCCGCCACGGCCACGAGACCATCGTGATCAGCGACTACGGCACCCCCGCCGCAGCCCTGATCCCCGTCGACGAACTCGCCGAGCTGCGCCGCCTGCGGGACGAGGCCGACATCGCCGACGCCGAGGCCCGCAAGGCCGCCGGCGGGCCGGTGGTGACGCACGAGGCGTTCATGGCCGAACTGGCGACCGAGGACCGGCAGGCCGCCGCGTCGTGACCTACACCGTGGTGTGGCAGCACCAGGCCACCACCGAGTTCCGCCGCCTGCGCCAGCTCGACCCCCAAGGGGCCAAGGAGTGCGCCGCCGCCGTGCGCGCCCTGGCCGACGACCCCCGCCCGCCCGAGGCCCGGCAGCTGGGCGGCTCCGCCTACTGGCGGATGCCGGTGGGCGACTGGCGCATCCTGTACCAGCCCGAGGACGAGACGATCACCGTGCTCGTCCTGAAGGTCGGCCGCGTCCCCTGAAACCCGCCCTGACACAGGTCAGTTGGCGCCGGAACCGGCACAGACTTGCACTCAGGGCAACACCCGACGAGCGTTGCCCTGAACGCGGCGGCCTCACCACCCACAGCAGTTGCACTCAGGGCAACACCCATCCACCACGCTGCCCAAGCTCGGCCCTTCGCCCAGGGCAGCCCGAAGCCCGCGTACCGCCGTAGCACCTCGACCGAGAGGCCACCGCGCCGCCTCGCGCGCCTTGCTCAGCCGCGTCAGCAGGCGCGAGCCCCTCGACCGCGACCGTCCAGTCGGATCGCACCGCGTGCCGCCCCTGCCCATCTACAGCGGCCCCATCTCGCCGACATGCCGACGAGCAGCATCGTCACCAGCACGAGACCCCTCCGGCCGACCAAGCCTGCACGCGGCCTCCGCCGCGAGCCGCGCCTTCCCGGCCCCGCACGCCCACACCACGAGGTCGGGGGCCGGCCCCGGCTCACTGGCTACTACCTGACGGGCACCCTGCACCGGCGTCCCCGGCACCCAGCCGAACCGGATGCCGGGGACGCCGCCCCCTTGCCCTGAGGGCAACCGGTAAACGACTTGCCCTGAGCGCAACTCGACGACAACCCGACAGAGTTGCACTCAGGGCAACACGCGGACTCCCCATCTGCTCGAACTCGGGCCGCCCAGGATCCGCCCCGTGGTCAGGCGAACAGCCCGATCGCGGCGGCCTCCGCGTACTGATCCTTCGGCAGCTTCGCACGGCGGCTCCGCGTGTTGCTGCGCCAGACTCCGAGCCGCAGCACGTGATGCACCCCTGCCGCGTCCACGACCGTCTCGCGATGATCCCGGGGGATCCGCACATGGCCTTCCCGCTGCCGGTACTGGCGGGCCGCGGTGAGGTTGCGCTCCCAGATGCTGGCCTCCGCCGCCAGCAGTACCTCGTCCCCGCCCGCCCCGGCAGGCAGAGCCCCTCGGACCACTGGCTGCACCCCCACCTCGAGCAGCCGCTGCCGCTGCTTCTCACTGAGCTGGCCCCAGTCCTTCTGCTGCTGGAGGAGCCACAGGCCGATGTCGTCGCCGAACACGAGCATCCCGGGGCGGAGGTCCGCCAGGGTCGTTTCGCCGTCCAGACAGGTCTTCAGGCCGGCGTAGCGGCGCTGCCAGCTGATCGGCCACTCCGGGTTCCAGTCGGGGTCGATCGCACACAGCAGCCCATCACGCCTCCGGGCCCGCTCGGCGTTCTTCCCCAGCCCGCCGGGCTTACGGAAATTTCGCAGGGCCTCGCCGATCGCACGGCCGTCGATGACCGCCTCCCGAGGAGCGGCGAGCGTCCCGTACATCTCGAAGTAGCGCCGCGCGCAGGACACCCACACCTCGAAGGCGGCGTCATGGACCGACCACACCATCCCCAACTCGATGAGCAGGTCGAACCGCCACGGCGCCAACACCCCCTCCCGCTGCGCCCGGCGCTGCTCACTGACCCAGCCGCCCAGCGTGTAGGGCTCGCCGTCCGGCCCGGGCACCGTCTCGGTCAGCGGCACCTTCGCGTGCCCGTGCTCGCCGACCCACCGGCGCAGCAGGTCGTAGCCGGTCAGCCAGATCTCGGAGTCGGGCAGCAGGACCCGGCGCTCCACGAACCGCGCGATCAGGTCCGGATCCCGGGGGGTGGAGAACTTCAGCAGCTGCTCCCACATCTCCGCCGCGCGCCGCTGACTCTCCTCGGCCTGGTCCTGGCCGTCACCGCCGCTGCCGTCGTCCGCGTCGTCGGCGTTCTTCGCCTTGGGCGGGGTGACGGGGTGGGGGTCCAGGCCGGTGATGTCCTCGCTGTCTCCGCGGCCGGTGTGCTCGGTGCGCAGCGTCAGCCGCTCGATGAGGCCGTCGCCGTGTGAACGCAGCCCCTGCAGCACGGCCACCAGGGGCCGGTAGGAGGGCGACGTCAGCATGTCGTCCGGCCTCTCCCCGGGCTGCAAGTACACCGGCACCACGATGCGGGCGACCTTGCCCTCGCCGGGCCGCTGACGAAGGGCCCGCCCCACGTTCTGCACGATCTCCACGGCACTGCCGCGGGAGTCGGCGAACGCCACCCCACCCACTCCCCGGCGCCCACGGATGTCCTGCCCCTCCCCGACGGCCCTGCAGGAAGCCAAGATCGAAAAGTCCGTCTCGCGCCCCTCCTCGTCCACCCCGTTCCCGAACCGGTCCATGACCAGCCGCTTCGCCTCAAGCGTGTGATCCCCACACAGCCACTCCGCCCATACCCGCTCCGGATACCGCCCAGGATCGCCGGCGTGCAGCTCCGCCGCGGTCTCCGGGAAAGCCCGCGAACACGCCATCGCGTCCACGATGCGGTTGTGGAACGTCATCATCGACTTCACGCCCACCTCGGCCGACAGCTTCAGCAGCGCGGCCTGCAACACCGCCAGCCGGCGCCCGCGCACCGCCTCATCGTCCGCGTCCGCCCCCGGCGGTTCAGGATCGGCGATCTCCAGCACGTCGACCTCGAACCGCGCCAGCGTCCCGCGCTCCACCGCCTCCACCAGCCCGTAGGTGAACGCCCGCCTCCCGTACACCGACTCATCGTCCATCGACACCACGAGCCGGCCATCCCCACCCGCTCGGCGGCCCTCCGGTACCGCCCAGATCCTCGGCGTCGCCGTCAGATACAGCCGCCGATCCGCCACGATCCGCGTGTTGTCATGCACCGCCGCCCACGCCTTCGCCGCATCCCCCGACGTATGGTGCGCCTCGTCCGCGACCAGAAGATCGAACGGCTCCAACTGCTGCCCGTACGCGCCCAGCAGCGCCTGCTCGAGCGGTCCAGGAACGTCCTCAACGTCCTCCTGGCGCAAGCTGAGCGAGTCGTAGGTGGCGAACACCCACACCGGCCCCCGCCCGGCCCACAGCCCTAGCTGCGGAGGACTCGTCGTGGCCCGCACCCCAAACTCCGAGAACGCCGCCTTCGACCGCGAGACCACCGCCACCGCCCGCCCGGAGAAGCCTGCGGCACGCCACGCCTCCGCCGTCTGCACCAGCAGGCTCCGCCACGGAGCCATCCACAGCACCCGGCCGCCAGGAGCCACCGTCCGCGCCGTGCCGAACCCCACGGCCGTCTTGCCGGTCCCCGGCGCCGAGACCCCCAAGGCCCGAAGCCCGCCCGGAGGAATCGGAACACCGGCCGGCAACTCCCGTGCCACCGCGGCGATGTGCTCCCCGACGTGACGCCACTCCGGCGCCCCCCGCCCGCTCACCAGGCACCCCTCGGACAGGACACGAACGAGAGCATCATCAGCTACCGCCTTGCACAGTTTGTGATCTTGTCGAGTTGATCAGAGGTGACACCCAGCGGGTCATTTCCCCAAAGCCTACCCACTGATGCATCAACAAAAATCGTGTACTCTGGAGACCTCAACCTACTCCTACAACCGAGATCGCCGCAGGGTTTCCCCTCGACAGTTGCGCAACCAACCAAGGAGTCAAACAACCACCAAGCCGGCGCCAGTTGGCCGTCGCAACCATCGCGGGCACAGTGGGCAACCCGTTGACGGTTGCTCTACTGGTTGCCCACACTGCAACTACTTGAGCAACCGTCAATCAGCCAGTAGACGAAGGCGCCAGCGACACCCCAACCCCGCAGCCAGCCGCTTTTGTCTTGAGAGCAACCACCCGAGGGAGTCAGCGACTAAGACTCAGAACAACCATTACAGGCCCGATGTCGACTGTAGTTGCTTTTGAGCCGCGTAGCGGATCAAAACCGGGACGCCGTCGGCGTCCAAAGCACCCGCTGCGTAGCAGCGGCGCGTCGTGTCTGCGTAGCAGAC
>NZ_JBHXJC010000014.1:0-280135 GCF_042723265.1 Streptomyces sp. NPDC058371 | reverse complement strand
TCGGCCGGTTCGCGACTGCGGGTGCGTGGGGGTTGCGAGCAGCGGCACTCCGCCGCTCTAGCTGCGGGCATGCGTGCCGCTAGGGGCGATGGGGGAGGGTGGGCGCAGCGGCACCCCCGCGGCGCCAGGCTCGTCGACCCACCGCCGCGCCGGCCCCGACGCCGGGGGCCATGCAAGTGGGGGAGTGAGCCCACCCGGGCGTCGCCCCGTAGGCGCCGGGTGCCCATGCAGGTAGCGGAGTCAGCCCACCCGGGCAGGTAGGGGCGGCGCGGCTAGTCCTGGAGGGCTGGGCGGCGGACCAGGAAGGCGGCGCCGGCGCCCGCGGCGAAGAGGGCGGCGACGGACACCGCCGTGGCGATCCACGTCGCGCCGAGCCACTGCCCGCCGAAGTAGCCGAGGGCGACGCTGTACACGGCCCACGCGACCCCCGCGAGGATGGACCAGGGGAGGAACTCCCGGACCCGCCGGTGCGCGGCGCCGGCGCCGAGGGAGACCACCGAACGGCCGGCCGGCGCGAAGCGGGCGATCACGACGAGGGGGCCGCCACCCCGGGACAGCGCCGTGCCGAGACGTTCCTGCGCGCTGGTCAGACGCCGGGAACGGGCGATCGCGCGGTCCAGGCGGGCACCCCCGCGCCAGGCGAGGCGGTACGCGACCAGGTCGCCGAGGACCGAGGCGGTGGCCGCGGACAGCGTCAGCGCCAGGATGTCGGGGACCTCGTGCGGCACCCCCGCTCCCGTCGCGGAGCCCGCCGCGGCCGCGGTGGCCGCCGTGATGACCAGGACGCCGCTGGGCAGGACCGGCAGGAAGACGTCCAGCAGCACGGACCCGGCCACAACGACGTAGATCCATGGGCTGCCGGTCAGCGACCCCACACTCTCAAGCACTGAAAAACTCCCCTGAACTCCCCCGTGGGCACGACCACGCCGCGACGTCGGGGGGAGCGGCAGGGCGGCCTGTGACAGCCATACAGCGTACGCCTGGACCGTGTCGGGAGATCCACGGGGGGCTCATGTGTTCGCCACGAGATGTTCACCCGGCTGCGCCGTCAGCAGGGCGGACGACCCGGACTTCCCGTACGAACGAAACGGACGAAGTGAATCCGGCGGGGGTGAAACCGAGGAAGCGGGATTGACGATGGTGGCAGGAATACTCTCCGGCGCTGTGGCGGCGGCTGTACTCGCGGCGGGCGGAAGCGCGGGCGCGGCTCCGGACGGCTACTGGATGAAGACGGACGGGCAGTTCGCGCGGGCCGGCTCCGCCTCGTCGGCGGCGCTGACGTACGACAGAAAGCTCGTGCCGGCGGGCGCCTGGATCGAGGTCGGCCAGCACATCGACGAGCGCGGCGGCACCGCCGTACGGCTGCGGGTCAAGGGTGTGAAGCCGGGGCACACGTACGGCGTCCATGTGCACCAGAAGCCCTGCGGCGCGAACCCGGCCGACGCGGGCGGGCACTACCAGCACCGCAAGGACCCGGTCCAGCCCTCGACGGACCCCGAGTACGCGAACCCGGACAACGAGATCTGGCTGGACTTCACCGCTGACGAACGGGGCCGCGGCGGTGCGGGGGCCGAGCACGACTGGGGGTTCCGGCGCGGAGAGGCCGCCTCCGTGGTGCTGCACGACCAGCCCGGCATGAGCGGCTCACGCGTGGCCTGTTTCACGGTCCCGTTCGGCTGGGGCGCGGGCACCGGCTGAGCAGTCCGCACAAACAGAGGCGCCCGTCCCCCGGATGAAGGGGACGGGCGCCGTGGTGCGGTGGGTCAGGCCGCGACCGGGGTCTGCTCCGAGGAGGACTTGTCCTCGGCGGCCGGGGACGTACGGCCCCCGAGGTAGCGGTCGGCGCCGAGCGCGCCGGAACCGGTGAAGACGAGCAGGAACATCGACCAGCAGAACACGACGGAGAGTTCGCCGCTGTTCTGGATCGGCCACAGGGCCTGCGACTGGTGCACGTCGAAGTACGCGTACGCCATCGAGCCCGACGAGATGAACGCCGCGGCGCGGGTGCCGAGGCCCAGCAGGACGAGGGTGCCGCCGACGAGCTGGATCACGCCCGCGTACCAGCCGGGCCAGGTGCCGGCGGGGATGGTGCCGCCGCCCATCGCGCCACCGAGGACGCCGAAGATGGAGGCGGCGCCGTGGCAGGCGAAGAGCAGGCCGACGACGATGCGGAACAGTCCGACGGCATAGGGCTGGGCTCTGTTGAGGCGTCCGGTCATGGTGGGGGACTCCTTCGGTCGGCCGGTCCGCGAGCGGACCGGTCCTGGGGGACGGAACCGAGTGAGCCGCCAACGCTAGGCGGACCTAATCGATGCTTGCAAGTTCAACATTAGGCCAAGGTTCCGCTTCCGCTTCCGGTTCAGCCTGGGCCCCCGCCGCACGCAGAACCGCTCGCGCCACCGCATCCGCGTCCGAAAGGGTGACCGAATCCACCCCCGGCCGAGCCCCCGCCGCGGTCACCCAGTGCACCCCCTCCGTCGGCACGCCGAAGGCGAACCGCCGTGCGTGGGCCCGACCTTGACGGTTGATCAGACGATAGGGGCGCGGTGTTACGTCCAGGCCACCGGTTTCGTAACCGTCAACGGTGTGCGGCCGGCACTGGCCCGTCTTCAGCAGCCGGACGAGCAGCTCGTCGGCCGTCCGGCGCAAGTCCGCTTCCGGCAGACGCGCCTCGACGAGCGTGGTCGCCCGGACCGCAGACTCCGGCACCTCGGGGGAGTGTGCGACCCACGCCCCGTCCTCGGCCCGCACCTCCATGCGCGGGCCCACCACCGTCAGGACACCCGCCTCGATCAGTGCGGCCATCTCCTCGATGCGCCGCCGGGGCGGCCCGATGGAGAGGAAGGCGTTGAGCGGGGTGTACCAGCGGTCCAGATGCTCCCGTCGGGAGGCGCCCGACAGCCCTCCGTGGTCCACGATCTGCCGCAGCTCGTTGCGGAGGTCGCGCAGTACGTCGAGAGCGGCCTTCAGTGGGCCGTTCACGTTCCCCAGCGCCGCCTGGGCCGCGTCCTCGCGGAGATGGGCGAGCAGCCAGTCGCGCCAGGCGCCGGGCCCCGCGAAGACCCGTCCGCCGTACGGGCGGGAGATCCGGTCCCAGGACCAGCGGTCGGCTTCCGGGATGCCGAACTCGTCGAGGAGCGCCGCCTCTTCGGGGCTCCGGTGCGCGGTGGCCGGGAACCGGTCCCGGAAGTCGGCCCCCCGTACGGCGTTTTCGGGGTCCAGGAGGCGCAACACGCCTTCGTAGTAGACCGTTTCGACCTCCTTCGCGACCAGGGGCCATATCTCGCCGAGGAAGTCGGGCGCGTCCCCGGAGTCGGCCCGCTTGCGGAAGCGGGAGATCACCCCGTCCGTGAGGACGAGCGGAGTGTGACGGCCGTACGGACCCTTCGCGTTGTCGCCGCGGGCCTGGTGGGGGATGCCGCGCCGGGACCCGGCGTACAGCCGCGGCTCGGCGCCCGAGGGCCGGTAGCGCAGGCCCTGGCGGGTCCGCACGAAGCGGCCGCCGCGGCCCGTCGTCAACAGGGCCATGTGGTCGAAGAAGTTGAGGCCGAGACCGCGCAGCAGGACCGGCTCCCCGGGAGCGACGGCGGCGAGGTCGACATCGGCCGGGTTGGCGGGCGGGACATGGCGCAGGCCGTGCCGGTCGGCGTACGCGGCCAGGCGCTGGTGCGCGGGGTCCGCGAGGACCGGCAGATGGCCCTGGGCGAGGACCACGGCGGACAGGTCCGTCAGGGCGCGGCCGGTGGAGAGGGTGACCGTCTGCCGGCCGTCCGGGGCGTCGTCGAGGCGGACGGCCCGGGCCGGGTGCACCTCGACCCGGACACCCTCCGGTGCGCGGTCCGCCACCTCGGCGAAGACCCACTCCAGATAGCGCCCGTACTGGGCCCGGGTCGGGTAGTCGTCGGGACCGACCCCGTCGGCGCCGGTCTCGGCGGCCCAGGTGTACAGGCTCGGCCCGGGACGTATCGGGCCCGCGCACTCCACGCTCTCGTCGGTGAACAGCGTCACCTGGCAGGCCACCGTGTTCATCAGCAGCTCCGGCGGCTGCGCGGTCCGCCAGACGCGGCCGGCACCCGGCGGCGACGGATCGATCACATGGACCGTGAGGCGCGCCCCGCGCGGGAGCAGCTCGGGTGCGGAGGCGCACAGGCGCTCCAGGACGCTGGTGCCGCGGGGTCCTGCGCCGATCACGGCGACGGAGACGTGGACGGATTGCGCGGGTGCTGCAGACAAAGGTGTGACTCCCGGGCATGTGGGGCGCAGGGCAGCAAACCGCCTACTGGAAGCGGACGGTCCGCCTCATCATGCCGTCGTACGGTGCGCGAGCCGACCCCCGGGGCGAGTGATCCGCACCGGGTGTGGGATGCGTCACGAGCATCAGGGACAACGCGGGCAACAGGGGGACGGAAAGGGTCAATCGGGGCGCGAGTAGGGGCTCATCGGGGCGTGAACAAGGGGGCTGTCGGGGTGCGCGAAGGGGGTTATCGGGGTGTGAGCACGGACTCCTCCACGGTCGTCAGACGGGGACTGCCACCGCGTACGGACTGCGCCTGTTCGAGCCGCAGGGTCGCCTCCCGCCCGCGCATGGTCAGCGTCATCAGCTGGTTGCCGAACCAGGGGCCGCCCGTCCGGCGCCAGTCCACGGCCGGACGGTCCGCGCGCCCGTGCCGCAGGAGCCGGCGGCCGATCGCCCGCCCCAGCCCGCTCCAGCCGAAGCGGAAGCCGAGCCGCATCGTCAGGGGGATGGAGTTGTGGACCGGCGAGCAGGTCAGCTGGAGGACGCGGGCGTCGGGGGTGGCGTCGGCGGGCCACCGCGGCTCGGCGACGTACGCGTGATGCACGTCCCCGGACAGCACGCACACCGTCGCCGGTGCCTGCGCCCCGGTCCCCGCCTCGGCGACCAGCCGCCCCAGCTCCTCGAACGACTCCGGGAACGCGGCCCAGTGCTCCAAGTCGGCGCCCCTGCGCACCCGTTCCCCGATCCGCGCCCAGCGTGCTCCGCGCTCGCCCCGGCACAGGGCGGCGTTCCACGTCTCGGCGTCGTGTATGAGATGCGGCAGCAGCCAGGGCAGCGAGGTCCCGATGAGCAGGTGGTCGTACGCGTCGCGGTGGTCCCACACCTGCTCCCGCAGCCACTCCGCCTCCCCGCTGTCCAGCATCGAGCGGTTGTCCTCCTTGAGGACCCGGGCCGCCCGTGAGTCGACCATCACCACGCGCACGCGGCCGAAGTCGCGGCGGTAGCTCCAGCGGACGGAGGACGGGTCGGCGTCGGACCGGGCGGCGTGGGCGCGCAGGACGTCCGTGCCGTCGGGTGTCTCGCGGACGGCGGCGTAGAGCGGGTCGGTGGCGAGCTCGGCGGGGGCGAGATTGCCGAGGTGCTGATGGACCCAGTACGACATCAGGCCGCCGAGGATGCGCTCGCGCCACCACGGCGTCGTCCGGATGTCGGCTAGCCAGGCGTCGCTCGTGTTCCAGTCGTCGATGATGTCGTGGTCGTCGAAGATCATGCAGCTGGGGACCGTGGAGAGCAGCCAGCGGATCTCGGGGTCCAGCCACGATTCACGGTAGAGGTGGGTGTACTCCTCGTAGTCCGCGACCTGCGTGCCGGGGAGCTCGTCCAGTCCCCGGCGGGCGGCGATCCAGCGGCGGGTGGCCTCGGAGGTCTCGTCCGCGTACACCTGGTCGCCCAGCAGCAGGAGCACGTCCGGTCGCTCCGCCTCGGGGGAGGAGGCGAGGCGCGCCGCCAGGGTGTCCAGGGCGTCCGGGCCCACCGGGTCCTTCTCGTCCCCGGGCGGGGCGGCCCAGCGGCAGGAGCCGAAGGCGACCTTCACGCTGCCCCCGTCCGGGGTCCGGATCGCCGGGGGCGGGAAACGCGAGTCGGCGGGCGGCCAGACCGGGGTGCCGTCCAGCAGCACCTCGTACGCGGAATCCGTGCCCGGCGCCAGGCCCGTGACCGGCACCAGCGCGTAGTGGTGGCCGACGATCTGGAAGGTGCGGGTCTCCCCTCCGGCGCCCCCGGCGCACCGTACCTCGGCGGTGCACGGACGGCTCGTCTCGACCCAGACGGTCGCGGACGAGTCGTCGACATACCTCAGCAGGGGGCCCAGACGCAGCGCCGCCATGTCGATCACCTTCCTCCGTCGCCCCGTACGGTACGGAACGACGGAGGCCGGTGGGGAGGTTCCGGAGAAGAATCGAGGGCTCAGCAGCCGCTGAGCACCGAGGACAGCTTGGACTTCTCCGCGGAGTCGACCGAGAGGTCGTAGTAGTACTTCACCTGGACCCAGGCGCGCACGTAGGTGCAGGCGTAGGCGGTGCGGGACGGCATCCAGGTGGCCGGGTCCTGGTCGCCCTTCGCCTGGTTCACGTTGTCCGTGACGGCGATGAGCTGGGGGCGGGTCAGGTCGTTGGCGAAGCCCTGGCGCTGGGCGGTGGTCCACTTGCTCGCGCCGGAGTCCCACGCCTCGGCCAGCGGCACGAGGTGGTCGATGTCCAGGTCGGAGGCGGCGGTCCAGGTCGCACCGTCGTAGACGGAGTACCAACTGCCGCTGGTGGAGGCGCAGGCGGAGTCGGTGACGACGTTCGTGCCGTCCCGCTTCAGGACCGTCTCGCGGGTGTTGCACGCACCGCTGATGGTGATCCAGTGCGGGAACAGATCGCGGTTGTAGCCGGTACGGTCCTCCGTCGCCACGGTGAGGGAGGCGAGGTAGGTGCGGGCGGTGGCGGCGCTGACCGGGGTCGGCAACGCGGCTGAGGCGGCCGGGCTGTTGAAAATCCCGGCCAGGGCTATCAGACCCGTGACGGCGGCGAGTATGCTCAGCCGTCGACGCGCGTAGACCTTGGGCATGCGAACTCCCTTGCAGTGGGGTGCCGTTGGGCGAGCGAGCTCATGCTCCGGGCGGTGTGTTTCCAGCAGGTGTGCGTCGGGTGAGAACCTAGTGACGTGTTCATGACACGACAAGGTGTGTGACGGGACCTGTTACGGGAGGGGCCGGGCGCGGCCCGCCCCGCGTGCCGCGGTTTGTGGTGGGTGACCGGCGGTCCGGGACCAGGGGCCCTCGTGGTCCGAACGGGCGTCCCGTACGATGGATGGCGCAGAAGGGGAGTAGCTCTTCGCCGGACCGTCGACATACTGCTCAGCTCGTCTGAGCCGGCGCCCGGAGGCAGACCTCGTTCGCGAGGCCGGCCAGCGAGACCTTCGGCAAGCAGTGCACCGCCCGTGCGTCCTCGTGCGGGTGCCTATGTGTGCTGCCGTGCCGAGGTGTCGCAGCGCAGTCACAGCACTCTCGGTGGGGCGGCCCCGACCGATTGAGGAATTTTGATCAGCTTCAGTGTGATGGCGCTCGTCTTCGGCGTCGTCTTCCTGGCCGAGCTGCCGGACAAGACCGCGCTCGCCGGGCTCGTGCTCGGCACGCGCTACCGCGCCTCGTACGTCTTCGCCGGTGTCGCCGCCGCCTTCGCCCTCCATGTCGCGCTCGCCGTCGCGGCGGGCAGCGTGCTGACCCTGCTGCCGCAGCAGATCGTGCACGCGATCACGGGTGTGCTCTTCCTCGGTGGTGCCGCGGTGCTGCTGATGAAGAAGGACGAGGACGAGGGCGAGGTCCGCAAGCCCGAGAACCAGAGTTTCTGGAAGGTCTCGGGGGCCGGCTTCATGCTCATCCTGATTGCCGAGTTCGGCGATCTCACCCAGATCATGACGGCGAACCTCGCCGCCCGGTACGACGACCCGCTCTCCGTCGGCCTGGGCGCGGTCCTCGCGCTGTGGGCGGTCGCCGGGCTCGGCATCGTCGGCGGCAAGGCCCTGATGAAGCGGGTGCCGCTCGAACTCATCACGAAGGTCGCGGCCCTGCTGATGCTGGGGCTGGGCGTGTGGAGTCTGTACGAGGCGGTGGCGAGCTGAGTCGGCCGAGTCAGCCGAGTCCAGGGGGTGTCGGTCCGGTCCGGCTCGGCTCGGTCCGGCCCGATCCCGCCCGGCTCGGAGGGCGCTCCCTGGCCCGCTTCCGTCCGCTGTGAGGAAGCCCTGGTCGGCGGCGGTGGCGCCGAGGTCCCCTCGTTTTGTATCGTGAAGGAACAAAGTGGCTCCCGCCCGCACTCCCTGACCGGCGGGCGGGGCCGCCTTGTTCCCCGGGGACACCGTCCCGGTCCACCGGACGACGGCTCCCGGCCCCCTATCCCGCGCTTTGGAGCCTGCCGATGACGGCCACCACCGTTCTGACCGCCCGCGCCCTCCTGCTCGACATGGACGGCACCCTCGTCAACTCGGACGCCGTCGTCGAGCGCTGCTGGCGGCGCTGGGCCGATCTGCACGGGCTCGACGGGGACGAGGTCATGAAGGTCGTCCACGGCCGGCAGGGCTACGCCTCGATGGCCGTCCTGCTGCCGCACCGGCCCATGGAGCAGAACCACGCGGACAACGCGCGCATGCTCGCGGAGGAGACCGCCGACATGGACGGCGTCGTCGAGGTGCCCGGGGCCACGGGCTTCCTCGCCTCGCTCGCCGGGCTGCCGCACGCCCTGGTGACCTCCGCGGACGTGGGGCTGTCCACGGCGCGGATGGCTGCCGCGGGGCTGGCGCTGCCGGACGTGCGGGTGACCGCCGAGTCCGTCGGGGCCAGCAAGCCGGACCCCGAGGGGTTCCTCAAGGGCGCCGCCGAGTTGGGGATCGCGCCCGAGGACTGTGTCGTGTTCGAGGACTCCGGGGCGGGGATCGCGGCCGGGAAGGCCGCGGGGATGCGGGTGGTGGGGGTGGGGTCTCGGGCCGCGCTGCACGGGCCCGATGCGCTGGTGTACGACCTCACGCAGGTGCGGGTGGATGCCCTGGAGGGCGGGGAGATTCGGCTGCGGATCGGCTGACGCCGGTTCTGGGGGGCGTCGGGGCGCGTTCGTGGGGTGCGCCGGGGTTCCGGCCCCTTGTTTTCGGCTCCTCCACCCCTGCCCGTCCCGTATCCGTCCTGCTTCCGGGGCTCCGCCCCCGGGCCCCCGTCATCGGCCTTGCGGCCTCGTCCTCAAACGCCGGACGGGCTGAGACTGCTGGGATTCGCTCACGGCTCCGTAGTTTCCGACTCCAGGCTCGTTCGGGTGGACGGGCCGTACACGCCCTGTTCGTCGGTGGTGATGCCGCGGGCCACCTGGTAGCGGCGGACGGCTTCCTCGACCTGGCTGTCGTAGGTGCCGTCGGCGGTGCCGATGTAGAGGGCCAACTGGGTCAGCCGCAGCTGGAGTTCGGTGACCTCGGGGCCCTGGTCGCCGGGGCGCAGGACCTGGGCGCCGCGTTTGTCCTGGCCGGAGTCGTCGGGGGGTCCGATCGAACCCGTGGCGCGGGCGGTCGGCGGTGCCTCGGTCGGAGTGGCGGGCCGGGAGGGCTTGGCCGACCTGCCGGACGACGACGCGGAGGGTGACGGGCCGCCGCCTGCCGACGCCGTCTCCCGGGCCGGGGCCGTCGGACTCGCGCTCCTGGACGCCGGCGCCGAGGCGGTCCCGTCCGGCGACTCCTCCGGCACGCTCTCCCGGACGGCGTCCGGCAGTGCGCCGTCCCGCTCGGGGGAGTCGTACGACAGCAGTCCGGTCGCGAATCCCGCGGCGGCCAGGACGCCCACGACCGCTCCGGCGGCTCCGACGAGTGCGATACGGCGTCGGCGCCGGGGTCGGTTGCCGGAGGGCGGGAACGCCGAGCCGGGGGCCTCGGTGGCATGGCCCTGTTCCTGGGGGAGGCGGACTTCCTCGGGTTCCGGTCCGGGCATCGCCCTCGGCAGGGGCATCGTCCGCGCGGACTCACCGCGGCGCGTCTCGTCACGGGCCGTCTGGCTGCGGCCTGTCTCGTCACGGGCCGGCTCACCCCGGCCCGTCTCGTCACGGTCCGCGCGGCCCGCGTGAGGTGCTCCGCCGAGGTCTGCGTGGGGCGGGCCGGCGAGGTCCGCGTCGGCCGTACCGCCGACGTCCACGTAGGGCCGTATGCGCAGCGGATCGAAGTCCTCCGCTGCCGCGGCGTCCGCGGTGCGGGCGTCGCGGAGGGCGTCGGAGGCGCGCTGGGTGCATGCGCAGGACGGTGTGCCGTCCGGCTCCCGGTGCGTTCCGCACTCCGGGCAGACAGGTCCCTTCGGTCCGCTCACGTGTGGTCCCTCCCCCTCACGGACTCCCGAGATTATCCGGACGTCCCTCACAGGATCTCCTCGGCACCCCGGCATTACCGGCCTCTGTGGAGGACTCAACAGGCCATAACTGGACACACCGACCAGGATGGAAGCTGACCGAGATCCAGGGGCCCATGGGAGGTCCGTATGACCGGGGACGTGCAGGGCACGGACGCGGCGGTGGCGAGCCAGGGCCCGGCGCCCGAGGGCCAGGTGCACGGCAGCGTCCTCGTGTCGATCGGCGCGCTGCTGCTCGGCATGCTGCTCGCCGCCCTCGACCAGACGATCGTGTCGACCGCGCTGCCGACCATCGTCAGCGATCTCGGCGGCCTGGAGCACCTGTCCTGGGTCGTCACCGCGTACCTGCTCGCGTCGACCGCGGCGACCCCGCTGTGGGGCAAGCTCGGCGACCAGTACGGCCGCAAGAAGCTCTTCCAGACGGCGATCGTGATCTTCCTGATCGGGTCGGCGCTGTGCGGCATGGCGCAGAACATGACCGAGCTGATCGCCTTCCGTGCCCTGCAGGGCCTGGGCGGTGGCGGGCTGATCGTGCTGTCCATGGCGATCGTCGGCGACCTGGTCTCCCCGCGTGAACGCGGCAAGTACCAGGGCCTGTTCGGTGCCGTCTTCGGCGCGACCAGCGTGCTCGGGCCGCTGCTCGGCGGGTTCTTCACCGAGCACCTGAGCTGGCGCTGGGTCTTCTACATCAACCTGCCCGTCGGTGTGGTCGCACTCGCCGTGATCGCCACCGCCCTGCACATCCCGCGGCGTAGCGCCCAGCACGTCATCGACTACCTCGGCACCTTCCTCATCGCCGCGGTCGCGACCTGTCTGATCCTGGTCGCCTCGCTCGGCGGCTCCACCTGGGGCTGGAGTTCGCCGGAGCTGATCGGTGTCGCCGTCCTCGCGGTGGTACTGGCGGTGGCCTTCGCCGCCGTGGAGCGCCGGGCGGCCGAACCGGTGCTGCCGCTGAAGCTGTTCCGCATCCGCACCTTCACGCTCGCCGCCGTCATCAGCTTCGTCGTCGGCTTCGCCATGTTCGGCGCGATGACGTATCTGCCGACGTTCCTCCAGGTCGTCCAGGGCATCTCGCCCACCATGTCCGGCGTGCACATGCTGCCCATGGTGTTCGGCCTGCTGATCTCCTCCACCGCCTCCGGCCAGATCGTCAGCCGCACCGGCCGCTGGAAGGTGTTCCCCATCGCGGGCACCGGCGTCACGACCCTCGGGCTGCTCCTGCTGCACCAGCTCGACGAGAACAGCAGCACCGGCACGATGAGCGCCTTCTTCTTCGTCTTCGGTCTCGGTCTCGGCCTGGTCATGCAGGTCCTGGTCCTGATCGTGCAGAACGCGGTCTCGTACGAGGATCTGGGCGTCGCCACCTCCGGCGCCACCTTCTTCCGCTCCATCGGCGCCTCGTTCGGCGTGGCCATCTTCGGCACGATCTTCGCGAGCCGCCTCGGCGACAAGCTGACGGCCGCGCTCAGGGGGCAGCAGCTGCCCGCGGGCCTCGATGCGAACGCGCTCAAGTCCGACCCGAAGGTCATCGCCGGGCTCCCGGCCTCGCTGCGGCCGTCCGTGCTGCACGCGTACGCCTCGTCGATCACCGACGTGTTCCTGTATGCGGCTCCGGTCGCGTTCGTCGGCTTCGTACTCGCCTGGTTCCTGCGCGAGGACCGGCTGCGGGCCTCCGTGACCGCACCGGACGTGACGCAGACGCTGGCCAGCAACCCGGTCGAGCGGTCCTCGCACGACGAGGTGTGCCGGGCGCTGTCGGTCCTCGGCACCCGGGAGGGGCGCCGGGAGATCTACGAGAAGATCACCGCGCGGGCCGGGTACGACCTGCTGCCGGCCGCGAGCTGGGTGCTCCTGCGCGTGAAGAAGTACGGCCGGGTCGAGCCCGGCCTGCTGGCCGAGCGCAGCCCGGTGCCGCTGAACGTCGTGCTCGCCGCGGCCCGCCAGGTCGAGGAGCGGGGCCTCGCCGCCCGCGAGGGCGTGGACCTGATCCTCACCGACCGGGGTCGCGAGGTCGCCGGGAAGCTGGCCAAGGCCCGTGAGGAGTCCCTGGCCGAGCTGCTGGGGGACTGGTGGGGCCCGGACCGCCCCACGGACCTGGTCCAGCTCGTCGAGGAGCTGAACGCCGAGCTGTGCGGTTCCGACGCGGAGCGCCCGCACGACGGTGAGGTGAAGCGGTCGCGCGGCGGCTTCGCGTGACCTGGTTCAGGTGGTCCCGCGGTGGCTTCGGAGTCCGGTCGGTGCCGGCGGTCGTGGGGAGGCTTCGCGTGCCCTGGTTCCGGCGGGCCCGGGGTGGCCTCGAAGCCCGAGCCGGTTCCGGTGGTCGTGCGGCGGTTTCGGAGTCCGGTCGGTTCCGGCGGTCGTGGCGCGGCTTCGCGTGCCCTGGTTCAGGTGGTCCCGCGGTGGCCTCGAAGCCCGAGCCGGTTCCGGCGGTCGTGCGGCGGTTTCGTCTGAGTCGGTTCAGGTCGTCAGCAGCTTCGTGAACCAGTGCTCGGCGTAGTCGCGGTGGTGCCGCGGTGCGGTTTCCTCGTAGCCCAGGCGCGCGTACAGGGCGCGGGCCTCCACCAGGTCGGTGCGGGTGTCGAGCACGATCCGTTCGGCGCCCAGCCCGCGGGCCGCGTCCTCCGCCGCCCGCACCAGGAGCGCGGCACCGCCCCTGCCGCGCATCTCCGGATGCACGAAGACCCGCGTGAGCTCGGCGGTGCCCGGCTCCGTCAGACGGAAGCCCGCGCTGCCGACGGGCTCACCCTCGTACCGGCCCACCAGCAGCAGGCCACCGGGTGGTGCCAGGTACTTCCCGGTGTCCGCGGCGATCTCCCGTTCCAGCTCGCCGGGTTCGGTCGGGCGGCCTTCGTGGAGCTGGTACCAGCGGTCGCTGACCTCCGTGTAGTACGCCCGCCACAGCGCGGCGGCGACCGGTGAGTCGAAGGGTTCGGGGGCGACGGTCCAGGAGGCGGTGGTCCGGTTCATGCCGGTCATTCTCGCGACGCCCCGCACCCCGCCCGCAACCGGATTTGCCTCCGGGCGGCGCCCCGCGGCGGCGAGAGCGACCCTCGTCCGTGTCGCGCACCGCGCCCGGGGGCCGGTCGCCGTTTGAGGAGCGTCTCGCGGGCAACCCGGACGGAGAACCGGCCCGTTGGGTCGAGAACTCCGGAAGGCACCCATGTCCACAGGCGTGATCATCGCTCTGATCGTGATCGTGGCGGCCGTGGCCCTAGTCGCGGCCGCCCTGACCCTCCGAGCCCGCAGGCCGCAGGGCGGGCACAGCCTGCAGCGGCGCTTCGGGCCCGAGTACGACCGTGCCGTCGCCCGGCACGACGGTGACGCGAAGGCCGCCGAGCGCGACCTCACCGAGCGGGTGAAGCGGCACGGCTCGCTGCGCGAGACGCCGCTGGAGCCGGCGGCCCGCCAGCAGTACGAGGCCCGCTGGGCCGCCGTCCAGGAACGCTTCGTCGACTCACCGCGGGACGCGGTGACCGAGGCGGACCGGCTGATCGGCGAACTCGCGGGGGCCCGCGGCTTCCCCGACGGCGGCCGCTACGAGGAGCAGGTCGAGGCCCTCTCCGTGCACCACGCGCGGCACGTCCACGGCTACCGCCGGGTGCACTCCGCCGCGCACGCCGGCGCCGACTCCGCCGTGCCCGAGAACGGCTCCGGTACGGAGGAGCTGCGTGAGGCCCTGATCGAGGGCCGCGCGCTCTTCGAGGACCTCGTGACATCCCACCGCAAGGAAACCCACCGCAAGGACACCGTCCAGCGCGGCGCGGACACCGGTACGCAGGAGACGGAGCGGGCCGCGGACGGCCCGGAGTCGGCCACGTCCGGTTCCCGCGGCCATGCGCCGTGGACGTTCAACAGGCGTCACGCCAAGGGGAGTTGACGGACATGCCAGATGTGACATCAGACGGCGGCGCGGACCGCAGGGAGAAGGCACGGCAGGCCGAGGCGGCCACGGGACGCGAGACCGCCGAGACACGGGAGGCCGCCGCCGCGCACGAGGCCGCGGGTACGGCGGGCCCTCCGGGGACTCCGGGCACTCCGGGCTCCGGTACCGCGGCGCGCGACGAGGGTCGCGGCACCACGGATCGCGGGAGCGCGGCGAGCGCCCGGCCGCAGGGCACCGGCCCGATCGCGGGACGGTCCGCGACGGGCGTCGGCGAGAGCGCCGGCGCGGCCGGTGAAGGACGCGCCAGGGCCGCCCGCGAGGGCACCGGCACGGGGTTCGGCAAGGACGGCGCTCGCGCCGGGACCGCCGAGGGCGCCACCCCCGGGGTCCGCGAGGGCACCGGAACAGGTCTCGGTGAGGACGGTCGTGCCAGGACCGCCGAAGGGGCCACCCCCGGAGTCCGTGAGGGCACCGGCACGGGGCTCGGCGTGGACGCCGGTTCCCCGGCGAGCGGCGAAGGCATCACCCGGGTCCCCCGCGAGGGCACCCGTACGGCCGGCCGCGAGGGCAGCCACGGGCACGGCGCGCCGCTGCTCGCGCACGACGAGTCCGACAAGCTCGCCCTGCGGCTCCAGCACGCCGTCGGCGGCTTCGTGGACGGGCCCCGTACGGCCGTCGAGGAGGCCGACCACGTCCTGGAGGAGGTGGCCGCGCGCTTCACGAACGCGATCACCCAGCGCCGCCGCACGCTCCAGGCGTCCTGGCAGCGGGCCGGCGACGACAAGGGCACCGAGACCGACACCGAACAACTGCGGCTGGCCCTGCGGGACTACCGCGAGATGGCGGAACGGCTGCTGCACACCTGACGCCGGGCACACCCGGCGCACGGCGGCCCGCAGCGCGTACGGCGGCCCACACCCGCCCACGGGCGGGCCGTCGTACGCACAGCGAGCGCCACTGCACACGGCGGCTTGCGCCATTGCATACGGCGGCCTGTGCCGCGCATGGCGGTCTGTGCCGCGCGCGGCGGTCGGCGCCGCACACAGCGAGGCGGACCGCCGACGGTGAGGCCGTACTGCACGCGGTGCGGCTCACGGCGATGCGGCACCGCACGCAGCGGGGCGGACCGCCGACGGTGAGGCCGCACTGCACGCTGCGGCCTCACGGCGATGCGGCACCGCACCCGGCGAGGCGAAGCACGTATGCAGCGAGGCGAGGAACGCCCGCGGCGACGTGAGCCCGCGGTGACGTGAGCCCGCGGCGGTCGCGGTGGCCCGCTCGGCCGGGCCCCCGTGCGAAGCGAGGCCGCGCCCCGGACCATGTCCCGGGGCGCGGCCTCGCCGTGTGGCGCGCGGTGTCAGCCGGCGCGGCGCTCGTGCCAGTCGCGGACGATCTCCTCGACGTCGTACGGCTTGAGGCCGAGCGGAGGTCCCGGCGGCGGCTTGAACATCACTTCGCGGATCTTGGCGTTGATGTCCTCGACGATCCGGCGGACGACGCGCTCCGAGGGGGCGGCGGCCGCCGCGGCGAGCGCGTCCTCGGCCTCCTTGCGCAGAGCCAGCGTCGGGTGCAGCACCGACAGTCCTTCGCGGGCCATCTTCTGCTTGATCCACCACAGTTCGTCGTACGACGTGGCGCTGACGCTCGGCAGCGGCTTGCCCGCGCCGGCGAGTTCCGCGAACTCCCCGCGCGCCTCGGCCTCGCGGATCTGTTTGTCGATCCAGGTCTCGAAGCTGACGCCCGGTGGCTTGCGCTCGGTCATGTGTCCATTGTGCCGGACTTCACCCGCCAGCACGATGGTGCGATCTATCATGCGGCGGCGGCGCGCCAACCACGCTCCGTGCATGGACACTTGGATGGTCACGACCCGCTGGACCCGAAGGAGCGCACGTGCTCGAACTCACCATGGCCTCGGTCTCCGGGGCGGACGCCGGGGCGACGGCCGGCATGCTGATGGCCGACGCGCCCAGCGACCCGGGCGCCGTGCTGCGGTTGGGCCGGGACAAGGCCGTGTGCCGGCTGGCCACGCCGGACGACTGGCTGTTCGTCTCCCGGGTCCACCTGGAGTTCCTGTGCGGACCCGACGGGACCTGGCAGGTCAGCTGGCTGCGCGGCTCGCACCCCGACCCGTCGTCCGAGGTGCGGCTGACGCTGGCCGGATTCCCGCCGCAGACCCTTCCGTACGGCGGAACGGCCAAGCTGCCGCAGGGCGGCTCCGGGGAGCTGGTCATCCAGGACCGCACCGGTCCGCGCAGCGTGAACGTCGGCTTCTACCACGAGGCATGAGCCCCGGCGCCGCTTCGGACCGTCAGGCCAGCACCCGCGCCAGCGCGAACCCGTCGTACCCCTTGCTGCCCACCGTCTGGATCGCCGTACCGGTCAACTTCGGGTGGGAGGCGAACAGTTCGAGCGCGGCCCGGGTGCCCCGCACACTCGGGTCGTCGCTGCCCGCCTCGGTGACCCTGCCGCCGCGGACGACATTGTCGAGGACGATCAGGCTGCCGGGGCGGGTGAGTTTGACCGCCCACTCGACGTAGTGCGGATTGTTGACCTTGTCGGCGTCGATGAAGACGAGGTCGAAGGGTTCGGGCTGCTCGTCGGCCAGCTTGGGCAGCGACTCCAGGGCCGGGCCCACCCGCACCTCGGAGATCTTGTCGAGGCCCGCGCGCGCGAGATTGCGGCGGGCGACCTCGGCATGCGTGGTGTCGTACTCCAGGGTGACGAGCCGGCCGTCGGCGGGGAGCGCGCGGCCCAGCCAGATCGTGCTGTAGCCGCCGAGCGTGCCGATCTCCAGGATGCGGCGGGCGCCCTGGATCTGGGCGAGGAGCTGGAGCAACTTGCCTTGGTTCGGCGCGACGTTGATGGGCGGCAGCCCGGCCGCCTCGCTGTCGCGCAGGGCCGCGGACAGCGTCTCGTCGGGCGGGGAGAGGAGGGTGGTGAAGTAGTCGTCGACGTCGTTCCAGAGCTGCGACTCGCTCATGCACCAATGCCTTTCGTGTATCTAGTTAGAGGAGCTAACTAGTTCCGCTAAGGAATATAGTCGTGCACATGGGCGCTTGTCAGCGTCTTGCCCGGTCGATCGCACCGGGTCAGCCGATCGGCGGAGATGCCCGCGCGGGCGACGCGGGCACCTCTGGATGGCGAGCGGTGATGGCACCACCGGACGGCGCGCGACGGAGGCCGCGGTTCCGGGGCGGCGGGGCCGTGGGTCAGCGGGCCTGCGCGTCCGCGGCCGGTTCCACCGCGGGCGCGGACCCGGGCAGCGGCTTGCCGGCCGACTCCGTCATGAACCACACCGCCGCTCCGCCGATCACGGCGGCGGCCATCATGTAGTACGCGGGCATCATCATGTTCCCGGTCGCCCCGATGAGCGCCGTGACCACCAGCGGGGTCGTGCCGCCGAAGAGCGAGACGGAGACGTTGAAGCCGATGGAGAGCGATCCGTAGCGGACCTTCGTCGGGAAGAGCGCGGGCAGCGCCGCCGGCATCGCGGCGGTGAAGCAGACCAGGAGCAGACCGAGCGCGCCCATGCCGAGGGCGACGGCGAGCAGGCTGCCCTGGCGGATCAGCAGAATGGCCGGGACGGACAGCGCCAGGAAGCCCGCGCAGCCGGCCGCGATCACCGGACGGCGCCCGATGCGGTCGGTCAGGGCGCCCGCGAAGGGCTGCACGACCATCATCAGCGCCATCACGCCGAGGACGACGAGCAGACCGTGCGTCTCGTCGTACTTCAGCTCGCTGGTCAGATAGCTCGGCATGTACGACAGCAGCATGTAGTCGGTGACGTTGAAGACCAGCACCAGGCCCATGCACAGGAGCAGCGCCTTCCACTGGCCGCTCACCATCGCGCGCAGCGGCACCCTGGGGCGGTCCTTCTCCTTGCGCGAGGCCTTCGCCAGCTCCGCGGCGAACGCCGGGGTCTCCTCCAGGCGCATCCGCAGGTAGAGGCCGATGATGCCCATCGGGCCGGCGATCAGGAACGGGATGCGCCAGCCCCAGGACAGCAGGTCGTCGCTGGACAGCAGGGCGGTCATCAGGGTCACCAGGCCGGCACCGCCGATGTATCCGGCGAGCGTGCCGAACTCCAGCCAGCTTCCGAAGAATCCGCGCTTCTTGTCCGGCGCGTACTCGGCGATGAAGGTGGAGGCGCCCGCGTACTCGCCGCCGGTCGAGAAGCCCTGCACCAGGCGGGCCGCGAGCAGCAGCAGGGGAGCGCCGACGCCGATGGTCCCGTACGACGGGATCAGGCCGATCGCGAAGGTGCCCGCAGCCATCATGATCATGGTGAGCGCGAGGATCTTCTGGCGGCCGATGCGGTCACCGAGAGGGCCGAAGACCAGACCGCCGAGGGGGCGGACCAGGAAGGCCGCGGCGAACGCGCCGAACGTGGAGAGCAGCTGCGCGGTGGGGTTGCCCGACGGGAAGAACACCTTGCCCAGCGTCACCGCGATGTAGCTGTAGACACCGAAGTCGAACCACTCCATCGCGTTGCCGAGTGCGGCGGCCTTGACGGCTCGTTTCACCAGGGCGGGGTCGGTGACCGTGACCTCCGGTCCTGCGGGGGCCGGTGGCGCGGCGGATACGACGGGAGCGACGGGGGTGACGGTCGGCAAGATTCCGCTCGCCTGCCTTTCGACGGGGACAAGGACAGCGCCCCTGACGAAGCGGGCCGAAAACCGACGATAGGGGCACTCACCGCTCTCACGTGCCGTGCACGACCCACCGCACAGTGCACATAAATGCCGCGTATGCAGGCGTGACGGCGGGCCCGAGGGGCACTTTCCGGACGGCTGGTTGTGATCTTTGTCGCGGCCCGTGGAAGGAACCGAACCGTCCGCCCACTATCGTCATCCGGACAAAAGGTGGGCGGACGCCAGGTGAAGCACGGGTTGCCTGCGTCTCTCCCCAGGGGGAATGCGAGCCTCATAGGGTTCGGACACGGACATACGGGCGTGACTGACGGGGCGGGAGGGCCGACGCGGCGTGGCGAATGCGGAGCGCAGAGGGCGACCGGGGGATGCCTTCGGGACAGGGGCCGCCGGGACGGCCCGGGCACGGCTGGAAGCGGCCCGCGCAGGCCTCTGGCTGATCGCCGCCGTCCTGGCCGTACGGCAGGTCACCGCCGTCCTCGGCACGCCGAAGGGCGATCGGCTGACGGACCTGGAGACCTGGGTCGGCCCGGACGGCGTCCTGCATGTGAAGGGCTCGCTGTACGACTCGACGCAGTTCACCGGCACCCCGTTCGCCGGTCTCGTCCTCAAGCCCCTCACTCGTTCGGCGGAACAGGCCCTCGGCTGGGGCTGGACCTTCGGCACGCTGCTGCTCGTCGTGGCGCTCGGCCTGATCGTGGCGCGCGCCCTGCCGCAGCCGGTGACCCGGCGCTCGCGGCTGCTGGCCGCGCCCGTGGTGATCAGCCTGCTGATGCTCTCCCTGCCGGTGCGCAACACGCTCTACCTCGGCCAGACCAGCATCATCCCGGTCCTGCTCGTCCTGCTCGGCTGTTTCGCCGCCCGCGGGGAGCGCGCGAGCGGTGTCCTGATCGGGGTCGGCGCGGCGCTCCAGCCGACCGTGCTGCTCTTCGCGCCGCTGCTGTGGTTCACCGGGCGCAGACGTGCCGCCGTGGCCACCGGTGGCACGTTCGCCGCGAGCACCCTGCTCGCCTGGGCCGCGCTGCCGCACGACTCGTACACCTACTGGGTGCACCACCTGGCGGGCGTCGGGCTCGGCGGTCAGGCCGACGATCTCGCCAACCAGTCCCTGCACGGCGCGCTGCTGCGATTCGGCCTGGCGGGGCCGCTGGAGATCGGCCTGTTCCTGGTCCTCGGGGTGGCGGTCGCGGTCGTCGGCCTGCGCCGCGCCGTGCGCTACGCACGCGACGGGCAGCTGCTGCTCGCGGTGGCCGTCACCGGCTGTGTCGCGGTCGCGGTCTCCCCGACGACCTGGCAGCACCAGCTGCTGTGGGTGCTGCTCGCGGTGGTCGGCCGGGCCGGCCGGCGCACCTCGGACCGGTTCGTCTGGCCGGTGGCCGTCGTCCTCGCGATGACACTGCCCGCCAAGGCGCTGCTGCCGAACATGCCGGTGATGTACCCGGTCCGTGAGAACGTCCTGCTGATCGTGGCCCTCGCCGCCTCCTGCGCCGTCCCGTTCCTGTCCTTGAAGTCGCCCTCGTTCCGCGCGCCCACCCCCACCCAGTACGCGCCCGCCCGTCCGGCCCGGCTGCACTGGGTGCCGCTGTTCCCGTTCTGGCGCCGGGTGCTCACCCGGCCGAGCCTGCTGCTCGAACTGCTGCTGATCCGCGTCTTCTACTCCGCGTACTCCTCCGTGCGGCTCGCGGCGACCGGCGGGCGCGCCGCCGCCGAGAAGCACGGCCACGAGATCCACTCGCTGGAGAAGGCGCTCTTCTTAGACGTCGAGCACGGCATCAACCACGCGGTCGTGCAGGTCCCGTGGCTGGAGAACTTCTTCAGCTTCTACTACGAGTCGTTCCACTTCGTGGTGCCGCTGACGATCCTCGGCGTGCTCTACGCCCGCCGGCCCGCGGACTACCGCTGGGCTCGGTCCGCGCTGGGCCTCGGCACGCTGCTCGCCCTGGTCGGCTTCTGGCTGTACCCGCTGGCGCCGCCGCGGCTGATGCCCGGCCTCGGCTTCATCGACACCGTGCACGGCGCGCAGAACCTCGCCAAGCCGGACTACGGGACGATGACCGCGGTCACCAACCAGTACGCGGCGATGCCCTCGCTGCACTTCGGCTGGTCCCTGTGGTGCGGCATCGTCATCGTCGTACTGGCCCCGAAGTGGTGGATGAAGGCGCTGGGCGTGCTGCATCCGCTGCTGACGGTGTCCGCCATCGTCGCGACCGGCAACCACTGGGTGCTGGACGCGGTCGGCGGGGCGGCCGTGATCGGCGCCGGCTTCGGGCTCACCTATCTGCTGTCCGGGCCCCGGGCGGCGGCCGTCGCCGCCGAGCCGGAACGGGAGCGGGACCCTTCGGTCAGCAGCCCCCCTGCCACGGCAGTCGGTACGAAGAGCTGATCCGGTACTCGCCCGGCTCGCTCACCCGGAGCCGGGTCCACTGACCGGCCCGCTCCAGACACCCGCCGTCCGCGCGCAGCCAGCGCGAGTAGGCGATCCGGACGGTGACCGGTCCCGCCTTCTCGACGCGCACGGTCAGCGCCGCGGCGCCGGCCCGTACGACGGAGGCGGGGCCCGAGACCAGCGCGGTCGCGTCCCGGACGCGGTAGACCCGCCAGTGGGCGTCCCGCCAGACGGGCTCCAGCCAGTCAGGGCCGGATCGCACCAGGGCGGCCTCGTCCTCGGCGGCCCAGTCCGGGGTGCCCGCCGGCAGGACGACGAACCCCACCGCCCAGCGGTCGAGCCAGTCTCGGTACGTGTGCGCGGAGAACGAACCGTCGTAGAAGAGGGCGCCGCGCTCCACGTCCACCTGGCGGTTCCAGCCCCGCGCGGTGTCGACGTAAGGGGCCAGGGCGGTGGTCTCGCGGTGGTTGACGGCCGGGACGACCTCGACGCGGGTGCGGTCGGCCCCGAGCCGGTCGAGCGCCGCCACCACGCCCTCGGTGTGCGTCGCCCAGACGGGCACCGGGGTCGACATCCTCAGGACCTGGACCGTGTGCTGGGCCACCCAGTTCACCGACAGGGCGAGCGCGAGCGCCAGGGCGGCACGGCGTAATGCGTCGACGCGCCGTACGGCGTGCAGCCCCGGCGCCAGGAGCGCGGCGAGCAGCACGGGCGGGGCGAAGAGCTCGGCGAGGCGTACGACGTTCGAGCCGACCGGCGAGTCGATCAGCGCCGTCAGCACGATCCCCGCCATGTAGACCAGGGCGCCCCACCGCAGCGCGCGCCACTCGCGTGGTCCCGCCACGGCGAGGACGGCGCCGAAGAGCAGCGGTTTCCAGATGTCGTCGGTCTGCATCGGCTGCACACCGTCGAGGGGGAACAGCAGGCTTGTCGCCCCGATCACCACGACCGGGGGCGCAAGGAGTGCGGCGGCGGTCGCGAACTCCCGCGTCAGCAGCCGGGCCGCGCCGACGACCAGCAGGAACAGCCCGGCAGCCGGGCTCGCCATGGTGGCCAGCGCGGCACACACCGCGGCCACCGCAGGCCGCCGGGCCGGGCCCGTCACCGCCAGACAGGCGGCGAGCCCGACGGCGGTGCCCAGCGCGAAGGTCGACCGCCCGGAGGCCACGTTGGCCCAGAGGGTGAGCGTGGCCAGCAGCGCGGGCCACAGCGGTCGCCGCATCCCGCTGCGGACGAGGAGGCACGCGGCGAGCCACGACGCGGCGAGCCCGGCCAGGACCGTGACGGTCCGCACCCCGAGGGCCGCCATCAGATAGGGCGACAGCAGGCTGTAGCTCGCCACGTGGATCCCGCCGTACCAGGAGAGGTTGTACGGCGTGCCCGGGTGCTGCCCGGTGAAGTCGCGCCATGCCACCTGCGCCGCGAGGTCACCGCCGCCCGTCCCGAGATACGCGGCCCACAGCGCGTACAGCGGGACGGCGAGGGCGAGCGCGAGCAGCGGGACGGGGTGCGGCCGCCAGGAGCGGAGAGCGGTCCGGCGTGCTGCGGGCTGCCGGGCGGCCGGCCCGGCAGTGGTCTCGATGGTGGGCGGCACAGATCGCGTTTCCGTTCCGGGCGGTTGAGCGGAGTCACCGTGAAGACGCCAACCGTAGAAGGTCGGTTCACTGTCGGGAACTCCGCACCACCGCTCGCGGGGGAGGCAGGGGCGGGCGTAGGGGGGTGCCCCTGCCTCCCTCGGAACGGGCCGGCGGTGCCGGGAGGCCGCCGGCCCGAGTGGGTCAGCCGCGGGTGACCTGGAGCTCCTTGACCCCGTTCAGCCAGGCCGAGCGCAGCCGGCGCGGGTCGCCGGCCAGACGCAGATCGGGCATCGCGTCGGCGATGGCGTTGAAGATGAGGTCGATCTCCAGGGTGGCCAGGGACTTGCCCAGACAGAAGTGCGGGCCTCCGCCGCCGAAGCCGAGGTGCGGGTTCGGGTCGCGGGTGATGTCGAAGACCTCGGGGCCCTCGAAGACCTCCGGGTCGTTGTTGGCGGAGGAGTAGAAGATGCCGACGCGTTCGCCCTTCCTGATCTGCTGCCCGCCCAGTTCGGTGTCCTGGGTCGCGGTGCGCTGGAAGGAGACGACCGGCGTTGCCCAGCGGACGATCTCCTCGGCGGTCGTCTTCGGGCGCTCGCGTTTGTAGAGGTCCCACTGGTCGGGGTGGGTGAGGAAGGCGTGCATGCCGTGCGTGATGGCGTTGCGGGTCGTCTCGTTGCCCGCGACGGCGAGCAGCAGCACGAAGAAGCCGAACTCGTCGGAGGCGAGGTTGCCCTCGTCCTCCGCCGCGACCAGGGTGCTGACGATGTCCTTGGCCGGGCACTGCTTGCGGTCGGCGGCCATGTTCATCGCGTACGAGATGAGTTCGGTGGCCGACTCGGCGCCGACCTCCTCGGTGATCGCGTACTCCGGGTCGTCGTACGCCACCATCTTGTTGGACCAGTCGAAGATCTTGGTGCGGTCGTCCTGGGGGACGCCGATGAGCTCGGCTATCGCCTGGAGGGGCAGTTCGCAGGCGACCTGGGTGACGAAGTCGAAGGAGCCGTCGGGTGCGGCGCCGGCGAGGGCGCTCTCGACGATCGAGTGGGCACGTGCGCGCAGGGTGGCTTCGAGGGAGCGGATGGCGCGCGGGGTGAAGCCGCGCTGCACGATCTGGCGGACCCGGGTGTGCTCGGGCGGATCCATGTTGAGCATGATCAGCCGCTGGACCTCGATCTGTTCGCGCTGGATGCGCTCGTTGAAGCGGATGACCGCGGTGTTGAGGAACGAGGAGAACAACTCCGGATGCGTGGAGACGTACTTGACGTCCGTGTGCCGGGTGACGGCCCAGTAGCCGTCGTCCTCGAACCCGGCGATGCCGGGCTGTTGCGGGATCCAGTGGACCGGTTCGGCCCGGCGCAGCTCGGCGAACTCCGGGAGGGGAACGCGGTGGTGCAGCACATCGGGGTCGGTGAAATCGAACCCGTCGGGCAGCGCTGGACAGGGCATCGGCAACTCCAGATCTCGCGCCTACTTGTTCTGGCGGTGCGGGTTCTGACGGCCCATCAGGAACCGGGAATTGCCGTGAAGGTAGTAACGGGTTCTACAAGTGGCAAGGGGTGCGGCAGGCTCAATTGCGTGCGGAACTCGTGCAGATCGCGACTTCGAGGGCTGCACGACCCTTGCGGCGCGGGGTCTCCGCTCAGCACACTGCACGCAGAACTAGTACGCGTTCTAGTTCTGCGCGGTGGGTGGGCCGGGACGCCCCGCGCTGCGCGGATCAGCAGGGCCCGATCCGCCGGACAGGCCCCAGGGTCTGTCCGGCGGATCGGGCGGTAGGTCGCGGGGTGTGGCACGCACATCTGCGGCGTTGTCGTCGGTCGCCATGGCTCCGCCATGACTCCCTCCTCCGCCTTGCAGCTGCACGCACCACACCCCGCTCAACCCGGTTTCCGAGCACCGTGGGACGGAACCGCAAGATCCGCCGGACAGACCCTAGGAGAGGACGATGCCCCCATGGCCGCGGAACCCGTGATCGTCGAAGCCGTTCGCACGCCCATCGGCAAGCGCGGTGGCGCGCTCGCCAATCTGCACCCCGCCTATCTCCTGGGCGAGACCTACCGTGAACTCCTCGGCCGCACCGGCATCCACGCCGACTGCGTCGAGCAGATCGTCGGCGGCACCGTGACCCATGCCGGCGAGCAGTCCATGAACCCCGCGCGGGTCGCCTGGCTCACCATGGGCCTGCCGTACGAGACGGCGGCGACGACCGTCGACTGCCAGTGCGGGTCCTCGCAGCAGGCCTCCCACATGGTCGCCAACATGGTCGCGGCCGGGGTGATCGACGTCGGGATCAGCTGCGGTGTCGAGGCGATGTCCCGGGTGCCGCTGGGCTCGGGATCCAAGCACGGTCCGGGCAAGCCGTTCCCCGACGAGTGGAACGTCGACCTGCCGAACCAGTTCGAGGCGGCGGAACGCATCGCGCGCAACCGCGGGCTGACCCGCGAGAACGTCGACTCCCTCGGCCTCATCTCCCAGGAGCGGGCGGCGAACGCCTGGTCCGAGGAGCGCTTCAAGCGCGAGACGTTCGCCGTCCAGGTGCCCACCACCGAGGAGGAGCAGGGGGCCGGCCAGGGCATGTGGCGCCTGGTGGACCGGGACGAGGGGCTGCGCGACACGTCCATGGAGGCGCTGGCCCGGCTGAAGCCGGTGATGCCGACGGCCGTCCACACGGCGGGCAACTCCTCGCAGATCTCCGACGGCGCCTGCGCGATCATGTGGGCGTCCAAGCGGATGGCGCGGGCGCTGAAACTGCGGCCGCGTGCCCGGATCGTCGCCCAGGCGCTGGTCGGCGCGGATCCGCACTACCACCTCGACGGACCGATCGACGCGACGCGCGCGGTCCTCGGCAAGGCGGGCATGTCACTGAGGGACATCGACATCGTCGAGATCAACGAGGCCTTCGCGTCGGTGGTGTTGAGCTGGGCCCAGGTCTTCGAACAGGACCTGGAGAAGGTCAACGTCAACGGCGGCGGGATCGCCCTCGGGCACCCTGTCGGGGCGACGGGAGCACGGCTGATCACCACCGCCCTGCACGAACTGGAGCGCCGCGACAAGCAGTTCGCGCTGATCACGATGTGCGCGGGCGGCGGGCTGGCCACCGGGACCATCATTCAGCGCTTGTGACGGAGCCGGCCCGGACCGGCGTTCACTCGCGGCCCGAGGCCGTTACGGTGCTCATGCGCGGCCCGAGGCTGCCGCGGTTTGCTCACTCGTGGTCCGAGGCCGTCACGCGCTCACTCGTGGTCCGAGGCCGTCACGCGCTCACTCGTGGTCCGAGGCCGTCACGCGCTCACTCGCGGCCCGAGGCCGTCGCGGCCAGCACCGCGGTGGCCACGGCCGCGACCAGCAGCGGGACGCCCAGGCCGTGGTGGAGCACCAGCCACGCGCCGAGCAGGGCGCCCGCCAGCATCGCGACCACCGAGGCCGAACGGCGCGGGGAACGGGGGCCCACGCCGCCGGCCAGCCGGGAGTCGGCGGCGAGCCCGGTCAGGGTCATCGTCAGCACGGTGGTCGTCAGATCGGGCACGCCCAGCCGGCGGACCGTCGCGTTGCGCAGCCCCATGGCGAAGGCGGTGACCGCGATCAGGGTGTACGTCGTGCCGACCGCGCCCGGCGCCGCGAAGGCGACCACGGCGGTCACACCCACCAGGACCGCCTCGGCGGCGAGCGTGATCCGGGTCCAGGCGCGGCGCGAGCCCCCGCCGAGCCGCACCGCGATCCGGCCACCCGCCGCCGCCCCCACCAGGAACGCCCCCAGGGACGTCAGCGAGTGCGGCGCGAAGAAGCCGGGCGCGCCCGCCGCCGCGAACCCGAGCACCACGACATTGCCGGTCATGTTCGCGGTGAAGACGTGCCCGAGCCCCAGATAGCTCACCGCGTCGATGAATCCGCTCACCACGGTCAGCGCCAGCAGCACGACCGGCAGCCGCAGTCCGCGCGCCTCCGGATCATGGGTCGGGGCGTCTGTGGTCATGGCGGCCTCCGGTCAGCGGGATGGTCGGGGTGCACTCAGGTCCACCACGGGCGCGGGGGGCTCTCGGATGTCCGGGCGAACCGTGCGTCCGTAGCGTCAGGGGCATGAGCGACGACACGTGCAAGTCCGTCAAATCCATTGAAACACGGCGCAATTGGCGTACGCGGCAGGGGCTCGCCGCGACGGCGGCCCTCCTGCTCGCGGGGATCGCCGCGGCACCGGCCGCCACCGCGCTGGACCGCCCGGGGCCGGCCGGTGCGGTATCGGTCCGCGCTCCCTCGGCCGGAGTGGATGCCGGTGCGCGGCGCGGTGCCCTGGTCTCCGTCACCCTCGTCGCCGTGCGCGACACCGCCCAGGTCAAGGCCTTCCTGGCCGAGCGCGGTACGGCGGCGGACTCCGTGCGGTACGGCGTCCGCGCGTACCGGCTCACGTACCGGACCGTCGGCCCGTACGGCGAGCCCACCACCGCCACCGGGCTGCTCACGCTGCCCACGGGCGGCGACCACCGCCTCGACCTGGTTTCGGACACCCACGGCACCATGGTCAACCGGAGCTACGCCCCTTCCGCCGAGGAGGACTTCGGGCGCATCCCGTCCTATCTGCACGCCGGCGCCGGCCGCGCGGTCGCCGCGCCCGACTACCTCGGTCTGGGCGGGGGCCCCGGCCGCCACCCCTACATGGACACCCGCTCCTCGGTGACCGCCTCCGTCGACATGATGCGCGCCGCGCGTACGGCGGCCCGGCAGCTGGACCGACCGCTCACCGGGGACGTCTACGCGACCGGCTTCTCGCAGGGCGGGCAGGTGGCGATGGCGCTCGGCCGGGCGCTGGAGGAGGGGGCGGACCGGCATTTCCGGCTGAAGGCGCTGGCCCCGGTCAGTGGCCCCTACGACCTGGAGGGCGTGGAGATCCCGGCGCTCTTCGACGGCCGGGTCAACGACACGAGCGGCGTCCTCTACACCTCGTACTGGCTGGTCGCCCAGAACCGGCTGCACCCCCTCTACAAGGACCCGGCCGACGTCTTCCGCGCCCCCTACGCGAACCGGGTCGAGGGGCTGTACGACGGGAAGCACGAGGAGGAGGACATCGTGCGGGCGCTGCCGGCCTCGGTGAAGGAGCTGCTCACGCCCGCCTTCTACGAGAAGCTGCGGCACCCCGCGGGCGACCTGCTGGCGGCGATGCGGGTGAACGACCACGGCTGCGACTGGAAGCCGGCCGCGCCGGTGCGGCTGTACGCGGGGGCGGCCGACACCGACGTACCGATGGCGAACGCGCGCGGCTGTGCCGCGCGGCTGGCGGAGCGGGGGGCCCGGGCTTCCGTGCTGGACCAGGGGGACCTGGACCACTTCGGGACGTTCCAGGTGTCCGCGCCGCAGGTGGTGCGGTGGTTCGACGCCGTGAGCGGTTCCTGACCGCGGAAGCGGCCGTACAACAGGACGAAGGCGGCGGCCCCGGGGATCGGGGGCCGCCGCCTTCGCGTACAGGGGACTGCCGGGTGGTGCCGGTGTGCACCGGTCACGCCGGTCAGTACCAGCCGTTGGCCTGCCAGAAGTTCCAGGCGGCGGCCGGGCTGCCGTAGCGGGAGTTCATGTAGTCCAGACCCCACTTGATCTGCGTCTCGGGGTTGGTCTTCCAGTCGGAGCCCTTCGAAGCCATCTTCGAGCCGGGCAGCGCCTGGACCAGACCGTAGGCACCGGACGAGGAGTTGGTGGCCTTGACGTTCCAGCCGCTCTCGTGCTCGACGATCTTGCTGAACGCGGTGTACTGCGAGGCGTCCGGGATCATCTTGTGCGCGATCGACTGGGCGGAGGAGGTCGAGGTGGTGGCGGCCTGGGCGGGGGACGCGGCCAGGACCATGCCGGTCGTGGCGGCAGCCACGGCGGCGGTGGTGAGGACCTTCTTCGGGGAAGCGATGCGGCGGATGACAGAGACGGACACGGAGAACCTTTTCTTCGGGGACGGGGGTGCGCCGGTACGCCGTGACCACACGCTGGTGGCGGGGGCATACAGCGGCGCCGAGGCCCGGGAGGGCACGTCGGCGCCTGGCGACTCCTCCAGAGAAACAGGCTTGAGACGCGTCCGCAATGACCCCTTTTACTAGTTGTGGTCGCATCGGGGGCGAAAGTGCCTTTTGTGATCTGGCTCTCAATTCCCAGGTCAGAGGGGTTGAGGACGCGTACATGTCAGCACTTTCGGTCTACGGCCGGGCTTCGTAGAGGACCAAGGTCCTGTGGGCTGGTTCACCCCGCATGTAACAGCAGGCGCACGGGAGTCAACCGGGTGCGTTCGGCGGCTGTGACCCGGGTCGCAGCTCAGGGCTCCCGGAACGTGACGGGGGTCTCGAAAGCGGCCCGCCGGGTCGCTCTGCGCAGTGCCTTGAGGAGGGTCGCGCCGAGCGTGAGCGTCAGTACGACGGTGACGACGGCCCGGCCCAGGTCCCAGCCGAGCGAGGTGGCCATGCAGTACGCGAGGAAACGGGCCAGGTTGGCCGGGACCGCGCCGTCCGGGTCGAAGGCGACGGTGGAGGTCAGGGCGGCCATGAAGGGCCAGCCGGCGAGGTTCATGACGGTGCCGTAGGCGAAGGCGGCCACGAAGCCGTACCCGGCGAGCATCAGCAGCTCCCCGCGCCCACGCAGCCGGTCGGGTCCCGGCAGCAGCCCGGCCCCCATCGCGAACCACCCCATGGCCAGCATCTGGAACGGCATCCACGGCCCGACCCCGCCGGTGAGCAGCGCCGACGCGAACATGGTCACCGCCCCGAGCACGAACCCGAAGCCGGGCCCGAGCACCCGCCCGCTCAGCACCAGCAGGAAGAACATCGGCTCGATCCCGGCGGTGCCTGCCCCGATCGGCCGCAGCGCGGCCCCGGTGGCGGCCAGCACGCCCAGCATGGCGACGGCCTTGGGCCCGAGCCCCGACTCGGAGATCGTCGCGGCGACCACCCCGACGAGCAGGACCAGAAGCCCGGCGAAGAGCCAGGGCGCGTCCTGGCTGTGCGCGTTCACCTGCGAGCCGGGTCCGGCCACGAGCGGCCAGGCGAAGCCCGCCACGCCCACCGCGCTGACCAGGGCGAGAGCGGCGACGGAACGGGCCCCGAGCCGGACGGCGCGGGCCTGGCGCTGCGGTGCGGACGGGAGCTCCGGCCGGGTCCGGGCGGCCTGCGGGGCGGTCACGCGAGGGCCTCCCTGACCTGGGCGACCGTGAGCCACCGCTGCGGAGCGAGGATCTTCGTCACCTGCGGTGCGAAGGACGGGGACGCGACGACGACCTCGGCGGTGGGGCCGTCGGCGACGACCTCGCCGTCCGCGAGGATCACCACCCGATGAGCCAGCTCGGCGGCCAGCTCCACGTCATGGGTGGCCAGCACGATGGCGTGACCGTCGGCGGCCAGCCCCCGCAGCACGGCCACCAGCCGGGCCTTCGCCGCGTAGTCGAGACCCCGGGTCGGCTCGTCGAGCAGCAGCAGCGGAGGGCGCGCGGTCAGGACGACGGCCAGCGCCAGCGCCAGCCGCTGCCCCTCCGACAGATCGCGCGGATGCGTCCCGTCGCCGATCCCCGGCAGCAGCTCCGAGACCAGGCCGCGGCAGGTGCCGGGCGCGGCCCCGGCGTCCCCGTCGGCCGCCGCGCACTCCCCGGCCACCGTGTCCGCGTACAGCAGATCGCGTGGTTCCTGCGGTACGAGACCGACACGGCGTACGAGGTCCCGTGATGCGGTCCGGTGCGGGGCCGCGCCGCCCACCCGCACCGACCCGGCGGTGGGCTCGACCAGGCCCACGAGGGCGCCGAGCAGGGTGGACTTCCCGGCGCCGTTCCGGCCCATCAGCGCGACGGTCTCGCCGGGGACGACCGTGAGATCGACCCGCCGCAGCGCCTCGACCCGGCCGCGCCGGACGGCCAGCGCCTCGACCACCGCTGTCCGTGCGGGGGGCGAGGCGTCGTGGGTGCCGCGCCGACGGAGGAAGCGGGGGAGGCGGGAGACCGAGGGCCCGGGGGCCGCTCCGGCATCCGGCGTGATCCCGGGGGCCGGGGCGGTTGCCGCCGAAGGGTCCGGTGTGAGCGGCGCGAGGCGCTCGCGCAGGGGGCCCGCGGCGCGCCGGGCGTCGCGGACCGTCAGCGGCAGGGGCGACCAGCCCGCCAGCCGGCCCAGGTCCACCACCGGCGGGAAAACCGGGGAGACGGCCATCACCTCGGAGGGCGTGCCGAGCACCGGCGCGGCACCCGGCGCGGGCAGCAGGACGACCCGGTCCGCGTACTGGATCACCCGCTCCAGCCGGTGCTCGGCCAGGAAGACGGTCGTACCGAGGTCGTGGACGAGGCGCTGGAGGACGGCGAGGACCTCCTCGGCCGCGCCGGGGTCAAGGGCGGACGTCGGCTCGTCGAGGACCAGCACCTCGGGGTGCGGGGTGAGCACCGAGCCGATGGCGACCCGCTGCTGCTGGCCGCCGGACAGCGTGGCGATGGGCCGGTCGCGCAGCTCCGCCAGACCCAGCAGGTCCAGGGTCTCCTCCACCCGGCGCCGCATCACGTCCGGCGCGAGGCCCAACGACTCCATTCCATAGGCGAGTTCGTCCTCGACCGTGTCGGTGACGAAGTGTGAAAGGGGGTCCTGGCCGACTGTGCCCACGACGTCCGCGAGCTCGCGCGGCTTGTGCGTGCGCGTGTCCCGCCCGGCGACGGTGACCCGGCCGCGCAGGGTGCCGCCCGTGAAGTGCGGCACCAGACCGCTCACCGCGCCGAGCACCGTCGACTTGCCCACCCCGGACGGCCCGGCGAGGAGCACCAGTTCACCCTCCGGGACCTCCAAGTCCAGCCCCTGGACGGTCGGTCGGGCCGCTCCCTCGTAGGTCACGGAGACGTCCGCGAAGCGGATCATGAGGACTCCTTGGCTGAGGGGGCCCCGGCCGGGGCGGGGGCGACGAAGGCGGGGAGCAGACCGAGCAGGATCGCGGCGGCCGGCCACAGCGGGAGGGCCGGAGCGGTCAGTGGTACGACACCGGGTTGCAGGGCGGCCGGGTCGTGGGACCCGGACACGATCAGCAGCGCGGCCACCGCGACCCCCGAGGCCGAGACCAGCCACGCCCGCACCCCCCAGACGTCCGGCCGGTAGCGCGTCCGCAGCGAGCGCCGGCCGCCGAGGCCGAGACCGCCGAGCGCCGAGGCCAGCCCGGCGAGCAGCAGCGGCAGGCCGTAGCTCCCGCCCTCCGCGGTCAGCAGTCCGTACGTGCCCACGCAGACGCCGAGCAGGCCGCCCAGCGTCAGCACGGCGGTGGTGCGGCGGACGGCGGGCGGTACCTCGGCGGTCCTGCCGTAGCCGCGCGCGTCCATGGCCGCCGCCAGGGCGACCGAGCGCTCCAATGCGCCCTCCAGGACCGGGAGTCCGACGTGCAGCAGTCCGCGCAGGCCACGGTCGGGGCGGCCGCGCAGCCGGCGGGCGGCCCGCAGCCGCTGGGCGTCCGCGATCAGGTTCGGCGCGAACGTCAGCGCGACGACGACCGCCACGCCCGCCTCGTACAGCGCGCCCGGCAGCGACTTCAGCAGCCGCGTCGGGTTCGCGAGAGCGTTCGCGGCGCCCACGCAGATGAGGAGCGTGGCCAGTTTCATGCCGTCGTACAGGGCGAAGACCAGGCCCTCGGCGGTGACCCGGCCGCCGATGCGGATGCCCTGCGCCCAGTGGGGGAGCGGCACTTCGGGGAGTGTGACGACGAGATGCGTCCCCGGGATCGGCGAGCCGAGGAACACCGCGAACACGAGACGGATGCCGAGGACCGCCATCGCCAGCTTCACGAACGCGCCGTACGAGCGGGCCCAGGGGGCGTCGCTCCGGCGGGCCGCCACGACGTATCCGGCCGTGCCGATGAGCAGCGCGAGCAGGAGGGGATTGGTGGTTCGCGACGCGGCGGTACCGAGGCCGAGGGCCCAGATCCACCAGGCGCCCGGGTGCAGGGCGTTGGCCCGGTTCGCCTCGGGCGCGCGGGTACGGCGCCGCTCCGTCACGACAGCGCGCGCCGGCCGCTGCCGCCGCCCGCCCCTGCCGGCTTCGGCCGAGCGGAGGGCTGTCCACCGGCCAAGGGTTCCTCCCGCGCGCGTACGGCCTGCTCCGGCGCGGACGGTCAACGCGTCCACCTCAGCTCAACTCCGACGGCGCCGGGACTGCCAGACCGCGGCCCCGCCCAGCAGCACCACCGCGGCGATGCCCCCGAGCAGTCCCACGGACGGGCCGTCGTCGTCGGTTCCGGTTCCGGGGCGGGCGGACGTCTGCGGCTCGGCGGCCGCGACCTGTTCGCCGCAGCCGGTCCGCGGGTATCCCGCGATGGCGCACAGCAGCGCGTTGGTGTCGTAGCGCAGGGGCTTCGCGACCGTGGCGAGCGCGTCGGCCGTGGTGGCGTCGGCGCGGACACGTGCGCAGGCGGTACGGGTCCGCGGCGGCGCCTCGCCGGACGGCGCGTCCGCCGCCGTACCGAAGTCGAGGACGAGAGCGATCCGCTTCTTGCTCGTCCGGGCGGGGGTCCCGGCGCAGATGGCGGCGAAGTCCGTCTTCCCGCGGGGCTGCACCGCCTGCCGCGAGTCCTCGCTCACCGCGAAGCGGAAGCCCTGCACCTCGCCGTCGGACGGCCGCGCGGTCGACGGCCCCTGCGTCGCGTACGTCCACTTCCCGCCGGTCAGGTCCCAGAAGGACCAGTAGCGGTAGCCGACGGCCTGGGCCTGGCCCGCTCCGCCGAGGACGAGCAGCAGCAGGCCGGCGAGGACGCCGGCCAGGGCGGCCGTACCGCGCCGGCTCACAGCTGACGCTTCCTGTTGCGGCCGCTGATCAGGAAGCCGACGCCGATACCGGCGACCAGGCCGACACCGACGATCCACCAGACACCGAGACCGCTGTCGTCCTTCTGCTCGGTGTCAAGGGTGGCCGAGTCGCCGGCGGCCCGGGCCGCCGGGCCCGTCGCGCCCAGCCGCTCGACCAGGTCCGCGCCGCCGAAGTCGCGCGGGTCCGTGCCGGTGGCGTGCGCCGCGAAGATCAGCTGCGCGTACGCGGCCGGGCCGGCCTTCGCCGCCCAGGCGCCGGAGTTCTTCTCCAGCCAGGCGAGGGGCTGCTTCGCCGCCGACGCCGAGCCCGCGGCCGCGAGCGCCACGACGGCGTCGGCGGTGTTGCCGTAGTCGGGCTGGTCCTCGGCACCGGCCAGGGCGGACTTCAGGTAGGGGGACTTCTTCAGCGACTCGGCGAGGAAGGAGGCGCCGTTGTGCGCCGCGTCCGCGGGGTCGAAGGTGTCACCGCCGGCACAGGTGAAGTCCCCGGACGACTTGCCGGCCTTCGTCACGAACCCCTTGCCCAGGGCGCCGAGCACGCCTGCCGCGGTGGCGTCCGCGTTCGCCGCGAGGCCGCCCTTCTTGTCCGGCTGGAACGCGAAGGCGCCGCTGCCCTTCTTCCCGCAGCCGATCGACAGGCTGAGCAGGGCGTCGTACGGCGTCTTGTCGTCCTTCGACGACACCGCCTTCGGGTCGGTGCCGGCCGCGTCCAGCGCGCCGATCACGACGGCGGTCGAGTTGGTGTCGCTCGCACCGCCCGCGGCGTACCCCCAGCCGCCGTCCTTGTTCTGTACGGACTTCAGCCACTTCACGGCCGCGCCGGTCACGGAGTCGTGGCCGCCCAGCGCTTCGAGGGCCTGCACCGCGGCCGCCGTGCTGTTCGTGTCGACCATCGTCCTGGCGCCGCACTTCGCGGTCGCGTCGGCGCGGTACGGAGCGAACGCGCCGTTCGCGCACTGCTGCCCCGCGAGCCAGTCGACCGCCTTGGCCGCGGGCCGCACGCCCGCGGTGTGCTGGGCGAGCAGCGCGAGCGACTGGCGCCAGACACCGTCGTACGTCGGGTCGCTGGAACCGTAGAGACCGGAGGGGAGCGCCTGGGACGGTGACGAGGACGGGGACGAGTCGTCGGCGAGTGCGCTCGGTGCGAAGGCCGAGCCGATCACGGCGGTGGCGGCCAGTACCGCGGCGCTGCGGCGAACAATCATGACTCTCCCTGCGGGGAGCCGGGCAGCGCGGGCACACTCTGGACCCCGGGCGGCTCCGGCTCCGTATCCCTCGACGGTGCCTGCCAGCGGCGGACTGCCGATGGCACGAGCCGGTCACGTCCCGTGCGTGGCGATCCGGCTCACCGCCTGGGCGGTTCACGGTTGCGGGTCAGCGCCGGAATTGCACCGGCTTCCCCCCGTACGGGCGTGATGACGACCCGCTCACTCTACCGGCCCATGGCCGACGGTCCGTGGGACACCTGTGCGACCGCCGCCGTCGCCCGCGGTCGAGCGGGCCCCCTGACGCCGCACGCGGTACCGGCGCGGGGTTGATCGAACAGCTTCGGAATGTGCCTGCAAATGACACTGTCGTGCCGTCTTTGTGTCCGAGTGCGGGGAGCTGAGCACGGTCCTGTCCCGATGCCGCCAGACTGGTCGGTGTGTCCGAGCAGACAACCGGTGGCCGACCCGGCAATCTCCCGCCCGAGATCCGCAGTTTCGTCGGACGCCGGACCGAACTCGACCGGCTCGCACGGGAGTTGGATCCCGCGTCGGGTGCCGGTCGGCTGGTGAGCGTGGTCGGCGCCGGCGGCATCGGCAAGACCAGGCTCGCCCTGCATGCCGCGGCCCGCGCCGCCCGGGAGGCTCACCCGGACGGCGTCTACCCGGACGGCGTCTGGCTGGTCGAGCTGTCCCCGCTGCACACCGTCGGGCTGGTCGGCCTCGCCGTGGTGGAGGCGCTGCGCCTCGCCGACCGGTCCACGGCCCCGGTCACCGACGTGGTCGCCGAATGGGCGCAGGGCAAAAGGCTGTTGCTGATCCTCGACTCCTGCGAACACGTCCTCGCGGACTGCGCCGAACTGGTCGACGCGCTGCTGCCGGCTCTCGGTTTCCCGGAGCAGCCGGCGTCCGGTTTCCCGGGCCGGCCCGCTGTCGGTTTCCCGGACCGGCCGGTCTCCGGCTTCCCGGACCGGCCCGTCCCCGGCTTCCCCGACCAGCCGGCTCTCGGCCTCCCGGACCAGCCCGCCCACGAGGACCGCCCGGGGGCGGGAGCGCACCCCCCGTACCCCGGAGCGGGACTGCACCGCCCGTCCCCGGCATCGGGACCGCACCCCCTGTACCCGGCATCGAGGGGACATCGCCAGGACCCCGCGCCGGAGTCGACTCCACGGGGAGGGCCCGCGAAGGGAAGGGCCGGGGTGGACATCCTGGTCACCAGCCGGGAGCCGCTCGGGATGCCCGGTGAGCGGGTGCTGCGCCTGGACCCGCTGCCGGTGGGGGACGACGCGGTGACCCTGTTCGCCGACCGCGCGGCCGCGGCCGACCCCTCCTTCGTGCTGGACGAGGACACCCGGGCCGCCGCCGTCGCCGTCTGCCGCCGGCTGGACGGCAGCCCGCTCGCCATCGAACTCGCGGCCGCCCGCCTCGGCGAGTTCTCCCTCGACGACCTGCACGGCCGGCTCGGCGAGCGGCTGCCGCCCCCGCTCGACCTGCTCACCGCGCGCGGTGACGAGGGGCCCCCGCGGCACCATACCCTGCGGACGACCATCGGCTGGAGCCATGAACTGTGCGCCCCGCTGGAGCGGTTGCTGTGGGCCCGGCTCTCGGTCTTCGCGGGCGGCTTCTGTGTGACGGCCGCCGAGGACGTCTGCTCCGGCGGCCCGCTGCCCGCCGGGCACGTCGCGGCCCTGCTGGACCGGCTCGTCGAGCAGTCCATCGTGGAACGCCATCGCACCGACCCGGGGCGCCTCCGACTCCTGGACACCGTGCGGGAGTTCGGCGCCGACTGGCTGCGCGAACTCGGTGAGGAGGAGGCCGTACGGCTGCGCCACCGCGGTCACTACCGGCGGCTGGCCCGGCTCGGCTGCGCCGAGTGGAACACCGGGCGCCAGGTCGGCTGGTGCGAGCGCACGCTCGCCGAGCACGCCAACCTCCGTGCGGCCCTGGACCACGCGCTCGCCGGACAGGACCGCCGCACCGCCCTGGAGATGGCGGCGGACGTCGGATTCCTCTGGCAGCACTGCGGCTATCCGCGCGACGCCCAGCACTTCCTCGACCGGGCGCTCGTCCCGGAGTCCCGGCACCCCGCACCGTCGCCGGGCCCGGGACACCTCCAGGCGCTGTGGACACGCAGTGCGGTCGCCCTCTTCCAGGGCGACCTCGACGTCGGCGCCCACTGGGCACTGCGGTGCGCGGACGCGGCGAAGGCGGAGGGCGACCCCGTGGCGGTGGTGGCCGCGGCGTCCATCGCGGGCGGCCAACTCGCCCTGAGCGGTCATCTGACCGAGGCGACCGACCTGCTCTCCTCGGCCGCCCGGCTTCCCGTCCGGGAGGACGCGTTCGGCTCCGCCCAGCTCCAGGTCCGCCTCGCGCTCTCCTTCACCCACCTGCTGCGCGGAGACCTCGACGCGGCGCGGGCGGTGGCGGACGAGGTGCGGGCCGCGAGTGCGGAACGCGGCGAGTGCTGGGTTGGCGCCTTCGCCGAATGCTTCGTGGCCCAGGTGGACCTGGCGCGCGGCGATGTCGGTGCGGCCGTGCGCAACGCCAGGACCGCCCTGGCCGGCCACGGGCTGTTGCACAACACCGTGGGCGCGGCCATGGCACTCGACGTGCTCGCCGCCGCGGTCGTCGCGGCCGGCGACGGCGACCGTGCGGCCCGTCTCCTCGGCATCGGCGCACGCGTCTGGGAACTCACCGGACGCGCCCAGATGAACTCGCCCGACCTCCTCGCCACCCGCCGTGCCCACGAACTCCGGGTCCGCGGCGAGATCGGTGACGCCGCGTACGAGAAGGCGTACGAGGAGGGCCGCTCGATGCCGTACGAGCAGGGGCTGGACTACGCGTCCACGGGAGCCGCCTGACACCGGGCGGTCCGACGCCGGGACGGCCACCGGAGCCGGCTGACACCGGGCGGTCCCATGCCGGGACGGCCACCGAAACCGCCTGACGCCTGCCGCCCTCGCGGTCCTCGCAGTCCTCCCCGTGCGACGCCTACACGGCCCGGTACGTCACCGGATCGCTCCCCGTCACCGCCTCCGCCCGGCCCAGCTTCACCAGGCGGCGCAGATGGGCCTCGGCCTCGGAGACCGCGATGGTCCGGGATCCGTAGGGGATGTCGGCCCAGGGCCGGTTCCACTCCATGCGCTCGGCGAGCTGCCACGGGGTGAGCGGGACGGCGAGCAGGGCGAGCAGACCGGTGAGCCGCTCCTCGTGGTGGACGAGCAACTCCCGTACGCGCGCGGGGGCGTCGGTGAAGGCGTACTGGTGGGCCGGGAGCACCTCGGCCGGGGCGAGGCGGCCGACCCGCTCCAGGGAGTCGAGGTAGTCCCCGAGGGGGTCGGTGACCGTCGCGTCGTCCGGATCCTCGTACAGACCGATGTGCGGGGTGATCTCCGGGAGCAGGTGGTCGCCGGAGAACAGGCGTCCGTGGCCGGGGAGTCGGGCCGGATGGTCCTCCTCCAGGTGCAGGCAGACGTGCCCGGGTGTGTGTCCCGGGGTCCAGATCGCGCGCAACCGCCGGCCGGCGAGGTCGAGGAGGTCGCCGGGGACGATCTCGCGGTCGGGGAGGGCGGGGGAGAGGCCGGGAAGGGCGCGGCGGCGGGTGGTGGTGCGCAGCGGGGCCACGTGCTCGTCGGGAGCGCCGGCGGCCCTCAGTTTCTCCGCCATGAACGCGAACCAGAGCTCGGGCCGGTTCTCCCGCATGCGCCGGACGACCGCCGTGTCCGCCGCGTGCATCGCGATCCAGGCCCCGGACGCCTCCCTGACCTTGGCGGACAGGCCGTGGTGGTCGGGGTGGTGGTGGGTGATCACCACGCCGTGCACCTCGGTGACGGAGGTGCCGCAGCCGATGAGCCCCTCGGCCAGGAGGTTCCAGGACGCCGGATCGTCCCAGCCCGTGTCGATCAGGACAGGACCGCGGTCGGTGTCCACGACGTAGACGAGCGTGTGTCCGAGCGGGTTGTCCGGGATGGGGACCTCGATCGACCGTACGCCGCCGCCGTGATCGGTCACCTGCGCCATGGGCTCCCACCAATCGCCGTGTTGCGGTCACTATAACTAGAACCAGTTCCATTGGGAGCCCGAGTCGACCGTCGGGTGCCGTGTCCGTCCCGTGGACTCCACCGACGGGAACTGGTATCAGTTCTCGTATCTGATGATGCGTCAGGGAACGTCCTCCGGAAGGCAGTCGGCCATGACCGAGCTCGTGGAACACGGACAGCTGTTCATAGGCGGGGAGTTGACGGACCCCCTCGGCAAGGACGTCATCGAGGTGATCTCGCCGCACACGGAGCAGGTCATCGGGCGGGTGCCGCACGCCTCGGCCGGGGACGTCGACCGGGCCGTCGCCGCCGCCCGAGAGGCCTTCGACGAAGGGCCCTGGCCGCGCATGACCCTCGACGAGCGGATCGAGGTCGTCACCCGGATCAAGGACGCGATCGCCGTGCGCCACGAGGAGATCGCCCGCGTGATCTCCTCCGAGAACGGCTCCCCGTATTCGTGGAGCATCCTCGCGCAGGCCCTCGGCGCGATGATGGTGTGGGACACCGCGATCACGGTCGCGCGGAACTTCACGTACGAGGAGACGCGCGACGGAGTCCTCGGCAGGATCCTCGTCCGCCGCGAGCCGGTGGGCGTGGTGGCGGCCGTGGTTCCGTGGAACGTCCCGCAGTTCGTGGCGGCGGCCAAGCTCGCGCCCGCGCTGCTGACCGGCTGCACCGTCGTACTGAAGCCGTCGCCCGAGTCGCCCCTGGACGCGTATCTGCTGGGCGAGATCGCGAAGGAGGCCGGGCTGCCCGCGGGCGTCCTGTCGATCCTTCCCGCCGACCGCGAGGTCAGCGAGTACCTGGTCGGGCACCCCGGCATCGACAAGGTCTCCTTCACCGGATCCGTCGCGGCCGGCCGGCGGGTGATGGAGGTCGCCTCGCGCAACCTCACCCGCGTGACACTGGAGTTGGGCGGCAAGTCGGCGGCGGTCGTCCTGCCGGACGCCGACATCGACACGTCCGTCCCCGGGATCGTCTCCGCGGCGTGGATGAACAACGGCCAGGCCTGTGTCGCCCAGACCCGCATCCTCGTACCGCGCTCGCGCTACGACGAGTTCGCGGACGCCTTCGCGGCGGCGGCGAGCGCGCTGGTGGTCGGCGACCCGCTGGATCCGGCGACGCAGGTGGGCCCGCTGGTCGCCAGGCGTCAGCAGCAGCGCAGCCTCGACTACATCCGGATCGGCCAGGAGGAGGGCGCCAAGATCCTCACCGGTGGCGGCCGTCCGCCCGGCCTGGACCGCGGCTGGTACGTGGAGCCCACCCTCTTCGGCGACGTCGACAACTCCATGCGGGTCGCCCGCGAGGAGATCTTCGGCCCGGTCATCTGCCTGCTCCCGTACGGCGACGAGAGCGAGGCGGTGAAGATCGCCAACGACTCGGAGTACGGGCTGAGCGGCAGCGTCTGGACGGCGGACGTGGGGCGCGGCATCGACGTCGCCCGCCGGGTCCGTACCGGCACCTACTCCGTCAACACCTTCAGCCTCGACATGCTCGGCCCGTTCGGCGGCTACAAGAACTCCGGCCTGGGGCGGGAGTTCGGGCCCGAGGGGTACGGCGAGTTCCTCGAGCACAAGATGATCCACCTGCCCGCGGGCTGGGAGGCGTAGGGATGGGCGACCGCTGGCACCTCGAGGTCGACCGCTCCGTCTGCATCGGCTCCGCCCAGTGCACCCACCACGCCCCCGCCGCCTTCCGCCTCGACTCCGCCCGCCAGTCGCACCCGGCCGACCCCGAGACCGACGCCAACGAGAAGATCCTGGAGGCGGCGGAGGGCTGCCCGGTGGAGGCCATCATGATCACCCTGCTGGGCTCGGGGGAGCCGGTGTTCCCACCCGAGGAGTGACCGCACCGGAACCCGTGCCACACTCCGCCCCACATGCGGAAACACGAGGTGGGGAGACCGATGCGCGGGGTGGGGAGAGTGGCGGTGGCCGTCATGGCGGCGGTGCTGCTGGCGGGGTGCGGCGCGGTTGACGACGACGGCGCGGCCGGGAAGGGCGCGCCGGCGGGCAAGAGGGACGACCTGACGAGCCGGCAGGCGGTCGAGAAGGACATCCGGGCGGCCGTCGCCGCCGGGGACTTCGGCCGGGCCGAGTACGGCGAGGGGTTCTCCGAGGGGCGCCGCGCCGTCTGCGAGCTGAGCGTCACGATCCGTACCGCGGACAAGCCCGACCGGGGGCCCGTCGATGCGGCGGCGGCCGAGATGAAGGCGCGGCGGTGGAAGCGGGAGGGGGAGGTCTGGCGGGACGGGAGCGGTCAGGGCTCGTCCTTCGAGAAGGACGGCTGGACGGTGTCCCTCATCGCGGGAACCGCGAGCGCGGACAGCATCACCGCCGAACTGCCCACGGCACGGAAGACGGCTGAAGAGGGCGAGGTGGACGACTTCAGCGGCGTCTCGTTCTACGGGTTCCGGAAGGGCTGCGGCGCGGTCACGCCGAGTCCGGCCCCCTGACCTCCGTCAGGTCGATCAGACGGCAGACCGTTTCGATGTCGATCTTGACCTGGGCGATGGAGGCGCGGCCGGAGAGCCAGGTGATGAGGGCCGAGTGCCAGGTGTGCTCGATGACGCGGACCGCGGAGAGCTGCTCGGGGGTGGGGTCGTCGAGGCCCATCGCGTCCAGGATGATCACCGTGGTCTGCCGGGAGACCTGGTCGACCTCGGGGCTGACGCTGCGGTCCGCGAAGGTGAGCGCGCGGACCATCGCGTCGGCCAGGTGCGGCTCGCGCTGCAGGGCGCGGAAGGCCCGCATCAGCGTCTCGGCGACCCGCTCGGCCGCGGTGTCCCCGGCCGGCGGCTTCTTGCGGAGGGTGCCGTGCATGTGCTCCAGCTGGTCCTGCATCGTGGCGACCAGCAGATGCACCTTGGAGGGGAAGTAGCGGTACAGCGTGCCCAGCGCGACCTGCGACGACTCGGCGACCTCCCGCATCTGCACGGCGTCGAAGCCGCCCCGGCTGGCCAGTTGCGCGCTCGCGTGCAGGATGCGCCTGCGGCGCGCCTCCTGCCGCTCGGTGAGCGGGGGCGAGGCGGGCTGCGCGAGGGTGCGCGGGTTCGGGTGCACGGCCTGTGCGTCGGCGCGCGGACGGGGGTGCGCGGGGCGCTCGGCGGCGCGCGCGTTCGGGTGCGCGGGCTGCGCGCCGTCCCGCGCCGTGGTGGCTTCCGCCTTGGCTTCCGCAGGCATAAGTCCCGTTCCGTGGCATTCGGCTGGGGGAGCGAGGAGTCAGCATGGCAGGGCCCCGGGCAATCCCCAAGTCCCGTCCCCGGCCGAACAGGGCTGGTCCCTGCGCGAGTCGGTGACCGGGTCGGTCGGTCGTGGCGTGAATCACCTGATCCACGTCTCACGCCGGCCTTACCTGCCGGTAAATTCAGTGCTCCTTGAACGATCAAGTCTGAAACTTGTTCTAGATTAGCGTCCCGGCGTAATCTCGCGGGACAGTGCAGGCAGAAGGGGGCCGGGAGTGACCGCTGAGGCCAGGGAGGCGGGGCCCCAGAAGGGCTCGGCCGCCGACGGTGACCGACCCCTGCGCATCGCGCTCCTGACCTACAAGGGCAACCCGTTCTGCGGCGGCCAGGGCGTCTATGTACGACACCTCTCGCGCGAGCTCGCCCGCCTCGGTCACCAGGTCGAGGTCATCGGCTCCCAGCCCTACCCCGTGCTCGACGAGGGCGAGGGCCTCGGCGGGCTCTCCCTCACCGAGCTGCCCAGCCTCGACCTATACCGCCAGCCGGACCCCTTTCGCACCCCGAAGCGCGGCGAGTACCGGGACTGGATCGACGCCCTCGAGGTCGGCACCATGTGGACCGGCGGCTTCCCCGAGCCGCTGACCTTCTCGCTGCGCGCCCGGCGCCATCTCCGTGCCCGCCGCGGCGACTTCGACGTCGTCCACGACAACCAGACCCTGGGATACGGGCTGTTGGGGGACGTGGGCGCCCCGCTGGTCAGCACCATCCACCACCCCATCACCGTGGACCGCGGGCTGGAGCTGGACGCCGCCGCCGGATGGCGGCGCCGCATGTCCGTCCGCCGCTGGTACGCCTTCACGCGCATGCAGAAGCGCGTCGCACGCCGGCTGCCCTCCGTGCTCACCGTCTCCGGCACCTCGCGCCAGGAGATCGTCGACCACCTCGGCGTCCGCGACGACCGCATCCATGTCGTCCACATCGGCGCCGACACCGATCTTTTCTCGCCGGATCCGGCCGTTCCGCAGATCCCCGGACGGATCGTCACGACGTCCAGCGCCGACGTCCCGCTGAAGGGCCTCGTCTTCCTCGTCGAGGCGCTCGCGAAGGTGCGGGCCGAGCACCCGGGCGCGCACCTCGTCGTCGTCGGCAAGCGCGCCGAGGACGGCCCGGTCGCCCAGGCCATCGAGCGGTACGGCCTCGAAGGCGCCGTCGAGTTCGTCAAGGGGATCTCGGACGCCGAGCTCGTCGACCTCGTACGGTCGGCCGAAGTCGCCTGCGTGCCGTCCCTGTACGAGGGGTTCTCGCTGCCCGCCGCCGAGGCGATGGCCACGGGCACACCGCTGGTGGCGACGACCGGCGGAGCGATCCCGGAGGTCGCGGGCCGCGACGGCGAGACGTGCCTCGCCGTACCGCCCGGCGACCCGGGAGCCCTGGCCACCGCACTCAACCGGCTCCTCGGCGACCCGCTGCTGCGGGCGAGGCTCGGCTCCGCGGGACGGGCGCGGGTCCTGGAGCGCTTCACCTGGGCGCGGGCCGCCCAGGGCACCGTGGCCCGCTACCGCGAGGCGATCGGCGTCGCCCCGGCCCCCCTCCGCTCGGGCGGACCGAGCCCCCTCGCGGCCACACCGGACCGGGGCGCCACCCCCGTACCCGCCGTTGACACCCTCGATCGCGAAAGCAGGGCTACGTGCTGACCGTCGACTTCTCCCGGTTCCCGCTCGCCGCGGGCGACCGTGTTCTGGACCTCGGCTGCGGTGCCGGTCGGCACGCGTTCGAGTGCTACCGACGGGGCGCGCAGGTCGTCGCCCTGGACCAGAACGCCGAGGAGATCAGCGAGGTCGCGAAGTGGTTCGCGGCGATGAAGGAGGCCGGTGAGGCCCCCGCCGGCGCCACCGCGACAGCGATGGAGGGCGACGCGCTCGCGCTGCCCTTCCCCGACGAGTCCTTCGACGTCGTCATCATCTCCGAGGTCATGGAGCACATCCCGGACGACAAGGGTGTCCTCGCGGAGATGGTCCGGGTGCTGAAGCCCGGCGGCCGCATCGCGATCACCGTCCCGCGCTACGGCCCGGAGAAGGTCTGCTGGACGCTGTCCGACGCGTACCACGAGGTCGAGGGCGGCCACATCCGCATCTACAAGGCGGACGAACTCCTCACGAAGATCCGGGAGTCCGGGCTCAAGCCGTACGGCACCCACCACGCGCACGCGCTGCACTCGCCGTACTGGTGGCTGAAGTGCGCGTTCGGCGTCGACAACGACAAGGCGCTGCCGGTGCGGGCGTACCACAAGCTGCTGGTCTGGGACATCATGAAGAAGCCGCTGGCGACCCGGGTCGCCGAACAGGCGCTGAACCCGCTGATCGGCAAGAGCTTCGTGGCGTACGCGACCAAGCCCCACCTGCCCGAGGCGGCCACCCGGTGACGACACCCCGGACAGAACACCTCGTCCTGCCCGGGGTCCTCACCGCCGAGCAGGCTGCCGCCACGGTGCGCGGGATCCTCGGGGTGCAGCGCCCGGACGGCGCCATACCGTGGTTCCGCGGTCACCACCTCGACCCGTGGGACCACACCGAGGCCGCGATGGCCCTGGACGCGGCGGGGGAGCACGAGGCGGCGGAGCGCGCCTACGAGTGGCTCGCGCGCCATCAGAACGGCGACGGATCCTGGTACGCGGCCTACGCCGACGGGGACCACGAGGACGTCACCGACCGCGGCCGCGAGACCAACTTCTGCGCCTACATCGCCGTCGGTGTCTGGCACCACTACCTGGCCACCGGCGACGACACGTTCCTGGACCGGATGTGGCCGGCCGTCTACGCCGCCGTGGAGTACGTGCTCCGGCTCCAGCAGCCCGGCGGGCAGATCGGCTGGAAGCGCGAGGACGACGGCACGCCCGTCAACGACGCGCTGCTGACCGGGAGTTCGTCGGTCCACCATGCGCTGCGCTGCGCCCTTGCCATCGCCGAGCAGCGCGAAGAGCCGCAGCCCGACTGGGAGTTGGCGGTGGGCGCGCTGCGGCACGCGATCCGCAGGCATCCCGAGCGGTTCCTCGACAAGGCCCGCTACTCGATGGACTGGTACTACCCGGTGCTCGGCGGCGCGTTGACCGGCGGCGAGGCCAAGTCCCGTATCGAGGAGGGCTGGGACCGCTTCGTGGTGCCCGGGTTCGGCGTCCGCTGCGTGGTCCCCAATCCGTGGGTGACCGGCGGCGAGTCCGCCGAACTCGCCCTGGCCCTCTGGGTGGTGGGCGAGTCCGACCGCGCCCTGGAGATCCTCCAGTCCATCCAGCACCTGCGTGATCCGAAGACCGGTCTGTACTGGACGGGTTACGTCTTCGAGGACGGCGCGATCTGGCCCGAGGAGCTCACCAGCTGGACGGCCGGCTCACTGCTCCTCGCGGTGGCCGCCCTCGGCGGCGACGAACCGACCTGCGCGGTCTTCAGCGGTGAGCGCCTGCCGACCGGCCTCGACCCGGACTGCTGCCGGTAGCGACCGGGGTACGCACGCGCGCAGCCGGCCCGGAACCGGCGGGAGCCGGTTCCGGGCCGGCTGAATGCCGACCGGGGGGTCGATTCAGTGCCGGTGCATGCGGTTGGCGATCGCGTGCCCGATGAACAGGTACACGACGGCTGCCAGACCGTAGCCCGCTACCACGCGAGCCCATGCCTCGTCGAAGGTGAACAGGTCACGCGACCAGCCGGCCAGCCAGGCTGCCGCGTCATGGACGAACTGCACCAGGTCATTGGCCCGGTTCGCGTCCAGGAGATACATGAGGATCCAGAGACCGAGGATGACGGCCATGATGTCCGCGACGATCGCGATGACCGTCCCCGCCTGATTGGAACCGTTGCGATATCGAGGGGACATGACCTACGGATGGCCCCGAATTCCTGTTTGAAACCTGTACAGCCTCGAACTGGCACCCGAACGGATTTCCCCGGGTGGCGCGGCTGCCGGACCGGGGTGAGGCTGCCGGGAGAGCCGTGCACTCCCGGACCCTGGGAGGCAGTTGACCCGGAGGCCCCCGTGCCCGTACCGATACGCCGCCTGCTCGTGGCCGTCACCCTCTGCTGCGCCCTGCTCGCCGGCGCCACCGCCTGTGGCAGCGACACCCAGGACACCGCCGCGGTCGCGGCGACCCCGAGTCCGAGCAGCTCCGCCGAGAAGCAGAAGTTCGCCAAGACGCGCTTCGTGGCGAACGCGGGGCTCGCCGCCGGGGCCACGTACCAGTGGATCGTGAAGCCCTGGCGGGCCGGCAAGTTCAAGAAGGGCGCGAAGGGGCGCAAGCTCGCCCTGGTCAAGGCCGGCCTCGCGGGCACCTTCACGTACAACCGGCTCAAGGCGGCCCGCAAGAACGCCGAGGGCGACCCGACCCTCGCCAGGGCCGTCGCCCCGCTCACGGCGGGCATCGACGGACTCAAGGACCTGCCGTCCAAGCTGCGCAAGGGCGACTCGACGGACTCGGTCGCCGGGACCTTCGACGACATCATCAACCAGGTCAAGGGCGCCGGTAAGAGCGCGGGCGCGGAGGTCACGGACAAGGTGCCGTCGGCGTCCCAGCTGTCCGGGGGTAGGCCGACCGGCCAGGCCCATCGGCCTTACGGGGCCCAGGAGTTGAGGTCGTCCGGCGCGCGCCGCGTGTGCGGGTGACGGCCGCCCGGTCCGTCCGCCTCCCGGTTTCCGGCGGCTGGGGGGCCACCGGGTCCCGTCCGCCTCCCGGTTTCGGGCGGCTGGGGGCTGCGCACGCGGGCTCATCGGCCGTACGTGGTCCAGGAGTTGAGGTCGTCCGGCGCGCGCCGCGTGTGCGGGTGACGGCCGTCCGGTCCGTCCGCCTCCCGGCTTCCGGGGCTGGGGCGGCCACCGGGTCCCGTCCGCCTCCCGGCTTTCGGTGGCTGGGACGGCGGACACGCTGGCTCATCGGCCCTGCGTGGCCTAGGAGTTGAGCTCCGCCAGTACCCGCAGGGTGTGTGGGTCCGGGGACAGGGCCAGCAGGTCCGTCACCGGGCCCTTGCGCCATGCCTCCAGCCGTTCGGCGATGCGCTCGCGCGGGCCGACGAGCGAGATCTCGTCGGCGAACGCGTCCGGCACGGCGCGCACCGCCTCCTCCCTGCGCCCCTCCAGGAACAGCCGCTGGATCGTCCGCGCCGCCTCCTCGAAGCCCATCCGCCCCATCAGGTCGGCGTGGAAGTTGCGGGCCGCGTGCCCCATCCCGCCGATGTAGAAGCCGAGCATCGCCTTCACGGGCAGCAGGCCTTTGGAGACGTCGTCGCAGACGTGGACGCGGGCCATGGGGGCGATCAGGAAGCCGGCCGGGGCCGCCGCCAGCGAGGCCTCGTACACCTCCGGGCGCAGGGGGGACCAGTACAGCGGCAGCCAGCCGTCGGCGATCCGGGTGGTCTGTGCGATGTTCTTCGGGCCCTCGGCGCCGAGCAGGACGGGCAGGTCGGCCCGCAGGGGATGGGTGATCGGTTTCAGCGGTTTGCCGATGCCCGTGCCGTCGGCGCCCCGGTAGGGGAGGGCGTGGAAACGGCCGTCCAGCGCAACGGGGGCCTCGCGCCGGAGGACTTGGCGTACGACATCGACGTACTCCCGGGTCGCGGTGAGCGGGGACTTCGGGAACGGGCGGCCGTACCAGCCCTCGACGACCTGCGGCCCCGACAGGCCGAGGCCGAGCATCATCCGGCCGCCCGAGAGATGGTCGAGGGTGAGGGCGTGCATCGCGGTCGTGGTGGGGGACCGCGCGGCCATCTGCGCGACGGCCGTGCCGAGTTTGATCCGGGACGTCCGCGCCGCGATCCAGGTGAGCGGGGTGAAGGCGTCGGAGCCCCAGGACTCGGCGGTCCACACGGAGTCGTAGCCGAGCCGTTCCGCCTCCTGCGCCAGCGGGAGATGGTCCGCGGAGGGGCCACGCCCCCAGTAGCCGAGCGCCAGACCGAGCCGCATGTCCCCTCCAGCATCCGTGTTCTGACTGACCGTCAGATTCTTGCCGAAGGGCGACTGTACGACAACGGCCCCCCGCCTGGAAGGGCGAGGGGCCGTACGGAGAGCGGGCGTCAGCCGCGCTGGATTCCCGTCGTGTCCTGCAGGACGCCGCGGCGGCCGTCCTGCGTCTGGGCCACCAGGCTCGGACCGCGCTGCTCGACCGCCAGGTACCAGGTGCCCGGCGCCAGTTCGGCGATCGGGGCCGGCGAACCGTCCTCCCCGTACAGCGGCCGGGCCACCGGAACGGCGAACCAGAACGGCGAGAAGTCACCGGCGGGCTGCTGCGCCTGCGGGGCATGCGCCTGCGGAGCCTGCGCCTGCTGCGGCTGACCGGGCTGACCCGGCTGGCCGCCGTACGGCTGGCCCGGACCCGGCTGCGGGTGCGCCCCGTAGGGCTGACCCGGCTGTCCGGGGGCGCCCGGGTAGCCGTAACCGCCCTGCGGCTGGGCGCCGTAGGGCTGGGGGGCGGCGGGCTTGGGGGCGCCGATGAGGGCGACCTTCAGGAAGGGGAGCAGCGGGCTGGTGATCGCCGCGGCCGCCAGGATGAGCGCGGCGATGAAGCTGAGGATCAGGCCCGTGCCCGCGTCGATCGAGTCACCGAACTGCGGCATGTTGTCGACCGCGCTCGAGGGGTCGGCGAGGTTGCCCAGTCCGCTCCAGGCGGCGAAGACCGTGAAGGCGACACCGAACTGGCCGAGGTCAAGACCGGCGACCTTCGGGACCTGCGGCAGCAGCCGGGAGACGACGATGAGCGCGGCGCCGATGATCCCCGCGAGGGTGACGCTCAGCAGGATTCCCCCGCTTCCCCAAGCGCTGGGGAAGTCGTAGCTGCTGGGGGCTCCGTCGGCCGAGTAGATGTCGAGGAACGACGCGATGAACAGCAATACCGCTGCTCCGATCACCACGCCGTCGCCTCGAGTGAGGGAGCGGATATTCACTTCAGGTCCTTCGTCAGTCGTCTCGTCGTCGGTGGAGGCGTCGCTGTCTCCCTGCCGCCCTCAAGCGGCAGGTCGAAGCGCGGGGGTGGCCCCTCATCGTAGGGACGACACTATCGCCCGCTCTGCCGGGCTGTCCGCCGGGTGCAACTCACTGATCGCTACCCGTGCAGGAAACTCACGATTCCCTCAGAGATCCCCCGCGCCGCTTTCTCCCGCCAGGCGCCGCTGGTCAGCAGCGCCGCGTCCTTGCTATCGCGCATGTTGCCGCACTCGATGAACACCTTCGGAACCGTTGACAGATTGAGACCGCCCAGGTCCTCACGCGTGACCAGCCCGGTGCCGTCGCCGATGTAGTTGGCGGGCGCGCTGCCCGTGACGCGGACGAAGTTGCCCGCGATCCGCTCACCCAGATCCTTGGAGGGGCCGACGATCGGCCGGGTGTCCGCGGCGCCCGCGTGCACGGAACCGGGCAGGATCACATGGAATCCGCGGTTGCCGGCCGCCACGCCGTCCGCGTGCACGGAGACCGCGGCGTCGGCGTGTGCCTTGTTGCCGATCCGCGCCCGCTCGTCGACGCAGGGCCCCCAGGGCCGGTCGCCGTCATGGGTGAACACGACCGTGGCTCCCTGCTCTTGAAGCAGAGTGCGCGCCCGGCGCGCGACGTCGAGGGTGAACTCGGCTTCCGTGTACCCGGCGTTGGTGGAGGTGCCGGTCGTATCGCACTCCTTCCAGTTCGTACCGATATCCACCTGGCGGTTGATGTCGGCCGTGTGCTGGAAGTTGCCGGCATTGTGGCCGGGGTCGATGGCGACGACCTTGCCCGTGAGGGGGCCGGAACCGGCGGGGCGCGACGCGGAGGGCTTCCTGGTGGGCGTCGATGTGGCCGGCGTGCTCGGTTTGCCGTCGGCCTTGTGGGACGCCGTCGCGGGCGCGGAGGACGAGGAGGGCGACCGCGGCGCGGTCTTGTCCGACCCGCCCCCGTCTCCCGAGTCGCCCACCGCCTGCCACACCAGCCAGCCGGCCAGCGCGCCGGGGACCAGCGCGGCGACGGCGACGGTCAACGGGCCCCGCCGCGAGCGGCGCGGCCGGGGAGGTTCGAAGTCAGGACCTACGTACGACACGTCAGTGACTCTATCCGCGGCCTCAGATCCCCGCCCGCGTTCGCCGCAGGACGCGCAGCGAGTCCGCCACCGTGATTTCGGTGAACGCACCGGACTCCAAGGCCCTGAGGTAGACGCGGTAGGGCGCCTGCCCCGTGAACTCGTCGGCCGGATCCGGGAACACGTCGTGGATCACCAGCAGACCGCCTTCGGCCAGATGGGGCGCCCAGCCCTCGTAGTCCCCGTTCGCGTGCTCGTCGGTGTGGCCGCCGTCGATGAAGACGAGGCCGACGGGCGTGCGCCAGAGGGCGGCGATCTGCGGCGAGCGGCCGACGACCGCGACCACGTGGTCCTCGAGGCCCGCCCGGTGGAGCGTGCGGCGGAAGGCGGGCAGGGTGTCCATGCGGCCGACCTCGGGGTCGACCGTCTCGGGGTCGTGGTACTCCCAGCCGGGCTGCTGCTCCTCGCTGCCGCGGTGGTGGTCGACCGTGACGGCCGTGACCCCGGCCTCGCGGGCCGCGCCGGCGAGCAGGATCGTGGAGCGCCCGCAGTAGGTGCCGACCTCCAGCAGCGGCAGCCCCAGCCGGCCCGCCTCGACGGCGGCCTCGTACAGCGCCAGCCCTTCGCCGACGGGCATGAACCCCTTCGCGGCCTCGAAGGCGGCGAGGATCTCCGGCTTGGGTGCCGCGGGCATGGGGGTCCTCCATCGTGTACGAACCTGTGGACGCCCCATGGTGCCCCACCACCGGTACGCGACCGCGGGCGCCCCGTGGTGCGCCACGTCCGGTACGCGACCGCGGGCGCCCCGTGGTGCGCCACGTCCGGTACGCGACCGCGGGCACCCTGTCGTGCGCCACCTCCGGAACACGACCGCGTGCGCCCCGTCGGGTACGCGACCGCCGGTGCCACCCCGTCGCGCTCGATAGTGGTGCACGGGTCCGTCGCCGCTCCACGACGCACGACACCCCCGTCGCGTGGGCGACGGGGGTGTTCGGGACGGCGGGAGGGGCGGGCAGGTCAGGCCGGGACGCCCGCGCTCCGGGCCGGCAGCGCGAGGTCCAGTTCGACCGGGCGGTCGTCGCCGGCGTGGGTCGCCGACGAGGCGAGCGGACCGTGGCCTGCGGCCTTCGCGGCGAGGACGTACGCCCCCTCGGCCGGCACGGCCAGCGCGTAGCTGCCGTCCTCGGCGGAGAGCGTGGCGCCCGCCTGCCGGCCGCGGCGGTCGATCAGCGTGACCTTGGCGCGGGGAACCGGAGCGCCCTCGACGTCCACGACCCGGCCGCGGAAGCCGCCGAGCACCTCGTGCGCCCGCTCCAGTGCCGCGTCCTCCTCGCTGCTCGCGCGCAGCTGCGGCTTGGCCGCCTGGCGCTGCCGGGGGAGGAAGAGCGCCATGAGCAGACCGACGGCCACCGCGCCCGTCGCGATCAGGAAGGACACCCGGAAGCCGTGCATGGTCGGGATCGCGACGCCGCCGACGTGGTTCGCCGTGTTGGCGAGCACCATGCCGATGACGGCGCTCGACACGGACGTACCGATGGAGCGCATCAGGGTGTTGAGGCCGTTGGCGGCGCCCGTCTCCGACGCCGGGACGGAGCCGACGATCAGCGCCGGGAGCGAGGAGTAGGCGAGGCCGATGCCGGCGCCGAGGATCACCGCGATCACGATCGTCTGCCAGGCGGCGCTCATCAGGCCGAGGCCCGCGCCGTAGCCGATCGCGATGATCAGCATGCCGAGGATCAGCGTGACCTTGGGGCCGTACTTCGCCGACAGGCGGGCGTAGACGGGGGCGGTGAACATCATCGTCAGGCCGAGGGGCGCCACGCACAGACCCGCGACGACCATCGACTGGCCGAGGCCGTACCCGGTGGACCTGGGCAGCTGGAGCAGCTGCGGCAGGACGAGGGAGACAGCGTAGAACGCGACACCGACCATGATCGAGGCGAGGTTGGTGAAGAGCACCGAGCGGCGGGCCGTGGTGCGCAGGTCGACCAGCGGAGCCTTCATGCGCAGCTCCATCACGCCCCACAGCAGGAGGACGACGGCCGCCGCGCCGAACAGGCCGAGTGTGGTGCCGGAGGTCCAGCCCCAGTCGCTGCCCTTGGTGATCGGCAGCAGGAAGAGGACGAGGCCGGCGGAGAGGCCTATCGCGCCCAGCACGTCGAAGGTGCCCGGGGCGCGCATCGGGGATTCCGGTACGGCGACGAGGGTCAGCACGATCGAGACGACACCGAGGCCGGCGGCGAGGAAGAAGAGGGCGTGCCAGTCGGCGTGCTGCGCGACCAGCGCCGCGATCGGCAGCGCGAGTCCGCCGCCGACGCCGATCGAGGAGCTCATCAGGGCCATCGCCGAGCCGAGCTTCTCGCGGGGCAGCATGTCGCGCATCAGACCGATGCCCAGCGGGATCGCACCCATGGCGAAGCCCTGCAGGGCGCGGCCGAGGATCATCACGAGCAGTGCACTGGTGAAGCCGGCGATCAGGGAGCCCACGACCATCACGGACAGGCTCAGCAGCAGCATGCGCCGCTTGCCGTAGAGGTCGCCGAGGCGGCCCATGATCGGGGTGGCCACGGCTCCCGCGAGCAGGGTGGAGGTCAACACCCAGGTGGCGTTGCTGGGGGCGGTGCCCAGCAGCTCCGGCAGGTCCTTGATCACCGGGACGAGCAGGGTCTGCATCACCGCGACAACGATGCCCGCGAAGGCCAGCACCGGCACGATCGCGCCGCTCGGCCTCCGAGTGGGCTGGTCGGTCGTCGTGTGCGTCATGGCGTAGGGCCTCCAGGCCGGAAGGAGCGGGGTGGGGATCCGTGCGGGACGCGAACAGGGTCATCCGTGCGGGATACGTGTAATCCGAACCCCGTGCGCCGGGGCAACTATTCCGATGCTTTGGCGTACTAACGAATTCTTGACCTTCTCATGGGTATCTGACCTACCGTTAGAGTAGAACGTGTTCTAGTCTGGCGCCCCACCTCGGGCCTGGGGAGGCGCGCATGGGCATCGGCATCACACCGGAGCAGCGGGAGCTGGCCGACGCGGTACGTGGGTGGATCGCGCGGGCCGCACCGCCCGAGGAGGTCCGCAAGCTGCTCGACGCGCCGGGCGGCGGCAGGCCGTCCTACTGGGACGGCCTCGCCGCACAGGGACTGCTCGCCGTGCATCTTCCCGAGGAGTGCGGGGGCGGGGGCGGAGGCCTGGTGGAGCTGGCCGTCGTCGTGGAGGAAGCGGCACGTGCCGCGCTGCCGGGGCCGTACCTCGCGAGCGTGCTGGCCTCGGCGGTACTGGCGGCGGCGGGCGCGAAGGGGCTCGCGGGCGCGGTGGCCGACGGATCACTCCTCGCGGCCGTGGCGTTCGGGCCGGGCTCCCTGACCGCTGTGCCGACGGACGACGGATACGTCCTCGACGGTCAGGCGCCGCCCGTCCTGTCCGGTGCCGACGCGGACGTGCTGATCCTGGCGGCCGCCACCGAGGGCGGCACGGTGTGGGCGGCCGTGGACGCCGCCGGTCTCGCCGTACGGGCGCACGAGAGCGCCGACCCGACGCGGGCGACCGCCGAGGTCCGGGCGACGGGCTTACGGGTCCCGGCCGGCCGGATCCTCGCCGTCGACTCCGTCCTCGTCCGCGATCTCGCCTCCGTCGTCCTCGCCGCGGACGCCTGCGGCACCGCCGCCTGGGCGCTGGACACCGCGTCCGCGCATGCGAAGGTACGGGAGCAGTTCGGCCGGCCCATCGGCCGCTTCCAGGGCGTCAAGCACCTGTGCGCCGACATGCTGGTGCGGCTCGAACAGGCCCGGGCGCTCACCTGGGACGCCGCTCGGGCCGCTCAGGAACCCGACGGAACACGGGAGTTGGCGACCGCCCTCGCCGTCGGGACCGCCCTCGACACCGCCTGCTCCTGCACCAAGGACTGCATCCAGATCCTCGGCGGCATCGGCTTCACCTGGGAACACGACGCCCATCTGTATCTGCGCCGGGCCCTGGTGGCGCGGCAGCTGATCGGAGGCGGGGACGCACACCGGCTGCGCGCGGTGCGGCTTGCGGCGGCCGGCGCCCGGCGGGAGCTGCGCCTGGAGCTGCCCGCGGAGGCATCGAAGCACCGGGCGTCGGCCCGCGAGGTGATCGGGGAAGCGCGCGGCCTCGCTCCCGCGGAGGTGCGACGCCTGCTCGCGCCCACCGGGTACGCCGCCCCGCATCTGCCGGCGCCGTACGGACTCGGCGCGGGACCCGTCCAACAGCTCGCCGTTCAGCAGGAGTTGGCGGCGGCCGGCGTACGGCTCAGCGATCTGGGGATCGCCACCTGGGTCGTGCCGTCCCTGATCGCGTACGGCACACCGGAGCAGCAGGACCGCTACCTCCTGCCCACCCTGCGCGGGGACCTCCTGTGGTGCCAGCTCTTCTCCGAGCCGGGCGCCGGATCCGACCTCGCCTCGCTGCGGACCCGCGCCGAGCGGACCGCCGACGGGCGCTGGCGCGTCAACGGGCAGAAGGTGTGGACGAGCGCGGCCCAATGGGCGGACCACGGGATCCTGCTCGCGCGGACGAACCCGGACGCGCCGAAGCACAAGGGCCTCACCTACTTCGTCGTCGACATGAAGAACACCGAAGGCATCGACATCCGCCCCCTGAAGGAGATCACCGGCGACTCCCTCTTCAACGAGGTCTACTTCGACGACGTGTCGCTGCCGGCGGACGCGGTCGTCGGCGAGGTCGACGACGGCTGGCGGGTCGCCCGCAACACCCTCGGCAACGAACGCGTCCACATGGCCGACCAGTTGACCTTCGACACCGGTCTCGAAGCCCTGCTCGCACGGGCGGACGAGGTCGACGGGGGCCGGCTGGGCACCCTGCTCGCCGAGGCGCAGGCGCTCGCCTGCATCGGACTGCGGACGACGCTGCGGCAGGTGTCCGGGCTGGATCCCGGCGCGGGCGCCTCGGTGCGCAAGCTCGTCCAGACCGGCCACCAGCAGAAGGTCGCCGAGCTCGCGCTCGAACTCCTCGGGCCCGCGGGCGCGGTGCGGGAGGGCGCCGGCGAGCGGGCCGTGCACGGTTTCCTGCTCTCCCGCTGCCTGACCATCGCGGGCGGCACCACCCAGGTCCAGCTCAATGTCGTCGCCGAGCGCATCCTCGGCCTGCCACGGGATTAGGAGTGCGATGAAGGCGTACGTCGTCGGGGTCGGCATGACGAAGTTCGAGAAGCCCGAGACCCGGGAGTGGCAGTACTGGGACATGGCGAAGGAGGCGGGCACCAACGCCCTCTCGGACGCCGGGATCCCGTACACCGAAGTGGAGCAGGTGCCCGTCGGGTACTGCTTCCAGGCCTCGACCGCGGGCCAGCGGGCCGCCTACGAACTGGGCCTGACCGGAGTGCCCGTCTACAACGTGAACAACAACTGCGCCACCGGATCGACCGCGTTGATGCTCGCCCGCCAGCTCGTCGAGGGCGGTGCCGGTGACTGCGTCCTGGCGCTCGGGTTCGAGAAGATGAAGCGCGGGGCGCTCGGGGGCGGCGCCGACGGAGGCGACTTCTCGACCTCACCCGTGGCCCGGCACTACGGCGTGATGGCCGCCCGGCACGGCTTCGAGATGACACCGCCCACCGCGCAGATCTTCGGCAACGCGGCACGCGAGCACATGGAGCGCTACGGCACCACCGAGGCGCAACTGGCCGCCGTCGGCGCCAAGAACCACCGGCACTCGGCGAACAACCCCTACGCCCAGTTCCAGGACGTGTACTCGGTCGACGAGATCCTCGCCGCGAAGACCGTCCACCGGCCGCTCACCAAGCTCCAGTGCTCGCCGACCTCGGACGGAGCGGCGGCGGCCGTCGTCGTGTCCGAACGCTTCGTCGAGCGCCACGGACTCGGCGCCAGGGCCGTGGAGATCGTCGCCCAGGCGATGACCACCGACACCGAGGAGTCCTTCGCCTCCGGCTCGTGCATCGACGTCGTCGGGCAGCCGATGTCCCGGGAGGCGGCCCGTCAGGTGTACGAGCGGTCGGGCCTCGGCATCGAGGACGTGCACGTCGTGGAACTGCACGACTGCTTCTCCGTCAACGAACTGCTGACGTACGAGGCGCTCGGCATGTGCGGTCCGGGGGAGTCCGGCAAGCTCGTCGAGTCGGGGGCGACGACGTACGGCGGGCGGTGGGTCGTGAACCCGTCCGGCGGGCTGATCTCCAAGGGGCATCCGCTGGGCGCGACCGGGATCGCACAGGTCGCCGAGCTGACCTGGCAGCTGCGGGGCGAGGCGGGCGCCCGGCAGGTCCCCCACGCGCGCGTGGGGCTCGCGCACAACATCGGCCTCGGCGGCGCCGCGGTGGTGACGCTGCTGCGGACGGGGGAGTAACCGCCGGGCGCCGACGGGAAGGTGACGACAGGGCCTAAGTCCGGAGACCTAGGCGGTGTGCAGCGAAATCCCGATGCAAGGGGCGTAGCCGGGTTGAGAGCATGACACCCATGCTCCGAGCCGCTGAAGACACGTCCATATCGCTCCGCACCGCGCCGCCCACCTGGGTGGTGGTCGCGCTCGCCTGCGCCGGACAGTTCCTGGTCGTCCTCGACGTGTCCGTCGTCAATGTGGCGCTGCCGTCCATGCGGACCGACCTGGGCCTGAGCGCGCCGGGGCTGCAATGGGTGGTGAACGCGTACGCCATCGCCTTCGCCGGGTTCATGCTGCTCGGCGGACGGGCCGGCGACCTGTACGGGCGCAAGCGGATGTTCCTGGTCGGGCTCGCCCTCTTCACGCTCGCCTCGCTGGGCGGCGGCCTCGCCCAGGAGGGCTGGCAGCTGCTGGTGGCGCGGGCGGCGCAGGGCCTGGGTGCCGCCGTACTGGCACCCTCCACGCTGACGATCCTCACCTCGGCCGTCCCGGAGGGCCCCGCACGCGCGCGTGCCATCGCGACCTGGACGGCCGTCGGCGCCGGCGGCGGCGCGGCGGGCGGGCTGGTCGGCGGACTACTGGTGGACGGCCTCTCGTGGCGGTGGGTGCTGCTGATCAACGTGCCGGTCGGGGCCGTCGTGCTGACCGGGGCCGCGCGGTGGCTCGTCGAGAGCCGGGCCGGTGCGCGGCGACGGCTCGACCTGCCGGGCGCGCTGCTGGTGACGGCGGGGCTCGCGACGCTCGCCTACGGGATCGTGCAGACGGAGGCCGAGGGGTGGGCGGCGGCCGCGACGCTGGTGCCGCTGATCTCCGGACTCGCCCTGATCGGCCTGTTCCTGCTGGTGGAGTCGCGGACGAAGGCACCGCTGATGCCGCTGAAGCTGCTCCGGCTGCGGTCGGTGTCCTCGGCGAACGCGGCCATGTTCCTCTCCGGCTGCGCGATGTTCTGCATGTGGTTCTTCATGACGCTGTACCTGCAGAACGTGCTCGGCTACACGCCGCTGGGCGCGGGACTCGCACTGGTCCCGAGCTCGCTCGCGGTGGTCGTCGGATCGAAGCTGGCCCCGCGCCTCATGCCGGTGGTCGGGGCGCGCAACGTGGCGGTCCTCGGCACCCTGGTGGCCGCGGCGGGATTCGGCTGGCAGTCGACGATGACGGCGGACGGGACGTATCTCACCGCCGTCCTGGTCCCGGGAATCCTGATGATGGCAGGCGCCGGCCTGGCCGCGACACCGCTGGCCTCGCTCGCCACCTCGGGCGCCGCCGCCGGGGACGCCGGGCTGGTGTCGGGCCTGATCAACACCTCGCGGACGATGGGCGGTTCGCTCGGCCTGGCCGTCATGTCGACGATCGCGGCGGCCCGTACGGCGGGCAGCGGCTCGGCCGAGGCCCTCACCGCCGGATACGCGCTGGTGTTCCGCACGAGCGGTGTCATCCTGCTGGTCGGCACGGTGGTGATGCTGCTGTGGCTGCCGCGGAAGGTCGCCGCGAACTGAGGGGCGACCGGATCGCCCGGCGGCAGTTGCCAGCGGCCGTTGCCGGTTGCCCGGCGGCCGTTGCCAGTTACCAGTAGCCAGGCGGCCGTTGGCCGTTGTTGTTCGGCTGTGGGCTGTGGGCTGTGGGCTGTCGGCCGTCAGTCAGAGCCAGCCCTGCTGCCGGGCCTCGCGCATCGCTTCCATGCGATTGCGGGTCCCGGTCTTGCCGATGGCGGAGGAGAGGTAGTTGCGGACCGTCGACTCGGAGAGGTGGAGCTTGGCGGCGATGTCCGAGACGGTGGCGCCGTCCACCGACGCCTTGAGCACATCGCACTCACGGGCGGTGAGCGGATTGGGCCCGGCACTCAGTGCGGCCGCTGCGAGCGCCGGGTCGATCACGGTCTCACCGGTCAGCACCCGGCGGATCGCCTGGGCGAGCTCCTCCACGGGCCCGTCCTTGACGAGGAACCCCGCGGCACCGGCCTCCATGGCGCGCCGCAGATACCCGGGGCGACCGAAGGTGGTCAGGATCAGCACCCGGCAGTCGGGGGCCTGCTCCCGCAGCTCGGCGGCCGCGTCCAGACCGCTCATCCCGGGCAACTCGATGTCCAGCAGCGCCACATCGGGCCGACGCGTCAGCACGGTGTCGACGATCACGTCCCCGGCCCCGACCTGGGCCACGACCTCGATGTCCGCCTCCATCCCGAGCAGCAGGGCGAGGGCGCCGCGCATCATGCCCTGGTCCTCGGCGAGCAGCACTCTGATGGACTTCGCGGGGCGGTGGTCCCGGGGCATCTCGTTCACGGGGCAAGGGTAGGCGGCCCGGTGGGGGCCGGCGCGTCATGGGCGGGCAGGGCGAGAGGAGCGGCCCACTCCGGGCGGGACCGCCTCGGCGCAGGCCGCGACCCCCTCCCTCATCCGCGCAGGGCGATCGGCTCCATCAAGTCCACCGAGTCCACCGGGAGTTCCGCCGTCACCAGGAAGCCGCCCCGTGGACCCGGGCCCGCCTCCAGGGAGCCGCCCGCGGTGGCGAGGCGTTCCGTGAGGCCCTTCAGACCCGTGCCGCCGATACCGTCCACGATGTGCCCGTACGCGGTCCCGGAGCCCTGCTCGTGGCTGTCGCCGCTGCCGCTGCCGCTGCCGCTGCGGCTGTCGCTGCCGTTGTCGGCGATGCTCAGCCGGACCCGGTCGGGGGTGCTGTCGACCGCTATCTCGCAGCGCGTGGCGGCGCTGTGCCGCAGGACGTTGGTGACCGCCTCGCGCACGACCCAGCCGAGGAGGGCCTCGGTCTGGGGGACGAGCGGGGTGCCCGACTGCCGTATCACTGGCTCGACGCCGGCCGCCGACAGCGCCGAACGGGCACGGTCCAGTTCGGTGGCGAGACTGCCCTCGCGGTAGCCCGTGACGGCCTCGCGGATCTCGGTGAGGGCCTGCCGCCCCACCGACTCGATGTCCGTGACCTGGACGAGGGCGGCCGTCAGATCGCGGTGGGCCAGACGGCGGGCCGCCTCCGACTTCACGACGATCACCGAGAGCGTGTGGCCCAGCAGGTCGTGCAGATCGCGGGAGAAGCGCAGCCGCTCCTTCTCGACCGCGCGGCGGGCCAGCTCCTCGCGCGCCTCCCGCAGTTCGCGTACGGCCTCGGAGAGGGAGAGGATCGCCGCCGTCACCATGGTGGAGAGGAAGGTGCCGTACGCGATGTTCACCGCGTCCCAGCCCTCCCGGACGCCGGCGACCACTCCGGCGAGCGCGCTGAGGCCGAGCCCCGTCCTGCCGAGCCAGGGGCCCCGCAGGGTCGCCCCCACGGCCAGCCCGAGCAGCGGGAAGAACAGCAGCCAGCTGCCGCCGTAGCCGATGGCCAGGCCGCAGGTCACAGCGGCCATCAGGGCGAGCGCCACCCGGGTGGAGCGCGCCTCCCGCGTCTCCTTCGCGAAGACACGGAACACGACGTAGATGTAGAGGGAGTTGAAGGTCAGCAGGCCCAGTCCGCCGATCCACGGGTTGGCGGTCCTGTCCTGGAAGAGGTTGGAGAAGGCTCCCATGCCCATCAGCAGCCAGGGCAGCAGCGCGAAACCGGTCGGTGGCGGGCCCAGCTGCTCGGGTGCCTTCCCGGCCTTCCTGGCGGTTCGCCGGTCGACCTTGAACTGCTCCATGTCGGACTTCCACGCCGCCCGCGCCGCCTGCCAGGCGTCCATTCGGCAGCCGGCCCTTCTCATCCAGGACATGTCCCTGTTCCCCGTTCAGACGGTCCGCGCGGCCCGGCGGTACGCGAACACAGCGTACGAGCCGAAGACCCCGAGCCAGCCGGTGAGTACCGCGACCGCGCCCAGGGCCGGCGCGTGCCCGTCGGCGACCGCCGCGCCGCGCTGCGCGAACCGGTTGGTGGGCGTGTACGCGGGCAGGGAGCGCAGCCAGTCGGGGAAGAGGGCGATCGGGAACCAGAGGCCGCCGACCACCGAGAGCCCCAGGTTGCACACCATGTTCGCGACCGCGGTCGTCTGCGCGGTCAGCCGGTAGCCGTTGCCGAGGCCGAGCAGGGTGAAGGGGATCGAGCCGAGCCACAGCAGCACCGCGATCGCCGCCCACTGCCAGGCACCGAGGCGTACGCCGTTGACCAGGCCGCCCGCCGTCTTGACCGCCCCCGTGAAGGACACGGCCCGAGGTGTCCCAGTCGTCTGTGTCATGGCCCCGACGCTACGGATCAGCCGTGCGCGCCCGGCAGATGCGCTTGTACGGAGTCGGCCGGGACAAATGTCACGGGCGCCCGGCACGAGGGCGGCCGCGAGCGGGCGGGTACGGGTGCCCGGCACGCGTGGCCGCGAGCGGTGGGTACATGCCCGGCACAGGTGGCCGCGAGCGTCCGGCGGGGTGTCCGGCGACGCGTGCAGCTGACGTAGCGTCAGGAGGCTTCACAAGTGCTGGGTGCTCGGCTATACAGGGGGTCGCCGGACTGGAACGCGTTCTAGAACGGACGGTTCCACGGCCCAGTGTCGACCTCGGTGCGGCCGACGGTGCGGACGGCCGCACCGAGGTCTCAGCTCTAGCGATCAGGAGCCCCATGCCCATCGACGCAGCCACGGCCCTCGCTGCCGAACCCCGGACCGCCGAGATCGCCTGGGGTCACAAGGACGTCCAGCTGTACCACCTCGGCGTGGGCGCGGCCGCCAATCCCGACCGGAGCAACCCCGCGACCGACCCGGACGAGCTGCGGTACACCCTCGAATCCAGGCTGCACGTCCTGCCCAGCTTCGCCACGGTCGCGGGTGCCGGCTCCCCGGGTGTGATCGGCGGCCTCTCCATGCCGGGCGTGGACGTCAACCTGGCGCATGTCCTGCACGGTGGCCAGAGCGTCGAACTGCACCGCCCGATCCCCGTCGAGGGCAAGGCCGTCGCCACCTCACGCGTCGCCGCCGTGTACGACAAGGGCAAGGCCGCGATCCTGGTCCTGCGCACCGAAGTCGCCGACACCGAGGGCCCGTTGTGGACGAACGACGCCCAGATCTTCGTACGGGGAGAAGGCGGCTGGGGCGGCGACCGCGGCCCCTCCACACGTCCCGAGGCGCCGACGGGCCCGCCGGACAAGGTCGTCGAGCGTCCCGTCCGCGAGGACCAGGCGCTGCTCTACCGGCTCTCCGGCGACTGGAACCCGCTGCACGCCGACCCCGAGTTCGCCAAGCTCGCCGGCTTCGACCGGCCGATCCTGCACGGGCTGTGCACGTACGGGATCACACTCAAGGCCGTTGTCGACACCCTCCTCGGCGGTGACGTGGGCCGCGTCCGCGCCTACCGCACGCGCTTCGCCGGCGTCGTGTTCCCCGGCGAGACCCTGCGCATCCGGCTGTGGCGGCAGGAGGACAGCGTCCAGGTGGCGGTGACCGCCGTCGAACGGGACGACGCGCCGGTCCTCGCCGACACCGTCGTGGAGCACGCCTGACTCCCGGCCGACCGATTTCCCCGGACCGACCGCCCGACCGCCCGACCGCCCGACCGACGTACGCACCTCCGTCGTAGCTCCATGACGCCGATGTTCTTCCCGAGGGGAGCCGCACCATGCGCGCAGCCGTACTGCACGAGATCGGCCAGGACAAGCTCGACGTCCTCGACGACGTCGAGGCGGTGGGCTTCGGCCCCGGCAAGGTGAGGATCCGGGTCCGGGCCACCGGTCTCTGCCACTCGGACCTGTCCGCGATGAGCGGGGTCCTGCCGCAGCCCGCGCCGTTCGTGCCCGGACACGAGGGCGCCGGCGAGGTCATCGAGGTCGGCGAGGGCGTCACCAACGTGGCCCCGGGCGACCGGGTCGTCGTCTGCTGGCTGCCGGCCTGCGGCGCCTGTCCCGCCTGCCGGCGCGGCCAGACCGAACTGTGCCTGGCCGGATTCATGAACGCGGGCACCCCCAACTTCAGGCGCCCCGGCGGGGACCTCTTCGGCTTCGCGGGCACCGGCACCTTCACCGAGGAGGTCGTGGTCGACGCGGGCTGCGCCGTGCCGATCCCCGACGACGTGCCCTTCGACATCGCGGCGCTCATCGGCTGCGGGGTCACCACCGGACTCGGCGCCGCGCTCAACACCGCCGACCTGGAGGCCGGTTCGTCGGTCGCCGTCATCGGCTGCGGCGGTGTCGGCATCTCCGCGATCCAGGGCGCGCGGCTCAAGGGCGCGGCCGAGATCGTCGCCGTCGACCCGGTCGCCTCGCGCCGCGAGTCCGCGCTGAAGTTCGGTGCCACGAAGGCCGTCTCGCCGGACGAACTGGCCGACGCCAAACAGCAGATCACCGGCGGCGAGGGCTTCGACTACGTCTTCGAGGTCGTCGGCCGCTCGGCCACCGCCCGCACCGCGTACGAGACCACCCGGCGCGGCGGCACGCTCGTCGTCGTCGGCGCGGGCGCCATGGACGACTTCCTCCAGCTCAACATGTTCGAGCTGTTCTTCGACGAGAAGCGGATCCTGCCCTCGATGTACGGCGGCGGTGACGTGCTGCGCTCCTACGAGCGGACCATCGCCCTGTGGCGGGCCGGCCGGATCGACCTGGCGGGCCTGATCACCCACCGGGTGCCGCTGGCCGGCATCAACGAGGCGCTGGACCAGATGCGGACCGGCACCTCCCTGCGGACCTGCATCGAGATCTGAGCCCGTGCGCACCGCGATCCGACGGTCGAGATCTGAGCCCGTGCGCCCCCGGATCCGACGGACCACCACGACCCCGAGGGATGCCGATGTCACTGCCACTTGAGGGGCTGACCGCGATCGTCACCGGCGCGGGCCGCGGCCTCGGCCGGGCCGAGGCGCTGGAACTCGCCCGCCTGGGTGCGGCCGTCGTCGTCAACGACTACGGACAGCCCGGCCGGGACGGCTCCGGCGCGGCCTCGGCCACCCCCGCCGAGGAGGTCGCCGCCGAGATCCGTGCGGCGGGAGGCCGCGCGCTCGCCCACACCGGAGACGTCGCCGACCACGAACAGGCACGCGCGCTGGTCGAGTTGACCGTCGCCGAGTTCGGGAAGCTGGACATCCTGGTCAACAACGCGGGCATCCTGCGCGACCGGATGGTGTTCTCGATGTCCGAGGACGAGTGGGACTCGGTCGTCCGGGTGCATCTGAAAGGACACTTCAACACCACCCACTTCGCCTCGGTCCACTGGCGCGCGCGGTCCAAGGCCGCGGGCGGACCGGTGTACGGGCGGATCGTGAACACCTCCTCCGAGGCGTTCCTCGCCGGCTCCGCGGGACAGCCCAACTACGCGGCCGCGAAAGGCGGAATCGTCGGGTTGACCACGTCCACGGCCCTGGCGCTCGCCAAGTACGGCGTCACCGCGAACGCGATCTGCCCGCGCGCCCGCACCCGGATGACCGAGGACGTCTTCGCCGGCTTCGCCGAGCCGGCGGACGGACTCGACCCGCTGGCCCCCGAGCACGTCGCCCCGCTCGTCGGCTACTTGGCCTCACCGGCCGCCGCGCACGTCAACGGCCAGCTGCTGGTCGTGCACGGCGGGATGGTGGCGATCGTCGAACGCCCGCGGGTGGCCGCCAAGTTCGACACCAAGCAGGACGCCTTCACCTACGACGAACTGGACGCGCTGCTCACCCCGCACTACGCGGACCGCCCCCAGGGGGAGACGTTCGCGGCGGCGGAGGTACTGGGACTCAAGCACGAGGGGGCGGGGTCGGCCGACTGAGGAACACGGGCGCGCTCGTACCGGGCACGGCACCGGGCTCGTACCGGGCGCGCCACGGCACCCGTAGGAAACGGCCGGTACGGGACGGCCGGGACCCAACAGCCCTTGCGCGACCGCCCGTACACGGGCGACTGCCTGTGCGCATCCGACCGCCCGTACACGGGCGACCGCCTTTGCGCATCCGACCGCCCGTAGACGCGCGACTGCCTGTACGCACCCAACCGCCCGTGCACAACAGAACGGCTCCGCCCGTCCAAGGACGGGCGGAGCCGGTTGCCGCGTACTGTCAGGCCGCCGAATCCCCTTGCTCGGACGGTCTGCGGTGGCGGCCGCGCGGGGCCGCCTGTTCGTCCCGGGCGGAGACGGGACCCCGGTGTCTGCCGTAGCCCTGGTCGGACTGCGTCCCGGCCACCCCCCGAGGGTCGGTGACCGTCATCTCCGTCATCTGTGCGTTGCTCATCGGAAGATTCCACCCCGTCAACAAGATCCTTCGTACAGCTGGGCGAGTCTAACCGGCGGCCACCGTCCGGTGATCGGCGGCCACCGGCTTTTCGGCGGCCGGATCCGGCTTCCCGTGGGCGACCGCGGCCGGCGGTGCTCCCGCGACGGCCGACGCGACGGGCCGCTCCGCAGCCCCCTTCGCCAGGGAGTCTCCAGGTACCGGGGACCCCGGCCGGTCGCCCGCGGCCACCGTCATCGCCTTCTTGACCGCGGTCAGCGCCACCGGCTTCCCGTCCGCGCCCACCCCTAACCGCCTTCGGCCCGTGCCCGGCCGTCCGGTGAGCGGCGCCTGCTGCAACGGCACGGGCCGCGCCGCGACCGGCTCCGGACGGTCCGCGGCCGCCGGCTGCTCCGCGGCGGGCGAGGCGGCAGGCCCGGTCCCGCCCCCTTCGGGATCCCTGGGACCCGCCCCCGCCGGGGCCACCACCCACGTCACCCCGCACGGCACCGCCGCCGTCGAGTACGGCAGTTGGAGCACGCCCTCCGGGGTCCACCGGCCGGCGCCCGCCAACCACCCCTCGGGGGCCCGGAGATGGTGGACCTGGCCCTCGGCGGGACGCCAGACGCCCACCCAGGTGCCGGCCCCGCCGTCGATCCGCAGCGCCACCGCGCAGCTCTCCGGCATCAGCACCTGCTCCGGCTGGATCGCGAACGGCGTCAGCCCGCAGTCCCCGAGCCGCAGCGACTCCGGGAAACGGAGGGGCAGCGTGCTTCCCAGCACGCCCCAGCCCAGCCGGTCGTGCCCCGGCGACGGCGCGTCGGAGCGGATCAGCAGCAGCCCGCTGTCCGGGTCGGCGAGCACCAGCCGGTCGTTGCTCTCCTCGGTGATCTGGAGCAGCGGTGACACCTCGCCGCCCCGCTCCAGGTCGACCACCACCGCCTTGGTCCGCCCGTCCAGCTCCCGGTCCACGGCCAGCAGCCGGCCCGTACGGTCCAGCCACACGCCGCCCGAGCAGCGGCCCGGCACCTCGGCGAGATGCTCGGGCCCGAACGCGCCGCCCGCGACCAGCCACACGGCGGTCGACCGCGGGCCGACGGCGAGGGCGTACGCGTGGTCGCCGTCCGGAGCGGGGGGCAGCAGCCGCAGCCGGGTGCCCTCGTCCGGGCACTCCACCGCGCCCAGCAGCAGCTCACCGGTCCCGGGGCCCGTCGGATAGAGCAGCGAGAACGCGTGCCGCCCGTCCGTGAGGCGGTGGATCAGCACCCGTCCGTCGGTCAGCGGCTGCACCTCGGTGCCGGGCTCCTCGGGCTGATGGCCCGGCAGCGGTACGGCGTACGGTTCGGGTCCGTCGAGGGTCCAGCGCTCCGGGTACCAGGACTCGCCGTCGAGGGCGAGGCGTGCGCCGTAGCTGCCGTCAGCGGTGATCACGCATCGGGGCCGGGCAGCCCACTCGTTCCCGTTCTCCGCCGCGGACGATGGGGGTTCCCCTTGCTCGTGCACAGTCGGGAGCTCGGGGGAAACACAGGCCGTCATCGTTCGGTCACCTCCGGCGACGAAGCTAGTTTTCGTACGCACAGGCGTGGGACCTGCGAGCAGCCGCTTCACACATAAGGGTGGCCATGTCCCGATTGGCCTGAGGAAACAGGGACGGATGTGCTGAGCGGGGAGACGGGTGACGGCGGCGGGGACGACGTCACCCGCGGCCGGTCGGACTCGGACGTGAGCCAGGTAGCCTTTCCCCGTGCCCCGTCTGTCTGAAGTCATCGCCGCGCTCGACGTTCTCTGGCCCCCCGAGCGGGCCGAGGGATGGGACGCGGTCGGCACGGTGTGCGGTGACCCCGGCCAGGACGTCACCCGGGTGCTGTTCGCCGTGGACCCCGTCCAGGAGATCGTCGACGAGGCGGTGAAGCTGGGCGCCGACCTGCTGGTCACCCACCACCCGCTCTATCTCCGCGGTACGACCACGGTCGCGGCGGACCACTTCAAGGGCCGCGTCGTCCACACCCTCATCAAGCACGACGTCGCGCTGCACGTCGCCCACACGAACGCCGATCGCGCGGACCCGGGCGTCTCGGACGCCCTCGCCGGTGCGCTCGACCTCCGGGTCGTACGCCCCCTGGTGCCGGACCCGTCCGACCCCGAGGGCCGCCGCGGGCTCGGCCGCGTCTGCGAACTGGACCACCCGCTGACCGTCCGCGACTTCGCGGCCCGCGCCGCCGAGCGGCTGCCGGCCACGGCGCAGGGCATCCGGGTCGCGGGCGACCCCGAGGCGCTCGTACGGACCGTCGCCGTGAGCGGCGGCTCCGGCGACAGCCTCCTCGACGACGTGCGCGCCGCCGGCGTCGACGCGTTCCTCACCGCGGACCTGCGCCACCACCCGGCGTCCGAGTTCGTCGCGGATCGCGCCCACAGTCCCCTCGCGCTGCTCGACGCGGCGCACTGGGCCACCGAGTGGCCCTGGTGCGAGCTGGCCGCCGCCCAGCTCGACGAGATTTCCGACCGTCATGGATGGGGACTTCGCGTCCATGTCTCCAAGACGGTCACCGACCCCTGGACCGCCCACGCGGCCTCACCTCTCACACCTGCAGGAGCCCCCAACTGAACGCCGCGCCCGCCGACCAGATCCGACTCCTCGACCTCCAGTCCCTCGACGCCCGGCTGCAGCAGCTGGCGCACAAGCGGAGGTCGCTGCCCGAGCACGCCGAGATCGAGTCACTGACCAAGGACCTCACGCAGCTGCGTGACCTGCTCGTCGCCGCGCAGACCGAGGAGAGCGACTGCTCCCGCGAGCAGACGAAGGCGGAGCAGGACGTCGACCAGGTGCGCCAGCGCGCCGCCCGCGACCAGAAGCGCCTGGACTCGGGTGCCGTGTCGTCCCCCAAGGACCTGGAGAACCTCCAGCGTGAGATCGCCTCCCTCGCCAAGCGCCAGGGCGACCTGGAGGACATCGTCCTCGAAGTGATGGAGCGCCGCGAGTCCGCGCAGGAGCGGGTGGCCGAGCTCACCGAGCGGGTCTCCTCCGTCCAGTCGAAGATCGACGACGCGACGGCGCGCCGGGACGCGTCCTTCCAGTCGTTCGACGGCGAGGCGGCCACGGTGACGAAGGAGCGCGAGGTCGTCGCGGGCTCCGTCCCCGCCGACCTGCTGAAGCTCTACGACAAGCTCCGCCAGCAGCAGGGCGGGGTCGGCGCGGCCCGGCTCTACCAGCGCCGCTGCGAGGGCTGCCGGCTGGAGCTGAACATCACCGAGGTCAACGAGGTGAAGGCCGCCTCTCCGGACACGGTGCTGCGCTGCGAGAACTGCCGCCGCATCCTGGTGCGCACGTCCGAGTCCGGCCTGTAGGAACCAGGGCCCAGGAAGCCAGAGAGCAAGGGACCGCGGCGTGCGGGAGTTCATCGTCGAGGCCGACGGGGGTTCCCGGGGCAACCCGGGGCCCGCGGGCTATGGAGCCGTGGTGATCGACGCGGCGACGGGGGAGACCCTGGCGGAGGCCGCCGAGTACCTCGGCACCGCCACGAACAACGTCGCGGAGTACCGGGGGCTGCTGGCCGGGCTGCGTGCCGCCCGTGAGCTGGACCCGACCGCGTCGGTACGGGTCCGGATGGACTCCAAGCTCGTCGTCGAGCAGATGTCGGGCCGCTGGAAGATCAAGCACCCCGACATGCGGCCTCTCGCGGCCGAGGCCGCCCGGATCCTCCCGCCCTCGCAGGTCACCTACGAGTGGATCCCGCGCGAGATGAACAAGCACGCGGACCGGCTCGCCAACGAGGCGATGGACGCGGGCAAGCGGGGCGAGCAGTGGTCGCCGTCGCACTCGACGACGGACCTCGACACCCGCGCTTCGAGAACCACGACGCCCGAGCCGACGGGCCCACCCGGCGACGCGGCAGCGGGCGCGGCCAAGGCCCGCGCGGCCCTGCCCCCACGCCCACCTTCCGGCTCGGCGCCTGCTCCGGCGCCTGCTTCTGGCTCGACGGCGGCCCCGGCCCCGGCCTCTACCTCCGGCTCGGCGCCTGCGTCCGGCTCGGCGGCGGCCCCGGCCTCCGGCTCGGCGCCCGCCTCAGGCTCCGCGGCTGGCGCCGACGCAACATCCGCCTCAGCCGCCGCCCCTTCCGGCCACGCGGGCCCCGCCGCGTCCCCTCCCGACGTCAGCCCCCGTCCGGGAGCGACGGACCGACCTGGCGACGGCACCCCGCAGGCCGCGGGCCGGGATGCGCAGGTGGGTGGCGCCGAGAGGCGGGCGGCTGCCGACGTGCGGGCCGCGCGGAACGTCGCCGCCGGGCCGCCCGCCGATCTGGGGACGCCCGCCACCTTCGTACTGCTGCGGCACGGGGAGACCCCGCTGACGTCGCAGAAGCGGTTCTCCGGGAGTGGGGGGAGCGATCCCGCCCTGTCGGAGATCGGGCGGGAGCAGGCCGGACGCGTAGCCGCCGCGCTCGCCGCGCGCGGCACGATCCGGGCGATCGTGTCGTCGCCGCTCGCCCGGTGCCGGGAGACCGCGGGGATCGTCGCCGCCCGCCTCGGGCTGGACGTCGTCGTCGAGGACGGGCTGCGCGAGACCGACTTCGGGGCGTGGGAGGGGCTGACCTTCGGGGAGGCACGTGAGCGGTACCCCGACGACCTGAACGCCTGGCTGGCCTCGCCGGAGGCCGAACCGACCGGCGGCGGCGAGAGCTTCGCGGCCGTGGCCCGCCGAGTCGCCACGACCCGGGACGAGCTCACCGCCGCGTACGCCGGCCGTACCGTCCTGCTCGTCTCGCACGTGACGCCGATCAAGACCCTCGTACGCCTCGCACTGGGCGCCCCGCCCGAGTCCCTGTTCCGGATGGAGCTGTCGGCGGCCTCGCTGTCGGCGGTGGCGTACTACGCCGACGGGAACGCCAACCTCAGGCTCCTCAACGACACCTCCCACCTGCGCTGACCCAAGCACCGCTGGCCGCGCCCGGTCAGACGCGCAGCGCGGCCGCCTCCCGTGCCAGCGCCTCGACACGACCCCAGTCGCGGGCCGCGATCGCATCCGCGGGCAGCATCCAACTCCCGCCCACGCAACCGACGTTGGGCAGCGCCAGATAGTCCGGCGCGGAGGCGGGACCGATCCCGCCCGTCGGGCAGAAGCGGGCCTGGGGCAGCGGTCCGGCGAGGGACTTCAGGTACGCCGTACCGCCCGCCGCCTGCGCCGGGAAGAACTTCATCTCGTGCACCCCGCGCTCCAGCAGCGCCACCACCTCGGACGTGGTGGACACCCCCGGCAGGAACGGCAGCCCGGACGCCTTCATCGCGTCGAGCAGGACGTCCGTCCAGCCGGGGCTGACCAGGAAGCGCGCGCCCGCGGCCACGGAGTCCGCCACCTGCGCGGGCGTGATGACGGTGCCCGCACCCACCACCGCGTCCGGGACCTCCGCCGCGATAGCCCGGATCGCGTCCGTCGCGGCGGGCGTCCGGAGCGTCACCTCGATCGCCGGCAGCCCGCCGGCGACCAGCGCCCGGGCGAGGGGTACGGCGTCGGCCGCGTCCCGTACGACGACCACGGGGACGACGGGCGCGAGATCCAGCACGGAGGCAGCAGGCGACGAGGGCAGCGGGGAGGTCATGCCCACATCCTGCCCGGGGGGTGCAACATGCGCAAAGGTCGTTGCACATGCCGCAACGCGCCTGCAACGCGCTGTCCGGGGCGACTTGGTGCCGCTCGCCGACCGCCGCTCGCCGCCTGCCCCGGGAAGACGGGGCGCGGCCCGCGACGACCCCGCGGAGCGGCTCGGCGCACGACCTGCGACAGCCTCGCGATCCGGCTCAGTGGATCTCCGTCACCACCACGTCCAGATTCCACGCCCGGCCGGGCTTCGCGGGCGCCTCCGCCTCGACCGCGTACCCGAGGTCCCGCAACGCCTCCACCAGCTCCGCCGGGTCCTTCGGCGCGGCGCCGGCCAGCAGCAGACTGCGGACGATCTTGCCCTTCGTCGCCTTGTTGAAGTGGCTGACGACGGACCGCTTCTCGACCCCGTCGACCAGCTGCGAGTGCAGCACCCGAACCGTCGCCGTGCGCCCGGCGACCTCGCCCTTCGGTTTCCAGGCGGCCGCGTACGCGGAGGACCGCAGGTCGAGGACGAGCCCGGACCCGGCCGCCTCGGGCAGCGCCGCCGCCATCGGCGTACGCCAGTACGCGCCCAGCGCCCCGAGCGCCGGCAGCTTCACCCCCATCGAGCAGCGGTACGACGGGATCCGGTCCGTCACCCGGACCGCGCCCCACAGACCCGAGAACACGAGCAGTGAACGTCCGGCGCGCCGTTTGGCCGCCGTGTCCAGTGAGGCCAGGTCCAGGGCGTCGTACAGGACCCCCGTGTAGATCTCCCCGGCCGGCCGCGCGCCCGCGGTCCGCAGCTCCGTGTTCTTGGCGATCTCGCCGCGCAGACCCTCGCTCAGGCCGAGCACCTCGCGCGCCTTCTCCTCGTCGCCGGCGCACAGTTCGACCAGCTCGTCGAGGACGGCCTGACGCGCCTCGGTGAGCCCGGGCAGCGACAGCGACTCCAGCTTGAGCGCGGTACCTCGGCCGGACGGGGCCTTTCCCTCGGAGGGCGGCAGCAGGACGAGCACGGTGATGTCTCCTAACAGTGGACTGGCCCGGCGCCAGGGTACGGGGTGCGGCGGGACCCGCCCCGCACCTGGGGGTTCCGCCCCCGGACCCGTGTTTCTCCAGAGGCCCTCCACTTCCGGCTGCTGTGCGACGGAACGGCCCGTCCAGGCTGCTTGTGCGACCGAACGGGCCCGTCCCGGCTGTTTGTGCGACGGAACGGCCCGTCCCGGCTGTCGCGCGGCCCGAGCGGCCCGTCCGTGAACGGCGGACGGGCCGGTTTCTGCCTACGCTCGCTGTATGCCTCGCCGCCATATCCGTGTCACCGGCGCAGCCGAGGCCCCGCTGCGGGCCGCGCTGCGCGCCCTGCGTACCGAGCTCGACGTGCCCGAGAGCTTCCCCGCCGACGTCCTCGCGGAGGCCGAGCGGGGCGCCGGGTCACCCCGTCTGCCGTCGTACGACGCGACGGACGTGCCCCTGTTCACCATCGACCCGCCGACGTCCACCGACCTCGACCAGGCGATGCACCTGTCCCGCCGCCCGGGCGGCTACCGCGTCCGGTACGCGATCGCCGACGTCGCCGCGTTCGTCGCCCCCGGGAGTGTGCTGGACGCCGAGGCCCACCGCCGGGTCACCACCCTGTACTTCCCGGACGAGAAGGTGCCGCTGCACCCGCCCCGGCTGTCCGAGGGCGCCGCGAGCCTGCTGCCCGGCCAGACCTGCCCCGCGGTGCTGTGGACGATCGACCTCGACGCGGACGGCCGTACCGAAGCCGTCGATGTCCGCCGGGCCGTCGTCCGCAGCCGCGCCAAGCTCGACTACGCCCACGTACAGCAGGAGATCGACGCGGGGACCGCGGAGGAACCGCTGGCCCTCCTCAAGGACGTGGGGCTGCTGCGCGAGCGCCTGGAGGTGGAGCGCGGCGGCATCTCCCTGAACGTGCCCGAGCAGGAGATCGTCGAGCGCGACCACGCGTACGAACTCGCCTTCCGTGCCCCGCTGCCGGCCGACGGCTGGAACGCGCAGATCTCCCTGCTCACCGGCATGGCGGCGGCCGATCTCATGCTGGCGCACGGCACCGGGGTCCTGCGCACGCTCCCGGCCGCGCCCGACGGTGCGGTCGGCCGGCTGCGCCGCACCGCGAAGGCGCTGCGCATCGACTGGCCGCACCATGTCTCGTACGCGCAGCTCATCCGCTCCCTGGACCCGCACCTGCCGCACCACGCGGCGTTCCTCCAGGAGTGCACGACGCTGCTGCGCGGCGCGGGCTACACCGTCTTCCGCGACGGCGTCCTCCCCGAGGTCACCTCGCACGCCGCCGTTGCCGCGCCCTACGCCCACTGCACCGCTCCGTTGCGCCGGCTCGTCGACCGCTACGCCTCGGAGATCTGCCTGTCCGCCGCCGCCGGCCAGGCGCCGCCCGACTGGGTGCTCGCCGCCCTCGACGAACTCCCCAAGGAGATGGCCGAGGGCACCCGGCGCGCCGGCACCGTCGAGCGCGAGTGCGTCGACATCGTCGAGGCCGCCCTGCTCAAGGACCGCGTCGGCGACATCTTCGACGCCTGCGTGGTGGACGTACAGGAGCGCGAACCCACCGTCGGGACCATCCAGTTGGAGGGCCCGGCGATCGTCGCCCGCGTGGAGGGCGGTACGGCCCCGCTGCCGCTGGGAGAGCGGCTGCGGGTCCGTCTCACCCAGGCGGATCCGGGAACGGCGAAGGTACGGTTCGCGCCTGCCTGACCGCCTGGAACGAGCCCGTCCGCCGCGTCGGCGTGCGGCGGACGAGCCGGACGGCGTCGACGTTGCGGCGGGGTCGGCGCGAGGGGCCGAACGGAGTCAGCGCAGGACGGGTGACCCGAACCACCGTTCCAGGGCGTCGGCGAGCGCGTCCCCGGGTTCTCCTCCCGGATGCCTGGCTGCCCCGGTGGACCTGGTGGACCCGGTGGGCCCGGTGGGCCCGGTGGACCCGGTGGACCCGGTGGGCCCCGTGGGGCCGGGCTGACCGGTGGGCTCGAGGTGAGCTGGGTCCCCGCTCGACGTACCGTCCGCCGCCCAGGCCGTGATCCCGTCCGGGCGGACGAGCAGTCCCGTCAGTTCCGGCCGGGCGGGGCAGCCGGTGGTGACGACGTCCACCCGGTCGCCGTACCCCTCGGCGCGGGCCCGGAGCTTCGGGTCGTCGGCGAGGTCGAGCAGCAGGCCCCGTCCACCGTGGAGGCGGTCGGCGAGCCTGCCGCCGTCGGCGAGTTCGAGGTCCGGCGCGCTGCGGCCGACCAGCGGGTGGCCGCCGGGCAGGTCGTAGCGCTGCTGGACGCCGGAGATCTGCCGGACGAGGTACGTCGTGCCGGTGACCGTCTCCACCAGGTCGGTGACCACCTTGCGCAGGGCGCGCGCGTGCGGGTCGGGACGCATCAGCGCGATCTGGGCCCGGGTCCAGTCGAGCACCCAGGCGCCGATGGGATGCCGTTCGGCGGTGTACGAGTCCAGCAGCCCCTCGGGCGCGTCGCCCCGTACGGCCGCGGCGAGCTTCCAGCCCAGGTTCATCGCGTCCCCGATGCCCAGGTTCAGCCCCTGCCCGCCGAAGGGGGAGTGCACATGCGCCGCGTCGCCCGCCAGCAGCACCCGGCCGGCGCGATACGAGGCCGCTTGGCGGGCGTTGTCCGTGAACCGGGTCGCCGAGTGCACCTTCGTCACCGTGACGTCCGCGCCGGAGACGTGGCGCAGGCTCGTCTGCAACTCCTCGGCGGTGACGGGTGTCTCCCGGTCGGCCGGCGGGCCGTCGAACTCCACGGTGAGGATGCGGCCGGGCACCGGACCGTGCGCGTAGGTGCCGGTCTCCGTCGTGTTCCAGCCGCTCTTCAGCCCCTCGGCGCCGGTCATGTCGACGATCGCCTGATGGCCGGTTATCTCCGGCGGCGTACCGTCGAACTCGAATCCCGCGAGCTTGCGGACCGTACTGCGGCCGCCGTCGCAGCCCACGAGCCAGCCCGCGCGGACTGTCTCGGAGCGGGGCGTGTCCGTGGGGTGGCCAGTCTCCGGCCGGGGCCTGTTCGTGGGGTCGACGGCCTCCGGCCCGACTCCGTCCGTCCGGTGGTCCGTCTCCGACCGAGACTCGCCTGCGCGGTGGTCTGTCGCCGATCCGGCTCCGTCCGTGCGGTGGTCTGTCGCCGATCCGGCTCCGTCCGTGCGGTGGTCTGTCTGCGGTCCGGCCCCGGCTCCGTCCGTGCGGTGGTCTGTCTGCGGTCCGGCCCCGGCTCCGTCCGTGCGGTGGTCTGTCTGCGGTCCGGACCTGTCCGGACCGCGGTGGTCGGCCGCCGGTGCGGACCCCGCCGCGTGCTCGATGTGCACCGTCACCCCGTCGGTGCTCGCCTCGAAGCCGGTGACCTCCGCGTTTCTGCGCAGCTCGACGCCGAGCCGTGCCGCGCGCTTCGCGAGCAGCCGCTCCAGCGCCGCCTGCGGGACGAGACCGACCTTGGCCGCGGGGCCGACGTCGGCGAAAGCCGGATCGGACTCGTCGAACAGGCCGGCGCTGAGCATGATCCCGGCGAAGTGCCCGGCGAACCTGGGAGGTGGCGCGGGGGCCGCCTGGGCGCCGGCACCGCCGCCGGCCTGTTCCCGCAGGAACGTCCGGAAGCGGCTCAGCGCCTGCTCCTGCACCTCGGCCAGGGCGGGCAGCATGCCCCGCCGGTCGAGGGCCACGGCGGTGGGCGTGTTGACGGCCCCCGCCTTGATCGTCTCGTCCACCTCGGGGAGCCGCTCGACGACGAGCACCCGCCCTGTCCCGCCGAGCCGCAGTTCGCAGGCCAACAACAGCCCGACCGGCCCCGCCCCGGACACCACCACGTCGTACTCGGTCTCCGTGTTCCCCATGACTGAGTCCATGACTTAACTGTAGCCACTAAAAAATTATGTCCGCTACAACCTTCCGCTATGATTTCCTCCGTACCGCATAACGTGGGCAAACCGACCATGGAGGAGCGACCGGTGGCCGAAGACGCCCAACTCCCGCCAGACCGTGACCATTCGCCAGACGCCGAACTCTCGCTGCGGGAGCGCAAGAAGCGGGCGACCCGGCAGCGGATCTCCGACATCGCGACGCCGCTGATCGTGGCGCGCGGGTTCGACAACGTGACCGTCACCGAGATCGCGCGGGCCGCGGACGTCTCCGCCATGACCGTCTTCAACTACTTCCCGCGCAAGGAGGACCTCTTCCTCGACCGCATCCCGGAGGCCGTCGAGATGTTCACCGAGGCCGTACGGCAGCGGGGCTCCGGCGAGACACCGCTCGCCGCGGTGCGTCGCCTGGTCCTCGAACTCCTCGACGCACGGCACCCGTTGTCCGGGGTCGACGACGACTTCCCGCCCTTCTGGAACGTCGTGCTCGACTCACCGGCGCTGCGGGCGCGGGCCCGCGAGGGGGTCGAGGAGCTGGAGACCGCGCTGGCCGAAGCGCTGACGGAGACGTCCGCCGCCGGACCCGGCGCCCCGGACCCCGGCCTCGCCGCCGCGCTGATCGTCGCCGCGTACCGCTCGGTGTACGTCACCTCGGCGGGCCGCCTGCTCGCGGGGGAGCGGGCGGACGACATCGCCGAGGATCACAGGGTGCGGGTGGATGCCGCCTTCGACGCGCTGGAGCGGGCGTTCGCGCCGGGGCGCAAGGGCTGATGGCGTCCGCAGGGTCGTCCGCAGGGGCTTGCGCAGGGCCGTCGGCCGGCGGAGCCGCCTGCCGCCCCGCGCCGCTTTCCCGCCCCGCGCTGCCTCGGCGACCCCCCGAGCCCGGCATAGAACCGAGGCACCCGGACGTTGCCCCCACAGGAGCCGGCCGACGACGGGTCGGAGCGGGGGAGCAGGTGGTGCGACCGTGAAATCCGACAGAACCGACAGGACCGTCAGAGCTGTCAAAGAAGAAGCGCTGTGGACCCGGGCCACGCTCGGCCGTGACGGGCCGCCGCTCGACCTGCTGACCGCCCGCTTCGACCGCCACCGCTACGCCCCGCACGCCCACGAGGAGTTCACGGTCGGTGTCTGCGTCGGCGGCGCCGAGGTCATCGACTACCGCGGCGGCCGGATCCGTACGGGCCCGGGCTCGATCGTCGTACTCGCCCCGGGAGAGGTGCACACCGGAGGCCCCGCGGCCTGCGACGGCTATGCGTACCGCGCGCTCTACCCGGACGCCACGCTCCTCACCGAGGGCACCTTGTCCCCACCGCACTTCCGCGAGCCCCTTCTCGACGACCCCGAACTGGCCGCGGCCCTGCGCGCCGCGCACACCGAACTGAGCGCCTGCCCCGATCCGTTGGAGGCCGAGTCCCGCCTCCCCTGGCTGCTCACCGCCCTCGCCCGCCGCCACTCCACGGCCCGGCCGGTGAGCGACAGGGTCCCGGGAGCGGGCGCCGTCGCCCTCGCCGTACGCGACCGGCTCGCCGACGAACTCCTGGCCCCGCCGTCGCTCGCCGACCTCGCGGCCGACCTGGGCCTGTCCCGCTACCAGCTCCTGCGCGCCTTCCGTACGACGATGGGCATGCCGCCGTACGCCTGGCTCGCCCAGCACCGGGTCAACCGGGCGCGCGGCCTGCTGGAGGCGGGGCACCGACCCGCCGAGGTGGCCGGCCTGGTGGGCTTCGCGGACCAGGCACACCTGACACGCTGGTTCCGCAGAGTGCTCGGGGTGACCCCGGCGGCGTACCGCGCGAGCGTGGCGGGGGCGGCGTAGGGGAGAGGGGTTCTGGGGGAGTACGGGAGGCCGGGGGCGTATGAGGCCGGGGGCGTATGGGGGAGCGCATCCGGACCGGACCGTGTACCGCAACAGCGTTCAAGACACCGGACCGCTCGGCGGCCGAAACTCGGCCCATGACTGCACGTGGCTGGCTCCTCTTCTCCCTGATGGGAGTCCTCTGGGGCATCCCCTATCTGATGATCAAAGTGGCGGTGGACGGGGTCTCCCCGTCGATGGTCGTGTTCACGCGATGTGCGCTCGGCGCGGCCCTGCTGCTGCCGTTCGCGGTACGGCAGGGCGGGCTGACCGCCGTCGTACGGGCGCACTGGCGCCCCATGCTGGCCTTCGCCTGTATCGAGATCATCGGCCCCTGGTGGACGCTGACGGACGCGGAGCGCCATCTCTCCAGTTCCACGGCGGGCCTGCTGATCGCCGGCGTTCCGATCGTGGGTATCGCCCTGGCCCGCTTCTTCGGCGACACGGAGCGGCTCGGCACTCGCCGCACGGTGGGACTCGCCCTGGGCCTCGCGGGGGTCGCGACCCTGACGGTCCCGCACCTGACCGGCGGCGACGCCCGGTCGCTGGTGGAGGTGTTCCTGACGGTCCTCGGGTACGCCATCGCGCCCCTGATCATCGCCCGCCACCTCAAGCAGGTGCCGACGCTCCAACTGATAGCCCCGTGCCTGCTCCTGGCGACCGTGGTCTACGCTCCGGCGGCGGCTGTGACCTGGCCGGCTGCCACCCCGTCGGCCTCGGTGCTGGCATCCCTGGCCGGACTGGGCGTCATCTGCACGGCCCTCGCGTTCGTCGTGTTCCTCGAACTGATCCGCGAGGCCGGCCCGACCCGCGCGGTCGTCTTCACCTACGTCAATCCGGCGGTGGCGGTGGCGGCCGGGGTGCTGTTCCTGGACGAGTCCCTGACGGTCACGGTCGGGGCGGCCTTCGCCCTGATCCTGGCGGGCTCGGTCCTGGCGACGGCGGCCTCGGGACGGGGACGGTCCGGGCGCCCGGTAGCATGGTCGACACGGCAGACGAGCCGGGCGGACGGCCGCGTGGAGGTTCTTGTGGACCTCCCCGAGGAACGTCCGGGCTCCACAGGGCAGGGTGGTGGCTAACGGCCACCCGGGGTGACCCGCGGGACAGTGCCACAGAAAACAGACCGCCGGGGACCTCGGTCCTCGGTAAGGGTGAAACGGTGGTGTAAGAGACCACCAGTGCCCAGGGTGACCTGGGCAGCTAGGTAAACCCCACCCGGAGCAAGGTCAAAAGGAGCGCCGTGAAAAGCGCTCTGCGCGGACGTTCGAGGGCTGCCCGCCCGAGTCCGCGGGTAGACCGCACGAGGCCGGCGGCAACGCCGGTCCTAGATGGATGGCCGTCTCCCCGGCCGCCGCGAGGCGACCGGGCGACAGAACCCGGCGTACAGCCCGACTCGTCTGCCGTCGAGGCCCCCTGGTTAGCGAATATGCTGGTCAGGGGCCCTTTTTGTTGGGTCAGAGAGTCTGATCTGAACCCGTTCCGCACCGGTTCAAACGGGGCTGCGCGGCTACGTACGTAGCCATCAAAGTAGCCGTGGGGTGGTGGAGACAGCTCTGCTTAGTCCAAGGCACTACCGAGCGAGTTGCATATCGCGCGATCGATCCGGTGGACCGCACTCGTGACGAGGCAGGGAGATTTCATCCCGTAATTGCGGCCTTAGCAGTTGACTCAGCGGCACTATCCCACGCTGAGAACCGTAGTAGTCGATCTCCCAGACTTCACCAGCTCATGCAGCTTCGCCTGAGTCTCCGGATCGGTCGAGTAGATGGCCGTGCCGACCATTCCACGCGTCAAGAGCACCTTGTACGTATTGCGGATCAACCGATCCACGTCGATGTCCGATGCCGCAGTCTTACCGTTCCCCCTCCGCAGGGCGGGATCCCTCGAAGCGACCCGGTCGACGACCCAGCCGTTCCCCCGCCAGACGAGGTCGGGCCCGATGATCACACCGCTCCAGTCGTACTCGAAGCCCTGCGCCGTGTAGACGCAGCCGACTTGGCCGAAGCCCGCAGGGTCAGTGGCCCAAAGCGCTGAGGGCGGTGCACCCATGATCGACCGCTCACCCTTGAGGTTCCACGGCCGGCCCCAGTCGCCGATCTGAACATCGGCGGGAAGCGGCTCACCGGGCTTGGCATCCGACCAGCGCCAGCAGAACCCGGCTGACAACCGGGCCCCGTACCCCTTCGACCGCTTCTCGTCCAGAAGCGCTTCCAACTCCTCCGGAGAATCCACGACATCGAGCTGCATCCGACCGTCGGGTTCCCATACGGCGGCCTTGTCGCCCTCCAGCCCCAGCAGCCGTACGACCCACCGCAGATATGCATCGCTCCCACCACAGCGGAACTGGCTGTCCAGCTCCACCACCCGGCACGACAGATTCTTCTGCGCGGCCGCTGCCTTGATCTCCTCGACGGTCCCCGTCTCCCCGGGCCGTACCACCTGATGCTGGTCCAGGAGAAAGACGGGCACACGGGCCACGTCGATCAGTTCCTCAAGCTGCCGTTTGCCAGTGCGCTGAGTCGCTGGAGTGAAACGGCTCGCGGACGTCTCCCGCACGCGATGGGCTTCGTCGCACACCAGCACGTCCAGGCTGTTGCGCTTGGCGGTCACGAAACTGTTGAAGTACTTGAAGAGGTCCCGCACTTCGGGCTTCCGCACGCCGGCCACCTTGCGCATAGTTTTGGTGAACGACTGCGAACCGGTCGCGTGCAGAGCGGGAACGCCGCGCCGGTACAGCTCCCCGAGCAGGGACAGAGCGATCACGCTCTTGCCGGTCCCCGGCCCACCCGTGATGATCACAATCTCTTTGCGATCAGATTGGTGCGCCCGCTCGACGGCCTTCAGTACGGTCTCGTACGCCACACGCTGCTCATCGAGAAGAACGAACTGCTCCCGCTCACGGACCTCCTGCGCGGCGGCGGCCATCAACTGCTTCGAGGGCTGGACCTTGGCAAGCAACAACTCGTCGGCGGCCTTGGCTCCGGATGCGGCGCCCAGCTTCGACTGCAGGTACGCGAGGAAGTCCCCGCGATTGTCCGCCGTGAACATGCGCCCGCGCTCACTGAGTTCGACTTCCTCGAGGCCGGACACGCCGGACGCGGTCGCGTTGTGCAGATAGGCGACGCCGGAGATCCGTTCAGGGTGCTGGGCCAGTGCCCCGTTGAAGGCGACGAGATAGTCGCAGTAACCGCGCACCTGCTCGATGGGGTTGAGGACCGGATGGGAGTAGCCGTCCACGAAGCACAGCAGAGGATCGTCATCGTCGGGGTGAGCCTCACTCCACTGCTTGAGCTCGACGACGACATACGAGGGCTCACCCGTTCGGGGATGGGCTCCGGCGAGAACCGCATCGGCCCGCTTGCTGGTCAACGGCAGCCCGAACTCCAGCAACACCTCCACCTGACCGAGCCCGGCATCGAGCAGCGCGTCGGTGAGCGCCGGGATGCTCCGCTCCCAGGAGCGCGCCTCCGCCATGCTTGGCTGGTACCCATGTACCCGAGTGAATTGCTCGGTGAGATACAGGCCCAGCGATCCTTCAAGGCGGCGAGCGGCGACTGCAGCGGCGGAGTCGCGGAACAGCAAGAGAGGCCCCCAGGCAGCACGAAACAACTCGTGCGGGTGGGGGCATGTCCTGAGGCGGAAGCCCGGCGGGCCGCATTGACGATTGATCGAATGCTACCGAACGGACTGCCGGACCAACTGGCGGGAAAACGTCGTCACGGGCTGACGATCTTGCGCATCTGCTTGGGGAGCGGATGCTGTACCGAGGTGATCACATGCCCGCGCAGAGCGTCCCGCGTGGCCTCGTCCGTCGAGTAGATCACCACGCCCATGATCCCGCGAGTCAGTAGAACGTGGTAGGCGTTACGGACGCAGCGGTCGATATCGGCCTCGTCGATCGTCCTGGGCCGCAGCTCCGGGTCATGGGTGGCGGTCCGGTCGATGACGAAATGGCCTTCGCGCCAGACGAGATCGGGGCCGATGATCACGCCCACCCAGTCGAACTCGAAGGTCTGGGCGGTGTAGACGCAACCGACCTGCCCGGTTCCCCGCGGGTCGGTAGCCCAGAAGTCGGCATCGGGTGCGCCCTCCACGGCATGGCCGCTCTTCACGTTCCAAGGCTGCTGCCAACCGTCGATGGTGACGTCCGGGACCAGCTCGCCGTTCTCGTCCGGATTACTCCACGGCCAGCAGAAACCGGCGACGATTCGCGTGCTCGCCCCTGTGAGTCGATGCTCTTCAAGGAAGTCCGTCATTTCCTGCGGAGAGTCGGCGAGGTGAACCTGCATCCGCCCGTCGGGCACCCAGGCCTGAGGGGTGTGTACGCCCACGCTGAGCAGCTTCAGCACCCAGTCCCGGTAGTAGGCGCTTCCCTGGGCCCGGAACATGCCGCCGAGGTCGATGAGGGTGTGCCGAAGCCCCAACGCCTTCGCGCGTTCGATCAGGTACTCGGCCGTGCCGACCTCGCCGGGGCGAAGGGACTGCCAGTCGTCGAGCAGGAAGACGGGGACACGTGCAGCTTCTATGATTTCGTCGGCTTGAGGGCGTGCGTTCTCCCGCTCCTCGCGGGGTGTGTACCGGTCGACGGAGTGGCGGCGAATGCGGTGCGCCTCGTCGCAGATGACCACGTCGCAGCTGTCCGGCGGCAGCTTCTTCAGCTGGTTGAAGTAGGTGAACAGCCGTGTGGCTTCCTTCTTCAGCTTTCCCTTCATTCCACGCGGCGCGTTCTGCGCGTAGGTCTCGCGAAGGGTCAGGGTGAGTGCCTTGGCCCCCGACGCGTGAACGACATTCCAGCCGGCCTGGTCGAGAGTGCGCCGGAGTTCGAGCGCGATGGCGCTCTTGCCGCTGCCCGGCCCGCCCCGGACGATGATGACTTCCTTGGTGCTGCCCTCGCGGACCCGTCGTACCGCCTCGTGTACGTCCTGGTGCGCCAACTCCTGCTCGTCCAGCAGCTGGAAGCGCTCCGGTGGCCCCATACGCGTGGGGAGGTTGACGTCGGCGATCTTCGGAGGATCGTACTCAGGGGAGTCGATCAGCACCTGGGCGGCCTCTCCACCCGGCAGTGCGGCCAACCGCGCACCCAGCAACTTCCGGAACCGCTCGAGACGGTCCATGGTGTAAAGCCGTCCGTGCTCGCTCTCCGGAAGTTTGAACAGCTCTCGCACGGAATCGTCGTGAGCGTTGTGCATCAGCACGGCTCCGACGACGCTCTCGGGCTTACCTCGCAGAGCGGCTTTGTACTGCACCAGGTAGTCGCAGTACTTCTGCACCTGCCGGACCGGATGCAGTTTCCAGTTGGCGAAGCCGAGGTCGACGGCGACCGACCGCTCCGGGTGCACGGTGGCGGAACGTTGCTGCTTCAGCTCGATCAACACGTACGAGGGTGCGCCGCTGCCCGGGTGCACACCGGCCAGGAGCACGTCCACATCGGCGTCGGTGTGCGGAAGCCCGAATTCTATGAACACCTCCACCTGACCAAGACCTCGCTCGACGAGGGCATTGATCACCAGAGGAAGACTGTTCTCCCAGGCCTCGACAAGACCATTCGCCGGAGGTGTCCCCTCCTGATCCTTGCCTTTCTTCCGCTTGTGCTTGTCCTTGTAGGCCAGGATCAGCCGTTCGGTCAGCGGGCGATGAACCATTCCAGGTTGCCGCTTGACCTCCTCGGCCAACGAAGCAGCAGACTCCCGGAGCAGATACGACGACAAGGACTTCTCCCACGGCACGCCAAATCCCTTGCGGGTGGAGGCGTGTCCTGGGGAGCGGAAGCCTGGCGGGCCGCGATGACAGCGGGAACGTTAGCTCTATTCGGAGCCTTGGGGGCAGAATTGAGTCAGTCGGTCCACGGAAGCGGGAACAGCGGATACTCGCTGCGAGGTAGGGTCGGCCAGGGGTTCTCAGGTGCGCATTTCCGGCCTGTGCCCCCGCGCAGGGAACGGAAGGACACCGGGGAGGTCGGACTGTGACGGCGACAGGCATGCCCCCGGTACCCAAGCCGGGACCGCCGCCGCGGCCCGCGAACCAGTGGAACCAGGAGCGGCCTTCCCCGTATCCGTGGGAACAGGACGCACTCGATCACGTGCGGCGTCTCATGCCGCCGGCCGAGCCGTACCGTGCCTGGGCGACGTTCTCCTTCACCGCCCAGTCCGGCCGCATCAACGAGTGCGACCTGCTCATCGCGGTCCCCGCCGGGCTCTACCTCGTCGAGATCAAGAGCCATCCGGGCCGTCTGGAGAACTCCGGCTCGACCTGGAACTTCCACGGCACCGACCGCAACAGGACGATCAACAACCCGCTGCACTTCAACGACGCCAAGTCCAAGGACCTCAAAAGCCAGCTTCAGTGGGCCGCACGTCAACTGCGCTTCACGGGTCCGCTGCCGCGCATCGAACCGGCGGTCTTCCTCTCCTCCCCGGATCTGGAGAGCCACCTCGACGACGTCCAGCGCATTCGGGTCTTCGGCAGGGACGACGGCGCGAGCGGACTGCCACGTATCTGGCAGGACTTCCTGGGACTGCCGCCGGACCGGCCGGAGCGTCGCATCACCCAGGAGTTCTCGAGCCAGCACCTGCCTCGGCTGCTCAAGGCCATCGGTATCCGGCAGTCGACCGCCCACCTCAAGTTCGGTGACGCCTGGCGGATGCGACCGCATCCGCTGGACACCGGTCCCTCCTGGGAGGACCGGTTGGCCGAGCGAGTCGACGGACTGGTGCAAGAGGAGGGCCGGGTACGGATCTACCTCGTCGGCCAGCAGCCGGACGAGTCGGTCAAGCGTGCGACCGAGCGCGCCGCACGTCGCGAGTACCAGGTGCTCCAGGGCATCACACACCGCGGCATCTCGGCGGCGGTCGAGATCCGCGACCACGAGGCGGGCCCGGCGATCCTCTTCCGCCACCGCAAGACCGACCTCCGTCTCGACCAATACCTGGCCACGCATGGCGGCAGACTCAGCCCCGAGATGCGCCTGGACCTGGTGCGGCAACTTGCAGAGGCCGTACGTCACGCCCACAGCCGCTCGCTCTACCATCGCGCGCTCGCCGCACGCTCCGTCTACGTCAGCGCCCGCCCGGACGGCTCCCGCCCCGAGCTGCGGATCACCGACTGGCAGACCGCGGCCCGGGACTTCGACACGAACGCAACCCTGCTGCGTTCCCTCGGCAACGCCGCTTTCGACGTCGGCCTCATCGAGGACGCCGCACAGGTCTACCTCGCCCCGGAGAGCGAGCAGCCCTACGCGGATCCGGCCGACCTCGACATGTTCGGCCTGGGCGCGGTCTCGTACTTCATCCTGACCGGGCAGCCGCCGGCCGACCGGCGCAGCGCTCTGCGCGAGCGGCTCCGTACCGACTCCGGACTGCGTCTCATCGCGGTCGCCGACGGTCTCTCCGAGGAACTCGACCACCTCATCCAGCAGGCCACTCATCCCGACCCTGATCACCGGCTCGCACCCGTCGACCGGTTCATCGATCTCCTCGACGAAGCCGAGGAGGAGAACGCGGTCCCCGAGCAGCCGCCAGTGGCCGAGCTCGATCCACTGTCCGCTCTCCCCGGCCAGTCCCTGGACGGCGAATGGTCCGTACGTCGTGTTCTGGGCACCGGTGCGACGGCCCGCGCGGTGCTCGTCGAGCGGGTCGTCGAGGACGAGGACGGAGAGTCGTACACCGAGGAGCGGGTTTTCAAGGTCGCTCTCGACCAGGAGAAGGCGCAGCGGCTGCGGGCCGAGGCCCGTGCCCTGGAGCTGGTCGGCGGCGGCACGGTGGTCCAGCTCAAGGGTGGTCCGCGCGAGCTCGCCGGGAAGACCATTCTCGAACTGGAATACGCGGGTGAGCGCACCCTCGGCGCCCGGCTGCGGGCCGACGGCAAGCTGTCGTACCACGAACTGGAGCGGTACGGCAGCGATCTGTTCACCGCCCTCGACCAGCTCGCCGCGAAGGGCGTACGACACCGGGACATCAAGCCGGACAACCTCGGTCTGTACAGGCGCAGCGACCGCACCTGGCAGTTGATGCTCTTCGACTTCTCGCTCGCCGATGCCTCCGACCGCGACATCAAGGCAGGCACCCGCGGTTACCTCGACCCCTTCCTCGACTCGGTGCGGCGAGGGCACTACGACGATCACGCCGAGAGGTACGCAGCAGCCGTCACCCTGCACGAGATGGCCAGCGGCGAACGCCCGTTGTGGGGCGAGGGCCAAGCCGACCCGGTCGCCAACGACGAGGCCGAACTCTCCGTCGCCACCGAGCTGTTTGAGGACGCGCTCAGTGACGGACTGACCCGGTTCTTCAAGCGCGCACTGCACCGGGACACCGAGCACCGCTTCGACACCCTGCGGCAGATGCGCGACGCCTGGTACGAGATCTTCCGCGAGGCGGACGCGGCCAAGCCCGTCACGACACCCGCCACGGTCGACACGGTCTCGGACGCAGGTGAGAACAGCCTGGATGCCGCGGCGAGGGCAGCCGGCCTGAAGACTCCGCTGGTGGCGGCCGGGCTCTCCGAGCGGGCCATCTCGGTGGCTGGCGGCCTCGGCGCCACCGACGTCGAAGGGCTCCTGGACGTCCCGCCGTACATCATCTCCAAGGCAAGGGGTGCCGGAGCACTCGTACGCAAGGAACTCAACCGGCGCCGCAAGCAGTGGGCCGCGAGCCTGCGGCAGCCTGTTGCCCCCGCCGCACCCTCAGCACGCCGCGAAACCGAATCCGGGCCGGTAGCTGTCGACGCGGGCGCGGTGCTCTCGGTGGACGAGATGGCCGCGCGGCTCACTCCCGCCCCCGGACGTAAGGGTTCCCACCGCAGTGAGGTCGTCCACCTCACCCTGGGCCTCCCGCCCGATGACGGCGGGCCGCCCCCGCTGGGCCGCTGGCCGGTGCAGAAGCGGGTCGCGGATCGGATCGGCATTCAGCAGCCGCCGGTCTCGCGCCACCACCGCAATGCGATCAAGGAGTGGTACGAGACCGAGTGGCTTGAGCCGGTCCGTGCGACTCTCTTTGAGGTCGTCGAGGCGGCCGGCCGTGTGATGACCGCCCAGGAACTGGCCGTTGAGCTGCGCATAAGGCACGGCGCGGGTGGTGACACCGAGGAGCGCACCCTCGCCAAGGCGCTCGCCGTCGTACGCGCTGCGGTGGAGGCGGAGGCGGGGGAGGGCGATCCCGACGCGGCCGAGCCCCATGAGCCTCGCCTTGCCTGGCACCGGCGGGAGGACGCCGTTCTCGTCGCTGCCGAGTCCCTTCCGGGCACTGCCGATCCCGCCCCCAGCGAGCTGGCCAACTATGCGGCCGCGTTGGGCAAGGAAGCGGAGCGCCTGGCCCACGAGGACCCCCTGCCGGGCCGGGCCGCGGTCATTCGCGCTCTGAGGAGCGTGCCGGCACCGGACGGCCTTGCCCCACTCGCCGACACACGCCTCGTGGCGTTGGCCGCAGCGGTCGCACCCACGGCCCAGGCGAGCCCGCGTCTGGAGCTGTACCCCCGAGACCTGACCCTGGAGCGGGCACTACGCATCTCGCAAGCCGGGGCCGGAGTCCGCAGGGAGAGCGGCATCACCCCCGAGGAGCTGAACAACCGTCTGCGCGCACGGTTCCCCGACCTGTCCCTTCTGACGGACGGTACGGAGCCCACGCATCCCGAGCTGGAGGAGGCACTGCGCGACGCGCGCTTCTCCCTCGAATACGACACGGAGCAGGGCAAGTTCTTCCCGCCTCGAGTGGCGGCCGAGGCGTCCTGGACCTCGACCGGCGACGCCACGAGCCTGATGCCTCCGGTCCCCGGCAGCCGCCAAGCGGCCCAGGACCCGCACTCCACGATCAGGGCACGCCTGGACGCCGCCGTGCGCCGTGGCGGCTTCCTCGCGCTGACGGTCAGGGGAACGCGGCTGCCGGGAGTGGCAGAGGCGGTAGCCGCCCGATACCCGGTCGAACCGGTAGATGTGAACAGTGAATTCCTGTCCGAATTCCGCCGGTTGGCAGACGAGAAAGACCAGGCCTGGCACAAGGTGCTCGGCGTCGACGCCCGCTTCTCCACCAGCGGCCAGATCTCCAAAGGCCTCGCGGCGTACGTGCGCACGGTGTGGGCGCGCATCGAGGACTCACTTCTGGAGCGCGCCGCCGCACCGCGCACGGTCCTCTTCCTGTACGACGCCGGCCTGCTCGCGCGCTACTGGGACGAGGGCGGACGCGACCTGCTGCTCAAGCTCCAGCACGCGGCCCGCCTCCCGGCCGAGGCACCGCACGGGCTGTGGCTGCTGTGCCCGGTGGAGACGCGCGGCCAGGACCCGCATGTGGACGGCCGGACGGTCGAGTACATCGGTAGCGACGGGGAGCGTACGCATCTGGACAGCAGGTTTGTCGAGACGCTGGCGTCAGGGGCGTCGGACACCGGGGCCGGGGCTCAGGACGCGTAGAGGGATCTCACAGGAGGCCCACCTGCTTGGCCCAGTTGATGAACTGGCCCCGCTGGCAGGGGCAGAACATTCCGCTGTCCATCAGTGCGTCTACGAGGACGCTGGCCACGTATTCGGTGGCGCGGCTCTCCTTGACTGCTTCGGCGATGACGCGGAGAGAGCCCCAGACCTCGAGCCCGGCTCGTCGTGCGATGCGCCGCGCATCACCGTCGTCGACAACCGCGACAGCACCGTGCACTTCGGCCCAGGCGAGGACGGTGGCTTCACCGTGGTTGGAGTTCTGGCCGGATACCAGATCCATCCACTTGACCAGCGCTGCGAGTTCCTCGAGATGGTCGACGTGGACGACCTCGAGCCAGTCGAGTCCGGCCAGAGGCAGGTTGTAGTGGCTGAGCTCGTCGAGTACGGCTTGCGTGGTGACGTTGCGGCGTGGGACCCCGTTCCAAGTCCGCGCCATGTCGGCCAGTAGGTCGATCTTGTCTGCCTTGATCGCATGGTGGAGCGGAGAGGTGTCCCAGACGCATAACTGACCAACGGGGCTCGACGCTGCGGATTCCGGAGGCGGGGCCTGGGTCACGGCAGGCACTCCTCCAGGTTTCGGCTGGGGAGTTCGTCTTCAGCCACCGCGCCGTAGAGCAGTTCGACCGTGCGGGCGGCAGTGATAGCTCCTTGGGCCCAGGCGGAGAGAGCTGCCTTTCGCCACTCGGTACCCGTGGCTCCGATCTCGAGATCGGGAACCGGCTGGCTGCCGTGTGCCGCCAGGAAGTCGCCCCGAACCGGAGTATCTGCTTGCTGCCGCTGTGCTTCTGCTCTGTCGAGCAGCTCCAGGTGGCGTGCTCTGCGCACCACTGCGCTCCAGGACAGCCGATAGGAGGCGGCCAGGTCGAGCAATACCGACCTCGGGGTGTGGCCTTCATCGACACGCTTCCAGGCGTTGACGATGTCCTCGGCAGGCAGCAGGAAATCTTCGGTGAACCGGTCGATGACCTGCTCACGCTCATCCCGCCCGGCTGCCACGCTGGCATCGGAGTGGTACTCGTCCTGCAGCAGGTGGTGGCCGAGTTCATGGGCTGCGGTCCAGCGACGCCTGCCGGGAGCGGCTTGGCCGCTGATCACGGCTACTCCATAACCGTCGAGCAGTAGCGAAGCCCCTTCGGCAGCCTCATCAACCACGGTCAGATACAGCCCTAGGTGCTCGGCGACATCGGCAAGTGGCCCCAGCGGCCCGGAAGGGGTTCCCAGCACCCTGCGTGCGGCGCCCGCGAGCGCGACAGGGTCGGCACCTGAGGCGCTCCGTTCGAGCGAGGGATCCAGCTCCGGCGGAGACAGGAACCCGTGCGCGATGAGCCACTGGGCATGCCGGGCGTGCTCTTCGAGCCGGGCGTCCAAACGGTACCGGGCACGGGAGGCGTCGTCCGCGTTCTCGTCGAGGGCGCTGCGTCGCGACACCAGCGGTGCAGGAGGCCGTGAGACGAGATGTGCGAGAGGCACGCCCAGTGCTTCGGACAAGCGGAACAGCTCAAGCGCGGTGATGCGCCGGTCGCCGGACTCAATGCGTACGACGGCTGTGCGCTCCAGATCCACTCTTGAGGCCAGCTCGCCCTGGCTGAGTCCCGCCGCAAGCCGTGCCTCAGCGATGCGCTCACCCACTTCGGCCCAGCTCTGCACGCCATCCATGTGTGTAATTTTCGCACACCCTATTCGGGATCGATAGTTGCCAATCGATTTCGCGGCCGCTTGGAGATGTCGTTCGCGGACTGAGGCGCTGATGGGGCTGGCAGGATGGGTTGGTCGAGCTGCCGGTCTGCGGTGGGTGGCGTTGCGGTGCGAGAGGGATGCGAAGAGTGACGACTGTCGCGGGTTCGGGTTCGGGTGCGGGAGCTGGTGTGAGCGGGGCTGCCCTGCTCAAGGACCTGAAGAAGCAGGTCACGGCTCTGGAGGACGATCTGCGGGAGCGCAGTGAGTCCGTCGAGGAGTTTCGCACCCGGCTTAAGGCCGAGTATGAGCGCGCCCGCGAGGGAAAGCGGACCGCGGCGACGTACGACGCCTGGCGCGACGAGCGGGTCACTCAGGCTGCCGCGGCGTGGGTGCTGGGCTGTGTCTTCGTACGGTTCTGTGAGGACAACCGGCTGATCGAGTGGCCGTTCCTGGCGGGACCGGGGGACCGGCTTCGGGATGCGGAGGAGCGTCATGAGGCGTTCTTCCGGGAGAAGCCGCACCTCAACAACCGGGACTGGCTGGAGGAGGCTTTCCAGCACCTGGCCGATTCGAACGAGACGGCGGCCGGGCTCTTCGACCGCGCGCACAATCCGCTGTGGGGTCTCACGCCGAGCTATGAGGCGGCGACGGAGCTGCTGTCCTTCTGGCGGCGGAGGGGCGCGGACGGCGAGATCCTGTACGACTTCACGGACCCTGAGTGGGACACGCGTTTCCTGGGTGACCTGTACCAGGACCTGAGCGAGTACGCCCGCAAGACGTACGCGCTGCTGCAAACCCCGGAGTTCGTGGAGGAGTTCATCCTCGACCTCACGCTGGAGCCGGCGATCGAGGAGTTCGGGTTGGCGCCGGAGGGCGGGCTGCGGACGATTGACCCTGCTTGTGGGTCGGGGCACTTTCTGCTGGGGATCTTCGGTCGGCTGGTCGAGAAGTGGCGGGCAGCTGAGCCGGGGACGGACGAGTGGGCGTTGGTGCGGCGGGCGTTGGAATCGGTGCATGGGTGCGACAAGAACCCGTTCGCGGCGTCGATTGCCCGGTTCCGGTTGCTGGTTGCGGCGATGAAGGAGGCGGGGGCGGGGCGGTTGGCTGAGGCGCCGGTGTTCCCGATCAATGTGGCGGTGGGGGATTCGCTGTTGCATGGGCGGGGAGCGGCGGGTATTCAGACCGATTTGGACACGCTCTTCGCTGAGGAGGAAAGCGACGGCGAGGCGTTCCAGTATGCGACGGAGGACGTGGGGGAGTTTGCAGGGCAGGTGGATCTGCTGGGGCGGGCTTCGTATCACGTGGTGGTAGGGAATCCTCCATACATCACGGTGAAGGACAAGCAGGAGAACGAGAATTATCGGGCTGCGTTTGATGCTTGTGCGGGCACGTATGCGCTTTCGGTTCCGTTTGCGCAGCGGCTGTTCGAGCTCGCGGTGAAGGGAGCGGGTGGCCTGGTCGGGGGTGGCGGGTATGTTGGACAGATCACCGCCAATTCCTTCATGAAACGGGAGTTCGGAAAGAAGCTGATCGAGGAATTCTTCCGGAATAAGGTTGAGCTCTCGCATGTGATTGATACGTCGGGTGCCTATATTCCGGGGCACGGTACCCCGACGGTGATTCTGGTCGGACAGAATCGCGTGCCGAATAATGGGCGGACTCTGCGGGCGGTGCTTGGGGTTCGGGGGGAGCCTTCGCAGCCGGAGGTTGCAGAAGAGGGCTTTGTGTGGCGGGCGATTTCCAATCAGGTGGGGGTGCCGGGGAGTGAGTCGCCGTGGGTTAGCGTGGTGGATACTCCGGCATCCCGTTTCGCGGATATGCCATGGAGCCTCTCCGGCGGAGGGTCCGATCTCGTCCAAGAAGCTATCGAGCGTGCAGCCATCGGGAGGCTCAAGGACCGATGCACGAGCATCGGTCGAACGACGGCGAGTGGCGCTGACGACGCGTACTTTCTTCCGGACCTAGCAACTGCACGCCGACTGGGCGAGAGTGATGTGGTTCGCGATTTGGTCGCGGGCGATGCGGTTCGCGACTACTCTTTGACTGCGATTACGCAAATCCGCAACCCGTACTGTGATGATTTGAATTCTCGGTATGTGGATGAGGGAAGCCCGCTTGTTCAGCGGGGACTCTGGCCTCACCGTTCGCTGTTGGCGAAGCGCATTATGTTTGGGAAGACGGTAGTTGAGAACGGCCATCCGTGGTTTGCGCACTTGGAGAGCTATTCCAGCAAACTTACCGTTGGGGATGGTCTCGGATTTGCCTTTGTGGCAACTCACAACCAATTCATGCTCGATCGGAAGGCGAGGCTTTTTAATCGTAGCGCTCCCGTGATTAAGTTGCCGTCAGCGGCCGGAGAGGATGCCCATCTGGAGTTGTTGGGAGTGCTGAACTCTTCAACATCTTGTTTCTGGTTGAAGCAGATGTGTCACGACAAGGGGAGTCAGTCCGGTACTGGTGGATTTATGCATGATGAATGGGAGCGATTCTATGAATTTAGCGGAACTAAACTCCAGGATTTCCCCCTCCCTGCCAGATTGCCACTAGCGCTGGGTCGCCTACTCGATACCCTTGCGCAGGACTTGGCCAAGGCTTCCCCCTCCGTCGTCTGCGAGGACGGCACGCCTATGCGCCTTTCTCTGGATGCCTCGCGTGCCGACTACACCCGTGTACGTCAGTGCATGATTTCGTTGCAAGAGGAGCTGGATTGGCAGGTGTACGGGCTGTACGGACTGCTCTCTGACGTCGAAGCGACCCGGACCACCGATACCTCGCCTGCGCCGACCAACACTCCCGAAGTGCGCCTCGGTGAGCGGGCGTTCGAGATTGTGCTTGCGCGGAAGGTTGCTGCGGGCGCGACAGAGACTGTCTGGTTCGATCGGCACGGTTCGACTCCCATTACCGAGATCCCATCCCGCTGGCCTGATTGGTACCGCGACATCATTCAGGCCCGCATCGACGTCATTGAGAGCCGTAAGGGCATCGCCCTCATCGAGCGCCCAGAGTGCAAACGGCGCTGGGCGGCTGACTCCTGGGAGAAAAAAGAGAAGGCGGCCCTGCGGACGTGGCTTCTGGACCGCATTGAGGAGCCGAGCCTCTGGTACGCCCTTCGTGACGGGATCAAGCACCCACGCACGCTGACCGTTAGCCAGTTCGCCGATGCCCTGCGAGGCGACGCTGACTTCAACTCCGTTGCCCAGCTCTACGCCGCCGACCACATGGGCAAGCCGGACCTGCCCCTCGCGGACGTGCTCGCGGAGGTCGTCGACGCCGAGCACGTCCCGTACCTCGCTGCACTCCGCTACAAGGACTCCGGACTCCGGAATCGCGAACAGTGGGAGCAGGTCTGGGAGTTGCAGCGTGAGGAGGACCGGACGGGCCAGCGGCTCGACATCCCCGTACCGCCGAAGTACAAGGGATCTGACTTCCTGAAGCAGTCGTACTGGTCCAACCGCGGCAAGCTCGACGTGCCCAAGGAGCGCTTCATCTCCTACCCGGGGGCGAGCCCGGACGCTGATCCGACCCGCCTGCTTGGTTGGGCCGGCTGGGACCACAAGGATCAGGCTCAGGCACTGTTCAACCTTGTCGACGACCGTACGAAGCAGGCGGGTTGGGACACCGACCGCATCAAGCCGTTGCTCGCCGGGCTACTCGAAGTCATGCCTTGGGTGCGGCAGTGGCACGGTGAGTACGACGAGGAGTGGGACGGCGTACCCGCCGATGAGTACCAGGCGTACTTCGAGGAGCTGTGCGCCAAGCACCAGGTGAGCGAGGCGGACCTGCGGGCCTGGCGACCGGAGAAGACGCGGGCCAAGAAGAAGACCGCCCCCAAGGAGGCGGCCTCCGCCGAGCAGCCCGCCCTCGGCGAGTAGGAGTTCAATGCAGAGGTGGCTACGGCTCGTTCGAGGCCACCTCTGCTTCGTCAGCCGCCGTTGGCCGCGTACGGGATGAACGCCGACCACTCCGCCTGTCCGAAGGCGAGCTGCGGGCCCTGCTGGTTCTTCGAGTCCCGCACGTGGAAGGTGTTAGGCGACGCCGCTACCTCAACACACTCCGGGCCCTCGTTTGTGCTGTAGCTGCTCTTGTGCCACACAAGGTCGGAGTCATAGTCGGTCGAGGGCTTGATCTTCATGTATCTCCCAGCACTTTCTCGATGAACGCCAACGACTCTCGTGGGGTGAGTGCCTGGGCCCGGATGATCCCATAGCGAGCTTCAAGTTCGCTGACTTCTTTTCGGTCGACGATCACTCGGCTGATCTGCTGAACCTCAGCGTGTGCAGCCTTCGGGCCTTGCCGAGGCTCCAGGAGTTGGAACGAGCCGCCGATCCCCGCGTGATCATCCCGATCGGTTGGCATCACCTGGATCTCGACATTGCGCAAATTTCCGAGTTCCAACAGTCGTTCGAGCTGTCCTTGCAGCACCATCCTGCCACCAAGTGGGCGGCGCAGCGTGACCTCTTCCTGGACGAAGCTCAGAATTGGCGCAGGCCACCGGTTGAAGATCTCCTGCCTCGTCATGCGAGCTGCAACGTGGCGCTCGATCGTCTCCTCGTCGAGAAGCGGTCGCCGCATGCGGAAGAGCGCCCGAGTGTAGTCCTCGGTCTGCAACAGCCCGTGGATGACGGAGTTGCCGTACGCGCCCAACCCAACCGCTTCCGCCTCCAACCTGGCCAAGTCCCGAACCTTCTTCGGATACCGAGCCCGCTCCACATCCTCCGTGAATGCCGCCAACATCCCACCCGCACCCAGAACTTCATCCGCCGAGTCCAAGAACCCCGGCTTCGGTGCTCGTCGCCCCCGCTCAACCGACGACACCTGTTCCTCGCTGTACCCGATGGCCGCGCCCAGCTCGGCCTGCGTCAGGCCCGCCCGCTCACGCCACAGCTTGACCTGCTTGCCGACCGTTTTGAGGACGTCCGCGGAGCCCTCGTCGCCGTCCCAGTCCTGGTCCTCGGTTCCGCTGCCCGACCGACCCGCCCCGACCGTCATGTCCGCCACCTCCGACGCCCACTAGTCCGCACCCAACGACATCCGCATCCCCGACGTCACGCCCGGCCACCCGGACACGCGGTCACCGCGCCCGGACAGATCACGCTGCGTACCGACATCGCTACTGGTCAGGGTAAGGTCGCTCGGACACGCTCTGTTACATGAACGTCGAAATCTCCACCCTCGTAAGTGACTTCACGCAACGGCTCTCAGCTACCCGGCGCGGCGCCCGCCTCGCCCGGCAGCTGGCGCTCCATCAACTCGACGAGTGGGGAATCCCGTACGGCAGCGAGGTATCCGACACCGTCGCCCACGTCGTCGCCGAGCTTGCCGCCAACGCCGTCACCCACGGTCACGTACCTGGGCGGGACCTCCAACTACGTCTCCAGCTCAGCCCCCACACCGTCCGTGTCGAAGTCACCGACACCCGCACCGAGCGACAGCCACCTACACCCGGACAGGCCGCGCCTCCGTCACCCGAGTCCGAATCCGGGCGCGGCCTACTGCTCGTGCAGGAACTCTCACAGGCGTGGGGCATTACCGAGCGGAGTATCGGCAAGACCGTCTGGGCCGAAGTACCGCTTCCGAAAGCCCACTTGACCGCCCCTCCCGGCTTTCCCGCCCGGGACGAGACCGCAACACACCCTTCACGCCACCTCCCTCGCCCCTGACGCCGACTGGATCAGCGCACGCAGCTCATCCCGCCCCTGCTCCACGACACTCAGCCACTCTCCCGTACGGCTCCCCGGCGGCAGCGGCACGTCACCGATCAGGTCGAGAGTGGAGTACTCCTGGGCCAACCAGCGCTGAAGGGCGAGCCAGTGCCGGATCCGGTCCTCGCTGAGGCCGGGTAGCCAGGGCGCAGTCTCGTACGAGGTGGCGTCCGAGCCCATGGCGCTGAGCAGGCCTGCCCGACGTATCAGGCACGGATAGCAGGTGCCGCAGTTGACGTGGGGGAGGCCGCGGCGGCGCTGGGGCGGGGCGCCGCAGCTCAGGGTGTGTTCCAGGGACTCCGGAGAGAGGCCGGCCGCCAGGGCCGCGCGGCAGACGTCGCCCTTCGTGAGGCGCGCCAGAGGGTTCTCGACCCTTACCCGGCCACCCACGGATTCGATCACCGTATTGAGGAGATGGAGAGTCCGTGGGTGCACGGAGCGGGTGGACAGAGCCGCTGCACGGGCCGCGCTCAAAGGCGGGTTGAGAGCTAGCTGACCGTTCTCCGGGACCTGGACCCTGGCGACCCCGTCGGCTGCCGCAACACGCACCGCGGTGGACGCGTAGAGCAGGCCACGCGGACGGGACGTACGTTCCACCACCGTGCCGTCCCGACCACCAGAAGTCTGGCCGACGGTGATCTGCCGCAGGTGGCGGCCCGACCTCACGGTCAGCGCCTTCACGGCAGCGTATGCCTCACGCTGTACGTCCTCGACGTTCTTCTCGGCGTACGTCACCAGAAGCAACATCCCCTCACCAGGCACAGCGGCACGAGTCGCCGCCCAGCTCAAGGAGTCGAGGCCGCCGGAGAAGAGGGCCACCTCCTGGGCCTGCCAGTCCTCATCGACCGGGAAGGACACCTGCTGCGGGGTCGCCCGCATCCGACGGAGGGAGACGTCCCATACGTCAGCAGTCAACGTCTGGAGCAGAGCGGGCAGTGGGCCCGAAGTCGCCGACGCCCACAGGTCCGGATCCGAGACGGGCACCGAGAGGCGGAAATGCCGGGTCCAGCGGTCCTCGCTGTGGCTTCTATCAGCGAGCTTGTCCGCCAAGAAAACGGCGCGGGAAATGCGTAGCAGGTCGTCGGCCCAGGCGGGAACCGGGCCGTAAAGGAGGTGCTGACCTGTGAGGCGTTCCTCGCGTTCCTGGATGCCGCTCGCACCGATTGAGCGCCACTCGGACCCTTCGGGTGACTCGGTGTCGTACGAGCGCCACCAGAAGTGGAGCGGACCGGGAGCCAGTGTCATGCGGGGACCTCCTCCTCGCCGAGGGCGTCGACGGCGAAGCCGAGGACCTTGCCGACCACGCCGGGGACCAGTCGCCTGGCTACGTCGGAGAGCGGGACATCCGCTTCCGCCGAGTCGTCGTTCGCGGACAGGACGGCCTCCGCGGCCTCTGCCGCCTGGGCCTCGGCCTCCTCGCAGGGATTGGGGATCAGCGCAATGATCCGCTCCGCGACGCCGTCGGCGATCTTGCCCTCCGAGTCGATGACTTCGAGCACGGGAACCGTGAGTTTGATCTTCTCGGCGATGACCGCACGCAGGAATTCGGTGACGAGGTCAGCGAAGAACCACTGGTAGAGGAGGCAGAGCAGGTCGCCTGCCAGGCCCCTGCCCTGGCTCGCCCCACTCGGACCGGTGAGGGACTCACGTATCTCGGGGTGCGCGGTGAGCAGTCGCTGGGCCGACGCGGCGATGGCACGACGTAAGGCCGCGTCCACCATCGTGCTGCCTTCGCCACCGACCTGACGGGCGAGTTCGGCGACGAACGCGTCAGCCGGGTCCTGCCAGTCGAGTCGGTTGCCCTCTTCCTCGGACGCAAGGTCCTCGTGAACTGGATCCTTGTTCAGGAGGCCGCTCGGGCCGGCCGCCCCCAAGGTCTCCATTACGTCGGCCAGCCGCGCACCGGCTGCATACGCGGAGTCCCGCAGACCGAAGGCCGACGGGTCGTCCCGGCAGGAGCCCTGGAGAGCGTCTATCGCAGCGGTGGCCACAGCCTCAGGGTCGGACCGGTCCGGGTCCCAACGTGCGAGGCGGCTGTTCAAGCCGGACCAGCGCGGCCCTTCCCAGCGCGTGGATGTACCCATGCCACCGCCTCCCCCGATATGGCCACCCTCAGCTCCAGTGCAGCAGCGGGTGTCACATGCAGGTAGGGCGCGACTCGGCCATATTCAACAAATTGTCACGGAAGGTGATGAAGGGGGAGCGTGAGAGTGCGCACCGTAGTCCGATGGTCGCGGAGATTGGCTCCTGCCCAGGTCTGCACCCCTGTTCGGCTGGCAGGATGGGACCTTGCCCCGTGTGCAGACGTGGGGTCCGACTGCAGCCGAGTGAGGGAACGAGAGCCCTGATGCCCACGAGCGATCTCTTCCTGCGGGATGTCATCGACATCAAGGAAGACGTCCATGCCGGCGACTTTAAGGTGGAGCTCTCCGGAGGCTTCACCGAGACGGACGCCCGGGTGGCGGAGTACGTCGTCACGGACCAGCTCCAGGAGGCGTTCAAACAGGCGCTCAGTCTCGTCGGGGCAGCCGTCCGCACCGGCAACTCGCACGCCGCGTATCTGCACGGATCGTTCGGCGCCGGTAAGAGCCACTACCTGACCGTGCTGCACGCGGTGCTCAACAACCACCCTGCTGCCCGACGCAAGGAGCGGCTTCAGGAAGTCATCGCCCCGCACGACGACTGGCTGCGGCAGAAGAAGTTCCTGATGGTGCCCTACCACCTGGTCGGTTCGGCCGACCTGGACTCGGCGCTGCTCGGCGGGTACGTGGCGACCGTGCGCAAGCTGCACTCCGACAAGCCGACGCCCGCCGTCTATCGGGCGGACGCCGCGTTGGCGGACGCCCGCAAACAGCGCGCGTTCCTCGCGGACGACAGCAAGTTCACGCAATGGCTCGGCTCGGGCGATGTGGTCGTCGCGCCGAGTGGCGCCGTGGCCGGCGCTGATGACGAGGACGACCTCGACACGACCGACCTGGACACCAGCGGCCTCGAAGCCGCCGCAAGCGTTGCCCCACCCGCCACCTGGACCACCGCCGACCTCGACCGCGCCTTCGCCGCGCCCGCCGGGGACCCGCATCGCGATGCGCTGGTCTCCGCGCTGCTCTCCGGGCCCATGGCCGCCTACGGCACCGGTGCGCGGGGCGACAAGGAGGCCTTCGTGCCTCTGGAGAACGGGCTTGCGGTCGTGTCCCGCCATGCTCAGTCGCTCGGTTACGACGGGATCGTACTGTTCCTGGACGAGCTGATCCTGTGGCTCCAGGCCCACATGGGGGAGCAGGACTTCGTACGCGACCAGGTGCAGAAGCTGGTCAAGCTCATCGAGTCCGGGGACAGCGACCGGCCCGTGCCGATCATCTCCTTCATCTCTCGCCAGCGTGACCTCTCCCAGCTGATCGGCTCCGACGTGGCCGGGGCCGAGGTGCAGAACCTGGAACAGCAGGTCGAGTACCTCGCGGGCCGCATCGACGTCGTCGACCTCGAAGACAGCAACCTCATCGAGATCATCAAGCACCGGGTGCTCGCTCCGAAGCCCGGCATGGAAGGCGCGCGAGACGAGGCGTTCGCGGCGGTCGAGTCCTCCAAGGACGAGGTACGACAGGTTCTGCTCGATGCCAATGGGCGTACGGAGGCATCGTGGGACGACTTCCGGGAGGTCTACCCGCTCTCACCTGCCTTTCTCAACGTCCTGGTCGAACTGGCGGGTGCGCTCCAGCGCGAGCGCACCGGTCTCAAGCTCGTCCAGGAGGCTCTTTCCCGGCGCCGCAACGACCTGAAGCTCGGCGAACTCATCCCGCTGGGAGACCTGTGGGACGTCATCCTGGACGGCACGGGCGAGGCGTTCACCGCGCGCCTGCGAAAGGAGGCCGAGACCGCCAAGCGCTTCCATGCGCGGGTGGTGGCCTACCTGTTGGAGAAGTACGGCTCGATGGACAGCCCTCTGTTCAAGGGGGACGAGCGGCTCATCAAGACGCTGTTGCTCGCCGCCCTCGCGCCCAACGTCCCCGCCCTGGCCCGACTCACCGGAGAGCGGCTCGCCGCGCTCAACCACGGGTCGATCAAGGTACGGCTCGGCTCGGCCGGAACCGCGGCGGCCAAGCGGCTCAAGGAACTCCAGGGAGAATTCGGCGAGTTGCGCAGCGAGGGCAGCGCCGATCCGGTCTTCCACCTTCACCTGTCCGACCTCGACATCGAGCCGCTGCTCGACGAGGTCGGCAGCGAGGACAACCCCGGCAAGCGCCGGCAGTGGATCAAGGACAAGCTGTGGACGGAGCTGGGGATCAGTGACGCCCAGGGCTTCGTCAGCGAGCGGGAGATCGTCTGGCGCGGCACGAAACGCACCGCCGAGTTCATCTTCGGCAACGTCTGTGATCCGCATCTGCCCGACGAGCAGTTCCGGCCGATGGTCGAGGGGAACATCCGGTTCGTCCTCGACTACCCCTTCGATGACAAGCACTTCCCGAGTGACGACGTCCGCCGCATCGAGAAGATGAAGCAGGAGGGCAAGTACGCCCGCACCGTCATCTGGCTGCCCGACTTCTTCTCCGAGCAGAAGTCCAACCAGCTCGGCCGCCTTCTGAAGATCAACTACCTACTGGAGCGGGACCGCCTCGACGACCACACCGCCACCAAGTCCGAGGACGAACGGATCCAGATCCGCCACCAGCTCAAGGCGCAGAGCGAGAACCTGACCTCCCAACTGATCGCCGTACTGCAGCAGTTGTACGGGATCAGCAAGCCGGACCCCGGCAGCGTCGGCGCCGAGGTGCCGGACAACCAGCACGTCTGGTCGCTCGAACCCAGGTATGCCCGGCCCAGGCCACAGGCCGGGCTCAGCTTCGAGCAGAACCTGTACGCGCTCGCCGACGGCATGTTCGCCGCCCTCTACCCGAAGCACCCCGACTTCGACCCCGCACTGACCCGCAAACCGGTCACCACCAGGGAACTGAAGACGGCCCTGGAGTGGATCGGGAACGCGATGAAGGACGGCTCGCGACGGGCCGTCGTCGATCGGCACCACCTGGCCGTCGTCAGGAAGATCGTGCATCCGCTCGGACTCGGCGAAGTGCACGACGGACCGCTGAACCTCCTGAACGACTGGCGCCTGAAGATCAACCAGAAAGCCGCCGATGCCAAGGCCGGGCCGGAGCTCGCTGTCGAGGACATCCGACGCTGGATCGACGAGCTGGGTTTCGAGGGCCTCGAGAAGAACATCTCCAGCCTGATCATCGCCACCTACGCGCTGCTCGACGACCGGACCTGGGTGCACCAGACGACACCGGTGCCTGCCCCCGAACTGGAGCGGGTCGGACCGGGATACGGATTGCGTGCCGTCGAACTGCCCAGTGAGGAGCAGTTCGCCGCCGCTCGCACCCGAGCCGGGGCGATCTTCGGAGTCTCCGCTCAGCCGGTGCTCTTCGCCCGCAACGTCGCCTCGTTGGAGTCCGCGGTACGGGCTGTCGCCGCCGCCCATGAGGCAGCCGTCGGGGGAGTGCGACGCTCTCTCGACAAGCACGTGACGGACCTCGGCATCACCGGCCCGGACGCGAACAGGATGCGTTCCATGCGGGCCGCTGCCGACCTGATCGCCCGGCTCTCCCGTACCAACGACGGGACTTCCCTGGTCAAGGAGCTCGCGGCGGTCTCGTACGACGTGACCGACCGGGAGCTGGGCGCTGCGATCAAGCAGGCTCCCGAAGTGCTGGCGGCGCTCGACGACACCAACTGGCCTCTGCTGAGGAGCGTGCGGGGCTTCGCCGAGCGAAACGACAGTGTCGGCGACAAGGCCGATCGGCTGATCACCTCGCTCCACGACGCCGTGAATGACCACGAGCTGACCAGATCTCTCGTACCGGTGCTGAGCCGGCTGCAGGACGAGTCCGTGGCGCTGGTCACGGAGGCCGCCCGGCTCGCGACCGTTGCCCAGCCGCCCGCTGCACAGGCGCCGACGCCGGGCCCCGGGGACATCAGCCTGACTCAGCACGGCCGACCTGTGGTGCCGTCCGGCCCGGCGCCCCAGCTCGGCTTCGACGAGCCGAAGCTGACAGCTCCCTCGGCGGCCTCTTCGGTACGCGGCCCGAGTGCGCCGCACGTCGTGGACACGACGCAGCTCACCGGCCTCGAGTCCGCGCTGACCGACGCGATCGCCGATGTGCAGGACGAGATCCGTTCGTACGCCGCCGCAAATCCTGGTGTGCGCATCGAGATCGCCTGGCGGCCCGTGCCGGCCGAGGGCCAAGGCACAGCGGACGAGGAAGCCGCCCGCTGATGTCCACACCCCCGCCGCAGATCAACCGGCTCACCATCGAAGCACTCCTCGACACCTACGCGGTTGGCCTGCGCGACCGGCGCCTGATGCTGGTGCACGGGCGTTACCCGGACACGGCGCCCGACATCTTCACCGCCAAGATCGGCGGTGAACCCCGCCGGGTTCATGTCAGCGACCAGACATCCGTACTGGGCATCGTGGACGCCTGGCAGCAGCACCGGTCCGACCGGGCTCGCGACGCCGACGTACTTGTGGTGACCACCGGCATCGGTGATGAACAGCTCGGTTGGGACGTGCGCGGACACGCCGTGAAACGGCGCACCCTCACGGTCGAGAAGGCAGAGATCGTGAAGCAGCGCTTCGGCGTGCGCGAACTCGACTCCCGGCTGTACGGCGAACCGTGGCTGCTCGAAGCGCTACTGGACTCGGAACCGCATGACGGCTGGCCGCGTTCCGGGTCCCTGCTCACCCGGGATGCGGCGGTCAAGGCGTTGGCCGTCGCGCGCCTCGGGCTGGACCGCGTCGTCGATGGGGAGACCACCGCAGGTCTAGCCATTGATGCCGACGCCATGCTCGCCTGGTCCCGCACGTCGGCCGGACCCACCCGGTTCCTCGAACTGGACGCCGTGGAGCGGGGAAAGATCAAGGAGTGGCTCGGCGAGACGGCCGGCGCCGCCGTGCCTGTGCTGATGTCACTCGTCGAAGACGGGCGAGGACGGGACGCCATGGCCCGCGGGCTGCTCGCAGCGGCGATGGCCGACCCGGCGACCGAGCCGGACACCGTGTTCGCGGTCGGGGGGCTCTTCGGCCAGGTGCGCCGGCCCGACATCCTGGCCTTCAGCGATGCGGTGGCGGGCACCCTCACCCGTTGGATCGGCGAGGCACGGCACAACGAGGCCGCCAAGCAGCGGGTGTTCTCCGTCATCGACCGTGCGGACCGCCTCGCCGACGAAGCCGGGCTGACCCAGGCGCTGCGAGGCAGCCGCTTCCTGCTGACCAGCTTCACCGCTCAACTACGGGCTGTCGCAGAGGCCTTGGCCGCCTCGCCGGAGCAGGCCGAAGCGGCCCTCACGGACCTGCGCGAACACGCGTTGGCAGCGCTGAACACGGACCGTATCGCCGTCGCCGAGATGGCCGTACGCGTCGCGCGCTGGCTGTCCACCGAACAGCCCCGCGTCGAGTCCGTCGCCTCCGGAGTCCGCGGGCATCTCGCCGAATGGGGCTGGGTGGACCGGGCGTTGAACGTCCTGTGGTCGGGTGACCCGGTCGGGGATGTGGTGGCCGGTCAGGCATACCGGACGCTTCACGACACCGCGCGTGCCCGCAGGGACGTACTCGACGAACAGTTCGCACAGCGCCTCGCGGGCTGGACCCGCACCGCAGACCAGCAGAACCCGGGCGGCTGCCTGCTCGTGGAGAACGTGCTGACCGAATGCGCCGCCCGCCTCCACTCGGAGTCGACGAGTCCGCTGATTCTGCTGATCGACGGCATGAGCAGCGCGGCAGCCGTGCAAATCGGCGAAGAGGCGGAGCGCGAGGGGTGGATCGAAGCCGTGCCGGCCCCGCCAGCCGGGCAGTCGGCGCAGCGCAGCACAGCGGTTTCCATGCTGCCCTCGGTGACCAGGATCAGCCGGACCTCACTGCTCACAGGCGAGGCCGACACGGGTGGGCAGTCGAAGGAGACGGCCGGATTCGCCGAGTTCTGGAAGCAGCGAAGGGCCGTCGGCATGCTGTTCCACAAGGCCACGATAGGCGGCCCGTCCGGACACCGGCTGACCGAGGAGCTGGTCTCCGCCCTCGCCTCGACCGCGGTGGTCGGTGTCGTCCTCAACACCATCGACGACGCCCTCGACCACGGACAGCAGGGTGAGCGCACCCAGTGGCGGATCAACGACATCACCTTCATGCGCGAGCTGCTGGCCGCGGCCAAGGGCTATGGGCGTCCTGTCCTGCTGGTCGCGGATCACGGCCATGTGCTGGAACGCGGCGTGAATCCCGGACCTGCCAGGGCGAGCGGGGCGGAGTCGTCGCGCTGGCGCACCGGGAGCAGTGCCGAAGACGGGGAGATCATCCTCTCGGGACCGCGCGTTCTGGAAGGCGGGGGCACGATCGTCGCTCCCTGGCGGGAGGACATCCGGTACACGCCGCGGAAGGCCGGCTATCACGGCGGTGCATCGCTGGCCGAGGTGACGGTGCCTCTGCTGGTGTTGCTGCCCGCCCTGGATGTCCTGCCGAAGGGCTGGGAAGTTCTCCCGAGGGAAACGGCGACACCCTCGTGGTGGACCCAGAGCCGGGTGCTGGAGGAGACCTGGCCGGAGTCCGTCACGCTTCCCGTCCCCGCTCCGGTGGCAAAGCCCAAGGCCGCCCGGAAACGGGCAGAACAGGCGGGGGAAGGCCTCTTCGCCCCGGCCGAGGTCGAACGCGAGCCGTCCAAGTCCCAGCCCCCGTCGGCTCCTGCGACGCTGGGTGCTCTGGTCGTAGCCAGTGACGTGTACACCGCACAGGCCGAGTACGTCCGCAGGAAACCCGACAGGCCTGTCGTCGCCGCCGTCATCGACGCACTCGCCGAGGCAGGCGAGACCATGTCACCTGCAGCCCTCGCCGCAGCCGTTTCCGCGAGCGACCGCGTCAGGCGCAACATGGACGGTTTCATCGCCACCCTGCAGCGGCTGCTGAACGTCGAGGGATATCCGGTGCTCGGCCTCATCGACTCGGGGCACACCGTCCGGCTCGACGTCCACCTGCTGCGTACGCAGTTCCAGCTGGAGAAGAGCCGGACGTGACCGTGGAAGGATGCGGAACGTGACCGTGGAAGGAAGCCGGACGTGACCAGCGCACAGCCCCCCGTGAGTGCAGCCCGTCGCCGAGAAGTCGTCGATGCGTTGAGGCGGGGTACCGTGCCACAGGCGGGGCTCGACCTCTTCGCCGTAGGACTCGACCGGTTCACTGCTGCACTCGACGACGACCTCGTGACAGTCACGGGCGGTGGCGCGGCCTTCCACGCCATTCGCGGGGAATACGGCTCCGGCAAAACGTTCTTCGCCCGCTGGCTGGCCGAACGCGCCAAGCGTGCGGGGCTTGCCACGGCCGAGGTGCAGATTTCGGAGACCGAGACACCCCTTCACCGGCTCGAGACCGTTTACCGACGGCTCACCGAGCGCCTGACCACCGCCACCCACCAGGCCAGCGCGCTGCGAGCGATCATCGACTCGTGGTTCTACGCCTTGGAGGACGAGGTCCTCGATGCGGGAGACGTGGACGAGGACGACGCCGAGGCGCTGGCAAAGGCCGTGGATGAACTGATGGAGCGACGGCTCGCCGAGGTGGCACGAACCACCCCCGCATTCTCGGCGGCCCTGCGCGGCTACCGGCAGGCCGTTGCGGCGGGCGACAGCGCCACGGCTGAAGCCCTCATCGCCTGGATCGGCGGACAGAAGTCGGTGGCAGCGTCCGCTCGCAGGGCGGCCGGAGTACGCGGAGATCTCGACCATTTCGCCGCGCTCGGATTCCTCCAAGGACTGCTCACCGTGCTGCGCGACTGCGGGCACCCCGGGCTGCTGGTCGTACTCGACGAGACCGAAACACTCCAGCGGGTCCGTGGCGACGTACGGGAAAAGGGACTCAACGCGCTGCGACAACTTCTCGACGAGATCGACACCGGACGCTTCCCCGGACTGTTTCTCGTCATCACCGGCACACCGGCCTTCTACGATGGTCAGCAGGGCGTCCAGCGGCTGCCACCTCTGGCCCAGCGTCTGGCCACGGACTTCACCACAGACCCGCGCTTCGACTCGCCCCGTGCCGTACAACTGCGGTTGGCAGGCTTCGACTTGGAGCGACTGGGCGAACTCGGACGCAACGTACGCGACCTGTTCGCGGCCGGGGCGCGGCACCCCGAACGGATCGCGAAACGCGTCGACGACGCGTACCTCGGCGAACTGGCCACCGCGGTCACCGGCGGACTCGGTGGGAAGGTGGGGGTGGCACCACGCTTGTTCCTGCGCAAACTGGTCGCCGATGTCCTGGACCGGGTCGACGAGTTCGACGACTTCGACCCCCGTCTGCACTACGCGCTGACCATCTCCAGCACCGAACTCAACGAGGTCGAGCGCAACGCCGCGGCCGCACCGGGCGATGCCGACGACATCGAACTGGAGCTGCCGTGAACGGCATGGCCGGCTCCGGACAGGAACGGACGTGAGCGGCATCGACGACCTGGACCCGGTTCTGATCCACCACATCGTCAACACCCTTGGCTGGCCGGGCCTTCGACCGCTCCAGGAGCAGGCGATCGATCCCCTGCTCGCCGGAGAGGACGCCGTTCTTCTGGCTCCCACGGCGGGCGGCAAAACCGAGGCAGCCTCCTTCCCGTTGCTGTCGAGGATGACGGCGGAGCGCTGGAGTGGCACCTCGCTGCTGTACGTGTGTCCCCTTAAGGCGCTGCTCAACAACCTGCTGCCGCGCCTCGAGACGTACACGGGCTGGCTCGGTCGCACGGCGGCGCTGTGGCACGGCGACATCAAGGCCAGCGCGCGCAAGAGGATCCTCACCGAACGCCCGGACATCTTGCTCACCACCCCCGAGTCGCTGGAAGCGATGCTGGTGAGCGCGAACGTCGACCACAGCACCTTCTTCGCCGGCCTCAAGGCCATCGTGGTGGACGAGGTGCACGCCTTCGCCGGTGACGACCGAGGCTGGCACCTGCTCGCCGTACTCGAACGCATGCAGCGAATCGTCGGCCGCCCCATCCAGCGGATCGGCCTCTCCGCAACAGTGGGAAACCCCGGCGAACTGCTGCACTGGCTGCAGGGGGCAGAGGTGGGCAAGCGCCCGGCTCGGGTGGTCGCTCCGCACCTCGATGCCCGACCGGTGAGTGGATCAACCTCCGTACCCCCCGGGGACATCCAGCTCGACTACGTCGGCTCCCTGGACAACGCGGCCACGGTGATCGCGGCCCTGCACCGAGGAGAGAAGCGACTGGTCTTCTGCGAGTCACGGCGGCTCGTCGAAGAACTGGGGGAGAAGCTGCGAGCGAAGGGTGTCGCGACCTTCCTCTCGCACGCCTCGCTCTCGGTAGACGAACGGCGTCGCGCCGAGGAAGCCTTCGCTGAAGCCAGGGACTGCGTCATCGTGTCCACCAGCACCCTTGAGCTGGGCATCGACGTCGGCGACCTCGACCGGGTCATCCAGATCGACGCTCCGGCGACGGTGGCGTCCTTTCTCCAGCGCCTCGGCCGCACAGGGCGGCGTGCGGGCTCGACGCGCAACTGCCTGTTCCTCACTCTTGACGAAAGCGGACTGCTGGCCGCTGCCGCGTTGTTGCTCCAGTGGTCACGCGGCTGGGTCGAACCGGTTGTGGCACCGCCCGAACCCCGGCACATCGTTGCCCAGCAAATCCTGGCGCTGTGCCTGCAAGAGCACCAGGTCGGGGACCGGCTGTGGCAGGAGTGGTGGGCGGGCCTCGCCCCATTCGGGCAGTCCGCCGAGCCGATCGTGCGGCACCTGGTGGACGAGGGCTACCTCGACCAGGACGGCGGGATGCTCTTCATCGGTCCCGAGGCCGAACGACGCTTCGGACACCGCCACTTCATGAACCTCACCGCAGTGTTCACCGCGGCCCCCGAGTTCACCGTCCTGAGCGGACTGACCGAGATCGGCAGGACCGATCCGAGTCTGCTGACCGAGAGCATCCAGGGACCTCGCAGACTCCTGCTGGCCGGCCGTAGCTGGCAGGTCACTTACATCGACTGGAACAGGCGCCGCTGCTTCGTCGAGCCGGTCGACAGCGGTGGCAAGGCGAACTGGAGCGGCATGGGCTTCATTCGGCCGACGTCGTACGAATTGACCCGCGCCGCACGAGACGTACTGCTCGGCACGGATCCGCAGGTACAGCTGACCGGCCGGTCACGAGGCTGCCTCACTGAGGCGCGAAACCGTCTCCTGGAGTACGTGCGTCCCGCCGGCACGCTCATTGTGCGCGAGCCGAACGACGACGTTCGATGGTGGACATGGGCAGGCCACCGTGCCAATGCGACCCTGGCCGCAACGCTCGGGAACCTTGCGGACCCGGCTCAACGCATCAATGACTGTTGGATCCGGCTGAGCACGGACCTGACTCCGCCGGTATGGAAACAGACGGTGACTGACGCCGCATCTCAGCTCTGCCTTCCGGCGGTCCATGAACAGGCACTGAAGGGGCTCAAGTTCAGTACGGCATTGCCACGCCGCCTCGCCGAAGCGACGCTGGCGGCGAGGCTGGCCGATCTGGAAGGGGCTGCTGCAGTACTCAAGGAACCGGTCCAGTTCAGCACCGTGGTCAGCTGAGCAGCGGCTACGCCGCACGGACGCTACATTGCGGGAGAGGCCGGTGCGGGGGCCGTGGCAGCGGTGGCCAGGTCGAGAGGAGAACCCTGCCCGGGGATGCCCGCGACGGGTGCGGTCGCGGCCGTGACCGTTGGCGCGAACAGCTTGCCCGCTGACTGATGTCCGCGCGCATCGGAGACGACGATCCCGCCTGTCCACTTGCGCGTTGGCGCCTGATAGCGGTGCTGGAGCTTTCCAAGGCGGGGGCAGTGCCGGTCTCGTACCTCGACGAACCCCGGGTGACAGTGGACATTGCCGGTCAGGTCGCCGGCATAGGTCACGGCGGCCGACGGAGCCAGTACGGCGCTCACTAGGAGATCAGCGATCTGCAGACCCAAGTGCGTGTCACTGTGGCCGAAGACCGGAGACTCGGGAAGGTGGGGCATCGGGTCGCCACCCTTGGCGAACTTTCGGGTCGTCACACAGTGCACGTTGCCGACGTTGTCGCTGGGATTGCGGCTGTCCAGCACCGCGATACCGCTGCTGGAGCGCTCAGCGAGATAGTGCTCGAAGTTTGCGCACAGAGCGGTCACCGAAGCCGCGTACATGGCCGTGTCGTCGTTGACGACACCGTTCTGCTTCACCCAGATACGAGCCATGACCCTGCAGTCGCGACGTTCCAGGATCGTCAGGAGATGGTCGAGGAAGCCGTGCGCCATACGCCGTTGGTTGCGCCCCGGACGACGGAAGGACTTGCGTATCGTCTCGCCCTTGATTTCATGGTGTACGACCTGGCTCAAGGCGGGCACCTTGCGCAGTTCCGGCCGGAACTGCTTCTTGAGAGCGATGAAGTCCCAGGCGAGGCCTTTGATCTGGCTCTCCGGCACAGTGAATCCACCGATCACCATGACCGGAACGGAGTCGGCCACGCCGGGGTTGAGGACCTGCCCGGTCCCGGACTCATCGAGATAACACAGGTGCAAGAGCTTCCCCCTGGGTGCACAAACAGCTATGGCCGACCCCAAATCCTTGGGGGACGGCCATAGGAGGTTCCACGCCGAGCGGACCCGGTCGCAGAGTGGTGTTCGTTCTGAGGCGCAGCGTAGTGGAGTCCGCTTGTGACGGGCAATCACGGCGTGGCCGAGACCGGGCTGAAGGACAGTTTCGAGCCACCATGCACCGCTACAACATGGTGAAGGCTGACGAATGGGAGCGAGGGCTGTGAGGTCAGGGCTGATAGAGAGGGGTCGGCAGCAGCCGTCGTGGTCAGCGTCCCCTGCGAGGGCTGATTCCGTAACCCCTGAACTGTGCTGCGCCCTGACCCGTCCTCGCGACAGGGCGCGCGGCTCTCCATGAGGTGGGGGCGCATCCGCGTTTACGTAGCCGTCAAAGTAGCCGTGGGATTGGTTGCCCGGCATGTTTGCGCAGGTCATAGCGTCGCGGTGACACTCCCCGGCGTACAGCCCGACTCGTCTGCCGCTCCACCCGCGGGGTTCACCTCGGGGACGGGGCGACGCGAACATCGAGCCGGCTGGGTGATCGGAAGCCGCGTCCGATCGGGCCGTCGGAGTCCAGGACCCATCCCGGGGACCGGTCGGGCAGGAGCACGTCGATCAGCGCGGACAGCATCTGGTCCGCCTCCAGGGCGGCGAGATGCCTGCCGAGGCAGGTGTGGGGGCCGGTTCCCATGGCCAGGCTCGGCAGCGGCTCGCGTCGGGGGTCGAAGCGCTCCGGGTGACTCCACCGGGTCTCGTCGCGGTTGGCCGAGGCGAGGTTGACGCACACCAGGTCGCCGCGCCGGATCGCCTGGCCGGAGAGCACCGTGTCGGTGGTGCAGCGGCGCAGCACCCAGGTCAGGGGGCATTCCCAGCGCCAGCACTCCTGGAAGACCGAGGAGGCCGCGGACGGGTCCGTGCGCAGCAGGTCCGCGACGGAGCGGTCGGTGAGGGTCGCGTACATCAGGGTCGCGAGGGAACGGAACGGCGGCTCCGTGCCCGTGGACAGCAACAGCCGTACTGCGGGGAGCAGTTGAGGTCCGCTCCCGATCTCGGGACTCTCCGTGCCCAGGAGCAGGTCCACCAGACCACCGGGAACCCATGCCGACGGCGTGTCGAGCAACTCCTCCACGGCCGTCGAGATCCGGCCGCCGGTGTCGTCGAGCAGCCCGACCGCCCAGGTGTACAGCGTGCCGATCCGGGTGCCGGGAGGGAAGCCGATCATGCGCGCGATGGTGGTCAGGGCGACCGGGAAGGCCACCTCGGCGACCAGGTCGCCTCCGCCGCGGGCGGCGACGGCGTTGAGTGCGGCGGCAGTGTCCGAGCGGACCGCGTTGCGGAGGGCGAGGGCCGCCTGCCGGTTGAAGCCGCCGTGGAGGACGTTCCGCCAGATCCTGTGCTCCTGGTGGTCCATCTGGAGGAAGGACCTGCCGATCAGGCGGCCCATGCTCTCGTCGTACGCCGACGACGAGAAGGTGTCCTCGTCCCGCAGGACCGCCTCGGCCGCGGCGAACGAGACGACGTGCCAGACGAGGGTGGCCGTCTCCTCGGGCACGTCCACGCCGGCCATCACCCGCTCCAGCGTCGACCGCTGCACGGCGCCCCGCCGGCGCAGCTCCGCGAACTCGGCGTGCGGATCGCCGGCCGCCGACCACGTCGCGTCGCCGTCGAAGGCACGGACCAGCGCGTACGCCTCGGCGATGTCCTCCTGAACGCTGTCCGGGCCGGCGTCGAGGAGCGTGGGCACCGTCGTCATGACGCACCCCGGTTCCGGTGGCCGGTGTCGGCGGGCGCCTCGTTCAGGTCGCGTACGGCGGTGCACAGGCCCGTCTCGGCAGGGAGGCGGAGCCGGTTGCCCACCGTCGAGGCGGCGTCCTCCGGCGGCGCCTGCACCTCGAAGCCCAGCTTCTCCAGGAACGCGATGCCGGGAACCCAGTCCTGCGGGCAGGTGGCGGTCACGCGGGACAGCCCCTGCGCCGCGGCCTCCTGGAGGAGATGCCGGGCCGCCGATGTGCCCACGCCGGTACGCCGCACCTCCGGGTCGAGGAGGAACAGCCCGACCGAGAGGGTGCGGTCGTCGGGATGGGCGGCCGTGGCGTCGACCACGCCCACCACATCCGCCCCCTCGCACAGCACCAGCAGGTGTTTCTGTGCGAAGTCCGCGCCCTCGGGCAGGGAGTAGTACAGACTCTGCACGTCCGCCGGCAGGGCCGTGGAGCCGGTGGCCGTGAGCAGGTAGTCGTCACAGGCCGCGAGCACGCGGGCGACGCCGGGCTCGTCCTCGGGCAGCATCGGGCGCGCCGTCAGCGCCGCCTTTTCGGAGATCCGGAACCGTTCCATCGCGCTACACCGCCTGTCCCTGGGTGAGGTACCGCGGCCGCGGCCGTTCGGCGCCGGCCGTCTCGCGGTACAGGAATCCGTAGCGGACCAGTGCGTCGGTGACGGCGTCCCGCGACGCCTCCGACGCGGTCGTCTCGCCGTACCGCCGGCATCGCCAGGTGTCGACGGCGGTGCCCCGGAGCCGGATCGTCACCCCCGTGATGGGGTTGGAAAGGTGGTGGGCTCCGTCGCCGCTGTCCAGCCCGATGCCGATCTCGGCGCGGAGCACGGCGGCCGGCGCCGTCGTCAGCCGTCGTGAGGACACCAGGAAACCGTGCCGGAGCAGCAGTGCGGCCGTGGCGGCGGGCTCGGAGCCGAGGTAGTGGCAGTCCCGGTCGGCCAGCCACTCCTCCAGGTCGCGCAGGGAGAGGCCGTCCAGCTCCTGCCATGAGGTGTCCCCCTTCCAGTTGAGCTGGAGGAACCTGTCCCCGGCCGGGTTGTACAGCGCCATCGCCGGATCGGTGTCCGTCTCCGTCGCCGTCCAGGGCACCCGGGTGAACGTCACGCCGGGGGCGATGCCCAGCCGGGCGTCCGGTTCCGGTGGGGGCCAGTCGAAGAGCGGGACGGGGGGTGCCTCGGGCAGGGGAGCCCGGACGCAGGCCCGGAGGAACGTGAACTCCTCGATCTCCCGCGCCATGGGATCGCGCGCCGCGCGGAACCAGACGGTGGTGTCGCCGGCGGACCCGGCCGCGTCCTCGGCGACCGCAAGGGTGTCCTGCTGGGACAGGCCCGAGTCGGTGCGGTAGTTGCGGCTCAGGCTCAGGTCGTCGCCGGGGCCGGGTGGCTCGATGTGCACGCCGAACTCCTCCGGCCGGGTGCCGACGGGAGAGTGCACGTCAAGGACGAAGGGCGAGCCGCCCCAGGTCGTGTGCGCGACGCCGTACCGCTCGATGGACAGGCGCCGGACGGCCTCCGCGAACTCCACCGTGTGTGCGGCCTCCTCCCGGGTCTCCCCGGGGAAGCCGTGGATGACGAAGAGGTGGATCGGCACCCCGGCCTCCAGCATCGCGGCGATGTTCCGGTGGCCGTCCTCGATCCGCGTGCCCTTGCGCATCAGGTCCAGGACACGCTGACTCGTCGACTCCAGGCCGAAGTTCATCCGGCGGCAGCCCGAGTCGTGCAGGAGCCGCGCGAGTTCGTCGTCCAGGCCACCGGCGAAGCGGGTCTCGCCGTACCAGAACACATCGGGGGAGGTGGTCACGAGGGCCTCGCCGACGTTGCGCAGGGTGCGCAGGCTCATGATCTCGTCGACGAACATGAAGTACGGGGAGCCGTGGTCCGCCCGCAGCTGGGCCACCTCCCCGGCGACGGCGGCGGCGGGCCGCTGCCGGAAGGAGTTGCTCGCGAACGGGATCGAGCAGAAAGCGCAGTCCCAGGGGCAGCTGCGGGAGGCGAAGACGGGCAGGATCGGCCCCGGGGCGAGGTACTTGCCCAGCGGAAGCGCGTCGTACGCCGGCTTCGCCGCAGCCGAGATGTCGGCGCTCCGCCGCGGTGTGCGCAGCAGGATGCCGCCGCCGTCCCAGACGGCTCCGGGGATCCTCTCCCGGAAGTCGGCTCCCTCCGCCGCCCCTTCGCCGAGGCCGTCGATGACGGCCGCGAGCGCACCCTCGCCCTCTCCGGTCACCACGGTGTCGACGTAGTCGAAGAGCGCGTGCCGGTGCTGCCAGCGGTCGACCAGCCGGGTGGCGTAGTTGCCGCCGAGGACCACGTGGACGTCGGGACGCATCTCCCGCAGCATGCTGAGGAACGTGACCCCGGCGATCAGCTGGGTGTCGGCGGACATGCTCACGCCGACGACACCGACCGCGGGGTCGAGGAAGCGGCCGCGGTCGAGCATCCGGTCGAAGGCCCAGCGGTAGGGATTGCCCTCGGGGTCGTCGCTCGCCGCCAGGACCTGGGCCGACGACTCGGCCGAGTACGTCGAGGTGTTGGAGACCAGGTCGAAGTCGCAGTGGGGGAAAGCCCCCGAGATCAGCCAGAGCGCGTCGCGCAGGGTACGGCGGGCCGAGTGGAACGCGGCAGGGTCGTGCAGGGTGTCCAGGGACCTCAGCCGCGCCTTCGCCTCCTCGACGCTCCGGATCGCGGACGGGGCGACCAGGAGTCCCCGCCGGCGCGCCCATTCGTCCTCCAGGTCCACCGTCGGGCGCGTGGCCGCCTTCTCCCGCAGCTCCTCCAGAGCCGCGGCCGAGAGCATCCAGTCGATGCACTCGATGCTCAGGTCGTAGGCGGTGGCCTCGTGGCCGCGTGCGCGGAGGTCTCCCAGGAGCAGCGGCACCGCGAGGTGCGGGGCGTACGCGTTCCACAGGGGCGGGTTCACCAGAACGGTCTTCGTGCCCATCGTCTTCCCCATCGGTCCGTCCTCCTGGTGAGACCGGCACCCGGACGGTGGTCCGGGTGCCGGTCGGGGCGACACGGGTCGGGCCCGCGTCACTGCTGGTCGTCCGCCTCCGTCTCCGTCTCCGGCGTGGCGCCGGACGTGTCCGGGCGCTTGGCCTTCATCGACGGCAGCAGGGCGTACTGCGCACCAGTGCGCACTTCCGGCTGTACCACCTCGACCGCGGGTCCTTCACCGGTCGCGCCGGCTGCCGCCATGAGGTGCTCAAGGTCCGTCTTCTTCTTCGTCATCACTTCACCTCCCTCCCGCGAAGCGAACGGGTCGCTCACGCGGTGGCGACCAACTCCCCTTCGAGGAGTTGTGCCATCGCCGACTCGAACGCCTCCTGGAGTTCCGGTTCACCGATCCGCCCCTTGTTGAGCTCCTTGAACGAGGCGAAGATCTGCGAACCGGAGGATCCGTCGCACAGCTCCACGACCACCCAGGCCACGGGGTTCAGGTAGTGGATGGCGGGCTTGCGCGGTGTGTAGGCGAGCATGCAGTTCCACTCCGGGATGGGGCGGAACCTCGCGTGGGGGCTCTGCTCATAGCAGTCGGCTCGTTGCCGGTACGGCGGGCCGGACACGCCGGTCCTCGAGGTCGTCGGGGAGCTGAGAGACATCGATGCCTCCGTTGGTCGTGGTGCAGAACGGGTCGGGGGCGTCCCAGCGGCCGGTGAAGGCGAACGCCGTCGACCTGCATCCGCCGGACGATCCCTGGGTGTCCTCGCAGGACTCGCAGCCGCCGTCCACGTGACCGGAGCGGTTGTGCACGTAGAGGGGGTTGTTCCAGGTGCTCAGCCAGCTGACCTCGCGGACGTTGCCGTAGTCGGTGTAGTCGCGCAGGTAGGCGCAGCCGACGGAGCGGCCGGTGGCGTCCACACCGGCGTTCTGCCAGCAGCAGTTGCCGTCCTTGGGGTGCCAGGAGGTCATCAGGTGCACCGAGTCGGGTACCCGCAGCGCATCCAGCGCGGCCATCTGGTCGGGCAGCCGCAGGGCCAGGTCGTGCCACTGGGTGCGAGCCCGGCCCAGGGGGTACAGGCGAAGGACTCCGACCCGCGGGACGCCGAGTTCGGCGGCGAGGTCGAGCACGTCCTGGAGTTCGTCCACGTTGCGCCGCGTCATGATGATGAGCAGGGAGACGGGGAGTCCGGCCGACAGAGCGTTCCGCACTCCCTGGACGGTCCGGTCGAAGCTGCCGGGAACCTGCACGTGCCAGTCGTGGGTGTCCGCGGTGGCGCCGAGGACGTCCACGTACACCTCGCCGATCCCGATCTCCTTCAGCCGGGCCGCGACTTCGGGGGTCAGCAGGGTGGCGTTGGTGCGCAGACGGGTCATCACGTGCGGAGTCAGCTCGGCGAGGAGGTCCAGGGCATCCGGGCGGTTGAGCGGTTCGCCGCCCTCCACGAAGACCTCGATCACTCCGGAGTCGGCCATCTCCCGGATGAGCGCCGCGTACTCGGCCCGGCGCATCTCCTCGCTGCGGGGCTCGGCCGCGCAGTCGCCGTAGCACTGACGGCACTTGAGGTTGCACGACTGCGTGACCTGCAACCAGCTCTTGAGGGGCTCGTTGAGTACCAGTTCCATGGGTCTCCGTCCTGATCGGCACCGTGTGTACGTGCGCTGAGGTGTGCCGGCCCGGCGCGAGGGCGTCGATGGCCGGTGTGGACACGGCGCGCCTGCGACCGTGAGGGGCGCACAGTGTGCCGCGGTGCGGGTGTGGGCGTGGTGGCGAGGGCTCGCGGACCCACACCTTGGGAGGGCCGGCCCGGGAGGCACCGGGAAGGGACTCAGGCGGTGTCCGTGCCGGAGACGGCCCGCGGTGTGCACGGCGGTGCGGTACGGCTCGGACGGCCGTGCCGGCGACCGGTTACGACGTCACCCGCTCGTGGACGCGGGCAGGTGGGCCGGACCTGGTCCGGTGCACCTCCGTCAGCCAGTGCAGGAAGTCCCTGCCCGCCGGGCCGAGACACTCCTCGGCGTGCCGGGCGACCTTGTCGAGCAGGCTGGTGGCCCGGAACGAGGCCGTCTCCGCGGACTGGCCGAGGTCGGGGTTCCCGCTGTCGTGGGCGCGCTGCTCGAACCAGGCGCACAGGTGGACGTAGACGTGGGCGGCGGCCAGGGCCCGGTCGACGGGCCATCGGGAGACCTGGGAGGTTCTGTGCCACTCGGGCGCCACGGTGGGCGCGGTGGCCGTGTCGTAGGCCGGGGCGAAGACCGACCGCGTCGCCTGGAGGTCGTAAAGGCGCAGGTGCACGCACTCGTGGACCAGCGCCTCGGCCAGCCGCTCGGGGGTCTGCATGCAGCGGACGGCCACGAACGCGGCGCCGGGGATCTCGCGGGTCGACGCGCTGTCGAAGGCGTCGGGCCCGTCGACCGCTATGACGTAACGGGCGTGCCGCAGCAGGCCGGTGCACAGGTCGGGGGCGGTGGCCAGCATCAGCTCCACAGCCGCGCGAAGGGTTGCGGTCCGCTCGGCGGTCAAGCCCGTCAGGGTGTCGGCGCCCGCGCCCGCGCTGAGGTGGCGGCGGAAGAGCGCCTCGAACGCCCGGTGGACTTCGGCCGGCAGAGCGGGGTCCGTGAGCAGGTGCACCCGGTGGCCGGGTAGTTCGACCGTCTGCCGGACGCCCGCGCACTCCTCCTCCGTCGCGAGCTTTTCGCCGAGGAGGGGGCCGTACGCGAGCGAGGCGATTTCCGCTGTGCAGGCGCGGGGGTCCCGAATTCTGCGCAGTGCCTCGTCGAGTTCATGGCGGACGGTGGGTTCCAAAGCGGTGTCGCGAGAAATTCGGCGACCTGCGGAATCGACCGGCAGAATGTCCGGAGCGACGCATTCGAGTAGGAAGTCGTAGGTCTCGTACAACCGGTCGAGAATAGTGGCCGATTGAGCGAAGGCGGGGTGCTCGGCGAGCGTGACGAGTGCAGGTTCTTGCATACAGTGGCCCCTGTCGGAGGACATCCCCTGCTTGCCGCGGAATGCGATGAACGTCATGGGCAGGATTGTGCCAACGGTGCTTGTTGCAAAGGTGCGTTGACGCCGGATTCGCAACTGGCGACTCATCGAAGCTGCCACGGGAGAGAAAGCCGCGTCAAGCATCTCGAGCGGCCTGGACGAAAAAATCCGCTGCTCTGTGAAAAGAGTGCAAAGACCGCCTGGGCGACATGAATGGTGCGCCATACACGGGGTACGCGCCTCTCGTTATGTGTGTCTCCTGCCAGGCGGCGAGCGCATGGGCTCCTCCGGACACGCCGTGTGCGCGCCGCGACGTACCGCCGACGAAAGACATTTCCCTTCGATGAGTTCGGCTCCCACCTCACCCCCGTCGGATCGGGCCCGGGCGAAGGCCCTGCGCCGGCTGATCACCGCCAACGGGCTCAGCTCGGTGGGGGACGGTGCGCGGTTCGCGGCGCTCCCCCTCCTGGCCGCATGGAGCACCGGCGACGTGTTCTGGGTGTCCGTGGTGGCGGCCGCGGGCCGTGCGGCCTGGCTCCTGGCACCGGTCATCGGCACCCTGGTGGACCGCACGCCCCGGCGCCGGTCGATGGTGGGGGCCGACCTGGCGCGGTGCGCGACGCTGTTCCTGCTGTGCGCCCTCGTGGTGACGGGGTGGACGCCGGTGACGGTCCTGGTGCTGCTGGCGTTCGGCTCGGGCCTGGCCGAGGTGTTCTTCGACAGCGCCGCACAGGCCGTCGTCCCGACGCTGGCCGCCGACCACCAACTGGAGCGCGCCAACGCCCGGGTCATCTCGGCACAGATCGTCGGAACCGGCTTCGTGGGCCCGCCCGTGGGCGCCGCCCTCTGGTCGGCGTGGCACCCGCTCCCGTTTCTCCTCGACGGCGCGACGTTCCTCGCGTCGGCGCTGCTGCTCACGGGGCTGCCGGAGCGGGCCGCACCGGACGCGGCGGACGGCGAGCAGGGGATACGGAGTCTTCTGCGGGGCACCTGGGCCGGGTTGCGGTTCCTGGCGCACGACCGGGTCCTGCGCCCCCTCATGGGGGTGGTCGCGGTCCTGGGCGTGGGCCAACAGGCGGTCTACGCGGTGCTCGTGGTCTACGTCGAACAGCGTCTGCATCTGCGCCCCTTCGGCTACAGCCTCATGCTGGTCGCCGCGGCCGTCGGCAGCCTCGCCGGGGCGAGGACGGCGCCCCGGATCGTGCGCTGGCTGGGGCCCGGGCGGAGTGTGAAGGCGTCGGTGACCGTCTCGGCGCTCAGCTACCTGGTCGTTGCGGTACTGCCCTGGTGGCCGATGGTCGCCGTCATGCTGGCACTCAACAGCGCCGGGGTCGTGCTGTGGAACGTGTGCACGGTCTCCCTCCGGCAGCGTCTCGCCCCGCCGGACATGCTGGGACGGGTCACCAGCGGCTATCGGCTCGCCGCCTGGGGGGCCATGCCGATCGGCGCCTCGGCGGGCGGCGCCCTGGCTCAGCACGCCGGACTCGACGCCCCCTGGGCGCTGGCCGGCCTGCTCCTTCTGGCGTGCCTCCCCTTCCTGGGCGCGGTGGCCGCGGCGGGGCCCGGCGCGGCGAAGGCCGGCATCGGCCCGTCCGGCGAGCCCGCCTGAACTCTTCGCGCCTGGGCCCGCCCGAACTCCTCGGGCCTGCCGCAAGTCCGGTTGCGGCGGTACCCAGGGCGACGACCCCGTCGAGGCCGCCGTCACCGAACAGGCCGTCCCGCGTACGGGACGGCACCGCCACGCGACTCCCAGGCTGTCGGCGCAGCCCGGGAGCCGGATTGTCCGTGGCGCGGCCTCGTGGGCCGTCAGCACGTCACCGTGGACGCGTCAGTGGGTCACCGTGAACCAAGTAGCCCGCGACTTCTTCCACTCCGGGTGGGCGAGGTCCTTGGCCTCCGTGCCGTCGCCGTAGAGATCGGCCGAGCCGTCGTCGGTGATCAATTGGGCGCGGGCGCCAGGGGTGTTGAGGTCGGGGACGTCCACGACCGCCTCCCAGCCGCCCGGGTCCGAGGTGGGCAGGTCGACGCGCTTGACGGGGGCGTGGGCGGGGTTGCCGTCCCAGGAGTAGAGCGCGTACGGGTCCGAGTTGTCGTCGGCGGCCCAGGAACCGGCGACGATCAGATACTGGTTCGCGGCGTTCCTGCGGATGTCACGGACGGACAGGCCGCCGAGGTCGAGCTCGACGGGCGTACCGAAGGTGGCCGCGGCGCCGGAGCTCACCACCTTGTCGATGTTGGTGACGGGCACGAGCAGCGCCTTGCCGCCGGGCACCGCCGGGGCGAGCGGCGCGCGGAAGCCGAGATACGCGGTCGTGGTCGAGCCGGGCGCGAACTCCAGCCCCTCCACGTTGAACCCGTCGATCTGCTTCGGTATCTGGCCGTCCGCGGTGCCCGCCGCGAAGCCGTAGCGGTTGCCGTTGGCCTTGTCCCACGCCACGACGTCGTCGCGGAGCTTCGCGTACGAGCCGCCGTACGTCAGCGTGGTGGCCGCGCCGGATCCGGTGACCTTGGTGGTGAAGACGGTGTTGCGGTCCGACTTGTACACGCCGTCCTTGTTGTTGCCCAGCGAGCCCGTCCAGTAGACGGTGTCGCCGACGCGGGCCGCGCCCTCGATGTCGATCTCCTTCGAGACGCCGATCTTCGAGCTGAAGTCCCAGGTCTTGACGGGGGCGCCGGAGTTCGAACGGTCGTACAGGCGCAGGGTGTTGGACTCGTCGTCCGCCACGACGGTGTAGCCGCCGCCGACGTCGACGGCCGCCGAGGCATCGCTGGAGCCGGTGAAGTAGCGGCTGTCCGCGCTCTGTTGGACGGCGGCGGAGGCCGCGTAGTGCAGCGTCTTGGTGGCGGTCCGGCCGTCCACGCCGGTGACCTTCACCGTGAGGTCGGTGTACCCCTGGCCGCGTGCGGCGACCACGAGCCGGCGGGCGCCACCGGTCCCGGTGACCGTGACATCGCTCGTGGCGGCCACGGTGGTACGGCTGCTCTTGGTCACCGTCACCGTGAGCGCCCCGGCGTCGGCGCCGCTCTGCGCGACCGTCACTCCCACGACCGGGTCGCCGCTCGCCCCCACCGCGCCGGAGAGGTACTCCGCCGACAGCGAGAGGGTGGGCGTCCCGTAACTCGCCGCCTGTGCCTGGCTTCCCAGCCCCATCACCGCCAGGGTCAGTACCCCGCTCACCACGGCAACCGCCCTGCGACCACTGAGCACTACGTCGTCCTGCACGAGGAACCTTTCGTCGGCATGCTGTCGACGAGATTATTTAGCGGCCCTCACCAACTGTATGCATCCTGCGTGTATACAATTGTTAAACACGTGGGGGTCAGCTGGGACAAGTGGGACGGGCAGGACAAGTGCCCCCGCCGGTCAGGGAGTTCCGGCCGTTCCGAGGGACCGCCGGGTGACGCCGGCCAGGTGGGCGGTGAAGACCTCGCGGGCGTCCGGGGTGAGGGTGCGCAGCGCGACCAGGGCCGTGATGACGACATCACAGAGCTCGGACCGGACGTCGTCCCAAGTGTTACTCGTGCCCTTGCGCGGATTGTGGCCCGTCGCGCCGATCACCGCCTGGGCCACCTCGCCGACCTCCTCCGAGAGCTTCAGCATGCGCAGCAGGAGGTCCTCCCGGCTGTCGTGCGCCCGATGCGCGTCCAGCCAGGCGTGCAGGAGGTCGATCGCGTCCCAGAGTTCTTCAGCAGCGTGCTCAGCCATGGGAGTCAGTCTCCCCCGAGGGGCGGAGCCCGATGACGCCGCCTGCTCGTCCGGGGAGCCGGTCCCCGGGGCGGGAGCCCGGTCGACGGCTACTCGTCGAACAGCGTCTCCTGCTCGCCCTCCGCGGCCCTGCGGACCCGCTTGTTCCGGGCGCCGACCACGGCCAGCGTGAGCGCGGCCGTGAAGCCCAGTGCCGCGGGCACCATCCAGCCGCGGTTCACCGCGTGGCCGAGCAGATGGTCCAGCGAGAGCCGGCCCGGGCCCGCGACCGCGAGGCCCGCCGCCGTCAGGCTGAGCGAGGCCGCGTACTCGTAGCCGCCGCCCTGCACGAAGAAGCCGTTGGGCGTGTGCACCGCGGCCGCGCCCGCCATCGCGCCGGCCGCCGCCGCACCCGCCGCCGGCGTCGCGAGTCCCAGGGCGAGCAGCGTGCCGCCGCCCGCCTCGGCCAAGCCCGCCGCGGCGGCACTCGCCTTTCCGGGCGCGTACCCCATGGATTCCATGGCCGCGGCGGTCCCGGCGAGGCCGCCCCCGCCGAACCAGCCGAACAACTTCTGCGTACCGTGCGCGGCGAGCACCCCGCCCGTGCCCAGACGGAGCAGCAGCAGGCCCAGATCGCTTCGGTCGAAACAGGTCACGGTGACTCCCAGAGCAGACAGCGGAGTACTGGTCCCTCCCGCGTCTCCACCGTCGCACCGTTCCCCCGGCACCGGCGCTCCCGCGCAGCCGTTCGGGTGGCGCGGGCCGGGGACCGGTGTGAGTCTGACTGGCATGACGATTCAGGTAGCCAAGCTGAGCGACCCGGCCGTCCGGGCCTTCGTCAGCGCCGTGAACGCGCACGACCGTGAGGCCTTCCAGGCCCTCCTCAGCCCGGACGCGACGATGTCCGACGACGGTTCCGACCGCGACCTCGACGAGTGGACCGACCGGGAGATCTTCTCCTCGCACGGACACATGGAGGTCGACAACGAGTCGCACGGCGGCCGCGCCCTCCTCGCCCGCTACAGCAACGACGCCTGGGGCGAGATGAAGACGCGCTGGACCTTCACGGTCGACGACGGCGGCCGGATCTCCCGCTTCGAGACCGGCCAGGCCTGAGCACGGGCCCCGCACCCCGGTTCCGCGCCGGGGTCCTTGCCCACATCCCTGCACCCCGGTTCCGCGCCGGGTCTTGCCTTCGGGTGCACTCCAACTCCTAGCGTCACCGGACATGGAGAGCATCGAGAACGAGCGCAGGACACAGCACAGGACACTGGGACGCAGCGGGATCGAGGTCAGCGCTCTCGGCTTCGGCTGCTGGGCCATCGGCGGCGAGTGGCAGACCCCCGACGGACAGCCCCTGGGCTGGGGCAAGGTCGACGACGACGAGTCCGTACGGGCCGTCAGGCGCGCCCTGGACCTCGGCGTGACCTTCTTCGACACCGCGGACGCCTACGGCACCGGGCACAGCGAGCGCGTACTCGCCCGTGCGCTGGGCAAGCGACGGGACGACGTCGTGATCGCCACCAAGTGGGGGAACGTGTTCGACGAGGAGCGCCGGCTGGCCACCGGCAGCGACGACTCCCCGGCGTACGCCCGCCGCGCCCTGACCGCCTCGCTGCGACGCCTGGACACCGACCGCGTCGACCTCTACCAACTCCACATCTCCGACGCCGAACCGGATCGTGCCGCCGAACTCCGCGACACCTGCGAGGAGTTCGTGCGCGAAGGGCTCATCCGCGCGTACGCGTGGAGCACGGACGACCCGGCACGCGCCGCCGTCTTCGCCGAGGGCCCGCACTGCGCGGCCGTACAGCATCGTCTGAACGTCCTGCAGGACGCGCCCGAACTGCTAGCCCTGTGCGAGGAGTTGGACCTGGCCAGCATCAACCGCAGTCCGCTGGCCATGGGGTTGCTGACCGGCAAGCACCACGGGGACCGCGCGCTCGACACCGGGGACATCCGCAGTGCACCGCCCGCCTGGCTGCCCGGCTTCTCCGACGGCGGCGGAGCGGACCCGGACTGGATCGCCCGGGTGGACGCCCTCAGGGACATCCTCACCAGCGACGGCCGTACGCTCGCGCAGGGCGCCCTCGCCTGGGTGTGGGCCCGCAGCCCCCGCACGATCCCGATCCCCGGCTTCCGTTCGGTCGCCCAGGCCGAGGAGAACGCGGGCGCGATCGCCAAGGGGCCGCTCACCGAAGGGCAGTTGGCCGAGGCCGACCGCGTGCTCGGACGGTGAACGACCCCTTCGGCCGCGCCCGGACAGCCGTACGGCGGCGGCTGGATCGGTAGGCCCGCCCGGTCGTACGGCGGGGCTGGATCGGTAGCCCCGCCCCGTCGTGCGGCGGCCGCGGGTCGGCAGTCCCGACCGCCGTACGACGGCAGCCGGGTCGGCATCCCGACCGCCGTACGACCGCAGCCGGAAAGGTGGCTCCGACCGCGGCCGGATCAGCAGCTCCGACCGCGGCCCGATCAACCGCCCCGACCGCCCTACTGCTGCTGGGCGAACGGCTGTCCCGCGTACTCGCCGAGTACACGCGGCTGCGCACCGCCCTGCTCGGTCAGCGTGATCTGCCCCGCCTTGATGGTGGCGACGCGGGGCGCCCGGCGGGCGATCGACGAGTCGTGGGTGACCATGATGAAGGTCAGCCCGTACTCGTGCCACAGCCCTTCGAGCAGGCCCATGATGTCGTCGCGGGTGCCCTCGTCGAGGTTGCCGGTCGGCTCGTCCGCGAGGAGCACCTTCGGCTTCTTGACCAGGGCACGCGCGATGGCGACCCGCTGCTGCTGGCCGCCGGACAGCTCCGCCGGCGCATGCGCCAGGCGGTCGCCGAGACCGACCGAACTCAGTGCCTCGGCGGCCCGCTCACGCCGCTCCCTGGCCTTCACGCCGAGCGGTACGAGCGCGGTCTCCACGTTCTCCTGCGCGGTCAGCGTCGGGATGAGGTTGAACGCCTGGAAGATGATGGCGATCTTCTCGGCGCGCAACCGGGTCAGCTTGGCCTCGCTGATGGTGGCGAGGTCCACGCCGTCCAGCTCGACGCTGCCGGCACTGGGGCGGTCCAGGCCGCCGATCATCTGCAGCAGCGTCGACTTGCCGCCGCCGGTGGGGCCCTGGATGACGAGCTGGTCGCCGTCCTCGATGACGAGGTCGATGCCGCGCAGCGCCTCCACCGTCTCCTTGCCCCGCGTGTAGCGCTTGGTGACGCCGGTGAGCTTGTACATGAGTTCTCCGAAGATGCAGCAGAAGAGGAAGCGGACGAGGAGGGGCGGGGCGCCGTGGCCCGGGGGGAACGGACCCGGCGCCCCGGCTCGAGGGGTGTGCCTGGCACGCCGGGTGGCGCCCGGCCCAGGGGGTGTTACGAGACGCTGCGCAGGGCGTCGGCCGGGCGCATCCGCGAGGCGCGCCAGCCGCCCATGGCACCGGCGATCAGACCGCCGGCGATGGCCAGGCCCGCCGCGAGCGCGATGGTGGTCACCGAGACCGGCGCCGTCAGCGCGATCTCGACGGTGTTCTTGGCCTGCTGGGCGGCACCGCCACCCATGCGGCCGCCCATGCCGCCGCCACCCGCGTTCGAGGCGAGCTCCGCGGTCAGCTTCGGGCTGATCGCCGTCACCGTGTACGCCGCGCCGAGGCCGAGGGCGATGCCCAGGGCGCCGCCGAGCAGACCGTTCACGATGGACTCGCCGACGACCTGCCGGGTGACCCTGCGGGAGGGCCAGCCGAGCGCCTTCAGCGTGCCGAACTCGCGCACCCGGCGGCTGACCGCGGACGAGGTGAGCAGCGCGGCGACGAGGAACGCGGCGACGAGCACCGCGATGGACAGCCACTTGCCGACGCTGGTTGCGAGGTCGGAGGCCGTCGACAGCGAGCCCGAGACGGTGTCGGCGAGGTCGGCGGAGGTGGTGACCGTCGTCCCCGAGATGTTCTTCTGGATGGCCGACTTGACCGCGCTGATCTGCTGGGAGTCGGTCGCCTTGACGTAGATCGTGGTGACCTTGTCCTTCGAGTCGCCCAGCGTCTGCGCCTGCTTCAGCGGCAGGTACACGTCGGTGGTCGTCTCGCTGCTGTCGGGGGTCGCGATGCCGATGACCTCGTACTTGGTCCCGGAGATCTTGAACGTGTCGCCGACCTCGTACTTCTTCTCCTTGGCGTACGACTTGGCGACGACCGCCACCTTGGAGTTGGTCTGCGCGGCGGTGAAGGTCTTGCCGCTGGTGATCTTCGACGTGGAGAGCGGACCGAGGTCCTGCTGGGTCACGTCGACGCCCGCGACGGAGTACGAGTTGACGTCGAAGGAGGCGCCGCCGCCCTGGACCCTGGGCTGGCCGGTGCCGCCGCCGCGGCCGCCCTGCTGGGTGGCCTCGGCCTTGCCCTGGGTGAAGGAGCCGTCGACCTTGGTCACGTTCAGGCTCAACGCGCCCACCGCGTCCGCCACGCCCTTCTGGGACGCGACGTCATCGACGAGCGAGGACTTCAGGGACTGTCCGCCCTGCGGCATCACCCGGTCCGAGCTCTGTGAGGTGCTGTCGTCCGACTTGGCGTCGAAATTGAATTTCGGTCTGCCCGAAGAGTTGCTGCTGGGGGCCGCCATGGCCTTGGTGACTGTCATGTCGGTGCCGAGTCCGTAGAGCGACTTCAGGACCTTGTCCTGCGCCTGCTGCATACCGGCCGTCACCGAGTTGACGGTGATGACCAGCGCGATACCGAGCGCCAGACCCATGGCGATGACCAGGGCCGCCTTCTTGCGCCGGCTCAGCTCTCGCTTGAGATAGATGCCAAACATCCCGTTCCCCAAAGGTTCTTGGCGCCCGCTGTGGGCGCGGCCACAAACTATGGAGAAACCTTTGAGTGAGCCTGAGTAAAGGATGTGTCAGGCCTGAGAATGCGGCGTCCGGAATCAGAATTCCGTAAGACAGCTGATTCCTAAGTGGGGCAGGGCCTATTGCCAGGAAACGCCTGTTGAGTGGGGCGCGGTGAAGAACAGCGGGTCCGCCCGGTGTGCACCTCCCGGTGGGACGGTGGACGGGCACACCGGGCGGCTCGTACCCCCTCTTCCGTCTGCTCGTATCCCTGTTCCGGTGATCCCGGACGTCTCGTACCGCTGTTCCGGCGGTCTCCGACGGCTCTCGCGGAGCCGTTGCCCGTACCTTCGCCCGGTCCCCGGATCCGGCCCTTTGCCGCGTCTTTGGGAGTGCCATGCTCTCCCTTTGTGACCCCGCCGCAGAGCGCCACGGACTCGCTTTGTACGGTCCCCGGATGCGCGATTCCTCTCGGCTGACCCGGCGTGCCGCTCTCGGCCTCGCCGCGGCCGCCGTCCCGTTGGCCTCTGCCACTCCCGCGTCCGCGGACCCCGCCGCCGTCTCCGTCCCGGCCGCCACGATCGGTGGTGAGCGGCTGGCACGCACCGGGATCCAGGTGCGCGGCGCCTCGAACGTGCCCAGGCTCACCGCGCGCGCCTGGCTGATCGCCGACCAGGAGAGCGGCGAGGTGCTGGCCTCGTACAACGCGCACCGGCGTCTGGCGCCCGCGTCCACCCTGAAGATGCTGTTCGCGGACACGGTGCTGAAGAAGTTCGAGCGGACCGAGCGGCACACGGTGACCGACGCGGACCTGGCCGGGATCCCGGCGGGGTCCAGCCTGGTCGGCGTCAAGCCCGGAATCACGTACACCGTCGAGCAGTTGTGGCTCGGCGTCTTCCTGCGGTCGGGCAACGACGCGGTGCACGTGCTCAGTCATCTGAACGGCGGGGTCGACGCGACGGTCGCCGAGATGCAGGCCAAGGCCGCGGATCTGCAGGCGCTGGACACGCATGTGGTCAGTCCCGACGGCTTCGACCACAAGGGGCAGCTCTCCTCCGCGTACGACCTGACGCTCTTCGGCCGGCACGGGCTGCACAACACCGACTTCCGCGCCTACTGCGCGACGAGGACCGCCGACTTCCCGGCCGGCGGCAAGAAGACCTTCCAGATCCAGAACACCGACCGTCTGCTGACCGGCGCGTGGGGGATGGAGACGTACGACGGTCTGATCGGCGTGAAGAACGGCTTCACCAGCCACGCGGGCAACACCTTCACCGGCGCGGCCACCCGCGACGGCCGCACGCTCCTGGTCACCGTGATGCACCCCAAGAGCGGCGGCAACGGCGTCTACAAGGAGACGGCGGCGCTGCTCGACTGGGGCTTCGCCTCGGCGCAGAGGGCCAAGTCCGTGGGCACGCTGGTCGATCCGCTCAGTGAGGGCGGCGCCACCGCGACCCCGACGCCCAAGCACGCCAAGGCCGCCGGCGGCGCTCCGGCGTCCACCGCGAAGGGCGGTTCGCCGTGGGGGCTGGTGGGCGGGGCCGGGGGAGCGGTCGCGCTGCTCGCGGGCGGTGCCTTCGCGTTGCGCCGTCGCGGACGCAAGGGAAGTGACGACACCGCGGCCGCGGCGGAGGGCCGGCGCCCGCGGTGAAGTGTGGAGCAGCCGCTCCGTGGCCCGGTGCACATCTCGCGGTCACGCGCGAGGTCCGCCCCCTTCCGGACCGCGGAACGGCTGCTCCTCCCCCCTGGTGTGGCCTGCGGGAGCTGTGTGCTCCAGATGTGAAGCTGAGGTGGAGGAGAAATGAGCATAAGCCCGCCACCGGCCGGAATATCCCGGACGGTGAGCTTCCGTTTGTGCAGGTTGACTCCTTGAACAGGGCCGGCGCCGGGTCTCAGCCGCGGCCCACGTACGGCATCGCGGTCGCCAGTACGGTCGCGAACTGCACGTTCGCCTCCAGGGGCAGTTCCGCCATGTGCCGCACTGTGCGCGCCACGTCCGCCACGTCCATCACGGGTTCGACCGCCAGTTCGCCGTTCGCCTGGAGTGTTCCCGACTGCATGCGCTCGGTCATGTCGGTGGCCGCGTTGCCGATGTCGATCTGACCGACCGCGATCCGGTACGGGCGCCCGTCCAGGGACAGTGACTTGGTCAGGCCGGTCAGCGCGTGCTTGGTGGCCGTGTAGGCGACCGACTGCGGCCGGGGCGTGTGCGCGGAGATCGAGCCGTTGTTGATGATCCGGCCGCCCTGCGGGTCCTGCTCCTTCATCTGCCGGTAGGCCGCCTGCGCGCACAGGAACGCGCCGTTGAGGTTCGTGTCCACCACGTGCCGCCAGGCCTCGTACGGCAGTTCCTCCACGGGGACGCCGCCCGGGCCGAAGGTCCCCGCGTTGTTGAAGAGCAGGTCGAGCCGCCCGAAGCGGTCGCGTACGGCCGCGAAGAGGGCGGCCACCTCGTCGGGGTGCGAGACGTCGGTGCGTACGGCGACGGAGGTGCTGTCGGGCACCAGCGCGGCCGTCTCCGCCAGGGTCTCGGTCCGGCGTCCGGCCAGCGCCACCGACCAGCCGGTGCGCAGCAGTTCCACGGCAACCGCGCGGCCGATGCCGGAGCCCGCCCCGGTCACCACCGCGGTCTTCGTTTGCATGGCATTCATGGGCCCGCAGCGTACGGGAGGGTCCGCTATACGGAACTCATTCGTCCGCCATCTGGCTGTTGTGTACGTGACAGCTCAGCGTTGACGCTGGCCACTCCAATGCCTTGTACAACCACCTTCAGGGGAGCGCCAGATGACACTCGCAGCCCATCAGCCACCGCACGCACGGCCCCAGCGCGCCCCCGAACTGCGCGCCGCCGCCCGGCACATCGGCCGCCGCCGCTTCCTCACCCTCACCGGCGCGGCTGCCGCACTCGCCTTCGCCGTGAACGTGCCGGCCGCGGGCGCGGCGAGCGCCGCCGAACTCGACGCGGCCAAGATCACCGACGACCCGTTCACGCTCGGCGTGGCGTCCGGTGACCCGCTGCCCGGCTCCGTGCTCCTGTGGACGCGGCTCGCCCCGGCTCCGTACCAGGCCGACGGCGGTCTGCCCCAGGAACGCGTCGCCGTCCACTGGGAACTGGCCCACGACGACAGATTCCACCGGATCGTCAGACGTGGCACCGCCCTCGCGCACCCCGAGTTCAACCACGCGGTGCATGTCGAAGTCGGCCACCTCGACACCGACCGGGTCTTCTACTATCGCTTCCGGGCGGGCAGTTGGATCAGCGAGACCGGCCGCACGCGCACCGCGCCCGCCACCCACAGCCGTACCTCCGCGCTCACCTTCGCCGCGGTCTCCTGCCAGCGCTACGACCAGGGCTACTTCACCGCCTGCAAGCACCTGGCGGAGGACGACGTCGACTTCGTCCTCCACCTCGGCGACTACATCTACGAGTACGCCGTCAACGCGGTCGGCGGCTCACGCGCCTACACCGATCGCACGCTCCCCGACGTCTTCAACCACGAGACCGTGACCCTGGAGGACTACCGGCTGCGCTACGCCCTGCACAAGACCGACCCCGACCAGCGGGCCGCACACGCCGCGCACCCCTTCGTCGTCACCTGGGACGACCACGAGACCGAGAACAACTACGCGGACGACATCGACGACAGCGACGGGCCGCCGGAGGAGTTCCTGCTGCGCCGCGCCGCCGCCTACCGCGCCTACTGGGAGAACCAGCCGCTGCGCCGCCCGCAGCTCCCGGACGGTCCGGACGCCCAGATGTACCGGCGCCTGTACTGGGGCCGGCTCGCCCAGTTCGACATCCTCGACACCCGGCAGTACCGCTCCAACCAGGCGTACGGCGACGGCGCGCACATCCCGGGGCCGGAGTCGGACGACCCGGCACGCACCATCACCGGAGCGACGCAGGAGCGCTGGCTGATCGACGGCTGGCACGACTCGCGGGCGCTGTGGAACGTGGTGCCGCAGCAAGTCACCTTCTCGCAGCGGAAGTTGGACCTCAACGCGGCTGCCAAGGTGTCGATGGACGCCTGGGACGGCTACCGCGCCTCGCGCGAACGGGTGCTCGCCGGAGCGAAGGCGGCCGGCATCGAGAACCTGATGGTGCTCACCGGCGACGTCCACGTCGGGTACGCCTTCGACATCAAGGACGACTTCGACGACCCGGCGTCGGCGATCCTCGGCACGGAGATCGTCGCGACCTCGATATCCAGCGGCCGGGACGGCGCGGACAAGCCGGCCAACTGGGACACCTACACCAAGGCCAACCCGCATCTGAAGTTCTACAACGGGCGGCGCGGCTACGTGACCGTCGAACTCGGGCGCGAGGAGGCGCGGGCCGACTTCAAGACGGTGCCCGCCGTGACGACACCCGGGGCGCCGCTCACCACCGCCGCCTCGTTCGTGACGGAGGTGGGCGACCAGGGGCTCAAGCCGGCCTGAGGTCCCGCCGGGCGGCCTCTCCCGGATAGCGGACGCCGATGCGGTCCCGTATCGCGTCGAGCGTCCGCATCACGGCGAGGGTGCCCTCCAGCGGGACGAGCGGCGACTCGCTCTCGCCGGCACGCAGCGCCCGCATCACCTCGCTCGCCTCGTGCTTGAGGCTGTTGCGGGGGCCGGCGCCGGGGTCGGCCGCGAACCTCTCGGGGTCGCGGCCGTCCCGGTGCAGCACGAAGTGGTCCGGGAAGAAGAAGCCGTACGGAATGTCGATGCGGCCCGCGGACCCGGTGACCGATGCGGAGACCGGGGTTCCGCCGTTGATGGAGCAGTGCACCGAAGCGAGAGCACCGTTCTCCCAGGAGAGCAGTGCTCCCGTCTGGAGATCGACGCCCTCGTCCGAGAGCACCGCTCTCGCCACGACGTCCGAGGGCTCCCCGAGCAGCAGCTGCGCGAACGACACCGGATAGACACCGAGATCGAGCAGCGCGCCGCCCCCCTGCGCCGGATCGCGCAGCCGGTGCGAGGGCGGGAACGGCCCGGCAATCCCGAAGTCGGCCTGCAGGGTGCGGACCTCACCGATCGCGCCGTCGTCGATCAGCGTCTTGAGCCGCCGCACCAGCGGATTGCAGTACATCCACATCGCCTCCATCAGGAAGCGGTCGTGGGTGCGGGCGAGAGCCACCAGCTCCCCGGCCTCGCGGGCGTTCAGCGTGAACGCCTTCTCGCACAGCACATGGCGCCCGGCCTCCAGACACAGCCCGGCGGCCGCCCGGTGCGCCGCGTGCGGGGTGGCGACGTACACCACGTCCACGTCCTCGTCCGCGGCGAGCGACGCCCAGTCGCCGTACGCCCGCGGTATCCCGAACCGTTCCGCGAACGCCTTCGCCGACTCCTGGCTGCGCGAGGCCACGGCCACGACCTCCGCGTCCGGCAGATCAATCAGGTCCGCCGTGAACGCCGCCGCGATCCCCCCGGTCGCCAGAATTCCCCACCGCACGTTCTCGCCCGTCATCCCCGGCCCCTCGCCTGTGACCCCGACCACGCCGTACGAGCTGAGAGCATAGGTGGCGGACCGAACGAACAGGGAGGGGCCCATGCCCGAGGGCGGCCGCACCACGCGGGGCCAGGAAGGCCCCGAGGGACACATAGCGGACGCGACGGCCGCTGATCCGGCACCCGTCGCGGACGTCGAGGCACTGCCCGGCACCAAGGCCCTGCGCCGTACCGGATTCCTCGTCATGCTCATCCTCGGCGGGCTCACCGCGACGCCCCCGCTGGCCATGGACATGTACCTCCCGTCGCTGCCGGAGGTCACCAGGTCGCTGCACGCGCCCGCGGCGACCGTGCAGCTCACCCTCACCGCGTGCCTGGCCGGCATGGCACTGGGACAGCTGGTCGTCGGCCCGATGAGCGACCGCTGGGGCCGCCGACGCCCGCTGCTCGCCGGCCTCGTCGTCTACATCGTCGCGACCGCCCTGTGCGCGGTCGCGCCCACCGTCGAACTCCTCGTCGTCCTCCGGCTCGCGCAGGGGCTCGCCGGCGCGGCCGGGATCGTGATCGCGCGGGCGGTCGTCCGGGACCTGTACGACGGTGTGGCGATGGCCCGCTTCTTCTCCAGCCTCATGCTGATCTCCGGAGTCGCCCCGATCGTCGCCCCGCTCATCGGCGGACAGATCCTGCGCGTCACCGACTGGCGCGGCGTCTTCGTCGTCCTCACGGTCGTCGGCATCGCACTGACGGCGGTCGTCTGGTTCCGGCTCCCGGAGACCCTCGCCGCCGGCGAACGGCACAGCGGAGGCGTCGGTGAGGCGCTGCGGTCCATGCGCGCGCTGCTCGCCGACCGCGCCTTCGCCGGATACATGCTCGCGGGCGGCTTCGCCTTCGCCGCGCTCTTCGCGTACATCTCCGCCTCGCCCTTCGTGATCCAGGAGATCTACGGCGCCTCCCCGCAGACCTTCAGCCTGCTGTTCGGCCTGAACTCGGTGGGCCTGGTGGCCGCCGGCCAGATCAACGGCAAGGTCCTGGTCGGCCGCGTCCGTCTCGACCGGGTGCTCGCCACCGGTCTCGCCATCGTCGCCCTGGCCGCGGCCGCCCTCCTGCTGATGTCCACCGGTGTCTTCGGCGAGGTCGGACTCGTGCCCGTCGCCGCCGCCCTGTTCGTCCTGATGACCGCCATGGGCATCACGCTCCCCAACACCCAGGCGCTCGCCCTGATGCGCACCCGGCACGCGGCGGGCTCCGCCTCGGCGCTGCTCGGCACCTCCTCCTTCCTCGTCGGCGCGATCGCCTCGCCCCTCGTCGGCGTCGCCGGAGAGCACACCGCCGTCCCGATGGCCGTCGTCCAACTGGTCGCGGCACTGGTGGCGATCGCCTGCTTCGTGGCACTGTGCCGTCCCTGGGAACAGGGGTCCCCCCTCCTCGGGCGAAGCCGGGAACACGGCGGAACCCCTACCGCGGACGGAAAGGCGGCGGACCGCTGAGCGCGAGACTGCGCATCGACACACCGGAACGGGCCGGGCTCGACCCCGCGGAAGTGCGTCGACTCGTACGGGAGGTGCGCGCTCTCACCACGGGGGAGCGCCCCTGGGCCGCGGGTGCCGTCGTGGTCGCCGGGCGCGGGCCGGTGATCGCCGTCGAGGAGGCCGCCGGCTGGGCGGTGCGCTACGCGTCGTACAACGAGGAGAAGGACGCGGGGGTCGAGCTGCCGGCCGGGGCACGGGTGCCGATGAGCGTGCACACACCCTTCGACCTGGCCTCACTGACCAAGCTCTTCACGGCGGTCGCCGCGGTCCAGCAACTGGAGCGCGGCACGCTCGGCATCGACGCGCGGGTGGCGGCGTACCTGCCCGACTTCCGCGGGGTCGCCGAGCACGGCATCACCGTACGGCAACTGCTCACCCACACCTCCGGCCTGCGGTCCGAACTCCCGCTGTACGACTGCCGGTCGGACGCGGCACGCCTCGAACTGTTACGTGCCGAGGTGCCGGTGTCGCGGCCCGGCGGGGGGTACCGCTACTCGGACCTCAACCTGCTCCTCCTCCAGTACGTCCTGGAACGCATCGCCGGGCGCAGGCTCGACGTCCTGATCCGCGACGGCATCACCCGCCCGCTCGGGATGACGGCCACGGGCTTCGGACCCTGCCCCGGCGCGGCCGCGACCGAGGACCAGCGCCGGCCGTGGGGGAAGGCGGAACGGGGGATGCTGCGGGGTGTGGTCCACGACGAGAACGCGTGGGCGCTCGGCGGGGTGGCCGGCCACGCGGGCCTCTTCTCCACCGCCCGCGACCTCGCCGTCTTCTGCCGCACGCTGCTCGCGGGCGGTTCCTACGGGCCCGCCCGCATCCTGGGCCCCGACTTCGTCGAGCTGATGACGACCGCGCCGGGCCTCGGTTTCGCGGTGGACCAGCCGTGGTTCATGGGCGCCCTGGCCCACCGCGGCGCCGCGGGCCACACGGGCTTCACCGGTACGTCCCTGGTCCTGGACCCGGCCACGGACACTTTCCTCGTCCTGCTCGCCAACACGGTCCACCCCCGCCGCCGCGACCCGGACAACGCGCCACGCGCGGCGCTGGCCACGCGGCTGGCCCGAGCGGTACGGGGGACGTAGGGGCGCCGGCCCCATCGGAGGCGGGACGTCCGGCCCGCCTCCGATGCGGCCGGCGCCGGGGCGGCCGGCGCCGATGCGGCTGCCCGTCCCGGGCGGCTGATGCGGTGGCGGGCGTGCCGGGCGGTGCGGTGAGGCCGGGTGGCGAAAGGTGGGGCGCTGGCGTGGGGCCGGGTGGCGAAAGGTGGGGGCGCCGGCGGGCGGTGCCGTGAGGCTGGGTGGCGGCGGGTGGGGCGGGCACTGGCCGGTCGCCGCGTAGGCCTGGGTGCCGGCGGGTGGGGACGTTGCCCGGTCCCGCGTAGGCCTGGGTGCCGGCGGTGGGGACGTTGCCCGGTCCCGCGTAGGCCTGGGTGCCGGCGGGTGGGGACGTTGCCCGGTCGCCGCGTAGCCCTGGCTGGCGACGGGCAGGGGCACTGATCGGCCACCCGTCGAGCTCGGGTGCCGGCGGTGGGGCCCCGCCCGGCGACCGTAGAATCGCCGGGTGAACGCCCCCGCTCCCGCCGCCGAGCCCCTGCGCGCCGCCCTCGCCGGGCTGCTGGACGGACTGCCGCCGAAGGCAGCCGCGCAGGCCGTCGAGCGGCTGATCGCGAACTACCGGGGCACCACCCCGACGCACACGCCGGTCCTCCGCGACCGCTCGGACGTGGTCGCGTACGCCGCGTACCGGATGCCCGCGACGTTCGAGGCGGTGCGCGCGGCACTGGAGGCGTTCGCGGACGCGGTGCCGGAGTGGACGCCGGGCAGCCACGTGGACGTCGGCGGCGGCACCGGCGCGGCGACCTGGGCGGTGACGGCGACCTGGGACGGCGACCGCCCGGTGACGGTCCTCGACTGGGCCGAACCGGCGCTCGCGCTGGGCCGTGACCTCGCCGCCGCGAACCCGGCACTGAAGTCCGCCGAGTGGCACCGCTCTCGTATCGGAGCGGCGCTCACCATCGAGAGCACTGATCTCGTCACCGTCTCCTACGTGCTCGGCGAGCTCACCGACGCCGACCGCGGCCACGTCGTGGACGCCGCCGCGGCCGCCGCCCCGGCCGTGGTGATCATCGAGCCGGGCACCCCGGACGGCTACGCCCGGATCATCGAGGCCCGCGACCGCCTGATCGGCGCCGGCTTCGAGATCGCGGCCCCCTGCCCGCACAGCGCCGCCTGCCCCATCGTCCCCGGCGAGGACTGGTGCCATTTCTCCGCCCGGGTCAGCCGCTCCTCCCTGCACCGCCAGGTCAAGGGCGGCTCACTGGCGTACGAGGACGAGAAGTTCAGTTACGTCGCCGCCACCCGCTGCCCGGTGACGCCTGCCCCTTCCCGGGTCGTCCGCAGGCCGCAGATCCGCAAGGGCCAGGTGCTCCTCGACCTGTGCGGACCGGACGAGGCCCTGCACCGCGAGACGGTGACCAAGCGCCACGGACCCCTGTACCGGGCGGCCCGTGACGCCGACTGGGGCGACGCCTGGCCGCCGGAGGCCGACTGACCCGGCGTCAGACGCCGTACGCGGACAAGGGAGTTGCCGGCCGCTACCGGAGCTCCTGAGTGCAGCACTTCACGCTGCCGCCGCCCTTGAGCAGCTCGCTCAGATCCATGCCGATCGGCGCGAAGCCGCGTTCGCGCAGCGGCCCGAAGAGGCCCGTCGCCGCCTGCGGGAGCAGCACGTGCAGACCGTCCGAGACCGCGTTGAGGCCGAGCGCGGCCGCGTCCTCGTCCGCCGCGACCAGCGCGTCCGGGAACAGCCGGCGCAGTACCTCGCGGCTGCCGGGGGAGAAGGCGGGCGGGTAGTACATGATCACGTCCGCGGCGTCGTCCAGGACCGCGAGTGCCGTGTCGAGGTGGTAGTAGCGGGGGTCGATGAGGTCGAGCCCGATCACCGGGCGACCGAGGAACTCCTGCGCCTCGCCGTGCGAGAGCGGGCTCGCCCGGAAGCCGCGTCCGGCCAGCAGATACGAGGCCGTGACCGCGAAGTCGCCCTCGCCCTCGTTGATGTGGACCGGCTCGTGCACCCGCCGGTGGCCGTGCGCGCGGAACCACTCCAGGTGAGCCGCGGCCTCCGCCGCCCGCTCGCGGTGGGCGAAGCGCGCGCCGAGCACTCGCCCGTCCACCACCGTCGCCCCGTTCGCCGCGAAGACCATGTCCGGCAGGCCGGGCAGCGGGGTGAGCTCCTCGACCGTGTGGCCGAGCGAGCGGTAGCGGTCGCGGAGGTCCTCCCACTGCGCGACCGCGAGCGGCACGTCGACCGGCTTGGCAGGATCCATCCACGGGTTGATGGAGTACGTGACCTCGAAGTGCGCCGGTGGGCACATCAGATAGCGCCGGGGTGTGGCACGGCGGAGAGGGGGCAAGGAGGACTCCTCACGTAACCGCGGGGCAGTTGATGCCCATGGTGCGCCGCGGGTCGCCTTCCGGCGGTGAAGCGAACGGGTGGTGTCCGTCCCGGCCCGTCCGGCCCCTGACGCAGGCCCGCCCAACGCCCCGCCCGCCCAAGGCCCCGCACCACCGACGGCCGCACGGCCGGAGGCACGAGTGCCTGTCCAGCCGGAGACGCGAGTGCTCCGCTCAGCCGGAGGCACCAATGCCCTACGTTGTCGGCGCCCCCCCCACAGCGAGACGTCCCGTCTTGCCCCCCTGTTAAATTCGACCCATGGTCCAGAAGCCCGCCCCGCACCCGGGCAAGCCCACCCCCGACTCCACCCGCCGCAGCGAGCGGTCCCGCCGCGCGATCTACGACGCGGCCCTCGCCCTCGTGAGCGAGGTCGGCTACCCGAAGACCACCATCGAGGGCATCGCCGCCCGCGCCGGAGTCGGCAAGCAGACGATCTACCGCTGGTGGTCGTCGAAGGCGGACGTCCTGCTGGAGGCGTTCATGGACCTCAGCGCCCAGGCGGCGGAGGCCGCGGGCCGTCCCGAGGTCATCGGGGAGGCGGCGACGTACGAGATCCCGGACACCGGCGACCTGGAGGCCGACCTCAAGGCCGTGCTGCGGGCCACCGTCGACGAGTTGATCGACCCCAAGTTCGAGATCCCCAGCCGCGCCCTGGCCGCCGAGGGCGTCGTCAACGAACAGGTCGGCGTGGAGTTCGTGAGCAAGCTGCTTGAGCCCCAGCTCCAGCTGTACGTGAAGCGGCTGCGCGCCGCCCAGGCAAGCGGTGAGGTACGCCCCGACGTCGACCCCCGTATCGCCCTGGAACTCTTCGTCTCCCCGCTCGCCCAGCGCTGGCTCCAGCGCACCGGCCCGATCTCGTACGCGTACACGGATGCCCTCGTCGAATACGCCCTCTACGGCCTCGCCCCGCGGTAGCCCGCCACGGTCTCGTCCCGAGGCAGCCCTCCGCGGCGTCGTCCCGAGTCTGACCTCCACGGTCTCGCCCCGAGTCTGACCTCCGTGGTCTCGCCCCGAGGCAGGCCGCCACGGTCTCGATCCACGGTGGCCCGCCACGGTCCCGCCCCCGCTACGGCCGCGCCCGGCCGCGGACCGCCCGGAACCCCTTCCCGCTCTTCCCGCCCTGCATGGCCGTCCCGCCCTTGACGGCCTTCAGCGGATGACGGGAGAGCCGCCCGGGCGCGTCCGTGATGATCCCGTTGCAGCCGAGCGCGAGCGCCCGGTCGCGCTGGCCCGGGGTCACCACGGTGTGCGCCCAGACGCGGGGGATGCCGGAGTGCGCGGCCCGTGCGAGATCGGCGTCCCGCGCCTTGTAGTCCACGTCGAGCACGTCCACGAACGGCGCCCAGCGCTCGGGCCGGTCGTCGCGCATCTGCTCCGCCGAGCGCCACAGCTGGGCGACCAGACCCATCCGGTGGGCCCGCCAGGCCACCTCGGGGCGGTTGGAGTTGACGAAGACCGAGCGGGTCAGCCCGCGGGCGCGGATCAGCCCGGCGAGGGTGCGCAGGCTCTCCGGGTCCTTGGCCTCCAGCATCAGCACGACCCGGCCGCCGAAACGATCCAGCACCTCGGCGACGGTCGGCGGCCGCTCCGAGCGCCAGCTGCCGGGGATCGCGGCCTTGGGCCGCAGCCGCACGCCGGCCCAGTCCCGCAGATTCAGGCCCCGTACCGGACCGCCCAGATAGGTCGTGCGGTTGAGGGTCTCGTCGTGCATGACCACCATGTGCCCGTCGCGCAGCATCCGGGTGTCGAAGTCGAGCACCTGCGCCGTACCGCGCTCATAGGCGGCCATCAGCCCCGACATGCTGTTCTCCGGGACCTCGCGGGCGCCGCCGCGGTGGGCGACGTAGACGACGCGGGGCAGCGCGTCCACCGTCAGCGGCCCGGCGCCCCACTCCAGCGGGGCCAGGGCGCCGCCCTGCCCGGCCAGGGCCAGTGAGGCGAGACCGGCAAGACCCGTGAGCGCAGTCCATGTGACCATGGCGACCACGGTAGGGGGATAAATACCATAAAAGTATGCAATGACACTCGATCCGTCCCGGGGGTTGGCTTGCCCCGGCTACCCCGGATGTCAGCTCTGGCCACCCAGGGCGCAGGATGGTGGGACGATGAAGCATGTTGTCCACACCCACGGCATGGTGAGGGGATAGATGAGCGCGGAGTTCGGCGGCCGCTCCGGCCGGCAGGGCAGGATCTCCCAGTGGCTGCGTGGTCGTCGCCCCAAGGAGGTCGCCGGCGACGGGGGCCGAGAGGCCCTGCTGCTCGCTGCCGCCACCGCCGGGTTGCCGCTCGCACCGGCCGCGCACCCCTCCGGCTACCGATGTTCCTGTGACCGGGTCGGCTGCCCCACCCCCGCGCGCCACCCCGTCTCCTTCGCCTGGCAGACGCAGTCCACGACCGACCACGGCCAGATCGAGCGCTGGGCACGGCACCAGCCGCAGGCCAACTTCATCACCGCGACCGGCCTGGTGCACGACGTCCTCGACGTGCCGCTGGACGCCGGCCGGGAGGCGCTGGAGCGGCTGCTCGCCGCCGGCGTCGAGGTCGGACCCGTCGCCGAGTCCGCCGGTGACCGCCTGCTCTTCTTCACGGCGACCCGCGGTACGCCCGAGGACGAGGACGAGTGGTGGCCCTGCGAGCTGGACTGCCACCCCGAGACGATGGACGAACACCCAGGGCTGCGCTGGCACTGTCGGGGTTCGTACGTGCCGGTGCCGCCGGCCCGGCTCATGGGCGACCTGACGGTCGACTGGGTACGGGGGCCCGAGCACCCGCTGCCCGACCCGCTGAGCCTGCTCGAAGTCCTGACGGACGCATGCGCGCGCCATGCGGGGGACCACACGGAGCGGCTGGCCGCCTGGCCGCACCGGCGCTGAGCGCCCGGGTGGCGGCCGCGCCCGCCGCCCGCTCTACTCGCCCCTCGCCCCGGTCAGGCCCTGCACCCGGCTGAGGAACTCCACCTTCTTGCCCGAGGCCGTCCTCGACGGGTCGAGCACCGCCTGGTTGGAGACGAACTCCAGCGTGAGGGACTGCTTGACCTCACCGGTCAGCAGGGCCTTGATGTTCGGGTCGGTGACATTGATGTCGACGCCCTGCGCCGCCGTCTGCTTCTCGAAGTGCCGCGTGCTGAAGAACACCAGCGCGCCGCCGTTCGAGGTGCGCAGTCCCACCGGCGCGTAGTCGCCGGAGGGCAGCGGCTCGTCGACGTACTGCCGGGCGAGACCGGGCTTGGCCGCGTTCTTCTTGCGCAGGGCCCGCCATGCGGAGGTGTGCGTGCCGGGCGCGAAGGTGTCGCCGCCGCTCTTCAGATAGGCCGCGTACGACCGGCCCAACTCCTTGGGCTCGACGGCCAGTTCCGCCTCGTCGGCGGTGACGGGCTCGGCCCAGCCGTCCTTGTCCCGCACGAAGGTGGGCACGTCGCCGGCGGACAGGACGGTCAGATACGACACCTGCCAGATGTCGTTCGCGTCGCCCCGGGTGAAGACCAGCAGCCAATGGGAGTCCGCCGCACCCTTGTTGGCCTTGGTGTCGGCGACGAACCAGCGCGGCCAGCCGGCCTTCTTCGGTATGACGAACTTCGCGTCGGTCAGCTTCAGCGGCGCGTGGTTGGGGTTGCCGCTCGGGTTGTTCTTGTGACCCGCCTTGAGCTTCGCGCCGTCGATGGCGGCGAGCGGGCCGGTGACCCGGTCCGCGTCCAGGGACCGGTCGTTCGCCTTGTCGGCCTTGTTGTACGCGGTGGTGAAGTCCTTGAGGGCGCGTGCGGCCTCGCCCGTCGTCGCCGCCGGGAGGAACTCACGCTCCCCGTGCACCACCACGCATCCGCTCACCGTGACGGACAGCACGATCCCGGCCGCCACCGCCGGCACGGCCCGCCTCAGCCTTCCAAGCGTGCTCATCGGGTTCCTCCGCCTTCCCCGTTCCCGGGCCCGAACCCTACCGGGGAGCACCGAGGCCCTGAGCGCGGGGATCCGCAACGTCGCCCTCATCGTGACCTTGCTCAGCGCTTGTCGCCCACCGGACCGCCGGTCGCCGGCTGGGGCTGCTCGGCGGCCGGCTTCGGCTTCCCGGCACCGGGCCGCCCGCCCGGGGACAGGAAGACGGCCAGTGTCGGCACCAGGTACAGCGCCCACACCGTGACCTGGAGGACGGTCGGGTCCGGCTGGAAGTTGAAGACGCCCTTCAGCAGGGTGCCGTACCAACTCGACGGCGGGATCGTGTCGCTGATGTCGAAGGCCAGGCTGGTCAGACCGGGCACCAGGTCGGCCTCCTGGAGGTCGTGCACACCGTAGGCGAGCACGCCCGCGGCGACGACGACCAGCATGCCGCCGGTCCAGGTGAAGAACTTGGCGAGGTTGATCCTCAGTGCGCCGCGGTAGAAGAGCCAGCCGAGGAGAACGGCGGTGGCCAGGCCCAGAGCGACGCCGATCAGCGGGCGCGGGGTTCCGTCGCTCGCCGCGTGCACGGACGCCCACACGAACAGCGCCGTCTCCAGGCCCTCGCGGCCGACCGCCAGGAACGCGGTCGCCACCAGCGCGCCGGTGCCCATCGCGAGCGCCGCGTCCAGCTTGCCGTGCAGCTCGGCCTTCAGATGCCGTGCCGTACGCCGCATCCAGAAGACCATCCACGTCACCAGGACCACCGCGACGATCGACAGCGAACCGCCGAGCGCCTCCTGGGCCTTGAACGTCAGCTCCTGGGAGCCGAATTCGAGGACGCAGCCGAAGCCGAGCGAGAGGGTGACCGCGACACCGATACCCATCCAGATCGGCCTCAGGGCGTCCCTGCGGCCCGTCTTGACCAGGTAGGCGATCAGGATGCAGACGACGAGGCTGGCTTCCAGCCCCTCGCGCAGACCGATCAGATAGTTGCCGAACACGGGCTACGCCTCCTTCGAGAACAGCTCGCGGCCCCACCAGTCGTCCTTGTCCCGGACGCCGGGCGGAATCGCGAAGATCGCCGAACTCACGTGCTGGATGTACTCGTTGAGCGCGTCGGTGCGCGACAGGCTGCGCTGCACCGGAATGAAGCCCTTGCGGACGTCACGCTGGTACGCGAGGAAGAACAGCCCCGCCTCCAGCCGGCCGAGGCCGTCGGTGCCGTCGGTGAAGGAGTAGCCCCGGCGCAGGATCGTGGCCCCGTCGTTGGAGTCGGGGTGCGCGAGCCGGACGTGCGCGTCGGGCTTCATCGCCTTCAGGAACGGCTTGTCGCGCTCCTTCGCCTTGCCGACCGGCGCGCCCTCGCCCTTGTCCCGGCCGAAGACGTCCTCCTGCTCCTGGAGCGACGTGCGGTCCCAGGTCTCGATGTTCATCCGGATACGGCGCGCCACGAGATACGAGCCGCCGGCCATCCAGTCGGGACCGTCGCCCTCGCCCACCCACACGAACTTCTTCAGCCGGTCCGTCTCGGTGCCCGCGATGTTGCGGGTGCCGTCCTTGAAGCCCATCAGATTGCGCGGGGTCTGTGCGTCCGGGGTCGTCGAGGACGTCTTGCCGAAGCCGAGCTGGGACCAGCGGATGGCGACCTTGCCGAAGCCGATCCGGGCCAGGTTGCGGATCGCGTGCACCGCGACCTGCGGGTCGTCCGCGCACGCCTGGACGCACAGGTCGCCGTCGCTGCGGGCCTTGTCCAGGTTGTCGCCGGGGAACTTCGGCAGCTCGACGAGCGCCTCGGGCCGCCGGTCGCCGAGGTCGAACTTCTCGAAGAGGGACGGCCCGAAGCCGATCGTCAGCGTGAGCCGCGACGGCTTGAGCCCCAGCGCCTCGCCGGTGTCGTCCGGGGGAGCCTCGGCCAGACCGCCGTACGCGCCCTCGCCGACCGCGTGTCCGGCGGTCATCCGCGCGGCGGCCTGCGTCCAGTCCTTCAGGAGCTGTACGAACGCGGCGCGGTCGTCCGTCTTCACGTCGAACGCGGCGAAGTGCAGGCGGTCCTGTACGGGCGTGGCGATGCCGGCCTGGTGCGTGCCGAGGAAGGAGACCGCGCCGCCCGTGTCGGCGCCGGCCGGCTCCACGTCGTTGCCCGCGCGGGTCATCGCCACCGCACCGCCGGCCGCGGCGGCGCCGAGCGCGAGGCCCGCACCGCCCCAGCCGATCAGCGAACGCCGGGACGGCGCAGGGGTGCCGGTGGCCTCGGCGGCTTCCGTGGTGTCCGTGGTGTGGGTGGTGTCCGTCATGGTGGCGGCTCCTACTTCACGACAGCGGCGGCAAGCTTGGACAGCGGCTCGGCGAGCGCGTTGACCGCGTCCGAGAGCTCCTTGCGGTCGGCCTTGCCGACCTTGTCGTACGAGGTGAAGTCGTACGAGTTCTTGTCCGTGCGGTACTTGTCGAGCAGCGTGTTCAGTGCGGCGAACTGCTTGTCGAGCTCGGTCGTGAGCGCCGCGTCGTTCTCCTTGGCGACGGGCTTGAGCAGCTCGTACGCCTTCTGCGCGCCCTCGACGTTGCCCTTGAAGTCGCTCAGGTCGGTGTGCGAGTAGCGGTCCTCCTCGCCGGTGACCTTGCCGGTGGCGACCTCGTCGAGGAGCTCCTTGGCGCCGTTGGCCATCGAGGTCGGGGTGATCACGGCCTTGCCGACCCGCTGCTGCCAGTCCTTGAGGTCGGTGACCAGCTGGTCGGCGAGGGTCTTCTCCGCCGCACCGATCTTCTTCTCCTGCCACAGGGACTTCTCCAGACGGTGCCAGCCCGTCCACTTCTGGCCGTCCTCCAGGCCGTCCTCGCGGACGTCGACCTTCGGGTCGATGTCACCGAAGGACTCCGCGACGGGCTCGGTGCGCTCCCAGCCGAGGCGCGAGTCGGCGAACTCCTTCTTCGCGGCCTCGATGTCGCCGTCCTTGACGGCCTTGGCGAACGCCTCGGCCTTGGGCAGCGTCGCGTCGGCCTGCTCCTGCGCGTACGCGCGGTAGGCGGCGACCGCCTTGTCCAGACGGGGGTCGCGCCGGGCGACCTTGCCGCCGGTGACCGTGAGCTTCTGGCGGACGCCGTGCCCCTTCATGCCCGGGCGGCAGGCGATCTCGTACGAACCGGCCTTGACCTCGGCGGTCAGCGTGTACTTGGTGCCCGGGCCGATGTTCTCCTTCTCGGAGACGATCCGGTCGTCCGGGAACACGATCTCGACCTCGGTGGCCTGTGAGCCCTTGTTCTCGATCTTCAGCGTGACCTGGCCGGCCGGGACCGACTTCGACGAGGTGTCGCACGTGGAGTCCGCGGCGGTCACCTGGATCGCGTCACCGTCCTTGGCGTCGCTCTTCTCCGTGCAGCCGGTGACGGCGGCCAGAGCGGCCGCGGTGGCGGCTGCGGTGACGACGGAGAGTCGGACGGCTCGCATGAAGGCTCCCGGTGAAGGCGGACAGGGCCGCGCGGAACGCCCGCGCAGCATGGTGAGGCTGGCCTAACTTATCTGAGGCTTGCCTCATCGATACCCACGCGGTCGGTGATTCAGCTCTCACGGGCAGCGCACAGGCACGGCTTGATCACGGCGTCTCAAAACAGGCCCCACGGAATGGCAAAGGGAAGGTCAAGGGCTCCGCTCGGGGGCGACGAGGACGGCGCCCGCCCTGGGGTGCGCGAACACCTCGGCAGGCGGGCCGTCGGCCGTGACGCGACCGGCGCAGAGGATCGCGACCCGGTGCGCGTAGGCCGCCGCGAGCCCCAGATCATGCAGCACCACGACCACGGCCTCCCCGGCGTGCGCCCTTGCCCGGCAGATCCTCAGCACCAGCTCCTGATGGCGCACCGGAGCGGCCGGGTGGACCGGGTTGGCCGGGCGGGCAGGGGCGACCGGATCGGTCCGGTCGCCCGGAGCGGCTGGGTTGACCCGTGAGGTCCGGTCGACCGGTGCGGGTCGGGCGCGTGGCGCGTGGCGGGTGTGACGCGTCCGGCCCGGTCGGCCGGGCAGACCCTGCGACCTCGGGGGTCGTCGGGGCGGGGCCCAGGGAGGGTCTCCGGGGCCGCGGCGGACTCGCCGTCCGGTGATGTTTGAATGCGGGGGTGACTGACTTCGACGTGCTGCGGGTCTTCTGCGGGCCCGACGGCGGATACGGCAACGAACTCGGTGTCGTCCGCGAGGGCTCGGTGATGCCGGACCGCGAGGAACGCCAGGCGTTCGCCGCGAAACTCGGTTTCAGCGAGACCGTCTTCGTCGACGATCCCGAGCGCGGTGTCATCGACATCTACACGCCCACCCTGCGTCTGCCGTTCGCCGGACACCCCTGCGTCGGCACCGGCTGGCTGCTCGACGTGCCCGAACTGGTCACGCCCGCCGGGGTGGTGGGGGTGCGCCTCGACGGAGAGTTCAGCTGGATCGAGGCGCGGGCGGAGTGGGCGCCGCCGCGTACCGTGCGGCAGTGCGCCTCGGCTGCCGAGGTCGACGGCCTGTCCGTGCCGCCGGCCGGCGAGTGGCTCTACGCCTGGGCCTGGGAGGACGAGGCCGCGGGGCGGGTGCGGGCCCGTGGGTTTCCCGGCCGCGGCGACGGGGTCGAGGAGGACGAGGCCACGGGAGCGGCGGCGCTGCTGCTGACCGCCCGGCTGGGCCGGGCGCTCAACATCGTCCAGGGAGCGGGATCACAGATCCTTACGGCACCACAGCCGGAGGGCTGGGTGGAGGTGGGCGGCCGGGTACGGCTGGTGCGGGGCTGAGGGACGCCGGCCGGCCCGGGGGTCACGCCGTCAGGGGGAACTCCTCGCCCAGGGCGTGGAACACCGCGGTGTTCAGGGCGAACGCGTGCTTGCACTCGGTGATGATCCGCTGCTTCTCCAGGTCGTCGGCCGGGAGGTCGTCGAGGAGCTCGCGGTAACTCCGCTTGAAGGCGGCCGGGTTGCTGATGCCCTCGAAGACGTAGAAGCGGACGCCGTCGCCCTTGCGGGCGAAGCCCCAGGTCCGCTCCGCCTTGTCGCGGATGATCTGCCCGCCGGAGAGGTCTCCGAGATAGCGGGTGTAGTGATGCGCGAGGTAGCCGCCGGGCCAGCTGCGCGCGCAGTCGGCGACGCGGTCCGCGTACGCCCGGGTCGCGGGCAGGGCGGTGAGCGTCGAGCGCCAGTCGGCGCCCCGGAGATGGGCCAGGTCCCGCTCCAGCGCCGCGCGGCGCAGCAGCTCGGGCCGCAGGAAGGGCCCGGCCAGCGGATCGGACGCCAGCCGCTCGGTGTCCGCCTCCAACGCCTCGTACACGAACCACAGTTGCTCGGTGTAGCGCGCGTACGCGTCGACGCCGAGCCGGCCGCCGAGCAGGTCGCTCATGAAGGTCGAGGTCTCCGCCTCCGTGTGCTGCTCGTGCGACGCGGTGCGGATGAGTGTCGAGAACGCCGTGCCGGACGCCAGTGACGCGGTCGACGACTTCATGGGGACCTCCGGTGCCGAAGGGGGACGAGAACCAGTGAGATCTTCTATGGTTAGGCTTACCTAAGTCAATGTGTTTCCGACATCCTGTCGGTAAAATCGTACCCGCGAATCCGATCGCGCCCACATCAAAGAGCCCGCCCTGTGGACAGGGCGGGCTCGGAGCCGGTGCGGCGGAGTGGGGCGGGTGCTACGGCAGCGTGAGGATCTCCGCGCCACTGTCCGTGACCACCAGGGTGTGCTCGAACTGGGCCGTCCGCTTCCGGTCCTTCGTCACGACCGTCCAGCCGTCGTCCCACATGTCGTAGTCGTGCGTACCCAGCGTGAGCATCGGCTCGATCGTGAAGGTCATCCCGGGCTGGATGACGGTCGTCGCGTGCGGGCTGTCGTAGTGCGGAATGATCAGCCCGGAGTGGAAGGACGAGTTGATCCCGTGACCGGTGAAGTCACGGACCACCCCGTATCCGAACCGCTTCGCGTACGACTCGATGACCCGCCCGATGACGTTGATCTGGCGGCCGGGCCTGACCGCCTTGATGGCACGGTTGAGGGACTCGCGGGTCCGCTCGACGAGGAGCCTGCTCTCGTCGTCGACGTCGCCGACGAGGTACGTCGCGTTGTTGTCGCCGTGCACCCCGCCGATGTACGCGGTCACGTCGAGGTTGATGATGTCGCCGTCGTTCAGCACCGTGGAGTCCGGGATGCCGTGGCAGATGACCTCGTTCACGGAGGTGCACAGCGACTTGGGGAAGCTGCGGTAGCCGAGGGTGGAGGGGTAGGCCCCGTGGTCGCACATGTACTCGTGCGCGACCCGGTCCAGCTCGTCCGTGGTCACGCCCGGGGCGATCAGCTTGGCGGCCTCGGCCATGGCCCGCGCGGCGATGCGACCCGCGGTCCGCATCGCCTCGATGGTCTCCGGGGTCTGCACCTCGGGGCCGGTGTACGGCGTCGGAGCGGGCTTGCCCACGTACTCCGGGCGCCTGATGTTTCCGGGAACGGAACGGACGGGAGAGAGCTCCCCTGGTACGAGCAGCGACTGGCCAGACATGCCAGCGAGTTTAACCAGCGGACGTGGGGCACCATGTCCGTGGCGAAAGGAGCTGGTCATGGCCCTGTTCAAGAAGCGGACCGTCGGCAAGCCCGGCGAGTGGTACTACTGCCTGGAACACAAGAAGGTCGAGGAGGGCCCCGAGTGCCCTGCCAAGGACCGTTTCGGCCCGTACGCGTCCCGCGAGGAGGCCCAGCGCGCAATGGAACAGGCCCGCGAGCGGAACCTCGAATGGGAGAACGACCCCAAGTGGCATGACGCCCCGGGCAGCGGCACCGACGAGGACTGAGCGGCGCGGCGGGCCTCACGGCCGGGGCACGGCGGGTGGAAGCCGGCGGTCCGCTGCCTGCGAGCGGCGGCCTGCAGCCGGCGGGTGCGGACGGCCGGCGGCGGGTGGAAGCCGGTGAAGGCGGACGGAGCCGGCGAGCGTGGACGGAAAGTCGGCGAGCCGCGGACGGCGAGCGGCAGCTTGCGGCGGCAGATGGCGGCGGCCGGAAACCGGCCTGCGGCGCACCGCTGATCGTGGTGGCGGGTCGGGGACAGGCGGTCGGCAGGTGGTGGCCGCGCCGGGAGCAGTCCCGTCGGCCCGCACCCCCTCACGACCCCTAGCCCCTCACCACTCCCGTCACGCCGATGCCGATGCCGACGCCGGCGCCCCCGCGGCCGTCCGGCGTACGGCGCGCATGCGCGAGGCGTGTTCGTTCGTCCGTTCGTCGTACGTCATCAGCTTCGGCAGACACAGGGCGAGCAGCCCCACCGCGCCCACGCAGAGCACACCGCCCGACCAGACCGACGTCCGCACGCTCGTCCACGCGGCCATGCCGCCCACCCGGACCTGGCCCAGCTGGGGTCCCACGGAGTAGGACAGCAGCTCGATCCCGGCGAGCCGGCCGCGCAGCTCGTCGGGGATCGTCTGGTTCCACATGGCCGCCCGGAAGATGCCGCTGACCATGTCGAAGCAGCCGCCGAGGACGAGGAACAGCAGCACCAGCCAGACGCTGTGCACCGCACCCGCGGCCACCATGGCGAGCCCCCAGCAGGCGGCCGCGACTGCCACCATCCGCCCGTGCCGGTGGACGCGTGAGGTCCAGCCGCTGGTGAGGGTGACGACCAGCGCGCCGGCCGGCAGCGCCGCGTACATCAGCCCGAGCGACCACTCGGCGTCCAGCTCGTCCGCGAGGAACGGCAGCACGGCGAGGGGCATGGCGAAGAACATCGCGGCGAGGTCGATGGCGTACGTCCCGAGCAGTTCCTTGCGGCTCCAGGCGTAACGGGCGCCCTCCGCGATGGACCGCAGCGACGGCTTCGCGGCCTCGTGGGCGGCGGGGGAGGCCGCGAGCCCGACGATCAGCACCACCGACACGACGAACGTCGCCAGGTCCACGGCGTAGGCCCAGCCGAGCCCGGCGTACGCCACGACCACCCCGGCCAGGGCCGGCCCCGCGACCCCGCCGACCGTCCAGCGCAGCGAGTTGAGCGAGGCAGCCGCCGGCAGGTGCTCGTGCGGGACGATCCGGGGCACCAGGGAGTCCAGCGCGGGCCGCTGGATCGCCCCGAGGGCGGAGGACAGCGCGGCGACCCCGTACAGCGGCCACACCGTCGGATGCGGCAGCAGCGCGTTGGCCAGCAGCCCGGCGCACAGCACCCCCTGCCCGGCCTCCGTCCAGACGATCAGCTTCCGCTTGTCCATGGCGTCGGCGAGCGCCCCGCCGTACAGGCCGAAGACGATCAGCGGTACGAGCTCCACGGCCCCGATCGCGCCGACCGCCGCCGCCGATCCCGTGAGCACCTTCATCTGCACCGGCAACGCGACGAAGGTGAGGAAACTCCCGAAGTTCGTGATCAGCCCCGCGAGCCACAGCCGGCGGAAGTCCGCGGAGGCCCGCCAGGGGGCGAGGTCCGGCAGGATCGCCCGCAGCCGGGAGCCGGGGGAGGAGACCACCGCTTCCGGGTCGGCAGCGGACGGCGCGGAAGGCGAGGGCAGAGCAGGCGCGGGTGCGGAATCGGAGGGTGCGGCAGGGGCCGGGGCGTCGTCGGTCACGACGGGTCATGCTCAGCGCAGCTTCCCGGAAGGGCAACTTCTTTTCGTCCCGGGACGCCCGCGGGGAGCCTGTCGCGCCCGAGAACCGCCGGTGCCCGGCCTACCACCGCGCCGGCGGCGGCGACGTCAGCTGGTCGGCGAGCCGGGACAGCCGGTCGCGAAAGCGCCGCCGCCCCCGGGGAGCGGGCAGCGAGTTCTCACCGGCCGCCGCGCTGACCAGGTGCTGGACCGTGTCGAGGTCGAGGTCGGGACCGGGCGGCACGGCGAGGGACTCATGGGCCATCGCCTGGAGTTCGCGGTCGCCCGCGTCAAGGGCGAGGACCGTCGCGCCGGCCTGTCGGGCGTCGTGGACCCGCTCCAGAAGCGGCGCCCCGGGCGCGGCCGGCGACACCACGAGCAGGGTCTCACCGCGCCGCGCCGCCTCGATACGGCCAAGACCCACGGCCAGATGGGCCGGATCCGAGGCCTGCGCCCCGTGCCGCACCAGCGTCGGCGACAGCTCCGGCGTCCCCGACCAGGCGGCCTCGTCCACCAGATGCGCCGCCAGGTGCCACGGCTCGTAATCGGCCGTCCCCACCAGCAGCAGGCCGCCGCCGTACGACACCACGGACCCCCGCAGGGCCCCCGCGAAGCGGCGCGTGGCCCCGAGCCACTCGGTCCCGGCGAGCACTTCGCGCAGCAATGCGACCCGTACGGCGTCCATGGAAGGCATCCTGCCGCAACCGGCCGTTCGTCAGGCGGAGTTCACCACGAATTCGCCCAAGATGGGCAAGGGGCACCGATCGAAGCCACCCGGAGTCCGACCGAGGAGCCCGCCCATGACCGAGGCAAGCATCCCCTTCCGCGCCGGCCGCGAGGGCTACGCGAGCTTCCGGATCCCCGCGGTCGTCGCCACCGCGACCGGCACCCTGCTCGCCTTCTGCGAGGGCCGAGTCGGCTCCGCGCAGGACCACGGGAACATCGACATCGTGCTGAAGCGGTCCGGCGACGGCGGCCGCACCTGGGGCCCCCTCCAGGCCGTCGCCAAGAACGGGGACAACCTCGCGGGCAACCCGGCCCCCGTCCTCCTCGACACCGGCCGGGTCCTCCTCGTCCACGTCCGCAGCGCGGCCACGGCGACCGAGGACGCCCTGCTGCGCGGCAAGGTGAAGGCCGCCGACGGGCGCCGCGTCTGGGTGCAGCACAGCGACGACGACGGAATGACCTGGTCAGGCCCGAAGGAGATCACCGGGCAGGTGAAGAAGGCGACTTGGCGGTGGTACGCCACCACACCCGGGCACGGCGTCCAGCTCAGCACCGGCCGGGTCGTCGTCCCCGGCAACCACACCGTCCCGCCCACCGGCACGGACAACGGCACCGAGGCGAAGTACAACAGCGGGCACTGTCTGCTCAGCGACGACCGCGGCGCGACCTGGTCCCTCGGCTACCTCGACGAGAACACCAACGGATACGTGAACGTGAACGAGACCACGGCGGCCGAACTCCCCGACGGCCGGGTCTACTTCAACACCCGCAACGACTCGCCGTCCCCCGGCAACCGGGCCGACGCCCACTCCCGCGACGGCGGCAGAACCCTGGAGAAGCCCTTCCGCCCGCAGGCCGGACTCGTCACCCCCGTCGTCCAGGGCAGCCTCCTCCAGCTCCGGGACCCCGACCTGCTGCTGTACTCGGGACCCGCGGACCCCGCCTTCCGGGCCCTGATGACGGTCCGCGCCTCCGCCGACGGCGGCACCACCTGGCGGCCCGTCCACCCGGTCGACGGACTGCCCGCCGCGTACTCGGACCTGGTCCGCGTCGACCCGGCGACCGTCGGACTCCTCTACGAGACGGGCGACTTCGGCGCGTACGAGACGATCACCTTCCGCCGGATCCCCGTGAGCGCGCTCACCTGACCCGCGCCCGCGGGATCCGCGCACGTAAAGTCGGCCCATGACCTCTACTGACCAGTCCTCCGCCGCCGGCGCACAGAAGGCCCCCGCCAAGGACCCGTGGGACCTTCCCGACGTGTCCGCTCTCGTCGTCGGCGTCCTCGGCGGCACCGGCCCCCAGGGCAAGGGCCTCGCCTACCGCCTCGCCAAGGCCGGCCAGCAGGTGATCATCGGCTCGCGCGCTGCGGACCGTGCGCAGAGCGCCGCCGAGGAGCTCGGGCACGGAGTCGAGGGCGCGGACAACGCCGAGTGCGCGCGGCGCAGCGACATCGTGATCGTGGCGGTGCCGTGGGACGGACACGGCAAGACGCTGGATTCCCTGCGCGAGGAGCTGGCCGGCAAGCTCGTCGTCGACTGCGTCAACCCGCTCGGCTTCGACAAGAAGGGCGCCTACGCGCTCAAGCCCGAGGAGGGCAGCGCCGCCGAGCAGGCCGCCGCCCTGCTGCCCGGCTCGCGGGTCACCGCCGCCTTCCACCACCTCTCCGCGGTACTGCTCCAGGACCCGGAGGTCGAGGAGATCGACACCGATGTGATGGTCCTCGGCGAGGAGCGCGCGGACGTCGAGATCGTGCAGGCCCTCGCCGGACGCATCCCGGGCATGCGCGGCATCTTCTCCGGCCGCCTGCGCAACGCCCACCAGGTCGAGTCCCTGGTCGCGAACCTGATCTCCGTCAACCGCCGCTACAAGGCCCACGCGGGGCTGCGGGTGACTGACGTGTAGCCGACGGGGGGCCGACGTGGGGGGCGTGCGGGCGTGCGGGCCCACGGGGTGTGCGGCCCACGGTGCGTGCGGGCACGAGGGTGAGCCCGGGTCCAACACGGCCTGGGCGGCGGGCCCGCACCGTGGCGAGTACGCGGTGCGGACGCGGAGCCCGGTGCGGACGCGGGGCCGGCGCGGGCGCTGCGGGCGCGGTGCGGGCCCGGGTGTGGCCATGAGGGACACTGGGGGCCGTACGACCTCGTCCCACCTCGTCCGACCGTCCCGTCAGGAGCCGACCCCCATGCCCCGCCTCGCCCTGTATGCCCTGATCGTCTGTCTGATGTCCGTGGCCGCGGCCGTGGTCTCCTTCGTCCAGGGCAGCCTGCTGGGGATCGTGTGGGTACTGCTGGCCGGGCTGTCGTCCAACATGGCCTGGTACTACGCCCGGCGCGCCAGGACCGGCACCGGGTCCGGCTCTGTTACCGGCTGACGGAGCAGAACATTTTTCAGTCATGCAACCGGATGGACAGAGCGGAAGCAGTGACAGAGATTCGCCCAAAGTCGCCTGTCATGACGTACAGATCCCCGTCCACCTCAAAAGAGTCGATGCTCCCGTAGTCCAGCTCGCCAGTTGCATCCTTTGCCGGCGGAGTTCCCTGACCGACCCAATGCAGATCGACCACTTGCGAGAACTCCAGCCTCCCTCGTCGGTAGCAATGTCTCTCACCGGACGCGGCGGGCTTGTGCAGCGGATGACCGACGTTCAGGGCTAGGTCCATTTCCGCGGCCAAGAATCCCGGGCGAGCCTCGATGTCGAGGACATAGCTCTCTTCCAGATAATAAATGGCCAGCCAACTTACTTCCCTGTAGTAATTCACCCCAGGTCCCATTCGATAGGCGTGTTATTTCCGGGACTCTTTCGCGTAACGTGATTTCTCAATGATGTGTGGGTCGCTTATTTCCGGAGCCCTGCCATTACCCTTCTTGATGGCGGGCCGGAGATTACCGTTCCTTCGGATCTGCAGTCGCTTACGTGATCGAGAAACGTCTGAAGTGAGCTCACCGGTTCACCGTCTCCCCAGGGAATGATCCTGCGTGGCCTGACCGTCCGGGCCGTACCTCTGACGTTAGTTCTTTTGGTTCGGACCAGGATCAATCGAGGGGCCGCGCCTCTGCACGTCGCCGTTCGGCCTGATCCAGATCTGACTGCCGTCAGGGTGGTCATAGCGGCGATATCCACCTGGTCGTCGCTTCCGAAGCGCCACACCCCGGCGCCCTTCCACGGCCTTGGCCCGGATTCTGTCCACTAAATGACGCGGCCCCCGTGACCGCGGACGGGATTCGAAGACCCCACCTGTCAAGCGTCGTTGCTCCACTCCGGCAGGTGGGGTCCTTCGTTTCCGCAGGTCGGGAGCAATAGGTCTGGACAGTCTTGTCCCGGAGGGACCGGCACCGGGTCCGGACCTGTTACCGGCTGACGGAGCAGAACTCGTTCGTGCCCTGCCAGAAGCGGTACAGCTCCTGGCCGCAGTAGCGGTGCACGTCGTCGATCCCCAGGCTGCCCAGGATCCCGTAGATCGCGTCGAAGAAGACCCCGTTCACCGAGGGGATCCACAGGACCGCGAACACGGCCAGCAGGCCGAACGGCGCGAAGGGTTCCACCTGCCGCCGGATGTTGTACGAGAGCCAGGGCTCGATCACCCCGTAGCCGTCCAGGCCCGGCACCGGCAGGAAGTTCAGGATCGCGGCCGTGACCTGGAGCAGGGCCAGGAACGCCAGCGCGTACTGGAAGTCCTGGGGCACGCCGTCCAGGGCGTGCAGCCAGAACGGGGCCGTGCACACCACCGCGAACAGGACGTTCGTGAGCGGGCCCGCCGCCGAGATCAGGCTGTGCTTCCAGCGGCCCTTGATGCGGTTCCGCTCGATGAAGACCGCGCCGCCCGGCAGACCGATCCCGCCCATGATCACGAAGATCACCGGGAGGACGATGCTCAGCAGCGCGTGCGTGTACTTGAGCGGGTTGAGGGTCAGATAGCCCTTGGCGCCGACCGAGATGTCGCCGCTGTGCAGGGCGGTGCGTGCGTGCGCGTACTCGTGCAGGCACAGGGAGACGATCCAGGCGGCCGTCACGAACAGGAACACGGCGATGCCGGGCTGCTCGGCGAAGCCGGTCCAGGTCGCCCACGCGGTGACCGCCGTGACGGCCAGGATCCCGATGAAGACGGGACTGATCCTCCGGTCGCTGCGACGGGACGCGGCGGTGGTCATGGGGCTCCCTGGGCTGATGATGAACTGTTCTTCGGGCCGGTCGGCCTGCCCGACCGTACCGGGCGCAATCCGAAAACGTCTCGCGATCCCCTCCGAGTTCCGGGGAAGGTGGGGGTATGAACATGGGGGCGGCGGCACATGCTGACGAGGACGGGATGATGCCGGAGACAATGGACCCCGTGCGCTACCGCATCCTCGGCACCACTCAGGCACTCCGCCCCGACGGCACCCCCGTCCCGCTGGGCGGGGCGCGGCTGCGCGCCCTGCTGACGGTGCTCGCCCTGCGGGCCTCACGGACCGTGCCCGCGGCCCAACTCGTCGACGAGGTGTGGGACGGCGACCCGCCCGCCGACGCGACGGGAGCGCTCCAGGCGCTGATCGGGCGGCTGCGCAGGGCGCTCGGCCCGGACGCGGTGGACTCCGCGGCGGGCGGTTACCGCCTCGCCGCCGCCCCGGACGACGTCGACCTGCACCGCTTCGAGCGGCTCGCCGGCGAGGGCACGCGCGCGCTGTCCGACGGCGACGCCGCCAAGGCGGCCGTGGTCCTCGACGACGCCCTCGCCCTGTGGCACGGTCCGGCGCTCGCCGACCTGCCCGACCGCACCGCCGCGTCGGCCCGTTGGGAGACCAGGCGTCTCGACGTGCGCCGGGCCCGCCTCACCGCCGCTCTCGCCCTCGGGCACGCCGAACAGGCGCTGCCCGAGCTCACCGCCCTGTGCGACCTCCACCCCCTGGACGAACCCCTCCAGGCCCTCCGTCTGCGCGCCCTCCGTGACGTCGGCCGCACCGCCGAGGCCCTCGCCGTCTATGACTCCGTGCGGCGGCTGCTGGCCGACCGTCTTGGCTCGGACCCGGGCCCCGAACTGCGCTCGCTGCACGGGGAGTTGCTGCGCCCCGCAGTGGTGCGACCGCCTGCCGCCGGCTTCCGCGGAGCCGACGGCGCTCCGACGGCCGCCGGTTCCGAGTCGGGCACTGGGGGCCATGGTGCTCAGGGGCGGCCTCGGTACGCGTCCGGGGCGGCCGCCGCCCCGCCCGTCCCTCCGGCGTCGAGCGCGCCGCCGTATCCGTCCCCGGCCGGACAGCCCCGTGCCGGCGCGGGCACGGGCCCGGCGGCACCGCGGGCCGGGGCCGGGGCCGACGGGCGTGACCCGGCCACCGGTCACGTGTCGCCGTACGGCGACGGATCAGCTGAGCACGCCGCGCGGGGCGTCGCCTCCGAGGTGGCCGGCGCGAACGCTGCACCGCGGGTCCGCCCGACGCTCCCGCCGACGGGCAACCTCCGCGCCCGTCTCACCTCCTTCGTCGGCCGGGAGGCCGACATCGCCACCATCCGCGGGGATCTCGCGGCCGCACGGCTCGTGACCCTGCTCGGGCCCGGCGGGGCCGGGAAGACGCGGTTGTCGCAGGAGGTCGCCGAGGCCGTGGCGTACGCCGCTCGGGACGGGGTGTGGCTGGCCGAACTGGCGCCCGTCGACGATCCGGAGGCCGTGCCCGAGGCCGTCCTCACCGCGGTGGGTGCCCGCGAGACCGTGCTGCGCGGCGCCGGTGCCGAGGAGCTGCGGGCCGCGGCCGACCGGCACGACGACCCCCTCGCCCGGCTCGCCGAGTACTGCGCCAAGCGCCGGATGCTGCTCATCCTGGACAACTGCGAGCACGTGGTGGACGCCGCCGCCCGGCTCGTCGAGCATCTGCTGGAGCGGTGCCCCGAGCTGACCGTACTGGCCACCAGTCGTGAACCCCTCGGCGTACCGGGGGAGTTGCTGCGTCCCGTGGAGCCGCTGCCCGAGCCCGTCGCGCTGCGGCTGCTCGGCGACCGCGGCGCCGCGGCCCGGCCGGGCTTCCGGACCGAGGACGACCCGGAGGCCGCGGCCGAGATCTGCCGGCGGCTCGACGGGCTGCCGCTCGCCATCGAACTCGCCGCCGCCCGGCTGCGGATGCTCACCCCGCGCCAGATCGCCGACCGGCTCGACGACCGCTTCCGGCTGCTGACCTCCGGCAGCCGGACGGTCCTGCCGCGGCAGCAGACCCTGCGGGCCGTCGTCGACTGGTCGTGGGAACTGCTCGACGAGGACGAACGCGAGGTGCTGCGGCGGCTGTCCGTCTTCGCGGGCGGGTGTGATCTCGCCGCCGCCGAGGCCGTCTGCGGACCCGCCGCACTGGAGGCGCTCGGTTCGCTCGTCGACAAGTCCCTTGTGGTGGCGGCCCCTTCGGCGGACGGGGGGATGCGCTACCGGCTCCTGGAGACCGTCGCCGAGTACGCGGGCGAGCGTCTCGACGAGTCCGGCGGCCGCCCCGCGGCCGAGCGCGCGCACCTCACGCACTACCGCGAACTCGCCCGCGCCACCGACCCCGAACTGCGCGGCCCCGGCCAGCTCGCCGCGCTCGAACGGATCCAGCGCGAGTACGAGAACCTCCGCACCGCCCTGCGGCACGCCATCACCGAGCGGGACGAACAGGAGGCGCTCTGCCTCGTCCTCTCCCTGGCCTGGTACTGGCAGACCCGCGACCAGCGCATCGAGACCCGCAGCTGGGCCAGTGAGGTCATGGCGCTCGGCCCCGACCCCTTCGCCCCGCCGGTGCGACCCATCGAGCCGCTGTACGAAAGCTGCACGGCCGCCCCGCCGCCGATGCGCCCGGAGGTCCTCGAAGAGGCCCGGCGCGGTGTCCACCTCGTCCATCTGGCCTGTATGGACACGGACTTGTCCGCCTGGCAGACGCCCGAGGCCGAGCGGAAGCTGCGCGCCATCAGCGAGGCCTACCGGCCGGGGCTGCCGCAGACCTGCCGCAGCCCCGGCTACCTCTGGTTCTACGCCGTCCTGCTGACCGGTGACATGGAGCGGATGCGCTGGGTCATCGACACGACGGTCGCCACCTGCCGCGAACTGGGCTACGACTGGGAACTCGCCGTCTCCCTCCAGATGCGCGCCAACATCCTCGCCAACCGCTCCGACTGGGCGGGCGACGCGACCCGCGACGCCGACGAGGCGCTGGAGATCTTCGACCGGATCGGAGACGCCTGGGGCGCCGCCGAGGCGCTCTCCGCGCGCGGTGAGGCCCACGAGCGCCGGGGCGCGTACGCACTCGCCGCCGCGGACTACCGGAAGGCCATCTCCTACGCCGAACAGCTCGGCGCCCACACCCAGATGGCGGTGCTCAGCGCCCGTCTCGGCAGCGTCCTCATCGAGTCCGGCGAGCCCGAGCGGGGCGAGCGGATGCTGCGGGACGTGCTCGCCGAGGGACACGGCGCCGTCAACGAGGCCATGCCCGCCGGCCGCCTCTTCCTGGCGATGTGGCTCGGCCGCACCGACCGTGTCGAGGAGGCGCGCGAGCAGATGCGCCTGCTGCGCGTGGACTTCGAAGCCGTCAGCTTCGTGGTCTTCGACGGGTTCGTACTCGGTGTGGAGGCCTGGCTCGACGCGGTCGACGGGCAGTACGCGAGCGCCCGGGAGAAGGTGCGTTCGGCGATGGAGCGGGCCGTGGACCCGCTGTCGAAGATGATCGCGCCGCACATGGCCTCCGCCCATCTGGCCATCGCCGCCGTCGCCCTCACCGGTCTGGACGGCGGCCGGCGCGCCCCGGACGCGGCCCGGCTGCTCGGCGCCGCCGACCAGCTGCTGCCGCCGGGCCACTTCGCGGGCCCGATGGAGGACGAGGTGCGCGTCCAGGCCGAGGCGGGTGTGCGGGCCGTCCTCGATGACGCGACGTACGAGGCCGCGTACGCCGAGGGCGGCGGCCTCTCCTTCGAGGAGGCCACCGCCCTCGTCTGACGCGGACCGGGCACTGCCGGGGTGCAACGTCAGCTCTTGGTACGGAACTTGTGGATCGCCACCGGTGCCATCACCGCCGTGATCACCGCCGTCCAGCCGAGGGTCACCCACAGGTCGTGCGCGACCGGGCCGCCCACCATCAGACCGCGGGCGGTGTCGGCGAGCGAGGAGAGCGGGTTGTAGTCGGTGAAGGCCTGCAGCCAGCCCGGCATGGTCCGGGGCGGCGAGAAGATCGACGAACCGAACTGGAGGGGCATCAGCACCAGGAAGCCCATGGCCTGCACGGACTGGGCGTTCTTCATCGTCACCCCGAGGACCAGGAAGATCCACATCAGGGCCGAGCCGAAGAGGACCGCGAGCCCCACAGCGGCGAACAGGCCCGGCCAGTTGGTGATGTCGAAGCCGACCAGCACGCCGACGATCATGAGGATCGTCGTCGCGACGAGCATCCGCATCAGCTCCACCACGATCTTGGCGAAGAGCACCGAGCCCTGGCCGATCGGCAGGGTGCGGAAGCGGTCCATCACACCGGTCTGGAAGTCCTGGTTGAAGCCGGTGCCGACGGCCGTGGCGATGTTCATGCCCATCATCGCCATCAGGCCCGGTACCACGTACTGCACGTACTGGTCCTGACCGCCGCCGAGCGACTGCCCGATGGAACCGCCGAAGACGTACACGAACAGCAGGGTGAAGACGATCGGCATCAGGACCGCGTCGAACATCGACTCCGGGTCCTGACGGATCCACAGCAGGTTGCGGCGGACCAGGGCGCCGATGTGGCGCGCGTGCGCGCGGGGGCTGATACGGCCCTCGTCCTTCGCGGAGAGAGGGGCATCGATGACAGAAGGGAGGGGCGCGGCGGAGCCGCTCTCCGGAAGGGTGGCGGTGGGCGACGGGCGGGCGCTCATACGGAGACCTCCTCATAGGCGCGGGCCGGGGTGTTGTCCTGCGGGGCACTGGCCTTGTGGCCGGTGAGGGACAGGAACACCTCGTCCAGACTGGGCAGTTCGGTGCTGATCGAGCCGATCGTGATGCCGCGCGCGGTGACCGCGCCGACGACGGCGGTGAGCTGCTCGTCGCTCAGGATCGGGACCAGCACGGTGCCGGTCTCGGTGTCCACGGTGGAGGTGGCGAGGCCGGTGAGGCCCAATTCGTCGAGCATGGCGGCCAGCGGGCGCAGCTCCAGCGGGTCCACCGGGCGGACGCGCAGGGTACGGCCGCCGACCTTCGCCTTCAGCTCGTCGATCCGGCCGCTGGCGATGACCTTGCCGCGGTCGATGACCGTCAGCGCGGAGGCCAGCTGCTCGGCCTCCTCCATGTACTGGGTGGTGAGCAGCACGGTGGCGCCATCGGCGACCATGCGCTTGACCTCCCGCCACACCTCGTTGCGGGTACGGGGGTCCAGGCCGGTCGTCGGCTCGTCCAGGTACAGCACGGCCGGGCTGCCGATCATCGAGGCGGCGAGGTCGAGCCGGCGGCGCATACCACCGGAGTACGTCGCCGCCGGGCGCTTGGCCGCGTCGGTGAGGGAGAAGCGCTCCAGGAGCTCGTCGGCCCGTCGGCGGGCGTCCTTGCGCGGCAGGTCGAGGAGCCGCCCGATCATGTAGAGGTTCTCCCAGCCCGGGAGCTTCTCGTCGACCGAGGCGTACTGGCCGGTCAGCCCTATCACGCGGCGCAGCTGCCGGGGCTGCTTCAGTACGTCGTAGCCGGCCACCGTCGCCTGGCCGGAGTCGGGGGTGATGAGGGTGGACAGCACACGGACGAGGGTGGTCTTGCCCGCGCCGTTGGGACCCAGCACGCCGAGCACGGTGCCCTCGTGCACGTCCAGGTCGACGCCGTCCAGCGCCTTGGTCTCGCCGTAGTGCTTGACCAGTCCCCTCACGGTGACGGCGCTCCGGGCGCCGCTGGGGTTCTTGTCGATTCGCGTCATGTCCACAACTTGTCAGCCCCCACCGACAAACCACCGACAGCTCCCCGACAGCCGCCCGACGCCACCGACATCTCACCGACAGCACCCTTCAGTCCGTCGGGCGCTTGCGGTCGAGCGCGCCAACGGGGGCAGCGGGGGCAAGTCTCAGCCCGTCCGGCGTTTGAGGACGAGCGCGCAGCGCGACGCGGGGGTCTGGGGGCGGAGCCCCCAGGTACGGGACGGGCAGGGGCGGAGGGGGCGAAACAACTCCCGTACGAACAGCCCCCGTACGAACCCCGTCGGGGAACGACCCCGTAAGGAAACGGCACAGCCCCACCGACGGGGGAAGATCGGCGGGGCTGCTTGGTGCCACAGTGGCTCAGTGAGCGCGACACCCTCGCGGGCGCCGTACAGCTGGACGCAGGCCTCAGCGGACGCAGGCCTCAGCGGCGCAGGACCTCAGCGGGACGAGGGCCTCAGCGGAAGCAGGACCTCAGCGGGACGAGGGCCTCAGCGGAAGCAGGACCTCAGCGGGACGAGGGCCTCAGCGGAAGCAGGACCTCAGTGGACGGAGTGCTCCTCCAGAGGGAACGTTCCGCCGACCACGTCATCCGCAAACGCCCTCGCCGCGTCACCCATGACCTGACGCAGATCGGCGTACTGCTTCACGAAGCGCGGCATCTTGCCCCCCGTAAGACCGAGCATGTCGGTCCAGACGAGCACCTGCGCGTCGGTCTCGGCGCCCGCGCCGATACCGACCGTCGGGATGTGCAGAATCCGCGTCACCTCCGCCGCCAGCTCCGCCGGAACCAGCTCCAGGACCACGGCGAACGCACCCGCGTCCTGCACCGCCTTGGCGTCCCGCAGCAGCTGCTGCGCGGCCTCCTCGCCGCGGCCCTGCACCCGGTAGCCCATGGAGTTCACGGACTGCGGGGTCAGACCGATGTGCGCCATGACCGGGATGCCGGACTCCACCAGCAGCTCGATCTGGCGGTGCGAGCGCTCGCCGCCCTCCAGCTTCACCGCGCCCACCCCGGCCTCCTTGACCAGACGGGTGGCCGAGCGCAGGGCCTGGACCGGGCCCTCCTGGTACGAACCGAAGGGCAGGTCGCCGACGATCAGGGCCCGGCTGGTGCCCCGGACGACCGAGGCCGACAGCATGGTCATCTCGTCGAGGGTGACAGGAACGGTGGTCTCGTACCCCAGGTGGCAGTTGCCCGCCGAGTCGCCGACGAGCATGACCGGGATACCGGCCTCGTCGAAGACGGACGCGGTCATCGCGTCGTACGCGGTGAGCATGGGCCACTTCTCGCCGCGCTCCTTGGCGGCGGTGATCTCACGCACGGTGATGCGGCGAGTACCCTTGCCGCCGTACAGCGCCTTGCTGCTGTCGGACTTCTGGCCAGAGTCCTGGCCCGGCTTCGGGGCAGCCGAGAGCTGCGTCATCGCAACGGCTCCTTATGTCATCTCGAGGCGCCCTGACGGCGTCCCCGGATCACCTCCATGGTGGCACCTCGTTTCACGCAAGGCCAGACCGGGCCCGGCGGTCGTTCCTCACGTCCCCCGTGCGCCGTACGCCGTCAGCCGTTCCGGCCGCCCAGGTCGGGGGAGGCGAGTGCGAAGTCCGACGGGTCCACACCGCCCTCCTTGGTGTCGTCGTTGGCGAAGACGAACGACTCGATGGGGATGTTCCGCTCCCCGCTCAGCGTGGCCACCAGCTCCTGTACGACGACGGTCTCCAGCACCACCCGCGCCGCGGGCGCCGTCTCGGGCAGCCGCACCACGGCGAGGTGCTCGTCGGCCGCGACGTCACGGGTGGTCACGAGCAGGGTGAGATGCCCCGCTCCGGACAGCGACCGGGCGAGCGAGGTCTCCCGGTCGTCGCCGAGGACGAGATGCAGGGTGTTGCCCGCGGACTCCATCTCGCCGTGCAGATAGGTGCGGGTCGCGGACGCGGTGGCGGGCATCCGTACGACCTCGCGCAGCAGCAGGGCCGCCTCCTCGGCGGAGGCCCGTGACGCACCCGAGGCGACGGCGTCCGCGGCGACACAGCGTGCCGCCCGGGCCCGTACGGTGCCGATCACCCGGGCGGCTTCGGCGCGCACGGCGGTGGTCTGCTCGGCGATACGCCCCCAGGTGCGCTCGGCGTCGTCGCGGCCGCTGATCGCGCCGGCGATCAGGTCGAGGGCGACGACGGTCGCGGTGAAGCCCGTGGTGGAGGCGTACGAGTCGGGTTCGTTGCCGAGGTCCACGGTCAGGCCGGCGAGGTCGCCGAGCGGTGATGCCGGCACGTTGAGGACCGCCGCCGTCGCCAGCGACTGTTCCTGGGCCGCCCTGAAGGCCGCGAGCGTCTCCGAGCTGCGGCCGCCCTGGGACACACCGACCAGCAGATCGGTGTCGAAGCCGCGGGTGCCGTGCTCGATCTCGTCGGCGAGGACCCGCTGGGTGACGACACCGTGCTCGCGCAGGGCGGCGACGGGAACGGCGAGGGCTGCGTACGAGGCGCCGATGCCGGTGAAGAGGGGGCGCCGCGCGTCCCTCAGCCGCTCGGCACCGGTGCCCGAGAGCTGGTCGCGGACGTGGGCGACGACGCGGGCGAGCGCCTGCGGCTGCTCGGTCTGTCCCGCCAGGAAGGTGATGCGGGTCGCGGACATGGTGGGGGGTTCCTTTCGTGCGCCCCGGCGCGGGGCGGGAGTGTGCGGTGAAGGGGCCGTCAGTGCCGGTCAGGCCTTGGCCGATGCGCCTTCGGTGTCCGTGGGCGCCGGCTCTGTGTCCTCTGTGTCCTCGGTGAGGGGTTCGCGGCCCGGGGTCGGGAGGTTGAACCGGACGATCGCGAAGCGGAAGATCACGTAGTAGACGGCCGCGAAGGCCAGGCCTATGGGAATGAGCAGCCAGGGCTTGGTGGCGATGCCGAAGTTGACGACGTAGTCGATGGCGCCGGACGAGAAGCCGAAGCCGTCGCGGATGCCGAGGGCGTAACAGACGGCCATCGAGACGCCGAAGAGCAGCGCGTGGATCGCGTACAGGACCGGCGCCACGAACATGAAGCTGAACTCGATCGGCTCGGTCACGCCGGTCACGAACGAGGTGAGCGCGACCGAGATCATCATGCCCTTGATCATCTTGCGGTTCTCGGGGCGTGCGGTGTGCGCGATCGCCAGGGCCGCCGCGGGCAGCGCGAACATGTAGATCGGGAAGCCGCCGGTCATGAACTGCCCGGCGCTCGGGTCGCCCGCCAGGAAACGCGCGATGTCGCCGTGCACCTCGGTGCCGGAGGTCGGATTGGTGTACGAACCGGCCTCGAACCACGGGAAGAACGAGAAGAAGTGGTGCATCCCGATCGGGATCAGGGCGCGCACCACCACACCGAAGATGCCCGCGCCCCAGGCGCCGGTGCCGACCAGCCACTGGCCGAAGTGGAAGAACCAGCTGCCCACGGTCGGCCAGATCACGCCGAAGACGATGCCCATGCCGACGCCGGCGAAGGCGCTCAGGATCGGGACGAGCCGACGGCCGCCGAAGAACCCGAGCCATTCGGGGAGTCTCGTGCGGCTGAAGCGCTGGTAGAGCAGCGCGGTGACGAGGCCCATGACGATGCCGCCGAGCACCTTGGCGTCCAGCGGCTGACCGTCGGCACCCTTGGAGAAGGCGGCACTGGCGAGGACCGCCTTGAAGACGAGATAGCCGACGACGGCGGCCAGCGCCGTGGAGCCGTCGGCCTTCTTGGCGAAGCCGATGGCCACGCCCACGGCGAAGAGCAGCGGCAGATACGTGAAGACCGTCTCGCCGCCGGCGGCCAGCACCATGCCCAGCTTGCGGACGATCTCGGGGAAGTTCTCCCGGCCGAGCAGATCCGTACCACCGAGGCGGGTCATCAGGGCGGCCGCCGGCAGCGTGGCAACCGGCAGCATCAAGCTGCGGCCGATGCGCTGCATGACGGCCATCACGCCGCTGCCCTGCTTACTGCGGGGTGCCTTCGCCCGGGGGGCAGGCGCCGTTGCCGTGCCGCTGCTCATCCGTCTTCCTCCGTGCCTGAGAGACCTCCGGTGGTCCTCCACCGGCCTTCAAGGTAAGCAGTGGTATTCGATTGGTCAATACTCATATCTAGTGGTCTACCTACGAGGGTCGGGCATGCGGACGGCTCTGTAAGGGTCGTGCGCCCGCCTGGGGCGCCCCTCGATTCAAGTGGTACGCAGTGGTATTCTTCTGGCTATCCATCGCGCGACCGAGGAGCAGCACATGCGTGACGACGCCGACGCCCGCCCGCCCCGTGCGCCCCGCCGCACCAGTGGCTCGGACCCCCTCTGGCGCCAGGCGGCGGACGTCATCCGCGCCGACATCGAGCGGCGCGGTCTGACGGAAGGCGACAAGCTGCCCTCTGAGCGGGACCTCTGTGCCCGGCTGGAGATCTCCCGCGTCACCCTGCGCAAGGCGCTGGGGTACCTGGTCGACCAGGGCATGCTCACCGCGACGCACGGCCGCGGCTGGTTCGTTGCCACCGCGCCCGCCGCCTCCACCGCCTCCCCGCGTGACTGGCCCAACGACCTGGAGTCGTTCACGGCCACCGCCCGCCGTAAGCGGATGACACCGGCCTCGCTCGTGCTGCGGCAGATCAGGCGCCCCGCCACGCTCGACGAGGCCGACCGGCTCGACGTACCGGCCGGCACCGAGCTGTTCGCTCTCGACCGGGTGCGGCTGCTCAACGACGTCCGCATCGCCGTCGACCGCACCCTGGTCGTCGCGGAACTCCTGGCCGGCCTGGACGAGGACGAGGTCGACTTCACTTCGGCCTCCCTCTTCGAAGAACTGCGCCGCCGCGGAGTCGAGATGGACCGCTCCGAGGCGACCATCGAGGCCCGTACGGCGGACGGCGAGCTGGCCGGACACCTGGAGATCGGGCCGGGCTCACCGGTCCTGGTGCTCGACCAGACCATTCACGACAAGGACCGGCGCCCGGTGCTGCTCTCCGTCGTGGAGTACAGCGGCGAGCGGTACCGCCTGCGCACCACCCTGCAGACAGTCTGACCCGCCCCGCGATCCGCCTCGCCCGCCAAGGGGCCTCAGCACGGAGTCCTAGGTCCTCTCCCGCCGAGACCTAGGTCTCTGTGTAAGTTCTCCGTAAAGCATTTACGATACGAGACGGTCCCGTATCGAAAGTCGCTAGGATGGCGGTCATGACAACCTCCGCTCCCTCCGCAGAACGGCGTGTGCCCGAAGCGGTGCACCGGCGCCGCTGGCTCATCCTCGGCGTGCTCATGCTCAGCCTGCTGATCGTCGTACTCGACAACTCGATCCTGAACGTCGCGATCAAGACCATCTCGACCCCCGCACCCACCGGCCTCGGCGCCACGCAGAGCGAGCTGGAGTGGGCCATCAACGCCTACACGCTCGTCTTCGCCGGTCTGCTCTTCACCGCGGGCCTGCTCGGCGACCGGCTCGGCCGCAAGAAGGTGCTGCTCGCCGGTCTCGTCGTGTTCGGCATTGGTTCGGCGCTGGCCGCGGAGTCCGGCTCGCCGGTCCAGCTCATCGTGTTCCGCGCGGTGATGGGCTTCGGCGCCGCCTTCGTGATGCCCGCCACCCTCGCCGTCCTGATGAACGTCTTCGAGCGCGACGAGCAGCCCAAGGCCATCGGCATCTGGGCCGGCGGCGTCGGCCTCGCCATCGCGATCGGCCCGATCACCGGCGGTGTGCTTCTCGACCACTTCTGGTGGGGCTCGGTCTTCCTGATCAACGTGCCGATCGTGATCATCGCGATCGCGCTGATGGTCTGGCTTGTCCCCGACTCCCGCGACCCGAACCCCGGTCGCGTCGACCCGGTCGGCGTCGTCCTGTCGGTCGTCGGTCTCGTGCTGCTCGTCTACGGCATCATCAAGGGCGGCCAGCTGGCCGACTTCGCCGACCCGGTCGTCCTGGCGGCCATCCTGGGCGGCCTCGCCGTACTCGTCGCGTTCGTCGTGTACGAGAAGCGCAGCGACCACCCGTCCATCGACGTCACGTACTTCAAGAACAAGGTCTTCTCGGCCGCCATCTCCGCCATCGCGCTCGTCTTCTTCGCGCTGATGGGCGTGACGTTCTTCTCCGTCTTCTACACCCAGAGCGTGCGCGGCTACTCGCCGCTGCAGACCGGCCTGTTGATGCTGCCGCTGGCCGCCGCCCAGATCATCTTCGCGCCGCGCGCCCGCCTCGTCGTCGACCGCTTCGGCAACAAGGCCACCTGCACGGCGGGGCTGCTGATCCTCGCCGCGATGCTGGCCGCGTTCGCCACGCTGGACGCGGACACGCCGATCTGGCTCCTCGAGGTCATCTTCTTCTTCATGGGCACCGGCATGGCGCACATCATGACCCCGACCAGTGTCGTCATCATGCAGGCGCTGCCGCGCGAGAAGGCGGGCTCCGCCTCCGCGCTCAGCAACACCTTCCGCCAGGTCGGCGGCGCCCTCGGCATCGCGGTCCTCGGTTCCGTGCTCTCCACCGCCTACCGCAACGGCATCGAGGACAAGCTCTCCCTGGTGCCGCCCGGTCTGCGGCACACCGCGGGCGAGTCCATCGAGGCCACCCTCGGCGTCGCCGCCAAGCTCGGCCCCCAGGGCAAGGCCCTCATCGACCCGGCCAACGACGCCTTCCTGCACGCCATGCATGTGACGGCGCTGTGCGGCGCGGGTGTCGCGCTCGTCGGCGCGGTGGTGGTCGCCCTGTTCCTGCCGGGCCGTCCCGCGGCTCCCCAGGAGGGCAAGCAGGAGCCGGAGTTGGCGACGGCCGAGCACTAGGGCCTGTCCGGCGGATCGGGCGGTAGGTCGCGGGGTGTGGCACGCACATCTGCGGCGTTGTCGTCGGTCGCCATGGCTCCGCCATGACTCCCTCCTCCGCCTTGCAGCTGCACGCACCACACCCCGCTCAACCCGGTTTCCGAGCACCGTGGGACGGAACCGCAAGATCCGCCGGACAGGCCCTAGAGGCCGGAGCGGACAGGCACGCAGGCGTACGCAGCCGAAGGCATCCGCCCGCGCAGGCGCCGGGTTCGCCGTCACCTCCGACGGCAACCCGGGCGCCGGGCGCCCTCGGTCCGCGCACCAGGGAGAATCACCCAGTGCACCGAAGGAACGGAGTCGACGTGAGCCTCGCGGACAGCCGTGGCAGGCAAGAGGGCCACTCCCGGGGCCGCCCCCGCAGCGAGGCCGTGGAACGCTCGATCATCGAGGGCGCGATGAAGCTCCTGGAGGACGGCGTACCCCTCGGGGAGGTCTCCATCGAGCGGGTGGCCCGCACGGCGGGCGTCGGCAAGGCGACCATCTACCGCCGCTGGCGTGGCAAGGAGGAGCTCTTCGTCGACGTCCTGCGGGCCGCCGAACCTCCGGAACCGGAACTCCCCGGCACCTCGATGCGCGACGACCTCGTCGTCCTGCTGGAGTCGCTGCGCCAACGCGGCCTGATCAACCGCTCGTCGGCGATCCTGCACAACGTGTTCGCCCAGATGAAGAGCAGCCCGAAAATCTGGACCGAGTACCACGAGACCGTCATCGAGCCGAGGCGTCGCATCGTCTTCGAGGTCCTGCGCCGCGGACAGCGCAACGGCGAACTCCGCGACGACGTCGACATCGAGCTCCTCAACGACATCTTCGTCGGCCCGATGCTCCTGCGCTCCATCATGCGCCCCGACGCCGACCTCCCCGAGGACCTCGCGGAACGGATCGTCGACACGGTCCTGGAGGGCCTGCGGCCGACCGCGCCGTAGTGCCGTGACCCGCGCGGTAGTTCACCGGGCAATCATTGGCCCGCATGTGCGTGTTTCGTCACAGAGCACGGAGTCGGGGCCCATATCCGGAACTCCGGACGCCGAGTTTCTCGTCCTCGTGCCCGTACGGCCGTCATTCGACGGCAGGAAGGGCACCGATCATCCCCTAGGGTCGTAGGCGCGGGGCAGACGGTGTGCACGGCAAGTTGTGAGGCGACGGTATGGCGCAGGCGTATATGACGGAGACGGGCAGCGGAGGCTCGGGGCCCGAGCGCCGGGGACCCCGGCTTCGCCGCCTGCTGGACGGGTGGCGCGGCGATCGTGGCATCTGGCGCCGCGGTCTGATCCTCGCCGCGCTCGCGCTGCTCCTCGCCCTGGTGATGCTGCTGCACGCGCAGATCCCCAACACCATCGGCAACCTCGGCAGCCTCACGGAGACGTTCCTGCCCTGGCTGGTCATCGGCGTCCCGGTGCTGCTGGTCCTCGCGCTGGTGCGGAAGTCGGTGACCGCGCTGATCGCCGTGCTGCTGCCCGCGGTCGTCTGGCTGAACGTCTTCGGCGGACTGCTCTCGGACAAGACCGGCTCCGGCGGTGACCTGACCGTCGCCACGCACAACGTCAACGCCGACAACCCGGACCCGTCCGGCACCGCCCGTGACGTGGCCGCCTCCGGAGCGGACGTGGTGGCCCTCGAAGAGCTGACGGCCTCGGCCGTCCCGGTGTACGAGAAGGCGCTGACGTCGACGTACCGGTACCACTCGGTGCAGGGCACCGTCGGGCTGTGGAGCAAGTACCCGCTGACCGGTGCCCGGCCCGTGGACATCAAGCTGGGCTGGACGCGTGCGATGCGCGCGACGGTGGACACGCCGGCCGGCTCCATCGCCGTGTACGTCGCTCACATGCCCTCGGTGCGGGTGAAGCTGGAGGCCGGCTTCACGGCCCGCGAGCGTGACAAGAGTGCCGACGCGCTGGGTGAGGCGATCGCGCACGAGTCGCTGCGGAAGGTCGTCCTGCTGGGCGACCTGAACGGCACGATGAACGACCGCGCGCTGAACGCCGTCACCGCGCAGATGCGCTCCACCCAGGGCGCGGCCGGCAGCGGCTTCGGCTTCAGCTGGCCCGCGTCGTTCCCGATGGCCCGGATCGACCAGATCATGGTCAAGGGCATCGAGCCGGTGAGCTCGTGGACGCTTCCCCGGACCGGCAGTGACCACCTCCCGGTCGCCGCGCGCGTGAAGGTCGACGCAACCCGTTCTTAATCTCCGGGAATACTGGGCCTGAGAGACTTTGTTCCCCCAGTGAACTTACGCGTCCTGTGTACATCGGTGTGCACGGGCGCGGCCCTGTGTGCGGATGCGTCCCTCCGGGATCCCGCACGCCCACGCTCGTCTGAAAGGCCCCTCATGCCCCTGGCCCTGCTCGCCCTTGCCGTGGGCGCCTTCGGCATCGGTACCACCGAGTTCGTGATGATGGGCCTGCTGCCCGACGTCGCGGACGACCTGCACGTCTCGATCCCCGTCGCCGGGCATCTGGTCTCGGCGTACGCGCTCGGTGTCGTCATCGGCGCGCCGCTCCTGGCCGCGGTCACGGCCCGGCTGTCCCGCCGCAAGGTCCTGATCGCGCTGATGGGCCTGTTCGTGCTCGGCAACGCGCTCTCGGCCTTCGCGCCCGACTACCACTGGCTGCTGGCCGCCCGCTTCCTGAGCGGGCTGCCGCACGGCGCGTTCTTCGGCGTCGGCGCGGTCGTCGCCACGAACCTGGTGGCCCCCGAGCGCAAGGCCCGTTCCGTCTCTCTGATGTTCCTCGGGCTGACCGTGGCCAACATCGCGGGTGTGCCCGTCGCCACGCTCATGGGCCAGCACCTGGGCTGGCGTGCCACGTTCCTGGGCGTCAGCGCGATCGGCGTGGCCGCCATAGCCGCACTCGCGCTGCTGATCCCGCACGACCACACGCACGCGCCGGCCGGCGGTCTGCGCGGTGAGCTGGCCGCCCTGCGGTCGCTGCCCGTCTGGCTCGCCCTGGGCACCACGGTCGCGGGCTTCGGCGCGCTGTTCTCCGCCTACAGCTACATCACGCCCATGCTCACCGACGCGGCCGGGTACGCCGACGGCAGCGTCACCCTGCTCCTCGCCCTCTTCGGCGTGGGCGCGACGGCGGGCAACCTGCTGGGCGGTCGCCTCGCCGACCACTCCCTCCGCGGCACGCTCTTCGGCGGCCTCGTGTCCCTCGTCGTGGTCCTCGCGCTCTTCCCGGTCCTCATGACCGCCCAGTGGAGCGCCGCCGTCGGGGTCACCCTGCTCGGCATGGCCGCGTTCATCACGGGGTCTCCGCTGCAGCTGATGGTCATGGAGAAGGCCGCCGCGGCTCCGTCGCTGGCGTCCTCCGCCAACCAGGCCGCGTTCAATCTCGCGAACGCCGGGGGTGCGTGGATCGGGGGGCTCGCTCTTGCAGCGGGCTTCGGAGCGACGTCGCCGGCCGTTGCCGGTGCGGTGCTCGCCGTTCTCGGCATCGCCGTGGCCGGTACGGCGTACGTCGTCGACCGACGCCGCACCGCCGCCCTCACGGCCACACCGGGCCGCCTCATCGCCACCCACGTCCCCCACCCCCAGGAATCCGCCCACCACTGACCCCTGCCGCCTGCCCGGGTGGGCCCAGCTCCCCTTCTCTGCCAGGGGCCCCGCACCGAGATATCGGCGGAGCCCGGCACTACGGGGTGCGGCCCGGGTGGACCCGGTCCCGTACCTCCCTCGGCACCCGGCGTCCGGGCTGGCGCAGGGGTGGGTCGGCGAGCCTGGCGCCGCGGGGGCGCCGCTGCGCCCACCCGTGCCGCCCCTAGCGGCACGCATGCCCGCAGCTACAGCGGCGGGTGCCCGCTGCCCGCAGCGCAAGACGGCGACGGCGGGCCGCCAAGGGCCCGCAACCCCCACGCACCCGCAGGCGCCGAAGCACGCAAGGGGCCGTGCCGGTACATCAAATGCCCGTCGCCATGCGTGAGGGCGGGCAACAGAGCGCCCCCAGAAGACAGCACAGCCGGTAGGGCGACGGGCGGATGTACCGGCACGGACCCGACCCACCCACCACCGGACGGCGAACCACCCACCGCCGGACGGCGAATCACCCACCCACCGGCACCAGGCGACCGACACCCACCGGCACAAAGCGAACCGACCCCGCTCAAGGCGCCCCCGCCAGCAAACGTCAGACCCGCCGGTCAGGCGTCCGCGTCCTCCCGCCACTGGTTGGTGATCGGCAGGCGACGGTCCTTGCCGAAGCCCTTGGCGGAGATCTTCGTACCCGGCGGATACTGCCGCCGCTTGTACTCCGCCGTGTCGACCATCCGCAGCGTCTTGACGACCAGCCCCCGCTCGAACCCCGCCGCGACGATGGTGTCGGCCCCCTCGTCCCGGTCCACGTACCGCTCGAGAATCGCGTCCAGCACGGGATAGTCGGGCAGCGAATCCGTGTCGACCTGCCCGGGCCGCAGCTCCGCGCTCGGCGGCTTGGTGAGGGAGTTCTCCGGGATCGGCGGAGTCTGCCCCCGCTCCGCCGCCGCCCGGTTGCGCCACTCGGCCAGCCGGAAGACCGACGTCTTGTACACGTCCTTGATGGGCCCGTACGCCCCCACCGAGTCGCCGTACAGCGTCGAATACCCCACCGCCAGCTCGGACTTGTTCCCCGGCGCCAGCACGATGTGCCCCTCCTGGTTGGAGAGGGCCATCAGCGTCGTACCCCGCAGCCGCGACTGCAGGTTCTCCTCGGCCAGCCCAGTCAGCCCCAGCGACCCCATATACGCGTCGAACATCGGCTCGATCGGCACGGTCCGGAAGTTCAGCCCGGTACGCCGGGCCAGCTCCGCCGCGTCCCCCCTGGAGTGGTCGGACGAGTACTTGGAGGGCATCGACACCCCGTACACGTTCCGCGCACCGAGCGCGTCACACGCGATCGCGGCCACCAGTGCCGAGTCGATCCCGCCCGACAACCCGATCAGCACGGACCGGAAGCCGTTCTTCGCCACGTACGCCCGCAGCCCGACCACCAGCGCGGAGTAGACCTCCTCGTCGTCCTCGAGGCGCTCCGCGTACCCACCGGTCAGTTCCGGCTCGTACGCGGGCAGCGGCTCCTCGGAGATCACCAACCGGTCGATCCGCAGCCCGTCGTCCACGACCCCGACCACCGGCTCGGCGGCCGCGGCCGGCAGATCCAGGTCCAGTACGACGCACCCCTCCTCGAACTGCGGTGCCCGCGCGACGACTTCACCGTCCCGGTCGACCACGATCGAGTCGCCGTCGAAGACGAGCTCGTCCTGCCCGCCGATCATGGCGAGATACGCGGTGGTGCACCCGGCTTCCTGCGCCCGCTTGCGGACCAGCTCCAGCCGGGTGTCGTCCTTGTTGCGCTCGTACGGCGAGGCGTTGACGGAGATCAGCAGACCGGCACCGGCGGAGCGGGCGGCCGGCACACGGCCGCCGTCCTGCCAGAGGTCCTCGCAGATGGCCAGGGCCACATCGACCCCGCGCACCCGCACGACCGGCATGGTGTCGCCCGGCACGAAGTACCGGAACTCGTCGAAGACGCCGTAGTTCGGCAGGTGGTGCTTGGCGAAGGTGAGGACCACCTCACCGCCGTGCAGCACGGCAGCGGCGTTCCGCGGGGCGCCGGCCGGCTGGCCGTACTTCGGCTGGGCGGTCTCGGACCGGTCGAGGTAGCCGACGATCACCGGCAGCTCTCCGAAGCCCTCGTCGTCCAGCCGTGCGGCCAGCGCGCGCAGCGCCGTCCGGGAGGCCTCCACGAAGGACGACCTGAGGGCCAGGTCCTCGACGGGATAGCCGGTCAGCACCATCTCGGGGAACGCCACCAGATGCGCTCCCTGCTCGGCGGAGTGCCGGGTCCAACGGAGGATCGCCTCGGCGTTCGCGGCGAGATCGCCGACGGTCGAGTCGATCTGATTCAAGGCGAGGCGTAGTTGAGGCACGGGACCAGTGTAATCGTCAGAGCGACACAATGGGGGGTGGGACGCCCCACGAGGAAACGCCCCACCCGCCCGCACGGCCCCTTACGGGCCCGAGCGGGCCGCTTCTTCCGTCCCCACCGGCGCCGTCACGCGCTCAACTCCGGTACCCGAGCACCGTCATCATCCCCGCCTCCGCGTGGTACACGTTGTGGCAGTGGATCATCCACAGCCCCGGATTGTCCGCGTCGAAATCCACCGTCAGCGTCCCGTTCGGCAGCACGAGGGCGGTGTCCTTGCGCGGACCGCCCGCGACGTTCGCCAGGGCGAAGGTGTGCCCGTGCAGATGAACGGGATGCCACATGCTCGTGGAGTTGGCGAACACCAGCCGCACCCGCTCCCCGGCCCGCACCGGATGGCGCTGGTCCGCGCGGTAGGGCTTCTTGTCGAAGGCCCAGTCGTACTTCTCCATCCCGCCGGTGAGCTGCAACGTCACCGTGCGGTCCGGCTTCTTCCGGGGAAGCGCCACGGACTCGTCCGCCGTCAGCTTGTCGGCCGTCAGCAGCCGCCCGTCGAGCTCCTTGGGCCGTACACCGGCGGAGGGCGCCGATCCGCCGCCGGTCCGGAGCAGCGCGAGGGCCGACGCCTTCTTGCCCTCGGCCAGGGCGGTCAGCGGGAAGACGCCGTCCTTGACCGTGACCAGCACGTCGTACCGCTCGCCCATGCCCAGCAGCAGGGCGTCCGTGGCGGCGTGCCGGACAGGGAAGCCGTCCGTGTGCGTCACCGTCATCTCGTGACCGCCGAGGGCCACCCGGAAGGCCGTGTCACTGCCCGCGTTCACCAACCGGATCCGGATCCGGTCCCCGGGGCGCGCGCGGAAGACCGAAGGATCCGTCGCCGTACGCCCGTTGACCAGGTAGTACGGGTAGGCGACGTCGCCCGCGTCGCCGCCCAGCAGGTCGCTGCTGGAGCCCATCAGCATCCGGGAGGGGCCGGCCGGGGGTGACTCCTGGCCCCGCAGTGACATGGAGGACATGTCGTGCCCGGAGTGCCCGCCGTCGGCGCCACCCGCCTCGCTGCCCCCGCTGTCGCCCATGTCCATGCCTCCGCCCATGCCCCCGCGCAACCCGTTGAGCACCGCGTCCGGCGTGGACCCGTCCACCCCGTCGACCCAGTCGTCGAGGACGACCACCCACTCCTTGTCGTACGACAAGGGCTCCTTGGGGTCCTCCACGATCAGCGGGGCGTAGAGCCCGCGGTCCTGCTGGGTGCCGGAGTGGGGATGGAACCAGTACGTCCCCGGATGCGGCACCGCGAAGCGGTAGGTGAAGTCCCCGCCCGGCCGGACGGCACGCTGGGTGAGGTCCGGCACGCCGTCCATGTCGTTGCGCAGCGCGAGGCCGTGCCAGTGCAGGGACGTGGGCTGCGGGAGGTGGTTGGCGAGGGTGAGCGCCAGGGTGTCGCCGGCCGTGACGCGGACCTCCTTGCCGGGCAGCTCGCCGCCGTACGCCCAGGACCTGACCGTACGACCGCCGAGGTCGAGGGAGGTCGCGGCAGCGGTGAGCCGCACCGCGCGGACCGGGCCGGAGCCGCGCTGCTTCTCGGCGGCGGCGACTTCCGGGCCGGCCGGGTCGACATACCCCTTCGGGGCGCTGCCGGAGCCGCTGCCGGTCCCACCGCTTCCTTCCTCTCCTCCGCTTCCTCCATGACCCGAGTGGCCGGAACCCGAGCAGGCGGCCAGAATTCCCGTCCCGGCGACGGCGATCGATGCACCGAGCACGGTGCGACGCGTGGAATTGCGCATGACTGAGTGACACCTCGTCGATTGGTGTGTGTACGACCAACTGGCGCGTCCGCTGCTTCTGGTACACCGCTCGACGCCCGGAGGTTCCCACCCCCGCGCGAGCAGCCCACGCAGCCGGGGCGCGGCCCTAGGGCCTGTCCGGCGGATCGGGCGGTAGGTCGCGGGGTGTGGCACGCACATCTGCGGCGTTGTCGTCGGTCGTCATGGCTCCGCCATGGCTCCCTCCTCCGCCTTGCAGCTGCACGCACCACACCCCGCTCAGCCCGGTTTCCGGGCACCGTGGGGACGGAACCGCAAGATCCACCGGACAGGCCCTAGATGCGCAGCACCGACAGACGGGCGAGGAGAGTTCGCGGTGGGGGAGGCGCGGGCCGCAGCGTGCGCAGGAGCCGCGCGAGCACCGGTGGACGGACGGCGTCCGCCCACGGGCGGCCGCTCCACGCCACCGCGAGCAGCAGGAGCAGGGTGAAGCCCCCGAGCACGGCCAGACAGACGGCCAGCGGGTCCATGCCCTGCATCGGTGGCATCCCGGGAGCCACGGTCTCGACATCGTCCATGACCCCGGTCCGATGTCCCGCACCCGAAGCCGGCGGCTTGGCGGGGTCCCCGGCGGCTGAGACACCCTGCTCGGCCCGATGTCCCGCACCCGAAGCCGGGCGCTCGGCCTGGCGTCCCGCTCCCGAAGCCATTCCCGCGGCGTGCGCGGTGTCGGCGGCGTACGAGACAGCGGCCGCCCCCCGCTCGCTGTCCGGGCCGTGCCCGGACGGGTGCCCCAGGGTGTGCATCGTCACGATCCCGAGGAGCAGCGCGGCGAACAGCAGCAGCCGCCCGTACGGCACGCGCGCGTGGAGCGCGTCACGTGGCCGGCCGGTCGTCGTCATCCCCGCACCTTACCCCCACCGGGTATCGACGACATGCGGGCGGTGGCCCCCGCGTCGATCATGGAGCCCATGACGACGCCGCCCCGCACCCTCCGTGACCGCCGCGCCGTCGCCCTGCTGGTCGCCGTCGGGATACTCGCGTACACCGCATGGGTCCTGGAGGCGGTGCTCTCCACCCGTCTCGCACCGGCGCGTACCTACGTCAGCGAACTGGCCGCGCAGGACCAGCCGTACGGCCTGCTGTTCCGCACGACCGACCTGGTTGCCGGGGTCCTCCTGTGGGCCGGCGGCCTGTGGGCGCTGCTGCGGCTGCCGGCCCGCGGCCGGTGGGGGACCGCGGGCTGGGGGGCGCTCGTGCTGTTCGGGACGGCCACCGCGGTGGACTCGCGGCTGCCGCTGAGCTGCGCGCCGACCGTCAACTCCCGCTGCGCGGAACGTGAGCACGCGGGCCTGGTCCCGGTGACCCACACGGCGCACGCGACCAGCAGCGCGGTCGCCGTCTGCGGAGTGCTGCTCGCCATGCTGACCCTCACGCACACGGCCCGCCGCGCCGCCCCCGGGTCGCTCCTGGCCCGCATCGGCCCCGCCCTGGTCGTCCTCGAACTGGCCGCCACCGTCTGGACCCTGGCCGCCGTCGCCGTACTGGACGAAGTGCACGGCGACTGGTCCCTCGGCATCGCCCAGCGCCTTCAGGTGGGGCTCATCGCCGTATGGCTGGGGGTGCTGGCGGTCTCGGTCGCCCGGGCCGGAGCGCCGGTGCCGGCCCGGGCCGGCGTCCGCACGGCGCAGGCGCCGCGATGACGTTCGTCCGCATCGACGGTGTGCCCCACCACGTGCGGGTGGACGGCAGCGGGCCGGTCTGCGTCCTGAGCCCCGGCCTCGGGATGTGCTGGTTCGACTGGGACCTCGTCGTGCCGTTGCTCGCCCCGCACCGCACGGTCGTGCGCTTCGACCGGCCCGGGCTCGGACTCAGCGGCCCCCCGCGCGCGTGGCCCACGCTGGACGGGGAGGCGCGGCGCATCGCGCACGTCCTGGACGCGCTCGGCTTCGGCGGCCCGGTGACCGTGGCGGGACACTCGCTGGCGGGCTTCCATGCCGAGGCCTTCGCGCGGCTCTTCCCCACCCGTACGGCCGGGCTCGTCCTCCTCGACGCCGGCGTGGAGGAGGAACCGCGTCCTCGTAGGGCACGGTCGGCGCGGAACGCCGCCACGCGTGCGTGCGGCACGATCCTGAGCGCGGCGGGCATCCCGTACGCCCTCGGCCCCCTCCTGCGCCGCGCCGCCGTACGTGCCGGCCGCACCCCGAGCGCCCCCGCCCCGCCCCCTCCCGCACACCGGCCCCCGGAGGACCACGACCGCCCCAGCACCACCCGCCGACCTCCGGGTGACGGCGACGGCCCCGACCTCACGCATCGGCCCCCGGAGGATCGAGACCGGCTCCGTTTCACCGGCCGACCCCCCGGCGACGGCGACGGACCCGACGGCCTCACCCACCGGCCCCCGGAGGGCCGCCCCCGCCCCCGCCGTACCCCCGGCGACCCGGCCCCGTACGCCCTGGTGCGCCGCACCTACGGCACGAGTCGTTCGCTGCGTGCCGTCCTCGCCGAGAACGCCACCTACGCCGACGAGGCCGTCGAACTGGCCGCGCTGCGCAGGGACTTCCCGCTTCCGGACGTCCCGGTCGCGGTCCTCGCGGCCGGCTCGCCGCGGTGGCTGGGGCGGCAGCGGGCGCTGGCCGCGTACCTGGGCGCCGCCTTCCGTGTGGTCGCGCCCTCCGGTCACCTCGTGATGCTCGACCGCCCCGAGGACGTCGCGGACGCGCTGCTCTCCAGCGGCGCCACGGAAGACGCGACCGGCGAGGGGCGGACGCACGTGCGCCCGCCCTTCGACGAAGGGCGGGCGCAGTGATGACGCGGTGATGCGTGACCGTCAGTGGCGGCGGTACGAGGAGATGTAACCGGCGGCGGGCGAGCCCACTCCGGTGACGTCGTCGTAGCCCTTCACGGCCTTCAGCGAGCTGTCCTTGCCGAGGCTGCGGACGGAGGTCAGCAGACCGTCCGTCGCGTCGATGCCGTTGGCGAAGTCAATGCGCGCCACGGCGAGTTCGGAGCCCGTCGGGGTGTCCGTCACGTCGTGGTACACCTTCGAGCCGTACTTCGCGTAGATCGACGGGTTGGCGAAGCCGATCGGCTTGCCGCCGCGCGCCTCCTGGGCCAGGGCCTGGACACCCGCGATCACCGGCGCGGCGAGCGAGGTGCCGCCGATCCGGTACTCGTCGTACTTCTGCGACCCGTCCGGGAAGGTCTGCGTCTGGCCGACCTTGAAACCGGTGTTGGGGTCGGCGATCGCCGCGATGTCCGGGACGACACGGTTGCCGGCGGCGCTGTTGGCCGTGGCGAGCGCGTCCGGGACGACACCCTTCTGGTAGAAGGGCTCCGCCACGGTCTTGCTGGTGCCGCCGCCCGCGCCCGAGGTGTACGCGCCCGGGAAGTCCGTCCAGCTCTTGCCGTCCGCGGACAGCGACGCCTTCTCGGTGCCCCAGCCGGTCTCGAACTGGTACTTGTCGTTCTTGCCGACCGCCAGCGAGGTACCGCCGACCGCCGTCACCCAGGCCGAGTTGGCCGGGGTGTCGACCTGCTTCGTACCGGTGTTGGCGACCTCGTCGCCGTTGTCGCCGGAGGAGAAGTAGAAGCCGATGCCCTCGACCGCGCCGAACTGGAAGACCTGGTCGTAGGCGGCCGCGAGGTCCGGGGTCTGGTTGGCCTCGATGTCGCCCCACGAGTTGGAGACGATGTCCGCGAGGTGCCCGTCGACGATCTTGCCGAGCGTGTCGAGGAAATCGTCGTCGTAGCAGGAGGCGGCACCCACGTACGTGATGTTCGCCGCGGGCGCGACCGCGTGCACGGCCTCGACGTCGAGGGTCTCCTCGCCGTACCAGCCGGCGGCCCCGCACTCCTCGGTCTTCGTGTACTCCGCGGGCAGCACCTGACGCAGCTGGCCGCTGCTGTACTTGGCGTCACCGTGCTTCTTCGCGTAGGTGGCCGCGTCGTAGGCGATGGTCGGCGAGGCGTACGCGTCGGTGATGGCGACCCGCACCCCCTTGCCGGTGCCCTTGCCCGCACCGTAGGCGGCGCGCAGCTGCTTGCCCGTGTAGCCCTTGACCGCATACGGGATCTTCTTGCCGTACGCGGACGGCAGGGAGCTCGCGGTCTTGGAGCCGTAGTACGAGGAGAACGGCCCGGAGTTGCGGAACACCGCGTCCGGCGGCGGCAGTTGATCCTGGTGCGACGCCTTGTGCGGGGCGCTGTCCAGGCCGGTGACGGTCAGGACGGCACCGTCCAGGGCGGCCGGCGCGGAAGCCGTCTTCGACGGCGCCCGGTAGGTCTTCTTGCCCTTGGTGTAGTTGTGCAGCTGCGTGCCGAACGCCTTCTCGGCGGCGGCCACATCACCCGTCACGGAGACGTAGTGCTGCGTGGTGCCGGTGACCTTCAGGCCCGCCGACTTCAGCCACGAGGTGACCGCGGCTACCTGCGCCTTGGTCGCGCCGAAACGCTGCTGCGTCTGCTTGGCGCTGAGGTACTTCCCGTACGAGGCCGAGTCCGGGTCGGACACGGCCTTGGCGTACGCGGCCAGACCGGAGGCGTCCCGGCCGGCGAGGTAGACCCGGGCGGAGACCTGGGAGCTGTCGGACGTGGCCCCCTTGTCCGCCGTGGCCGTCGCCCACGCGGGCTTGGTGCCCGTGAGGGTGTCGCGGCCCGGGCCGTCCGCGGCATGGGCCGCGGGTATGCCGAGCGCCAGCGCGCCGGCGAGGAGCGGCAGTGTTGCTGCCAGGCTCACTCCGGCGCGCGCGGTGGCGCGGTTGGATCTCATAGAACCCCCTGCGATGCGATTCTTCGCATGTAGTGGTCGGTCCGTGATCCGCGTAGACCCCGTGCGATGTCCGGGCACGGGGAGTGGATCACGCTGGGGTCACTCTCGCGATGAACCGTTCATGCCAGGGGAATGAAAAGGCCAAGGAAACCTCAAGTGGGTCTGATTGGCCGCCCTTTGGGCCGGTATGGAGGCAATCCCCGGCGCAGGTCATAGGGATATCCCTCGGTCTGCGGTGCGAGGGTTCCCTTTTCGCGGCCGGGGGGTGCGAGGGTTCCTTTTTCCCGGCCGGGGGGTGCTGCGGTTCCTTTTTCCCGTCCGGGGGTGCGTCGCAGCCCCGGACGGGTCAGTCCAGCGCCTTCGCGCCCCGCTCCTTGAGCAGGCCCGCCATGAGGTCGATCTCCGACTGCTGGGAGTCCACCATGCCCTGCGCGAGCCGGCGCTCCACGCCGACCTTGCACTTCTCGGCACAGCCCTCGGCCATGTGGATTCCGCCCTGGTGGTGGGCCGTCATCAGCTGCAGATAGAGGACTTCGGCCGGCTTGCCGCTGAGCGTGTTCAGCTTCTTCAGCTGCGTGTCGGTCGCCATGCCCGGCATCAGCGCGCCGTCCTTGCCGGACGCCATGCCGCCCATGTCCATCCACGTCATGGGCGGGTCCGCCGACACCTTCGGCAGCTCCCACAGATCGAGCCAGCCCAGCAGCATGCCGCGCTGGTTGGCCTGCGTCTGCGCGATGTCGTACGCGAGCCGCCGTACCTCTTCGTCCTTCGTGCGGTCGCGCACGATGTACGACATCTCGACGGCCTGCTGGTGGTGGACCGACATGTCCCGCGCGAAGCCCGCGTCCGCCGAGTCGGCGGTGGGCGTGCGCGTGCCCGAGTCACCGCCGTCGGCGACCGCGTACGTGATCGCGCCGGCCGCCACGAGCGCCGCCGCGGCCGTCCCGGCGATCCAGCCCGTCTGGCGCATCCGGCTCACTGCGACAGACCGTTGGTGCAGGCGGCGCCCGGCTCCGGCGTCTGCTTGCCCTGGACGTACGACGCGAAGAAGGCGTCGACGTCCGGGTCGCTCGCGCTCTTCACCGTGCGCTGCTTGCCCCAGGCGCTGAGCATGATCGGGTCCTTCTGGTCCGCGACGGGGCTCATCAGCGTGTACGGGGTCTTCTTGACCTTCGCCGCGAGCGCCTTGACGTCGGCGTCCGACGCCTTGCTGTTGTACGTCACCCAGACCGCGCCGTGCTCCAGCGAGTGCACGGCGTTCATGTTGTTGACCGACTTCGTGTAGACGTCGCCGTTGCAGTTCATCCAGACCTGGTTGTGGTCACCGCCGACCGGGGGCTCCATCGGGTACTTCACGGTCTTGGTGACATGGGTGCGGCCCAGCGTGCCCTTCCAGGTCTTCACGCCGTCCTTGCCGGTGACGAAGTGGCCCGCCGAGCCCTTCGAGTCGCTCGCCGAGCTGTCCTTGTCCGACTGCGAGGTGACGATGTAGGCCCCGCCGGCCACCAGACCCGCGACGACCACCACGCTCGCGGTGATCGTGAGGATCCGGTTGCGGCGCTCGCGGGAACGCTCGGCGCGGCGCAGCTCCTCTATACGCGCCTTGCGCGAGGCATTGCTGGTGTTCTTGGCGGCACCCATGGCGAGTCCTTCATCAGGTGGGACGGGCGGGACGGTCGGGTCCGCTGATCGTAGTGGGAACGGGGGCGGGGTATGCAGGGAGGCCACAGGAATGTCCGAAGGCGGCCGGGCACGGTTGTCACCGGGTCCGAGTCGACCCCGCTCCTCGGTATCGCCGGACCCGGGTGAGCAGGCACTATGGGCAGCAGAGCAGGACACCTGCCGTACGTGAGGCGTTCAGACCGTGGCCGCCCGGCCGATCATGGTCCGCAACGCGCACGAAATGGTGTTGTGGTGGGATGCTCAGGTGCCCCGACCGTCCCCGAGGCGTGGGAGCAGGCGGCCTGACCAGCAAGGATGGGTGGAAGCGGAAGATGGACAAGCAGCAGGAGTTCGTGCTCCGGACACTGGAGGAGCGGGACATCCGGTTCGTACGCCTGTGGTTCACGGACGTACTCGGCTTCCTCAAGTCGGTGGCCGTGGCCCCGGCCGAGCTGGAACAGGCCTTCGACGAGGGCATCGGGTTCGACGGCTCGGCCATCGAGGGCTTCGCCCGGGTGTACGAGTCCGACATGATCGCCAAGCCCGATCCGTCGACCTTCCAGGTCCTGCCGTGGCGTGCGGAGGCTCCCGGCACCGCCCGTATGTTCTGCGACATCCTCATGCCGGACGGGTCCCCTTCCTTCGCGGACCCGCGCTACGTCCTCAAGCGCGCCCTCGCCAAGACCTCGGACCTGGGCTTCACCTTCTACACCCACCCGGAGATCGAGTTCTTCCTGCTGAAGGACCGCCCGCTGGACGGCTCGCGGCCCACGCCCGCCGACAACTCCGGCTACTTCGACCACACCCCGCAGAACGTCGGCATGGACTTCCGCCGCCAGGCGATCACCATGCTGGAGTCGATGGGCATCTCGGTCGAGTTCTCCCACCACGAGGGCGCGCCCGGCCAGCAGGAGATCGACCTCCGCTACGCCGACGCGCTCTCCACGGCCGACAACATCATGACGTTCCGCCTGGTCATGAAGCAGGTGGCGCTGGAGCAGGGGGTCCAGGCGACCTTCATGCCGAAGCCGTTCTCGGAGCACCCGGGCTCCGGGATGCATACCCACCTCTCCCTCTTCGAGGGCGACCGCAACGCGTTCTACGAGTCCGGCTCGGAGTACCAGCTCTCCAAGGTCGGCCGCTCCTTCATCGCGGGCCTGCTGAAGCACGCCGCGGAGATCTCGGCCGTCACCAACCAGTGGGTCAACTCCTACAAGCGCATCTGGGGCGGCTCCGAGCGCACCGCGGGCGCCGGCGGCGAGGCCCCCTCGTACATCTGCTGGGGCCACAACAACCGCTCCGCCCTGGTCCGCGTCCCGATGTACAAGCCCGGCAAGACCGGCTCCGCGCGCGTGGAGGTCCGCTCCCTCGACTCGGGCGCGAACCCTTACCTGGCCTACGCCCTTCTTCTCGCCGCCGGCCTCAAGGGCATCGAAGAGGGCTACGAGCTGCCGCCCGGCGCCGACGACGACGTCTGGGCCCTCCGCGACGCCGAGCGCCGCGCGATGGGCATCGAGCCCCTGCCGCAGAACCTCGGCGAGGCGCTGACTCTCATGGAACGCAGCGAACTGGTCGCCGAGACCCTCGGCGAGCACGTCTTCGACTTCTTCCTGCGCAACAAGAAGTCGGAGTGGGAGGAGTACCGCAGCGAGGTCACGGCGTTCGAGCTGCGGAAGAACCTGCCGGTGCTGTAGGGGCAGGTCAGAGCTGTCACTTCCGTCTTCTGCGAGAGGGCCCGCGGTCGTCGACCGTGGGCCCTCTCGGCTGTGCGGCCACGGGTCACTTCGCCGACGGCGTCCCCGTGGCGGGGGAGGCCTCAGCAATTTCTGAGGCGGAGACGTCGATCTTGCAGCCCTCCGGCATCTTGAAGCTGACTTCAGGCTCGCCGTCCTCGGGTATGACCTCGGCGTCGGCGATCGCGTAGAGGTGCTCGACCAGGGCGAACGCGGCCTGATCTGGCGTCATACACCCGTGGTGCCGTCGATGCGTTCCCGGAGCAGGTCGGCGTGTCCGTTGTGGCGGGCGTACTCCTCGATCATGTGGACGTAGATCCAGCGGAGGTTGACGTCCTGCTCCATGAAGCGGCCCGTGTCGGTCAGAGCACGGTCGGCGCAGAGCTCGCGGGCGCGGGCGATCTCCGCGTGCCAGGTGGCGAGGGCGTCGTGCAGTGTGGCGTCCTCGGCCAGTTCGAAGCCGCCGTCGGACGCAGCCGGGTCGGCCTGCGGATCGTAGATGGGCAGGGCCTGTTCTCCCGCGAACACTCGGCGGAACCAGTTCCGCTCCACCTCCGCCATGTGCTGGACGAGGCCGGTCATTGTGAAGCCGGACGGCGGCACGGACGCGACGGCGGCCTGCTCATCGTCCAGGCCCTCGCACTTCATGGCGAGCGTGGCGCGGTGAAAGTCAAGCCAGCTTTCGAGCACGGTGCGCTCGTCGGTGTTCAGGGGCGGCAACGGGCGTTCGATGGCACTCATCGGTCGATTATCGTCAGCGGCCGAAGCCGTCGGCGGGCAGGGCCTCCGGCAGCGCGAACGTTGCCTGATGCGGCACTAGTTCACATACGCGGGAGACACGGCCGCGGTGCTGATGCGCCGCGGCTTTCCCGTGCCGTCGGACGGGACCGTGTAGAGGTCGGCGCCGTAGTCGCCGGGGAGGGCGTAGACCAGGGTGTGGTCGTCGCGCCAGACGGCCTGGTCGTCGACGCTGCGGGGCTCGGCGAGCGGGGTCTCCCGCAGGGTGCGCAGGTCCAGGGTGTAGAGGCGCCAAGGGGCGTCCTTGGAGAGGCCCTTGACGCGTTTCTTGAAGGCGATGCGCGTGCCGTCGGGGGAGAGTGACGGGCATTCGACGTTCGAGCGCACGGTGGTGACCGTACGGGCCCGGAGGTCGCCCCGGACCAGATAGGTCGAGCCCTTCGTCGCCAGCGTCGCGTAGAAGGTGCGGTCGTCGTCCGCGAACGTGACGCCCCAGAAGTTCACGTCCGCCGCGCGGTACGTCCTGCCGTCCTTGACGATGCGGAACGCCTCCAGGGAAGAGGTCAGTTTCCCCGTGCGGGTGTCGACGATCGCCGCGCGGGTGGAGAAGTTCGTGCCCGCGTACGAGTCGCCGCCCACGAACGCCGTCCAGGCGGCGTACCGGCCGGTGGGGGAGACGCGGGCGCGGGACGGGATGCCGGGGACGTCGTAGCGGGCCGTCTCGCGCAGGTGCGCGTCGAGCAGGATCGCCCGGTAGGTGTCCTGGACGGCGCCGTGCACCGCCTGGAGGCAGACCCCGGTGCCCGAAGCCGCGTAGAAGCGCAGGCACTTGACCTTCGACGCGGTGCGCGGGCCCGACGGATCCGACGCCGGGACCGTCGTCAGCTCGTCCCGGTGCGGGCCCCACGCCATGTTCCGGAACACCAGACGGCCGGCGTCACCGGTCAGCGCGACCGGACCCGCGGTGATCGTCGGGCCGCCCGGCCGGGCCCGGTCGCGGCGGTCGGCGCGGGCCGAGGCGTGCAGCACGGAGGCGGTGGCGACGCCGGCCAGGACGACGAGGGCCGCGATCAGGACCAGGATGCGGGAGCGCAGGGTCATACGGTGCCCTCCGAGGGCGGTGCGGTCGGACAGAGACGGAGTGCGAACAGCGCGCAGCCGGCGAGCGCCACGGCCGACGCGGTCAGCGCCGTACGGTCGCCCCACGCCGTCCAGGCCGCCCCGAAGCCCAGCGAGCAGACGAACCGGGCCAGCGCCTGGCCCGTCTGCACCAGGGCCAGCCCCGACGAACGCAGCTCCGCGGGCACGCTGTCCGACGCGGCGGCCATCAGCACGCCGTCCGTCGCCGCGTAGAAGCCGCCGTGCAGGAGCAGGACCGCGTACGGCAGCGCGCTCCCGTGCCAGGAGGAGAGCAGCAGGACGTACGCCAGGAGCAGGGCGCCGTGGCCCGCGAGGAACACCTGCCGACGGCCGACCCGGTCCGCGAGCCGCCCCAGCGGGACGGCGAGGAGGAGGAACGCGGCCGCCGTGCCGACGGGGAGCAGGGCGAACCAGCGGTCCGGCACGCCGAGGCGCCGCTGGAGCAGCAGATAGACGAAGGAGTCGCTGACCGTCGCGAGGCCGAGAAGGAGGGCGCAGACGGTGATCCGGCGCAGGTCGCGCCGGTGCAGCAGGGCGAGAGCCGCGCGGAGGCTGGGCAGGGGCGTGCGGGGGGCTGCATCCCGGCTGGGGGAAGTGGCGCCCACCTTGCTCTGCCGGGGACCGGTCACCGCCCCGGGCACGAACAGCACCAGCACCAGGACACCCGCCACCGCCACGCAGAAGCTCACCATGAACACCGCGTCGTACCCGTCCACCGTCGCCCGGAGGATCAGGAACGCGACCAGCGGACCGATGAGCGCGCCCGCCGTGTCCATGGCCCGGTGCACACCGAAGGAGCGCCCCCGCGTCTCGGGCGTGCTCGACAGGGAGATCAGGGCGTCGCGCGGGGCCGTGCGCAGGCCCTTGCCGGTGCGGTCGGCGGCGAGGATCAGGCCGATGGGGGTGAGGGTCTGAGCCATCAGGAGCAGGGGCTTGCAGGCCGCCGACAGGCCGTAGCCGAAGCCCGCGACCCACTTGTGACGGCCGCCCCCGCGGTCGGCGAGGTGACCGCCGGCCAGCCGCACCAGCGCCGAGAACCCGTTGTAGATCCCGTCGAGGAGCCCGAAGCCCAGCGGCGACAGGCCGAGGCCCGCCACCAGGTACAGGGGCAGCACCGCCGTCACCATCTCCGAGGAGACGTCGGTGATCAGGCTGACCGTGCCGAGCGCCAGGACCGTCGGTGCGACCGCGGCACGGCGCCGCCCGGCTCGGGGCCGGGCGGCGCCGTCCGCGGACGCCGTCGCCGGGGAGCCGGCTCGGCTGTCCGCCACGTACACCTCAGGACGTCCAGATGCCGGTGATGTCCTTGGCGGAGGCGGCGTTCCCCGCGTGCGGGAGGCCGTGCATGTCCTCCAGGGTGCGCAGCAGGTCGTAGTGGTTGTAGGTGGTCGAGGACGAGGAGCCCGCGGTCACCTGCTGGCCGTACAGCACCGTCGGGATCCGGTTGCCGCTGAGCCGGTTGTCCTCGTCGAAGGTGACGACGAGGAGACTGTTGTGGGTCTTGGCCCAGGTCGCGTACGCACCCAGCTTGTTCTTCAGCCAGGTGTCACCGGTGGACACCGAGCAGTCGTGCATGTCGCTGCACAGGTTCGGCACGGCGAAGGAGACCTGCGGAAGCGTCGCGTAGTCCGTGGGGAACTGCGTGAAGGTCCTGGCGCTGGACGTCGGTACGTTGCTGAAGCCGAACCACGGGTTGTGCTTGCGGGCGTAGTCGCCGCTGCTGCACGTCGTGGAGCCCTGGCTGGGCAGCGTCTCGTTGTAGCTCGCCCAGGACTTGCCCGCCGCGATCAGCTCGGAGGCGAGGTTCGGGGCGGAGGAGAAGCCGGGCGTGTAGCAGCTGTCGTCGGTGATGCCCTGGGTGGAGCCGGAGAACAGGGCGAAGTAGTTGGGCTGGCTCGGGTGCGTCTCGGCGTACGACTGGGAGAGGCTGGCGCCTCCGGTCTTCAGCGAGTTGATGTACGGGGCGCTGGAGGAGCCGATCACCTGGCTGTAGGCGTGGTTCTCGAAGACCACGACGACGACGTGGTCCGGGGTCGGGACCGCGGCCGCGGCTCGCGCCGGGGACGAGCCGCCGAACCCGGTCCACAGTCCGGCCGCCGCGGCGGCGAAGGCCAGGGCGGATGCCACCAGGGCACGACTGCGGTGGTACACGTTTCTGCCGGACACTGCGGACCTCCGGAGTGGGGGGACGAGGACGGGTGCGGACAGAGCATGCACACGCCAACATTCCCGCGCGGCACATCCCTCAACCCGAGGGATGAAAAGCCGGTGAACTACTGTTGCCGGCCCGCCAGTTCACTGAGCAGCAGGTGCAGCGGCTTGGTGTCCCGCTGCCGGTACTCCTGGATCGCCCAGCCGTTCCCGTCCGGGTCCTTGAAGTACATGAACGTGGCGCCGTCCTGCGGCGAGAACACCTGCGGCTCGCTGACGTCGAGACCGCGGGCCGTCAGCTCCTCGTACGCCGCCTTGGCGTCCGCGACGACCAGTTGCAGTCCGTGGTACGTCCCCGGCCGCGGCGTCCCCGTCGGGATCTCCAGCCCGTCGACGAGCGCGATGGAACACCCGGATCCGGGCGGCGTCAGCTGCACGATCCGCACCCCCGGCATCACCTCGCCGTCCAGGTCGACGTGGAAGCCGACCCTGTCCTCGTAGAACTCCTTGGCCCGGTCCACGTCGGAGACCGGCAGCACGATCACTTCGAGGGTCATGTCCACGGGGTGCGTCCCTTCGTCGTACGTCGGTGGCACGTAGGTCATGCGTCGGCCGGCGGCCGGTCCCGCGTCGGGCGAACCGCCACCGCGTCCGGCCGAACGGCTCCCCTTACCGAAGCCGAACGCGGCCCGCGGCGCCACCGCATACGCGAAAGAGGGCCCACCGCATATGCGGAAGGGGGCCCGCCGCCCGCCTCGAACGCCCCGTCGTCCCGGACCTCGAAGCTCCCCCACTCGCGGCATCGCTGAGCGGGTACCCCTGCCGTCGACAGCCAGGAGAGCCAGGGCCAGGGCCAGGGCCGGGGTCAGGGCAAAGGCAAGGGCAAGCGCCGGTGGCCAGGAGGCCGGGGTCGCCGTAGCGCTCGTCGAGGCCCGTCTGCGGGTGGGTGCCGGACATGGAACTCCTCCTGATACGACATGGTCCCCGCGGAAGGCGGACCTCGCACACCGGCGTGACTCACCGGTTCCGGTCGCGGCCGCCCGCCCCGGCGCTCACCGGGTCTCTGCGGTTAGGCTCGGGCTCGTACGACCTTGATCCGACGGGAGGCCGAGGATGACGGCGCCGGGGCGCAGGAGCAGTACCTTCACGCGGCTGCTGCGGCACGGTTTCACCGATCCGTCCGCCGCCGAGCGACTGCTGGACAGCGCCGAGCTGGGCCCCGTACGGGACGATCCGGTGCTGCTCGACGCCCTGGGCGCCACCGCCGACCCGGATCTGGCGCTGCTCGGGCTGGTACGGCTCGTCGAGGCGCAGGACGGGCACACGGCGCAGCGGGAGCTGCTGGACACGCTGATCGCGGCGAAGCCGCTGCGGGACCGGCTGCTCGGCGTGCTCGGCGCCTCCACCGCGCTCGCCGACCACCTCGCCCGCCACCCGCGGGACTGGCAGGCGCTCGTGACGTACGAGCCGCAGGACCTCCATCCCGGGGTGGAGGAGTTCGAGCGCGGTCTCGCGGAGGCGACCGACCCCGTCGCGCTGCGGGTCGCCTACCGACGGTGTCTGCTGTCCATCGCCGCCCGTGACGTGTGCGGCACCACGGACGTGGCCGAGACCGCCGCCGAGCTCGCCGACCTCGCGACGGCGACCCTGCGCGCCGCGCTCGCCGTGGCCCATGCGGCCGCTCCCGACGACGCCGCACTGTGCCGCCTCGCGGTCATCGCGATGGGCAAGTGCGGTGGCCACGAGCTCAATTACGTGTCCGACGTCGACGTGATCTTCGTGGGCGAGGCCGTGGAGGGAGCCGACGAGGGCAAGGCGATCCAGGCCGCGAGCCGGCTCGCCGCGCACATGATGCGGATCTGCTCCGAGACGACCGTCGAGGGCAGCATCTGGCCCGTCGACGCCAATCTGCGGCCGGAGGGGCGCAACGGCCCCCTCGTCCGCACGCTGAGCAGCCATCTCGCCTACTACCAGCGGTGGGCCAAGACCTGGGAGTTCCAGGCGCTGCTCAAGGCCCGGCCGGTGGCCGGCGACCTCGGACTCGGCGAGGAGTACGTCGCCACCCTCGCCCCCCTCGTCTGGCACGCCGCCGAGCGCGAGAACTTCGTGCCCGACGTGCAGAAGATGCGCCGCAGAGTCGTGGAGAACATCCCCGCCACCGAGATCGAGCGCGAGCTCAAGCTCGGACCCGGCGGTCTGCGCGATGTCGAATTCGCCGTACAGCTCCTGCAGTTGGTGCACGGCAGGGCCGATACCTCGCTGCGCAGCGGGACCACCCTCGACGCGCTGAAGGCGCTGGCGGCGGGCGGATACGTGGGACGCGTCGACGCGGTGCAGCTCGACGAGGCGTACCGCTTCCTGCGGTCCATGGAGCACCGCATACAGCTCTACCGGCTGCGCCGCACCCACCTGGTGCCCGAGGACGATGCCGATCTGCGGCGCATCGGGCGCTCGCTCGGGCTGCGCACCGACCCGGTGACCGAGCTGAACCGCGAATGGAAGCGGCACGCCTCCGTCGTACGGCGGCTGCACGAGAAGCTCTTCTACCGGCCGCTGCTCGACGCCGTCGCCCAACTCGCCCCCGGCGAGACCCGGTTGAGCCCCGGAGCGGCACGGGAGCGGCTGGTCGCGCTCGGGTACGCCGATCCCGCCGCGGCGCTGCGCCATCTGGAGGCGCTGGCCTCCGGGGTCACCCGCAAGGCGGCGATCCAGCGGACCCTGCTGCCCGTGCTGCTGGGCTGGTTCGCCGACTCCGCGGAACCGGACGCCGGGCTGCTCAACTTCCGCAAGGTGTCGGACGCGTTGGGCAAGACCCCCTGGTATCTGCGGCTGTTGCGGGACGAGGGGGCCGCCGCCGAGAACCTGGCACGCGTGCTGTCCGCCGGCCGGCTCGCGCCCGATCTGCTGATGCGCGCCCCGGAAGCGGTGGCGCTGCTGGGCGACGGGGTCGGCGGCGGCCTCGAACCGCGCTCCCACGCCCACCTGGAGCAGGAGATCCTCGCCGCGGTCGGCCGGGCCGCCAACGGCGAGCAGGCGGTCACCGCCGCCCGCGGGGTGCGCCGACGCGAGCTGTTCCGCACCGCCGCCGCCGACATCGTCGCCTCCTACGGCACCGAGGAGACCCCGGTCGTGGCCGACCAGGGCGCGCTTGTGGACCGGGTCGGCGGCGCGATCTCGGACCTCACCGCCGCAACCCTCGCGGGCACCCTGCGGGCCGTGGTGCGCGACGGGTGGGGGGAGACGCTGCCCACCCGGTTCGCCGTGATCGGGATGGGCCGTTTCGGGGGACACGAACTGGGTTACGGCTCCGACGCGGACGTGCTGTTCGTGCACGAGCCGCGGGAGGGTGTCGCCGAACAGGAGGCCTCGCGCGCCGCGAACGCCGTGGTCTCCGAGATGCGGCGGCTGCTGCAGATCCCCAGCGCGGACCCGCCGCTGCTCATCGACGCGGACCTGCGTCCCGAGGGCAAGTCCGGGCCGCTGGTACGGACGTTGAACTCGTACACGGCCTACTACCGCCGCTGGTCCCTGGTCTGGGAGTCGCAGGCCCTGCTGCGAGCCGAACACGTCGCAGGCGACGAGGACTTGGGGCGCCGTTTCATCGAACTGGTCGATCCGCTGCGGTATCCGGCGGAGGGGCTCGGGGACGACGCCGTGCGGGAGATCCGCCGCCTCAAGGCCCGGATGGAGACCGAGCGGATGCCGCGCGGCGCCGACCCGACCCTCCACACCAAGCTGGGCCGTGGCGGACTGTCCGACGTGGAGTGGACCGTCCAGCTGCTGCAGCTCCAGCACGGGTGGGCCGAGCCGGGGCTGCGGACGACCCGCACACGCGGCGCGCTCGCGGCGGCCTGCGCCGCGGGGCTGCTGTCCGCGGAGGACGCGGAGACCCTGGACGAGGCGTGGGTGCTCGCCACCCGGGTCCGCAACGCGGTGATGCTGGTACGCGGCCGGGCGGGGGACACGTTCCCCTCCGACGGACGTGAACTGGCCGCCGTAGGAAGGTACTTGGGGTACGGGGCCGGCCACGTCGGGGACATGCTGGACGCGTACCGGCGGACCACGCGGCGGGCCCGGGCGGTGGCGGAGGAACTGTTCTACGGGGCGTGAGCCTCCTGCGCGGCACCGGCCCGCAACCGGTCCGCCGTGGCGGGCGTGCGTGTGCGGGTCAGGGCCACCCCGGCCAGGACCACCGCCATGCCCGCGACGACCCGCGGGCCGATCTCCTCGTGGAGCACCACCGCGCCCAGGGCGACCGAGACCACCGGGAGGAGATAGCCGACGGTGGCCGCGCTGGTGGGGCCCTCGTCGGCGATCAGACGGTAATTGAGGTAGAACGTGATGCCCGTGCCGAGGATGCCGAGGGCGGCCACCGCGAGGACGGCCGTCAGGTCGGCGCGCAGCGGGCCGGCGCCGGTGACGGGGAGGGCGAGGGTGGTCCAGGCCGTGGCGGTCAGGAGCTGGGCCGCCGAGACGGCCATCGGCGCACCCCGGTCCGTGAGATGGCGGCCCATGTAGGCGAAGGCCACGGCGTAGCTCATCGCGGCGGCCAGCAGCGCCACGGCACCCCAGCTCAGCAGCCCCGAGCGCTGCCAGGGCGCGAAGATCAGCAGCGTCCCCGCGAAGCCGAGCAGCAGGCCGGTCAGGCGGCGCGGGGAGAGGCCGCGGTCCGTGCCCAGGAGGATGCCGATCAGCAGGGACCACAGGGGAGTTGTGGCGTTGAGGACGCCCGCCACGCCGGAGTCCACCGTCTGCTCGCCGACGGCGAAGAGGGCGAAGGGGACGGCGTTGCAGAAGAGGGCGGCCACCACGAGGTGGCCCCACGTGGCCCGTGAGCGGGGGAGCCGCGCGCCGCCTCCCCGGGCGAGGACCAGCAGGACGGCGGTGCCCAGCGCGCAGCGGGCGACCGCGATCTGGGCGGGCGACAGGCCGTGGTTCAGGGCCAGCTTGATCCAGAGGAAGCCGGAGCCCCAGAGCAGCGCGAGCAGGCCCATGCGGAGGGACGAGGCCAGGTGGGAAGGCATGCGCCCACGGTCCCGGACGGAACGTGTGAGGACAAGTGAAGAGTCCTGCATGCACTGTTAAGCTGTGCTGCATGCTTGATGTACGGCGCATGCAGGTCCTGCGGGCAGTGGTGAGCAGCGGTTCGGTGACCGCGGCGGCGGCCGACCTCGGTTACACGCCCTCCGCCGTCAGCCAGCAGATCACCGCACTGGAGAAACAGGCCGGTACGGCGCTGCTGGAGCGGGTCGGCCGGGGTGTGCGGCCCACGGCGGCCGGGCTGCTGGTCGCCGAGTACGCGGACGCCATCGGCCGGCAGGTCGCCGAGGCCGAGACCGCGCTGGCCGATCTGCGCGCCGGGCGCACCGGACGGCTCACGGTCCGCTACTTCACCACCGCGGGCGCTTCTCTGGTGGCACCGGCGGTGGCCCGGCTGCGGGCCGAACACCCGCGGGTGCGTGTCGAGTTGAAGCTGATCGACCCCGAGGATCCGCTGCCCGACGTGAAGGAGGGGCGGGCCGATCTGGCGCTGGTGGTGCGAGCGCCCGAGAGCACGGAACTCGAGGGGGTACGACTGGTGCATCTCCTTGACGATCCGTACCGCGCGGTGCTCCCCAAGGGGCACCGTCTCGCCCGGCGCCGGGTGCTCGACCTGGCCGAACTGGCCCAGGAGCCCTGGGTCGGCAGCGAGTGGCCGGGGCCGTGCCTGGACGCGCAGCTCGACGCATGCGCCGCGGCCGGGTTCCGGCCCGGCTTCGTGGTGGAGAGCGGCGACTACGTCACCGCGCAGGGGTTCGTCGCGGCCGGTCTCGGTGTCAGCCTCGTCCCGCGGCTGGGACTGGGCGCCCGCCACCCGGACGTGGTGATCCGCGAGGTGCGGGGCCCCGAGCCGGTACGCGCCATCTACGCCGCCGTACGCGAGACGGCTCCGTCCCAGCCCGCCCTGCGCACGCTGCTCGACGCGCTGCGGGACACCGCCCGCCAGGGGTGAGCCGTCGGCGCGGAGGCCGTGCGGCGTGCCCGGTCAGGGTTTGAGCGGCAGCAGCGGCCGGCCGCCGGTCCCCGGGACCCAGCGCGGCATGGCGTACGGCAGGGCGCCGTACCAGAGGCGGGCCACCGTGATGCCGAAGGCGAGGCAGATCATCCCGCCCACCGCGTCCAGCCAGAAGTGGTTGGCCGTGGCGACGATGACCAGCAGGGTGGCGGCCGGGTAGAGCAGGCCCAGGATGCGGGCCCAGGGAGCCGACGCCAGCGCGACGATGGTCAGGCCGCACCACAGGGACCAGCCGATGTGCATGGACGGCATCGCCGCGTACTGGTTCGACATGTGCTTCAGATCGCCGGACGCCATGGACCCCCACGTCTGGTGGACCAGGACCGTGTCCACGAACGAACCGCCGGTCATCAGCCGGGGCGGGGCGAGCGGGAAGAAGTAGTAACCGACCAGGGCGACGGCGGTCGTTGCGAACAGCGCCGTGCGCGCCGCCGCGTAACGGCCGGGGTGGCTGCGGAAGAGCCACACCAGCACACCCAGCGTCACCACGAAGTGCAGGGTCGCGTAGTAGTAGTTCATACCGACGATCAGCCATGTCACCGAGTTCACGGCGTGGTTGACCGCCTCCTCGACGGCGATCCCGAGGTGGTGCTCGGCCCGCCAGATCCAGTCGGTGTTGCGCAACGCCTGCGTCTTCTGCTCCGGCACCGCGTTGCGGATGAGTGAGTACGTCCAGTAACTCACGCCGATCAGCAGGATCTCGAACCAGAGACGGGGGCGGCGCGGGGTGCGCAGCCGGCGCAGCAGAGCCCGGTCCGTGCGGACGTTCGAGCTGCCCGGAACGGACTGTGGAGTGGCCTGCTCCCGGCCTTCCAGTGTCGTCACGGTCGTCTCACCCATAAGGACAGAGTCTGCCAGAAAAGCCCTACCCGACCGATCATCCCTTGGTCGGGTCCAGGTCGCATTTCCTACATCTCGTGGAGTCCTGGGAGCGGCGAATTCTCCCCCTCAGGGACGATTTCGGTCCCCAGGGGCCGAAGCCGTCGAACCGCGCACCACCAGTTCCGGCATGAACACGAACTCGCTGTGCGGCGCAGGGGTCCCGCCGATCTCCTCCAGCAGCGTGCGCACCGCGGCCTGGCCCATGGCGGGCACCGGCTTGCGGATCGTGGTCAGCGGCGGATCCGTGAAGGCGATGAGGGGCGAGTCGTCGAAGCCGACCACCGACACGTCCTTCGGCACGTCCAGACCGCGCTGCCGGGCTGCCCGTATCGCGCCGAGCGCCATCATGTCGCTGGCGCACACCACCGCGGTGCACCCCCGGTCCATCAGGGCGGTGGCGGCGGCCTGGCCGCCCTCCAGGGTGTACAGCGAGTGCTGGACGAGGCGCTCCTCGATGTCGTCGGAGCGCAGCCCCAACTGCTCCTGCAGCGCGCGCACGAACCCCTCGATCTTCCGCTGCACCGGCACGAAACGCTTCGGGCCGAGGGCGAGACCGATCCGGGTGTGGCCGAGCGAGACGAGGTGGGTGACCGCGAGGGTCATCGCCGCGCGGTCGTCGGGCGAGATGAACGGCGCCTGCACCTTCGGCGAGAAACCGTCGACGAGGACGAACGGCACGCCCTGGGCGCGCAACTGCTCGTAGCGCTGCATGTCGGCGGAGGTGTCGGCGTGCAGTCCGGAGACGAAGATGATGCCGGCGACGCCCCGGTCGACGAGCATCTCCGTCAGCTCGTCCTCGGTGGAGCCGCCGGGGGTCTGGGTGGCGAGGACCGGGGTGTATCCCTGTCGCGTCAGCGCCTGGCCGATGACCTGGGCGAGGGCCGGGAATATCGGGTTCTCCAGCTCCGGAGTTATCAGGCCCACCAGGCCCTCGCTGCGCTGCCGCAGCCGCACCGGGCGCTCGTAGCCGAGGACGTCGAGGGCGGCCAGAACGGACTGGCGCGTGGTCGCGGCGACGCCCGGCTTCCCGTTCAGGACGCGGCTGACAGTCGCCTCACTGACCCCTGCCTGGGCTGCGATGTCGGCAAGCCGTGTGGTCACAGGAGGGGACTGTACCGGCCGGTTTGCGCGTTGCCCACCGACCGGGCGCCTCGGGCGGGCTGGTGAACGTCCCGCTGCGGGCTGCTGCGTCATCGCGCTCCCTTGTGATGCTGGTCGGTGTCCCCGTGCCGCGCCGCGGGAAAGGGGGTGGCTCCCGCGGGCGCTGACGGGGCGATGATCCTCGTATCCGCCGGGTATGGCAAGAGCTTGCAGAGTCTTGCAGAAGGTGGCCGAACCCCGCTGAGCGGCCGTGCATCAGTGGTCAGAGGTGGTCGGTGACACGTCACGGACGGGTAACTCCGGACAGTCCTTGCACTTTTTTGCTGCAAGGCCTTTCGCGCCGCTTACATCGCTGTTACGTTCACGTCGCCCGGCGGCGGCAACGGCGCGTCGGTGAGTCGGCAGGGGGCGGCAGACGGGGCCGTCACCTCCCACCACACGGGCTTTCACCCTCAAGGAGATCTCATGCGGCGTGGCATAGCGGCCACCGCGCTGGTGGCGTCCTTCGCCCTCGCGGCGACGGCCTGCGGCGGCAGTGACAGTGGCAGCGACAAGTCGGACGGGCCGGTCACCATCACCTGGTGGGACACCTCCAACGCCACCAATGAGGCGCCGACGTACAAGGCCCTGGCCAAGGAGTTCGAGAAGGCCAACCCCAAGATCAAGGTCAAGTACGTCAACGTGCCCTTCGACCAGGCGCAGAACAAGTTCGACACGGCCGCCGGCTCCAAGGGCGCCCCGGACATCCTGCGTTCCGAGGTCGGCTGGACCCCGGCGTTCGCGAAGAAGGGCTTCTTCCTGCCCCTCGACGGCACCGAAGCCCTCGCGGACCAGGGCAAGTTCCAGCCCAGCCTGATCAAGCAGGCCCAGTACGAGGGCAAGACGTACGGTGTGCCGCTGGTCACCGACACCCTCGCGCTCGTCTACAACAAGGACCTCTTCAAGAAGGCCGGTATTGCCAAGGCGCCCGCCACCTGGGACGAGCTGAAGTCCGACGCGGCCACGGTCCAGAAGAAGACCGGCGTCGACGGCTACTGGGGCTCCACCCAGGCGTACTACGCCCAGTCGTTCCTCTACGGCGAGGGCACCGACACGGTCGACGCCACCGCCAAGAAGATCACGGTGAACTCGGCGCCCGCCAAGAAGGCGTACGGGACCTGGCAGGGCCTGTTCTCCGGCAAGGGCCTGCACAAGGCCGACACCACCGCCGACGCGTACGCCCACATCCAGGACGCCTTCGTCAACGGCAAGGTCGCCGCGATCGTCCAGGGCCCGTGGGAGATCACGAACTTCTACAAGGGCTCGGCCTTCAAGGACAAGGCCAACCTCGGCATCGCCACCGTCCCGGCCGGCTCCAGCGGCAAGGCGGGCGCCCCGACCGGCGGTCACAACCTCTCGGTGTACGCCGGGTCCGACAAGGCCCACCAGGACGCGTCGCTGAAGTTCCTGAAGTTCATGACGTCGGCGAGCTCCCAGGAGACGATCGCCCTCAAGAACTCCACGCTGCCGACGCGCGACGACGCCTACACCGCCAAGGTCAAGGCCGACCCGGGCATCGCCGGTTACCAGGGCGTGCTCTCCGCCGCCCAGCCGCGCCCGGCGCTGCCCGAGTACAGCTCGCTGTGGGGACCGCTCGACACCGAGCTGCCGAAGATCGCGGGTGGCAAGGAGTCGCTGGACAAGGGCCTGGGCAACGCGGAGACCGCGATCGCCAAGCTGGTCCCGGACTTCAGCAAGTGACCCGCGCGGCCGTCGGATCCGCCCAGGGGGGACGGATCCGGCGGCCGGCGGACCCGGCGAGCCCCGCGGCGGGGCGCCGGTCCTCGCGCCCAACCCCTGATCTTCCAGAAGGTGTCGAACCATGACAGTCGCCATCGATCGAGCGACCGGCAAGCGGCGCGGTGACCGAGGGCCGGGCTCCGGCCGGACGCAGCGCCTGAAGCACTCGTACCAGAAGTACTGGTACGCGTACGCGATGATCGCCCCGGTGGTCGTCGTGCTCGGCGGACTGGTGCTCTATCCGCTGGTGCGGGGCGTCTATCTGACGTTCACCGACGCCAACAGCCTCAACTCGGCCCGCACGATCGGCGTCAACCACATCGACGCCACCTACAAGTTCGTCGGCCTGGACAACTACGCCGACATCCTGTGGGGCCCCACCTCGTACGACCGCTTCTGGTCGCACTTCATCTGGACGATCGTGTGGACGGCGCTGTGCGTCCTGCTGCACTACGTCATCGGTCTCGGCCTCGCGCTGCTGCTCAACCAGAAGCTGCGCGGCCGGACGCTCTACCGGCTCGTCCTGGTGCTGCCGTGGGCCGTGCCCACCTTCGTCACCGTCTTCGGCTGGCGTTTCATGCTCGCCGACGGCGGAGTCATCAACGCGATGCTCGACGCGGTGCACCTGCCGTCGCCGCTCTGGCTGGAGGACACCTTCTGGCAGCGCACGGCCGCGATCATGGTCAACACCTGGTGCGGTGTGCCGTTCATGATGGTCTCGCTGCTCGGCGGACTGCAGTCGATCGACGCCACGCTGTACGAGGCCTCGGAGATGGACGGGGCCAACGCCTGGCAGCGCTTCCGGCATGTCACCCTGCCGGGTCTGCGGTCGGTCAGCTCCACCGTCGTCCTGCTCGGCGTCATCTGGACCTTCAACCAGTTCGCCGTCATCTTCCTGCTGTTCGGCGACACCGCGCCGGACGCACAGATCCTCGTCACCTGGGCCTACTACCTGGGCTTCGGGCAACAGCCGCGCGACTTCGCGCAGTCGGCGGCCTACGGCGTCCTGCTGCTGGCCATCCTGATCGTCTTCACCTCCTTCTACCGCCGCTGGCTGAACCGCAATGACCAGCAGCTCGCGATCTGAGGCAGGAGTTCCCATGAGTACCCCCACCCTGCAGACGCCGCCGGCCGACCAGGTCCCCGCGTACGACGCGTCGCCCCGCAAGGCGGTCCGACGCGGTGAGCGCACCCTCGCCGGCTCGCTCTCCTCGCACGCCATCCTGACCGTCGCGAGCCTGGTCGCGCTCTTCCCGATAGCCTGGCTGGTCTATCTGTCCCTCGGCCCGGACAAGGACGACTATCTGCACCCCGGGGACATCCTCGGCAAGATGACGTTCGACAACTACGCGTTCGTGCTCCAGCACACGCCGTTCTTCGACTGGCTGAAGAGCACGCTCGTCGTCTCGCTCGGCACCACGCTCATCGGGGTGCTCGTCGCCGCCACCACCGGCTACGCGGTGTCCCGGATGCGCTTCCCGGGCTACCGGAAGTTCATGTGGGTGCTGCTGGTCACCCAGATGTTCCCGGTCGCCGTGCTGATGGTCCCGATGTACGAGATCCTTTCGGAACTCCAGCTCATCGACAACTACTTGGGCCTGATCCTCGTCTACTGCTCGACCGCCGTGCCGTACTGCGCCTGGCTGCTCAAGGGCTACTTCGACACCATCCCCTTCGAGATCGACGAGGCCGGGCGGGTCGACGGACTGAGCCCCTTCGGCACGTTCGCGCGGCTGATCCTGCCGCTCGCCAAGCCGGGTCTGGCCGTCGCCGCGTTCTACAGTTTCATCACCGCGTTCGGCGAGGTGGCCTTCGCCTCCACGTTCATGCTGTCCGACACGAAGTACACCCTCGCCGTCGGCCTGCAGAGCTTCGTCAGCGAGCACGACGCGCAGCGCAACCTCATGGCCGCCACCGCGGTGCTGATCGCGATACCCGTCTCCGCGTTCTTCTACCTTGTGCAGAAGAACCTGGTGACCGGCCTCACCGCGGGCGGCACGAAGGGCTGACGCCGGCGCCCCGCGCTCCCGCGCGCACCTCGCGCGCGGGTGGCGGCCGCGGTGTCCATCCGACCCCGCCGGCACCGCGGCCGCCTTCGTATCACCGCTATCCCTGCCCGAAAACCGTCACGCACCAAGGACGCCATGAGCCAGCACTCCGCCGACCAGGCCCCGACCTCCGCGCTCGCCACCGTCGCCGCCCACCGCGACTGGTGGCGCGACGCGGTGATCTACCAGGTCTATCCGCGCAGCTTCGCCGACAGCAACGGCGACGGTATGGGCGACCTGGAGGGCGTACGTTCCCGACTCCCGTACCTGCGCGACCTCGGCATCGACGCCGTGTGGCTGAGCCCCTTCTACGCCTCGCCGCAGGCCGACGCCGGATACGACGTGGCGGACTACCGCGCCGTCGACCCCATGTTCGGCAACCTCCTGGACGCCGACGCGCTGATCCGTGACGCGCACGAGCTGAGCCTGCGGATCATCGTCGACCTGGTGCCGAACCACTCCTCGGACCAGTACGAGTGGTTCAAGCGGGCGCTGCGGGAGGGGCCGGGCTCGCCGCTGCGGGACCGCTACCACTTCCGGCCCGGCAAGGGGAAGAACGGCGAACTGCCGCCCAACGACTGGGAGTCCATCTTCGGCGGGCCTGCGTGGACCCGCGTCACCGAACCGGACGGCGCACCCGGCGAGTGGTACCTGCACCTCTTCGCGCCCGAGCAGCCCGACTTCAACTGGGACCACCCGGCGGTCGGGGACGAGTTCCGCTCGATCCTGCGCTTCTGGCTCGACATGGGCGTCGACGGCTTCCGTATCGACGTGGCCCATGGACTGGTGAAGGCCGAGGGGCTGCCCGACCTGGGAGAGCACGACCAGCTGAAGCTCCTGGGCAACGATGTCATGCCGTTCTTCGACCAGGACGGCGTGCACGACGTCTACCGGCAGTGGCGCACGATCCTCGACGAGTACTCGGGCGACCGCATCTTCGTCGCCGAGGCGTGGACGCCGACCATCGAGCGCACCGCCAACTACGTGCGCCCCGACGAGCTGCACCAGGCCTTCAACTTCCAGTACCTGAGCACCCATTGGGACGCGGCCGAGCTGCGCTCCTGCATCAACCGCACGCTGGACGCGATGCGCCCGGTCGGCGCCCCCGCCACCTGGGTGCTCTCCAACCACGACGTCACCCGGCACGCCACACGCTTCGCCAACGAGGCCGGGCTCGGCACCCAGATCCGCACCGCGGGCAACCGCGAACTCGGTCTGAAGCGCGCCCGGGCCGCGACCCTGCTGCTGCTGGCGCTGCCCGGCTCCGCCTACCTCTACCAGGGCGAGGAGCTCGGTCTGCCGGACGTCGTGGACCTGCCGGACGAGGTGCGCCAGGACCCCGCCTACTTCCGGGGCGCGGGACAGGACGGCTTCCGTGACGGCTGCCGGGTGCCGATCCCGTGGACGCGGGAGGGCTCCTCGTACGGCTTCGGCGACGGTGGCAGCTGGCTGCCGCAGCCCGCCGGTTGGGGCGAGCTGAGCATCGAGGCGCAGACGGGGGAGGCGGACTCCACCCTGGAGCTCTACCGGACCGCGCTCGCCGTGCGCCGGGAGCGGGCCGAGCTGGGCGCGGGCGACGCCGTCGAGTGGCTGAAGGCGCCCGAGGGTGTACTCGCCTTCCGTCGCGGGGAGTTCGTGTGCACGGCGAACACCGGCGGTGAGGCGGTGACCGTCCCGGCGTACGGACGGGTGCTGGTCGCCAGTGGTGAGGTGACCATCGCGGACGACGAGGCCAAGCTGCCGTCGGACACCACGGTCTGGTGGGCCGGCTGACCCACGCGTGAACCTCCTGCGCTTCGGCGGACAGGGTGGGGCGGCCAATGGGCCGTGACGTGAAGTGAGTTGGAATTGCTTGCGACATCTTGCTGAAACTTGCGAGCAAGCGTTACGGTCCCGCTCACACCGGTGTTGTTCAGTGCGCAACTTCCGGTCCCCGCACCCTCATGTCCCCCACCCGCACAACGACGTGCAGGAGTTCACATGGCCAGGAGAACTCTGGCCGCCATATCCGTCCTCGCGGCGGGCATGGCGGCCTCGGTCACTCTTCCCACAGGAGTGGCCCAGGCATCACCACCCGGCTCGAAGGACGTCACGGCGGTTCTCTTCGAGTGGAAATTCGACTCCGTCGCGAGGGAGTGCACCACCACCCTGGGCCCGGCCGGCTACGGCTACGTACAGGTGTCCCCGCCCGCCGAGCACATCCAGGGCGCGCAGTGGTGGACCTCGTACCAGCCCGTGAGCTACCGGATCGCCGGGCGGCTCGGTGACGCGACCGCCTTCACGAACATGGTGAACGCCTGCCACGCGGCGGGGGTGAAGGTCGTCGCCGACGCGGTCGTCAACCACATGTCGGCGGGCTCGGGCACCGGCACCGGCGGCTCCTCGTACTCGAAGTACAACTACCCGGGCCTGTACTCCTCGTACGACATGGACGACTGCACGGCGTCGATCAGCGACTACACCAACCGCGGCAACGTGCAGAACTGCGAGCTCGTCGGGCTCGCCGACCTGGACACCGGCGAGGAGTACGTCCGCAAGACCGTCGCCGGGTATCTGAACAGCCTGCTCGGATACGGCGTCGACGGCTTCCGCATCGACGCGGCCAAGCACATTCCGGCGGCCGACCTCGCGAACATCAAGTCACGGCTGACCAATCCGTCCGTGTACTGGAAGCAGGAGGTCATCTACGGCTCCGGTGAAGCCGTCCAGCCGACCGAGTACACCGGCAACGGCGACGTCCAGGAGTTCCGGTACGCCTACGACCTCAAGCGGGTCTTCAACAACGAGAACCTCGCCTATCTGAAGAACTACGGCGAGGGCTGGGGGTACATGAGCAGCGGCGTTTCCGGTGTCTTCGTCGACAACCACGACACCGAGCGCAACGGCTCGACGCTGAACTACAAGGACGGCGCGAACTACACCCTCGCCAACGTCTTCATGCTCGCCTATCCGTACGGCGCCCCGGACATCAACTCCGGCTACGAGTGGTCCTCGACGGACGCGGGGCCGCCCAACGGCGGCACGGTCAACGCCTGCTGGCAGGACGGCTGGAAGTGCCAGCACGCCTGGCCGGAGATCAAGTCGATGGTGGCCTTCCGCAACACCACCCGCGGCCAGTCGGTCACGAACTGGTGGGACAACGGCGGCGACGCCATCGCCTTCGGCCGCGGCAGCAAGGGGTTCGTGGCCATCAATCACGAGTCGGGCTCGCTGAGCCGGACGTACCAGAGCTCGCTGGCGGCCGGGACGTACTGCAACGTGCAGAACAACACGACGGTCACGGTCAACGGCTCGGGCCAGTTCACGGCGATGCTGGGCGCCAACACCGCACTCGCCCTGTACGCCGGCAAGAGCAGCTGCTGAAAGCTCTTGCCATCCGTTGCAAGACTCTTGCTGTAAACCTTGCGTAAGCGATACGGTCACGCGGGCGCCCGGCACCGTAGCCGGGATGCAGCGTGGGGTCGGACCCAAGAACGCCGTATTCGCTAGGAGTTCACGCCTGTGGACCTGATACCGAGAGGGTCGGCGCCCCGCACGCGCCGCACCCACCGCCACAGCCGGACGGCAGCCGTCATTGCCGCCGTCGCGCTGGCCGTATCGCTTGCGCATCCCCTCGCGGCCAAGGCCGCGACCCCGCCGACACCCCCGTCGGACGCGAAGCTCGCCGCACAGCCCGCCCGGCACGACGCCACACGCGAGCAGTTCTACTTCGTCATGCCGGACCGCTTCGCCAACGGCGACCCGTCCAACGACCGCGGCGGCCTGACCGGCTCCCGTCTGTCGACCGGCTACGACCCCACCGACAAGGGCTTCTACCAGGGCGGCGACCTCAAGGGCCTGACCCAAAAGCTCGACTACATCAAGGGCCTGGGCACCACCGCCATCTGGATGGCGCCGATCTTCAGGAACCAGCCCGTGCAGGGCACCGGCAAGGACGCCTCGGCCGGCTACCACGGCTACTGGATCACCGACTTCACCCGCGTCGACCCGCACTTCGGCACCAACCAGGACCTCAGGACGCTGATCTCCAAGGCCCACGCCAAGGGCATGAAGGTCTTCTTCGACGTCATCACCAACCACACGGCCGATGTCGTCGACTACGAGGAGAAGTCCTACGGCTATCTCTCCAAGGGCGCCTTCCCGTATCTGACCAAGGACGGCGAGCCGTTCGACGACGCCGACTACGCGGACGGGAGGACCACGTTCCCCGCCGTCGACAAGGACTCCTTCCCGCGCACCCCGGCCGTGCCCGCCGAGAAGAAGAACGCCAAGGTCCCCTCCTGGCTCAACGACCCGACGATGTACCACAACCGCGGTGACTCCACGTTCGCCGGCGAGAGCTCCGCGCACGGCGACTTCTCCGGCCTCGACGACCTGTGGACCGAGCGTCCCGAGGTCGTGCGGGGCATGGAGAAGATCTACGAGAAGTGGGTCGGTGACTACGACATCGACGGCTTCCGGATCGACACCGTGAAACACGTCGACATGGAGTTCTGGACGCAGTGGGCCACCGCCCTCGACGCCTACGCGAAGAAGCGCGGCCGGGACGACTTCTTCATGTTCGGCGAGGTCTACTCCGCCGACACGTCGGTCACCTCGCCGTACGTCACCCAGGGCCGCCTCGACTCCACGCTCGACTTCCCCTTCCAGGACGCGGCCCGATCGTACGCCTCCCAGGGCGGCAGCGCCCAGAAGCTCGCCTCGGTCTTCGGCGACGACTACAAGTACACGACGGACAAGGCCAACGCGTACGAGCAGGTCACCTTCCTCGGCAACCACGACATGGGCCGCATCGGGTACTTCCTGAACCAGGACAACCCCGGGGCGAGCGACGCCGAACTGCTCGAGAAGGACCGGCTCGCCAACGAGCTGATGTTCCTCGGCCGCGGCAACCCCGTCGTGTACTACGGCGACGAGCAGGGCTTCACCGGCGCGGGCGGCGACAAGGACGCCCGCCAGCCGATGTTCGCCTCGAAGGTCGCCGACTACCTGGACGACGACGAGCTCGGCACCGACCGTACGCACGCGAGCGACGCGTACGACACGAGTGCACCGCTCTACAAGGAGATCGCCGCTCTCTCCAAGCTCCGCAAGGACAACCCCGCGCTCGCGGACGGCGTCCAGACGGAGCGGTACGCGGCGGACGGCGCGGGCGTGTACGCCTTCTCCCGCACGGGTTCCGGCACCGAGTACCTGGTCGCCTTCAACAACGCCGACGAGCCGCGGACGGCGACCTTCGCGACCGGCTCCGCGGACATGACGTTCCGCGGGATCCACGGGACGGGGGCATCGCTCAGGAGCGGCTCCGACAAGAAGGTCACGGTCACCGTCCCGGCCGGTTCCGCGGTGGTCCTGAAGGCGGCGGGCAGGCTCCCGGCACCCGCCTCGAAGCCCGCACTCACCCTGAAGGCACCGGAGGCCGGCGCCACCGGCACCGTCGAGCTCTCCGCGACCGTCGAGGGGGGACAGCTCAACCGCGTGGTCTTCGCCGCCCAGACCGGCAACGGAAAGTGGCGGACCCTCGGCTCCGCCGACCACGCCCCGTACAAGGTCACCCAGACCATCGACAAGGACGTTCCGGCCGCAACTCCCTTGCGCTACAAGGTGGTTGCCGTCGACTCGGCCGGACGTACGGCGAGCGCGACGGCCACCTCCGCCACCGGCACCCCGCCCGCTGCGGAGATCCCGACCGCCTCCTCGCGCGACTACGCGATCGTCCACTACAAGCGCACCGACGGCGACTACACCGACTGGCGCCTCTACGCCTGGGGCGACCTCGCGGACGGCGAGTCGACGACCTGGCCGGCGGGCCACGACTTCATCGGCCGCGACGCCTACGGAGCCTTCGCCTACGTCAAGTTGAAGCCGGGCGCCTCCAGCGTCGGCTTCCTCGTCATCGACAAGGACGGCACCAAGGACGTCTCCGCCGACCGCACGATCGACGTCACCAGGACCGGCGAGGTCTGGCTCGAACAGGGCAAGGAGACCGTACGGACCGAACGGCCCGACCACCCGGCGCAGGACACGACCAAGGCGGTCCTCCACTACCACCGCGCCGACGGGAAGTACGACGGCTGGGGACTGCACGTCTGGACCGGCGCCGCGACGCCCACGGACTGGGCGAAGCCCCTGGAGCCGGTGCGGACCGACGCCTACGGTGCGGTCTTCGAGGTGCCGCTCACCGAGGGTGCCACCAGCCTCGGTTACATCCTGCACAACGGCGACGAGAAGGACCTCCCGTCCGACCAGTCGCTCGACCTGTCGGCCAACGGGTACGAGGTGTGGATGGTGAACGGCCAGGAGAAGTACCTGCTCCCGCAGCCCGCGGGCAGTGCGGCCGCGCTCGACCTGACCACCTCCAAGGCGGTGTGGATCGACCGGAACACCCTCGCCTGGAACGGTTCGGAGGCGGCCGTCTCCACCCAGCTGCTGTACGCGCACGACGGCTCGATCGCCGTGCGGAACGGCACCCTCACCGGGAACGCCAAATGGCTGCGCCTGTCGAGGACGAGTCTCACCGACGCTCAGAAAGCCGCGTTCCCGCACCTCAAGGACTACCCGGCCTGGTCCGTCGACCCGCGTGACCGGGACCGGGTGCGGGACGCCCTGCGCGGCCAGCTCGTCGCCTCGCAACGTGCGGCGAACGGCGCCGTGCTCGCGGCGACCGGCGTGCAGCTCGCCGGCGTACTGGACGATCTGTACGACGCCACGAAGGCGCACCTGGGACCGGTCTTCGACAACGGCACGCCCACGCTCTCCGTGTGGGCGCCCACCGCGCAGTCGGTGCGCCTGGACCTCGACGGCACGCCGGTGGCGATGAAGCGGAACGACACCACCGGCGTCTGGTCCGTCACCGGCAGGAAGTCCTGGGCGAACAAGCCCTACCGGTACGTCGTGAAGGTATGGGCGCCCACCGTCCGGAAGGTCGTCACCAACCAGGTCACCGACCCGTACTCGGTCGCCCTCACGACCGACTCGACGCGCAGTCTCGTCGTCGACCTCGGCGCCAAGTCCCTTGCCCCCGGCGGCTGGTCGAACCTGAAGAAGCCCAAGGCCGTGGCCCTGAAGGACGCCCGGATCCAGGAACTGCACATCCGTGACTTCTCGGTGGAGGACACGACGGTCCCCGCGAAGGACCGCGGCACGTACCGTGCCTTCACCGACCGGGGCAGCGACGGCTCCCGGCACCTCAGGGCGCTGGCGAAGGCCGGCACGTCGTACGTGCATCTGCTGCCCGCGTTCGACATCGCCACGATTCCCGAGAAGAAGTCCGACCAGGCCACCACGGACTGCGACCTCGCCTCCTACGCCGCCGACTCCGACCAGCAGCAGGAGTGCGTGGCGAGGACCGCCGCGAAGGACGCGTACAACTGGGGCTACGACCCGTACCACTACACGGTTCCCGAGGGCTCGTACGCGAGCGATCCGGACGGCACGCGGCGCACGGTCGAGTTCCGCGAGATGGTCAAGTCGCTGAACGAGGACGGCCTGCGGGTCGTGATGGACGTCGTCTACAACCACACCGCCGCGAGCGGCCAGGCCGCCACCTCCGTGCTCGACAGGATCGTGCCGGGCTACTACCAGCGGCTGCTCGCGGACGGTTCGGTGGCCACCTCCACCTGCTGCGCGGGCACGGCGACCGAGAACGCCATGATGGGCAAGCTCGTCGTCGACTCCCTCGTCACCTGGGCCAAGGAGTACAAGGTCGACGGCTTCCGCTTCGACCTCATGGGGCACCACCCCAAGGCCAACATCCTGGCGGTCAGGAAGGCCCTGGACGCGCTGACCCTCGCGAAGGACGGCGTCGACGGCAAGAAGATCGTCCTGTACGGCGAGGGCTGGAACTTCGGCGAGGTCGCCGACGACGCGCGCTTCGTGCAGGCGACCCAGAAGAACATGGCCGGCACGGGCATCGCGACCTTCTCCGACCGCGCCCGTGACGCCGTGCGCGGTGGCGGCCCCTTCGACGAGGACCCCGGCGTCCAGGGCTTCGCGTCCGGTCTCTACACCGACCCCAACTCCTCGGACGCCAACGGCACACCGGCCGAGCAGAAGGCCCGCCTGCTGCACTACCAGGACCTCATCAAGGTCGGCCTGACCGGAAACCTGGCGGCCTACCGGTTCACCGACTCCGCGGGCCGGCAGGTCAAGGGCTCCGAGGTCGACTACAACGGACAGCCCGCCGGATACGCCGACGCACCCGGTGACGCCCTCGCGTACGCGGACGCGCACGACAACGAGTCGCTGTACGACGCACTCACGTACAAGCTGCCGCGCGGCACCTCCGCGGACGACCGCGCCCGGATGCAGGTCCTCGCCCTGGCGACGGCCGCCCTCTCCCAGGGCCCCGCCCTCTCCCAGGCCGGATCCGACCTGCTGCGCTCCAAGTCCCTCGACCGCAACTCGTACGACAGCGGCGACTGGTTCAACGCCATCCACTGGGACTGCCGGGACGGCAACGGATTCGGGCGCGGGCTGCCGATGGCGGCCGACAACGCCTCCAAGTGGCCTTACGCCACACCGCTGTTGACGTCCGTCAAGGTGGGCTGCGAACAGATCGAGGGCGCCTCGGCCGCGTACCGGGATCTGCTGCGGATCCGTACGACCGCGGACGGGTTCGGTCTCGGCAGCGCGGGCGAGGTCCAGTCGAAGCTGTCCTTCCCGCTGTCGGGCAAGGACGAGACGCCCGGGGTGATCACCATGCGGCTCGGCGACCTCGTCGTCGTCTTCAACGCGACGCCCGTCGAACAGGAGCAGCGGATCGGTGCCCTGGCCGGGACCGCGTACGGGCTGCACCCCGTGCAGGCGTCCGGCGCGGACCCTATCGTCAAGTCGGCGTCCTACAGGGCGGAATCGGGGACCTTCGCCGTCCCGGGTCGTACCGTCGCGGTATTCGCCCCGGCCTCGCGATAGCGCAGTAACTTGGTGGGGGCAGGCGGCCGAACCCGGGCCTGCCCCCACCCCCCGTGCCCGAGGGCTTTCAGATGGACGGCAACGAAACGGAGACCCCCGACACCGTGCCCACCGTGCTGGTGGTCGACGACGCGGTGGCCGGCCGTTACGCGCTGAGCGCCGTGCTGCGGCGTGCGGGCCACGAGGTCGTCCCCGTCGCCAGCGCCGGTGAAGCACTGTTCGCCCTCGACGAACGGCTGCGTGCGGGTGACCTGCCGGACGTGGCACTCGTGGACGTCGGACTCCCGGACATGAACGGCTTCGAGCTCTGCCGCCGGCTCAAGGCGCAGCCGGGGACGGCGGCCCTGCCCGTCGTGCACTTCTCCGCCGCGTCCGCGGAGCCGGGCTACCGCTGGCGGGGCCTGGACGCGGGCGGCGAAGCCTACTTGTCGGTGCCCGCCGAACCGGAGGAGATCCAGGCCGTCGTCCGCGCCGCGGTGCGCGGCGCCCGCACGCGCAACGGCGCCGAGACCCTCGTACGGCGGCTGACGCTGCTGTCCGAGACGATCGTCGCCGTCCAGGCGGCGCGCTGTCTCACCGAACTCGCCGACGCGGCCGCCGCAGGCACCGCGCGGCTCACCGGCAGCCCGGCCGCCGTGTTCGTCCTCGCCGGGGACGACGAGCTGTACCAGGGAACGTCACGCGGCACCGGGCCAGGCCGTCCCCGGTCCCGTGTGCGCGGCGCGGCCGGGGCGCCGGACCTCAGCACACGCGAAGCCGTCACAGGCCTGGTCCGCTCCTTCATGACCGGACACAGCGGGGTGCGCAGCACCGTCGTGCCCGCGCCGCTGTGGCCCGCGGGCTTCTTCCGCCCGGGCGTGGCCGACGACGTGCGCCTGGTCCTCGCCCGGACCCACCACGAGCGCGCGCCGGTGTGTCTCGCCGTGCCCGTGCGGGACGTGCCCTCCCCGACGCCCGGACCCCGGCCCGAATCGATGGTCGTCCGGCTCGCCGAGGCCACCGCACTCGCCGCGGAGCCGCTCCTCATGTACCAGGTGGAACGTCATGTCGCGCTGACCCTGCAGCACAGCTTCCTGCCGCAGCCGCACAGCCTGCCCCATCTGCCGGGCGTCGACGTCGTGGTGCGCTATGTGGCCGCCTCCCGGCAGACCGACATCGGCGGCGACTTCTACGCGGCGCTGCCCACCTCCGACGGAGTGCTCACCGCGGTCGGGGACGTGGTCGGGCACTCGCTCGACGCGGCCACGGTCATGGTCGAGATCCGGCACGCGCTGCGCGCCTACTGCGTCGAGGACCCCGACCCCGGAGTCCTGGCCCGGCGGCTCGACCGGATGCTCCAGCACTACCACCCCGAGCTCACGGCCACGGTCTGTCTGGCCCTGGTCGACCCGGCGAGCGGACGCGCCCGGATCGCCAACGCGGGCCACATCCCGCCCCTCGTCGTCGACGACGGCGGCACCGCCTCCTACCTCAACGCCGCCGGCCCGCTGCTCGGCCTGGGCCTCGACCGTCCGCCGCCCACCGAGGTGGTCCTGACCCCCACGGAACGGCTCCTCATGATCACCGACGGGCTCATCGAGACCCGTGGCACGGATCTCGCGATCTCCATGGAGCAGCTGCGCACCGCCGCCGCCGGCGCCCCGCCCGGTACCGCCGCCCTCTGCGACACCCTGCTCGACTGCTTCGGCAGCGACCGGGAGGACGACATCGCCCTGCTCGCGCTGCGGCTGGGGTGACCAGGACGTCCCCCTGGAACAGACGTCCCTTGGCACAGGAGTGCCCATGCCGCAGATCACCGTCGACTACTCCGCGACGCTCGACGACGCCTTCGACCGTGCCGGGTTCGCGCCGGCCCGGCACGCGGAAGTGGTCGACACGGCGGCCGCGAGGATCGGCGCGGGCAAGACGCAGTTCCGCCGGACCGAGGACACGGTGGCCGGCGCCGACCTCCACGGACACGCGATCGTCCACGTCACCATCGCGCTGCCGGCCGGGCGGACCGACGAGACCAAGGCGAAGCCGACCGAAGCGGCACCGGAGCTGCTGAAGACGTATGTGAAGCCGGCCGACGGACTCGAACTGCACGCCTCCGCCGCGGTGCGCGACCTCGACACGTCGTACCGGAAGTTCGAGGCGTAGGGCCCGGCCGTCGGGGGCGAGGCCTACGGGGTCGGCTACTTGGCCGGCGCGAGGCCAATGCGACCCCGCCGGGAGGCGCGGCCGGCGCGCGGCCGGCTACTTGGCCGGCGCGCCTCGCCGGGGCCTGGCCGGCGCGGTCGGCTACTCCGCCGGCGGCGTCGCCAGCGCGATCAGCCGGACGACGAGGTCACCGAACGGCCCGTCGCCCGGCTCGTCCTTGAGCGCCGTGCGCAGCAGCGCGCTCATCTCGTCGTCGTACGCGCCGCTGACGGCCGCGAGCGCCCCGAAGTCGTGCACGAGCTGCACCTCCAGCTCGGCGCGCGGGATCCGCCGCCCCTCCAGCCAGATCAGCGCCGTCGACTCGACGAGCGAGATCCAGGAGCGGACCACCAGCTCCAGCCGGGCCGGCGGATTCTCGATCTTCATGTGCGTCAGCATCTGGTCATAGGCCGCCTGGCGTACGGCGTCGACGAGCGCGTTGGTCTTCGACGAGCCGACCGCGGGGCCGCCGCGCATCAACGCCGAGAAGCCGGGCCCGTGGTCGTCCACGAAGTCGAAGAACCGGCGCATGACCCGCAGCAGCCGCGAGCCCAGCGGGCCCTCCTCGGGTACCACGAACCGCCCGGCGAGATCGTCCGAGGCCCGCTGCAACGCGGCTTCGTACAGGCTGAGTTTGCCGGGGAAGTAGTGGTAGACCAGCGGCCGCGAGATGCCCGCGGCCGAGGCTATCTCGTCGATCGAGACCTCGTCCGGCGAGCGTCGGCTGAACAAATCGAGAGCGACGCCGATCAACTGCTGCCGCCGCTCCTCGACACCCATCCTGCGGCGTACCCCGGTTGTCATGCGAACACCTTACCGATCGAATCCGGCCCGGAACGGCCCGGTCCGGCCACGGTCGTTCACATATCCAGCACAAGTCGCTCACCGCGCGCCCTCGATACACAGATCAGTATCGAGTCGTCACGCTCCGCATCCGTCAGCAGTTCGTCCCGGTGATCGATTTCCCCTTCCAGGACCCGCTGTTGGCAGGTCCCGCAGAATCCCTGCTCGCAGGAGTACACGGTGTCGGGCAGCTCCGCGCGCACGGCGGCGAGGACGGTGGAGTCGGCGGGCACGGTCAACGTGCGGCCGCTGCGGCGTAGTTCGACCTCGAAGGAGCCGTTGCCCTCGGTGGACGTGTGCGCGGTGAAGCGCTCCAGATGGAGACCGCAGTGCGCGGGCAGGGCGCGAGAGACCGCCTCCATGAGCCCTTCAGGCCCGCAGCAGTAGACCGCGGTGCCCTCGGGAAGGTCCGCCAGCAGACCGTCGAGATCCGGCCGTCCGGCCACGTCCTCGGCGACGACGGTGACCGCACCGCCCCGCAGCTTCTCGATCTCCTCCAGGAACGGCATCGACGCCCGGGTGCGCCCGCCGTACAACAGCCGCCAGTCCGCGCGGCCCTGGACCGCACGCAGCATCGGCAGGACCGGCGTGATCCCGATGCCGCCGGCGACGAACACGTACGCGGGCGCCGGCGCGAGCGGGAAGCGGTTGCGCGGCCCGCGCACCTCGACCTCCATGCCTTCCCGGAGCTCGTCGTGCACCTCGCGGGAGCCACCGCGGCCGCCCTCCGCCGCACCCACGAGCCGCGTCGCGACGGTGTACGACGACGTGTCCTCCGGGTCTCCACACAGCGAGTACTGCCGTACGAGCCCGGAGGGCAGCACCAGATCCAGGTGGGCGCCGGGCTCCCAGGCGGGCAGGTCCCGCCCCTCCAGGCGCAGTTGGACGACCCCGTCCGCGATCCTCTCGTGCCGGGTGACCAGCAGCCGCAGCGCCCGCGAGCGGGGCCGGCCGGAGACCGGCTCCGCCAGGGCGGGCAGCGGCCACAGCGGCGAGGCCTCGATCCGGCGCCGCATCGCGCGCCGGACGAGCAGGGCCGTGCCGGCGACGGCCACGACGGTCCGCAGCCGGGGCATCACGCGGCTCCCCGCTCGTCGGCGGAGGTGGCGGAGTCGGCCGAGTCGGCGGAGGCAGTCGTGGCCGCGGAGGCCGCGATGGCGGCGGGGGAGGAGGCGAGATAGGCGACGGCCTGCGCGGTCGAAGCCTCCTGGGACGGGTGATAGGAGCGGCTGAGATAGCGCGGAATGGACTTGAGCATGGCCCCGGTGGACGGCAGCACCCCCGCCTTCGTGCTCGCGTGGAACTCCTTGAAGGTGGCGCGGCCCGCGGGCAGGGTCGGATCGTTCTCCATGAAGAACCGCGCCCCGCGCTGCCAGAGGAAGACCAGGGCGGTGAACGCGGTCGCCCAGGTCCGCACCCGGCGCCGGTAGCCGCCGTCGACGTGCAGGAACAGTTCGAAGGCCACGGACCGGTGCTCGACCTCCTCCGCGCCGTGCCAGCGCAGCAGGTCGAGCATCGTCGGATCGGCACCCCGCCGGTCGAGTTCCTCCGCGTTCAGCACCCAGTCGCCGAGGAACGCGGTGTAGTGCTCGATGGCCGCGATGATCGCGACCCGCTCCATGAGCCACCACTTCCTGGCCCTGCCCGGCGGCAGGGTGCGGTCGCCGAGCAGCTTCTCGAAGAGCCAGTCGACCTGCGCGGTGTACGGCGTCGGATCGAGGCCCTGCTCCCTGAGATGCGGCAGCACCTCGTCGTGCGCCTGCGAGTGCATCGCCTCCTGCCCGATGAAGCCGATGACGTCCTCGCGCAGCCGCTCGTCCCGGATGTAGGGCAGGACCTGCTTGTACACATGGACGAACCAGCGCTCACCGGCGGGCAGCAGCAGATGCAGCACATTGATGGTGTGCGTGGTGAACGGGTCCCCCGGCACCCAGTGCAGGGGCGTGTCCTCCCAGGAGAACGACACCTTCCGTGCCTTGAGGGGGATCCGCTCGGACTCGACCGGACGGGGCAGCCGGGCCGCCTGGTTGTTAGACATGGCGTCAATGTACTGACGGGTAGTTCTCGGGAGAACCCCCGTGCGGGGACTTGTTGACGTTAATGTCAGCTAGCGCGAGCGGAGGTGACCCCCGGCCCGGCCGGCAGCAGGTCAGGCGAAGACCAGCGAGACGACTTCGTCGATGAACGGCCGCAGGGTCTGGGGGTCCTGTCCCCGTGGACCGCTGTGCAGCAGCGCGACCCGTCCGTACACGCCGACGAAGACCATGACGGCGGCTCGTTCGCTCGGTACGCGCAGGGTGTGCCCGGCCTCGTCGCACCGGGCGAACGCCGCGGTGAGCACCTCGATCACGTCGGCAAGCACGGGGTGCGGCGCGTCCGGCGAGGTGCGGGGTCCATTGCCCAGGACGAGCCGGTAGTGGCTGGGGTTGTCCACGGCGAAATCGCAGTACGCGTACAACTGGGCGTGCACGCGGCCGACGACGTCCGTGGCGGGTACCGCCTCGTCGGCAGCCAGCATCAGTGACCGCAGCCGCGTGTGCTCGCGGTCGAGCAGCCCCTGCACCAGTGCCGTCCGGTCGGTGAAGTGCTGGTAGATACTGGCGGGCGCGATGCCGACCGCGCGGGCGACGCCGCGGATGGTGAGGCCGTCCTCGCCGCCGAGCTCGGAGAGCAGACGGCTGGCCCCGTCCAGGATCTCGACGCGCAGCCGTTCCCCCTCGCCCCAACGGTTGCGCGTCCGTTCGGGCTTGATGTCCACATCGTCTGGCACGCGACCATTCTTACCTCATGCGGTGCTTACCGGATGAGGGTCGCCGGCCGGCGCCTCTTCCCACGGCACGTGCTCGGCGACGTACGGGCGCAGGGCACGTGCCTCCCGTGGCATGTTCCAGCTCAGCGCGCCGACCACCCGGCCGCGCGCACCGTAGAGCGCGGCGAAGCGTCCCTCGTCGGGATGCCCGGCGACCACGCGGAACTCGGCTTCCTGACGGGTGACGCCGTACGCCTGGATCTTCACGTCGTACTGGTCGGTCCAGAAGTACGGCACGGGGGCGAACGGCCGGCCGCCGCCCAGCAGGGTCAGCGCGGCGGCGGTTCCCTGCTCGGTGGCGTTCATCCGGTGCTCGACCCGGAGGCGTCCCAGATCCGGATGGTGCCAGGAGGCCACGTCGCCCGCGGCCACCACGCCGGGCGCGGCCCTGCACAGCGCGTCGCACTCCACTCCGTCGCCGAGCGGGAGCCCGCTGCCGCCGAGCCAGCCGACGGCGGGGGCCGAGCCGACGGCCACCAGCACGAGGTCGGCCGGAACGAGCGAGCCGTCGTCGAGGTGTACGCCCACCACGCGGCCGTTCTCTCCCGCCAGCCGGCGGACCCCGGTGCGGGTCCGCACCCGCACACCGTGACGGGTGTGCAACTGGGTCACCAACCCGGCCACCTGCGCGCCGAGTTGGCGGATCATGGGCGCCGGCAGCGGATCCACGAGGGTGACGTCCGCGCCGAGTTCGCGGGCCACCGACGCGGCCTCGGCCCCGAGGAACCCGGCGCCGACGATCACCACGGAGCCCGCCGAGAGCAGCCCTTCGCGCAGCGCGAGCGCGTCGTCGAGGGTGCGCAGCAGGTGTACGCCGGCGAGCTCATGCCCCTGCGGCAGCGACCGCGGGGCGACACCCGTGGCGATCACCAGCCCGTCGTAGCCGAGCAGCTGACCGCCGTCGAGTGTGACGGTGCGCGCGGCTACGTCGAGTCCGGCCGCGGCCTGGCCCAGCAGCCATTCCGCGTCGAGTGCGGCGAGGGCGTCCTCGCGCCGCAACGCGACGCGGTCCGGCGTCCAACTGCCGCGCAGGATCTGCTTGGACAGCGGCGGCCGGTCGTAGGGCAGATGCGGCTCGGCCCCGACCAGGGTGAGCCGCCCGGTGTATCCCTCGCGCCGGAGCGTCTCGGCGGCGGTCAGTCCCGCCGCCGAGACGCCCACGACGACCGTCCGGTCAAGTCCCGTCACGACTCAGCCAGTTCGATGGCGAGCGCGGGACAGATCCGCGCCGCCTCCCGGGTGTCCTCGTGCTGGTCGGCGGGGGGATTCGCCTCCAGCAGTACGGCTATTCCGTCCTCGTCGCGCTGGTCGAACACGTCCGGCGCGGCGAGCACGCACTGCCCGGAGCCGACGCACTTGTCCTGGTCGAGTAAGACCTTCATCGCGCTGATCCCTCTCCCGATCCCTTTTCCATGGACTTTCCCGTTCCCGTGCCGGTCGCCGTGCCGGTCGCCGTGCCGGTCGCCGTGCCGGTCACCAGGTCACCGGGAGCTCGTGCACCCCGTAGACCAACATCTCGTGCTTGAAGAGCAGTTCGCCGACCGGCGCCGCGAGGGCCAGGGTGGGGATGCGGCGGTACAACGTGCCGTAGACGACCTGCAGTTCGACCCTGGCCAGCGGCTGGCCGAGGCACTGGTGGACGCCGTAGCCGAACGCGACGTGATGGCGGGCGCTGCGCCCGATGTCGAGGGCGTCGGCGTCCGGGAAAGCCGTCTCGTCGCGGTTGGCGATGTCGGTGGCGACGACGATGCCCTCGCCCTGGCGGATGAGCTGCCCGCCGACCTCCAGGTCCTCGAGCGCGACGCGGCGGCGGCCGGAGTGGGTGATGTTGAGGTGGCGCAGGAGTTCCTCGACGGCGTTCGCGATCAGCTTGGGGTCGTCGCTCGCGCGCAGGAGGTCCAGCTGTGCCGGGTTCTCCAGCAGCACGACCGTACCCAGGGCGATCATGTTCGCGGTGGTCTCGTGCCCGGCCACCAGCAGCAGTTGACCCATGGCCCGCGATCTCGTCGCGGCTCATCCGGCCGGTGCTCAGCTGTCCGACGGCCAGCCGGCTGAGCACGTCCTGCCCGGGCTCCGCGCTCTTCTTCTCCACGAGGTCGCCGAGGTAGCCGGTCATCTCCTGCACCGCAGCCACGGACTCGGCCGGGGTGGATCCGCGCGCCACCATCGTCCTGCTCAGCCGGTGGAAGAAGTCGCGGTCGGCGTAGGGGACACCGAGCAGCTCGCAGATGACCAGCGAGGGCACCGGGAGCGCGAACTCCTTCACCAGGTCGGCGGGTCGGGGGCCGGCGAGCAGATCGTCGATCAGGCCGTCGACGATGTTCTGGATCCGCGGGCGCAGCGCCTCCATCTTCCTGACCATGAAGTCCGACGTGAGAAGGCGGCGCTGGGCGGCGTGTTCGGGGTCGTCCATGGCGATGAAGCTCTTGGAGTGATTCCGACGGGCGGCCAGGCCCTCACTGGCGTGCGGGTAGCCCGACAGTTCGGAGTTGGCGCTCACCCGGGGATCGGCGAGCACGGCCCGTACGTCCTCGTAGCGGGTGATCAGCCATGGCGTGCTGCCGTCCCACAGCGTGACCCGCGAGATCGGGGCCTCGCGCTGGAGCCTGCCCAGCTCGGGCGGAGGGTCGAACGGGCAACGGCGGGCCATCGGGAAATCGGGCACGGGGAACAGGGTTTCCGTCACCACAGCCTCCTACGGAGAGTTACCAAACCATTGTTCGGAAAGTTGCTGAACAAACGTTAGGCAACGTCTCCTGGGGCGTCCAGGGTGAACGTCATGCGGTGATCAATACCGGCCACGCCCAGACGGCCCGGGCGTGACCTGCGAGGATGGCCGCAGGCCCGCGCTCCGGCCACCGCCCTGCGCTTTTTCCCTTCCCACGGCCATCGGCGCGCCGAGCGCGCCACTCGCGCGGAGGGCAACCGATCGGCTTGATCCGAACAGCGCGGAGCGGACTCTTCGGTTCCGGACGCGGCGCACCCGTCGGTTCCGGACGCGGCGCACCCGTCGGTTCCGGACGCGGTGCACCCGTCGGTTCCGGACGCGGCGCACCCGCGGTTCCGGACGCGGTCGGCCCCTCGGCTCCGGACTCAGCGCAGCCCGGCGAGGGTCCGTCCGTCCGCCAGCGTCCCCTTCAACGTGGCCTGTGCTCCCTGCTTGGTCCGTACGGCGAGCAGGGAGCCCTGCGCGGCGCCGTGGATGCCGCCCGCGGCACTGATCGAGGCGGTGTCCTTGCTGCCGGCGGCGAGCAGATACCAGGCCCCCGTCCCCGACTTCCACAGCACACCCGCCAGCACATGCGGATCGCGTGAGCCGCAGGCGGGCGAGTTCTCCGCCTTCGCCGCGACCGCGCCGTAGGGCCCGCCGGGCGTGTGGAACTGCGCCAGCACCCGTGGGCCGCCGCCCCGCCAGGTGTCGGCCCGGGTGCACACCCAGGCGGCCGCCCCGCTCGCGTCGGGCAGCGGCTGCTGCGCGAACTGCCAGGCGTTCACCGACCGGACGCCTCCCGAGCGCACCGCGGCGAGGGAGCAGGCGAAGGGCGACCAGGTCTCCAGCGCCTGCGCTCCGGACACCTCGTGAGGTGCCGTGGGGCGCCCCGTGGTGAGGTGCGCCGGGGTGAGCTCGCCGAGGTCGCTCATCAGATGCGTGCCCGCGGTGTCCGTCAGCTGCAGGACGCGCCAGGAGCGGCAGTCGCCGGTCTGCTGCGCGGGGCTGGCCAGCGGCCCGGTCACGCCGTCCGCCGAGAGGCCCAGGTCGAGCGCGGCGGAGCTCGCCTTCAGCAGATCCCGGGCGGCCGCCTTGCGCACCCAAGGGGCGGTCAGATAGCGGACGTTGCCGTCGACGCGGTCGAGGACCACGGCGGTCGCCTCGGCGCCGGTCGCGCCGTCGACCCGCGCGAAGTCGAGGGCGGCGCCGCTCGTCCCGTCCTTGGGCTCGGCGTACCGCGCGATGCGCAGACCGTCGTAGAGGAGCACCACGCGCGCCTGGTCGACGTCGCCCGCGTACAGCAGCTGGGGCGGCCCGGGCGGAGCGCCCGACGGGGTGCCGGGCGTCGCGGATACCTGCACGGACTCGCCGGGCCTGGCCCACACGGCGAGGGCGCGCCGCAACAACGCACGGTCACCGGTGAGGTTCCCGCGCGCGGGCCACACGGAGAAGTCGGTCCGCGCGGACGACTGCCACGCCGTCGCCGCGACCTTCGCCAGCTTTCCCGGGTCCAGGGCCGCTTCGGCGGCCGGATTCTGCGCGTACGAGGGGGCAGCGGCCCCGTCCGGCCCCCAGCCGTCGCCGGGCAGACCGAGCAGCGCACCGCAGACCGCGACGGCCGCCGCGGCGGCGAGCGCGGCCTTCAGGTGCTGCCGGCGCCGCATCAGGTCGGTGGGCCTGGCGTGCAGCGAGCAGGGGTCGAACTCGGGGGAGAGCAGCAGGTCGTCCTGCGGTGTCACCTCGGCGGACTCCGTCAGGGCCGCCTCCGGGTCCTCGACACCCGCCGCGTCCAGCGCCTTGCGCACATCGGCGTCGGCCAACTGCTCCAGGCCGCGCAGGACGTAGGCCGCGCGAGCCGGTCCGCTGAGCGCGGAAAGACGCTGGTCCAGGGCGAGTTCGTCGGCGCCGCCCGACCGCGGGAAGAGCCTGAGGCCCCACACCTGCGGGAGCAGCGGCGGCAGTTGGGACCGCTTGGGCCAGGCCCTGCGCCGGAGCGGCAGGCCCGCCTCCAGCGCGGTGCGCAGCACCTGGAGACGGACGAAGGCGTAGCCCGGGTCGCCGTCCCGGCCGGTCGACTGGGCCGGGATCACGGCCGCGGACGTCCGCCCCCGGGGCAGGGCCCGCTGGGTGAGGGCGTGCGCCGTGAGCACCCGCCGGTTGCGGCCGAGGCTCGGCGGCAGCACCAGATAGGCGAGCCGGACAAGCCGCGGATAGTGCTCGACGAGCGCGGCCTCGGCCTGCTCGACATCGACGACCGGTCCTGAGGCGGGCGCGGGGCGCGGGGCTACATCCTGTGACTGCACGTTCAGCAAAACGAGCGAATCGTTGGATGGTCACCTGGGCCGTGGCGAGTTGGCCGGGGAGCTGCGGTGCGGGCGACGCTGCCTACGCCTCCGGCTCCACGAGCAGCCGCGCGTAGTTGGCCATCGACCGCTGGTAGCGCGGCAGATGGGGCGCGAGCGCGCCGATCACGAGCGCGAGGCCCTCCCGCTCCCGGCCCAGGTCGGCCAGGCAGAGCGCGAGGCAGGCGCGTACCGCGTCGTCCAACTCGTCGGAGGGCGTGAGGAGTTCGGGCGTGAGGAGCTTGACGCCCTCCTCCGCCTCCCCGATGTTCCGCAGCGAGCTGGCGAGCTGGATCCTGGTGCGCCGGCCCTTGTAGCCGCTGAGCCCGCGGGCCAGGGCCTCGCGGTACAGCGGAACGGCCTTGTCCGAGTGGCCCGTCGAGTCCCAGGCGCAGGCCTGCTCGAAGGGGCCGAGCGGGCTGTCGGCCGACAGCTCGGCGACGAGCTCGTCGATCACCGCGCGGAAGTCCGCCCCATGCTCCTCGTCGTAGTCGTCGAAGGTGGCCCAGGCGGCCGCCACGCGCTTTTCCCAGTCGTCGTTCACGGGCCCACCCTCGCACAGGTGTGCCCGTGACGACATGGCCTTTCCGTGATCATGAAGGCCGCGGCCCGCGGTGACCGCGCCTTCCAGCAGGCGTTACCCGATGGTCCAGCCGCTGAACTCCACGGTCCCGCGCGCCCCGCCGCCCCCGTTCGTGGCACTCATGAACAGGCCCACGTCCTGGACGTCGGCCGCGCCCGGCACCGGCACCGTCGCCACCGTCCGCCAGCTCGCCCCGCCGTCCGTCGAGCAGGCCCCCGTGAACGCGGCACCGGCCCGGGTCAGCCGCAGCAGCACCGGCGCCTTGATCCCGGTGATGCGCTTGTACGTGTCGAGAGTGCCGTCGCCGTTCGTGTCGTACGACAGCACGACCCCGTTGGCCGGCGTGACCGCCAGATCGAGGAAGCCGGGTGACCCGGGGGTGGCCAGGCTGTTGCGGACGATGATCCCCGCGCGGGCCCAAGGGCCGGTGACGGCCTGGGCGTCGACGCGCAGCGTCACCGACACCCCTTCCTTCAGGACCCCCTTCCGGTACACCGTCCCGAACTCCGCGGTGCCCTTCCACAGGTCGGCGCCCGCCCCGTCGATCGCGAACCGGTCGCCGAGCTGCCCGAAGACGGCCGCGTTCCCGGAGTACGTCGTCCAGCCGGTGGCGAGCGGTCCCGCCTCGAAGAGGGTGCCGTCGAACTCGCTGCGCACCCGGTCCTCGCCCCGGGGCCCGTAACGCACCACGAGCGAGTACGGCAGCGGACGCAGCGGGCGGTCCAGCGGGGTGCCGGGCGCGCTCGCCGACCAGCGGACGGTGCCGGTCCCGGCGGCCGGCACGCTCTCCAGGGACGTCGACCCCTGTGGCTCCGCGTCGATGCCGGTGAGCTCGAAGTCGACGCGCCCGGTGGCCCGCAGGCCGTTGACGTTGGTGAAAACGGCCTTCACGCGCGCGTGGCCGCCGGGCGGGAAGGCGGGCGGTTCGGCGGTGACCTGGAGAGAGCCCTGATAGGGCGCGTGGGACAGGACGTCCCGGATCCGCGCGGCTGTCCGGTGGGGATCGCCCACCGGCCGCAGCGGGTAGTCCTTGCGCTCCAGGGTCCACGGCTCCTCGAACGCGAACCAGTCGACGGCCGCGGGCGGTGTCCCGGTGGCGAGCGCGTCCTGCAGCGCGTCGAGCCACTTCCGCCAGCGCGGAAGGTAGAAGTCGGCCACCAGACCGTTCCACTCGCGGTTGCCGTACTCGTGCAGGTCCCCCGCGTCGGAGGTGGCCCGCCCGCCCCAGACGGTGATGAGGACCTTGGCGGTCCGCTCGAACTCGGCGCGCTCGTCGTCGTTCGTGGCGAGCAGCCGCGCGTCGTTGATCCACGGCCCGAGGAGGAACGCCGGATGCGTCCCGGTGATGTCGTCCGACAGCTGCATCAGCCGCAGCCACAGCGCCGCCAGCGTCTTGAAGGTGCCGAGGTCCTTCCTGTCGTACGCGGCCTTCAGCTGGGGCAGATACTGGCGGCTGCGGTGCGCGAGCGCCTGCCGGGCCACGTCCACCAGGTCGTACCGGTACGCGGCGCTGCCCCGCAGGTTCCCGCTCACGCCGAGCAGCCCGGCGAACGCGGCGTCGAAGCGGCCCGGGTCGTAGGTGAGGGCATGTGGCGCGTACTCGGCGGCGCGGTTCGCGGCGAGGTCGGGGCGGGCGCAGAACAGCGAGTCGTGCGGGTCGCTGCGCTCGACGGCCCGCTGCTGGTACGCGGTGTCGTGCAGCGCCCGCCAGGCGGCCCGGGCGTGGGAGTCCCGCCGTCCGTAGCGGAAGTCGGCGTACGAGGAGAACCAGGCGGCCCGGTCGATCCGGGCGGGACTCCACGCCAGCTCGGAGAAGAGCTCGAAGGCGGCCGGGTCCCGGTCGGTGGCCTCCGGCAGGAACGCCGTCCCCGCGAGCGCGCTGTCCGCCTTGTCCCGCCACGCGAAGAACTTCTCGTTCCAGAGGTGCGCGCGGGCCCCGATCGTCGTACGGCCGCCGAAGTTGGGGATCGTGCCGAAGGCGTACGGAGTGCCGCCCCAGTCGCGCTCCCGGTCGGTGACGCTGGTGTAGCGGTCGGAGACGCCGTCGACGATCAGCATCTTCTTCTTGTCGACGGCGTCGAGGAGCGCGGGCAGCGGATTGGCCTCCCAGCCGAGGATCACCCAGGTCGCGCCGGGGTGCGCCGTCCGCAGAGCCGTCTCCACGCCGCGTGCGGCGGCCGGCACGGGCACGTCACCGGCGGTCCCGCCCTCGTGCAGCAGGTCCATCTTGAAGTGGGCGGCCTTCCCGAAGACGTCCCGCTGATGGCGGTAGAACGACTCGGCGACCGCGGCGAAGGCGTCGGTGCGCGGATCCAGCCAGTCCGGGCGCTCGAAGCCGTGCCAGACGCCCTGCGGCACGACGTGCGCGTCACCGCCGTTGCGTTCGACGAAGCCCTTCGGGACGTGTCCGTAGTAGCCGGGCAGCACCGGCGCCATGCCCAGCTCGCGCAGCCGGCCGCAGATACGCCGGCCCAGCGCCGCGCGTCGCGCGATCAGCTCGGGGGAGAGCGGACCGCCGTACCCGGAGAGGTTCTGCAGCAGCCACCACGGCTGGTGCGAGGGCGCGGGCAGCCAGGCGCGGGCCTCGGCGTCGCTGTAGCCGAAGTCCTTCAGGACCCGGTGGTAGACGGCCTCGGTACCCGCGACGACCATGACCTCGTTGCAGCCGTGCACCGCGAGGAGGTCGATCTGGTGCTCCCAGTAGGCCCAGTCCGCGTACGGGGCCGTGTAGCCGTCGTTGGTGTCGTTGAGCGCGAAGCGGTGGGGGAGCGCGGTGTCACGGGCCAGCGGGCGGGCGGGTGCGGGCAGCCGGCGCGGCAGGTTCAGCTGGGAGCCGTTCCAGGCGAGGTGCGCCCCGCAGACGTACTTCAGGTAGAAATGGACCCCGGTGAGCAGCACGCCGGGTGTCGTGCCCGACACCTGGATGTGCCCCGTGGTGCCCGTCACCCGGAAACGGTCGCGCCCGCCGGCCGGTCTGAGGAGACTGAGCCGGAACTGGTCCGCATGGCCGGGCAGCAGTCGATTGAGCGCGGAGCGTGCGGGAGCCGTATCGAAGGCGGGGCCCTCGCCGGGGCTCTCAGCGGCGTGGGCCGGGACCGTCACCCCGAGGGTGGTCCCGAGGCCGATGGCACCGGCCGTGCCCAGCACCGTGCGTCGCGACGGACTGTTCATCTGCGTGCCCCCTGTGTCGACAGGAGCGGCACGCTAACCGGACGGACCGCTGTGCTCAACGGTGCGGACGGAGCTGGCGAGTTCGTGTCGCCGGAAGGAACCGGAGGAACGTATGAGGATGACGCGCGAAAAGCTTGCGACGGGGGCGGCCGGCGCGGCCGTGGCCCTGCTGGCGCTGACCGGCTGCGGCGGGTCGGGCGCCGCCGACCATGACGACAAGGTCCCGGCCACCGCCACCGGCAGCCTGGAGGACCTCGCGTCGGAGGTGAAGTGCGAGCCGGACATCCAGACGGACGCCGACGAGATCCGCCAGGCCGTCTGCAAGAACACCGACGGCAAGTTCATCCTCGCCACCTTCGCCACCGACCGGGGCCAGCGTGAGTGGCTCAACAGTGCGAAGGACTACGGCGGCGCGTATCTCGTCGGCGCCAAGTGGGTCGCCGTCGGCGAGATGAAGACGGTCATGGCGCTGCGCGGCCAGCTCGGCGGGACCATGGAGGAGGGGGCCTCGCACCACTCGGCGAGTGGTGGTGGGGGGACCGAGGCCACACACTCCGGTACCCACAGCGGCTGACCGCGCAGGATCGGGGGGTGGGGGGTGTTTCCGGAGCGGCTCCGGGAGCGCCCCGGGGCGACAGGACACGACGAAGGCCGGCGGCGGGATCTCCCACCGCCGGCCTCGTCATGTGGTCACTCGCAGCGCCTGCCGGTGCTGCCGCGAGGAATCACTTGCACTGCTTGCCCGTGTTGATGCAGTTGACCATCTTGTTCATCAGGCCCGTGTCGAAGACGTTGATGAAGTCGTCGTGGTCGGTGCTCGCCTTGTGCAGCTGTTCGGGGAAGCCGTCGACCGCATAGGGGTTCTTGACCTGCCCGTTCTCCAGGGTGGGCGCCGGAACGTCGTACACGAGGCGCATCGTCAGCTGCGGGATCGCCTTGAACCCGTTCCCGCAGTTGCCCTGGCCGTCGGCGAAGGCCACGTGCGTGCGGTGGTTCGCGCTGTCGATGTTCTGGCCGTCCCAGCAGCTCTGGAAGGCGAAGGAACGCACCACGCTGCTGCCCTGGGGGCAGATCGGGTACTGCTCCGTCAGCTGCACCTTGTTCTCGAAGCCGGTGCAGCTCCAGTGCGCGTTGGCGTTCGCAAGACCGTTGGTCAGGGTCTTCGCGTCACCGGTGATGATGCGCAGGAACTTCGGCATCGCGACGACCTTGCTCTTCGCGTTGCCGACGTACTTGATCTGCGCCTGCTTGACCTGCTTGATCTGGCCGACGTTGCCTTCCTTGCCACCGCCGTCGTTGTTCTGGTCGAAGTCCTGCGTGCCGTTCTGGACACGCACGACCGGCCAGTAGTACGACGATTTGTCGCCCTGGTTGGAGCAGGTGGTCTGGGCCGCCGCGAACGTGTCGTTGTTGGCGAAGGCGTCGTTCGACTGGTTGCCGACGTAGTCGTGCAGGTGGTGCGCACCGTTGGTGACACCGGGCGCCACGATCACGTTGTCGGTGTTGAACTTCTTGTTGGCGTTCACACCGCACGACGACGTGAAGGTGCCGGTCGAGCCGCCGCGCTTGGTCTGGGCCTTCTTGGAGACGTTCGGCTGGACCTTCGTGATGTCGACGAAGTCGGCCGCGACAGGCCCGTTACCGGCCTGACCGCCGTTGCCCTGCTGCTGGCCGTTGCCCTGCTGACCGCCGCCTTGCTGCTGACCGCCGCCCTGCTGCTGCCCGCCGGTGTTCTGCTGCTGCCCACCGTTGTTCTGCTGTTGGCCGTTGTTCTGGCCGTCGGCGTTGGTCTGGGTCTGGTCGGCGGGGCGACCGTTGCACGCGGCGAGGTCGTCCAGCTGTTCGGGCGCGTTGCCTCCGACCCGGTTGATCTCCAGCTGGATCCGGTCGATCATCACCTTCCGCAGGTCCTTGAGCGGGCCGAGCACGGAGTTCTGGACGAAGTTCGTGTCCTTCGTCTGTGCGTCCCGCGTGGTGTTCAGGCGCTGGTAGGCATCGGTGATCTGCTGGTCCATCGTGGCCAGTTCACCGTCGACCTCCCCACGCGCCTGGTCGGGCACACTGGAGAGCTGCTGGCCGACGTCCGGACAGTCGATCGTCGCCACCCAGCCGGGGGCGGACTTCGTGCTGTTCTGCGCAGAGTTCGTCTCATGCGCCGAAGCGTAGAAATTCGCCCAGATCAGCCCGCCCCCGCCGAGCGCTAGGGCAGCCGACGCGGCTATGGCGCGGACCGCCAGCGGCGAACGGCGTTTTCGTATGTTGCGTCCCATGGAACTCCTCTGACTTCCTTGCGGGGCAGCGAGGTACCCGACAGGAGTGAAGCGGCTCCCTTCCATACGCAGGGGGCGCAGGAGGTGTTCAGTGACGCCAGAAATTCTTAGAAGTTCATGAGGTCAATTCCGGCACAAGGGGACCATAAGCCGCGTTTTCCCCGGTAGTTGATCTCCCGGAACAGGTTTGAATCTTGGTCAGCGGCCCTGGTCCAGATAGGCGAGCACGGCGAGCACCCGTCGGTTGTCGTCGTCCGAGACCTCGAGATCCAGCTTGGCGAAGATGTTGGAGGTGTGCTTGGCGATCGCCCGTTCCGTGACCACGAGTTGGCCGGCGATCGCCGCGTTCGAGCGTCCCTGCGCCATCAGTTCGAGCACCTCCCGCTCGCGCGGGGTGAGCCGGCCCAGCGGCTGGTCGGTGCTGGAGCGCCGGGACAGCAACTGCTGGATCACCTGCGGGTCCATGGCCGTTCCCCCCGCCGCGACCCGGCGGACGGCGTCGATGAACTGCTCCGCGTCGAACACCCGGTCCTTGAGCAGATAGCCGACACCGCCGGTCCCGTCGGCGAGCAACTCCCGCGCGTACAGCTGCTCCACGTGCTGCGACAGGACCAGCACCGGCAGCCCGGGTCTGTTCCGGCGCGCCTCCAACGCGCACTGCAGCCCCTCGTCCGTGTGCGAGGGCGGCAGCCGTACGTCGATCACCGCGACGTCCGGCGCCAACTCGGCGAGCGCGCGGCTGAGTTCGGGCCCGCTCTCGACGGCCGCGGCGATCTCGAAGTCGTACGCCTCCAGCAGCCGGACCAGTCCGTCGCGCAGCAGGAAGAGGTCTTCGGCTAGGACAACGCGCACGGAATCTCCAGGGTCACCATCGTGGGACCGCCCGCGGGGCTGCTGACGGCCAGGACGCCGTCGAATGTACCCAGCCGCCGTTCCACTCCGGTGAGCCCGGTGCCCGCGCCGATGCGCGCACCGCCCTTGCCGTTGTCCGTGACCGAGATCCGCAGCATGCCGTCCGCGTGGTGCAGGTCCACCCAGAGCCGGTCCGCGCCGGAGTGCTTGACCGCGTTGGTCAGCACCTCGCTGACGGCGAAGTACGCGGCCGCCTCGACGGGCGCCTCCGCGCGACCCGTCAGGTCCACGTTCACCTCGCTTTCCAGCGGCAGCCGCAGCGCCAACGCCCGTACGGCGTCGCCGAGTCCGCGTTCCGCCAGCACCGGCGGATGGATGCCCCGCACCAGGTCGCGCAGCTCGGTGAGCGCCTCCGCGGAGGACCTGCGGGCCTCGGCGAGCAGCTTCCTGGCCCTGGCCGGGTCCTTCTCGATCAGCGCCTCGACGGTCCCCAGGTCCATGCCCATGGCGACGAGCCGGGCCTGTGCTCCGTCGTGCAGATCCCGCTCGATGCGCCGCAGTTCGGCCGCGGAGGTGTCGACGGCGTCCCGCCGGGTTTCGGTCAACACCCTTACCCGCTCGCTCAGTTCACCCTCGCCGGGGGCGAGCACGGACCGGGTGAGCAGGAAGTGGACCCGCAGCAGCGGCGGGTTGAGGTAGCAGGACGCGGCCAGGAGTACGGCGCCCAGCGCGGCCGCCGCGAGCGCGGTGGCCTGACCGGAGATCGGCACGAAGCCGTACCACCAGCCGACGCGGGTGCCGTCCGTGAAGACCCGCCACAGACCGAGGGCGAGCGCGAACCCCTCCAGGGGGTAGAGGAGCAGCGCGGCCGGCAGCAGCGCGGTCACGAACCCCGCGGTCATGTCGACCGGCAGCCAGCCGAGGTCCCGCCAGGTGGCGGGGTCCCGCAGCATCCCGAAGCAGCGGGCCCACGGGTTGGCGTCCGCCGGCAGCGGGCGGTACGCCGCCGGAATCCGTACCCCGCACCACTCCGCGGCCACGATCCGCCGCCGGTCCGCGAACGCGCGTACGCCGGTCAGTACCCAGGGCGTCGTGACGATGCCGACGCCGATCGGCACCAGGGCGATCGACACGACGGCCAGCACGAACAGGACGACCGAGCCGGTCAGTCCTCCCACGGCGAGGGCCAGTGCGCGTGCCCCCGCCACGGCCGCGCTCCGCGCCCTCACCCGCACCTCACCACTCCCGACCGCTGTCATTTCCATGCGGCCAGTCTTCCCGACCGGGTCCCCCCGGGGCACTGGCCCGGCCACCCGGCTGGGGGGTGCACCTAGCCCCACCCCCTCCTCCCTCGGGGGCACCGCCCCCAACCCCCCGAATCGGCCCGAACGGCCTCGTCCTCAATCGCCGGACGGGCCAAGACTTTCCAGCGCCGTCCGGAGAACGTTTCAGCCCCTCCGGCGTTCGAGGAGCGGGGTTTGGGGCGGAGCCCCAGGTCGGGACGGGTAGGGGCGGAGGGGGCGAAACCCCCGGAGGGCCCGGAGCCCCGGAGGGCGCGGAACCGAAAGGCGGACCCGGCGCACCCCGGAACCGAAAGGCGGACCCGGCGCACCCGGGGTCAGAGCCCGAGGAGTTTCGCCTCCACGGCGGGGTCCAACCCCACCGCGGGCCGATCGACCCGCTGAGGCGCGACCCCGCCAAGGCTCCGGAGCCAGCCCCACGTATCGCCCACAGTCGCCTCGACAGCCCGACACAGCAACCCGCTCCCCAGCGCGAGGGACACGTCCGCCCCATGGAGGGCGTCATGCAGCTCGCTCCCCGGCGGTACCCACACCGGCACCTGCGTCCAGGGCTCGACCCCGGCCCCCAGAATCACCTCGGGCTCCGTCCACCGCAGCTCCGCCCGGGCCCCCGTGACCCGAACGCACGCGTCGAGCAGCTCCCCCGTCGTCGTGAGCCCCCGCGGCCCCACCACGTTGTAGGCGCCGCCCAGCTCGCGCCGCACCGCCCCGAGGATCCACGCGGCGAGGTCGCGGACATCGACGTACTGGAGCGGGAGCTCGCGCGGGCCGGGCGCAAGGACGGGCCCGCCGCGCGCGATCCGGTTCAGCCACCACGGCAGCCGCCCGATGTTCTCGTACGGCCCGAGGATCAGCCCGCACCGCACGAGCACCGAGCGCTCCGCACCGAAGGCGTCCAGGACGGCGAGCTCGGCACCCCGCTTGTCCCGCGCGTAGTCCGTCTGCTCCGCGTCCGCCGAGGCGCCCTCGACGAGCGGGGCGTCCTCGGTGTACCCGGCGGCCGGCGGCCACGCGTACACCGAGCAGCTCGACACGTACACATAACGCGAGACCCGGCCGGCCAGCAGCCGTGCCGTTTCCCGGACCGCGCGCGGCGCCGCCGACCAGGTGTCGACGACCACGTCCCACTCGCCGTCGGCGAGCGCGGCCAGGCCGTCGGGTGCCGTGCGGTCGCCGTGCAGCGAGCGCACGCCCGCGGGCGGCGCGTGCCGGCCGCGGTGGAAGACGGTCACCTCCCAGCCGTCGGCGAGCGCCGCCTCCACGACGGCACGCCCCGCGAACTCCGTACCGCCCAGCATCAGAAGTCTCATGCCGACGACTCTGCCCGCGCCACCGGCCGGACGGAACGGGAATCTGCTGACAGAAGATCCCCCGTCAGCGGCTCAGGGTCAGGCCCCGGTCAGCGCCCGGCCGGCGGGGCGTACTTGTACCCCACCCGCCGGACCGTCTGGATCGCCTTGCGGTGCTCCACGCCGAGCTTGCGGCGCAGCCGGGCGACATGGACGTCGACGGTGCGCCCGTCGCCCACGTGCCCGTAGCCCCACACCGTGGTGACCAGCTGGTCCCGGGTGTGCACCCGGTGCGGGTGCGCGACGAGATGGGCGAGCAGCTCGAACTCCAGGTAGGTGAGGTCGAGCGGGCTCCCGTCCACCTCGGCGGTGCGCTGCACGGTGTCGATCCGGACGAGGGGCGCGTCGTCGTCCTCGTCGAGGATCGTCGGCTCCGGGCGGTCCGGCACGGCCACCGGCAGCAGGGGCTGCTGGTCGGCCGGGACGAGGACCAGGTAGCCGATCATCGGCGGCTGGCCCGGCAGCGTGGGCAGGGTGTGCTGGGGAGCGGGCAGCCAGGTGGCGCCCGGCGGCAGGAAGTCCGTGACATCCACCACCTCGTCCCGGTCGACGGCACGCAGTCGGTGCCGTGCGCTGCCCGTGGGGGAGGCGGTGAGAGTGCCGGCGGTCGAGAAGGAACGGGTGTTCGCCATGAGAGGTCAGCTCTTTCGCGCGAGGAGTCGTCGTGTGGTGTCGACGGCCGCGAGTTCTTGGTCGGGACCGTCGAGAGACGTACGTCGTGCGCGCTGGCCGAAGGCCGGGGGTGTACGGCTTTAGAGGGCCCGCGCGTTCATCGCGCGGCAACACACCCGGTCGAAGTCGTGATGCTGACGGGAAGGCCAGAAGGGCTCGAGGTCGAGGTGACCCGTCGCGGTGTACTTCTGGAAGCCGTCCATGGCCCCATTGAAGCAGATGACAACGATGCACAGCAGATCCAGTCCCGACCTTCTCGGCACGTGATATGGACCCTTGGCGCGAAACACCCTCTTCACCTCACCCGGTGAGCCGCTTGCGCCAGTCCAGATCCCTCACCTCGATCGCCTTGGCGGGGGAGCCGTCCCACTCCGTGGACAGACCGGCGGCGGTGAGGGCGGCGACGACTTCCTGGCCGATCTCCGTCGTGCGCTCCTCCGGGGCGTCGAAGCCGCCGTAGTACAGCGACAGTCCGCCGCCCGTGGCGGCGCCCTCCGTGCACTGCTGGTGGAAGAAGACGAATCCGCGGGCGCCTCCGTCCTCGCACTCCGCGCCGATCTCGGCCATGCCGCAGCCGCGGCAGCAGGTGAAGTTCTCCCGGGCCGTGATGCCGCTCGCGTCGAGCGCCTCGAAGGCCCGGGTGAGGCGCTCGGGGTCGGTCGCGCCGGTCCACGACTCCTGATCGGCGAGGCGCTCCAGCCACAGCCGGTCCACGAGCTGCCCGGCCTGGGCCCGCGACACCGGGCGCTCGTCACCGTCGACCAGATAGTCCTCGGCCGATTCGGTCAGCGTCCTGCGGTCGAAGTACCCACAGCGCAGCAGCTCCCGAATCCGCGTCTCGACCTTCTCCCGCACCTCGTCCGGCAGCTCGGGGACCTCCGCGGGCGGCTCGAACTCGACCGGCTCCCAGCCGATCCCCGCGTCCCAGCCCTCGTCCCGCCGGGCCCAGCCCGTCAGAGCCGCCGCGACACGGTCCCGGTCGGCGAGATCCGTCCCGAAGAACAGCTCCCGGCTGTCCCGGTACTCCAGCCGGTAGTCCCCGCCCTCCTCGTGCCACACCTGAACGAAGACGTCAGGGATGTCGGGGACGCGCTGCACGACCAGATAGTGGTCGCCCTCGCCCCCGATCCGGTGCACGAGGTCCCGCAGCCGCTCCGCCGAAATCCGTGCGTGCGTCTGCCAGTTCTCCGTCTCGACCTTGATGGCGAGGCCTTCGTCGCTCTGCATGGACGAACCCTGGCACGCGCCACTGACAACGCGAGAGGCGCCCACCGGATCGGTGGACGCCTCGGGACGTCGGACACGAGGCGCCGGAGCGCCCGACGTGCGGAAGGGATCAGACCTGGCCGGCCTTCTCCAGAGCGGCGCAGCAGGTGTCGACGAGGAGCCGCGTCACGACGTACGGGTCGACGTTCGCGTTCGGACGACGGTCCTCGATGTAGCCCTTGCCGTCCTTCTCGACCTGCCACGGGATGCGCACCGAGGCACCACGGTTGGAGACGCCGTACGAGTACTCGTTCCACGGGGCGGTCTCGTGCAGGCCCGTCAGCCGGTCGTCGATGCCCGCGCCGTAGTGCTTGACGTGGTCCATCGGCTTGGAGCCCTCGCCCAGGGACTCGCACGCGGTGATGATCGCGTCGTAACCCTCGCGCATCGCCTTGGTGGAGAAGTTGGTGTGCGCGCCGGCGCCGTTCCAGTCGCCCTTCACCGGCTTCGGGTCCAGGGTGGCGGAGACGTCGAAGTCCTCGGCGGTGCGGTAGAGCAGCCAGCGGGCCACCCACAGCTGGTCGGAGACCTCCAGCGGGGAGACCGGGCCGACCTGGAACTCCCACTGGCCGGGCATGACCTCGGCGTTGATGCCGGAGATGGCGAGACCCGCCTTGAGACAGTTCTCCAGGTGCGCCTCGACGATGTCACGGCCGAAGATCTCGTCCGAGCCGACACCGCAGTAGTAGCCGCCCTGCGCGGCCGGGAAGCCGCCCTCGGGGAAGCCGAGCGGGCGCGAGCCCTTGAAGAAGGTGTACTCCTGCTCGATGCCGAAGATCGGCTCCTGCGCGCCGAACTTCTCCTCGACCTCGGCCAGCGCGGCACGGGTGTTGGACTCGTGCGGCGTCATGTCGATGTTGAGGACCTCGCACATGACCAGGACGTCGTCGCCACCGCGGATCGGGTCCGGGTAGGTCGCGACGGGCTTGAGTACGCGGTCGGAGGCGTGCCCCTCGGCCTGGTTCGTCGAGGAACCGTCGAAGCCCCAGATCGGGAGCTCGGCACCCTTCGCGTCGTCGGCCAGTATCTTCGTCTTCGAACGGAGCTTGGCCGTCGGCTCGGTGCCGTCGATCCAGATGTACTCAGCCTTGAAGGTCACGGGCCACATCCTTCGGGGTGGGTCTCTGCGCAGGTGCTGCGGCGCTGCGGCACTGGGCGCCGCTGGGGATGCCCGGCAGCCTGTCAACAGGGGATTTCCCGATCATTGCCCGACGATGAACCCCGTGTTACCGGGGGCCTGTGTGCCCGGCGGCGCGGGGTGAGGGGGCGGCGCGGGGAGAGGGCGCCGCCCGCCACCGCGGACGCGACGGCTCGTATGCGATGGGTTTGCGGACGCGCACCGGTGAGAACGAGCGCCTTGCGGACGCGCACCGCCGGGAACCAAGGACTTGTGGTGTGCACCGGCGAGGGCGATGGCTCTGCGAGCGCGTACCGGTGAGAACGGCCAGGGCCCCGCCCCTCCCGGAAGGGAGGAGCGGGGCCCTCGGCGGTGATGCGCGGTGTTCCCGCGTGCGATCCGCGGGGCGGCGGTCAGCCGCCCCCTCGCTGCCGGCGTCAACCGGCCTTCTCGCTGCGGGCGTCAGCCCACCTTCTCGATGCGGACGTTGCGGATCAGGAACTTGCCGGGCTCCCGGACCTCCTCGAACGCCGCGTTGTTCAGCAACGCGCAGCTGCCCGAGACCGAGGTGACCTCCACGGTCGTGGACTTGTTGTTGTCCAGGTTGGTCACCTTGAGCTGCGTCCCGGCCGGGAACTGGTTGCTCGACGCGGCCGGAGCGCCGCCCTCGCCGGAGAGCGTGACGGTCGAACCGGCGCAGACCTGCTCGCCGGTCGCGCCACCGGCGTTGTCGTCGGCGCCTCCCGCCCCGGCGCCTTCTCCTGCGCCCCCGGCGTTCTCGTCGGCTCCTCCGGCACCCGCGTTGTCGGCGGGTGCGGTGTCCGCCGGCTCGGCGGCCTGGGAGTCCTGAGCCGACTCCCCGACCTCGCAGCCGGACGCCTCCTGCTGAACCTTGATCTGCGCGACGACCGCCTCACGGTTGGCGATCCGGGCCTCCGACTGGCTGTCGGGACTGGCCTTCTGGTCGGCGATGAACTTCTGGTTGTTGCCGAGCGCGGTGGCCAGCCCCTGACAGACCGTGGAGCTCTTCGCGTTCTGCACCGGCGACGCGTTCGAGGTGGCCGCCATGGCGAAGGCTCCGCCACCGGCCACGGCCGCCGCGCTGACCAGCAGGGCGAGCTTCTTCTTGGTGCTGAGAGTTCTCCTACGCGACATGCGCGCCTCCTGTGTTGCGGGGGGAGCGTTCGCCGCTATGTACGAGATCCCGAACGGGGTTACTCAACGGTCACGGAAGTCACGGAAGTGACGTGGGCCACAGGAGGGGTGAGGGGGACGTGATCGAATTCCCTTCACCCGCACGGGAGTTGGTCGACAGCTGACGCCGGGGGAGGGCGTTGCTAACGGGACAGCGCGTCCCGGACCGCCTCCTCCGTACGAGCCACGACCGCGCTTCCGTCGTCCGCGGTGATGATCGGCCGCTGGATCAGCTTGGGATGCGCGGCCAGCGCCTTGATCCACCGGTCCCGCGAACCGGCGTCCCGCGCCCACTCCTTGAGCCCGAGTTCCTTGGCGGCGGCCTCCTGGGTGCGGGTGATGTCCCACGGTTCGAGCCCGAGGCGCTCCAGCACGGCCCGGATCTCGTCCGCGGAGGGCACGTCCTCCAGATACCGGCGGACGGTGTAGTCGGCACCCTCCGCGTCGAGCACACCGAGGGCGCTGCGGCACTTCGAACAGGCTGGGTTGATCCAGATCTCCATGCCCACACGGTACGCGAGACACCCCCTCTCACCTGCGTCACAGCCTCGTCCAATACCCTTGTGGCCAGCGGCTTTTGTCAGTGCCGGGCGGTAGAATAGAAGCAGTGTTCGAGGGTGTCGCCGGGAGGTCCGGACGGTGCCCTGACCGCGACAGGAGGATGCCCGTGCCCGCTGCCGCACTGAAGCCGAAGCCCACCCAGTCCACCGCCAAGAGGGCGGTCCAGCTCGATCTGCCGTACGAGCCCGTGGAGAAGCGCCCGCTGCCGCCGGGGCGCCCTCGCGACTGGTACGTCACCCACAACCGCCGGCTCAAGGCGATGCGCCTCGCGATCGCCCTGCTCGACTCCGGCGTCCATCTGCCGAACCAGGCACGCAACGAGACGATACGGAGTGCGGCGCAGCTGATCGGTGTCCATCCGCCGTCGGACACCACGTGTCACATGGTGCGAGCCCTGATGCGGTACTCGCGCTGAACCACGGAGCCCCATGTCGCACCGGTGCCGGCATGGGGCTCCGCCCCAGACCCCCGTATCGCGTTGACGCGCTCGTCCTCAATCGCCGGACGGGCTGAGAATCTCCAGCCCCGGCCGGGGAAAGCTTCCGGAGTTTGAGGAGCGGGGTCCGGGGCGGAGCCCCGGGTGCGGACGGGCGGGGGCGGCAACCTCACGCCGACGTCAACTCCCGTTCCAGCGGCGTCCGGAACCGGGGAGTGACCCGGGTCGTGCCCACCCAGGCGGAGAGCCGCGCGGCCTCCACCTCAATCGCGGCGCGAGCGTCACGACCGACCCCGTCGGAATCCAGCAGCCGCCAGACGATCTCCCCGGACGCCCGCTGCGCCCACCCCCCGACCACCCGCCCGTTCCACCACACGGTCGGCCCGACATTGCCGCTCCGGTCGAAGAGGGGATCCCGCAGCGAGGGCGCGAGATACCAGTCCCGCTCCTGCCACCCCATGGCCGTCGGATCGAGCCCGGGGAGCAGCGCGGCCCAGGGCTCGGCGGGCCCGGCGACCGGCCCGGTGTCCCCGTCCGCCACGTACCCGGTGACTCCGTCGTCGAGGGACACGGCCACCGCCCCGGCCGCGCTCAGCGCCCTGCGGACGTCGGTGACCTTCCACCCCGTCCACCACTTCAGGTCCGCCTCGGTGGCCGGACCGCACGCGGCGAGCCAGCGCCCCAGCAGCTCCGACTGGGCCTCGGCGGGCGCGAGTTCGGGGTGCGGCGGGGCGACCGCCCAGCGGAACTGACTCGATGTCCACGCGCCGAGCGGCCGCCCGCGCACCACCCGCCCCTCGACACCGAGCACCCGCATCAGCCGTGACGACACGGTGTGCGGGCTCTCGTAGTTCTTGCCCGCGCCATAGGTGAACTGTTCCCTCAACCGCGGCTCGTCCCGCGTGAGTTCGTTCACCGTGGCCTGTCCGCGCCGGGCCAGTGCGGCGAGCGCGGACGTCTCGACCTCCGTGAGCCACTCCTCGGTCAGCCGGCCGTCGCTCCCGGTCGTCATGTCCTTGATCAGCCCTGCCCGGGCCTTCGCGGCGATGGCGAGCCCCGTGGAGGAGTGCACCACGGCGGCCAGCCCGGTGGGGAACACGAACACCGTGTGCCGCATCCCGTGCATCCGCACCAGCGTCCGGTCCTCGTACAGCGCCCGCTCCACCTCGCCCACGGTCTTCCCGGAGTCGGCCAGGCGTGCGCCCACCGCGAGATACACCGTGGCCGGATCCGTCCCGTGCAGCGCGACGAGCGACCCGGCGACCTCCTCGGGGGCCGCCGCGCGCGCCGTCCCCGCCAGCCGGTGCCGCAGTGCGAGCCGTGTCCGCCGCTCCGCCACTCCGATGTGCCGCCGCTGTCCGCCCACGCCGCCTCCACCCGTGCCACCGCGCCCGTCGCGTTCCCGTGCCGTCGGACATCCTCTCGAACGCCCGGCCGCCCGCGGGTCCATGTCACCCGATTGCCGTACCCGGCATGCGTACGACCCGTCCGGCGGCCTTCACTGGGGCAACGGGAGGCAGGCAGCGGCAGGCGTGGGGAAGGGCGGTGCGGCGATGGCGAACCAGAGGGGACGAACCCTGGTCCCGGCGGACTGCCCCCGCCCCCGCCCATGAACGGCACCTCACCCGCCGACCGCACCGCGAAGGGCAGGGCCGCCCGCAAACGCGTCCCCCGCTCCGCGCAGGCCGAGTGGCTGGCCGCCGTCGACCGCCCCGACCCCGTGGCCGTCCTGGAGCGGCAGGGCCGGGACCGGCTCCAGGAGCTGCTGCCGATCCGGTACGGCAGGATGACCGCGTCCCCGTTCGCGTTCCTGCGCGGGGCGGCCGCCGTGATGGCCGCGGACCTGGCAGCCCGGCCGCACACGGACCTGACCGTGCAGCTCTGCGGTGACGCGCACCTGCTGAACTTCGGCCTGTTCGCGTCCCCGGAACGCGCCCTGCTCTTCGACCTCAACGACTTCGACGAGACCTACCCCGGCCCCTTCGAGTGGGACGTCAAACGGCTCGCCGCCAGCGTCGCCGTCGCCGCCCGGGAGAACGGCCACGCCGAGGCCCGGGCCCGCCGCGCGGCCCGCGCCGCGGCCGCCGAGTACCGCCACTCCATGCGACGGCTCGCCGGCCGGGGCGAACTGGCCGTCTGGTACGAGCGCATCGACGCCGACCGCCTGCTCCCGCTGGTCCGCTCCGACCACCACCGCAAACGCGTCGAGTCCAGCCTCGCCCGCGCCCGCCGCCGGACCAGTCTGCACGCCCTGGGCAAGCTCACCGAGACGGTCGACGGCCGGCCCCGCATCGTCCACGACCCACCGCTGCTGGAACCCGCCGGACCGCCCGACATGGCGGCGCTCCGCAAGATCTTCAGCGACTACCGCTCCACCCTCGCCGAGGAGCGCCGTCTCCTCCTGGACCGCTACCGCTTCGTCGACGCCGCGCGCAAGGTCGTCGGCGTCGGCAGTGTCGGCACCCGCTGCTTCATCGTGCTGCTCGCCGGCCGGGACACCCACGACCCGCTGTTCCTGCAGATCAAGGAAGCCACCGAGTCCGTACTCGAGGAGCATCTGCCCAGTGGCCCGTACGTCCACCCCGGCCACCGGGTCGTCGCGGGCCAGCGGCTGCTGCAGGCCGTCGGCGACATCTTCCTCGGCTGGATGACCGGGCCGCAGGGACGGCCGTACTACTGGCGGCAGTTGCGCGACATGAAGGGGGCCGCGGACGTCGGCGCCATGAACCCGGACGAGCTGCTGAGCTACGCCCGGCTGTGCGGCACGGCGCTGGCCCGCGCCCACGCCCGCTCCGGCGACCGCATAGCCATCGCCGGCTACCTCGGCGACGCCGACACCTTCGAACGCGCCGTCGGCGACTTCGCCCTGCGGTACGCCGACCAGAACGCCGCGGACCACGGCACCCTGTGCGCGGCCGTGGCGGCGGGAGTGGTCCGGGCGGCACCCGGCGTCTGACCCCGGCGGACGAGAGGGGACGAGAGGGCCCAACGGGACGGGCCGGTACAAATTCGGATGCGGGTGTCCCGGCCCGCTCCCTACGCTGGACACAGGTTCCGCAGCTGTGGAACACCGCTTGGTACCGGACAGGCATCAGGAGACGGACTCGGGGCTACTCTCTACGCACCGTCGGACGGACGCCCGGCCTCCAGTGCCTTGTCGGACCCGTCCATCACCACCTGTAACCCACGCCCCAAGGAGTCCCGTCATGGGAACCTTGATCATTTCGGCGACCGTGATCCTGGTCGTCCTAGGTTTCTCCAACCACGTCCTGTGGCTCGCCGCGATCGGACTGCTCTTCCTCTACGTCCGCTACGGCCGTGCCGGGGGAGGCACGTCCACCGCGTCCTCGCCCGGCTCGCCCGCCGCTCCCGGAGCCTCGGGAGGATCCGCGACCCGCACGGACTCCAGCTACCGCGCCTACCGTGACCGCCGTGACCGGCAGGCCAAGTGGGAGCGCCGCTACCGCCGCGAGCGCCCGATGGAGGCACGCCGGCAGGACCAGCGCAAAGGCAGCTAGGAAGCGTCGTCCGGGTGCCCCGGGAGCTACGTCAGCCCCGGGGCACCCCAGATCGGGAACCAGCGGGTCAGGTCCTGCTCGATCCGCAGATCGTCGGCGAGCGCGGCCTTGATCTGGAGTTCCAGCGCGTTGTCGCGCCGGGACCCCTCCCCGGCCAGCGGCGCGAAGGGATAGAAGGTCCCGCGCTTGTAGAGATAGACGAGCCCGAGCCGCCGCCCCGCGCTGCCGGACCCTTCCTGGCCGTCCTGGAACCCGGCCACGGAACAGAGCAGTTGGGGCCCGAAACCACTGCTCTCCAGCGCGCTGTTGACCGCGTGCAGATCACTCACCAGCGCGGGCAGGTCGTCGGGCGCCCGCCGGGAGACGAGCCACGAATACCCGTACTCGTCCCGACTGAGCTCCACCGGCGGCCGTCCCCCCACGTCCCGGCCGCGCTCGAAGTCCGCGTCCAGCAGCGCCCGTACCTCCTGGTGCGCCTCGGCGAACGCCGCGCCCTCCACGGACGCGAAGCACACCGCTCCCGTCCCGGTCGGGGTGAAACCGGCGGCGGCCTGCAGGGTCACCGCGGCCGACGGCAGCCCGAAGAGCTGGTCGAGATCGGGCGCCACGGCCTTCGTACGACCGAGCAGCACATCCAGGAGACCCATGCTCAGTCCACCTGTCCGGGCGTCGCCGCCTCACCCAGCTCCGCCGAGATGCGCGCGAGCTGTTCGAGCCGCTGCTCCAGGCTCGGGTGGGTGGAGAAGAGCCGCTGGATGCCGGGGTTGGCCCCGAACGCCGGCGTGAAGTAGAAGGCGTTGAAGGCCTGGGCCGTACGCAGGTCCTTGGTCGGGATGTGGGCGATGTCCCCGGTGACCTTGGTCAGCGCGGACGCCAGTGCCGAGGGCCGCCCGGTGAGCAGGGCCGCGGCCCGGTCGGCGGCCAGCTCCCGGTAGCGGGACAGTGCCCGGATGAGCAGGAAGCTGATCGCGTACACGGCCGCGGACACGGCCATCACGGCCATGAACACGGCGACCGTGTTCTGGTCCTTCCTGCCCCGCCCGCCGAAGAGCTGCGAGTAGAAGGCGAACCGCACGATCAGTCCGGCGATCACCCCGAGGAAGGACGCGACGGTGATCACGGCGACGTCCTTGTGCGCCACGTGCGACAGCTCGTGCGCGAGGACGCCTTCGAGCTCATCGGGCTCCAGCCGGCGCAGCAGCCCCGTGGTCACGCACAGTACGGCGTGATCGGCGTTCCGTCCGGTGGCGAACGCGTTGGGCATGTCCAGATCCGACACGGCGACCAGTGGCTTCGGCATGTCGGCCACCGCGCACAGCCGGTCGACGACCCCGTGGAGCTGTGGATACTCCTCGCGCTCCACGATCCGTCCGTGCATCGCGTAGAGCGCGATCCGGTCCGAGAACCAGTACTGCGCCCCGAGCAGCAGCGCCGCGATGACGACGACCAGCACCCAGGACTTCAGCAGCACGATCAACGCGGCGACGAATGCCACGTACAGCAAACCGAGCAGAAAAAGCGTGACCGTCATCCGAACGGTCAGTCGTCGGTCGCTGTGAAAGCGGCTCTGCATCTTGCATCACCTCGCGGTCAGGCACTCGTCCCGCCCTCCATTGTGCGCCCGCCGCCGCCCATGAACAGGCCCCGATCGCCCCCTCGGAGAGCAAAGATCTGCCCTGTCAAGAGCCACTTATTTATGCGGCGCACACCATGGCCACGCAACGACGGAGCCCCGCCACCACCCGAAGGCGGTGACGGGGCTCCGGCGATGAGCCGTGGGCCTCGACGCGGCTTACACGTCGAAGTAGAGCTCGAACTCGTGCGGGTGCGGACGCAGCTGCAGGGGCGCGATCTCGTTGGTGCGCTTGAAGTCGATCCACGTCTCGATCAGGTCGGACGTGAAGACGTCGCCCGCGAGCAGGAACTCGTGGTCGGCCTCGAGGCGGTCGAGGACGGCCGGCAGCGAGGTCGGGACCTGCGCGACGCCCGCGTGCTCCTCGGGGGCCAGCTCGTAGAGGTCCTTGTCGATCGGCTCGGCCGGCTCGATCTTGTTCTTGACGCCGTCCAGGCCGGCCATCAGCAGGGCCGAGAACGCCAGGTACGGGTTGCCGGAGGAGTCGGGCGCGCGGAACTCGACGCGCTTGGCCTTCGGGTTCGAGCCGGTGATCGGGATACGCATGGCCGCGGAGCGGTTGCGCTGCGAGTACACCAGGTTGACCGGGGCCTCGAAGCCGGGGACCAGGCGGTGGTACGAGTTCACCGTCGGGTTGGTGAAGGCCAGCAGCGACGGGGCGTGCTTGAGGATGCCGCCGATGTAGAAGCGGGCGGTGTCCGAGAGGCCCGCGTAGCCGGCCTCGTCGTAGAACAGCGGGTCGCCGTTGGACCAGAGCGACGAGTGGATGTGCATGCCCGAGCCGTTGTCACCGAAGATCGGCTTCGGCATGAAGGTCGCGGTCTTGCCGTTGCGCCAGGCGACGTTCTTCACGATGTACTTGAAGAGCTGGAGGTCGTCGGCCGCGGCGAGCAGCGTGTTGAACTTGTAGTTGATCTCGGCCTGGCCGGCGGTGCCCACCTCGTGGTGCTGACGCTCGACCTGGAGGCCGGACGCGGCCAGCTCCAGGGAGATCTCGGCACGCAGGTCGGCGAAGTGGTCGACCGGCGGGGTCGGGAAGTAACCGCCCTTGTAACGGACCTTGTAGCCGCGGTTGTCCTCGACCGCACCGGTGTTCCAGGCGCCGGCCTCGGAGTCGATGTGGTAGAAGCTCTCGTTCGCCGAGGTCTGGAAGCGCACGCTGTCGAAGACGTAGAACTCGGCCTCGGGGCCGAAGTACGCGGTGTCGGCGATGCCGGTCGACGCGAGGTACGCCTCGGCCTTCTTCGCCACGTTGCGCGGGTCACGGGAGTACTGCTCGCCCGTGATCGGGTCGTGGATGAAGAAGTTGATGTTGACCGTCTTGTCGCGGCGGAAGGGGTCGACGCGCGCGGTGGACAGGTCGGCGCGGAGCGCCATGTCGGACTCGTGGATGGCCTGGAAGCCGCGGATGGAGGAGCCGTCGAACGCGAGCTCCTCGGCCGGGTCGAAGGCCTCGGCCGGAATCGTGAAGTGCTGCATCACGCCCGGCAGGTCGCAGAACCGGACGTCGACGAACTTGACGCCCTCGTCCGCGATGTACTTCTTGGCCTCGTCGGCGTTCTGGAACATCCAGCTCCTCCTACTCCCGCCCACTGGGACCGGGGTGGTAGTTCGTTCGTGCGGCCAGTGCGGTGGCACACGCTGGACCCGACCATAAGGACGGGGGATTTCTCAAGCGTGACCCATTTGTTTCGCCGAAGTTAACCGGCCCGGGTCCCACCGCAGCCTACGCACACCCCGAGCGGCGGGACGTACATACGCTCGCAGTACCGTGGACGGGTGGACAACAGGCAAGCAATCGGATCGTGGCTCTCCGGACCCCGCGCGGCAGCGGAAGAGGCCGGTGCCGACTTCGGATACCGGGGCGAGCAGCTGGGTCTGCCGGAGCAGGGACCGGGCTCGATCGCCCGCCCGGGCAGGCGCCTCGGCGCCCTCGCCGTCGACTGGGCCCTGTGCCTGCTGATCGCATACGGGCTGCTCACCGACGGCTACAACCAGGCGACCGGCAACTGGGCCCTGCTCATCTTCTTCGCCCTGAGCGTGCTGACCGTCGGCACGCTCGGCTTCACCCCGGGCAAGCGGCTCTTCGGGCTGCGCGTCGTCCCGGAGGCCGGCGGCCGGCTGAACCCGCTGCGCGCGCTGTTGCGGACGGTGCTCCTGTGTGTCGCCCTGCCGGCCCTGATCTGGGACCGCGACGGCCGCGGCCTGCACGACCGGCTTGCCCGCACCGTCGAGGTGCGCGGCTGATCCGCACGGTACGGAGCTGATCCGCCGCATACGACGAAGGGGGCGCCCGGAGAGATCCGGGCGCCCCCTTTCGTGTCGGAGGGATGTCAGCGGGCCTTCGGCCCACCGCGCGGCATCCGCATGCCCTTGGGCATCGGACCCTTCGGCAGCGGCATGTTGCTCATCAGGTCGCCCATCGCGCGCAGCCGGTCGTTGGTCGCGGTGACCTGCGGTCCGGTCAGGACCCGGGGGAACTTCAGCAGCGTCGTGCGCAGCTTCTTGAGCGGGACCTGCCCCTCGCCGGTGCCCACGACCACGTCGTGCACCGGCACGTCCGAGAGGATCCGCGCCATCTTCTTCTTCTCGGCGGCCAGCAGGCTCTTCAGCCGGTTCGGGTTGCCCTCGGCGACCAGCACGATGCCCGCCTTGCCGACGGCGCGGTGCACCACGTCCTGGCTGCGGTTCATCGCCACGGCCGGGGTCGTCGTCCAGCCTCGGCCGACGTTGTCGAGCACCGCCGCGGCTGCGCCGGGCTGACCCTCCATCTGCCCGAAGGCGGCGCGCTCGGCCCTGCGTCCGAAGACGATCGCCGTCGCGAGGAAGGCGAGCAGGAGCCCGAGAATGCCGAGATAGACCGGGTGGCCGATCAAGAAGCCGATCGCGAGGAAGACACCGAGGGTGACGATTCCGACAGCCGCGAGTACAAGACCGATGGTGGAATCGGCCTTGCGGGTCATCTTGTAAGTCAGGACGATCTGCTTGAGTCGCCCGGGGTTCGCAGCGTCCGCTGCGGTTTCCTTCCTCGCCATGCCACGGAGTCTACGTGGCCGGGAGAGCGCCGACGACGGCGGTGTCGTCCCTAGGACATCCGGGTGAAGCCGACCTCTTCGAGAACGCGCTGCGCCTCGACCCGGTCCTTGGCGCGACGGCGGTCCTCCAGGACGGAGGTCCAGGCGTTGCGGCGGGCGGTGCGCTGGCCACTGCTCAGAAGCAGCGACTCGACGGCACGGAGTGCATCGGTGAACGACGGAATTGCTGTGGCGCGGACGGGCGCGGCCTGCATGATGGGGGTCCCCCCTCGGGATGGCGGCTCTGGCGAAGGCTGTACGTGGCGTAAGACCAGCGTCACTGATTGGTGTTACCAGGGCGTGACCGACCGGTCAAACGCCAGTGAAGCCTTGATGCGGGGAGCCCAAACGTCGACGCGGCCCTGACGCTGCCCCCAGCTGCGGGGACGGTCGGGACCGCGTCGAACTGGCCGCCACCGGGCGGCGGTTGCTTGTGCGCAGATTCACACGTGCAGATGGCACTCCGTGCCATGGGCGGTGAGGCGCCGGATGTCAGACCGCCTGCGAGGCGATGTAGGCACCGCGCTTCTCGACGGCCATCTGGTACAGCCGGCCGGCGCGGTACGAGGAGCGGACCAGCGGGCCGGACATGACGCCGGAGAAGCCGATCTGCTCGGCCTCGTCCTTCAGCTCCACGAACTCGTGCGGCTTGACCCAGCGCTCCACGGGGTGGTGCCGCACGGACGGCCGCAGGTACTGCGTGATGGTGATCAGCTCGCAGCCCGCGTCGTGCAGCTGCTGGAGCGCCTCGCTGACCTCTTCGCGGGTCTCGCCCATGCCGAGGATCAGGTTCGACTTGGTGACCAGGCCGTAGTCGCGGGCCTCGGTGATGACCTTCAGCGAGCGCTCGTAGCGGAAACCGGGGCGGATGCGCTTGAAGATCCGGGGGACCGTCTCGACGTTGTGCGCGAAGACCTCGGGGCGCGAGGAGAAGACCTCGGCGAGCTGCTCCGGCTCGGCGTTGAAGTCGGGGGCGAGGAGCTCGACCTTGGTGCGGCCGGCCTCCCGGGCCGCCGTCTGCGCGTGGATCTGACGGACCGTCTCGGCGTACAGCCAGGCGCCGCCGTCCGCCAGGTCGTCGCGGGCGACGCCGGTGATCGTCGCGTAGTTCAGGTCCATCGTGACGACGGACTCACCGACGCGGCGCGGCTCGTCGCGGTCCAGCGCCTCGGGCTTGCCGGTGTCGATCTGGCAGAAGTCGCAGCGCCGGGTGCACTGGTCGCCGCCGATGAGGAACGTGGCCTCGCGGTCTTCCCAGCACTCGTAGATGTTGGGGCAGCCCGCCTCCTGGCAGACCGTGTGCAGACCCTCGCTCTTCACGAGCTTCTGCATCTTCGTGTACTCGGGGCCCATTTTCGCCCGGGTCTTGATCCACTCGGGCTTGCGCTCGATGGGGGTCTGGCTGTTCCGGACCTCCAGGCGCAGCATCTTGCGTCCGTCGGGTGCGACTGCGGACACGTCCGGCTCCCTACAACTTCGATTCCTCGGCGTACACCAGGGTACGCCCGTGCTGTTTTCGGCCCTGCGTCTAGGCAACCTTCGGGTCCGGGGGTGCATTCCCCCGCGACCAGGACCTGTCCTAGACGGTCGCGCCCTCGGTCTCGCGCGGCTTCAGCTCCGCGTTCTCCAGTACGTCCCGAAGGTGCCGCTCGACGACCGGCAGGACGTCGGCGATGGTGAGGTCGCGGCCCAGCTCGTACGCGAGGGAGGTCACGCCCGCGTCGCGGATGCCGCAGGGGATGATCCGGTCGAACCAGGCGTTGTCCGGGTTCACGTTGAGCGCGAAGCCGTGCATCGTGACGCCCTTGGCCACCCGGATGCCGATCGCGGCGATCTTGCGGTCCTCGCGGCGCTGGCCCGCGTTCGACGGGGCGTACTCAGGTCCGTCGAGGCGGGGGTCGAACTCGTCGTCCTGCAGCCGCGGGTCGAAGTCGAGGGAGAGCCCGCCGAGCGCGGGCCGCTGCTCGACCGGGTCGCCGAGCACCCAGACCCCGCTGCGGCCCTCGACCCGGCTGGTCTCCAGACCGAATTCCGCACACGTACGGATAAGAGCCTCTTCGAGACGGCGTACATGTGCTACGACGTCCACCGGGCGGGGCAGCTTCTGGATCGGATAGCCCACCAGCTGGCCCGGGCCGTGCCAGGTGATCTTGCCGCCGCGGTCCACGTCGATCACGGGGGTGCCGTCGAGGGGGCGCTCGCTGTCCGCGGTGCGCCGGCCCGCCGTGTAGACGGGCGGATGCTCCAGGAGCAGGCAGGTGTCGGGGACCTCGTCCAGAAAGCGGGCGGCGTGCACACGACGCTGCTCGTCCCAGGCCTCCTGGTACTCGACCGCCTCCGCACCGAATCCCATCCGGACGAACCGCAGCTCACTCACGGCAAGGCCTCCCTCGAAGCTCGTAAGGCACGAACGCGCCTACGCCACTGTACGTCCGCCCCGGGACCGTCAGCCTTGAGGCTAATCCTCACACGATCGGATGAATGAATGTCGAGATGTGCGACGGGGTGCTTACAGACCGCTACATTCGCGCCGTTCACGAGGCCATAAGGGCTGCTCACAGGCAATCCGGGCACTTGACGTGCCCGGAAGGCAGGAGACCGCACCGCAGATGACGGAACGACCCGCGCAGCGCACTCCCAACCGACAGCTCGCCGCGCTCATCGCAGAAGCGGGGTTCTCCAACGCAGGTCTCGCCCGTCGCGTGGACCAGCTCGGGCTCGAACACGGCCTCGACCTCAGATACGACAAGACATCGGTCACCCGGTGGCTGCGCGGGCAGCAGCCGAGGGGCACCACCCCCGCCCTGATCGCCGAGGTCTTCACCCGTCGCCTCGGCCGCCGACTGACCGCACAGGACCTCGGGCTCGACGCGTGCGCCCCCGTGTACGCCGGTCTCGAGTTCGCCGCGAGCCCCGAGGAGGCCGTCGACATCGTCAGCGGCCTGTGGCGCAAGGACTCCGGCAGTCACGCGGAACTGCGCAAGATCGCCTTCACCCCGGCCGGACTGGTCGTCCCCAGCCGGGACTGGCTCATCGGCCGGGCCGACGACCGGGTCAGCCGCGGCGAACCGGCCCCCGCCCGGGTTCCCGCACAGGGCCGGCCCGCCGTGCCCCGGCAGCGCAGCCAGTCCGAGCGCGGACCCGGCCAGAAGGTCACCGGCGGCGACATCGCGGCACTCCGCTCGGTCGGCGACCTGTTCCGGTCCCTCGACCACGCGTACGGCGGCGGCCACGCCCGCCAGGCCCTGGTGCGCTATCTGGAGCACGAGGCCGAGCCGATGCTGCGCGGCACCTACGGCGAGCAGACCGGGCGCCGCCTGTTCGCCGCCGCCGCCGACCTCACCCGGCTCGCCGGCTGGACCTCGTACGACATCGCCGCGCACGGGCTCGCCCAGCGCTACTACGTCCAGGCGCTGCGGCTCGCGCAGGCGGCCGGGGACCGGGCGTACGGGTCGTACGTCCTGGTGACGATGAGCCGGCAGGCGATCTATCTGGGCCACGGACGGGAGGCCGTGCAGCTGGCCCGGGTGGCGCAGCAGGGCGTCGGCTCGTCCGCCCCGCCGGTGATGCAGGCGATGCTGCACTCCGTCGAGGCACGGGCGCACGGGGTGCTCGGGGAGGTGCGGGCGTGCACGGCCTCGCTGGTGCGCGCCGAGCGGGCGCTGGAAGCCGCGCGCCCCGCGGACGACGTGCCGCACTGGGCCCGTTTCTTCGACGAGGCCCAGCTCGCCGACGAGTTCGGGCACTGCCACCGGGATCTGCAGCAGTACCGCGCCGCGGCCCAGCACGCCGAACGCTCCTTGCAGCTGCGCGCGCCCGGGTACGCGCGCAGCCGCCTCTTCTGCCGGGTCGTGCTCGCCACCGCCCGGCTCGGTCTCGGTGAACTCGACCAGGCCTGCCAGCTGGCGGCCGAGGCCGCCGGACAGGCGGCGGAGATGCGGTCGGTACGGGCGGTCGAGTACGTCCGTGACTTCGAACGCCGGCTCGAACCGTACCGGGACGCGGCTCCCGTCCGGGGCTACCGGGACCGGGTGGCCGCGCTGGGGTGAGCGGGGCTCACGCGGCGGTTTCCAGGGGTTCCTCCACCGGAACCGGACGGGTGCCCAGATCCCTGAGCAGGGAGTGGGCGGCCCGGCGGCCCGAGTGGAGGGCGCCCTGGACCGTACTGGTGTCGCGATGGTCCCCGCACACGTACAGGCCCGCCAGCAGCCGCACCGGGCGCCGCAGGTCGTGCGGCGGGGGCATCGCGGGGACCGCCTCGGGGTCGTGGTGGACCGCGAGGAGCTCCCAGCGGGCGGTGGACGTCCCGTAGAGCCGGGCCAGTTGGGCGCGGACCGTCGCGTCCAGGTGGGCCGGGGCCGGCGGAGTGCCCAGCACGGTCGAGGTGATGAGGGCGCGGCCGGCCGGCGCCCGGCTCGGGTCGACCTGGCTGATCACCGCGGTGTGCGTCACCGGGCCGCTCCGGTCGGCGTCCAGGACCAGCGCGGGATCGGTGAGCGGGGGTTCGTCGGTCGTGTGGTGGATGACGGTGACGGGGTGGAAGCCGGGGACGCGCAGCCCCGGCAGGAGTTCGGCCGCGGCCCGTGCGCCGGTCGCCAGCACCACCGCCCGGCACCGGATGTCGCCGTGGTCCCGGGTGGTCACGGAGGTGGTGGAGACCGCTGTCGCCTGCACCCCGAGGTGGAGCGTGCCGGGTGGCAGACCGGCCGCGAGGAGCTCGGGAAGAGCGTCGGCGCCGCCCTCCGGGACACACAGGCGACCCGTCGCGAAGGAGTGCAGGGCCAGGTCCGCGCAGCGGCTGGAGGTCGACAGGTCCGGGTCGCACAGCAGGGCGGCGAGCAGCGGACGCAGAAAGCCGTCGATGGTGCGGGCCGGGAAGCCCCGGGCCGACAGCGCCTGGGCGACGGGGAGTTCGGGGCGGGCCAGGAGGTCGTCCGGCGACGCTGCGGCCAGGCGCGTCAGGGCGGCGCCCAGCCGGGCCTGGTCGAGCGGGCGCCCGGTCGGTCCCGCGGGGCGCCCCATCGTCCCTGTGGGGCGACTCAGCGGCCCTGCGAGCCCCGGGTGGGCGACCGCGGGACCGGGACGCGCCTGCGGGAGCGGTGACCGGGGGAGGCGGGGGGCGCTCGCGAGGGCGCGTACGACGGTGAGTGCGCCCCTCGCGCTCCGAGCGCCGGAGGGGGCGCCCGCGCGGTGATGACGGCCGTCGCTGTGGAGCAGCACGCCCGGCGAGAACGGGCGCAGCGCCAGGTCGTTCAGGCCTGGCGTGCGCCGCAGTTCGGGATACGAGGTGGACAGCAGCCGGCCCACGCGGTCGAGCCGGAATCCGTCCACCTTCTCCGTCGACATGCGGCCGCCCACATGCGGGGCGGCCTCCAGGACGGCGGTGGTGAGGCCCGCCCTGGCGAGGTGGCGGGCGGCCGCGAGTCCGGCGACTCCGGCCCCCACGACCACGACGTCCACACCTTCCGAGATCTCCGCTTCGCGTGCCGGCTCTAGCACGTGCTCCTCCTGGAGGTCGCGCGGCTGTGGGGACGTCATGCCCCCAACAGGGGTCCGGAATACCCGAGTTCGGATCGAGGGTAGGTCCGCCGACGCCCCCGGCAAGCCGCGCGGAACCCTCGCACGGACGCACGGGGGTGCACGGAAGGGCTCAGCCCGTCCGGCGTTCGAGGGCGAGCGTGAAGCGCGACAAGGGGGTCCGGGGGCGAAGCGCCCAGGCACGGGACGGGCAGGGGCGGAGGGGGCGAAACTCCTCTCTCACCGCAACGCGGCCCGCAGCGCCCCCTCGATCGAGGGGAACGCGAAGGAGAACCCCGACTCCAGCAGCCGCGTGGGCAGCACGCGCTGACTGCCCAGGATGTCCCCGGCCATGTCCCCGAGGACGAGCCGCAGCACCGGCGCGGGCACCGCAAAGAGCGTGGGCCGATTCAGCACCCGCCCCATCGCCTCCGTCACCTCCGCGTTGGTGAGCGGCTCCGGCCCGGTCAGATTGACCGGCCCGGACAGCGACTCGGTGTCGATGAGATGGCGCAGCGCGGCCACCTCGTCGTGCAGCGCGATGTAACTCCAGTACTGGCGGCCGTTCCCCAACCGCCCGCCGAGCCCCGCCTTGAAGAGCGGGAAGAGCTTCCCCCAGGCCCCGCCCCCACGGGCCACCACCAGCCCCGTACGGGCAAAGACGGTACGGATGCCGGCCTCCTGCGCGGCGCCCGTCGCCTCCTCCCACGCCACGCACACGGACGGCAGGAACCCGTCCCCGGGCGGCGCCGTCTCGTCCACCGCACGGCTGCCCGTGTCGCCGTAGAAGCCCATCGCGCTGCCGTTCACAAAGACGCGCGGCGGCGAGTCGAGCGAGGCCACCGCTTCGGCGAGCGTCGCCGTGCCCAGCACCCGGCTGTCGCGGATCTTCGCCCGGTACGCCGCCGTCCAGCGCCGTGAAGCGATCCCGGCCCCCGCGAGGTTGACCACCGCCGCGCACCCGGCGAGGCCGTCCGCGTCGACCCGCTGCGCGTCGGGATCCCACCGGACCTCGTCCTTGGTGCGCGGCGCACGGCGCACCAGCCGGACCACCTCGTGACCGTCCGCGGTGAGGGAGCGCGCGAGCGCGGAGCCGATCAGACCGGACGCACCGGCGATCGCGACGCGGGAGCGGGGGGAAAGGGGGGATTCGCTCATGGAGCCATCCTGCCCGTCGCCCGGTAAAAACACTGTCCGGACGGTCCTGCGCCCGTCGTACGATGGCCCGCATGCCGGATCCGTACATACGTCACGCCACCCTCGACGACGAGGACGCCCTCGGCCGGCTCGACCGCGTCACCTGGTCCCCGGTCCACGCGGTCCAGCCCCGCCCCGAGCCGCCGTACGAGCCCTTCTACAGCGAGCGGTTCGGGCCGCGCGACCATCTCGTCGCCGAGATCGCCGGCGCCGTCGTCGGGTACATCCGGCTGGGCTTCCCGACCCCGCTCGACTGCAACTCCCATGTCCGGCAGATCCAGGGGCTCGTCGTCGCCGAGGAGGCGCGCGGCGCCGGGGTCGGGCGGGCCTTGCTGCGGGCCGTGCAGGACGAGGCCCGCGGCCAGGGGGCGCGGCGCATCACGCTGCGCGTCCTCGGGCACAACACCCCGGCACGCAAGCTGTACGAGTCCGAGGGCTTCGTGGTGGAGGGGATCCTGCCCGAGGAGTTCCGCATCGGGGGCGAGTACGTCGACGACGTCCTGATGGGGCGTTCGCTCTGACGCACGCCCCCTGCGGCGGCGGTCCTACGACGTGACCAGGTCGCCGGTGTCCACCGGCGTGGTGGCCTTCACCGCGCGCTGGACGTCGCCCGCGATCTCGTCGGCCGTCAGCACGTACCCCGTCTCGCTGTCCGAGGTGGAGCGGGCGAAGACGACGCCGTAGACCTTGCCGTCGGTCGTCAGCAGGGGGCCGCCCGAGTTGCCGGGGCGGACCGTGGAACGGATGGAGTAGATCTCGCGGGTGACGGTGTCCGTGTTGTAGATGTTCCGGCCCGTCGCGTCGATACGGCTCGCGACCGTGGCCGCCTGGAGATCGAGGCCGCCGTCCTGCGGATAGCCGGCGACGACCGCCGAGTCGCCGCGGGCGGCAGTGTCGTCGAAGTGCAGGACGGGCGCCTTGAGGCCCGGGACGTACAGCACCGCGACGTCCTTCTCCGGGTCGAAGAACACGACCTGCGCCTCGTACGGCGTGCCCACGCCGCCCACGCGGACGGTCGGTCCGTCGATGCCCGCCACCACATGGGCGTTCGTGATCACGTGCTGCGACGCGTAGACGAAGCCGCTGCCCTCGCGGCCCTGCGTGCCGGAGGAGCCCTCGACCTTGACGGTGCTGAGCTTGGCCGCGTTCGTCGCGCTCGCCGTCACGCTGTCCCCGGAGGGCTTGGCGACCCCGGCCGCCGGCTCGTTCTCGAACGGGTTGAAGACCTGAGGGAAGCCCGCCTGTGCGAGCGCCGAGGTGGCGCGCGAGAACCAGGCGGGGGTGGTGTCCGGCATCGCGCTCTGCACGGCGCCCAGCAGGGCCGAGTTGCGGATCGACTGGGTGACCACGGGTGAGGAGGAGGCGCCGAGGACGCTGGCGGCGACCCAGGCCACCAGCAGTACGGAGACCGTGTTCGCGGCGGCACCGCCGGCCCCGTCGGCCACCCGCAGCGGTCCGCTGTCCAGCTCGCGGCGCAGCTTGACCGCCAGCCGTCCCGCCAGCTCGTGCCCGATCACCGCGGGCATCAGCACCGTCAGCACCGCCGTCACCGTCGCCGCCGGTGTGGCCGCCGTGACCAGGTCCATCGTCCACGGCAGGATCCATACGCCGATGACGGCACCGCCGACGAAACCGGCCAGGGAGACACAGCCGGCGACCAGGCCGCGCCGGTAGCCGGACGCCGCGTAGGCCAGGATCACCAGCAGCAGCAGAAGGTCGAGCAGGTCCACGGAGCCGCCCTTTCTCTCGGGCCCCTTAGTACGCGTGGGGCGGGCCCAGTGATCAGGCACGCGCGCGTACGGCCCGGGAATCGGTCACGCGTGCGTGGACCTGTAGAAACGTCCCGGACCGGGAGGATGGTTCCACCGGGTGGCACAGCACACATCGCGGATGGAACGGATCAAGGTGAGGCTGGGGGCATGCGTGTCTTCCCCAGAGCGCGGAGGAGACGAATATCCGGCGCCGAACCCCGGCGGACCGCAGGGTTCGCCCGGGCCGGGGCGTGGCTGCCACGAGCGGCTCGCCTGCCGGCCGCGGTGCGCCGGCTGCGCCACCCCCGCGCCGAACGACCGCCGCGTGCCGGGCGCCCGACGCGTGCGCGGCGCGGTCGGCCGCCGGAGGGTCCCGGACGCCCCCGGCGTACGGTGCGGCTGCCGCGGCCGCTGCGGGCGATTCCGGGTCTCCCACCCGCCCTGCGGATCCCGCGCCTGCCGAACGCCCTGCGCGCGCCGAGCGTCCTGTGGGTGATGATCGCCTGTCTGCCCGGTCTGGCCGCCGTCGTCGCGCTGGTGCTGTGCGCGGTGGGGGTGGGCGGTACGGGGAGCCACTCCGCGCGGCCCGCCGCCCGGCCCGCCGTACAGCGCGAGGCCGGCCCGCACTCCGCCCCCCGGCCGCCCATCGTGCCGCGCTCCCGCTGGATCGACGACGGCGCGCACATCCAGCCGCCGCCGCGCTACGACGACCGGGTCTCCGCGGTCTTCGTCCACCACACCGACTCGCCGAACGGGTACGCGTGCGCCGACGCGCCCCGCATCATCCGCTATCTGTACGCCGGCCAGATCGGCGCCCGGCAGTGGGACGACATCGGCTACAACTTCCTCGTCGACCGCTGCGGCACGATTTACGAGGGCCGGGCGGGCGGTGTCGACCGGCCGGTCACCGGAGCGCACACCCAGGGCTTCAACCACGGCACTGTGGGCGTCGCGGCCATCGGGACCTTCACGGCGGGGACGCCGGTGCCGCGGGCCATGACCGACGCCATCGCCGCGCTTGCCGCATGGAAGCTGGGGCTTTCGGACACGGATCCGCGGACCCGGGTGCGCCTGGTGTCCAGCAACGACCTCGCCCGCTTCAAGTCCGGGGTCGCGGCGATGCTGCCCGCCGTTGCCGGGCACAACGCCGGGTTCATGACCAGCTGCCCGGGGGCCGCGCTGACGGCCCGGCTCCCGGAGATCCGCGAGCGCGCGGCCCACCTCCAGGGCCGCTGACGGTCTTCTCGCCGCCACGGCCGCCCTGCCCGTCCGTACCTGGGGGCTCCGCCCCCGGACCCCCGTATCGCGCTGACGCGCTCGTCCCCGATCGCCGGACGGGCCGAAAATCTCCAGCCCAGGGGAGAGCTTCGGGCGCCGCGCGGGTTCACAGGCACCCCACAGGCGTCCCCATGAGGGTTCAGAAGCCCGGTGCCTAGCCTTGCCGTGCAGGCTTGAGTGGAGGTGGGGACATGAGGAGCAGTCGCACGAAGAGGGACGGCCGCTGGACCGACGCCCTGCGCAACCCGTGGACCGTGCTCTGCGCGGTGGTGACGGTGGTGCTGGGCCCGGCCGCGGTCACGGCGTCCGCCCTGGACCGGGCCAACGCGGCGCCGCCCCTGCACGCGGTGCCGGAGGGCGAGCGGCCCGGGCACCCCCTGCGGCCGACCGCGCCCTGAGGTCAGTCCTTGAACCGCTCCCACAGCTTCGGGTACCGCTCGGCGAGCACGGCCTCGTTCTCGAAGTCGACCGGCGTGCCCTCGGGCTCGGCGGGCGCGGGCGGGATTCCCAGGTCGGGCGCGACGGCGCCGGTGAGCTGCTCGTACGCCTCGTCCGCCGCGTACCCCAGCTCCTCGGCGTCCCCGTCGACCTCCTCGTCGAAGTCGTCCAGGAGATCGGCCAGCGAGTCCGGGTCGTGCACCGCGCCCTCGAAGACCTCCCGGCCCTGCCCGATCAGCCAGCACCGGAAGAAGTCGAAGGCGTCGTCGCTGGCCCCGTCGAGCAGTATCCAGGCGGCGCCCCACAGGTCCCACCGGTAGGCGCGGTTGTAGCGGGCCTCGAAGTGCCGGGCGAAGTCCAGCACGGAGTCCGGATCCTGCTGGAGGAGCCGCTCGACGAGCAGGTCCGCCTGCTCCTCGGGGTCACCCTCGGCGCCCTCGCGGGTCGCGTCCACCAGCTCCCAGAACTCCGTCTCGTCCATCACGGGTCAAGCATCGGTCCTGGAGGGGAGGGACGCACGCGGAGTGCCGCAGATTGTTATGCGTGCACATGCCGACGGTAAAACCGGCAGGTGCGGGGGCATTCGGCGGCCCCGCCCCGCCACCCGCCGGGCGGCACCCACTCGTACAGCGCGGCGGCACCCACTCGTACAGCCTGCCGGGCCCTCACCCGTACAGCGCGGCCAGACGCAGCGCCTCCTTCGTGAAACGCTCGCGCAGGCTCGCCGGGGACAGCACCTCCACCTCCGGCCCCAGGGACATGAGCTGGGTGTGTGCCACCTCCTCGGACTCGACCGGCAGGGTGACGGTCACCCACCCGAGGTCGTCCGGTTCGCCCGGGGCGGCCGACGCCTCCCGGGCGGAGGTCGGATCAAGGGCGTACGGCAGCCTGCGTACGCCCTCCGGTGAGAGCCGGACGACAACCTCCGCCCGCAGGAGCGACCGGGCGAACTGCTCGGCGCGCTCCTCCCAGAACCCGGGCAGATCGAAGGCGTCGTCCCGGGTGAAGTGCTCCTCGCCGGCGGCAACGGCCGTGAACCGGTCGATGCGGTAGACCCGGAAGGAACCCGACTCCGGTTCCCGGGCGCACAGGTACCAGACGCCCGCCTTGAGCACGAGTCCGTACGGCTCCAGCAGCCGCTCCACCTCGTCCTCGTCCTTGCCCCGGCGGTAGCGCGCGCTGATCCGGCGGTCGTCCCACACCGCCTCCGCGACCGCGTGCAGCAGCCCGGGTGTCTCCGGCTCGCGGAACCAGGCGGGCGCGTCGAGATGGAAGCGCTGCGCGGCCGTCCGCGAGGCGTCCCGCAGGGAGGGCAGCAGCGCGGCGGACACCTTCAGCCGGGCCGCCGAGGCGGCGTCGTCGAGGCCCATCTCCCGCAGCGCGCCCGGCACCCCGGACAGGAACAGCGCCTCCGCCTCACCGCGCGCGAGGCCGGTCAGCCGGGTGCGGTAGCCGCCGATCAGGCGGTAGCCCCCGGCCCGCCCCCGGTCCGCGTACACCGGGACGCCCGCCTCCGAGAGGGCCTGGGCGTCCCGCGTGACCGTACGCTCGGACACCTCCAGCTCCCGCGCCAGCTCCGCGGCGGTCATCGACGGCCGGGACTGGAGCAGCAGCACCATCTTGATCAGGCGGGCAGCACGCATACGTTCATGATGCCGGGCCCCACCGACAGCGAAGGGGTACGGCGGCCGCCGTACCCCTTCACCGAAGCTCAGCCCCTGTGCCGGCCGTTACAGCCCGTACCGCTCCCGGGCCTCCTTGACCGCCGAGGCCTTGACCTCGCCGCGGCGGGCGAGCTGGGCCAGGGCGGCGACGACGATCGACTCGGCGTCGACACCGAAGTGGCGGCGGGCCGCCTCGCGGGTGTCGGAGAGGCCGAAGCCGTCGGCGCCGAGCGAGGAGTAGTCCTGCTCGACCCACTGGGCGATCTGGTCCGGGACCTGGCGCATGTAGTCGCTGACGGCCAGCACCGGGCCCTCGGCGCCGTTCAGCGCCTGACGGACGTACGGCACCCGCTCCTCGCCGCGCAGCAGCGCCGCGTCCGCATCGAGCGCGTCGCGCCGCAGCTCGGTCCAGGAGGTCGCGGACCACACGTCGGCGGCCACGCCCCACTCCTCGGCGAGCAGCCGCTGTGCCTTGAGGGTCCAGTGGATCGCCGTACCGGAGCCGATGAGCTGGATGCGGGCGGCGTTCGCGGCGGGGGAAAGGCCCGCGGACTCCGCCGTGTTGAAGCGGTACAGGCCCTTGACGATGCCCTCGTCGATGCCGAGGCCCGACGGCTTCGCGGGCTGCGGCACCGGCTCGTTGTAGACCGTCAGGTAGTAGAAGACGTTCGGGTCCTCGCCCGGGGCGGCCTCGCCGTACATCCGGCGCAGACCGTCCTTGACGATGGTCGCGATCTCGTACGCGAACGCCGGGTCGTACGACATCGCGGCCGGGTTGGTCGCCGCGATCACCGGCGAGTGCCCGTCCGCGTGCTGGAGACCCTCACCGGTGAGCGTCGTACGGCCGGCCGTGGCGCCGACCAGGAAGCCGCGGCCGAGCTGGTCGCCGAGCTGCCACATCTGGTCGGCCGTGCGCTGCCAGCCGAACATCGAGTAGAAGATGTAGAAGGGGATCATCGCTTCGCCGTGGGTCGAGTACGACGTCGACGCGGCGATGAAGTCCGCCATGGAACCGGCCTCGGTGATCCCCTCGTTGAGGATCTGGCCGTCCTTGGCCTCCTTGTAGTACATCAGCTGGTCGCGGTCGACCGGCTCGTACGTCTGGCCCTTGGGCGAGTAGATGCCGAGCGAGGGGAACAGGCTCTCCATGCCGAAGGTGCGCGCCTCGTCGGGGACGATCGGCACCCAGCGCTTCCCGGTCTGCTTGTCGCGGACCAGGTCCTTGACCAGGCGGACGAACGCCATGGTCGTCGCCACGTTCTGCGAGCCGGAGCCCTTGTCGAAGGACGTGAACGTCTTGTCCGCGGCGGCGGGCAGCGGGGCGAGCGCGTGCGTGCGGCGGGCCGGGGCCGGGCCGCCGAGGGCCGCGCGGCGCTCCTGGAGGTAACGGACCTCGGGGGCGTCGGCGCCGGGGTGGCCGTAGGGCACCTGGCCGTCCACGAACTGGCTGTCGGAGATGGGCAGTTCGAGCAGGTCACGCATCCGCTTGAACTCGTCCGTCGTCAGCTTCTTCATCTGGTGGTTGGCGTTCTTGGACGCGAAGCCCTCGCCGAGCGTGAAGCCCTTGACCGTCTGGGCCAGGATGACCGTCGGCGCGCCCTTGTGCTCGACGGCCGCCTTGTAGGCCGCGTACACCTTGCGCGACTCGTGGCCACCGCGGGAGAGGTGGAAACACTCGAGGATCTTGTCGTCGCTCAGCAGCTTCGCCATCTCGACGAGCGCCGGGTCGGCGCCGAAGAAGTCCTGGCGGATGTAGGCGGCGTCGCGGGTCTGGTACGTCTGCACCTGCGCGTCGGGTACCTGGCGCAGCCGGCGTACCAGCGCGCCCGTGGTGTCGAGCTGGAACAGCTCGTCCCAGGCCGTGCCCCACAGGGACTTCACGACGTTCCAGCCGGCGCCGCGGAACTGGGCCTCCAGCTCCTGCACGATCTTGAAGTTGGCGCGGACCGGGCCGTCGAGGCGCTGCAGGTTGCAGTTGATGACGAAGGTCAGGTTGTCCAGACCCTCGCGGGAGGCCAGTGCGAGTGCGGCCGTCGACTCGGGCTCGTCCATCTCGCCGTCACCGAGGAACGCCCACACGTGGGACTGCGAGACGTCCTTGATGCCGCGGCTGGTCAGGTAGCGGTTGAAGCGCGCCTGGTAGATCGCCGACAGCGGGCCGAGGCCCATCGACACCGTCGGGAACTCCCACAGCCACGGCAGGCGCCGCGGGTGCGGGTACGACGGCAGACCGTCGCCGCCGGACTCCTGGCGGAAGCGGTCGAGGTGGTGCTCGGTCAGCCGGCCGTCGAGGAAGGCGCGGGCGTAGATGCCGGGGGAGGCGTGGCCCTGGATGTAGAGCTGGTCGCCGGACCCGTCACCCTCCTTGCCCTTGAAGAAGTGGTTGAAGCCCGTCTCGTAGAGCCAGGCGGCGGAGGCGAAGGTGGCGATGTGGCCGCCGACGCCGTGTTTGCTGCCTCTGGACACCATCGCGGCCGCGTTCCAGCGGTTCCACGCGGTGATCCTCCGCTCCATCTCCTCGTCGCCGTCCACGACGGGCTCGGCGGCGGTGGGGATGGTGTTGACGTAGTCGGTCTCAAGCAGCTTGGGCAGCGCGAGGCCGGTGCCCTCGGCGCGCTCCAGCGTGCGGCGCATCAGGTACGCGGCACGGTGCGGCCCGGCCGCCTGGGTGACGGCGTCCAGGGAGGCCTGCCATTCGGCGGTCTCCTCGGGGTCGCGGTCCGGGAGCTGGTCGAGCTCGCTCGGCTGGATTGCGGTGGGGTCGGTCATTGCGCCGCCTTCCGGATGCGGAGGGGGGTTCCCTCATCGGCAAGGGGTTTTCGGGGGTGCCCTTGGTCTATGGCAGGACAGGGCGGCGGGCTCTGGTGGGAGCCCGTCGGTGACTGTAACTCCCTGATCGATGATCGATCAAAGGGTTGAAGGAGAAAACCTCTCCATTCCGGGAAAGTCGGCACCCCGTGCCTCCGGTGGCGGCACCCGGTGTCGTGGATGCCCGGATTTCCGCAGGTCGGAGCGGCGTTTGAGCGGGGGCGCGCTCCTCTGCTCGGGCGTCTTCGGCCGCGGACGTGGCGCCTCGACGGGGAGAGAACCCTCAGGCTCGCGGAGCGCAACCGAGCACGTGTGCCTTGACCAGTTCCGCGATCAGCGGATCCCGGCGGCGGAAGGCGTCCACGAGAGCCTCGTGCTCCTCCGCGTACGACTGCTGGACGGTGCCCAGCCAGCGGATCGACAGGGCGGTGAACACCTCGATGCCCAGGCCCTCCCAGGTGTGCAGCAGCACGGAGTTGTTCGCGGCGCGCACCAGCTCGCGGTGGAAACCGACGGTGTGCCGGACCTGGCCGGTGCCGTCCGCCAGCCGGTCGGCCTCGTACAGGGCCGTGACGTGCGGTTCCAGGGCCGAGCAGTCCTCGGCCAGCCGCTCGGCCGCCAGTTCCGCGGCGATGGCCTCGAGACCGGCCCGTACGGGATAGCTCTCCTCCAGGTCGGCGGCGGTCAGGTTCCGCACCCGGACGCCCTTGTTGGGCGCCGACTCGATCAGACGCAGCGACTCCAGCTCGCGCAGGGCCTCCCGGACCGGGGTCTGACTGACCTCCAGCTCGGTGGCGATCCGCCGTTCGACGATCCGCTCGCCCGGCTGCCAGCGCCCACTGACGATCCCCTCCACGATGTGCTCGCGGATCTGTTCGCGCAGCGAGTGGACGACGGGCGCGGTCATGAGGGCTCCTTCGAAGGGGGCGCACCTGCCCCGAGGGCGTTGACGTCTAGACAATAAGGCCGCCTCCCCGCCGGGGAGGAGCACACGGCGGCGCTTTCGTGCAGGTGAGACGAGACTTACACGCCCTCGGGGCGGACCCGGCTGCGGAGACCCGGACGGAGATTCCGCAGGCGGGGTGGGGGCGCGGCGCGGCCCACCGCCCGGCGCCGCGCTCGCTCGCCGCACGCCGGGGCGCACGGGAAAGACGGCGCCCCCGCCCGGAGAGCTCCGGGCGGGGGCGCCGTACCAGCGTGCGGGACTACAGGCCGAGCTCGACCTCGAACTCGCCCGCCTCCAGGATCGCCTTGACCGCGGTCAGGTAACGGGCCGCGTCGGCGCCGTCCACCAGACGGTGGTCGTAGGAGAGCGTCAGGTACGTCATGTCGCGAACGCCGATGACGGTGCCCTCCTCCGTCTCGATGACGGCCGGACGCTTGACCGTGGCACCGATGCCCAGGATCGCGACCTGGTTCGGGGGCACGATGATCGTGTCGAACAGCGCACCGCGCGAACCGGTGTTGCTGATGGTGAAGGTCGCGCCGGACAGCTCGTCCGGGGTGATCTTGTTCGCCCGGACCTTGCCCGCCAGTTCGGCGGTGGCCTTGGCGATACCGGCGATGTTCAGGTCGCCCGCGTGCTTGATGACCGGGGTCATCAGGCCCTTCTCGGAGTCCACCGCGATACCGACGTTCTCGGTGTCGAAGTAGGTGATCGTGCCCTCTTCGACGTTGATCCGGGCGTTGACGGCCGGGTGGGCCTTCAGCGCCTGGGCCGCCGCCTTCACGTAGAACGGCATCGGGGAGAGCTTGACGCCCTCGCGGGCCGCGAAGGAGTCCTTCGCCTTCCCACGGAGCTTCATCAGACGGGTGACGTCGACCTCGACGACCGAGGACAGCTGGGCCTGCTCGTGCAGGGCCTTCACCATGTTGTCGCCGATGACCTTGCGGATGCGGGGCATCTTCACGGTCTGGCCGCGGAGGGGAGAGGCCTCCAGGGCCGGGGCCTTCTTCGCGGCCGGAGCGGCGGCAGCGGCCGGAGCCGGAGCGGCAGCGGCGGCCTTCGCGGCCTCGGCGGCGGCGATGACGTCCTGCTTGCGGATACGGCCGCCGACGCCGGTGCCCTTGACGGTGGCCAGGTCGACGCCGTTCTCGGCGGCGAGCTTGCGCACCAGCGGGGTCACGTACGCGCCGTCGTCACCGGAGGTCGCGGCGGGCGCCGGGGCCGGGGTGACGGGGGCCGGAGCCGGGGCGGCCGGCGCCGGGTCGGGCGCGGGAGCCGTCTGCTGCTGCGGCGCGGGTGCCGACGGCGCCTGCGGGGCGGCCGGGGCGGGGGCCGCGGGGGCGGCCTGTGCCGGAGCCGGAGCCGGAGCCGGAGCGGGCGCGGGAGCCGGCTCGGGCTCGGGCGCCGGGGCGGCCGGAGCCTGCGCCGGGGCGGCCGCGGGAGCGGCACCGGGCGCACCGATGACGGCCAGCCTGGCGCCGACCTCCGCCGTCTCGTCCTCGCCGACGACGATCTCGAGCAGCACGCCGGAGGCGGGCGACGGGATCTCGGTGTCGACCTTGTCCGTGGAGACCTCGAGAAGGGGCTCGTCCTCCGAGACCTCCTCGCCGACCTCCTTCAGCCAGCGGGTGACGGTGCCCTCGGTGACCGACTCGCCCAGCGCGGGCAGGACCACGTCGGTGCCCTCGGCGCTGCCGCCGCCGGAGGCGGCCTCGGCGGTCGGGGCGGGCGCGGGAGCGGCGACCTCGGTGGACGGAGCGGCCTGCGGGGCCGGCTCCGGAGCAGCCTCGGGAGCGGGCTCGGCGGCCGGGGCCGGGGCGGCAGCGGGAGCACCCGTGCCGTCGTCGATGACGGCCAGCTCGGCGCCGACCTCGACCGTCTCGTCCTCGGCGACCTTGATGGAGGCGAGCACACCGGCGGCAGGCGAAGGGATTTCGGTGTCGACCTTGTCGGTCGACACCTCCAGCAGCGGCTCGTCGGCCTCGACGCGCTCGCCCTCGGCCTTCAGCCAGCGGGTGACAGTGCCCTCGGTGACGCTCTCGCCGAGCGCCGGAAGGGTTACGGAAACCGCCATGGTTTCGGTTGCTCCTTACGAATGTGCGGAAGTCTGTGGTCGTCGCGCCCGGGTGCGACGCAGGGACGGATCTGCCGGAGGCTGATCAGTCGTGGGAGTGCAGCGGCTTGCCCGCGAGGGCCAGGTGGGCCTCGCCGAGCGCCTCGCTCTGCGTCGGGTGCGCGTGGATGAGCTGCGCGACCTCGGCCGGCAGCGCCTCCCAGTTGTAGATCAGCTGGGCTTCGCCGACCTGCTCGCCCATACGGTCACCGACCATGTGGACGCCGACCACGGCACCGTCCTTCACCTGGACGAGCTTGATCTCGCCCGAGGTGTTGAGGATCTTGCTCTTGCCGTTGCCGGCGAGGTTGTACTTCAGAGCGACGACCTTGTCCGCACCGTAGATCTCCTTGGCCTTGGCCTCGGTGATACCCACGGAGGCGACCTCGGGGTGGCAGTACGTCACCCGCGGGACGCCGTCGTAGTCGATCGGAACGGTCTTGAGACCGGCCAGACGCTCCGCCACCAGGATGCCCTCGGCGAAGCCGACGTGCGCGAGCTGGAGCGTCGGGACCAGGTCACCGACGGCGGAGATGGTCGGAACGTTGGTGCGCATGTACTCGTCGACCAGGACGTAGCCGCGGTCCAGCGCGACGCCCTGCTCCTCGTAGCCCAGGCCCTGCGAGACCGGGCCGCGGCCGACGGCGACGAGCAGCACCTCGGCCTCGAACTCCTTGCCGTCGGCAAGGGTGACCTTGACACCGTTCTGGGTGTACTCGGCCTTCGAGAAGAAGGTGCCCAGGTTGAACTTGATGCCGCGCTTGCGGAAAGCGCGCTCAAGAAGCTTGGAGGAGTTCTCGTCCTCGAGCGGGGCGAGGTGCTTGAGACCCTCGATGATCGTGACGTCCGTACCGAAGGACTTCCACGCGGAGGCGAACTCGACGCCGATGACGCCGCCGCCCAGCACGATCGCGGACTGCGGTACGCGGTCCAGGACCAGCGCGTGGTCCGAGGAGATGATGCGGTTGCCGTCGATCTCCAGGCCCGGCAGCGACTTCGGCACGGAGCCGGTCGCGAGCAGCACGTGGCGGCCCTGGATGCGCCGGCCGTCCACGTCGACGGACGTCGGGGAGGACAGGCGGCCCTCACCCTCGATGTAGGTGACCTTGCGCGAGGCGATCAGCCCCTGCAGACCCTTGTACAGGCCCGAGATGACGCCGTCCTTGTACTTGTGGACGGCCGCCACGTCGATGCCCTCGAAGGTGGCCTTGACACCGAACTGCTCGCTCTCGCGGGCCTGGTCGGCGATCTCGCCCGCGTGCAGCAGAGCCTTGGTGGGGATGCACCCGCGGTGCAGGCAGGTACCGCCGACCTTGTCCTTCTCGATCAGGGCGACGTCCAGGCCCAGCTGCGCTCCGCGCAGTGCCGCGGCGTAACCGCCGCTACCGCCGCCGAGGATCACTAGGTCGAAAACGGTGCTGGCGTCGTTCGCCACGTCACGTCCTCCATGCATGTGCGCCGTACGCCGGTCGTGAGTGACCGCGCGGCGGCTGGTGTCCGGCCGCTCTTTCTTCGGCCCTGTGGTGGGCCCTGTCCTGCCGAGAACCCATCTTCGCACTTGTCGGCGACGTTCGAGACGCCGGGCCGGTGTGTGAGACGTCCCACGCCCCTTCTCAGGGCTCGGTTCGCCTCCGGGGCGCACATGCCGGTGTCGGGGGTGCGGCCGTGCTCGGCCCTCCTTCGTCGGGCACTCCGCGCGCTCGCACTCCCTCTTTTCAGGGCTCGGTTCGCCTCCGGGGCGCACATGCCGGTGTCGGGGGTGCGACCGTGCTCGGCCCTCCTTCGTCGGGCACTCCGCGCGCTCGCACCCCCGACACCGGCGCGCCCCTTCGGCTCACTCGCCGTGAGGCGCCGGCTGCTCAGCGAAGCCGCTCAGCCCAGGTCCCCCGCCGCCGTGAGCTCGGCCAGGCGGACCAGGGTGCGCACGGCGGAGCCGGTGCCGCCCTTCGGGGTGTAGCCGAAGGGGCCCTGCTCGTTGTAGGCCGGTCCCGCGATGTCGAGGTGGGCCCAGGTGATGCCCTCGCCCACGAACTCCTTCAGGAACAGACCGGCCACCAGGCCGCCGCCCATGCGCTCGCCCATGTTGGCGATGTCGGCGGTGGGGGAGTCCATGCCCTTGCGCAGGTGTGTCGGCAGCGGCATCGGCCAGGACTCCTCGCCGACCTCCTCCGCGGCCTCGACGACCGCGGTGCGGAACGCGTCGTCGTTGGCCATCACGCCGAAGAGGCGGTTGCCGAGGGCCAGCACCATGGCACCCGTCAGCGTCGCCACGTCGATGATCGCGTCCGGCTTCTCCTCCGAGGCCTTCCACAGGGCGTCGGCGAGGACCAGCCGGCCCTCGGCGTCCGTGTTGAGGACCTCGACGGTCTTGCCGCTGTACATGCGCAGCACGTCGCCGGGACGGGTCGCCGAGCCGGAGGGCATGTTCTCGGCCAGCGCCAGCCAGCCGGTCACGTTGACCTCGAGGCCCAGGCGCGCGGCGGCGACGACCGCGGCGAAGACCGCCGCGGCGCCGCTCATGTCGCACTTCATCGTCTCGTTGTGGCCCGGGGGCTTCAGCGAGATGCCGCCCGAGTCGTAGGTGATGCCCTTGCCGACGAGGGCGAGGTGCTTCTTCGCCTTGGAGCTGGTGTACGACAGCTTGACCAGGCGGGGAGCGGCGGAGGAGCCGGCGCCGACGCCGAGGATGCCGCCGTAGCCGCCCTTCGCCAGCGCCTTCTCGTCGAGCACCTGCACCTTGATGCCGTGCTCCTTGGCCGCGGCCTGCGCGACGGCGGCGAAGGCCTCCGGCGTCAGGTCGTTCGGCGGGGTGTTGATCAGGTCGCGGGCGCGGTTGAGCTCCTCCGTGACGGCGACGGCGCGCTCGACGGCGGCCTTGAACGCCTTGTCGCGGGACTTGCCGCCCAGCAGCGTGACCTCGGCGAGCGGAGTCTTGCCGCCGGCCTTGGCCTCCTTGCCGTTCTCCTTGTACGCGTCGAAGGTGTACGCGCCCATGAGCGCGCCCTCGCCGACGGCGCCGGCGTCGGCGGCGTCCGTGAGCGGCAGCGCGAAGGCGGCCTTCTTGCTCCCTGCCAGCGCGCGGGCCGCGACTCCGGCGGCGCGGCGCAGGGACTCGGCGCCGTAGGTTTCGTCCTTTTCCGGGACGGAGCCCAGGCCGACCGCGACCACCACGGGCGCCTTGAAGCCGGACGGCGCGGGCAGCTTCGTCACCTCGCCCTCGGCACCCGAGGCGCCCAGGGTTTCCAGGACCTCGGCGAGCCTGCCGTCGTAGGCCTTGTCCACGGCCTCGGCGCCCGGTGCAACGACCGGGCCCCGGGCGCCCTTCGCGACACCGACGACGACGGCGTCGGCCCGCAGGCCGGACACCGCTGCGGTGCTGAGAGTGAGAGCAGTCACGGTGGTGAAATCTCGCTTCCGTTTGAATTGCGCTGGTCGAGCGGGGGTGGGTCGACCGGGCCTGTAGGACAGACCCTAGATCGGTGCGCGGCCGTGGCTGGGACCGGGCCCGGGAGTGCCCGGGACGAGCCTACGTGCGGGCGGCGTTTCGCTCATCCGGCCGGGCGTTCACCCCTCGGTGGCGTGGTGGCCACTTATCACCCACCCCAATGCGTGACCTGAGTCACACTCCCCGGGTTCCGGTGAGCATACGGCTCGCCGCTTTGCATGATTTCCACGGATCCTCCTCGTATTGACCACAAGAGGATCTTGCTGGGGGAGGGACCAACATGGCGCAGAGCGCGCACAGATGGAGAGACGCGGCCGCCGTACTGGCGGCCGCCGGTCTGCTGGTGCTGGGGCTGGGGGCGCCCGGAGCGTCGGCCGCACCGGCACCGCGGATCGATCTCAAGGTGCTGGTGGTGGACAACGGGGACAGCCCCGTCGAGGCCATCACCGCCGAACTGAGGAACACCGGCATCCCGTACACCACCGTGGAACTCGACGACTCGGGCCGCCCGACCATCGACACGGCGTTCCTGAGCGACACGGTGAGCGGTACGCCCCGGGCCAAGTACCAGGGCGTGGTCCTGCCCAACGAGGCGCCGTTCGGCTCGGGCTCGGCCGAGCAGACGGCCCTGGAGACATACGAGAAGACGTTCGGCATCCCGCAGGTCGACGCCTACACCTGGGCGCATCCGGAGGTCGGTCTCGACTACACCACCGCGGGCGGCTGGAGCGGCAGCCTGGACGGCCGGGAGGCCGCCGTCACCACCGAGGGCAAGGCGGGCGTCTTCGGATACCTCGACGGCCCGGTCGCGTTCGAGGACAACGCCCCGGACACCCAGGAGAGTTACGGCTATGTGGCGAAGCCCCGCACGGGCTTCACCAGCTATGTCGACATCGCCGTGCCGTCGGGAACCGGCCGCGGCAGCCTCATCGGCGAGTACGCCCACGACGGGCGCCGCGAACTCGTGGTCACCTTCGCGTACAACCAGTACCAGCAGCAGTTCCGGGTACTGGCGCGCGGCATCGTCGAATGGCTGACGCAGGGCGTACACCTCGGGCAGAACAGGAACTACTTTTCTGTCCATGTCGACGATGTCCTCGCACCCGACAGCCGCTGGGACACCGTGCGCAACTGCACGCCCGGCGACTTCGACTGCGTGGGCGGTGACGGCGAGGGGACCACGCCGATCCGGATGACCGCGGACGACGCGGCCTACGCCGCCCAGTGGGAGGCGGCCAGCGGCTTCACGCTCGACCTGGTCTTCAACGCCGGCTCGGGCGAGGAGTGGAAGAGCGAGAACGGCAACGTCGACGCCCTCGCCGACAAGCTGCTCGCCGACAAGGCCAAGTACCGCTGGGTGAACCACACGTACACGCATGCGTTCCTCGGCTGCGTCCAGGACACCTCGACGGTGCCGTGGAGTTGTGCGAAGAACGCCGACGGCTCGACCCAGTACGTGAGCCGCGCCGACATCTCGGCGGAGATCAGCAACAACTACAACTGGGCGCTCACCCACGGCCTTTCGACCGACCGCACCGAGCTGGTGACCGGCGAGCACTCGGGTCTGAAGTCGCTGCCGCAGCAGCCCGCCGACAACCCGAACCTGGCCGGTGCCCTCGCCGACAACGGCGTCAAGTGGACGGCATCGGACAACTCCCGCGAGCCGGCGCAGCGTGCGGCCGGCAGCGCGCTGACCGTGCCCCGCTACCCGATGAACGTGTACTACAACACCGGCACCAAGGCCGAGATGGCCGACGAGTACAACTGGATCTACACCTCGAAGGCCGACGGCGGCAGCGGCCTCTGCGAGGACAACCCCACGTCCACGTGTCTGTCCGAGCCCCTGTCCACCAGTACCGGATACGAGTCGTACATCGTGCCGCAGGAGGCCCGCACGGCGCTCGGACACGCCATCAGCAACGACCCGCGACCGCACTACGCGCACCAGTCCAACCTGTCCGAGGACCGGCTGCTGTACCCGGTCCTGGACGAGGTCCTCGCCGACTACCGGGCGCTCTACGCCGACAACACCCCACTGGAGAACCCTCGGCAGAGTGCGATCGGCACCGAGCTCAAGTACCGGGCCGGCTGGCAGAGCGCCGTCGACAACGGCAGTGTCAGCGCGTACCGCGTCGGCACGACCGTCACCGTCACCGCTCCGTCCGGGACCCACATCCCGGTGACCGCACCCGTGGGGACCAAGAAGAACACCCTGCTCGGCACCACCGCGTTCGGGACGCCGTACGCGGGAGAGCTCTCGGCCTGGACCACGCCGGAACTGCTGCAGACCGCTCTCACGCTGACCCTGCCCTCGTAGGGCGGCACCGCAGCACCAGGCGCACCCCGGCCACGACCGGCCGGGGTGCGCTACCGAGCCGTATGTCATGTTCCACAGGGGGGAACTGCATGATGCGCACCGGCCGTCATGTCACGATGCTCACCGAAGGTACCTATCCGCACGTCCACGGCGGGGTCAGCACCTGGTGCGACCAGCTCGTGAAGGGCATGCCCGAGGTCGACTTCCACATCGTCTCGCTCACCGGCAGCGGCCGCGAACCCGTGACCTGGGAGCTGCCGCCCAACATCTACCGGCACACCTCCGTGCCGACCTGGGGCCCGCGGCCGGGCCGCGCCCGAGCGCCGCTGGGCCGGGCCCGCCGTCGTTTCACCGACACCTACGAGCGCTTCCTGCTGTCCTTCCTCGACCCGGAGGCGCACTGCGACTTCGGCCAGTCGCTGTACGAACTCGCCGAACTCGCCCGTGCGGGACGGCTGTCGGCGGCCCTGCGCACCGAGTCGGCGCTGCGCTCGCTGATGTGGATCTGGACGATGCCGCATCTCTCCACGGCCGCCGCCCGGCCCACCGTGCACGACGCGCTGACCGCCACCGACCTCCTGGAACACGCGCTGCGCCCGCTGGGGGTGCGCATCCCCGAGGACTCCGTGGCCCACGCGGTCAGCAGTGGCCTCGCCACCCTGCCCGCCCTCGCCGCGCACCACCTCGACGGCGTCCCGTTTCTGCTCACCGAGCACGGCATCTATCTGCGCGAGCGCTACCTCGGCTACCGCAGCGCCGAACAGCGCTGGCCCGTCAAGGCGTTCATGCTCGGCTTCTACCGCGAGCTGAACTCCCTCGGCTACCGCGCCGCCGACCTCATCACCCCCTGCAACCAGTACAACCGCCGCTGGGAGGAGCGCGGCGGCGCCGACGCCGACAAGATCCGCACGGTCTACAACGGCGTCGACCCGCACGCCTTCCCCCACGCCGGCCCCGAACCCGAGGTGCCGACCCTCACCTGGTGCGGCCGCGTCGACCCCATCAAGGACCTGGAGACCCTGCTGCGCGCCTACGGCATGGTGCGCGCCGAACTCCCCGAGACCCGGCTGCGGTTGTTCGGTCCGGTGCCGGCCGGCGGGGAGGCCTACCTCACCCGGCTGGAGAAGCTCGCCGCCGAACTCGGCATCACCGACGGGCTCACCTTCGAAGGACGGATCAGCGAGGTGTGGCGCGCCTACGCGGCCGGCCATGTCGTGATGCTCTCCTCCATCTCCGAGGGCTTCCCCTTCTCGATCATCGAGGCCATGTCCTGCGGCCGTACGACCGTGTCGACCGACGTCGGCGGAGTGCGCGAGGCTGTCGGGGACACCGGGATCGTGGTGCCGCCGCGCGAGCCGGAGAAGATGGCCGCCGCCGCGCTCACCCTGCTGCGGAACGACGAACGGCGCCTGGAACTGGGCCAGTTGTCCCGCCAGCGGGTCATCGACCGCTTCACACTCCGCCGCTCCGTGGACGCCTTCCGGACCATCTACCAGGAGCTCGCCGGCCTGCCCGAGGTGTACGAGCCCACCGTCGAGACCGTCGCCGACTGGACCCTCGAACTGCGCGACCCCTGGTACAAGGCGGTCGCCACGGACGGGGCCGACTGGTGAGCGGTTCGCTGCGGATGCCACCCGGCACGTACGAGGACACGCTCCCGTACGTGCCGCGGCAGCGCCGCGCGCCCAGCTGGGCAGGCCCCGACCCGGTCGACGAACTCGCCGCGCGCCTCGACGACTTCATAGCGGCGGCCGTCCACCCCGACGAGATAGCCGCGCTGCTGGAGTCCGACGGCATGTCGGACGACCAGATACGCGAGCGCTACGGATGCAGGAACTCCTTCGCCCTCGCCGAGGAACTCTTCGAGCGGGTCGAGCGCCGCCATCCCGAGCCCGCGGGACCGGTCCACGACCCGTGGCAGATCGGCCTCCTCGGCTGTCTGCTGCGCGGTGTGGTCTTCGCCCTGCCCGGCCTCGGATACGTCCTGGGCGCACCGCTCCTCGCCGGCCCGCACGACGGCCTGGGCCTCCCGGCCGGGACGATCCCGCTGCTGGCCGGTGCCCTCTGCGGCTGGACCTGGAACCAGGGGCTCGCCCACCGGGCGTACTCCTGGCTGGGCCTCGGCGACCGCGCCGCCGCCCGCCGCTCGCTGCTGGTCGGTGCCCCCGTGGGGGCGCTGCTCGGTTCGGTGGTCGCCCTGGCCGCGGCGGGCACGGCACACCCCGGCGGGGTCGCCTTCGCCGCCGGGCAGTCCTGCTACCTCGCCGCCGCCACCGTCCTGCTGGTGCTGGGCCGCGAACGAGCCCTGCTCGGGGCCCTGCTGCCGATGGCCGCCGGTGCGGTCCTGGCGCTCGTCCACCCGGTGCCGGACCTGGCGAGACTGGCCCTGCTGCTCGGCTCGCTCGCCGCCGTCGCCCTGCTCGCCCTGCTCGAAGTGGCGCCCGCAGTACGGGAGTTGGGGGAGGGGAGCTGGGCCGCCGGCTGGGCGGCGCTGCTGCCCTTCGGGATGTTCGGCAGCGACCCCGCGCACCGGCCGAGGTCGGCCGCGCCCTGGCTCGCCGGGTCCCTGCCGTACGCCCTCTTCGGGCTCGGCAGCGGGGTCCTCGTGCTGTACGCGGCGCTCGGGGACGTACTGGCGGGCACGCACACCGCGGTGGCCGCGCCGGCCGCGGTCGCCCTGACGCTCAGCATGGGCCCGGCCGAGTGGCTGCTCCACCGGTTCCGCAGCGGCAGCCTCGCCGGACTGCGCTCCAGCAGCACGTCGAGGGACTTCTGGCGGACCACCGCGCGCACCCTGGTCCAGTGCCTCACCGGATACCTGGCGGCGCTGTTCGCCCTGGGCCTCGCCACCTCCGCGCTGTGGCCGCACGCGCCGGGCGTGGGCGGCAGCCGGCTGGCGGGGCTGCTCCTGCTGGGTGTGGTGCTCTGGACCGGGCTGCTGCTCCAGTCCTTCGGTGCTGTCCTGAGCGCCGCCGTGGTCTGCTGCCTCGCGGCGCTGGCCCTGACCGTGACCCTGGCGGCCGACGCGGGCAGCCCGCACCGGGTCGGCCTGATCGTGTACGGCGCGGCGGCCGCCGTCCTGGCGGGACTCGTCTGCGGGCTGCTGGGGAGGGCGACGGCCCACCGATGAGCACGCCCACCGGGCCGGGGACCCTCCTTGTCCCCTACTACGAGCATCCGGCCGTCCGCCCCGCCGAATGGCGGGCGATCGTCGCCGCTGCACCCCGCCTGTACGGGGTCGTGCTGAATCCGGCCAGCGGGCCCGGCGAAGGCCCCGACCCGGCCTTCGCGGACGTCGCGGCCCGGCTGCGCGCGGCGGACGTACGGGTGCTCGGGTACACCGACACGGACTACGGCCGCAGACCGCACGCCGAGGTCGTCCGCGACCTGGCCCGGCACCGCTCCTGGTACGGCGCCGACGGCGCGTTTTTCGACCAGGCGGCCGCGGGAATCGCCGAGTTCGGGTACTACCGGCGGCTCGCCGCGGCGGCCTGGGGCGCCGGCTGCGGCACCCTCGTCCTCAACCACGGCACGGCACCACACCCCTCGTACGCCAGGGTCGCCGATCTCCTGGTGACCTTCGAGGGCAGCTGGGAGACGTACCGCACCCAACGTTTCCCGCCGTGGCAGGGCGCCGGCACGCGCCTGTGCCACCTCGTCTACGGGGTGCCGCGCGGCGTCGACCTCGCGGGGCCGGCCCGGGCGCGGGGGGCCACCGTGCACTGCGCGGTGCCGGGCGTCGGCGATCATCCTTGGGGTACGTTGCCGCACGCCCTGGAGTCCGCTCGATGAAACGCCCCGCCCTGCTTGCCGTACTGCTGCTGCTGATCGCGGGCTGCACGAGCGGTTCCGACGACAAGGAACCGGCCGCCCGCTGGCAGCCGCGCCCCGGCACCGCCTGGCAGTGGCAGCTCAGCGGACGCCTCGACACCTCCGTCGACGTCCCGGTCTACGACATCGACGGCTTCGACCACTCCAGGGCGACGGTCGCAGGGCTGCACCGCGACGGCCGCAAGGCCATCTGCTATCTGTCGACCGGCGCCTGGGAGGAGTTCCGCCCGGATGCCGAGAAGTTCCCCCAGTCCGTGCTGGGGCGCGGCAACGGCTGGCAGGGCGAGCGCTGGCTCGACATCCGCCGCACCGATGTCCTGAGGCCTCTGCTGGCGTCCCGGATCGACATGTGCCGTGAGAAGGGCTTCGACGCGGTGGAGCCGGACAACATGGACGGCTACCGCAATCGCACCGGCTTCCCGCTCAAGGCCGCCGACCAGCTCCGCTACAACCGGCTCGTCGCCGAACTGGCCCACGAACGCGGTCTCGCCGTCGGACTGAAGAACGACCTCGGCCAAGTCCCCCAGCTGGTGGGGGACTTCGACTTCGCGGTCAACGAACAGTGCGCCCAGTACGAGGAGTGCGGAGAACTGGAGCCGTTCATCAAGGCGGGCAAGGCCGTCTTTCACGTCGAGTACGAGCTCGGCACCGACAGCTTCTGTCCGGAGGCCCGCCGTATGAAGCTGAGCTCGATGCTCAAAAAGTACGCACTGGGGGTGTGGCGGCGGGCGTGCTGAGCCCGAAGCCCGTGACCGCCGTCCCGGCCAGCCGGTCGGCCAGTGAGCGCCGGGTCGGCGAGAGCACCGGCAGCGCGTTGAGGAAGAAGATCACGACGGCGACGGCCCACACCAGCACCGAGAGCACGAACTCGCCCTCGACCAGCAGCACACAGGCCAGCGCGTACACGGCGACATCGGCGGTCGTCGTCACCGCCGCCCGCAGTGCGGCCCGGCGCGGGCGGCTCGGCGTGACCTTCAGACCGAGCAGGGCCTTGCCGACGGTGCGGCCGGCGAGGGCGAGCGCGGCCCACTGGTAGAGGAAGGTGGCGACGACCAGCAGTCCGAAGGCCTGCTCCACATCGCGGACCACCTTTTCCCACACATGGATCCCGAAGCCCTCGGAGGCGTCGATGACGTCGCCGCGCGAGGTGAGGAGGTCCCAGCCGCCCCGCGTCGCCAGCTCGGGCACGTCCGTCACGAGCGCGGATATCCGGTGGAAGGTGAGCACGGCGAGCGCGGACGCCGCCGCGAGCACCAGCGCGAAGTCGATGAGCCAGGCCGTGGCACGGCGAAATTTCGGCACAGACGTCCCCCGATCACGATCTCTTGTCTGTTCGGCGGCTCAGATTAATGGCCGTACGGCGCCGGATCGACGGGTTGCCGGTGATCGTTTCAGGGCGGTGACAGACCGCCCGGTCCGGTGGCGGGATGGGGGGCGCGGGACGTGGGCCGCGGCCCTCAGCGATGGAGGGACAGCACGAACAGTGCCGTCGTCGCCGCGGTCTCCGCGAGCCCGCCGAAGACGTCGCCCGTGACGCCCCCGAACCGGCGGACACAGTGACGCAGCAGCAGTTCGGCCACGGCGCAGGCGGCGAGCACCGCGAGCGCGCCCCGCACGATGCCGTACGTCCCGAAGAGCGCGCCCGTGCCTGCCGCCGCGCCCACCACCACGGCCGCCACGAGCAGCGCGTCCCGCACGGGCACCGTGCCCGCGACGGCCGCGCCCAGACCCTCGGGCCGGGCCGGGGGCACCCCCTTGCGGGCGGCCAGCGTGAGCGCGAGCCGGGCCGCGACCGCCGAGACGACCGTCGCGCACGCCCCCCGCGCCCACGACACGTCGTACGCCTGGGAAAGTGCGGCCACCTGGGCGAGCAGCACGAACAGCAGGGTGACCACGCCGAACGGGCCGATGTCCGACTGCTTCATGATCCGCAGGGCGTCCTCGGCGAGCTTCCCGCTGCCCAGCCCGTCCGCGGTGTCGGCGAGTCCGTCGAGGTGCAGTCCCCGGGTGAGCGCGGCCGGTACGGCGGCGCCGGCCACGGCGGCGAGCAGCGGGCCCGCGCCCAGGGCCAGCAGCAGCACGCCCGAGGCGGCGGCGCCCAGCCCCACCACCAGCCCGGCCACGGGCGCGCACAGCATCCCGCCGCGCGCGGCCCCGCGATCCCAGCGGGTCACTACGACCGGCAGCACGGTGAGGGTGCCGAACGCGAAGCGAAGGCCGTCGGCGAGGGGGGTCCTGGACACCGGCGCAGGTTATCCGGCCGGGCGAGGAGCGGGTACGGCGGCCATGGATAAAGTTCGCATATGGGTCATTGGTTGCATCGCAACATCGTCGAGCCGGGCAAGCTCCCCCTGCTGCTGGCACTCGCCTCCTTCGTGCTGACCTTCGTGATCACCCGGGTCGTCGTCCGGCTGATCCGCGCGGGCAAGGGACCGTTCGGCAACGTCAAGGCCGGGGGTCTGCACATCCACCACGTGGTCCCCGGCGTCGTGCTGACCGTGATCGGCGGCTTCGGCGCGGTGGCCAGCGCCCGGCACGGCTTCGGCGCCGGTGCCTTCGCGGTGGTCTTCGGGATGGGCGCGGGCCTGGTGCTGGACGAGTTCGCGCTGATCCTGCACCTCGACGACGTCTACTGGTCCGAGGCCGGCCGCAAGAGCGTCGAGGTCGTGGTGGTCACGGCGGCCCTGGTGGGGCTGGTGCTCGGCGGTTTCCTGCCCTTCGGGGTCAACGACCTGAGCCAGCAGGAGCTCCAGGACCGCGGCGGCGTCGTCGTGAGCGTCGCGGTCAACTTCCTGTTCGCGCTGCTCGCCCTGAGCAAAGGCAAAGGACGTACGGCGATCTTCGGTGTGATCGTCCCGCTCGTCGCGCTGGTCGGCGCGATCCGGCTGGCCCGCCCGGGCTCGCCCTGGGCCAAGCGCTTCTACCGCCGGCGGCCGCGCGCCCGGGCCAGGTCGAGCCTGCGCGCCTACCACCACGACCGCCGCTGGGCGCGCCCCCGCCGCAGGCTTCAGGAGTGGATCGGCGGCAAGCCGGACCCCGAGCCCGCCCGCTCGCTGCCCGGCGGCCGGTGACGCCGGTGACGCCGGTGGCGCAGCGCTGAGACGCCGCACACCACCAGCACCGCCGCGATGGCCGCCAGATGCTCCTTGCCCGCCAGGTTGTCCTTGAACGCCACCTCGACGAGCATCGACGCGATCACCAGCCCGGCCGTGACGTACGCGCCGAACCGCCAGCCGACGAAGACGGCGAGCCCGACGACGGCCGCCGAGGGCCCGGTGTCGACGATCTGTGCGTCCGAGGCGGGCAGCCCCAGCGGGTGGTGGGGGCCGAGCGCGATGCCCACGCGCGCGTAGAGCGTGCCGGCCAGCGTGGCCACGTACGCGAGGACGAGCGTGCGCCACCAGCCCAGACAGATCTCCGCGATCCCGAACACGATGAGGATCTGGGCCAGGGCGCCCCACACGGGGAGATCCAGGGCCGGCACGAAGAGGGAGAGCGGGGTGCGCAGCAGGGCGAGCCACAGCGGGTCCTGGGCCCGTACGGAACCGATGTTCTGGACGAACCGGAAGCCCCAGGACTGGTTCTGCACGAACTGCAGGAGCGCCGTGAGGCACACGGCCCCGAGGGTCATCGGGATCGCCCGCCGCCCCCTGGCCGCCAGGGCCGCGCGCACGGTGACGTACAGCGCTCCCCATTCGGCGCGGGCCGGGCGGGCGAGTGCCCTCACCGGGCGGTCCGCGCGGCCGCGCTCACGTCGTCTCTCATCGGTGCGACTCCAGATGCTTGCGGTGCAGCCACTTCGGCAGGCCCGGCGCCTCCAGGAAGCCCTCGGCACGCGCCGAGGCGACGCCGATGCGCAGCAGGTCCGCGCTCTTCTCGAAGAGCAGGAACCGCGGCTCCCAGATGGGCCGGTACTTGGCGTTCGCGCGGTACAGCGACTCGATCTGCCACCAGCGCGAGAAGAAGCTGAGCAGCGAGCGCCACAGCCGCAGCACCGGTCCCGCACCGAGGCGCGCGCCACGTTCGAAGACCGAGCGGAACATCGCGAAGTTGAGCGAGACCTGAGTGATCCCGATCTCCCGGGCGCGCCGCAGGAGTTCGATCACCATGAACTCCATCAGGCCGTTCTCGGAATCGCGGTCGCGTCGCATGAGGTCGAGGGAGAGCCCGTTCGGTCCCCACGGCACGAAGGACAGCACGGCCCTCAACTCCCCGTGCGCGTCCGTGCATTCGAGCATCACGCACTGCCCGTCCTCGGGGTCGCCGAGCCGGCCGAGGGCCATGCTGAAGCCGCGTTCCGTGGCGCCGTCCCGCCAGTCGTCGGCGCGCCGCAGCAGGTACGCCATCTCCTCGGCGGGGATGTCCTCGTGCCGCCGGATCCGGACCTCGTAACCCGCCCGCTTCACCCGGTTGTAGGCCTGCCGGACCGTGCGCATGGCCCGTCCTTCGAGGGTGAACTCGGCGGTCTCCACCAGGGCTTCGTCACCCAGCTCCAGCGCGTCCAGCCCATGGCGGGCGTAAATGGTGCCCGCCTCCTCGCTCGCGCCCATCACCGCCGGGATCCAGCCGTGCGCGCGCGCCTCGGCGAGCCACGGCTCGATGGCGCCGGGCCAGGCCTCGGGGTCGCCGATCGGGTCGCCGGACGCCAGCGAGACACCGCCCACGACCCGGTACGCCACCGCCGCCTTGCCGGTCGGCGACCACACCACGCTCTTCTCGCGCCGCAGGGCGAAGTAGCCGAGCGAGTCCCGGTCGCCGTTCCTCTCCAGCAGCTGCCGCAGCTGTTTCTCGTCGTCCTCGGTGAGCGGGTCGACGGCGCGGCGGGAGCGGAAGGCCGCGTAGAAGACGGCGAGCACCAGCAAGGTGCTGAACACGTTGATGGTGACGTTGACCCAGTTGGGAGTCGTGATCCCGGGGACGTGCGCGTCGTCGGCGGCGACCGAGACGAGCCGCAGGGTGCCGTAGCGCCACCGGTCCAGGAAGGTCGAACGGTGCGCGTCGTGCGCGTGGTTGGTGACCGTGACCAGGAGGGCGGCGAGCAGTGAGGTGACCAGCAGACCGCCGACCGCTACGGCCGCGGCGAGCTTCGGGTTCGAGCGGTCGCCCTTCGCGTAGAACTCCCGGCGGCCGACGAGGAGCGCGGCGACGAAGGCCGCGGTCAGACCGAGCGAGATCCAGTTCTGCGGGTACTGCCGGATCTCCGGGAAGGCCATCGCGAAGGCGAACAGCATCAGGAACAGCCCGCTGAGGACGAGGTTCAGAATCCACGCGGCCCGCTTGCGGCGGCGCAGGGTGAGGGCGAGGAACATCGTGAACACCCCGGACGCGAACCCCGCCGTCAGGAGATACGGCGTGAAGTAGTTCTCCGTGTTGTGCCGCCGCACGTCCTGTCCGAGGGACACCCAGGCGGCGCTCAGGAAGTTGACGAACGCGACGGTCCGCGCGTACCAGACGGCGAAGGCGGCGGCTCTCCGGGAGGTCCCGGTGGACCGGCGGTCCCCGTGGCCGTGGCGGGCCGGAACCCGTTCGTGTACAGCGGCAATTCGGGCATCTCCCATAAAGGGCGATGATATGGGTCGTTCTCCCATGGTGGAGGCACGCCGTGACTGCGGGTTCTCCGGGCTTCGGGTCATGGCGGAGGCAGGGGAAATCCGCCGTCCCGGCGCTGGGCGGAGACGGCGGATTCCGGCGGTGCGGGACCGGCAGGACCGGTTCCGGGTTATTCCTTTTCCGGTACCGGCCCGGGGGTCTCCGGCTTCGTGCCGGAGTCCTCGGCGTCCGCCTCGGAGGTCCCCGCTGCCTGTTCCGTGCCGGAGGCCTCCGCGTCCTTCTCGGAGGTCCCCGCTTCCGGCTCCGTGCCGGAGGCCTCCGCGTCCTTCTCGGGAGTCTCCGGCGGCTCCGCCTTGTCGGGAGTCTCCGGCAGCTCCGCCGCCAGCGCGGCCGCCGCCTGGACCAGCGGGAGCGCGAGCAGCGCGCCCGCGCCCTCGCCGACGGTGACCCCGTGGTCGAGCAGGGGTTCCAGCGCCATCCGGTCGAGCGCCTTCGCCTGCGCCGGTTCCCCGCTGTTCTGCCCGGCCAGCCACCAGTCCGGCGCGCGGAAGGCGATCCGCTGCCCGACGAGGGCGCACGCGGCGGAGACGACTCCGTCCAGGATCACCGGCGTCTTGCGCACCGCGCACTGGAGCAGGAACCCGGTCATCGCCGCGAGGTCGGCCCCGCCGACCGTGGCGAGCAGCTGCAACTGGTCCCCGAGGACGGGCCGGGCGCGACGCAGCGCGTCCCGGACCGCCGCGCACTTGCGCATCCACGCCAGGTCGTCGATGGGCCGTCCGCCCCGGCCGGTGACCACCGAGGCGTCGGTCCCGCACAGCGCGGCGATCAGCACCGCCGCCGCGGTCGTCCCGCCGACGCTCAGATCGGCGAGTACGACGAGATCGGTGCCGGAGTCCGCCTCCTCGTCGGCGACCGCGACGCCCGCCAGGAACGCCGCCTCCGCCTCCTCCGTGCTCAGCGCGTCCTCGACGTCGATCCGCCCGGAGCCGCGCCGCACCCGGTGCCGTACGACGTCCGCGGGCAGCGCCTCGGGCTCGCAGTCCAGGGCCATGTCGACCACGCGCACCGGCACGCCGAGCCGGCGGGCGAGGATCGCGGCCGGGCTGCCGCCCTCCAGGAGCGCCCGCACCAACTGGTCGGCGGTGCCCGCGGGGCGGGCCGACACGCCGAGTTCGGCGACTCCGTGGTCGCCCGCGAACAGCACCAGGCGAGGCCGCTCGACCGGCCGCACCGGCACCGCGGACTGCGCGGCCGCCAGCCACTCACTCAGTTCATCGAGACGGCCCAGCGACCCGGGCGGCACGCTCTGCCGCTCCCTGCGCGCCTCGGCGTCGCGGCGCACACCACCGTCGGTGCGCTCGATCAGATCGGTGAAGTCGTCGAGATTAAGCGAGCTCATTCGCCGAACAGTACCGGCCGCGATCGAACACGGCTGCGCCACGTCATTGCACCCATGATCGGAATCCCATACGTTCCGTTTTGCAGTGAATTGCCCCTCGGGTCCAGGAGCCGCCATGATCTCCATCCCGCACACGAGCGCCTCGCGCCGCGCCGCGTACCTGAGCGAACTCGCCCTGGGCACGGAACGGTTCCACGAGCCCCGCAGGGAGGACTGCCCCTGGTGCGGCGCGCAGCGGCTCCGCACCCGGCTGCGCACCCCGGATCTGCGCCGCCACCAGCCGGGCACCTTCGTCGTCGACGAGTGCCTGGACTGCGGCCACGCCTTCCAGAACCCCCGGCTCACCGCGGAGGGCCTGGCCTTCTACCACCTGGACTTCCACGAGGGCCACGAGGGCTTCGCGGAACGCATCCTCGCCGCCCGCGGCAGCCGAAGACGCCACCGGGCCGCCGCCCGCGCGATGCTGCGCTTCCCCGAACCGGAGAGCTGGCTGGACGTTGGCACCGGTCACGGGCACTTCCCGGAGACCGCGCGCGAAGTCCACCCCTACACCGCCTTCGACGGCGTCGACCTCACCGTGCGCGTCGAGAAGGCGCGCGAGGCCGGGCGGATCGAGGAGGCCCACCTCGGGCGCCTCACCGACCCGGAGCTCGCCGAGCGGCTGCGCGGCCGCTACGACGTCGTGAGCATGTTCCACCACCTGGAGCACACCCCCGACCCGCGCGAGGAGCTGCGCGCCGCCCTGGCGGTCCTGCGCCCCGGCGGCCACCTCCTCGTCGAAGTCCCGGACCCCGCCTGTGTGTTCGGCACACTGCTCGGCAAGTGGTGGGTCTCCTACGGCCAGCCGCAGCACCTGCACCTGATGCCGCTGGCCAACCTGCTCGCCGAACTCACCTCCCTCGGCTTCGAGGTCGTCTCCACGGACCACCGCGAACCGCACATCCCGTACGACCTGACGGGCGCCGTCTCCCTGCTCTGCGCGCGGCTGCTGCCGGACATCGACGCCCCCTGGCGGGCCAAGCCCCCCACCGAACTCCAGCGCCTGGTCCGTACGGCGCTGACGCGGGTCACGGTCCCCTTCCTGGCCGTCGCCGCCGCCCTGGACCACGCCCTCGCCCCGCTGTTCAGCCGGACCCGCTTCTCGAACACGTACCGGATCATCGCCCGTCGTACCGCCTGAGCCGCCGTCGGCGCCCGGTCCCGGCCGCCGTCAGCCCCGAAGCGGCAGCGCCTGCCCCGCCACCACCAGCAGCACCTGCTCGCACTCCGCCGCGAACGCCGCGTTCAGCCGCCCCAGTTCGTCGCGGTAGCGGCGGCCGGACGCCGTGGCCGGGACGATTCCGGAGCCGACCTCGTTCGAGACGGCGACAAGGGTGCGGCGGGTGGCGCGCACGGCGCCCGTCAGCTCGGCCACCCGCTTGCGCAGAGCGCGTTCACCGCCGCTCGCCCACTCCGCGTCGTCCCACGCGTCGACCGCGTCCATCGCGTCCGTCAGCCACAGGGACAGACAGTCGACGAGCAGCGGGGGGCCGTCCGCCGCGAGCAGCGGTACGAGGTCGCAGGTCTCGGTCGTACGCCAGGACCCGGGGCGGCGCTCGCGGTGGGCGTGCACACGCGACGCCCACTCGCCGTCGCCGTCACGGGTGCCGCCCGTCGCCACGTACAGCACCGCGGGGAACGCCTCCAGGCGCCGCTCGGCCTCCACGGACTTGCCGGAGCGGGCGCCGCCGAGGACCAGCGTGCGGCGCGGCACGTCCGGCACGTCCTCGTAGACGCCCACCGCGAGCGTCGTACCGTCCGGCACCGCCCGTGCCCCGGCGGCGGCGAGCCGGCGGCGCAGTTCGGCCCCCGGCGGCACGTCGTGGTCGAGATGCACGGCGATGACGTCCGTCGTCGGCCCGACCGCACCGACCGCGCGCAGCTTCGCCAACGCGTCCGGGCGGCCCACGACATCGAGGGCCACCATGTCGTACGGCTCGCCGTTCTCGTCGAGTCCGGCGGGCGCCGCGCCCGGCGGCAGATACAGCAGCCGCAGGCCTTCGGGGCCCGTCACCGCGTACCCGGTCCCCGGCGCGTCCATCGGCAGCGCCCGCACCCGGTGCCCGGTGAGCAGCGCCAACTCCCGTCCGTCGGGCACCCGTCCGGGCTGCGGGAGGCCCGCGGGGACCTCCACCGCCGGCCCGTTGTGCGGGTGCGACAGCAGCACCTGCCGTACGCCGCCCAGCGAATGGCCCGCGCGGGCGGCCGCGAACGCGGCGCCGGGCGTGAGGTCGAGCAGCAGCGTCCCGTCCACCAGCAGCGCGGTCGCCGCCCGCGCGTCCGCGCCGACCGCGGTGGCGCAGGCCGCGCAGGGACAGTCGGGGCGGGGGAGGCCCGCCGGGGCGCCGGTGCCGAGCAGAGTCAGTTCCACGGGGATGATTTTCGCCTGTCGGTGCTGGTCTTGCGCGTCCGGCTAGGCTTCGGAGAGGAACCGGATCTTGTCCGGGGACTGCTGTGCAGTGTGCTCATACCTGGGAGGCGTACATGGCGGCATGGACGTGGCGGTTCGAGAAGGCCGACGGGGCGGAGGTCCAGCCCTCGGTCGCGCCCGAGGAGTTCACCACGCAGGGGGACGCCGAGTCCTGGATCGGGGAGCACTGGAAGGATCTGGCGGAGGGCGGGGCCGACCAGGTCCTGCTGTTCGAGGACACCACGAAGATCTACGGGCCGATGAGCCTGCACGCCGAGGACGCGTAGGTCCCGTACCGGGAGTCGCGCGCGCAGGCCCACGGGGCTGCCGGGAGTACCGCTCCCGGCAGCCCCGCTCACTGCTCGCCCAGGGTGACGTCGACGGTCTTCGCGACCCCGCCCCGCGTGTACGTCAGCTTCGTCCGGTCGCCGGGCTTCTCGGCGGCCAGCGCCTCGGACAGCGAGGTGATCGAACTGATGTCCGTGCCGCCGAGTCCGGTGATGATGTCCCCGGGCTGGATGCCCGCCTTGGCGGCCGCGCCGCCGTCCTTGACGTCCACCACGGCGACGCCGGCGGCCGTGTAGTTGTCGTCGACCACCGTCCGGCCCGTGATGCCGAGCGCGGCCCGCCCCGAGTCGGTCACCTTGCCGTCCTTGATGATCTGGTCGGCGACCGTCTTCACCATCGACGAGGGGATCGCGAAGCCGATGCCGGGCGCGGCGCTGCCCAGGCCCGGGTCCGAGGCGGCCAGGGTCGGGATGCCGATCACCTGGCCGTCCAGGTCGACGAGGGCGCCCCCGCTGTTGCCGGGGTTGATCGCGGCCGACGTCTGCACCATGTTCGCGATGGTCGCCCCGGTGCCGCCGCCGCTGCTGCCCTCGCTGACGGTCCGCCCGGTCGCCGACACGATGCCCTGCGTCACGCTGGACGACAGCCCGAGCGGGGAGCCCATCGCCAGGACGATCTGGCCCACCGCCACCTTCGAGGAGTCGGCGAAGGTGGCTGCCTTCAGCCCGTCCGGCACCTTCTCCAGCTTGATGACGGCCAGATCCTGCTCCGGGTACGAGTAGACGAGCCGCGCCGTCAGCACGTCCTCGCTGTTGGCCGTCGTCACCTTGAACGTCTTCTCGTTCCCGACCACGTGGGCGTTGGTGACGATGTGGCCGTTGCCGTCGTACACGACCCCGGACCCCAGATCGCTGCTCGCCTGGATCTGCACGACCGACGGCAGGACGTCCTTGATGACCTTCTGGTAGTCGTCCTGGAGGTCGTTGGCGGCCCTGGGCGCGGCCGCCTGGGTCGTCGTCACGCCGTCCTCGCCGGACGCGGACCCGGACTCGGAGCAGCCGGCCAGCAGCGTCACGCACCAGACGAAGGCCGCCGCGGGCAGGAGCCGGCGGACTCGGGTACGGGTGCGGGTACGGGTGAAGGCGCGGGCAGGGAGAGCATCCATGCCCGAAGTGTCCCTTTTGGGGGTTGGTTCAGCCTCCGGTGCACACCCGAACAGGCGGCACCCGGGCCCGTACCCCCGGACCGGCGGCGTCGTCAGCCGCGCACACCGCACAGGTGCAGCAGCGCGGCGACCTGGCGGTACGGATCCGTCCGCCCTGCCCGCTCCTCCGCGGCCAGCAGCGTCTCCACGTCCGGCGGGACCGTCGCCTCGTCCGCCGCCGTGTCGGTGAAGACCCGCACGCCGTACCAGGTCCCCAAGGGTGCCCCGATGCCCGCAAGGGTCGCCGTCAGCGTGCCGAGCCGGTCCGCGCGGACGTCGAGTCCGAGCCGGTTCGTGTACGAGACCGTGTCGAACGCGCCCACCGCACCGGCCCAGTCGCCGGACAGGCCCGGTCGCATGGCGAGCGCGTCCGCGTTGCGCACCAGCAGGGAGAGCAGGCCGCCGGGCGCCAGCATCCGGGCCAGCCCCGCGAGCAGCGGGTCGGGCTCCTCGACGTACATCAGCACGCCGTGGCACAGCACCACGTCGAAACTGCCCGGCAGGAAGTGGACCCCCGTCTCCCGGCCGTCCCCCTCGACGAACCGGACACGCCCCTGAATGCCCTCGGGCTCGGCGGCCAGCGCCTCCCGGGCCACGGCGAGCATCCGGCCGTCCTGCTCCAGACCGGTCACCTGATGCCCGGCCCGGGCCAGGCGCAGCGCCTGGGTGCCCTGGCCCATCCCGACGTCCAGGACCCGCAGCCGCTGTCCGACCGGGAAGCGGCCCGCTATCTGCTCGTCGAGCTGCCGGGCCACCAGCTCCTGTCGTACGACATCACGCAGCCCGCCCAGCTTGCTCAGCCAGGCATCCGCCGCGCCCCCGGAGAAAGACGTCGCGCTCAGGGCCGCTCTCCGCGCTTGACCTGCGGCTTCGGCAGCCGGAGTCGACGCATCTGGAGCGTGCGCATCAGCGCGTACCGGACGGCGCCGTTCTTGGGCGCGTCGGGGAAGCGGGTGTTCAGCTGCTTCTTCAGGCGGATCGCGATGCCGACCGAGTCGAGCACGATCAGCACGATCACGATCAGCCACAGCAGCAGCGCGATGTTCTGCAGCGAGCCGATCCGCACCATGCTCAGCACCAGGATCAGCACGGCCAGCGGCAGGAAGAACTCGGCGACGCAGAACCGGGAGTCCACGAAGTCACGCGCGAACTTGCGCACGGGACCCTTGTCGCGGGCAGGCAGATAGCGCTCGTCACCGCTGGCCAGCGCCTGGCGCTGCTTCTCCAGCTGGACTCGGCGCTCGTCGCGCTGTCGCTTGGCCCCCTCCTTCCGCGTCGTCGGCGTTTTGGCGACACTGCGGCGCTGGGTCTGGGCCTCACTGCGCTTGGGCGTGGGGCGACCCTTGGGGGCCTGCGGGTCACGGGGCATCTTGGAGTCGGTCACCAGCGCCTTGTCGGCGGGTGCCTTCTCTTCCTTGGCACGGCTACGGAACACAAAACCCAAGGGTACGGGGTGCGAGGGGCATGGACCGCCGCGGACTGGGGAACGATCCGGCAACACCGGGCGTCTGTAGGGGACAGAGCGGACGTTGCTCACGGTTCGGCCGGGTGAATCCCGCAGGATCCCTCGTGGACCCTGGGGGGACACCTACTCCCTACGCCGGAGCGGGGCCGTACGCAGTCGTCCTTGGGGATGAGCGCATCCGTCCCCGAACAGTGCGGTAATGGATGCAGGGCCCGTACTGTGGGTTCTGTTGCAGGTGCTGGATCTGGAGTCCGTCAGAAGGGGGCGCGCGAAGCCCATGAGCGGTGTCATGAAGCGTATGGGGATGATCTTCCGCGCGAAGGCGAACAAGGCCCTTGACCGGGCCGAGGACCCGCGCGAGACCCTCGATTACTCGTACCAGAAACAGCTGGAGCTGCTGCAGAAGGTGCGCCGCGGCGTCGCCGACGTGGCGACCTCGCGCAAGCGTCTGGAGCTGCAGCTCAACCAGCTCCAGTCCCAGTCGACGAAGCTGGAGGACCAGGGCCGCAAGGCGCTCGCGCTCGGCCGTGAGGACCTGGCCCGCGAGGCGCTCTCGCGCCGGGCCGCGCTCCAGCAGCAGGTCACCGACCTGGAGACCCAGCACCAGACCCTCCAGGGCGAGGAGGAGAAGCTCACCCTTGCGGCCCAGCGCCTCCAGGCGAAGGTCGACGCCTTCCGCACCAAGAAGGAAACGATCAAGGCGACGTACACCGCGGCCCAGGCGCAGACCCGGATCGGCGAGGCCTTCTCCGGCATCTCCGAGGAGATGGGCGACGTCGGCATGGCCATCCAGCGGGCCGAGGACAAGACCGCGCAGCTCCAGGCGCGGGCCGGCGCGATCGACGAGCTGCTCGCCTCCGGCGCCCTCGACGACCAGTCCGGACTGGCCAAGGACGACATCCAGAGCGAGCTGGACCGGCTCTCCGGTGGTACGGATGTAGAGCTGGAGCTGCAGCGGATGAAGGCGGAGCTGGCGGGCGGCTCCTCGTCGCAGCAGGCGATCGAGGGCGGCTCGGGGCAGTCGAAGTCCCAGCAGCCCCAGGACACTCCACGCTTCGACAAGCAGTAGTCGGGGCCCACGCCTGAGGAGGGCGACATGATCGTACGGATCATGGGGGAGGGCCAGGTGGAGCTGGCCGACGGCCATCTCGCCGAACTCAACAAGTTGGACGACGAGCTGCTCGCCGCCATGGAGAGCGGCGACCAGGACGGCTTCCGCCGTACGCTGGCCGCCCTCCTGGAGGCGGTCCGCCGCCTGGGTACGCCGCTTCCCGACGACTCCCTGGAGCCGTCGGAGCTGATCCTCCCGTCCCCGGACGCCACCCTGGAGCAGGTCCGCGCCATGCTCCGGGACGACGGCTTGATCCCGGGCTGACGTTTGCTGGCGGGGGGCGCCTTTCGCTGGCGGGGGCGCCTTGAGCGGGGTCGGTTCGCTTTGTGCCGGTGGGTGTCGGTCGCCGGGTGCCGGTGCCGGTGGGTGGGTGGTTCGCCGTCCGGTGGTGGGTGGGTCGGGTCCGTGCCGGTACATCCGCCCGTCGCCCTACCGGCTGTGCTGTCTTCTGGGGG
>NZ_JBHXJC010000013.1:242312-287933 GCF_042723265.1 Streptomyces sp. NPDC058371 | reverse complement strand
GAGAGGACGAGCTTTGGGGACCCGCCATATCCTATTTCGGGGGGCAAGGAGACGCGTCGGCGTCCCCCGACCTAGCTGCCCGGGGCGTCGCCGCCACGCAAGTCGAGCAGCCACGGCGTGCCGCGCGCGTCAGCCCGGCCAGGTCCGCGCCCCCGGCCCGGCCGACCCCGCCGCCGCGGCCCGCGCCACCGCCCCGGCCGCTGCCGCGGTCCCCGGCGACCGGCTTCCGCATTCAGTACCTCGGTCTGGACGTGCCGGTCATCCAGCTCCGGCTCGACCGCAACCGTCAGCTCGCCACGCCGCCGGTCGACAACCCCAAGCTGGTCGGCTGGTTCGAGAGCGGCCCGTCCCCGGGCGAGAACGGCACGGCCGTGGTCGTCGGACACCGGGACACCAGGACCGGCCCCGCCGTCTTCGCCGGTCTCGGCCTGCTCCGTACCGGCCGGCTCATCGAGGCCCGGCGCGCCGACGGACGCACCGCCGTCTACACCGTGGACGCCGTACGGACGTACGAGAAGGCGCACTTCCCCGACAAGGAGGTGTACGGCGGCCGGGGGCGCCCCGAGCTGCGTCTGATCACCTGCGGCGGCACCTACAACCGGAAGACCGGCTACGCCAGCAATGTCGTCGTCTTCGCCCACCTCACGAGCACCCGGGAGGCCGGCGCGCCGAGCACGCCCCCGGCGGGGCGCTGAATCCGCGGGCCCGATCCCGCCGCGTGTCTTCCCCCGGGTGTGTGCGGTCCGTTAGCTTCCGTGACTCAGGCGTCCCGTACGGCCCGCAGGCGACGTCCGACCGCGGAGCACCCGCGGCCTGTGAGCCCCCGGGGGGCAATGCCTCATGACACGCGCCATCTCCCTGCACGATGTGAGCAAGTCGTACGCAAAGGGCGTCCGCGTGGTGGAGCGGCTGTCCCTCGACATCCGGCCCGGTGAGTTCCTGGTGCTCCTCGGGCCCTCCGGCTGCGGCAAGTCGACCGTGCTGAGAATGATCGCCGGACTGGAGGAGGTCACCGAGGGAGTGGTGCGCCTCGACGGCGAGTACGCCAACGACCTGCCGCCGTCCGGGCGCGACATCGCGATGGTCTTCCAGAACTTCGCCCTCTATCCGACCATGTCCACCCGCGACAACATCGGCTTCCCGCTGCGGATCGAGACGCCCGGCGCCGACCCCCGCCCCCGCGTCGACGCCACCGCCCGGATGCTCGGCATCGAGGACCTCCTCGACCGCTTCCCCCACCAGCTCTCCGGCGGTGAACGCCAGCGCGTCGCCATGGGCCGCGCGATCGCCCGCCACCCCTCCGCGTTTCTGATGGACGAGCCGCTGTCCAACCTGGACGCCAAGCTCCGCAACCATCTGCGCGCCGAAATATCCAGGCTCACCCGGAAGTTGGGCGTCACCACGGTGTACGTCACCCACGACCAGGCCGAGGCGATGTCGCTCGGCGACCGGGTCGCCGTGCTGCGCGGCGGGGTCCTCCAGCAGCTCGGCACACCGCGGACGGTCTACGGGCTGCCCGCGAACATCTTCGTTGCCGCGTTCATCGGCACTCCCCGGATCAATCTGCTGCGCGGGCTCGTGCGGGCGCCGCTGGACGGCGCCATGACGATCAGTCTCGGCAAGCAGTTCCTGCGGCTGCCCGAACCCCTGTGCCTGGACCACCAGTTGCTGCGGGTGCAGCAGGGGCGGGAGGTCATCGTGGGGCTGCGCTCCGAGGCGATCCGGCTCGCCAAACCGTCCGCGGCGCGGCCGGGTGAAGCGGTGCTCACCGGACTTGTCGAGCATGTCGAGTTCCAGGGCCACGAGGTCCTCGTGCACTTCAACACCGGTTCCCGGCCCGCCGTCGTACCGGATCTGGAGGCGCCGCGACCGGTGCGGCCGGCCCGGCGCCGCCGACGGGACGGCGGGGTCCTCGGCCGTCTGCGGGAGCGGGCCGGTTCGCTGCGGGCCGGGCCCGTGGTGGTCCTGGAGCACCCCGGGGATACGGAACCGGATCCGGTCGACCCGGCGCCGCCCGAGGGCCGGCTCCCCGGTGACCTCGTGGTCCGCACGACCCCGGACATCGAGCTCAAGCACGGCATGCAGGTCCCGCTCCTCGTGGATCTCGCCCATCTGTTCGTCTTCGACCAGCACGGCGAACGCATCTGCCCGGCTCCGGCGCGGCTGCCGGATCTGGAGGAGTGAGTTCCGCTAGGGATGCCTGCATGATCACTCACAGCATGCGCTCCCGGGTCGGTGCCACCGTCGCCACCGCCCTTGTCGTCGCCGGCGCTCCGGTCGCGTACGCCGCGTTCGGCGACGGGGCGGCGCGGCCGGAGGTGCGGGGGACGGCGTACATCGAGACGCAGCTCTTCTTCGGCACCGAGCGGCCCGACGGCGGGCCGGCCGTGACCGACGCCCAGTTCATGGACTTCGTCGACCGGGAGGTCACGCCCGGCTTTCCGGCCGGGCTGACGGTGCAGGACGGGCGCGGGCAGTGGCGGGACGCGTCCGGCAGGGTCGAGCACGAGCGCTCGTACGAGCTGATCCTGCTGTATCCGCAGGCGGCGGCGCGGGCGAACGACCGGAAGATCGAGAAGGTCCGCCGTGCCTATGTGAAGGCCTTCGCCCAGGAGGCCGTGGCGAGGGTGGACGACCGGGCGGAGGCCGACTTCTGAGCCCTCTGATCCGCATATGGCCCCGAGGGGCCCGAGGCGGCCCTGGGGCCGGACCCCTCTGGCGCCCGAAAACTATCATCGCTAGTTTAGGGTGCGGACGACGCGGCCCCTCCGGGAGGAACACGATGAAGGCACATGACGGCTTGTACATCGACGGTGCCTGGCGCCCCGCCGCGGGTCCGGACACGATCGAGGTCGTGAACCCGGTCGACGAGCAGATCGTCGGCCGCGTCCCGGCGGGCACCGCCGAGGACGTCGACACCGCCGTACGCGCCGCGCGAGCCGCCTTCCCGGGCTGGGCCGCCACCCCGCCCGCCGAGCGCGCCGCCCGGCTGGCGGCCCTGCGCGATGTGCTCGTGGCCCGCAAGGACGAGGTGGCCGAGACCGTCACGGCCGAGCTGGGCTCGCCGCTGCCCTTCTCGCAGGCGGTGCACGCGGCCGTCCCGATCCTGGTCGCGGGCTCGTACGCCGAGCTGGCCGCCACGTACGCCTTCGAGGAGAAGGTCGGGAACTCGACCGTCCACCACGAGCCGGTCGGCGTCGTCGGTGCGATCACGCCCTGGAACTACCCGCTGCACCAGATCGTCGCCAAGGTCGCTCCGGCGCTCGCCGCCGGCTGCACGGTGGTGCTCAAGCCCGCCGAGGACACCCCGCTCACCGCCCAGCTGTTCGCCGAGGCCGTGGCCGAGGCGGGCGTCCCGGCCGGCGCCTTCAACCTGGTGACCGGCCTCGGTCCGGTCGCCGGTCAGGCCCTCGCCGAGCACCCGGACGTGGACCTCGTCTCCTTCACCGGTTCCACGGCGGTCGGCCGGCGGATCGGGGCGACGGCCGGCGCGGCCGTGAAGCGGGTCGCCCTGGAACTCGGCGGCAAGTCCGCCAACGTCATCCTGCCGAGCGCCGACCTCGCCAAGGCCGTCAACGTCGGGGTCGCCAACGTGATGTCCAACTCGGGGCAGACGTGCAGCGCCTGGACCCGGATGCTGGTGCACACCTCCCAGTACGAGGAGGCGGTGGAGCTGGCCGCCGCGGCCGCCGCGAAGTACGGCGACCGCATCGGCCCGGTCGTCAACGCCAAACAGCAGGCACGCGTGCGGGGTTACATCGAGAAGGGTGTCGAGGAGGGGGCCCGGCTTGTCGCGGGCGGCCCCGAATCCCCGCGCGAGCAGGGCTACTTCGTGAGCCCGACGGTCTTCGCCGAGGTGACGCCGGAGATGACCATCGCGCAGGAGGAGATCTTCGGCCCGGTGCTCTCCGTCATCCGGTACGAGGACGAGGCGGACGCCCTGCGGATCGCGAACGGCACGGTGTACGGGCTCGCGGGCGCGGTGTGGGCCGGCGACGAGTCGGAGGCCGTGGCGTTCGCGCGCCGGCTCGACACCGGACAGGTCGACATCAACGGCGGGCGCTTCAACCCCCTGGCGCCCTTCGGCGGTTACAAGCAGTCGGGCGTCGGCCGCGAGCTGGGCGCACACGGCCTTTCCGAGTACCTCCAGACCAAGTCCCTGCAGTTCTAGGCCTTAGGAGCATGCACGTGGTTCGCGCCGCAGTACTCCCCGCCGTGGGCGCTCCGTTGGAGATCGCCGAGATCGACCTGCCGGAGCCCGGCCCGGGCCAGGTCCGCGTCCGGCTCGCCGCCGCCGGGGTCTGCCACTCCGACCTGTCGCTGTCCGACGGCACCATGCGGGTGCCGGTCCCCGCCGTCCTCGGCCACGAGGGCGCGGGCACCGTCGTCTCCGTCGGCGAGGACGTCACCCAGGTGGCGCCCGGCGACGAGGTCGTCCTCAACTGGGCCCCGTCCTGCGGGCGTTGTCATGCCTGTTCGCTCGGCGAGGTCTGGCTCTGCGCCAACGCGCTGGCCGGCGCGGCGAACGTGTACGCCCGCCGCGCGGACGGCACGGATCTCCACCCCGGTCTGAACGTCGCCGCGTTCGCCGAGGAGACCGTCGTGCCGGCCGCCTGCGTCCTCCCGCTCCCCGCCGGGGTCCCGCTCACCGACGCGGCCCTCCTCGGCTGCGCCGTGCTCACCGGCTACGGCGCCGTCCACCACTCGGCGAAGGTGCGCGAGGGCGAGACCGTGGCCGTGTTCGGCGTGGGCGGAGTCGGCCTCGCGACCCTGCAGGCCGCCCGTATCGCCGGTGCCTCGAAGATCATCGCGGTGGATGTCTCCCCGGCGAAGGAGTCGCTGGCCCGGGCGGCCGGAGCCACCGACTACGTCGTAGCCTCCGAGAACACCGCCCGCGAGATCCGCGGCCTCACCGGCAAGCAGGGTGTCGACGTCGCCGTCGAATGCGTCGGCCGCGCCGTCACCATCCGGACCGCCTGGGACTCCACCCGCCGCGGCGGCCGCACCACGGTCGTCGGCATCGGCGGCAAGGACCAGCAGGTCACCTTCAACGCGCTGGAGATCTTCCACTGGGGGAGGACCCTCGCGGGCTGTGTGTACGGCAACTCGGACCCGGCGAGGGACGTGCCGGTGCTGGCCGGGCACGTCCGGGCCGGCCGCCTGGACCTGGGCGCCCTGGTCACCGAAAGGATCGGCCTCGAGGGGATTCCGGCGGCGTTCGACAACATGATCGCGGGCAAGGGCGGCCGGGCGCTGGTGGTCTTCTAGCCCCTGTCACCAGGACCCCGGCCGCACCTCGCGGCCGGGGTCGGAGGCGTGCCCGGGCGCCGGGGCGGCAATTCCCTGGACCTCCCTGGACCGGTCCCCGGCCGGGCTCCGGGTGTCCCTCCCGGACGGCCCTTCGTTGCCACGGGCAGGTAAAAACTGCTGCTGCACGACCCGTTGACCCCCGTACCGTCCGGTCAGTATGTTCCGCAGTCACGGCGCCGCTCCCCGAACCGTCCCCGCATCGCTGCACCGCCCCCGCACCCCCGAACCGTCCCCGCACCCACCGGAGTGTGCACGCATGGACACGGCACCATCCGCTCTCCCCGACACCACCCCCGTGCCCGACACCCGCAACCGTCGCAAGGTGGCCACCGCGGCCGCACTCGCCTCGGCCGTCGAGTGGTACGACTACTTCGTCTTCGGTATCGCCGCCGCCCTGGTGCTCGGCGACCTCTACTTCCCCGCCGGCAGCTCGTCCGCCGGAGTCCTCGCCTCCTTCGCGACCTTCGCCGTGGGCTTCCTCGCCCGTCCGCTCGGCGGAGTCATCGCGGGCCACCTCGGCGACCGGCACGGCCGCAAACCCATGCTGGTCCTGGCGCTCACCCTGATGGGCCTGGCCACCACCGGCATCGGCCTGCTGCCCACCTACGAGACCATCGGCGTCGCCGCGCCGGTACTGCTCGTCCTCCTGCGGGTGGTGCAGGGCATCGCCGTCGGCGCGCAGTGGGGCGGCGCGATGCTGCTCGCCACCGAGTACGCCCCGGAGGGTAAGCGCGGGATCTACGGCAGCTTCGTGCAACTCGGCGTCCCCATCGGCGTGGTGACCGCCAACACCGTGTTCCTCGTCGCCGGCGCGGTCACCAGCGAGAACGCGTTCACCGCCTGGGGCTGGCGACTGCCCTTCCTGGTCGGCCTGTTGGTGCTGCTACTCGCCCGGTACATCCACACCCGCGTCGAGGAGACCCCCGAATTCCGGGCCGCGGAAAGGGCGTTGGCGGAGAAGGAGAAGGGTGAGCGCAGCTCGCCGCTGCGCGGGATCCTGCGCGGTCATCTGGGTACGGTGTTCCTCGCGGGCGGCTCCTTCGCCGTGAACACCGCGACCTTCTACATCCTCATCACGGGCGTCCTCGACTACACCACCCGCGAACTCGACATGAAACGCGGCGCGGTGCTCACCGTCTCGCTCTGCGTCAGCCTGACCCAACTGATCCTGATACCGGCGTCCGCCGCCCTCTCCGACCGCATCGGGCGCATCCGGATCTACGCCTTCGGGGCCGCCGGGATCGCGCTGTGGGCGGTGCCGATGTTCCTGCTCATCGACACGGGCTCCCTGCTGTGGCTGGCCGTCGGCACCTTCGTCGCGAGCTGCTTCCTCAGCATCATGTACGGGCCCCAGGCCGCCCTGTTCGCCGAGCTGTTCACGCCGGAGATGCGTTACACCGGCGCCTCGCTCGGCTACCAGATCGCCGCCGTGTTCGGCGGCGGCCTCGCCCCCTTCGTGATGGTGCTCCTGCTGGAAGCGACGGGCACCTCGCTGGCCGTCTCCGCCTACGTCATCGGCCTGGCCCTGATATCGCTCGTCTCCATCAAGGTCCTTGCCGGCAGGGCGCGTTCGCACGACGGCCCGGAGGCGCGGACCGAGGGCTGAGGCCGGCCGTCAGGCCTGGCCGGGCTGCCGTTCCGGAGCGGGCTGCGCGGTCGCGGCCGGTTCCGGAACGGGGGCCGGTTCCGGGACCGCGGCCGTTCCCGCCACCGCCGGCGTGCGGGTACGCGGCCGGGAGCGGGAGACCGCCACACCGGCCAGGCACAGCAGGCCGCCCCCGAGGGTGAACAGCCCCGGGATCTCGTCGAGGAACAGCCAGGACATCAGCACGACCAGAGCGGGCACGGCGTAGGTGGTCGCGCCCATCCGGCTCGCGGTCGTACGGGCCAGCGCGTACGCCCACGTCGTGAACGCCAGCGCGGTCGGGAAGACGCCCAGGTAGAGCATGTTGAGGGTGGCCGAGGCCGGCGCGTCCGCCGCGTCGCGGACCAGCTGCCCGGCGAACGGCAGACAGGCGACGGCGCCGACGAGACATCCGAACGTCGTCACCTGGAGGGGGCTCGCGCTGCTCAGCGCGGGCTTCTGGGCGACGACTCCGCAGGCGCACCCGACCGCGGCGAGCAGGCACAGCGCCACACCCAGGAGCGAGGACCCGCCCCCTCCGGACATCGACAGGCCCACCGTGACGGCTCCGGCGAACGACACCGCCATGCCCGCGAGGAGCCGGGGCGGCACGGCGTCACCGAGCAGCCGCGAACCCAGCAGCGCGACCAGGACCGGTCCGATGTTCACCACGAGGGCCGCCGTACCGGCGTCCACCTGCTGCTCGCCCCAGTTGAGCGCCACCATGTAGAAGCCGAACCACAGGAGCCCGGATATCGCGATCCCGCGCCAGGCCGCCCGCGGCGGCAGCCCTTCCCCGCGCACGAGGCACAGCGCGCCCAGCGCGAGGGCCCCGGCGAGCAGCCGGCCGAGCGCCAGCGCACCCGGTGAGTACGCGGCACCCGCACTGCGGATCGACACGAAGGCGGACGCCCACAGCACGACAGTGACCGTGGCCGCGCCGGTGGCAAGCAGCTCCGCGCGACGGGCCGGAACGGACGGGGAGGTGTTCATCATGCTCCCGAGGCTAGAGGTGGGTTCGGACGACAGCTGGCGCATTTCGGACGCGGCGCTGAGGGGCAGGCCGTCGGCCGGGCGGGCCGCGGGGTGCGGTGCCGCCGCCTTGTCGGGGTGCGCTGTTCGACGTAGTCCAGCGGCCGGACTCCAGCGGTCGCAGTCCTGCAGTCGTACTCCAGGGGAAGGGGTCTCGGTCGGGCGTGCCGTCCTGCGTGGTCCCGCCGCCCCGGCCGGGTGGGCTGCGTGATCCCGCCGCCCGGCAGGGTTCGCTGCGCGGTCCCGCCGCCCGGCCGGGTGGGCTGCCTGGTGCAGTCCCGCGGCCGGGTGTGTTGCTCGGTGTCGGGCGCCGTCTTGGCGGGGGTGTGGCGTTCGGTGTTGGGCGCTGCCCTGGTGGGGCGTGCTGCTCGGTGCCGGCGCCGCCTTGGGCGAAGTGCGCTGCCGGCTCGGTCCCGCCGCCCAGGCGTACGCGTCGCTCAGCGCAGTGCCGCCGCCTCGATTCCGAGGAGTTGGGCCAGGGTCCGCTCGCCCTGCTCGGTGACCTTCACCGCACGTTCCGAGCCGATGCGTACGCACCAGCCGGCCTCCAGGGCATGCCGGCACAGGGCCGCGCCGGCGACGCCCGCGAGATGGGGCCGGCGCTCGGTCCAGTCGAGGCAGGCCCGGGCCAGCGGGCGCCGGCCACCGGGAGTCAGGCCGATGCCCACGGACGTGAACCAGTCCAGCCCGTCGTCCGTGAGCGCGAACCCGGTGTCCTGGCGCAGCAGTCCGCGCGCCGTCAGCGCGTCCGTGACGGCGATGCCGAGCCGGCCGGCGAGATGGTCGTAGCAGGTGCGGCCGCGCGCCATCGCGGACCCCGCGCCAGCCTCCCGCAGTGTGCGCGGTCGTTCGGCGGTCCCGGGCGCCACCTGGGCGGCGAGATCCTCGACGAGCTGCGCGACCCGCGGGTCGGCCAGGCGTACATACCGGTGCCGCCCCTGCCGCTCCTCGGTGAGCAGGGCGCCGTCGATCAGCTTGCCGAGGTGCTCGCTCGTGGTCGACGCGGCGACCCCCGCGTGCCGGGCCAGCTCACCGGCCGTCCACGCCCGCCCGTCGAGCAGGGCCAGCAGAAAGGCGGCCCGTGTCTCGTCGGCGATCAGCCCGGCGAGCCGGGCCAGCTGCGGCGCCTGGGCTTCCCGGGACCTTCGTCGGCTCGTCATGTGCTCCAGCATGCGGCACGCACAGTTCGGCGCTCACCGAACTGTGCCGTACGCCGACCGAGCCCTGCCGTGCCGCCGCGACCGGTCGGCCGGGAGCCGCTACGCGGTGCGCCGCAGCTGCTCGTACTGCAGCGCCAGCCCGTCAAGGAGCGCGGTCAGCCCGGTCTCGAAGGCCCGTTCGTCGATCTTCTCCTGCTGGTCGGCGAGGAGGTGCGCCTGCCCGAGGTGCGGGTAGTCGGCCGGGTCGTACGCCGTCTCGTCGTCCACGAAGCCCCCGGCGAACGACCCGAGCGCGGAGCCCATGATGAAGTACCGCATCAGCGCACCGATGGACGTGGCCTGCGCGGGCGGCCAGCCCGCGTCCACCATCGCGCCGAAGGCGGCGTCCGCGACCCGCAGTCCCGCGGGTCTGCGCCCCGGACCGCGCGCCAGGACCGGAACAATGTTCGGGTGGTCGCGCAGGGCGGCCCGGTAGGAGACGGCCCAGTCGTGCAGGGCGGTCCGCCAGTCCCTGCCGTCCTCGAACGCCGACAGGTCGACCTGGGCGCTCACCGAGTCCGCGACCGCCTCCAGGATCTGGTCCTTCGTGCGGAAGTGGTTGTAGAGCGAGGGCCCGCTCACCCCCAGCTCGGCGGCGAGCCGACGGGTCGAGACGGCCGCGAGACCCTCGGCGTCCACCAGCGCCCGCGCCGCCTCGACGATGCGGTCGGTGCTCAGGAGGGGCTTGCGCGGTCGGGCCATGGCGCACATAGTAGGGCTGCGCATGGAAACTAGCAGTGCTAATTTAAATGTCCCGCATTCAAGTTCGTCAGGCGTGTGCGGTGTTCGCGTTCGGCAGGCATTTGGAGTGACGTCATGAACCTGGAGCTCAGCGAGGAGCAGACCGCGGTCCGGCAGCTCGCCAAGGACTTCGTGGACCGTGAGATCGCCCCGCACGTGATCGCCTGGGACCGGGCGGAGGACGTCGACCGCTCGATCGTCAAGAAGCTCGGCGCCGTCGGCTTCCTCGGGCTCACCATCGACGAGGAGTACGGCGGTTCGGGCGGCGACCATCTGGCGTACTGCCTGGTGACGGAGGAGCTGGGCCGGGGCGACTCCTCGGTCCGTGGCATCGTCTCGGTCTCCCTCGGGCTCGTCGCCAAGAGCATCGCGCACTGGGGGAGCGAGGAGCAGAAGCGGCGCTGGCTGCCGGGCCTCACCTCCGGCGCGTACGTCGGATGCTTCGGTCTGACCGAGCCCGGTACCGGCTCCGACGCGGGCAACCTGACGACGCGGGCCGTGCGCGACGGCGACGACTACGTCATCAACGGCACCAAGATGTTCATCACCAACGGCACCTGGGCCGACGTCGTGCTTCTCTTCGCCCGTTCCACGGACGCCCCCGGACACAAGGGCGTCTCGGCCTTCCTCGTACCGGCCGACACCCCCGGCCTGACCCGCCGCACCCTGCACGGCAAGCTCGGCCTGCGTGGCCAGGCCACCGCCGAACTCGTCCTGGAGGACGTGCGCGTCCCCGCCGAGGCGATGCTCGCGCCGGAGGGCAAGGGCTTCTCCGTCGCCATGTCCGCGCTGGCCAAGGGCCGGATGTCGGTCGCCGCCGGCTGCGTCGGCATCGCGCAGGCGGCGCTGGACGCGGCGGTGAAGTACGCCACGGAGCGCGAGCAGTTCGGCAGGACGATCGCCCACCACCAGCTCGTCCAGGAGCTGCTGAGCGACATTGACGTGGACGTGGACGCGGCGCGGCTGCTGACCTGGCGGGTCGCCGATCTCATCGACCGGGGGCGGCCGTTCGCCGCCGAGTCGTCCAAGGCCAAGCTCTTCGCCTCGGAGGCCGCGGTCCGGGCCGCGAACAACGCCCTCCAGGTCTTCGGGGGTTACGGCTACATCGACGAGTACCCGGCCGGGAAGCTGCTGCGCGACGCCCGGGTGATGACCCTCTACGAAGGCACCAGCCAGATCCAGAAGCTGCTCATCGGGCGGGCGTTGACGGGCGTCTCCGCGTTCTGAGTACGTCGTCCCCCGCGGGCCTGAGTATCTCGGCGGATGTGGCCGCGGCCGCATCCGCCGAAGCTTGGCCGCATGAGTGAGACACCGGTCAAACAGCAGTCCACGGCGGCTTTCTACGGACAGGCCGTGGCCTCCTTCTCGGTCGCCATCGCCGCGACCGCCATCGGCATCTTGCGGCTGGACGCCAACGCCTGGGTGCGCGGCTTCCTCGCCATCGCCGTCCTGTATCTCGTGACCTCGTCCTTCACCCTCGCCAAGGTGATCCGGGACCGGCAGGAGGCCGGCCAGATCGTCAGCCGCGTCGACCAGGCCAGGCTCGAGAAACTGCTTGCCGAGTACGACCCCTACGAGAAGTCCTGAACTCTTTCGCGCCCCGCTGAGCGGGCAATCTAAGCGCTCGCTCACCTTCGGGGGTATGGTGTGCGTCCTGCCACTGGAAGGGGCACGAGCGATGAGTACGGCGAAGGAGACGGCCGGCGGCGAGACGCAGCCGTGGGGTGAGGTCACCCCGGACGCGGCCCGGCGGCTGCTCGTGGCCGCCGTGGAGGCCTTCGCCGAGCGCGGCTACCACGCGACGACCACCCGGGACATCGCGGGCCGCGCGGGCATGAGCCCGGCCGCGCTCTACATCCACTACAAGACCAAGGAAGAGCTGCTCCACCGGATCAGCCGGATCGGGCACGAGAAGGCGCTCGACATCCTGCGGACGGCGGCCCGCGGCGAGGGCAGCGCCACCGATCGGCTCGCCGACGCCGTGAGCTCCTTCGTCCGCTGGCATGCCGGAGGTCGCACCACCGCACGGGTGGTGCAGTACGAACTGGACTCGCTCGGCCCGGACGCCCGCGCCGAGATCATCGCCCTGCGCCGCCAGGTCGACGCCGAGGTGCGCGGGATCATTCAGGACGGTGTGACGGCGGGCGACTTCGACGTCCCGGACGTGCCCGGCACCACCCTCGCGGTCCTCTCCCTCTGCATCGACGTGGCGCGCTGGTTCAACGTCGACGGCCCCCGGACGCCCGACGAGGTCGGCGCCCTCTATGCCGACCTCGTACTGCGGATGGTGGGAGCGAAGTAACCTCCGGGGCCCGGGACGGGAACGGGCCCGTCCGTGGTCCGGAACCCGTGTCTAGAAGTAGTAGCGGGACACCGACTCCGCCACGCACACCGGCTTGTCGCCGCCCTCGCGCTCGACCGTCACCGCGGCCGTGACCTGGACGCCGCCGCCCGCCTCGGTGACCTCCTTGAGGACCGCCGTGGCGCGCAACCGGGAGCCCACCGGAACGGGCGCGGGGAAGCGCACCTTGTTGGTGCCGTAGTTGACGCCCATCTTCATGCCCTCGACGAGCAGCACCTGCGGGACCAGCACGGGCAGCAGCGACAGCGTGAGATAGCCGTGCGCGATGGTCGTGCCGAACGGGCCGGCGGCCGCCTTCTCCGGGTCCACGTGGATCCACTGGTGGTCGCCCGTCGCGTCCGCGAACAGGTCGATCCGCTTCTGGTCGATCTCCAGCCAGTCGCTGTGGCCCAACTGCTCGCCCACCGCCGCCTCGAGCTCCTCGGCTGACGTGAAGATCCTCGGCTCTGCCATGTCGCTGGCCTCCCGCGTGTCAATGTCTGAGCGTTTTTCATGCTAAGCGACTGCTTAGCATGGTCGGGGTCGGAGTCGATGTCAACGGACCGCACGGGTGACGGGGTGGGTAGGGTTCGAGGGGTGCCCCAGATTCCCGAGAAGATCCACGAACTCACGGTCGGCCAGTTGTCGGCCCGCAGTGGCGCCGCCGTCTCCGCTCTGCACTTCTACGAGTCCAAGGGCCTGATCAGCAGTCGCCGCACACCGGGCAACCAACGCCGCTACCACCGTGACGCGCTGCGCCGCGTCGCCTTCGTGCGGGCCGCGCAGCGCGTCGGCATTCCGCTCGCCACCATCCGCGAGGCCCTCGCCGAACTGCCCGAGGAGCGCACGCCGACGCGGGAGGACTGGGCGCGGCTCTCCGAGGCATGGCGGTCGGAGCTCGACGACCGCATCATGCAGCTGAGCAGGCTTCGCGACCATCTGACCGACTGCATCGGCTGCGGCTGTCTGTCCCTGCGGAACTGTGTGCTCTCCAACCCGGACGACGTCTTCGGTGAACGCCGGGCCGGCTCCCGCCTCATGGTGGAGCAGCCCGGCGCCGACGGCCCGGCACACCGCACGCGCCGGCCGGAGTCCGAGGACTGCCGCTGAGCGACGGCTCGGACCCCGTCCGCCCGTCTACTCGTACTCCGTGCCGCGCTTGCGGGTCAGCTACGCCGGGCCGATCGCCCCGGCCCCACTGCCCCGCCCAGCCGCGCGCCTCGCCCGCTACGAGCGCCCGGCCCGTCCGTACTGGAGCAGTCCCTCCGTCACCAACTGGGCGTTGGAGACAGCCCGCTGCCCGTCCGGCAGGACCAACGTGTCCTCCAGGCCGATCCGCGTGGCGAGCCCCAGTCGTCCGGCGAGGCGCAGGACCGGCCAGGCGCCTCCCTCCTCGCCGTGCAGCAGCACGGGGCGGCCGTGGGCGGTGCCGAGGTCCGCGAGCAGCGCCCGGGCCGACTCCTCGGCCGTCTCCGCGGACGGGTCCGTCACCTCCGCCAGGACGCGCAGCACCCGCGGGCCCCAGGCCGAGGCGGCGAACCGTGCGGCGCCGTCCGTGCCGGACCAGATGCCCGCCTCCACCCCCACCCCGCGCTCCAGGAGCGCCGCGACGACGTCCTCCGCACCCGGCTCGTGCCAGTTGACCGAGGCGTGATCGGGCAGGACGGTCCAGGCGCGGATGCGCTCCACGCGCGCGGCGGGATCGGGCTCGGCCCACGCTCCCGTCGTCACGCCGACCGGAACGCGAACCTGTGAACGTATCGCTTCGACTGTGGCCGCAACCGCTTTCCCGGACAATGTGTCCTGTCCACAGGGGGACTTGGGATGGACATGGATGTCCGAAGCCCCGACCGTGACAGCACGGGCCGCGGAGTCGGCCATCGCCCCCGGAGACATCGGCACGAGCGCACCGTCACCGGCCCCCCGGGCCCCGTTCACACACACCTGCACCATGCCCTGATGGTGCCAGCCGTCACTGACAGTCGGCCGCGGCCCGGCGGAACCGGCGCCGCGGAGAGGGAGGAGCACGGATGAGTGTGGTCATCAGCTCGCTGAAATACGACGCCGCACACTCGGGGGCGCAGAAGATCACGTACGACGAGGACGGCTATCACCTCGTCCGCTTCCCGTACGAGGACAGCGAGGAGTCGTACGACCCCTGGGGGATGCACGACCCGGCGAAGGGCGGAGCCAAGGCGTCGAAGTTCCCCGACGCGCGCTCGGGGCTCATCTGGCCGAGCCACGACGGCTGGGGCGTGCTGTCGGCGATGGTCTTCTGGGCGGCCGACGCCCGCGCTCTCGAATACCGGGCGCGCTTCGTGCGCGACCCGCTGGACGCCTCGACGGGATACGACTCGACCGCCACGAACGACACCACGCTCACCCGGGGTGGGCAGTACCGCACGTATCTGTGGCAGATGTTCGTGCATCCGGGGACCCCCGTCGGCCTGAAGATATCGGCGCGGGGAGCGGGAGACGCGAAGATCGCCACCCCGGTCACGCTCGCCGAGTTCAAGCTCGCCATCCACACGGACGTCAAGACGCCGTAGGCACCTGCACGGGGGTGCGTCCCCTTCGGCGCACCCCCGTCGTGCTCACGCCGACACCAGCAGCCTTCCGCGCCTGGCCTCCGCCAGCGCCTCGGGTGTCAGGACGGGCCTGGGCACCACTATGCCGCAGCCCGTGCAGACCGGACCCGACGACGGTTCGTGCGCCAGGTCGTACTTCCAGATGAGGCGCTCGCCGGTGCACACCGGGCAGACCGCGCCCGGCTCGCGCTCCAGCGCGGCGATCAGGCGTCGCAGCACCTCGGCCAGCGGCTCATTGGGGTGGACCCGAGGGTCGTCGCACCAGGCGACTCCGAATCCGCCCCAGGTCAGGCGGTGCCAGTCGTCGACCGTGCCCGGCCTGCGCAGCCCGTCGTGCTTCTCCTTCTTGCGGCGCTGGGCGAACGCCACCTCGTAGGTGAGCCAGACCTTGCGGGCGTCCTCCAGCTCGTCCAGCGCGGCCACGAGCCGCGCCGGGTCCGGGGACCGGTCCTCGGGGCCGAATCCGGCCCGGGAGCAGAGATGGTCCCAGGTCGCCCGGTGTCCGTACGGGGCGAACCTTTCAAGGCACTTGCGCAGTGAGTACCGCCGCAGTGCCAGATCGCACCTCGGATCGCGCACCTGTCTCGCCAGACTCCGGAAACCGGCCATCGCCCTGCACCTCCGTCACACCTGCAGCTGTACTTCGGTCACTTCGGCGGCGTCGTCATACGGACGTCGCCGAATAGACGTATCGACACGCGATTCGGCTCCATCCGATTTCCGATGACCGCCATAAGCCATCCACCGATCCCTTCACGGCCTACCTCCCGCCGCTGCCGGCCGCCTGTCGAAGTCGGCGGCGGGCAAGGCGCGTTGACACCAATCGGACCCGGGTGAGCCGGGTCCGTTGAAAAGTGACGCATGTTCACCTTCCAACGCGGGGATACCGGCGGTAACGTCCGGCACACCCCGTCGGGAGGACCCCCCATGCAACGGCGTACGTCACGCACCACCCTCGACAGACTGAGAACTCCCCGCCGATTCCCCAAGTTCCTCAAGGCCGCATCCATATGCGTCCTTATTGCCGGTCTTTTGTCACCCATTACCCAAGCGGCCGCCGAATCGACAGCCACCGCAGCCGCGAACGACTACTGCGGCGGACAGTGTTCGGACATCCTCCCGCCCGGTGAGAACGGCAACGCCACCCTCGCCGAAGTCCTGCTCAACCAGGCGTTCGGCACCCAGCCGGCGCACGCCGAGGACCAGCTCGGCCCCTACTCCAACCTGGCCTCGGGCTACCCCGCGCTCACCGACGCCAAGATCAACGACTTCTTCAACGACGCGTCCTTCGGCGTCCCCGCCGACCAGGTCGCCTCGACCACGAAGCCCTCCGGTCGCACCGACGTGACGATCGTCCGCGACAAGAAGACCGGAGTGCCGCACATCACCGGTACGACCCGCTACGGCACCGAGTACGGCGCCGGATACGCCGCCGGCCAGGACCGGCTGTGGCTGATGGACGTCTTCCGGCACGTCGGACGCGGCCAGGTGACCCCCTTCGCGGGCGGCGCCCCGTCCAACCAGGGCCTGGAACAGGAGTTCTGGCGCACCGCGCCGTACAGCGAGGCCGAACTGCAGGCACAGGTCGACTCCGTCGCCAACAACAACGGCGCGCGCGGCCAGCAGGCCCTCGCCGACGCCAAGGCCTACGTCGACGGCGTCAACGCCTACATCGACGCCTCCGACAGCGGCCGCTACTTCCCGGGCGAGTACGTCCTGACCGGCCACAAGGACTCCGTCACCAACGCCGGGACCATCGAGCACTTCAAGCTCACCGACCTGGTCGCGCTGGCCTCCGTCATCGGCTCGCTCTTCGGCTCCGGAGGCGGCGGCGAGGTCAACAACGCCCTCTCGCTGCTCGCCGCCCAGTCGAAGTACGGCGCGGCCGAGGGCACCAAGGTCTGGGAGTCCTTCCGCGAGCGCAACGACCCCGAGGCGGCGCTCACCGTCCACAACGGCGAGAGCTTCCCGTACGCCCCGAAGCCCGCCGACGCCCAGGGTGAGGCCCTGCCCGACGCCGGCTCGGTGACCCGCGAGCCGCTCGTCTACGACCGCACCGGCAGCGCTGCCACCGCCGGTGCCACCAGCGCCTCGGCCGCGGCGTCCGCCAACGCCGTCACCTCCGCCAAGCGCGGAATGTCCAACGCCCTGGTGGTGAGCGGCAAGGCCACCGCGAGCGGCCACCCGATCGCCGTCTTCGGCCCCCAGACCGGCTACTTCGCGCCCCAGCTGCTCATGCTCCAGGAGATCCAGGGCCCGGGCATCAGCGCCCGCGGCGCCTCGTTCGCGGGCCTGAGCATGTACGTCGAACTGGGCCGCGGCCAGGACTACTCCTGGAGTGCCACGACGTCCGGCCAGGACATCATCGACAGCTACGCCGTCGAGCTGTGCCAGGACGACTACCACTACCTCTACCACGGCACCTGCACCGCCATGGACAAGATCGAGCAGACCAACGCCTGGACGCCGACCGTCGCCGACTCGACCGCGGCCGGCTCCTACCGCATGCAGGTCTACCGGACGAAGTACGGCCCGGTGGAGTACCGCGCGACGGTGGGCGGCAAGAAGGTCGCGTACACCACCCTGCGCTCCTCCTACATGCACGAGGCCGACTCGATCATCGGTTTCCAGATGCTCAACGACCCGGACTACGTGAAGAGTCCGCAGACGTTCCAGAGCGCGGCGCAGCACATCAACTACACCTTCAACTGGTTCTACGCCGACTCCGCGCACACGGCGTACTACAACAGCGGCAACAACCCGGTGCGGGCCACCGGCGTCGACGCCGAGTTCCCGGTGTGGGCGCAGGCCGCGTACGAGTGGAAGGGCTGGGACGCGAGCACGAACACCGCCAGTTACACACCGGCGTCCGCCCACCCCAACTCCATCGACCAGGACTACTACATCTCCTGGAACAACAAGCAGGCCAAGGACTACACCACGGCCTCCTGGGGCGACGGCTCGGTCCACCGGGGCGACCTGTTGGAGGACCGTGTCAAGAAGCTCGTGACAGCGGGCGGGGTGACCAGGTCCTCGCTCGTCAAGGCGATGGCCGACGCCGCCCTGGCCGATCTGCGGGCCGAGGACGTGCTGCCCGGCCTGCTGAAGGTCGTCAACAGCCAGCCCGTCACGGACACGGCCGCCGCCGCGGCCGTGACGAAGCTGTCCGAGTGGGTGACGGCCGGGTCCAAGCGCAAGGAGACCTCGGCCGGTTCGCACACCTACGCCAACGCCGACGCGGTCCGCATCCTGGACGCCTGGTGGCCGCTGCTGGTGAAGGCCGAGTTCGCACCGGGACTCGGCAGTGATCTCTACACCGCCTTCACCAACAACCTTCCCGTCGACGAGGCGCCCTCGGCCGGCCACGGTCCGACCGGCTCGCACGCGGGAAGTTCCTACCAGTACGGCTGGTGGAGCTACGTGGACAAGGACATCCGGGCGGTCCTGGGTGAGTCCGTGCAGGGCGGCCTGTCCCAGAAGTACTGCGGGAACGGCAGCCTGACCGCCTGCCGGGACGCCCTGATCAGCACGCTCAAGGAGGCCGCGGGCAAGACCGCGGCCCAGGTCTACCCCGGCGACGACCAGTGCTCGGCGGGTGACCAGTGGTGCGCCGACTCGATCGTCCAGCGGGCGCTCGGCGGCATCAAGCACGGCAAGATCAGCTGGCAGAACCGGCCGACCTTCCAGCAGGTGGTGGAGTACACGTCGCACCGGTGACCGCCGGCGCACGTAACTCCTGAGCGGCGGCGGGCCGATGACCACGGTCCGCCGCCGGCACCATCCGGCGGCGGGCCCGGTCCACGCGGTCCGCCGCCGGACCACCGGGAGTGGTTCAGCGGAACCGCGCGGCGGTTCAGCGGATGCGGCCCGCCGCGAGGACCACCTGGGCCAGTTCGCGGTGGCAGATGTCGTTGTGCGCGCCGGTCGGCGGGCCGCCGCGCCGGACCACCGGGGCCGCGTCGATGTTCACGCACCCCGTGGTGGGCAGTTTCGCGCGCACCACGTCGGCGAGGCCGAGCGAGCGCGTGCCCTCGACCGCCTGCACGCCGTCGTGGCCCAGCGCACCCCACCGCGCGCCGAGTACCCGGTCGATGCCGATGCCGATGCCCGCGGCGCCCTCGCCCACGGCCGAACGCGCGTCGCCGGCTATCCGCGAAGCCAGCGGGTAGATCGTGCCGAGCGCCGAGTCGAAACGGGAGTAGCAGCACACCAGGGGGCCGTCGATGCGGTGCTGCCGACCGTACAGTACGCCGCTCGCCCGGGCGTCGTACGGCAGCCGGGCGGCGAACGCGTAGTGCGAGAAGGCCGCCTGGAGCAGGGTCACGGACTTCACCGCGTGCACGCTCTCGGGCAGTCCGCGCAGCGCGAAGGAGACCAGCCGCGCGCCGAAGCTGTGGCCGACGAGATGCACCCGCACGTCCGGCGCCGCCGCGGCCAGTTGTCCGATCGCCGGGCCGAGACCGTGCTCGCCGACGGTTCCGGCCCGCCGCTTCATCGCGTAGTAGGTGGCCTGCCGCAGCAGTTCGTGCGCTCCGTCCCACAGGCCGGGCACGGCGAACGAGTGGTCGGCCGTGGCGGGTGCCCCGATCTCCGCCAGCGCCCCGGCGAACTCGGCGCACACCCGGACTGTGTCCCCGAGAAGCATCTCCGGGTCGCCCCCCGGCACCCCGTCGGTCACCGCGTCGGCCGCGAACGTGCCCGGTGGCCTCTGCGGTCGCTCCTCCACAAGGAGCCGGACCAGCCGCCCGAACTCCTCCAGCGAGGCCCCCTCGTCGGGCTGCTGCTCCAGCAGCCGGGCGAGCTGCTCGACCACGCTCGCACGGCCGGGGAACCTCTCCACGAGCGCGTGCCGGGTCCCCTTGTCGAGAACGGGGCGTGCGGCGGCCGGCACCTCGGCGGCGGGGTTCGCCGGGGCCGCTGCGGCCAGGGGCGCCGGGAGGTCGGGAATGGGCTCGTCCGAGAACCGCATCGACGGCCAGATCACCCCGACGTACCCGAGGCGCGCATGAGGCGCGAGCTCCGGGACCGGCTCGAAGAAACGGCTGTAGAGGCGGGTCGCGCCCGAGCGGTCGTTGTTCCACCCGTGGGCGAAGACCACCACGTCGTGGACCTTGCGCCGCACCACCTCGCGGAGCAGCTCGTCCCGTTCCCGGCCGTCCACGTCGCCCTGCGCGTCGAAGGTCAGTTCCCAGTAGGGCGTCACGCTCATGTCCACCCGTGCCATGACGAGCCCCCTTCGGCCCCCAGGACGCAGCGTTGGGCGCATCGTCCTGCGGGGGGCGAGAGTTGGCCATACGCCACGACTCACCGGTACACGAGATACTCCCTGCGCATCCGCCGGAATGCCGCCAGCTCGCCCTGCCAGGCCGCCACGGTCTCGTCGGCCGTCGCCCCCGCGTCGATCATCGTGCGGACCAGCGTGGAACCGGTCAGCTTGTCGATCCAGTTGTCGGAGCGCCAAGTGAAGCCGCTCCAGGCCTTCTTCGCGGTCACCAGCAGGGCGACACCGGTGCGTACCGGGTCGAACGCGGCCCGGTCGTGGACGTGGATCTGCACCCCGCCGACGGTCTTCCCCTGGAACTTGGAGAACGTGGGGGCGAAGTACGCCTCCCTGAAGTGCACGCCCGGCAGCCCCAGTTGCTCTGCCTCCGCCGCCCACCGCCGGTCGATGCCCTCGGCGCCGAGCAGTTCGAACGGCCGGGTCGTGCCGCGTCCCTCGGACAGATTCGTCCCCTCGAAGAGACACGTCCCCGAGTAGACGAGCGCGGTGTCGGGCGTCGGCATGTTCGGGCTGGGCGGCACCCAGGGAAGTCCCGAGGCGTCGTAGAACTCGGACCGCTTCCACCCGGTCATGAGGACGGCCTCCAAGGGCACCGGCGTCGTCAGGAACTCCGCGTTGAACAGCCGCGCCAGCTCCACCACCGTCATCCCGTGCGCCTGCGCGATGGGCTGCCGTCCGACGAAGGTCGCGAACTCCTTGTGCAGGACGGGCCCCAGGGCCGCCCGCCCGGTCACCGGGTTCGGCCGGTCCAGCACCACGAAGCGCTTGCCGGCGAGCTGCGCGGCCTCCATGCAGTCGTACAGGGTCCAGATGTACGTGTAGAAGCGGGCGCCCACGTCCTGGATGTCGAAGACGACGGTGTCGACGCCGGAGGCGGTGAAGACGTCCGCCAGCGGCCGGCCGCTCTTCAAGTACGTGTCGTAGACGGGCAGTCCGGTCGCCGGGTCGTCGTAGCGGCCCTCCGAGCCGCCCGCCTGGGCGGTGCCGCGGAAGCCGTGCTCGGGTCCGAAGACGGCGGTCAGGTTCACGCGGTCGTCGGCGTGCATCACGTCCACGATGTGGCGGACGTCCCGGGTGACCCCCGTCGGGTTCGTCACGATGCCGACCCTCCGGCCGGCGAGCAGGGCGTAGCCGTCCGCGGCCAGCCGCTCGAAGCCGGTACGCAGCCGTCCGCCCCCCTCGACACCGGCGGCCGCCGGTGTCGCGGAGGTGGCAAGCGTGGCCGTGGTGGCGGCGAGCAGGCCGCGTCTGGACAGCTTCATGTGGTGACCCCCGTGATCGACGGAACTGTCATGGTCACGCACGCTAGCGCTCGCGCGCGCACCGCGGAACGAACCGGACCGGCCTCGTCGCACCCGCTTCCCTCCCGCCGGGCGGACGTACTCTTCTGCCGCGGGGCGGCCGTGTCCGACGGGTGCGGCACCGGCGGGGCCGCCCTTCCGTCGCTACATACCGACCGGTTAGTCTGATGTCGCAGCAGAGCCGATTCTCGTCGCGTCGAAGGAGACCGATGGTGGAAGCCGTGCAGGATGCCGGAGTGGTCGTCACCGGAGCGGGGGGCGGCATCGGGGCCGCGCTGGCCCGCCGTTTCGCCGCCGGAGGGGCCCGGGTGGTCGTCAATGACCTCGACGCGGCCAAGGCGAAGGCGGTGGCCGACGAGATCGGCGGGATCGCCGTCCCGGGGGACGCGTCCACGATCGTCGCCGCGGCCAGGGACGCCCTGGACGGCACGGTCGACGTCTACTGCGCCAACGCGGGCCTCGGCTCCGGCGGCACCGAGGCGGCCGGCGAGACGGTCTGGGCGCAGGCCTGGGACGTCAATGTGATGGCGCACGTCCGGGCGGCCCAGGAACTGCTCCCCGCCTGGCTCGAGCGCGGCAGCGGCCGTTTCGTCTCCACCGTCTCGGCCGCCGGGCTGCTCACCATGGTGGGCGCCGCCCCGTACAGCGTCACCAAGCACGGCGCGTACGCCTTCGCCGAGTGGCTCTCCCTCACGTACCGCCACCGCGGACTGAAGGTCCACGCGATCTGTCCGCAGGGCGTCCGCACGGACATGCTCGCCGCCACCGGAAGCGCCGGCGAGCTGGTGCTCCGGCCGACCGCCATCGAGCCCGAGGACGTCGCGTCCGCCCTCTTCGCCGGGATGGCCGAGGACCGCTTCCTGATCCTGCCGCACCCCGAGGTGGGCGGGTACTACCAGGCGCGCGCCACGGACCCCGACCGCTGGCTGACGAACATGAACCACATCCAGCAGAAGTGGGAGGCGTCCGAGTGACCGCACCCCGCTACGCGGACCGGCCCTGGCTGGCCCTGCTGAGCGACGCCCAGCGCGCTCCGGTCAGCCCCGTCGACTCACTGGTGCACGCCCTGCGCCGGGCCGCGGCGACCAGCCCGGACCGCGCCGCCCTCGCCTACTTCGACGGGCGGCTGAGCTACCGCGAGCTGGATGAGCTGAGCGACTCCGTCGCCGGCCACCTCGCCGCCCGCGGCCTGGAGCGCGGCGACCGGGTCGCGATCCTGCTGCAGAACTCCCCGCACTTCGTGCTCGCCCTGTTCGGCGCGTGGAAGGCGGGCGCGGTCGTCGTCCCGGTCAACCCGATGTACAAGTCGGGCGAGGTCCGTCACGTCCTCCACGACGCGGAGGTGAGCGCCCTCGTCTGCTCCGACCGCGCGTGGGAGTCGTATCTGCGCGAGAGCGCCGCCGACTCGCCGGTGCGGATCGCCCTCACCGCCTGTGAGTTGGATCTCCAAACCCGCAACGACGCGCGCGTGCTCGGCTTCGAACGACTGCCCGTCGCCGAGGACGCCGACGACCTGGTGACCGTCGCCCGGCAGGGCCACAAGGCCCCCGGGGACCGTGACGCGAACCCGTCCGACATCGCGCTGATCAGCTACACCTCGGGCACCAGCGGCACCCCCAAGGGAGCCACCAACACGCACGCCAACCTGATGTACAACGCCGAACGGCAGCGCTGCGGTCTGCTCCTGCCCGAGGCGCCGGTGTACTTCGCCATGGCGCCGCTCTTCCACATCACCGGCATGGTGGCCCAGCTCGCCGGGTGCCTCAACAGTGCGGGCACCCTCGTGCTCGCCTACCGGTTCGAGGCGGGCGTGGTCCTCGACGCGTTCGCGGAACACCGTCCCGTGTACACGGTGGGTCCCTCGACCGCCTTCATGGCGCTGGCCGCGCACCCCTCCGTCACCCCCGGCCACTTCTCGTCGTTCCTGATGATCTCCTCCGGCGGGGCGCCGCTGCCGCCCGCCCTGGTGGAGAAGTTCCGGGCCGGCTTCGGGCCGTACATCCACAACGGCTACGGGCTCACCGAGTGCAGCGCCCCCTGCGCCTCCGTACCGCCGGGCCGCGAGGCACCTGTCGACCCGGCCTCCGGGACGCTGGCCGTGGGCGTGCCGGGCCCCGACACGGTGGTGCGGATCGTCGACGACCTCGGCCAGGAGGTGCCCTTCGGGGAGCAGGGCGAGATCCTCGTCCGCGGCCCGCAGGTCGTGCCCGGCTACTGGCGCCGCCCCGAGGCCACCGCCGAGACGTTCCCGGACGGCGAGCTGCGCACCGGCGACATCGGTTTCATGGACCCCGAGGGCTGGCTCTACGTCGTCGACCGCAAGAAGGACATGATCAACGCGTCCGGGTTCAAGGTGTGGCCGCGCGAGGTCGAGGACGTCCTCTACACCCACCCCGCGGTCCGCGAGGCGGCGGTCGTGGGGATACCCGACGGCTATCGCGGAGAGACCGTCAAGGCCTACATCAGCCTGCGTCCGGGCAGCGAGACGGACCCCGGCGCGCTCGCCGAGTACTGCAAGGAGAGACTGGCCGCCTACAAGTATCCGCGGCAGGTCGAGATCCTGCCGGATCTGCCCAAGACGGCAAGTGGGAAGATCCTCCGGCGGGAGTTGCGTTCTCGCCAGGACGACGCGTAACAACAGGTACAGCCGGGCGGAGCGGCAGCAGGGCGACGCACAGCGGCAGGTACCGCGAATCGGAAGGCAGGTGGCGGCAGTGCCCAGGACTACGGACGGAGACGGCACGCCCGTCCCGCAGCGGCTCCTCGCCGCCGCCACCCGGCTCTTCGCCGAGCAGGGCTACGACCGCACGTCCGTGCAGGAGATCGTCGAGGCGGCGGGCGTCACCAAAGGCGCGCTCTACCACTACTTCGGCTCCAAGGACGACCTGCTGCACGAGGTGTACGCGCGCGTGCTGCGGATCCAGCAGGAGCGGCTGGACGCCTTCGCGGACGCCGACGGGCCGGTCGAGGAGCGGTTGAGGGGCGCCGCGGCCGACGTGGTCGTCACGACGATCGACAACCTCGACGACGCGTCGATCTTCTTCCGCTCGATGCATCACCTCAGCCCCGAGAAGCACAAGCAGGTGCGGGCCGAACGGCGTCGCTATCACGAGCGGTTCCGGGCGCTGGTCGAGGAGGGCCAGAAGAAGGGCGTCTTCTCCACGGCCACGCCGGCCGACCTCGTCGTCGACTATCACTTCGGGTCCGTGCACCACCTGTCGACGTGGTACCGCCCCGACGGCCCGCTCACCCCGCAGCAGGTCGCCGACCAGCTGGCGGACCTGCTGCTGCGCGCCCTGCGCCCATAGGGGCGCGGGGCACCGCGCGAACGAGGCCCGGGGCGGAGCCCCGGGGACGGGCAGCGGCGGGCACGGGCGGTGGGGGCGAGGAAAATCCGCCGCGCCCCACCCACCGACCGCTCCGCCCGCAGGTCACACGTACTTCTTGATCTCCCGACGCGCCAGCGACCGCTGGTGCACCTCGTCGGGGCCGTCGGCGAGCTTCAGGGTGCGCGCGGCGGCCCACAGTTCGGCGAGCGGGAAGTCCTGGCTGACGCCCCCGGCCCCGTGCAGCTGCACGGCCTTGTCGAGGATGTCGACGACCGTGCGCGGAGTGGCGATCTTGATGGCCTGGATCTCCGTGTGCGCGCCCTTGTTGCCGACGGTGTCCATCATCCAGGCCGTCTTCAGGACCAGCAGCCGCAGCTGCTCGACGGCCACCCGGGCGTCGGCGATCCAGTTCTGGACCACGCCCTGCTGGGCCAGCGGCTTGCCGAAGGCGGTACGGGACACCGACCGGCGGCACATCAGCTCGATCGCCCGCTCGGCCATGCCGATCAGCCGCATGCAGTGATGGATCCGGCCCGGACCGAGCCGCGCCTGGGCGATGGCGAACCCGCCGCCCTCCTCGCCGATCAGATTGCTCACGGGAACCCGGACCCGGTCGAAGACGATCTCGGCGTGCCCGCCGTGGGAGTGGTCCTCGTAGCCGTACACCTGCATGGCGCGCCGGACGTTCACGCCCGGGGTGTCGCGCGGGACCAGGACCATCGACTGCTGGCGGCGCGGATCGGCGCCCTCGGGGTCCGTCTTGCCCATCACGATGAAGATCTTGCAGTCCGGGTTCATCGCCCCGGAGATGTACCACTTGCGGCCGGTGATGACGTAGTCGTCGCCGTCCCGCTCGATCAGCGTGGTGATGTTCGTGGCGTCGGAGGAGGCCACCTCGGGCTCGGTCATCGCGAACGCCGAGCGGATCTCACCGGCGAGCAGCGGCTCCAGCCACTGCTTCTTCTGCTGGTCGTCGCCGAACTGCGTGAGCACCTCCATGTTGCCGGTGTCCGGGGCCGCGCAGTTCAGCGCGGTGGGCGCCAGGTGCGGGCTGCGGCCGGTGATCTCGGCGAGCGGGGCGTACTGGAGGTTGGTGAGCCCGGCTCCGTACTCCGCGTCCGGCAGGAAGAGGTTCCACAGCCCCTGGCGGCGGGCCTCGGCCTTCAGCTCGCCGACCACGGCCGGGGTGTCCCACGGCGAGTCGAGGAGCGCGCGCTGCTCCTCCGCCACGGTCTCCGCCGGGTAGACGTACTCGTCCATGAAGGCGAGCAGCTTCTGGCGCAGCTCCTCGGTGCGGGCGTCGAATGCGAAGTCCATTGCGGATCAGCCTTCCTGAAGAGTGGTCAGGCCGTGTTCGATGAAGACGGGGACCAGTTCACCGATGCGGTCGAAGCCGGCGCCGACCGTCTGGCCGAGCGTGTAGCGGTAGTGGATGCCTTCGAGGATCACGGCGAGCTTGAACCAGGCGAACGCCGTGTACCAGGAGACGGCGGACACGTCGCGCCCCGAGCGCGCGGCGTACCGCTCGATGATCTCGGCCGGCTCCGGGTGCCCGGCGGCCGACGCGGTCGTACTGATGGGGGAGTCGGGCAGCTCCAGCGGTGCGCTGTACATCACCAGCAGCCCGAGGTCGGTGAGCGGATCGCCGAGCGTGGACATCTCCCAGTCCAGGATCGCGTTGATCCGGTCGTCCGGTCCGATCAGCACGTTGTCCAGCCGGTAGTCGCCGTGGACGACAGCCGGTGCGGGGGACTCGGGCAGCGCGCGGGCGAGCGCGGCCTGCAGCTCGTCGATGCCGGCCAGCTCACGGTTGTTGGAGGCGGCCAACTGCTTTCCCCAGCGGCGCAGTTGCCGGTCCAGGAAGCCCTCGGGCCGGCCGAAGTCCGCGAGGCCGACCTCGGCGGGATCCACGGCGTGCAGCTCGACCAGCGTGTCGACGAGGCCGAGCACCGCGTCCCGGGTGCGCTCCGGGCCGAGCGGGGCGAGCTGCTCGGCGGTGCGGAACGGGGTGCCCTCCACGAACTCCATGACGTAGAAGGGGGCGCCGAGCACCGAGTCGTCCTCGCACAGCAGCACCGGACGCGGCACCGGTACGGCCGTCGGATGCAGCGCGCTGATCACCCGGTGTTCGCGCTTCATGTCGTGCGCGGTGGCCAGGACGTGCCCCAGCGGGGGCCGTCGCACGACCCACTTCGTGGTGCCCTCGGTGACCACGTACGTGAGGTTGGACCGTCCGCCCTCGATCAGCCGGCCGGTCAGCGGGCCGTTCACCAGACCGGGCCGCTCGCTGTCGAGCAGGCCGCGCAGCCGGTCGAGATCGAGACCTGGCGGATGGTCTTGGCTCATCATTGCTCCTACGCACTCGGAAACAGGCCCAGTCATATGATGCCGACCGGTCGGTATGTCGTCCAGTGTGCAGGCAAAACGTGACGGGCGCCACGATGACCGGTCTCGCCGCGGCGCCCTACCGGGAGCCTAGGCGTGGCAGGCCATCATCCTCCCGCCGTTCATCGCCGCCATGTCCGCTATGGCGGCACCCACGTCCAGGGCGCCGCCCTCGGGCAGTCCGTCCAGTTCGGCGTAGGCGCGGTGCAGGTTCGCCACGAGCCGTTCGCTCTCGGGCAGTGCGGCGAACTCGCCGAGATCCGTCGCGCGGGCCGCCTCCAGCGGGGAGCGCCCGGCGCCGTGGAACTTCTCCGCGATCTCGCCGACGAAGCGAAGGTAGCGTTCGGTCCGGTCGAAGGCCGAGGGGTCGGTGACGGGACCGTGCCCCGGCACCACCGTTTCGGCCCCCAGGGCGCGCAGCCGGTCCAGCGCCCGCAGTGAGCCACTGAGCGAGCCCATCAGGACGAACGGCGTACCGCCCTCGAAGACCAGGTCGCCGGTGAACAGCACCCGCCGGTGCGGCAGCCACACGACGGAGTCCCCGAGTGTGTGCGCGACCCCCGGGTGGATGACCTCCGCCTCGATGTCGCCGACATGGAGCGTGGCGCGGTCCGTGTACGTCAGGTGCGCCGCGGTGATGCTGATGTCCCCGAAGTCCGTCTGCGGCCAGATCAGATGCAGCTGCCGCCCGACCGCGAGGGCCTCCTTGCGGCAGTCGGCGTGCGAGACGATGGTGGCCGTCGGCGCGAAGAGCGCGTTGCCGTACGTGTGGTCGCCGTGGTGGTGGGTGTTGACGACGAAGCGCGGTGCCGGGGTCCCGGTGGCCGCGACCGCGGCGCTCAGGGCCCGCGTCCGCCGCTCGGTCGCCGCGGTGTCGACGAGCAGGGTCGAGGTTCCGTCGCTGACGAACCCGGCGTTGTTGAGACACCAGCCGCCGTCCGGCTGTACATAGGCGTACACGTCGTCGGCGAGCTGGACGGTGTACGGATCTCCCGCGGTCATGCGGCCCCCTGAGTAGTCGTCAACTGACGTGTGTCAGCTTGCCAGTTGACGTGCGCTCAGGGGGCCGGGGGGTCGGCAGGCTCCGCTGCCGTCAGTGGTCGTCCCAGTGGCCGTCGTGCTCGGCGTGCCGGTGGCCGTCGTGCAGATAGTCGACGTGGTCGCCGTGCTGGACCCGCTGGTGCCCGCAGTCGTCGCCGTGCCGGTGCTCGTGCTCCTGGTGCGCGGTGTGCTCGCCCGGCTCGCACTCGTCCCAGTGGCCGCTGTGCTCGCGGTGCAGATGGCCGTCGTGGGCGTAGTCGATGTGGTCCCCGTGGGGCACCTCGGCATGGCCGCAGGCGGGGCCGTGGGCGTGCTCGTGGGTGGTGTGCTCCTGGTGGAGGGTGGTCATGGCGCTCACCTTCGAAGTGCGTGGAGTGACGGCTCAGGCTAGCGGTACAAACCATCCCATTCTCGACTAATCCAGCCCTTCCGGCTTGCGTGGCGCACGGCTACCCCGGAGGGTCGAGGGCATGAAGGCGATCAGCTACAGCCGGTACGGCGGGCCCGAGGTCCTGGAGTACGGGGATGTGCGCGACCCCAAGGTCGGGCCCGACTCGGTCCTGGTGAAGGTGCGGGCGGCGTCCGTGAACCCCGTCGACTGGAAGTGCCGCGAGGGGTACCTCGACGGGCTCCTGGAATCCGTGTTTCCGGTCGTCCCCGGCTGGGACGTGTCCGGTGTCGTGGTCCAGCCGGGCGCCTCCGTCACGGAGTTCGCGGTCGGCGACGAGGTCATCGGATACGTGCGCGAGGACTTCCTCTCGCGTGGCACCTTCGCCGAGTACGTGGCGGCCCCCGTGCGCACGCTGGCCCGCAAACCCCGCAACCTCACCTACGAGGCGGCGGCCGGACTGCCGCTGGTCGGGCTGACCGCGTACCAGGTGCTCACCAAGGTCCTCGACGTGCGCGAGGGCGACGTCGTCCTGGTCAACGCGGCCGCGGGCGGTGTCGGCTCGATCGCCGTCCAGCTCGCCCGCCATCGCGGCGCCCGTGTCATCGGCACCGCGAGCGAGGCGAACCACGACTACGTCCGCTCACTGGGCGGTGAGCCCGTCAGCTACGGGGAGGGCCTGGCCGAGCGGGTACGGGCGCTGGCCCCGCAGGGTGTCGACGCGGCCTTCGACACCATCGGCGGCGACACGCTGCGGACCTCGGCGGAGCTGCTGGCCCCCGAGGGCCGGCTGGCGTCCATCGCCGACCCGGAGGTCGTCGGTCACGGCGGCCGCTACTACTTCGTCCGCCCCGACGCCGACGACCTGCGGCACCTCTCCGAGCTCGCCGAACAGGAGGTGATCTCGGTGCACGTCTCCGACACCTTCCCCCTGGAGCGGGCGGCCGAGGCGCACCGGCTGAACCAGGAGGGCCGTACGCGCGGAAAGATCGTGGTCACGGTGGACTGGGACGACGAGGGCGGGGCCTGAGCCCGCCGGAGTGATCCCGCCGGTCACAGCAGCAGGGCCACCGCGCACACGGCGAGTGCCATGGTGCACAGGGCCGCCGCCGTCGCATGCAGGGGCGTCAGCACCGGCGCCCGGTCCGCGCCCGACGCGAGCGTGCGAATGCGCAGGTGGGCGACGGCCAGGAAGCCCAGCCAGAGCGCGCAGCACAGCGCGCAGACCACCACCCCGAGGGCCGACACACCACCGTGCAGGGCCGCGCGCACCGCGAGCACGGCCGCCGCGGTGCTCGACAGCGTCGTACGCCGCCAGGCCAGCCGCGTGCGCTCCGGCTGCAGGCCCGGGTCCCGGTCCCGGGCGGGCGCGCTCACCCTTCCCAGCCGGCGAGCACGACGACGACCATCGCGACGGCGACGACCGCCACTGCGATGCCGAGCAGGGCCGGGAAGCGGGACACCGGCAGATCGTCGCCGCGCCGCATCGCCCGCTCGCAGCGCACCCAGTGGTTGACCGCACGCAGCGAGCACAGCACCCCGGCGGCCAGCAGCGCGAGCGCGAGCCCGACCCGCCACCCCCACCGCAGGTCCGGCAGGAACTGGTCGACGGCGAACCCGCCGCCGACCAGCGCGAGCGCCGTGCGCAGCCACGCCAGGAAGGTCCGCTCGTTGGCCAGCGAGAACCGGTAGTCGGGCGTCCGGCCCTCCTCCCGGATCTCCCCGGGCGCGAACCACAGCCGGACGTTCCGTACGAATTCGATCACGCCAGGGACCCTACCCGGGGGCGGGGCCGGTCCCGGGTACTCGTAGTGGGCCGGGGCTCAGCCCTGCGCGCGGTGCGCCTTCAGACGTTCGTACGCCGCCACGCCGTCGGGGACCCACGTCCAGTCGGTCAGGTGCCGCTCGACCTCGGCCTCGGGGAGGAAGGCGTGCCAGGCGACCTCCTCGACCTGGGGGTTCACCGGGAGGTCGCAGCGCACCTCGTACACGCTCGACCACCAGGTCTGCCCGGCCCCGTCGTCGTACAGGAACTTGAAGAGCGGCCGGGGCCGGGGGAGGCCGGAGACGCCGAGTTCCTCCTCGGCCTCGCGCAGGGCCGCGTCGTCGTACGTCTCACCGGCGCCGACGACCCCGCCCACGAACATGTCGTACAGGGACGGGAAGACCAGCTTGGTGGGGGTGCGGCGGTGGACGAAGACCCGGCCCTCGGCGTCGCGGGCCCGGATGAACACGCAGCGGTGGCGCAGCCCCCGCGCATAGGCCTCCCCGCGGGGGGACTGCCCGATGACCCGGTCGTTCTCGTCCACGATGTCGAGGATCTCGTCGGCGGCGCTCATGGCTCCATCCAATCAGCCCGCCGGAGTGGGCGACCGGCGCGGTCGGCCCGCCGGAGGCCCTGGAGTTCTCGCGTCGACGCGCCCCCTGGCCCCGCCTCAGTGCGGCTGAAGGTCCCGGGTGCGTGCCACGTCCGCGGAGCCCCGCGGCATTGCCGGATGCAGGCCCAGCAGCACGATGCCGGTCACGATCGCCGCGAGCCCGGCCGCCTCCCACGCCAGCGCCCCCACGTCCGTGCGCAGCCGGTCCCCGAGGAAACCCACCCCGCAGACGATCCCGGCCAGCGGCTGAGCCGCGGTGAGCGCGGGCAGGGACATCCGCAGCGGGGCCGTCTCGAAGGCGCTCTGCACCAGCACCAGGCCGGTCACCCCGAGCACCAGCACGCCGTACGGCTGCCAGCCGGTGACCACCTCGGTCCAGCCGCCTTCGGCGAACCGCTGCCCGGTGACCCGGGTCAGCGCGTCCTGTACGCCGTACAGCAGTCCCGCGGCCAGCGCCAGCAGCACCGGCCCGGCGCTCAGCCGGGAGCGCTTCGCGTACGTGGTGAGCAGGAGCGCGAGCCCCACCATGATCCCGATGATCAGCCAGTGCCGCGTCGGGTCCGTGACCGCGTCGCCGCCCTTGGGCTGACCGGCCACGATGAACGCGGTGACACCGCCCGCGAGCAGTGCGAGCCCCGCCCAGCCCTGTCGTCCCAACGGCTGTTTGCTCTGCCGTCGTGAGAGTGCGAGCGCGAAGAGGAGGTTCGTGGCGAGCAGCGGCTCCACCAGGGACACCTCGCCGCGGCCGAGGGCGACCGCGCCGAGCACCATGCCGACCACCATGAGCCCGATACCGCCCAGCCAGACGGGCACGCGGATGAGGTCGAGCAGCAGCCGGGGGGAGAGGAAGTCGCTGAGGGGAGCGTGGGAGGCAGCGTTCTGCTGGAGTACGAAGCCAAAGCCCAGACAGCAGGCCGCACTCACGGCTAGAACCAGAACCAGAACCGACACGCTGCGTACCTCGATAACTCGGACGGGGTCACGGGCTGCGTATCCCGCCGACTGTAGCGTCCCCTGCTGTGACCCGCCCATGGGAGTACCCGGAACCGGGCAGTTGACTCGGTCACTCTTCTGCCGAAGGATCTGACCGACCAGTAACAACGTCTGACGAGTGCTGGCCGACTGTTACCACTGTCTCACCAACCAGCGCCGCTGCCTCCGGCCCGTGACGAGCCGATCCGGCCGGCCGGTACGCCGAGAGGACGGGCCCATGGCCTACGACGCGGATGTGATCGTCATTGGAGCGGGCCTGGCGGGGCTCGCGGCGACCGCGGAGCTCGTGGACGCGGGTCGCACGGTGATCCTTCTCGACCAGGAGCCGGAGCAGTCGATCGGCGGCCAGGCCCACTGGTCCTTCGGCGGCCTGTTCTTCGTGAACTCCCCCGAGCAGCGTCGTATGCGGATCAAGGACAACCATGCCCTCGCCCTTCAGGACTGGATGGGCACGGCCGGGTTCGACCGGCCCGAGGACCACTGGCCCCGGCGCTGGGCCGAGGCGTACGTGGACTTCGCCGCCGGCGAGAAGCGCCCCTGGCTGCACCGGCAGGGTGTCCGCTTCTTTCCCGTGGTCGGCTGGGCGGAGCGCGGCGGCTACGACGCCAACGGGCACGGCAACTCCGTGCCGCGCTTCCACATCACCTGGGGGACCGGGCCCGGTCTGGTCGCGCCCTTCGAGCGGCGCGTGCGGGCCGGCGTCGACCGCGGCCTCGTACAGCTGAAGTTCCGCCACCGCGTCACCGGGCTGTCCCGCAGCGCGGGCGCCGTCGACACCGTCACCGGCGAGGTGCTGGAGCCGTCGGCCGTCGAGCGCGGCCACGCCAGCAGCCGTACGGTCACCGGCGCCTTCGAGTTGAAGGCCCAGGCCGTGATCGTCACCTCGGGCGGCATCGGCGGCGACCACGACCTCGTGCGGGCCAACTGGCCGGAGCGCCTGGGCACCCCGCCCGAGCGGATGGTCGCCGGTGTGCCCGCGCACGTCGACGGAAAGATGCTCGCGATCGCCGAGGAGACGGGCGCGCACCTCATCAACCGCGACCGTATGTGGCACTACACCGAGGGCATCCAGAACTGGAACCCGATCTGGGCCAACCACGGCATCCGCATCCTGCCCGGCCCCTCGTCCCTCTGGCTGGACGCCCGCGGCAACCGGCTGCCGGTGCCGCTCTTCCCCGGCTTCGACACCCTGGGCACGCTCGAACACATCATGCGGACCGGGTACGAGTACACCTGGTTCGTGCTGAACCAGAAGATCATCGGCAAGGAGTTCGCGCTCTCGGGCTCGGAGCAGAACCCCGATCTGACCGGCAAATCCGTGCGGGGTGTCTTCGAGCGGGCGCGCGCCGACGTCCCCGGTCCGGTGAAGGCGTTCATGGACAACGGCGTGGACTTCGTCGTCGAGAAGGAGCTGAGCGCCCTCGTCCGGGGCATGAACGCGCTCACCAAGGAGCCGCTCATCGACGAGGCCGCCCTGCGCCGCGAGATCGTCGCGCGCGACCGGGAGATCGCCAACCCGTTCACCAAGGACCTCCAGGTCACGGCGATCCGGGGAGCCCGCAACTACCTGGGCGACAAGCTGATCCGTACGGCGAGCCCGCACCGCATCCTCGACCCCAAGGCCGGTCCGCTGATCGCGGTGCGGCTGAACATCCTGACCCGCAAGACCCTCGGCGGCCTGGAGACCGACCTCTCCTCGCGGGTGCTGACGGAGGGCGGCGACCCGCTGGCGGGTGTGTACGCGGCGGGGGAGGCAGCCGGTTTCGGCGGCGGTGGTGTCCACGGCTACCGCTCCCTCGAAGGCACGTTCCTCGGCGGCTGCCTGTTCTCGGGACGTACGGCGGGGCGGGCGGCGGCGAAGGCCGTGGGCTGAGTCCGCCGGCGCGAAGACCGCCGGCCGCCTGCGTGGGCCGGGTGCGCAGGCCGAGCGCGGACCACAGCTTGCGAGGCGTCCGTTCGCCGGGTCCGCGGCAGGGACGCGGCGGAGCCAAGCGGAGCCCAGGGGTCAACCCCGGGGCGTCCACCGGCGGTTGACACGTGTCGCATTTCAAGCGGCCCTTGACGCCAAGCATTGGCTGCGGGTTTGCTGTGCGTGATCAGGCTCTGACGGGCCGCTTCTTACGGACCAATCCACATAAGGACCACCCGCGTGGCCCCACCCCCGCCACCCCTGGGCCGTGGCCGCAAGCGCGCGGCACAGGCCTTCGACGCAGCGCTCGACGACGCCGAACTCGTCGCCGCCCGCAGCGCATTGGCACAGGGCCGGTGGACGGCGGTCCGCTCGCTGCTCGCCGAGACGGGCGAGGACTGGGACCGTCGCGGGCACCGCGTCACCGTGCTCGCCCGGGAGTCCACCGCGCTGGCCTGGTCCCGCGACTGGCTGCTCGCCGAACCCGATTCGACCTGCGCCTCCGTGCTGCTGGCCTGTGCCACCGTCCAGCGCGCGCTGGACGGCAAGGAGCGTCCCGACCGGGCCCGCGAGGCCGGCCGGCACGCGGCCGCGCTCGCTCCGGCCGACCCCACCCCGTGGCTCGCTCTGCTGATGCTGGAGCGCTCGATCGGCAGCGAGGAGGACGTCGTCCAGCTCTTCGACGAGGTCCGCCACCGCTACCCCGACCACCATCACGCCCACCATCTGATGGTGGCCCGGCTCGCCGAGCGCCGGGCCGACGTGGGCCGGGACCCGCTGCACGAGGTCTACGACTTCGCCAACTGGGCCGCGGAACAGGCGCCCGCCGACTCGCCGTTGGCGATCCTCCCGGTGGTCGCGCACGCCGAGCGCTACCGCGTGCTGGCCGCCGCCGGCGTGGAGCCCGCCGACCCGGTCGCCTCCGGGCACTGGGTGGGGCGCCGCGCTCGCCAGGTGATGAAGACCGCCTTCGACTGGTGGCTGGAGTGGGAGCACGACGACCACCCGCGCCGCCAGGTCGACCTGAACTTCCTCGCCCACGCCAAGTTCTGCGAGGGCCGGGGCGCCGAGGCGGCAGCCCTCTTCCACCGCATCGGCCCGCATGCCACTCCGGCGCCGTGGTCGTATCCGGACCGGGACCCGTACAAAGCCTTCCGTGCCGCACGCGAGAGCGCGCTGGGCACGGCCTGAACCGACCACCATCACCGGAGAGGACAACCCCGCCATGACGACGGGCAGTTCGAGCACGAGCCGCAGCAGGCCCACCGCGGAATCGGGCATCAGCACCTTCAAGGGGCAGGACCGCGCGCTGCGTGCCGGCCGGCTCGGCACGGCGGGCCTCCTGCTGTCCGTGCTGGCCGCGACCGCGCCCCTCATGGTCGTTGCGGGTGTCATGCCCACCACATTCGGGGTGATGGGGATCGTCGGGCAGCCGCTGCTCTTCGTCATCCTCGGTGTGGTGCTGGCCCTCTTCTCGGTCGGATACGCCGAGATGAGCCGCCACGTCCACAACGCGGGCGCGTTCTACGCGTACATCTCCCGCGGCCTCGGCGGCACCGCGGGGGCGGGCGCCGCACTGGTCGCGCTGGTCGCCTACAGCGCACTCCAGGTCGGCATCTACGGCATCTTCGGCTTCGAGGTCTCGGGGCTCTGCGCCACCTACCTCGACCTCGAGATCGCCTGGTGGATACCCGCGTTGCTGGCCGCGCTGATCGTCGGTGCGCTCGCCTGGCTGAAGATCGACGTCAACGCGCGGGTGCTCGGCGTGCTGCTGGTCGTCGAGGTGGCGCTCGTCATCATCTTCGACATCGCGGCCGTCGCGGACCCCGCCAAGGAGGGCCTGTCGCTGCACGCCTTCAACCCGGACACGCTGACCGGCGCGGGCGTCGGCACCGCGCTCTGCTTCTGCATCGCGGCCTTCCTCGGCTTCGAGCAGGCTCCCGTGTACGCCGAGGAGACCAGCAGGCCGCACATCCTGGTACCGCGCGTGATGTTCTACGCGGTCGCCGGCGTCGCCGTCTTCCTCGCGCTCAGCTGCTGGGCCCTCACCGTTGCGGCGGGACCCTCGGGGATCGTCGGTGCCTCGCAGAAGCAGAGCGCGGGCCTGCTGTTCAACCTCACCGAAGCCCGGCTCGGCGGTACCTTCACGGACGTCCTGCACGTCCTGTTCGTGACCGGCATGTTCGCGGCGATGCTCAGCTTCCACAACGTCGTCGCGCGCTACGCCTTCGCCATGGGCCGTGAGGGCCTGCTGCCGGCTGCCTTCGGCCGTACCACCGGGACGAGCGGGGCCCCGGGCACGGGCTCCCTGCTCCAGACGATCGTGTCGGTGCTCGTCGTGGGCGCCTTCGCGGTGGCCGACGACAAGCCGACCGGTGACCCGACCGCACCCGTGCTGCACCTGTTCACCTGGGGCGGCAACGTCGGCGCGCTCGGCGTCATTCTGCTGATGGCGGCCGCCTCGCTCTCCGTGATCGTCTTCTTCGTCCGGCGCGGCGCCGCCCGGGCCCAGGCCTGGCGGCTCGTCACCTCCGTGATCGCGGGCGTCTCGCTCCTCGTGATCGCCGGCTACACCGTCAAGGACTTCGACCTCCTCGTCGGCGCGGGGCCGGACTCCGCACTGAGCTGGGGGCTGCCCGGCGTCATCGGGGCCGCCCTGGTCCTCGGCCTGGTCCAGGGCCTGGTCCTGCGCTCGCGCAAGCCCGAGGCGCACGCCCGGATCGGGCTGGGCAACGAGGCCTTCCAGCTGGAGAAGGCGGCGGAGACGGCCTCCTGAGGAAGCGCGTCGCCGCGGACGAGTGGTTACGGAATTCTGACGGGCACCCGTGAGCCCTGGCCGGATGGGGGTCACGGGTGTTCGAATCAGTAGGTGAACTCTGAACGACCCGAAGACCGGGAAGCTCCACCGGAAGACCGGGAAACGCCACCGGAAGAGCGGGGAACCCCCATCGGACGGCGGGTCCTGCTCGGCACGCTCGGTCTCGGCGCGCTCGGCGTGGTCACCGCACCCGTGCTCCAGCGCGGCATGGAGGGCTTCCTCGGCGGCGCCGCCGACAAGGACCCCACCGGCCTGACCGGCCTGCTCCCCAACGGGGGCGGCTTCCGCTACTACTCGGTGACCTCGTCCGTCCCGCACAAGAACGCGACGGACTACCGCCTCACGATCGACGGTCTGGTCGACCACCCGAAGAGTTTCACCCTCGCCGACCTGCGCGCCCTGCCGCAGACCCGGCTGGTGCACGACGTCCAGTGCGTGACGGGCTGGCGGGTGCCCGGCACCCCCTTCGAAGGCGTCCGGCTCTCCCGACTCCTGGATCTCGCGGGAGTACGCCCGTCGGCCGGCGCGATCCGCTTCACCTGCTTCGACGGGGCCTACACCGAGAGCCTCACGCTCGACCAGGCCCGCCGCCGGGACGTCCTGGTGGCCCTGCGCATGCAGGACAAGAACCTCGGCCACAACCACGGCGGCCCGGTCCGCCTGTACGTCGCCCCCATGTACTTCTACAAGTCCGCCAAGTGGCTCTCCGGCATCACCGTCACCGGGGACGTCCGTCCCGGATACTGGGAGGACCGGGGCTACGACGTCGACGCGTGGGTCGGCCGCTCGAACGGACGCGACGATGCACCTACGAGTTGACGCCCCGGCCCTCGCCGCGCGCGTCCGGCGCTTCACCCCCGCCGAGCGCTGGGTGCACCGCAGCACGGCCGCGCTGATGGGCGTCTGTGTGGCGACCGCGGCCTGCCTCTACCTCCCGACCTTCGCGGAGCTCGTCGGCCGCCGTGAGCTCGTGGTGCGGGTGCACGAGTGGTCGGGCCTACTGCTGCCGGTACCGGTCCTGGCGGGCCTGGTCTCCCGCGCCTTCCGCGCCGACCTCGGCCGCCTCAACCGCTGGGGCCCGCACGACCGTACGTGGCTGCGGGCGGCGCTGCGCCGGGACGCCCGCCCCTCCTCCCGCCCCGCGGGCAAGTTCAACGCGGGCCAGAAGACCTACGCGGCCTGGATCGCCGGCGCCACCCTGGTCATGCTCGGCACCGGCCTCCTGATGTGGTTCACCCACCTCACACCCCTGATGTGGCGCACCTCGGCCACCTTCGTCCACGACTGGCTCGCGCTGACCGTCGGTGTCGTCCTGGCCGGACACATCGGCATGGCCCTCGCCGATCCGGAGTCCCGCCGCGGTCTGCGCACCGGATCCGTGAGCCGCGACTGGGCGGAGCGCGAGCACTCGCTCTGGCGGCCGCACCCCGACCCGTCCGAGGCGGAGGCTAGGCCTCGAGGTCCAGCAGCACCTTGCACGAGCGACTCCGGTCCGCCGCCAGCGCGAACGCCGACTCCGCCTCCCGAAGAGGCACCACCGCGCTGATCAGCGCGTCGAAGCGGGGCTCCGCCGCGAGCAGCGCGAGCGCGTCGTCGAACTCCGTGTCGAAGCGGAACGCCCCACGAAGCTCGATCTCCCGGCTGACCACGAGGTTGCCCGCGAAGGGACTCCGCCCCGGCGGCAGCATGCCGAGCTGGACGACGACCCCGCCGCGCCGCACGAGGCGCAGACAGGTGTCGAGTCCCGCTGCGACACCGGACGCCTCGACGGCGGTGTCCACCTCCGGCGGCCACCCGGCATCGGCGGGGTCGTCGGCGCGTACGAGCACATCGGCGCCCGCCGCGGCCGCGTACTCAAGCGCCCGCGGCAACAGATCCGTGACCGTCACCCGAGCGGCCCCCGCGGCCTTCGCGGCGGCGACCACGAGGCAACCGATCGGCCCGGCACCGGTCACCAGAACGTGCCGGCCGGCGACGGATCCGGCCCGCCGCACCGCGTGCAGCGCGACGGACAGCGGTTCGGCGAGCGCCGCCCGCCGCGGTCCGAGCCCCGGGGGCAACGCCCGCAACTGCTCGGCGGGTACGGCGATGTCGGCGGCGAACCCGCCCTGGACGTGCGGCAGACGGGCCGCGCTGCCCAGATACCGCGTGTCCCGGCAGACATTGCGGCGCCCGTCGACGCACTCGGGGCAGACCCCGCACGGAGTCGCGGGGTGCACGGCGACCGCGGCACCCGGCGGGGGACCGCCGGGCCCTGGGCCTGAAGCTCCGCCGTACGACAGCACCGTGCCCACGACCTCGTGCCCGAGCACCAGCGGCTCGCGCAACCGGAAGTCGCCGACCCCGCCGTGCCGCCAGTAGTGCAGATCCGAGCCGCACACACCGCCGTAGCGCACGGCGACCAGCGCCTGCCCGGGCCCGACCGGCGGCGGAGGCAGTTCGTCGACCCGCAGATCACCCTGTCCGTGGATCACACAACCGAGCATCGTCCCTGCCTCCTCGCGAACGGTCGTCCTACAGCACGCTCGTCATGCCGCCGTCGACGTACAGAATCTGCCCGCTGACGAAGTCCGCGGCGGGCGAGGCGAGGAAGAGAACCCCGCCGACCAGGTCCTCCGTGCGGCCCCAGCGCCCGGCCGGGGTGCGCCCCCGCACCCAGCTGCTGAACTCCTCGTCCTCGACCAGGGGCCGGGTCAGCTCGGTCTCGATGTACCCCGGCCCGAGCCCGTTGACCTGCACTCCGTACGGGCCCCAGTCCGCGCACATGCCCTTGGTGAGCATTTTCAGCGCGCCCTTGGTGGCGGCGTACGGAGCGATGCCGGGTCGCACGACCTCGCTCTGGAGCGAGCAGATGTTGATGATCTTTCCGTGGCCGCGCGCGGTCATCCCCCGTGCGGCCTCGCGGCCCACCAGGAACGCGCTCGTCAGATTGGTGTCGAGGATCCGGTGCCAGTCGGAGTCCGCGAACTCCAGGAGCGGGGCGCGCAGTTGCATGCCGGCGTTGTTGACGAGGATGTCGAGCGGGCCCACCCGCTCCTCGACCCCGGCCACCCCGGCGGCCACCGAGGGGCCGTCGGTGACGTCGAACACCGCGGTGCGGACGTCACCGGGCAGCTCCGCGGCGGCCCGGGCGAGACGTTCGCCGTCGCGCCCGTTCAGCACGACCGTGCAGCCCGCCTCCACGAGCCCACGGGCGAGCGCGAGCCCGATACCGCGGCTGGAGCCGGTGACCAGGGCGGTGCGGCCACTGATGTCGAAGAGCGGATGAGCCGGCACGTCGTACTCCTGGGGTCTGTCCGGTGGATCTTGCGACTCCGTCCTCACGATGCCCGGAAACAGGGCGCGACCTACCGCATGATCCGCCGGACCGGCCCTAGATCACGAGGGACAGCAGCAGGACCAGCCCGCCGGCCACCACCGAGATGATCGTCTCCATGACCGACCAGGTCTTCAGGGTCTGTCCGACGCTCAGCCCGAAGTACTCCTTGACCAGCCAGAATCCGGCGTCGTTGACATGGCTGAAGAAGAGCGAACCCGCGCCGATCGCCAGCACCAGGAGGGCGGTGTGCGTGGTCGACATGTCGGCCGCGAGCGGTGCGACGAGACCGGCCGCGGAGATGGTGGCGACGGTCGCCGAGCCCGTCGCGAGCCGGATCGCCACCGCGATCAGCCAGGCCAGCAGCAGCGCCGGGATCGACCAGTCCTTGGAGATGTCCAGGATCATCTGGCCCACACCGGAGTCGATCAGCGTCTGCTTGAAGCCGCCGCCCGCGCCCACGATGAGCAGGATGCCGGCGATCGGGGCCAGCGACTTCTCGACGGTCGTCGACAGCCGCTCCCTGGTGAAGCCCGCCGCCCGGCCCAGCGTGAACATCCCGACGATCACCGCCGCGAGCAGCGCGACCAGCGGCGAACCGATGATGTCGAAGACCCGCTGCACCATGTGCTTCGGATCGTCCACGACGATGTCCACCAGCGCCTTGGCCAGCATCAGCACGACCGGCAGGAGCATCGTGGCGAGGGTGGCGCCGAAGCCCGGACGCTTCTCCAGCTCCTCGGAGGCGCGGGCCGGGATCATCCGGTCGGGGGCCGGCACGTCCACCCAGCGGGCCGCGTACTTCGAGAAGACCGGACCCGCGATGATCACCGTCGGGATGGCGACCAGTACACCGAGCGCGAGCGTGATGCCGAGGTTGGCCCCGACCGCGTCGATCGCGACCAGCGGCCCGGGGTGCGGCGGGATCAGGCCGTGCATCACGGACAGACCGGCCAGCGCCGGGATGCCGATGCGCATCAGCGAGTAGTTGCCGCGCTTGGCGACCATCAGCACCACGGGGATCAGCAGGACGATGCCGACCTCGAAGAACAGGGGCAGTCCGATCACGGAGGCGATCAGCACCATCGCCCACGGCATGGCGCGCCCGCCGGCCTTCGCGAGGATCGTGTCGACGATCTGGTCGGCACCGCCGGAGTCGGCGAGCAGCTTGCCGAGGATCGCACCGAGGGCGATCAGGACGCCGACGCCCGCGACAGTGGAGCCGAGCCCGCTGGTGAAGCTGGCGATGGTCTTGTCCAACGGCGCCCCGGCGAACGCGCCGAGGGCGAGCGAGCCGATGGTCAGGGCCAGGAAGGCGTGCAGCTTGAACTTGGTGATGAGCAGGACGATGACGGCGATGCCCGCCAGGACGGCGATGCCCAGCTGAGCATGGCCCGCCGAGGTGATCGGCTCGACGGTGTCCGCTGCCAGCATCTCGACGCTGAGTCTGGTCACGGTTTTCCCTTGCGTGTACGGGATGTTCGGGGATGCCCCGGAGCCACTGCGGAGGCCCGGGGGAGGTGCCGGCCGAGCGGGCGGGCGGGTCTGCTGCCCGGCGCCCCGTGCCGGCTACTGCGAGGGCACGCTGCTACCGCACGGGCTCGGGCAGGTCGTCGAGAGCTGCCACGGCCCGTTCGGTGATCTCGGCCGGGCTGCCGGAGACGTCCACGCCGACCCCCGCCTCGTCCGCCTCAAGAGGCTGGAGAGTGGCGAACTGGGAGTCCAGCAGCGCGGTCGGCATGAAGTGCCCCTGCCGGTGCGACATCCGGTCCTCGATGAGCCGGCGATCGCCGGTGAGGTGGAGGAAGACGGCCCCGGGCGCGGCAGCCCGCAGCCGGTCGCGGTAGCTGCGCTTCAGCGCCGAGCTGCTGACCACACCGCCGAGTCCGGCCCGGTCGTGCGCCCAGGCGCCGATCGCGTCCAGCCACGGCAGGCGGTCCTCGTCGGTCAGCGGCGTCCCGGCCGTCATCTTGGCGATGTTGGCCTGCGGGTGAAAGTCGTCGCCCTCGGCGTACGGAACGCCGAGCCGGGCCGCGAGCAGGGGACCGACGGTGGTCTTGCCGGTACCCGCCACGCCCATGACCACGACCACATGAGGGGTGCGCCTGTGCTGCATCGTGCTCTCGCTGTCTTCGTCGACATCTGATGTCGACGACACTGAAACCCATTAGGTACGACGAATTCAAGAGGCTGTGACATATAAGTCTGACTTTTTCTTCTCGTTCGAAGCCTCGTACGCTGACTCCATGACCACACGGGGCCGGGGGCTGCACGGACAGGTACTGGAAACCCTCGGTCCGGCGATCACCGCGGGCGCGTACCCGCCGGGGAGTGTGCTGCGCACGGACGAGCTCGCGCAGCGCTTCGAGGTGTCACGCTCCGTGATGCGCGAGGCGGTCCGGGTGCTCGAGTCGATGCACCTCGTCGAGTCCCGTCGCCGCGTCGGCGTGACCGTCCGCCCCAAGGCCGAGTGGAACGTCTACGACCCGCAGGTCATCCGGTGGCGACTGGCCGGCGCCGACCGCCCCCACCAGCTGCGCTCGCTCACCGTGCTGCGCTCGGCCGTCGAGCCGATCGCCGCGGGCCTGGCCGCCCGGCACGCCACGGCCGAGCAGTGCGCCGCGCTCACGGAGTGCGCCCTCGGCATGGTCTCCACGTCACGCGGCCATCAGCTGGAGGGCTATCTCGTCCACGACGTGGCCTTCCACCGGGTGATCCTCAACGCCTCGGGCAACGAGATGTTCGCCCGGCTCGGTGACGTCGTCGCCGAGGTCCTGGCGGGCCGCACCCACCACGAGGTCATGTTCGAGGACCCCGACCCCGCCGCCGTCACGCTCCACGTCCGGGTCGCCGAGGCGGTCCGCGCGGGTGACGCGGTCCGCGCCGAGGAACTCACCCGCGAGATCACGGTCGGCGCGCTCCAGGAGCTGGACGTACTGGCCCCGTGACCGGCCGCGTACGGCGGATCCGTCGGTCGAGACCGCGTACACGGACCCGCTAGTCGAGGAATTCCCCGTCGACGTACACCCACGCCCCGTCGACCCGCTCGAACCGGCTCCGTTCGTGCAGCGAGCCGCCGCGGTACGAGGCCCGGAAGGTCACGGTCCCCGTGGAGTGAAAGGCGGAGCCCTCGCCCGTCGCGACGATCTCCAGTCCCGTCCACCGCGTCCCCGCCTCGAACTCCACCCGGGGCGGCCGCGTCCGCGGATGCCACGTCCGCAGCAGATAGGCCTCGTCCCGCTGCACGAAGGCGCTGTAGCGGGAGCGCATCAGAGCCTCGGCAGTGGGCGCCGGGGCCTCACCGCGGTGGAAGCGGCCGCAGCACGCGGCGTAGGTCTCCGCCGAACCGCAGGGGCAGCCGGCGGGCGGGCCGCCGGCGGTCGGCCGCGGGGGGCGTGAGGTGCGTCGGGACATGACCACCATTGTGCGCGAGCGGCTCGGACGCCCCGCGCGCGGCCGGGCCCGGAACGACGAATGGCCCCTCGCGAGCGAGGGGCCATTCGATCTGTGTCCGAGGGGGGACTTGAACCCCCACGCCCGATAAAGGGCACTAGCACCTCAAGCTAGCGCGTCTGCCATTCCGCCACCCGGACAAGGTGTCTGTCGCGCGGGGTTTCCCTCGCGGCGACAGAGAAAACATTACCAGGCTCGGGAGGGCGCCTGATCACCCCCCGTGCCCGCGTGAACGGCGTGTGACGGGCCGGGACCGGCCTTGGGGTGTGCGGGGTGTCGGAGAGAGGATGAAGGGGACCACCAGCAGTGACAGTGGGAGGAAGCAGCGTGAGCGAGTCGAACACGGCCAGGGGCGTCTCTGGCGAGGACGAGGTCGTCGACCTCTGTCGCGAGCTGATCCGGATCGACACCAGCAACTACGGAGACCACTCGGGGCCGGGCGAGCGCAAGGCCGCCGAGTACGTCGCCGAGAAGCTCGCCGAGGTGGGCCTGGAGCCGCAGATCTTCGAGTCGCACCAGGGCCGCGCCTCCACGGTCGCGCGCATCGAGGGCGAGGACCGCTCCCGGCCCGCGCTGCTCATCCACGGCCACACCGATGTCGTACCGGCCAACGCGCAGGACTGGACCCACCACCCGTTCTCCGGCGAGATCGCGGACGGCTGCGTGTGGGGCCGGGGCGCGGTCGACATGAAGGACATGGACGCGATGACCCTCGCGGTCGTCCGTGACCGGCTGCGCACCGGGCGCAAGCCCCCGCGCGACATCGTCCTGGCCTTCCTCGCGGACGAGGAGGCGGGCGGTACGTGGGGTGCGCGACACCTGGTCGACAAGCACCCGGACCTCTTCGAGGGCGTCACGGAGGCCATCGGCGAGGTCGGGGGGTTCTCCTTCACGGTCAACGAGAAGCTGCGGCTGTATCTCATCGAGACCGCCCAGAAGGGCATGCACTGGATGAAGCTGACGGTGGACGGCACCGCCGGGCACGGTTCGATGATCCACCGCGACAACGCCATCACCGAGCTGTCGGAGGCCGTCGGACGCCTCGGCCGGCACAAGTTCCCGGTCCGGGTGACCAAGACGCTGCGGCACTTCCTGGACGAACTCGGCGACGCCCTCGGCACCGAGCTCGACCCGGAGGACATGGACGAGACGCTCGCCAAGCTCGGCGGCATCGCCAAGCTGATCGGCGCCTCCCTGCAGAACACCGCCAACCCGACGCAGCTGGGCGCCGGTTACAAGGTCAACGTGATTCCGGGGCAGGCCACCGCGCATGTCGACGCCCGCTATCTGCCGGGCTACGAGGAGGAGTTCCTCGCCGATCTGGACCGGATCCTCGGCCCGCGGGTGAAGCGCGAGGACGTGCACGCCGACAAGGCGCTGGAGACCACCTTCGACGGGGCGCTGGTCGACGCCATGCAGACCGCGCTGTCCGCCGAGGACCCGATCGCCCGTGCCGTGCCGTACATGCTCTCGGCCGGCACCGACGCCAAGTCATTCGCCGACCTCGGCATCCGCTGCTTCGGCTTCGCGCCGCTGAAGCTGCCGCCGGAGCTGGACTTCGCGGGCATGTTCCACGGGGTCGACGAGCGGGTGCCGGTGGATGCCCTGAAGTTCGGCGTCCGGGTGCTCGACCGATTCATCGAGGCGTCCTGACGGCACGGCCGCAAGTGCGTCCTGAATTGAACCGGTAAAACGACACTCCAATAATCGCCAGCGCGTGCGGAGTCGACTGAGAAGAGTGAATGCGACCATAAGCTCGTAGCTCCATTACTCCTTCCTCGTTACAGGTGGTGCGGTCCGAGGCTTGGATCGCTTTGCCAACAAGGAGGAATAATGATCAAGAAGGTCGTCGCCGCTGCGGCTGCCACTGGTGGCCTGGTTCTCGCGGGTGCGGGCCTGGCAATCGCCGACTCGGGCGCCCAGGGTGCCGCCGTGCACTCCCCGGGCGTCCTGTCCGGCAACGTCGTTCAGGTGCCTGTTCACGTCCCGGTGAACGTCTGCGGCAACACGGTCTCCGTGATCGGGCTGCTGAACCCCGCCTTCGGCAACACCTGCATCAACAAGTGACGTTGTGCCTCACTTCATGAGGCTCTGAGTCCCCGTCGGCCCCGGAGCGCGTGCCATGCGCTCCGGGGGCGACCGGGGTTTCTGCGTCCCCACACCTGCCGTGCGGGTGCGTTTCGGAAGGGCCCAA
>NZ_JBHXJC010000013.1:240132-242302 GCF_042723265.1 Streptomyces sp. NPDC058371 | reverse complement strand
TTTGGGAAAAAGTGGGGAGAAGAAGGGACGGTGTGTCCCCGCTTGGGGGGTTTTGGGTCCCCTGGTGCCCTGGGAAGGTGTACCGTCCTTTGGGGCCCCGACCGGGCTTTCCGCGCCCCCACATCCGCTGTGCGGGCGCGTTCCGGAAGGTCCAAGGCAAGGTCGAAGGCAGGTATCAGCAATGCGACAGGTCACCCGCAAGGGCCTGATGACGGTGGCGGCCGCCACCGGCGTACTCGCTGCTGTGGGCGGTTACGCACACGCCGACTCGGGTGCGAGCGGCTCCAGTTCGGACTCGCCCGGCGTGCTGTCGGGCAACACGGTGCAGGCGCCGGTGCACGCGCCGGTCAACGTCTGCGGCAACACCGTGAACGTCGTCGGGCTGCTCAGCCCGGCCGCGGGCAACAAGTGTGCCAACCAGGGCCGCGGCAGCGGTTCGTCCGCGAGCCACGGGGGTGGTGGCTCGCAGGCCGGAGGGCACGCGGGCGACTCGCCGGGCGTCGGTTCGGGCAACCATGTGCAGGCGCCGGTCGACGTACCGGTCAACGTCTGCGGCAACAGCGTGAACGTGGGCGGCGTGGGCAACCCCGCGGCGGCCAACGCGTGCGCGAACGGGCCCGGTGGCGGTCACTCCACCACGCCGCCCGGCGGCGGCCACGGGACGCCGTCTCCGGGCAAGCCGTGGCAGCCGGGGCACCCCGGAGAGCCGGGTCACCCCGGGCACCCGGGTCACCATGGTCACCCGGGCGAGCCCGGTCAGCCCGGTGGACCCGGCACCACGCCCCGCGCGGGCGGCCAGACCCCCGGCGGCGCCTCGAACGTCAACCACCCGGGCGCGCAGTCCGTGGCCCAGCCCCAGGGTGGCGCGCAGCTCGCCCACACCGGCAGTGACCTGCCGATGGGTCTGCTCCTCCCGGCGGGTGCGGGGGCGCTGCTCGGCGGCGCGCTGCTCTACCGCAGGGCCCGCTCGGCGGCGTAGAACGCCTCAAGTCGGACCATAACGCCACAAGCTTCCCCAGTGGCGCGCAGAACGGAGCGGGCCCCGCACTGGTGGGGCCCGCTCCGTTTCAGCCGTCGTGGCTCACCACGTGGCTCGCACCTGGCGGATGATCCGCCGGCGCAACCGCACCCTGCGGCTGCCGTCGGGATGCAGGCTCAGGCGGTCCAACTCCCAGTGTCCGTACTCCGCATGGTCGGTCAGCAGACGTGTGGTGTCCTTGCGGGAGACCCCGCGCGGCACATAGACGTCGACAAATTCGTATTCCGGCATCGCATCTATTGTGCGGGCAGAGGCTGTGTACGGATAGCGTCTGCACTATGTCTGATGCTGCGCAGCCCACCGCTGCCGAGGTACGTGCCGCCGCCGAGGCGGTCAAGACTGCCCTCGACCGCCACCTGGCCGCGGTCGAGCGCAGGACGGGCGAGGACGACCCGGCCGTATACGAAGCGTTCAACGAGCTCGCCGCGGCGGCCGAGGAGTACGACGAACTGCTCTACGACCGCTATGACGAGGTCACCCCTTTCGAAATCCCCGGTACGGAGGACTCGCTGCCGCCCTACACGGGCCCCGAGGAGCCGAATGCGCTGAGCGTGCTGATTCGCCGGGACTACGCGGTGGTGGAGCCGCAGCGGCTGCTGGCGCAGGCCCAGCGGATCGAGGCCGTGGAGGAGGACTCCGGTATCGAGAGGACGGCCTCGGGCACGGTCCACGGCGCCCTCGGTCTGCTGTTCGGGGAATTCGAGCCGGACGAGATCGCGTCCCGGCACAAGGAATTCGGGCTGGAGGAAGGCGACTCCACGCTCTGGGTGACGGCCTCCGACGAACCGGCGGAACCGGGCGAATGGCTGGAGGCGCCCTTCGAGCAGGCGGACGCCCAGCGCATCGTCTGCCGCTTCGACGTCAGCGCGGTCTTCGACGAGGAGGCCGACGACGACCTCGAGGACGATCCCGAGCTCACCACGGATCTGGACGACGACGAGGATCTGGAGCCGCTGGACGCCGATCGCTGAGCCGGGTCCGCCACCGGTCACCGGCCGGGGCGGTGAGTCCGCTCGCCGAGCGCGCGCCGAACGACGATGAGGTGGCGGTCACCGGATCACCGGTGGACGCCCCCCCCCCATGTTTTTTCTGCTCCGTGTGTTTGGGGGTGGGTCCACCCGACGTCGGCAC
>NZ_JBHXJC010000013.1:101219-240122 GCF_042723265.1 Streptomyces sp. NPDC058371 | reverse complement strand
GACCGTGACCCGGGCCTCCGACGTGCGCTCGGCCCAGGTCCCTCCGGCGCCGGGGGGGGGGTTTTCCCTTGGGGGTGGGGACGCCCCACAGTTTCTTTTTCTTCTTTTTTTCTGTTTCTTCTCACCCCCCCCTCCCCCCCCCACCTCTGCGTGTTCTGCGTGCTCCGCGTGTGCGGGCGTGGCTCAACCGGCCGTCGGCACCTGCGCCTTGAGCAGCGCCGGCAGACGCGTCGTGCGCGGCTTCTGGGGGACCTCCGCCACCGCCGTCGGCAGGGCCTGCTCCACGCCGTGGACGACCGACAGATGGCGCGCGGCCCGGCCGAAGGCCGTGTACACCCAGGGCCGCGTAAGGGCCTGTGCGGCGTCGCCCGGCAGCACCACCACGGCCGCGGGCCACCGGTGCCCGACCGCCTGGTGCGCGGTCAGCGCCCACCCGTGCCGCACGGACTGCTCCACCCGCTCCTTCGGTACGACGACGGGGGCGCCGGCGCACTCCAGATGCAGCCCCTCCGCGTCGGCCGTCACGACCCGTCCCGGCACCGAACGCCCCGGCGCGGGGGAGTAGGCGATCCGGTCACCCGGGTCGAAGCCGCCGAAGCGGCCCGGGCCGGGGTTGAGCCGCTCCTTGAGGGCGACGTTCAACGCACGCGTGCCGGCCGCGCCGCCGTGCCCCGGTGTGATCACCTGCGTCTGCTCGGGCGGGATGCCGATGGCCCGGGGCACCGAGTCCGCGACGAGCTGCACGGTGCGGTGCACTGCCTCGCCGGCGTCCCGCACCGGGACGATCACGACCTCCTTGCCGGGCGCCTCGACCTGATTCAGCTCGCCGATGCCGATGCCGGAGACCAACTCCCCGAGGGGGCCGGGGTCAGGGGCGCGCGAGGCGACCTGCGGGCAGACCCGGGCGGCGAGCAGATCCGCGAAGACCCGGCCGGGCCCGGCCGACCACAGCACACCGGGGTCGCCGCTCAGCACCAGCCGGGCACCGTCGGGCAGGGACTCGACGAGCACGGCCGCGGCCTCGACGTCGAGCTGGGGGGCGTCGAGAAGGACCAGCAGGTCGAGACCGAACGCGCCCTCCGCGTCCCGGCCCGGCCCCTCGGCACCGGAGAGCAGACCGGCGACGGTGACGACAGAGTCGGACACGCCGGTGCCCGGGGTCTCGTCCTGCCGCGCCGTGAGGAACGCGGTGAGGCGGTCGCGGCCGTCCGTCGTGCTCGCGGCCGCGTAGGCCCGCAGGCCGGCTGCCCCGGCCGCGGTGATCAGCTCCGCCACCTCCGCGCGGGACGCCTCGCCGCCGGTGTGCAGCACGAGTCCGTGGCCCGCGACGGCGCGCAGTAGCTCCGCGGCGGAACGGGACGCCGAGGCGGCGGCCGACTCCCAGTCCGCGGCGGACTCCTTGGGCACCGCGTTGACCACCCGGGCGAGCCCGTCGGCGAGGCTCTCCTCGGCGAGGGCGTACCGCTCCAGGCCGATGAGGACGCGGACCGGGCGCTCCTCCGGCTCCTCCGTCGCTTCCTCGGACTCCCGCGCGGGAGCGGCCGTTTCGAGGGCGTCCTGGAAGACCAGCACCTCGCCCTCCGCGAGGGCGCTCTGCACGGCCGCGTCCGGGTCGGGGACCGTGAGCCGGGTGAGCGCCGCGGTGAGGGCGGAGGCGTCCAGGGCGGTGTGCCCTGCGACGGCCGCCTGCTCCAGCAGCCAGACCGTGAGCGCCCGGCCGCGCCGTTCGTCGTCGGGACCGCACTCCGCGCCGAGCAGGGCTCGCGCGAACCCGTCGGCCTGCTCCGGCCGCACCCCTGCGACCCGCAGCAACTGCCAGGGATCCGCCCGCAGTTGTCCGTCCGCGCCCTCGCCCAGGGCAGCAGCGGCCTGGGCCGCGAGCACCTCGGGGGCGCCGCCCTCGGTCAGTACCGACCGCACGGCGTCGACGGTCGCCACGGCCGGCGCACCGGCGGCCGTGGCGACGGGCTCCGGGCGGCGCACCGGCTCGGCCACCGACCTGCGCGGTGTCGGCTCCGGCTCCCGGAAGGGCGTGGCCACGGGCTTCTCGCCGCTCTCCACGGCGCGCACCGCCGCGAGCAGATCGGCGGCCGTCCCGCTGAGCTTCGTCCCCGCCGCGATCGGCCCCTGCTTCTCGGCCTTCCGCCGCTCGATCCGCTCCCGCAGCTCACGCTGGGCCGCCAACTCGGCCTCGGCCTCGGACAGCTCGGTCGCCGCGGCGGCGGCCCCATCGGTCGCGGCCCCCGCGGCGGCCGCCTCAGCTGACGCCTCGGTGCCGTCCGCGGCCTCCGTCTCCGTGGCCGACGCATCGGCGCCGGCTTCGGCGTCCGTCCCCGCGGCTGATGCGTCGGTGCCGTCCGCGGCCTCCGTCCCCTCGGCCGGGGCGCCGGTGCCGGCTCCCGTGTCCGACGGGTCGGCGGCTGACGTGTCCTCCGGCCCCGTCCGGGCCTCGGGAGCGCCGTCCTTCATGCCCGCGCCCGGGGTGCCCGGCTCCGCGTCCTCCGTGGTCTCGGGCTCCGTGCTCACAGCGTGCTCCAGTCGTGATCGGGATAGTGGTGCACCGGTGCTGACACGTCGTCGAGCGCCCGGCAGATCTCGTCAGGAAGACTAAGGGTCTCCACTGACAATGCCGCCGTGAGCTGCTGCGCGTTGCGCGCGCCGATGATGGGGGCGGCGACGCCGGGGCGGTCGCGGACCCAGGCGAGAGCGACCTGGAGAGGGGTCACCGCGAGCCCGTCGGCGGCGGTCGTCACCGCGTCCACGATGCCGCAGGCGGCGTCGTCCAGATAGGGCGCGACGAAGGGCGCGAGGTGCTCCGAGCCGCCCCGGGAGTCGGACGGCGTCCCATGGCGGTACTTGCCCGTGAGCACGCCTCTTCCCAGCGGCGAGGAGGGCAGCAGTCCGACGCCCAGGTCGAGGGCGGCCGGCAGCACCTCCCGTTCGACACCGCGCTGGAGCAGGGAGTACTCCATCTGCGTACTGGCCAGCCGGGTGCGCATGCCCGGCGCCGCGAGCTGCCAGGTGGCTGCCTTCGCGAGCTGCCAGCCGCAGAAGTTGGACACTCCCGCGTACCGCGCCCGCCCGCTGCTGACCGCCAGGTCGAGGGCCTGCAGGGTCTCGTCCAGCGGGGTCCGCGGGTCGAAGGCGTGCACGTGCCACAGGTCGACGTAGTCCGTGCCGAGACGCTGGAGCGAGGCGTCGAGCGCGGACAGCAGATGTCCGCGCGAGCCGTCGAAGCGCCGGTCCGGATCGGGCACGCTGCCCGCCTTCGTGGAAATGACCAGGTCCCGGCGCGGGACCAGGCCTTCTATCAGCTGTCCGAGCAGATACTCCGCCTCCCCGTCCCCGTACACGTCCGCGGTGTCGACGAGGGTCCCGCCCGCTTCCCAGAACGCCTTCAACAGCTCCGCGGCGTCATGCTCGTCGGTGTCCCGGCCCCATGTCAGGGTGCCGAGCCCGATCCGGGACACGCGCAGGCCGGTACGGCCGAGATGCCTCTGCTCCATGGACGCCGAGATTACTGGCCGGAACTCGGTGCGTGGGGGCCCTGTGGACAACCCGCTTCAGGCAGCCCGGGACCTGTCCCTGCCGCCGCGCCCACCAGCGCGCTAGTGTCTCCGGAACAAGGGACGTTACTGATCGGTAAGGGGAATCGGCCATGCAGCTCGGGATCAACCTCGGCTACTGGGGCAGCGGAATGGACGCGGACAATCTCGCCGTCGCCCAGGAGGCCGACCGGCTCGGCTACGCGGTCTGCTGGGCCGCCGAGGCCTACGGCTCCGACGCGGCCACCGTGCTCAGTTGGGTCGCCGCCCAGACCGAGCGCATCGACGTCGGCTCGGCGATCTTCCAGATCCCGGCCCGCCAGCCTGCGATGACGGCGATGACCGCGGCGACGCTCGACTCGCTCTCCGGCGGCCGCTTCCGCCTCGGCCTCGGCGTCTCCGGCCCCCAGGTCTCAGAGGGCTGGTACGGCGTCAAGTTCGACAAGCCGCTGTCGCGCACCCGCGAGTACGTCGAGATCGTCCGCAAGGCGATGACCCGCGAGCGCCTCTCGTACGAGGGTGCTCACTGGACCCTGCCGCTGCCCGACGGCCCGGGCAAGCCGATCAAGCTGACCGTGCACCCGGAGCGCGAGCACATCCCGCTGTACATCGCGGCGATCGGCCCCAAGAACCTGGAGCAGACCGGCGAGATCGCCGACGGCGCGCTGCTGATCTTCCCCGCGGCCGAGCACCTGGAGGCCACGGCGCTCACGCATCTGCGCGCGGGCCGCGAGAAGGCCGGCAAGACCATGGAGGGCTTCGACGTCTGCCCGACGCTCCCACTCGCGCTCGGCGACGACAAGAACGTGACCGGCCTCGCCGACATGTTCCGCCCGTACACCGCACTGTACGTCGGCGGCATGGGCAGCCGGAAGCAGAACTTCTACAACCAGCTCGCCCAGCGCATGGGATACGAGAAGGAGGCCGCCGAGATCCAGGACAAGTACCTGTCCGGCGACAAGGAGGGTGCGGCCGCCGCCGTACCGCATCAGCTGATCGACCAGACGACCCTGCTCGGTTCCGTCGACCGCATCGCGGACCGGATGAAGGCATATGCGGCGGCCGGGGTGAACACCCTGACGCTGGCGCCCGCCGGCTTCACGCTGGAGGAGCGGATCGCCTCGCTCCGGGCCGGTTCCGACGCCCTGGAGCGCGCCGGGCTCGCCTGAGGGCGGTCGGAACGGCTGGAGAGTTCTGCGGCCGTGGTGGGGGCTCGGGGGTCTTCCCCGCCACGGCCGTCACGGGAACAACGCGTCAGGCATGCCCTCGGTTACGCCCCTGAATCGGGCGTGTCGTCCTTCGTTCGGCGGAGTTGTCCGGCGCAGGTGTTGCCGCTCGTCCCGCACAGCATTTGACTCAGTCTTTGCGGAGCCCCGCAGAGAGGTGGGCAGTGATGCTTTCGGCCAGGAGTCTGTTCCAGGAGATCCTCGACAACGACGAGTCGTTCCGGCTCTTCTGCTCCATCGCTGCCAGCGGCGAATCGCAGGGAGGCTGGGAGAACGGGCGCATCGCCGCACTCGTACCGCCGAGTGAACGCGAGCTCGCCCCCAAGATCACCCGGCACGGCGCCGACGAGGACAAGCACGGGCGGATCTTCAACGCCCTCATGAAGAAGCGCGGCCTGGAGCCCGTGGAGATCCCTCCGGAGACCGACTACACGATGCTCCTGGAGAAGTACGGGATCGGCCTCGCCCACGAGAAGCTCAAGGACGACCAGCCGCTCACCGTCCAGGACATCGTCACCTACCTCGCGCACAGCAGGGTCACCGAACAGCGCGCCTCCGAACAGATGGAGCTGCTGCGCAAGCACTTCTCCGACGACCCGGACATCGGCCGCGCGGTCAGGATGATCTCGAACGACGAGGACAACCATCTCGCCTACTGCCACGAGGAACTGCTGCGGTTCGCGTACGCGGGACACGGCCGGGCCATCCAGCGGACGCTGCGCGAGAGCGCGCTCGCCGAGATCCGCGTCTACCGGGACGTCAGCCTCGCCGTGATGGACCACATGGGACGCATCCTGGGCTGGCCCAGGGCCAAGGCGGCGACGCTCGCCGCGGGCATTCACGCCGTGTACGCCTACGACCGGCTGGTGGGCTGGCGGCGGATGGTCGCTCTGCGGATGCCCGAGCGCCGGGACGCCCTGAGCGGGCCCGCGCAGGCGGCACCCGAGTTCGCGTGATCGACGGTCACCCGCGCGTGGACGTGAACCACGGCCACGCGTACGTGCCTCAGAATTCCGGGCACGCGCGCGGTTGTCGCCTCCGGGCACGCGCGCGTGGCCGTCGTCGTCACATCCAGCCCCGCTGCTTGAACAAGCGGTAGAGCCCGATCTCCAGGACGACCATCAGCAGCACCACGGCGGGATACGACCACACCCAGTGCAGCTCCGGCATGTGATCGAAGTTCATGCCGTAGATGCCCGCGATCATCGTCGGAACCGCGGCCATGGCCGCCCAGGCGGAGATCTTCCGCATGTCGTCGTTCTGCCGGACACTCATCTGCGCGAGGTGCGCGGAGAGGATGTCGGACACCAGCCGGTCCAGGCCCTCCACCGACTCGTTCACGCGCGTCAGGTGGTCGCTGACGTCACGGAAGAACGGTTGTGCCTCGCCCTCCACGAACGGCACTCCGGAGCTGAACTGGCCCATGCCCGCGAGCCGCGTCAACGGCACGGCCAGCGGGCCGGTCGCCCTGCGGAACTCCAGGATCTGCCGCTTGAAGGTGTAGATCCGGGACGCCGTGTTGCGCGTGCCGCCGGCGGACGGTGAGAAGACCTCCGCCTCCAGCTCCTCCAGGTCGGTCTGCAGCTCGGTGGCCACCTCCAGATAGTGGTCGACCGTGGCGTCGGCGATGGCGTACATCACGGTCGTGGGGCCGTGCCGGAGCATGTCGGGATCCTTCTCCAGCCGGTCCCGCACCTCACCGAGCGGTGAACCCTCCCCGTGGCGCACGGTGACCACGAAGGAATTCCCGAGGAAGAGCATCACCTCTCCCGAGGAGACGGTGTCGTTGTCCGCGTCGTACGTCACCGGCTTGAGGACCATGAACAGCGAGTCGTCGTACACCTCGATCTTGGGGCGCTGGTGGGCCTTCAGGGCGTCCTCGACGGCCAGCGGGTGCAGTCCGAACTCACGGGTCACGTGGGTGAACTCCTGCTCCGTCGGCTCGTGCAGCCCGAGCCAGAGGAAGGCGTTGCCGTCGGCCCGCGCCTCGGCGAGGGCGTCCGAAAGGTCATCGGGGCCGTCACTGCGGCGCCCGTCTCGGTAGATGGCGCAGTCGACGATCACAGAGCGTATTCTCCCGCCGTCCGGACCGGGACGCATGCCGGTCGCCGCCTAGGCTGGAGCGTATGCCCACCCTCATCCTCGTCCGGCACGGACGTTCCACCGCCAACACCGCGGGCCTCCTCGCCGGATGGACGCCCGGCGTCGCCCTCGACGAGCGCGGCGCCGCCCAGGCCGCCGCCCTGCCCGGCCGGCTCTCCGCGCTGCCGATCTCCGAGGTCGTCATCAGCCCCCTGCAGCGCTGCCAGGAGACCGTACGGCCGCTGCTCGACGCCCGCCCCGAGCTGCGCGTCCACACCGAGGAGCGCATCGGGGAGTGCCATTACGGCGACTGGACCGGCCGCAAGCTCGCCGAGCTCATGGACGAGCCGCTGATGGAGGTCGTACAGACGCATCCGACCGCGGCCGCGTTCCCGGGCGGCGAATCGATGCGGGCGATGCAGACGCGCGCCGCCGAGGCGGTACGCGAGTGGAACGCGCGCGTGGAGCGCGATCATGGCAGTGACGCGGTGTATCTCATGTGCTCGCACGGCGACATCATCAAATCCCTTGTCGCGGACGCACTCGGACTTCATCTCGACCTCTTCCAGCGGATCTCTGTTGAACCGTGTTCCATCACCGCGATCCGTTACACCCGGATGCGGCCATTTCTCGTTCGCCTCGGGGACACCGGTGATTTCGCGTCCCTGGCGCCGCGCGAGGAGGCCGCGGGCGGCGACGCCCCGGTCGGGGGCGGGGCGGGCGCACCGTGATCGTCGGCCGCAGTAGGGTGAAGCGGTCGAAGCAGCGCAGTAGTTGTCAGCAACCCACGAGGACCGACGCAGGCTGAGCCCGCTGCCCGGTCCCGATGCCGATTCCAATGGAGAGACAGGACGTGTCGCGTCAGGTGTTCCTCTACGACCCACCGGACCGTTTCGTGGCCGGTACGGTCGGGCTGCCCGGGCGCCGTACCTTCTTCCTCCAGGCCACCTCGGGCCCCCGGGTGACCAGTGTGGCCCTGGAGAAGACCCAGGTCGCCGCCCTGGCCGAACGCATGGAAGAGCTGCTCGACGAGGTCGTACGGCGGACCGGGGGCAGCGCGCCCGTACCGGCCGTCGCCTCCGCCGATATCTCCGACACCGCCCCGCTGGAGAGCCCGGTGGAGGAGGAGTTCCGCGTCGGCACGATGGCGCTGGCCTGGGACGGCGACGAGCAGCGCATGATCGTCGAGGCACAGGCCCTGGTCGAGCTGGACGCCGACACCGATGAGGACCTCGCCGAGGCCGAGGAACGGCTGCTCCAGGACGAGGAGAACGGCCCGCCGATGCTCCGCGTCCGGCTCACCGGCGCACAGGCACGGGCCTTCGCCAAGCGCGCCCTCGACGTCGTCAACGCCGGCCGGCCGCCGTGCCCGCTGTGCAGCCTCCCGCTCGACCCGGAAGGACACGTATGTCCGCGCCAGAACGGATACCGCCGCGGAGCGTGACCACGGCCGAGCTGCTCGCCAAGGGCGAGCTGAAGGTGCGCGGACAGATCCGTGAGGCGTCGAACGCGGTGCTGTACTGCTCCGTCTCGTACGAGGGGCAGGACGCGTTCTGCGTCTACAAGCCGGTCGCCGGGGAACGGCCCCTGTGGGACTTCCCCGACGGCACGCTCGCACAGCGCGAGGTGGCGGCGTACGAGGTGTCCGAGGCGACCGGCTGGGGGCTCGTGCCGCCCACCGTGCTGCGGGACGGGCCGTACGGCGAGGGCATGTGCCAGCTCTGGATCGAGAGCGCGGCGGACAGCGAGCTGCTTGCGCTCGTCGACGACGAAGAGCCCGCGGACGGCTGGAAGGCCATCGGGTTCGCCGAGGTCGGCGAGGGGCGCACGGCACTGCTCGTGCACGCCGACGACGCGCGGCTGCGGCGCCTCGCGGTGCTGGACGCCGTGATCAACAACGCCGACCGCAAGGGCGGCCATCTGCTGCCCGAGGGCCAGGACCGGCTGTACGGCATCGATCACGGGGTCACCTTCAACGCCGAGAACAAGCTGCGGACACTGCTGTGGGGGTGGGCGGGGGAGCCGCTCACCGGGGAAGCGGTCGAGACGCTGACCACCCTGCGGGACGGGCTCGCGTCGGGCGGACCGCTGGCCACCCGGCTGGCCGAACTCATCACCGCGGCCGAGGTCGACGCCACGCGGGCGCGGGTCGACGCGCTCCTGGCCTCGGGGAAGCATCCCGAGCCGAGCGGGGAGTGGCCGGCCATTCCGTGGCCGCCGGTGTGACGAAGCCCAGCGGGCCCGGGCCCGGCGGTGGTTGTCCACCCCAGCGGCCCCGGTTTCCCTCCCGGGCCGTGCGCGGTCGGGGTGCAGCACGTATGCACAGCGACGCCTGGCCGGCAAGACCGCCTTCCCGGCCATCAGGCCTGGTCCGGTTCGTATACGGAACATCCGTCCGGTTAGGCTCAAGGCATGTATGCCTGGCCCGCTTCTGAGGTCCCCGCCCTGCCCGGTGAGGGACGCGACCTCCGGATCCACGACACCGCGACCGGAGGGCTCGTTGCCCTCGACCCCGGTCCCGTCGCCCGTATCTACGTCTGCGGCATCACGCCGTACGACGCGACCCATCTGGGTCACGCGGCGACCTACAACGCGTTCGACCTCGTGCAGCGCGTGTGGCTCGACACCAAGCGGCAGGTTCACTACGTCCAGAACGTGACCGACGTCGACGACCCGCTCCTGGAGCGCGCGCAGCGCGACGGCATCGACTGGGTGGGGCTCGCCGAGAAGGAGACCGCCCTCTTCCGGGAGGACATGACCGCCCTGCGGATGCTGCCCCCGCGGCACTACATCGGTGCGGTCGAGGCGATACCCGGGATCGTGCCGCTGGTCGAGCGGCTGCGGGACGCCGGTGCCGCCTACGAGCTCGAAGGGGACGTGTACTTCTCCGTCGAGTCCGACCCGCACTTCGGGCAGGTGTCCCACCTGGACGCCGCCGCCATGCGCCTGCTCTCCGCCGAGCGGGGCGGCGACCCGGACCGGCCGGGCAAGAAGAACCCGCTCGACCCGATGCTCTGGATGGCGGCCCGCGAGGGCGAGCCGAGCTGGGACGGCGGCTCACTCGGCCGCGGCCGGCCCGGCTGGCACATCGAGTGCGTGGCCATCGCGCTCGACCATCTCGGCATGGGCTTCGACGTCCAGGGCGGCGGCTCCGACCTCGCCTTCCCGCACCACGAGATGGGTGCCTCCCACGCCCAGGCGCTGACCGGCGAGTTCCCCATGGCCAAGGCGTACGTCCACGCCGGCATGGTCGCGCTGAACGGCGAGAAGATGTCGAAGTCCAAGGGCAACCTGGTCTTCGTCTCCACGCTGCGGCGCGACGGAGTCGACCCGGCGGCCATCCGTCTCGCGCTGCTCGCGCACCACTACCGGGCCGACTGGGAGTGGACGGACACGGTCCTCGAAGAGGCGGTCGCCCGTCTCGCGGACTGGCGCGCGGCGGTGTCACGGCCCGACGGCCCCTCCGCCGACGCACTGGTCGACGAGATCCGCGTCGCCCTCGCCGACGACCTGGACGCGCCGGCCGCGCTCGCCGCGGTCGACCGCTGGGCCGCGGTCCAGCACGAGCGGGGCGGTACGGACGAGGGTGCGCCCGGGGTCGTGTCGCGTGCGGTGGACGCCCTGCTGGGAGTGGCTCTCTAGGCGACAAGGTCTGCCCGACTGCCCGGGCGGCCGGGCCGGCGGCGAACGCGGCTCTGCGGCAGCAACAGGACGCCGGGCGGGGATCTACCCGCCCGGCGTCCTTCATGCGTGTGGAGCGTCCGCTGTCACTTGCTCACGATGACGGACTGGATGACGCTGCTGTTGGTGTCGAAGATCGCGTAGATCTGCTGCCCGAAGGCAAACGCGCGCTGGACCTCGTCGTGGGTCACCTGGTTCGGGTTCACCAGCCGGCGCCAGCCGTTGTTGATGTACAGGTAGAGCACCTGCGGCTGGCCCGGGAGCGGGGTGACGACGTCCTGGAAGTGCTGGGCCACCCCGATGGCCAGCGCCTGGGTCTCGACCGCGCTCGGCAGGACCAGTGGCTCACCCTGCTGGATCTGCTGAATCTGGTGCTGCTGTGGCTGCTGCTGCGCGCCGAGCTGTTGCTGACCACCGAGCTGCTGCAGCAGTTGTTGGAACGGCTGCTGCTGGCCGAGCTGCTGGAGCTGCTGCTGCAGGTGCTGGGGGAGCTGGTGCTGGCCTTGTTGCGGGGCCTGTTGCTGCTGACCCATGCCCTGCTGACCCAGCCCCTGCTGTCCGAACGGCTGCTGCGTCTGCTGTCCGAACGGCTGCTGCTGCCCCAGCCCCTGCGGTCCGAACGGCTGCTGCATCTGCTGGGCGAACGGCTGCTGCTGGCCGCCCTGTTGTCCGAACGGCTGCTGCTGGCCGATTCCCTGCTGCTGGTACGGCGAGGTGCTCGGCTGCTGGTGCTGTCCCTGTTGGCTCATCTGCGGGGTGGTGCTCATGCGGGTGCCACCTTCCCTGAATCGTTGAGCGTTGGTCGGGTCGAGCGTTGGTCGGGTCGAGCGTTGAGCGTCGGTCGGATCGATCGGATCGGTCGTTGAGCGTCGGTCGGGTCGTGCCCGCCCGTGAAGGCCGGGTCGCCGGGTCGCCGGCTCGTCCCTGACGACCAGGTCCTCAGCCCGTTACCACCAGGCCGACGATCTCGTCGTCCGAGAACCAGACCCGGACGTCGGGGTGTCCCGAAGCGAAGGCGGTGTGCACCGCCTGGCGCGTCTCGGGGGTCGGGTTGTTCAGGTTGCGCCAGTCACCGGCCACGAACAGCCGGATCCGCGGCGGGAGTTCACGTGGGTACGGCAGCAGCTCGTCCCAGTACCGCTCGGCCCGGCCCGACCCGACCGCGTCGGGCAGCAGACGGGTGACCGCTGCCTTGATGTCCGGCCGGCTGCCGATCCGCTGGGACGCGGGCCGCCCCGGCGCGTCCTGCTGCGGAGAGCCGGTCGCCCGCAGCACCGAGCGGACGCGTTCCGGCGACATCGGGTCGTGCCCCGCCGCCTTCAGCATGCCCTGCAGTGCGGCCAGGGCGCCGACCACCACCGGGGAGGCGGAGGAGGTCCCGGAGAACGTGTCCGTGTACCAGGCGATCTCCTCGGCGCCGCCCTGCAGATCGCCGGGCCGGTCCCAGGAACCCCCGGTGGTCGTGACCTCGCGCCCCCAGCCCTGCGCGTCCAGACGTGCCCCGTAGTTGGAGAACGCCAGCCGTGAGCGGTCCGGGCCGTGGTCGCGGCCATGGGTGCCGGGCGGCGGCGCACCGGCACCGACCAGGATCGCGCCGGAGGACTGGTGGGAGGGGTTGAACGGGTTGCGCCAGTCCTCCGGGAACTCGTCGGGACGGCGTTCGTACACCGCGTCGTCGAGCGACTCGCCGCCGTTGCCCGCGGCCTCCACCACGACGACGCCCTTGTCGGTCGCGTAGCGGATGGCCGCGCAGTCGTCGGGCCACCACTCCAGCGCGATGTATCCCTGCTGGTCGCCGCGCTGCTCGTAGTCGAGCCGGGGTCCGGGCCGGTGGAGTTCGACCAGGACGATGTCGCCCGGGCCTAGCCGGTCGGCGGCCGCGTGGATCGCGGCCGCCGTACCGATGCCCTGGAAGGACGCGGCCGCGGTCACGGCGTCCGGGACGATGCCGGAGATGCCCCGCTCGTTGCGGTCACCGCCGATCACACCGATCACGGCGGTGCCGTGGTTGCGCCACGCGAGGTCGGTCAGCGGGGTGCCGACGACGACGCCGGCGAGCTTGGCCGCCAGATCCTCGTGGCCGAGCTGCCAGGCGCCCTCCACGTCGATCACCGTCACGCCCTGGCCCGTGCCGCCGGGGCGCTGCCAGGCCCACGCGGCGTCGATCCCCTCGGGCGCCCGGCTCAGATAGCCCTGGCGGCTGCTGAAGTCGGGGGTGACCGGGGCGCCTTCCTTCACTCGCCGGCTGTCGTCCGTGCTCTGCCCGACGGAACCCACCGAGGCGGGTACGGCGCCGGGCTTCACGTACGCCGTGTCGATCTCCGGCAGTGCGGCGATCCGTGAGCGCAGCTCCTGGGCGCGGCTCTCGACGCCGCGGACCCGGTAGAAGCGGGTGAGCTCCGGCACGCTCTCGGCGTGCGCGGACTGCTGGAGCCGCTCCTCGCTGCCGAACAGCGGTTCCAGGGCGAGCTGTTCGTCGCTGAGGAACATGTTGAGGGCCGATACGTCGGAGCCCGCCGCCGAGCGCACGCCCTCGGCGCCGGCGCGCAGCCGGGCCTCGCGCCGAGCGACGACGATCAGCTCCTGCTCCGCTCCTCGGTAGGTGAATCCCGCTCCGTCGGGCCCCGGCCCGGATGCTCCCGGGCCCTGCGTCGGCTGTACCTGATCGGTCATCGCGTGCCGCTCCCTTCGGTCCCTGCGGGTGCCTTGTCGCGGGGTGACGCGGTGTCAAGTCCCGTCTCCGGACCGCGTCTTCGGGGCCCAACCTGGCACGCCCGGGCCAACACGTCCACCCCGTCTTCGCCAACTTGGTTTGGAAACAAGTTGAATGGGGAACCCTGGGCAATCCGACCTGAAACAGATGTCACGCCGCAAACCGGCCAAAGGCTGCCGTGGCATGCGTCATGTGATGGGGTGGAAGCGTCTGTTGACCATTGGCCGAGCTCGACTCGGCCCTTTGCGTAAGGACGCTTCATGGACCGTTCCTTCGCACGTAGAAGACTCCTCACGACAGCCGCGGCACTGGGAGGCGCGGTAGTTCTGGGCGGCACGGCAGGGGGCACCGCCCACGCGGCGGGAGAGCCAGGGCCCGCCCAATTCCCCCTGCCCAACGGCTTTCAGCCCGAGGGCATAGCCATCGGCACCACCCCGTTCGCGTACTTCGGGTCGCTCGCGAACGGCGACATCTACCGCGCGAGCCTCGCCACCGGGCGCGGCGGCGTCATCAGCAAGGGCCTCGGCGCCGGGCATCCCACCGTGGGGCTGAAGACCGACCGGCGCGGCCGGCTCTTCCTCGCCGGTGGCGTGAGCGGTGAGCTGCGCACGGTCGACGCCCGCAGCGGCGAGGTCGAGAGGGTGTACGCCGTCGGCGGCCTGTTCGTGAACGACGTGATCGTCACACCGGGCTCCGCCTGGTTCACCGACTCGTACCAGGCGCAGCTCTACGGGCTCGCCCTCGGTGCACACGGCGAGCCCGGCGAGGTGACGACCCTGCCGCTGACCGGCGACTGGGAGCAGGGCCCGGACTTCACGGCCAACGGCATCGAGCGCACGCCCGACGGCAGTGCGCTGCTCGTGGTCAACGCGGTCGCGGGCGGCGGCGGGCTGATGCGCGTCGACCCGCGTACGGGCGTGGCGCGTGCCGTGGACCTGGGGAGCGCCCGACTGCCGTACGGGGACGGCCTGTTGCTCCTCGGCCGCACGCTCTACGCCGTGCAGCAGCAGCTGAACCAGATCGACGTCTTCCGGCTGAACGCGGCCGGCACCAAGGGCACGGCGATCGCCCGGATCACCGACCCGCGCTTCCGTATCCCGACGACGGTCGCCGCGTGGGGCGAGCGGCTCTATCTGCCGAACGCCCGCTTCGACGTCGAGCCGACGCCGGACACGGAGTACGACGTGGTGGCGGTGGACCAGGTCTGACGGGCGAGTCCGGCCAGGTCCGACGGGCGGACCCGGCGGGGCGATGGCCGAGGGGCGGTGCGCGTCGTGCGCACCGCCCCTGTCGGTTCAGTTGTCCGAGGACTCCGGAGGCTCCGGGGCCCCCGACGACTTCGGGGGCCCCGATGGGCCGGAGGAGCCAGGAGCGTCCGATGAGCCGGAGGACTCGGGACCACCGTCGGGCCCGTCAGGCGCTTCGGAGCCGCCGGAGGTGTCCGAGGCATCCGAGGTGTCCGAAGGGTTCGAGGTGTCCGCGGCGGCCTCGGAAGGCTTCGAGGTCCCCGAAGTCCTCGGCGCGTCGGAGGAGTCCGAGAAGGCCGGCGGCCCCGGTGGCCCGGAGGTCTCCCGAGGTTCCCCGGAACCCGGGGCCTCCGGAGAGTCCGCGGATCCCTCGGACCCCACGGGTCCCTCGGTCCCGTCGTCGCCGGCGTCGGCCGAGACCCCGGAGCCGCTCCCGCCCTCGGCGTCGGGCCGCTGCGGCTTGGGCCGGGTACGGCCACCCGGAGTGTCGCGCAGGAAGGTGGCGGACTCGCCGCTCTCGGTCGCATGGCTCCCGGGCGGTGGCGTGGGGCCGCTGCCGTCCCGCCGTCGCAGATAGCGCTCGAACTCGCGAGCGATGGCTTCACCCGACGCCTCGGGCAGCTCGGCGGTGTCCCGGGCCTCCTCCAGCGTCTGCACGTACTCGGCGACCTCACTGTCCTCGGCGGCCAGCTGGTCGACGCCCAGCTGCCAGGCCCGCGCGTCCTCGGGCAGCTCGCCCAGCGGAATGCGCAGGTCGATCAGGTCCTCGAGGCGGTTCAGAAGGGCGAGGGTCGCCTTCGGGTTCGGCGGTTGCGAGACGTAGTGCGGAACGGCCGCCCACAGCGACACCGCCGGAACGCCCGCGTGCGTGCACGCCTCCTGGAGAATGCCGACGATCCCCGTGGGGCCCTCGTACTTGGTCTCCTCCAGGTCCATGGTGCGGGCCAGGTCCGCGTCGGAAGTGACCCCGCTGACCGGTACCGGACGGGTGTGCGGGGTGTCTCCGAGGAGCGCGCCCAGGATGACGACCAGCTCGACGCCCAGCTCATGGGCGAAGGCAAGGATCTCGTTGCAGAACGAGCGCCAGCGCATCGACGGCTCGATGCCCCGGACCAGCACCAGGTCACGCGGCTTCTCGCCGCCCACCCGGACCACCGACAGACGTGTCGTCGGCCAGGTGATCTTGCGTACGCCGCCGTCCAGCCACACGGTGGGGCGGTTGACCTGGAAGTCGTAGTAGTCCTCGGCGTCGAGCGCCGCGAACACATCGCCCTTCCACTCCCTGTCCAGGTGCGCGACCGCGGCGGAGGCGGCGTCGCCGGCGTCGTTCCAGCCCTCGAACGCGGCCACCATGACTGGGTCGATCAGCTCGGGAACCCCCTCCAGCTCGATCACCCAGCGCCTCCTTCCGACGTGCCCTCGCGTACGTCCCAACCTTACGGCGTGCGCCGGGCGCCTCCGCAGCCCCCTCGCACGGAGGGATGAACGGATGACTGCCCCGTACACCACCCCGGAACACCCCTCAGTCATCCGAGCTGTCCCGGGCCAACTTCGCCAAGAGCCCTGGACGTTGTCGTAGGCGCGCGAAATGCGACGGATGCCCCCGAGAGGTCCGATGTTCGGTGAGCGACAAGGGGCACGCATGAATGAGACCGTGACCGGCTTCGAGGTACACGACGTGCGATTTCCCACGTCGGAGGGGCTGGGCGGCTCGGACGCGGTGAACCCGGTTTCGGACTGCTTGGCGGCCTGTCTGGTGCTCCACACCTCCGATGGCTCGCGGGGTACGGCTTCAGCTTCACCGTCGGCCGCGGAAACGACGTCGTGACGGCGGCAACCGCGACCCTGCACCCGTACCTCGTGGGACGCCCGGTGCCGCGTACCGCCGCCGATCTGTCCGCCGTCCACCTCACCGTCACGCACGACTCGCAGCTGCGCCGGCCGGGCGAGAGGGGCGTGATGCACGTGGCGGCGGGCGCGACACCCGGCGGGCTCGGCCAGGAGTCGCCGGCGGCGAGCAGCAGGACCGGCGGCCGTGCTCGCGCTACAGGGTCGAGCGCAGCCACTGCTCCACGCTCGCGATGTGCACGGTGGCCCAGGACCGGGCGGCTTCCGCGTCCCGGTCGCGCAGGGCGGCGATGATCGCGCGATGCTCGTGCAGCGTACGGCTGACCGCGTCCTCCTGGGTCAGACCCCGCCAGATCCGGGCCCGGGTGGTGGGCCCGGAGAGACCGTCGAGCAGGGAGCACAGCACCGAGTTCCCGGAGCTCTGCACGATGCCCCGGTGGAACTCCAGGTCGCAGGCGACGAGTTCCTCCACCGAGGGCGCGGCGCCGAGCGCGTCCAACTGGGCGGTCAGGGCGTCCAGTTGCTGTTCGCTGATGCGCGAGGCCGCCATTGCCGTCCCGGCCGGCTCCAGGATGCGGCGCACCGCCAGGAACTCCAGGACGGTGTCGTCGCGGTGGAAGTCCACGACGAAGCTCAGCGCCTCCAGCAGCAGTTGCGGATCGAGGCTGGTCACATACGTGCCGTCGCCCTGCCGCACATCGAGGATGCGGATGAGTGACAGCGCCCGCACGGCCTCGCGCAGGGAGTTGCGGGACAGCCCGAGCTCGGCGGCGAGCTCGCTCTCCTTGGGAAGCCGGTCACCGGGCCGCAGTGAGCCGGAGACGATCATTCCCTTGATCTTCTCGATCGCCTCATCGGTGACTGCCATGGCGGGGCCTCCCTCGTTCAGACATCCGATGTCTCACGTCATTATGGGGGTTCAGCCCTTGAACGGGGCACAAAGTCCGATGTCAGCCGCCGGACGCCCGCGGCCGGCAGGCCCCGGACCGCGGACCGCGTACGCGCTCAGGTGTCCTCGGCCAGCAGGCGCAGCGCCTCCAGCGAAACCACGGCGCCGCGCTCCACGCCCGCGGCCACGACATCACGGTGGGGATCGTAGCCGCTGGTCGAGAAGGGTGTGTCCGCGTCAACCAGTTCGTCCGCGTTCGTCCCGTCCACCACGAGCACCCCGCCCGCCACCAGCCCCCGCAGCGAGGCCGTCACCAGCAGTGCCGACAACTCCATCTCGATCGCCACGAGCCCGGCCCGGTCGTACGCGGTGAGCGGGATCAGCCCCGGCTGGAAGGCGGCCCGGGTCCACACGATGCCCCGGTGGTGCGGGGCGCCGGCCTCGCGGGCCGCGCGCTGGAGCGCGAACACCGCCTCGGGGGCCGAGACCGCCGGGTACTCGGGCGGCAGCAACTGCTGGGTCACCCCGTCGTCCCGGACGGCCGCCTCGGCGATGACCAGATCGCCGTCACCGATCCCCGGTCGCATCGCCCCCGCCGTACCGAGCCGCAGACAGGTCCGCACGCCCGCGTCGGCCAGCTCCTGGAAGAGCAGGATCGCGCCGGGCGCCCCGATGCCGTGCGAGGCGACGGTGACCGGCAGACCCTTCCAACTCCCCTGGAAAACACGGTATTCGCGGTGGTACGAGACCTCCTCGGCGCCGTCGAGCAGCGCGGCGACGACCGCGGCACGCGCCGGGTCGCCGACGACCAGGGCGCGCGGCGGCAGACCGGTCCGGGGTATGCGGGTGACGGACTGCAGGTGCTGCGGCATGCGGCGACTCCCGTGGTGCGGGGTCCGAGGCCGGCGCACGGCCGGCGTCGGAGAGCGGGCACCGAACGAGAAGCGTCGCGCCCGGCCGGTGACGGAGCGTCGAGCGTGCCCTGCACCTCAAGGATCGTACGCAGCCGCCAGCCGCCAGCCGCCAGCCGCCGACTGTCGACAGCCAACCGTCAACGACCCCGCCGCCCGGTGAACCCCGATCCCGGGCCCGCCCCGCGTCCTCCCCGCGATCCCGCCTACTCCCAGAGCGAGCTCGGCGCCTCCCGCCGCACCACCGGTGCGATCTCCTCCTGGAAGCGCTGCAACGTCTCGATCTGCTCGCCCGTCGACTGCCCGAAGCCGTCCACGGTGATCGACTGGAGGTCGTGCCGGTACACCTCGTGATATCCGAGGATCTTGTCGATGATCTGCTGGGGCGATCCGATGAGCTGGGGGCCGTCCGCGATGGCGTCCTCGATCGTGCGGAAGGGCGTGTTGTAGCCCGTCTTGCCCTCCAGGTGCGGCCGGAAGGCCTGCCGCACCTTCGCCTCGTACAGGTCCTTGTACCGGGCCACCGCCTGCTCGTGCGTGTCGGCGATCAGCAGCCCGCCCGAGCCCGCCGCGACATGGGCGTGCGCCGGATCGTGCCCGTACGCCTCGAACCGCTCCCGGTAGTGCTCGATCAGCCGGGCGTACGCGGCGCGCGGCTGGATGGCGTTGGCCGTGAACAGCGGATCGCCGTGCTTGGCCGCCAGCTCGGGGGAGTTGAGGGAGGTCGCCGAACCGTGCCAGACGCGCGGGGGCCCGTCGTAGGGCCGCGGCACGGTGGTCACGTTCTTCAGCGCCGGCCTGAACTCACCTTCCCAGTCGACGTTCTCCTCGCTCCACAGCCTGCGCAGCAGTTCGTACTTCTCCTTCTGGAGGTCCCACTGCCGCTCCTCGTCGAGCCCGAAGAGATCGAAGTGACCGGCCTCCGCGCCCTTTCCGATCACCAACTCGATGCGCCCCCGCGAGAGTTGGTCGAGCGTCGCGTAGTCCTCGGCGACCCGCACCGGGTCGAGGATCGCGACCACGGTGACGCCGGTGAGCAGTTTGATCCGGCTGGTACGCGTCGCCAGCGCGCCCAGGATCACCGTCGGTCCGGACGACAGGAACGGGCCGGCATGCCGCTCGCCGATCGCGTAGGCGTCAAAGCCGGACCGCTCCGCCGCCACGCCGACCTCGACCACCTCGGCCAACCGGTCGGCGGGGGAGAGGAGTTCACCGGTCAGCGGGTGCGGGGCGTGACTGATGATCGAGAGCACCTGGAACTTCATGACGTCCCTTCGGGGGTGACGGCCGCGAGGCCCAGATGGCCGCGCAGCGTACGGGTCTCGTAGGCGGACCGGAACAGCCCGCGCCTGATCAGCTCGGGAACCGTGCGGTCCACCAGCGCGTTCAGGTCGAGCGGCAGCACGGCCGGACGGATCCGGAAGCCGTCGGCGCCGCCCTCGTGGTGCCACTCCTCGATCAGGCCGGCCAGACCCTCCGGGGTCCCGTGGAAGATCCCGGCGTCGGACTCGAACGGGCCGCCGGCCGCGTCCTCGAGATCCGCGAGGCGCTCGGCGGCCGCGCCGTCGCTCGGGGCCAGGATCACGTTCAGATCGGCGAGGACCTTCAGGGTGCGCCCCTCCTCGGCGGCGAGCCGGTCGACCTCGGCACGTGTGGCGCGCAGTTCTCCGGCGTCGGCGGGCGTGACGATCACGACGTCGGAGCGCCGGGCCGCGAAGCGGTACGGGACGGTGTCGTGCGCGAGGGAGATGAACGGCGGGCGGCCCTGCGGCGCCGCCGACGACGGCTCGGCCTTGTCCCACTCCAGCCCGACCCGGCGCAGGAACTCGGCTGCCCTGTCGAAGAGTTCGGCCACCCGACGATCGCCCTCGGGCGTCCCGAGGATCGCCAGGATCCGCTCGTGCTCTATGTCGTCCGCCGCGATGCGGGGCCGTACGCCCGCCCTGCCCCCGCTGAGCAGATCGAGGGTGGCGAACCGGGCCGCGTACGCGGCGGGCTGCCCCAGCGCCGGCCCCAGCGGCACCAGCCCGATGCGCGCGGTCTCCCGTGCGGCGACGGTGAGCAGCAGGGCGGAGTCCAGCCGCCCCGGCCCGTCCTCGAGGGTGACGAAGTCCAGCAGTGCCGCCTCCGAGCGCCGCACCAGCCGTATGAACTCCTCCACCGTGGGCGGTTCGCCGGGGGCGGCCGGGTGTACACCCCGGCCGTCGAGGGCGACGCCCAGTATCAGTCGGCTCATTGCGTTCTCCCGAGTCCGTCAGGCCTGCTTCTGCCAGGCGTGCGCGAGCAGTTCGTACGAGCGCACCCGGTCGGCGTGCTGGTGCGTGATGGTGGTGACGACCAGCTCGTCCGCGCCGGTCGCCTGCTGGAGGACGTTCAGCCGCTCGGTGACCGTCTCGGGCGCACCCACGAACTGGGTGTCGACGCGGTCCGCGACCAACTCCCGGTCCTCGTCGGTCCATTGGTGCGCGGACGCCTCCTCGGGCGTCGGGAACGGAATCGCGCCCTCGCCGCTGCGGATGGACCGCACCCAGGGCGCGTACCCGGCGGCGAGCCGCCGTGCCGTCTCGTCGTCGGGCCCGACCACCACATCGGCGGAGACGGCGACATACGGTTCCGCGAGCGCCTCGGAAGGCCGGAAGGCCGCGCGGTACGCCTCCACCGCCTCGAGCACGGACGCGGGCGACACGTGGTAGTTGGCCGCGAACGGCAGCCCCCGTGCCCCCGCCACCTCGGCGCTCTCACCCGCGCTGCTGCCGAGGATCCACACCTCGACAGCCGCGCCCGCGCCCGGCACCGGACGGGCCGCGGTGCCGTCCTCGTCGGCGTAGGTCCCCGCCAGCAGCGCCAGAATGTCGGCGATCTGCTCCTCGTACCCGGGGGCCTGCGCGCCCGGCTGCTGAAGCAGTCCCAACTGGAGCCGGAAACGCGGCGACTTGAGCAGCTGGGCGAACCCCGTGAAGCGGGGCGGGAGATACAGACCCTCGTCCGTGAAGGTGCCCTCGGTCGAGGCGGGCGCCGGGGGAGCCGCCCGGGGCCGCCCCGACCGCCCGAGACCCAGGTCGATGCGGCCCGGGTACAGCGCGTCCAGGATCCCGAACTGCTCCACCACGGACAGCGGAGTCTGATGCCCGAGCAGCACGGCTCCCGAACCCACCCGGATGTCGTGGGTCGCCTGCGCCACCGCCTGGATCACCAGCGCGGGCACGGATCCGGCGACGCCGGGGTTGAGATGATGCTCGGCCAGCCAGTAGCGGCGATAGCCGAACTCCTCGGCCGCGCGGGCCAGTTCGACGGCATTGCGCAGCGCGGTCGGAGCGTCCGATCCGGAGCTGACAGGGACAAGATCGAGTACCGAGAGGGGAACCGGAGGCATCCTCCCACTCTCGCTCCGGGACATTGCGGGCGTATGTACGCGGTGTGGCAGCGCGCCCGGCGGCCCGGAAGAGACGGAAGGGGCGGCTCCCCGTGGGAGCCGCCCCGTCACCCGTGTCCGCTCGCCTACTTCTTGTCGAGCAGGTCCTGCACCTTGCCGCGGACCTCGTCCGTGGCCAGACCGCGGATCGTCAGCGTCGTACGGCGGCGCAGCACGTCGTCCGCCGTCTCGGCCCACTCGTTGTCCCGGGCGTAGACGACCTGCGCCCAGATCTCCGGGGCGTCCGGGTGGACGCGCTCGCCCAGCTCGGGGTTCTCGTTCGCGAGGCGCGCGATGTCGAAGGCCAGCGAACCGTAGTGCGTGGCCAGGTGCCGGGCGGTGTCGGCCCCCATCCGCGGGCCGGGAGCCGGACCGTCGACCAGGAGCCGGTGCGCCACGGCACGGGGATTGGCGACACCCGGCAGCGGCAGCTTCTTCGGCAGCGCGGAGACCGGCTCGAAGTCCTCGCCCAGCGGGCGGCCCGGCAGCGCCTCCAGCTGCTTCATGACCGTACGGCCGATGTGCCGGAAGGTGGTCCACTTGCCGCCCGCGACGGACAGCATCCCGCCCCGGCCCTCCGTGACGACCGTCTCGCGCTTGGCCTTCGACGTGGCGCCCGGGCCGCCCGGCAGCACACGCAGACCGGCGAAGGAGTACGTGATCAGATCGCGGGACAGCTGCTGGTCGCGGACGGAGAACGCGGCCTCGTCCAGGATCTGCGCGGTGTCCTTCTCGGTGACCGCGACCTCGCCCGGGTCGCCCTCGTACTCCTCGTCGGTCGTGCCGAGCAGCAGCATGTCCTCCCAGGGGAGGGCGAAGGTGATGCGGTACTTGTCGATCGGGGTGGCCAGCGCGGCCTTCCAGGGGGAGGTGCGCCTGAGGACCAGGTGCGCGCCCTTCGACAGACGGATGGACGGCGCCGCGTTCGGGTCCTCCATCCTGCGCAGGTGATCGACCCAGGGGCCGGTGGCGTTCAGCACGAGACGCGCACTGACCCCGAACTCGTCACCGGTCGTACGGTCCTTGAGCTCCGCGCCCGTGACCCGGCCCTCGGTGAAGCGCAGGCCGGTGACCTCGGCGTGGTTGAGCACGACGGCGCCGGACTCGACGGCCGCGCGGACCGTCATGAGCGCCATGCGCGCGTCGTTCATCTGGTCGTCGCCATACACGGCCACGGCCTTCAGGTTCTCGGTGCGCAGCTCCGGCACGTCCTGCTGCGCCTTGCCGGGGGACAGCAGGTGCCCGACACCGTCACCGAAGCCGGACAGTGCGGAGTACGCGAACACACCCGCACCGAGCTTCGCGGCGCCGTGCGGCCCGCCCTTGTACACGGGGAGGTAGAAGGTCAGCGGGTTCGCCAGGTGGGGGGCCACCTGACGGGAGACCGCGCGCCGCTCGAAGTGGTTCTCCGCCACCAGCTTCACCGCGCCGGTCTGCAGATAGCGCAGACCGCCGTGCAGAAGCTTGGAGGAGGCGGAGGACGTGGCGCCGGCGAAGTCGCCGGCATCGACCAGGGCCACCCTGAGGCCGGACTGCGCGGCGTGCCAGGCGGTGGAGATGCCCAGGATGCCGCCGCCGATGACGAGGAGGTCGTACGTCGCCTTGGAAAGCTGCTCCCGGGTCTCGGCCCGGCTCGGGGTGGAGCCGGAGGCCGGGTGCGTACCGAGGGCAGGCACGGTCTGCAGGGTGGCTTGACTGGTCATGCTGGTCTTACTCCTCGACAGAGTTCTCATCGAGCCAACCCATGGACCGCTCGACGGCCTTGAGCCAGCTCTTGTACTCACGGTCGCGGGTCTCCGCGGCCATGTTCGGGGTCCATTCCGCGGCCCGACGCCAGTTGGCGCGCAGGTCTTCGGTGTTGGTCCAGAAGCCGACGGCGAGGCCGGCGGCGTAGGCGGCGCCGAGGCAGGTGGTCTCGGCGACCATCGGGCGCACCACGGGGGCGTCCAGGACGTCGGCCAGGGTCTGCATCAGCAGGTTGTTGGAGGTCATGCCGCCGTCGACCTTGAGGGCCGTGAGCTCGACGCCGGAGTCCTTCGTCATGGCGTCGCTGATCTCACGGGTCTGCCAGGCCGTGGCCTCCAGGACGGCGCGCGCGATGTGCGCCTTGGTGACGTACCGGGTGAGACCGGTGATCACCCCGCGGGCGTCCGGGCGCCAGTACGGGGCGAACAGACCGGAGAAGGCCGGCACGAAGTACGCGCCGCCGTTGTCCTCGACCGAGGACGCGAGCGTCTCGATCTCGGCGGCGGACTTGATCAGGCCCATCTGGTCGCGCATCCACTGCACCAGCGAACCGGTGACGGCGATCGAGCCCTCCAGGGCGTACACCGGTGCCTGCTCGCCGATCCGGTAGCCCACCGTGGTCAGCAGCCCGCTGTACGAGTTGATGATCTTGTCGCCGGTGTTCATCAGCATGAAGGTGCCGGTGCCGTACGTGGACTTGGCCTCGCCCTCGCTGAAACAGGTCTGGCCGAACAGGGCCGCCTGCTGGTCACCGAGCGCGGAGGCGACCGGGATGCCGCCGAGCAGGTCACCGAGCTTGCCGCCGGTGATCTCGCCGTACACCTCGGCGGAGGAGCGGATCTCCGGCAGCATCGCCATCGGGACGCCGATCGACTCGGCGATCTTCTCGTCCCAGGCCAGCGTGTGCAGGTTCATCAGCATGGTGCGGGAGGCGTTGGTGACGTCGGTGACGTGCTTGCCGCCGTTGACTCCGCCGGTGAGGTTCCAGATGACCCAGCTGTCCATCGTGCCGAAGAGGATGTCGCCGGCCTCGGCGCGCTCGCGCAGGCCCTCGACGTTGTCGAGCAGCCAGCGGGCCTTGGGCCCCGCGAAGTACGAGGCGAGCGGCAGGCCGGTCTCCCGGCGGAAGCGGTCCTGGCCGACGTTGCGGCCGAGTTCCTTGCAGAGGGCGTCGGTGCGGGTGTCCTGCCAGACGAGCGCGTTGTGTACGGGCTCACCGGTGTTCTTGTCCCACAGCAGCGTGGTCTCGCGCTGGTTGGTGATGCCGATGGCTTTGATGTCGTCGCGGGTGATGCCGGCCTTCTCGATGGCCGAGGCGACGACCTCCTCGACGTTGGTCCAGATCTCGGTGGCGTTGTGCTCGACCCAGCCCGGCTTCGGGAAGATCTGCTCGTGCTCCTTCTGGTCGACGGAGACGATGCGGCCGTCCCGGTCGAAGACGATGCAGCGGCTCGACGTCGTGCCCTGGTCGATCGCGGCGATGAAGGGGCCGGCGGTGTGTGCGTCGGTCACGGTGTGCTCCTGAAAGTTCCGTATGAAGGGGGCCGGGTCCACGGCGCGGTGCTGTGCGGTGCTTGTCGGCGCTGCGGTGAGGCGGTGCGCCGAAGCGGTGCTGTCAAGCGAAGGCGACGTTGTATATGCCTGCTGCGATCGCACCGCCGATGAGCGGACCGGCGACCGGGATCCAGGCGTAGCTCCAGTCGGAACCACCCTTGTTGGGCAGGGGGAGCAGGGCGTGCACGATGCGCGGGCCGAGGTCGCGGGCCGGGTTGATCGCGTAGCCCGTCGGGCCACCGAGCGAGAGGCCGATGCTGACGACGACGAGCGCGGTGACGAGGGCGCCCAGGGTGCCGAGGCCGTTGCCCTTGTCGTTCAGGCCCTGGGTGAGGACCGCGAGCACCAGGACGACCGTGCCGATGATCTCCGTGGCGAGGTTCTGCACCGCGTTGCGGATCTCCGGACCGGTGGAGAAGATGCCGAGCACGGGTCCCGCGCCGGTCTCCTGCGCCTCCACGGCCTTGGCCGTGGTGTCCTGCGCGTCCGGGCCGCCGACGATCTCGCGGTCGGTCAGGTGCGCCTGGAACTGGCCGTAGTAGGCGACCCAGACCAGCGTGGCACCGATCATGGCGCCCAGCAGCTGTCCGCCCCAGTACAGCGGCACGTTGTCCCAGCCGCCGTCCTTGATTGCGAGTGCGAGCGTCACGGCCGGGTTCAGGTGGGCGCCCGAGAGGGGCGCCGAGGTGTAGACGGCCGTGAGCACCGCGAAGCCCCACCCGAAGGCGATGGCGAGCCAGCCGGCGTTCCGTGACTTGGAGGCCTTCAGCGTGACGGCGGCGCAGACACCGCCGCCGAGCAGGATGAGTATGGCGGTACCGATGGTCTCGCCGATGAAGATGTCGGAGCTGGACACCCGCGACTCCTTTGTCCTTCGTCCAGGGGAAGCCGAACCCCGGGTCCCTCCGGTGGTTCGTGCTCTCGGGAGATGAGAGCGGCTCGGCCCTTGGCGCTGTCACACTCTAACGCGTTATGCCGATAGGTGTTCGACAATGCCGACCGATGGACGGGAGTCTTGTCCCGGTGTGACCAGCTCGTCAAGGGTTCTGTTATCGAAAACACGATCGTTATTGAGTGCCGTGTGTTATCGATCTTGAGCCGGTCCGCCGAGCCCGCGGGAGGGTTCCACGATGCCCGCCGAGCCCGTACGACGAAGGGCCGGGGCGCCCCTGACGCCCCGGCCCTTCCGTATGCGGCGCGCCGGCCTCAGAACCGGCCGGCGCCCAGATCCCGTGACACCGAGCGGGCGCAGTCCCGCACCGCCGCGATGAGCTCGGGGCGCAGCTCCCCGTCCTTGCAGACCCGCTCCACGGCCCCGGTGATGCCCACCGCGCCGACCGGCATCCGCCGCCGGTTGTGGATGGGGGCGGCGACCGACGCGACGCCCGTCCAGGTCTCCTCGACGTCGTCCGCGTACCCGCGCGCGCGGGTCAGGTCGAGCACGCCCTCGAACTGTTCCAGCTCGCTGACCGTACGGGCCGTGAACGCCTTGCGCTCGGCCTCCAGGACCTCGCTGTGCGCCACCGGGTCGTAGGCCGACAGGACCTTGCCCAGCGCCGTGGAGTGCAGCGGCTGCATGGCGCCGACCTCGAGCACCTGACGGCTGTCGTCGGGCCGGAAGACGTGGTGCACGATCAGGACGCCCTGCTGGTGCAGCACGCCCAGGTAGACGCTCTCGCCGCTGGAGCGGGCCAGGTCGTCCGTCCAGACCAGGGCCCGCGCCCGCAGCTCGTGCACATCGAGATACGTGGTCCCCAGCCGTAGCAGCTCGGCGCCCAGCTGATACCGCCCGGAGGCCCCGTCCTGCTCGACGAAACCCTCCTGCTGAAGGGTGCGCAGTATGCCGTGGGCCGTGCCCTTGGCCAGGCCCAGCGAGGAGGCGATGTCCGACAGGCCGAGCTGGCGCTCGCCGCCCGCGAGCAGCCGCAGCATCGCCGCCGCCCGTTCGAGCGACTGGATGTTCCGTGCCATCGCCGTGCTGCCTCCGTCCCCTTCGACCGCCGGCGGAGCGACTCCACTGCCACCGTTCGGCAATGTCGAACACTACCGGTCGTCACCGACCTCCCGCTAATGGGCGGTCGGCATGTGTTCCGTTCCTGCGCATCGCGTTCGCGTACGCAACGCAGTCCGCCCCGTGGACGGCCCCGTCCGTCCGGCGACGCTCCGAGCTACCCTGACGGCGTGCGCTCTCCATGGAAAGCGCAAAGCCGACAGCCGTCGCACTCCAGGGAGCACCTTCCATGGCCTCGTTGCCGAGCCCGACCCTTCCGTCCGCCGCCGCAGAGAGCCGGACCCGAACCGATGCCCTCCGCGAGGCGCTCGCGTCCAGGGTGGTGGTGGCCGACGGCGCGATGGGCACGATGCTCCAGGCACAGGATCCGACGCTCGAGGACTTCGAGAACCTCGAGGGCTGCAACGAGATCCTGAACGTCACCCGCCCCGACATCGTCCGCTCCGTCCACGAGGCGTATTTCGCGGTGGGTGTCGACTGCGTCGAGACGAACACGTTCGGTGCCAACCACTCGGCGGCGAACGAGTACGAGATCGCCGACCGGATCTTCGAACTGTCGGAGGCAGGGGCCCGGATCGCCCGCGAGGTCGCCGACGCGTTCGGCGCCGGGGACGGCCGCCCACGCTGGGTCCTCGGCTCGATCGGCCCGGGCACCAAGCTGCCTTCGCTCGGCCACATCGCGTACGACGTCCTGCGCGACGGCTACCAGCAGAACGCCGAGGGCCTGCTCGCCGGTGGCGCGGACGCCCTGATCGTGGAGACCACCCAGGACCTGCTGCAGACCAAGGCGAGCCTGATCGGCGCGCGCCGCGCGATGGAGGCGGTCGGCCTCGACGTGCCGCTGATCTGCTCGCTCGCCTTCGAGACCACGGGTGTCATGCTGCTCGGCTCGGAGATAGGCGCGGCGCTGACCGCCCTGGAGCCGCTCGAGATCGACATGATCGGCCTGAACTGCTCGACCGGCCCGGCCGAGATGAGCGAGCACCTGCGCTATCTGGCCCGCCACTCGCGTACGCCGCTGATGTGCATGCCGAACGCGGGCCTGCCCGTGCTGACCAAGGACGGCGCGTACTTCCCGCTGACGCCGTCCGAGCTGGCCGACGCGCAGGAGAACTTCGTGCGCGACTACGGCCTCTCACTGATCGGCGGCTGCTGCGGCTCGACCCCCGAGCACCTGCGCCAGGTCGTCGAGCGCGTCCGGGGTGTCACGCCCGCCGAGCGGTCCCCCCAGCCCGAGCCGGGTGCGGCTTCGCTTTATCAGTCGGTGCCGTTTCGTCAGGACACGGCGTATTTGGCGATCGGTGAGCGGACGAACGCGAACGGGTCGAAGAAGTTCCGTGAGGCGATGCTGGAGGCCCGCTGGGACGATTGTGTGGAGATGGCTCGCGATCAGATCCGTGAGGGCGCGCACATGCTGGATCTGTGTGTCGATTACGTGGGTCGTGACGGTGTCGCGGACATGGAGGAGCTGGCGGGGCGTTTCGCGACGGCTTCGACGTTGCCGATCGTGCTGGATTCCACTGAAGTGCCGGTGTTGCGGGCCGGGTTGGAGAAGCTCGGTGGTCGGGCGGTCATCAACTCGGTGAACTATGAGGACGGGGACGGGCCGGAGTCTCGGTTTGCGAAGGTGACCGGGCTGGCCCGGGAGCACGGGGCGGCGCTGATCGCGTTGACCATCGATGAGGAGGGCCAGGCCCGCACGGTCGAGCACAAGGTGGCGATCGCCGAGCGGCTGATCGAGGACCTGACGGGGAACTGGGGCATCCACGAGTCGGACATCCTCATCGACACCCTGACGTTCACGATCTGCACGGGTCAGGAGGAGTCCCGGGGTGACGGCATCGCCACCATCGGGGCGATCCGTGAACTCAAGCGGCGTCACCCGGATGTGCAGACCACGCTGGGCCTGTCCAACATTTCCTTCGGTCTCAACCCGGCCGCCCGTGTCGTGTTGAACTCCGTGTTCCTCGACGAGTGTGTCAAGGCGGGCCTGGACTCGGCGATCGTGCACGCCTCCAAGATCCTGCCTCTTGCCCGTTTCGATGAGGAGCAGGTGAGCACGGCCCTCGATCTGATCTACGACCGCCGGGCCGAGGGGTATGACCCGCTGCAGAAGCTGATGGCACTGTTCGAGGGTGCCACTACGAAGTCGTTGAAGGCGGGCAAGGCGCAGGAGCTGGCCGCGCTGCCGCTGGACGAGCGGCTCAAGCGGCGCATCATCGACGGTGAGAAGAACGGCCTGGAGGCCGACCTGGATGCGGCCCTGCAGGAGCGTGCGGCGCTGGACATCGTCAACGCGACGCTGCTGGACGGGATGAAGGTGGTCGGTGAGCTGTTCGGTTCCGGGCAGATGCAGCTGCCGTTCGTGCTGCAGTCCGCCGAGGTCATGAAGAGGGCGGTGGCCCATCTGGAACCGCACATGGAGAAGACCGACGACGACGGCAAGGGCACCATCGTGCTGGCCACCGTGCGCGGCGACGTCCACGACATCGGTAAGAACCTCGTCGACATCATCCTGTCCAACAACGGCTACAACGTGGTCAACCTCGGCATCAAGCAGCCCGTGTCCGCGATTTTGGATGCCGCTCAGGAGCATCGCGCGGACGTGATCGGCATGTCCGGCCTGCTGGTCAAGTCCACAGTGATCATGAAGGAGAACCTGGAGGAGCTCAACCAGCGTGAGCTGGCCGCCGACTACCCGGTGATCCTCGGCGGCGCGGCCCTGACCCGGGCCTACGTCGAGCAGGACCTGCACGAGATCTACGACGGTGAAGTCCGCTACGCCCGGGACGCCTTCGAGGGGCTGCGCCTGATGGACGCCCTGATCGGTGTCAAGCGCGGGGTGCCCGGGGCGGTCCTGCCGGAGCTGAAGCAGCGCCGGGTGCGGGCCACCCCGCAGCCGGCCGTCGAGGAACGCCCGAAGGAGGGCCCGGTCCGCTCCGACGTCGCCGTCGACAACCCGGTGCCCACCCCGCCGTTCTGGGGCACCCGCGTCATCAAGGGCATCCAGCTCAAGGAGTACGCGTCCTGGCTGGACGAGGGCGCCCTGTTCAAGGGCCAGTGGGGCCTCAAGCAGGCCCGCGCGGGGGACGGTGCGACGTATGAGGAACTCGTCGCGAGCGAGGGCCGGCCCAGGCTGCGCGGCCTGCTGGACAAGCTGCAGACCGACAACCTGCTGGAAGCAGCCGTCGTCTACGGCTACTTCCCCTGCGTGTCCAAGGGCGACGACCTGATCCTGCTCAACGACGACGGCAGCGAACGCACCCGCTTCACCTTCCCGCGCCAGCGCCGCGGCCGTCACCTGTGCCTGGCCGACTACTTCCGCCCCGAGGAGTCCGGCGAGCGGGACGTCGTCGGCCTCCAGGTCGTCACCGTCGGCTCCCGGATCGGCGAGGAGAGCGCCAAACTCTTCGAGGCCAACGCCTACCGCGACTACCTCGAACTGCACGGCCTGTCCGTCCAGCTCGCCGAAGCCCTCGCCGAGTACTGGCACGCCCGGGTCCGCTCCGAACTCGGCTTCGCCGGCGAGGACCCCTCGCAGGTCGAGGACATGTTCGCGCTCAAGTACCGCGGCGCGCGGTTCTCGCTCGGCTACGGCGCCTGCCCCGACCTGGAGGACCGCGCCAAGATCGCCGACCTGCTCCAGCCCGAACGCATCGGCGTCCACCTCTCCGAGGAATTCCAGCTCCACCCCGAACAGTCCACCGACGCCATCGTCATCCACCACCCCGAGGCGAAGTACTTCAACGCACGCTGATCGGATAAGTCGTACACTGGTCGGTCCACCGCAGGCCGGTTGCCTTTGTGTCAGAAAAGGCAACCGGCCTGATCGTCCCTCAAGGAGGTGCGCCAGGATGACCAGTACGGTCCCCGCGCTCGGAACCCGTACGGCCGAAGGCTCAGCACTGCAGGCCGTGCTCCTCGACATGGACGGAACCCTGGTGGACACCGAGGGCTTCTGGTGGGACGTCGAGGCCGAGGTCTTCGCGTCCCTCGGTCATGTGCTCGACGACTCGTGGCGCCATGTGGTCGTGGGCGGCCCCATGACACGCAGCGCCGGCTTCCTCATCGAGGCCACCGGCGCCGACATCGCTCTTCCCGAGCTCACGGTGCTGCTCAACGACGCGTTCGAGGAACGCATCGGCCGGTCGCTGCCTTTGATGCCGGGTGCCGCCAGACTGCTCGCCGAGCTCGCGGCGCACGAGGTGCCCACCGCCCTGGTCTCGGCCTCGCACCGGCGCATCATCGACCGCATCCTGGCCGGAGTCGGCCCGCAGTACTTCGCGCTGACGGTCGCCGGCGACGAGGTCGAGCGGACCAAGCCGTTCCCCGACCCCTATCTGCTGGCCGCCGCCGGGCTCGGTGCGGATCCGGCCAGATGTGCGGTCATCGAGGACACCGCGACCGGCGTCGCCGCGGCCGAGGCCGCCGGCTGCCAGGTTGTTGCCGTACCCTCGGTGGCGCCGATCGCGCCCGCCGCCCGGCGCACGGTCGTGACCTCTCTGGAAGAGGTCGACCTGTCATTTCTGCGCGGTCTGATGACGAAAATGCGCTAGGCGTTCACCCAGCGTACGGAGCCGAATACCCGGAAATCATCCGGTGTCCGGGCGGCGAATTGGAAACCCGGCCGGATGGCCGAATTCCGGTGCCTGGCAACCGAGTTGAGACTGTGATGTTTCCCACTCGGCGACGGATGGACATCTGGTACTGAATGTGCTGAGTCCCGTGTTTCGGGGGTGCTTGGTGTGCCCTTGTGTCCCGATTGATGAAAGGCTGCACTAATCCTTCCCCTGTCGGGTTTTCGGTGCGTCCGCACCCGGTTTCGCAGCGTGATGGGAACTCAACTCCGGTACCCGTGAAGCGCCGTGCCGGTGCGGACTAATCTCGTCGCGAGAACCTCGCCACAACCCCCGTGATCCGCAGCACCACCCCTGCATGCCGGATACACGGACTCGACAGCTCTGGAGAAACTCGAGCATGAACCGCAAGACTTTGGTGCTGCCGGCGATCGTCGGCCTGCTCGGCCCGCTGCTCGCCGCCTGCGGCGGTTCCGACAGCGGGAGCAAGGGCGGCGATGCGATCGTCGTCGGCACCACGGACCGGTTCACCGCCTCCAGTGAAGCCCCCGCGCCGCTCGACCCCGCGTACGCGTACGACGTCGGCACCTGGAACATCCTGCGCCAGACGGTGCAGACCCTGATGGTCCAGCCGCGCGGCGACGGCGAGCCGGAGCCCGAGGCGGCCGAGAAGTGCAGCTTCAGCGACACCGGCAACGAGCGGTACGCCTGCACCCTGCGCAAGGACCTGAAGTTCTCGAACGGTGACCCCGTCACCGCGAAGGACGTGAAGTTCTCGATCGACCGCGCACGGAACATCAAGGCCGACAGCGGTGTCTTCGCGCTGCTCTCCACCATCGACACCGTCGAGACCCAGGGCGACCGCGAGGTGATCTTCCACCTCAAGACGGCCGACGCCACCTTCCCGTTCAAGCTGTCGACTCCGGTCGCCGGCATCGTCAACCCCGACGACTACGAGAAGGGCAAGCTGCGCGACGGCTTCCAGGTCGACGGCTCCGGTCCTTACACGATCGAGTCCGAGGTCAAGAACAACGAGCTCGTCAATGCCGTCTACACGAAGAACCCCAATTACAAGGGGCTCTTGACGCCGAAGAACGACAAGGTCGAGCTGCGGTCCTTCGAGAGCGCCGACACCATGGGCACCGCGCTGGAAAAGGGCGACATCGACCTGATGACGCGCTCGATGACGCCGGCCCAGATCCAGAAGCTCTCCAAGAACTCGACGGGTTCCGTCGACCTCGTGGAGATGCCGGGTCTGGAGATCCGCTACCTCGCCTTCAACACCGATGCCACATCGGTGAAGACGAGGGCCGTCCGGCAGGCCATGGCCCAGGTCGTCAACCGCGGCGAACTCATCGACAAGGTGTACGGCACCCAGGCCGAACCGCTCTTCTCGCTGGTCCCGGCCACCATCACCGGCCACTCCAACTCGTTCTTCAACAAGTACGGCGACCCGAGCACCACCAAGGCCAAGTCGCTGCTGAGCCGGGCGAACATCACCGCCCCCGTGAAGCTCACCCTGCACTACACGACCGACCACTACGGCACGGCCACCAAGTCGGAGTTCGAGGTGCTGAAGAAGCAGCTCAACGCCAGCGGCCTGTTCCAGGTCGACATCAAGGGCGAGGCCTGGGACAAGTTCCGCCCGGCCGAGCAGGCGGGCAAGTACGACGTCTACGGCATGGGCTGGTTCCCCGACTTCCCGGACGCCGACAACTACATCGCGCCGTTCCTGGACAAGGACAACTTCCTCGGCTCGCCCTACACGAACAACCAGATCATCGGCACCCTGATCCCGGAGTCCCGCCGCGAGGCCGACCGCCTCACCGCGTCGAAGAGCCTCAGCGAGATCCAGGACATCGTGGCCGACGACGTCCCGGTGCTGCCGCTGTGGCAGGGCAAGCAGTACATCGCCGCCCGGGACGACATCACGGGAGCCGAGTGGGCGCTCAACTCCTCCTCGACCCTTCAGCTGTGGGAGCTCGGCCGCGGCCTGTGAGCGGCTGACCGGGCCTTCCCGACCCGGAGCCGCCGGCGGCTCCGGGCCCGCACGACCCGACGACAAGGCACATGCACGTGAACCTGCGCAACCAGTGGCCGGTCCTGCTCGTCACGACAGGACTGGCCGCCGGCCTGATCACCGGATGCGGCTCGGACTCGAGCGGCTCCGGTGGCACCGGATCCTCCGTGGTGGTCGGGATGTCCGACGACGTCCTCGCCACCGACCCCGCCTCCGGCTACGACCCCGGTTCGTGGCTGCTGTTCAACAACGTCTTCCAGTCGTTGCTCAGCTTCCCCAAGGGCGGCACGGAGCCGGAACCGGAGGCCGCCAAGGAGTGCGCCTTCACGGGGACCGGCACCAAGGTCTACTCGTGCACACTCCAGGACGGTCTGAAGTTCAGCAACGGTGACCCGCTCACCTCCGAGGACGTCAAGTTCTCCTTCGACCGCATGATGAGGATCAACGACGCCGCAGGCCCCGCGATCATGTTCCCCATGCTCGACGAGGTGACCACACCGGACGCGAAGACCGTGGTCTTCAAGCTCAAGTACGCCGACGCGACCTTCCCGAGCAAGATCGCCTCCGGCGCCGGCTCGATCGTGGACCACAAGCAGTACGCCGCGAACGGGCTGCGCAAGGACGGCAAAGCGGTCGGCTCGGGCCCGTACAAGCTGGACTCGTACAGCGACGACAAGGCAGTGTTCTCCGTCAACGGCGACTACAAGGGAACCGCCAAGGTCCAGAACTCCGGCGTGACCCTGAAGCTGTTCCACGGCGACCAGAGCGCCCTGAAGAAGGCACTCCTCGCCAACCAGGTCGACGTCGCCTACCGAGGCCTCGCCGCCGGCGACATCGCGGACATCGAGAACGACACCTCCACCAGCAAGGGCACCGACGTCGTCGAGGGCACCGGCGCCGAGGTGCAGCACATGGTCTTCAACATGAACGACCCGGTGGCGGGCAAGCTCGGCGTACGCAAGGCCATCGCCTACCTGCTCGACCGCGAGGCGCTCGTCAACGAGGTCTACCAGGACTCGGCGACTCCGCTGTACTCGATCATCCCCGCCGGTATCACCGGCCACGACACGGCCTTCTTCGACACCTACGGCGCCCGTCCGTCGAAGGCGAAAGCACAGGCCGCGCTGCGGACCGAGGGCATCACCGGCAAGGTGAAGCTGACGCTCTGGTCGACTCCCTCGCGCTACGGCCCCTCCACCGACGCGGAGTTCAGGGCGATCGCCAAGCAGCTCAACGCCAGCGGACTGTTCGACGCCACGGTCAAGTCCGTTGCCTTCGGCCAGTACGAGAAGGACATCGCCAAGGGCAAGTACGGCGTGTACGTGAAGGGCTGGGTGCCCGACTACCCGGACCCCGACAACTTCACGGCCCCCTTCTTCGGCAAGGGCAACGTGCTCAGCAACAACTACGCGAACAGCACGATCACTTCGCAGCTCATCCCGAAGACCGCCGCCCAGAGCGACCGCGCCTCGACGGACTCGGACTACGCCCAGCTGCAGAACATCGTGGCCGAGCAACTGCCCGTCATTCCGATCTGGCAGGGCAAGCAGTACGCGGTCGTAAGGGACAACGTGTACGGACTCGAGTACTGCCTCGACGCGTCGACCGTGTTCCGCTTCTGGGAGATCAGCAAGGGCTGACCGGCCGGACCCGCTGCACCAACACCGAGGGCGCCCCTTCTTGAAGAAGGGGCGCCCTCAGTGTTCGCTGCTACCGGTCCGCTTCGCCGGTGTGCGCGGACCTACTGCGCGCCGGGGCGCACCAGACCGCTCTCGTACGCGTACACCGCGGCCTGTACCCGGTCGCGCAGGCCCAGCTTGGTGAGTACATGCCCCACATGCGTCTTGACGGTGGTCTCACTGACGAACAGGTCGGCAGCGATCTCCGCGTTCGACAGGCCGCGTGCCACCAGCTTCAGCACCTCGACCTCACGGTCGGTCAACGTGTGCAGGGTGTCGGGCACCGGCTCGTCGCCGGACGGCAGATGGCTCGCGTACTTGTCGAGGAGCCGGCGCGTGATGCTCGGCGCGAGCATCGCCTCGCCCGATGCGACCACCCGGATCGCCTGCACCAGCTCATTGGCGGGTGCGTCCTTGAGGAGAAAGCCACTGGCGCCCGCGCGCAGCGCCTCCACCACATATTCGTCGAGGTCGAAGGTGGTCAGGACAAGGACCTTCGCCGGACCGTCCCGGCCGGGACCGGTGATCTGCCGGGTGGCCTCGACACCGTCCATCCGCGGCATACGGATGTCCATCAGAACCACATCGGGCTGCAGGGCACGTACCTGGTCGAGTGCCTGGAGGCCGTCTCCGGCCTCGCCGACGACCGCAAGGTCCTGCTCCGCCTCCAGGATCATCCGGAAGCCGGTACGCAGCAGCGGCTGGTCGTCGACCAGTAGGACGCGGATGGCCACGTAAGTCTCCTTCGCTAGGCCGGCCCCATTCTGCCCTGCTCGATCCCACCGGACTCCGGCGCCCTGACCGGAAGCGGATACGGCGGGGGAGTACCGCCGAATTCCGGGCATACCGCCTGGTGGTCGCACCAGCCGCAGAGCTTGGTGGGCCGCGGCCGCCAGTTACCGGTCTCGGTGGCCAGCCGGATCGCGTCCCACAGCGCCAGCAGCTTGCGCTCCACCCGCTCCAGGTCCGCGATCACCGGGTCGTACGTCAGCATGTCGCCGCTGCCGAGATAGACGAGCTGCAGGCGGCGCGGGACCACTCGCTTCAGCCGCCACACCACGAGGGCGTAGAACTTCATCTGGAACAGGGCACCCTCGGCGTACTCCGGCCGGGGGGCCTTGCCCGTCTTGTAGTCGACGATCCGCACCTCGCCCGTCGGCGCGACGTCGACACGGTCGATGATGCCGCGCAGCTTGAGACCGGAGTCCAGCTGGGCCTCGACGAACAGCTCGCGCTCCGCCGGTTCGAGCCGCGTCGGGTCCTCCAGCGAGAACCAGCGCTCGACCAGCTGCTCGGCCTCGGTGAGCCAGCGCGCCAGCCGCTCGCCCTCGGGGTCGTCGGCGAACAGCTCCACGACCTCCGGCCTGGTCTCGCGCAGCCGGTCCCACTGACCGGGGATCAGGGACTTGGCACGCGGCGCCGTCCGCTCGGTCGCCGGGGCGTCGAAGAGCCGCTCGAGCACCGCGTGCACCAACGTGCCCCGGGTGGCCGCCTCGCTCGGCTTCTCCGGGAGCTTGTCGATCACCCGGAACCGGTAGAGCAGCGGGCACTGCATGAAGTCACTGGCCCGAGAGGGCGACAGCGAGACGGGAGGCCTGGCTCTGACCTCGGCGACATCCCCGGCGCCCGTGCCGGGCTCCGCGTCCGACGGGGGAGCCTGGACCGCCTCGGTGGCCTGGGCGGGGACGCCCGCCGTCACGGGGGTGACGGGTGTGTCGATCGGAGCCGCGTCGGGGGTGGGAGGGGGCTCGGTCACGACGGCGGCGGTGGTGACGGAGGGCGCGGCCATCCCCTCGGGCGCCTCGGGCGCGGCCGCGTCGGTGCGGTCGGCGGGGGCTTCCGCCCTGCCGTCGGCACTCACCTGCGCGGGATCGCCCACGCCGGATTCCGCCGCGTCCTCGGTGCTGGTTTCCATGTCCACAGACCATACGGCCCACCACTGACAGTGACCCAGTCGTGGTTCGCGCGACGACGCGGAAAACAGAGGGGGTGCCGGGGCGGAACGCGCCGCGACGGCCGCATACCATCGACCGGAGACCCTCCCGCCGGGCATGATCGGAAGCGGGGGACGCTTCGAACTAGGGGACATCGTGGACGAGAGCGGCGGGAGCGGGCAGCCGCGGTCCGGCAACGGCGGGGCGACCGAGCACCACGCGAACCCCTCGGCCGCTGCTTCCCCCGAACCGGACCGGACGCCGACGGCGCCGTCGGACGAGCCCCTCGGCCAATCCGGCGCCGACGAACCGGGCCGTACCCCGGCGGTGCCGACAGACGGCACCCCCGACGATCCCCCCTCTGCCGAAGCCGGTCGCACCCCGACGGGACCGGCGGACGCGACCCCGGATCAGCCCGCTCCCGCCGACCGGCCCACCGCGCAAGAGCCCCCCTCCGCGGACCGCGCCGCCGCGCCGGCAGCCGTGGACGGACACGCGGCCGGCGGTCGCAGCGAGGCCGGCGTCACCGGCGCGGCCGAGCCGCACCCCGAGCCGCATCCCGAGCCGCATCCCGAGCCGCATCCCGAGCCGCACCCCGGCCACGGCGACACCCCGCCCACCGGTACGGACACCCGCCCCGCACCGGCGCCCGGCTCGCCGGGGACGGACGAACCGTCCGGCACCGCGCCCGCCCACCGCACCTCCGCCCACTCGGGGAACCGCAAGGGCCGGCCGCCCCGGCGCGGGAAGGAGCCGGGCGGCGGGCTGCTGATGGGACGGCCGTTCGGCGTGCCCGTGTACGTCGCGCCCAGCTGGTTCCTCGTGGCCGCACTGATCACCTGGGTGTTCGGCGGCCAGCTCGACCGCGTGCTGCCCGAACTGGGCGCCCTGCGCTACCTCGTCGCCCTGTTCTTCGCGGTCGCCTTCTACGCCTCCGTACTCGTCCACGAACTGGCCCACACCGTCGCCGCCCTGCGCTTCAAGCTGCCGGTACGCCGGATCCAGCTGCAGTTCTTCGGCGGGGTCTCGGAGATCGAGAAGGAGTCCGAGACCCCGGGCCGGGAGTTCGTGCTCGCCTTCGTCGGACCCCTGCTCTCGCTGGTCCTGTCGGGCCTCTTCTACCTCGCCATGCAGGCCGTGGAACCGGGCACGGTCCCCGGCGTCCTGCTGGCCGGCCTGATGGTCTCCAACCTGATCGTGGCCGTCTTCAACCTGCTGCCAGGACTGCCCCTCGACGGCGGCCGCATGCTGCGCGCCGTCGTCTGGAAGATCACCGGCAAGCCGATGAGCGGCACGGTCGCCGCAGCCTGGGTCGGCCGGGCCCTCGCCGTCTCCGTACTGATCGGACTGCCCCTGCTCACCCAGACCGGAGCCCTCGGCGACGCCCCGGACAACATCGGCGGCATGGACACCGTCACCGACGCCCTCCTGGCCGCGATCCTCGCCGCGATCATCTGGACCGGCGCCGGCAACAGCCTGCGCATGGCCCGCCTGCGCGAACACCTGCCCGAACTGCGCGCCCGTCTGCTCACCCGCCGCGCGGTCCCGGTCGAGACGAACACCCCGCTCTCCGAGGCGCTGCGCCGCGCCAACGAGGCAGGCGCCCGCGCCCTCGTCGTGGTCGACCCCGACGGCGAACCCCTCTCGCTGGTCCGCGAGGCCGCCATCGTCGGCGTCCCCGAGCACCGCCGCCCCTGGGTCGCCGTCAGCGGCCTCGCCCAGGACCTCACCGACGGCATGCGCGTCTCCGCCGAGCTCGCGGGCGAGGAACTCCTCGACGTCCTGCGCGCGAGCCCGGCCACCGAATACCTGGTGGTCGAGGACTCCGGAGAGATCTACGGAGTCCTGTCCGCAGCCGACGTGGAGCGCGCCTTCGTCAAGGCGATGGCCCGTCCCAACTGAGCCGCGCAGTGGTCGGAGGGCCGCCCCCGGACCGGTAGGCTGGTCACATGTCCGAACCGACCGGTGCCGCCCGCAGGCGCGGGCCCTTCAAGGTCGGGGACCAGGTTCAGCTGACCGATCCCAAGGGCCGCCACTACACGTTCACGCTCGAAGCGGGGAAGAACTTCCACACCCACAAGGGTTCCTTCCCGCACGACGAGCTGATCGGTGCTCCCGAGGGCAGCGTTGTCCGCACCACGGGGAACGTCGCCTATCTCGCGCTGCGCCCCCTGCTCCCCGACTACGTCCTGTCCATGCCCCGCGGCGCCGCCGTGGTCTACCCCAAGGACGCGGGGCAGATCCTGTCCTTCGCGGACATCTTCCCCGGCGCACGCGTCGTCGAAGCGGGCGTCGGCTCCGGCTCGCTCAGCAGCTTCCTGCTGCGCGCCATCGGCGACCAGGGCATGCTGCACTCCTACGAGCGCCGCGAGGACTTCGCCGAGATCGCCCAGCAGAACGTCGAGCGGTACTTCGGCGGCCCGCACCCCGCGTGGCAGCTCACCGTCGGTGACCTCCAGGACAACCTGAGCGACACCGACGTGGACCGCGTCATCCTCGACATGCTCGCCCCCTGGGAGTGCCTGGAAGCCGTCTCCAAGGCGCTCGTCCCCGGCGGCATCCTCTGCTGCTACGTCGCCACCACCACCCAGCTCGCACGGACCGTCGAGTCCATCCGTGAGATCGGCTGCTTCAACGAGCCGACCGCCTGGGAGTCGATGGTCCGCAACTGGCACATCGAGGGCCTGGCCGTCCGCCCCGACCACCGGATGATCGGCCACACCGGCTTCCTGCTCACCGCCCGCCGCCTCGCGGACGGCGTCGAGCCGCCCATGCGCCGCCGCCGCCCCTCCAAGGGCTCCTACGGCGACGACTACACCGGCCCCAACGCCGACGGCGGCGCCGGCCGCTGACGCAACCAACGCACCACAACGGTGGCCGAGTTCCCGGAAGCGTCCGGGAACTCGGCCACCGCACTTTTCCGTTGACGCGCAGCCAGAAGTCCGGACCCCGCCGTTCCACCGCCCTGTGACGTGTGGCACCATGCTGGCCACCCCCACCGGTACAGCCCTCACAGGAGACGCTCCGAGTGCAGCAATCCGCCGTCCCGGAACTGGCACACACGCACACACAACCCATTCACTGGCTCGCCACAGCCACCGCGCTGGCCGGAGTCGTCGCCCTCTCCGCGTTCCTGCAGCCCGGCGCGGCGACCGCGGCCCAAGCCGGCCCCGACGCCAAAGCCGCGCCCGCCGCGGCAGCGCCCCCCGACCCCGCGGACGCCGACTTCCCCATCGACTGCGGACCGGCCGAGGTCCTCGTACAGAAGAAGGCGTCCGGGGATCTCGACGGAGACGGCCGCCCGGAAACGGTGGCCGTGGTCCGCTGCGACGCGGGCTCCGGGACCCCGCCCAACGGCGTGTACGTCCTCACCCAGGCCGCAGACGCCCCCGCACCGCGCGTGGTGGCCACCCTGGTCGACCCGAAGGACCGGCTGAGCGTCACGGACTTCGCACTGCGCGACGGAGCGGTCACCGCGACACTGCTCGGCTACTCCTCACCCGACGTACCGAGTTGCTGCCCGGACGAGAAGGACAGCGCCAAGTGGCAGTGGAAGGACGGCGCGTTCATCCGCTCGACACCGCCCGAAGCGCGGAGCATGTGAGAAACCAGACAGTGGGTGACGCGGCGTGCCGATCAGGTCACTCCGCGTCAGGACCGAAGACCTCGACCCTGTCCGAAACCCGACGTACGTGGATGCAGTCGCCCGGACACTCCTTCGCGGAGTCCGCGACATCACGCAGAAGCGTCAGCGGTACGGGCGTTGTGGCGCCCGGCGCCTGCAGCAGCTCGTCCCCGCCGCTCTTCACATAGGCGAGACCGTCGATGTCCAGCTCGAAGACCTCGGGCGCGTACTGGGCACAGATGCCGTCGCCGGTGCACAGGTCCTGATCGATCCAGACCTCGAGCGCGTCGCCGTCGACTCCAGCCTCCTGCTGCACGGTCATTTCTCCTGCCGTTTCCTGCGTCGAGCGGTCCGATCGATGGGCAAGTCGGGCCAGCTCTGACGGGTGTTGAACACTTCGACCCTACCTCCGTCGGCTTCCCAATCATGTTGGGTGGGTATTCCACTGGCGTGAGGGAGAGCGCAAGGGTGAAGATCGGACACACCTCGACAGTCTTTGTGATCTAGGGGTTTCAATCGACACCCACCCAGGTAGGGTCTGGAAGCGTCCAGCTCCCCTTGGAGGAGGTGAGGACCGTGGCAGCCCACGACGACGACATGAACCGCGGCATCCGCCCGGGAAGAGGGTCCGATGACCCCGCCGGGCAGATTGCCTACCTTGAGCAGGAGATCGCCGTCCTGCGACGCAAGCTCGCCGACTCTCCGCGGCACACGAGGATTCTCGAAGAGCGGATCGTCGAGCTGCAGACCAATCTGGCCGGCGTGTCCGCTCAGAACGAGCGGCTCGCCAACACGCTCCGTGAGGCCCGCGACCAGATCGTGGCCCTCAAGGAGGAAGTCGACCGGCTCGCGCAGCCGCCGGCCGGCTTCGGTGTCTTCCTCACGGCAAACGAGGACGGCACGGCCGACATTTTCACCGGGGGCCGCAAGCTCCGGGTGAACGTCAGCCCCAGCGTGGAGCTCGAAGAGCTCAGGCGCGGCCAGGAACTGATGCTCAACGAAGCCCTCAACGTGGTCGAGGCCATGGAGTACGAGAGCGTCGGCGACATCGTCACCCTCAAGGAGATCCTCGAGGACGGCGAGCGCGCGCTCGTACAGGGTCACACCGACGAGGAAAGGGTGGTCCGGCTCGCCGAGCCGCTCCTGGACGTCGTCATCCGCCCCGGCGACGCCCTGCTCCTCGAACCCCGTTCCGGCTATGTCTACGAGGTCGTACCGAAGAGCGAGGTCGAGGAACTCGTCCTCGAAGAGGTCCCCGACATCGGCTACGAGCAGATCGGCGGCCTGGGAAACCAGATCGAACTGATCCGCGACGCCGTCGAGCTCCCGTACCTCTACCCCGACCTCTTCAAGGAGCACGAACTGCGGCCACCGAAGGGTGTGCTGCTCTACGGGCCCCCCGGATGCGGCAAAACGCTCATCGCCAAGGCCGTCGCCAACTCGCTGGCCAAAAAGGTCGCCGAGGTCACCGGCCAAGCCACCGGCAAGAGCTTCTTCCTCAACATCAAGGGTCCCGAACTCCTCAACAAGTACGTCGGTGAGACCGAGCGGCAGATCCGCCTCGTCTTCCAGCGTGCACGTGAGAAGGCCAGCGAGGGCACACCCGTCATCGTCTTCTTCGACGAGATGGAGTCCCTCTTCCGCACCCGTGGATCAGGCGTCAGCTCGGACGTGGAGAACACCATCGTCCCCCAGCTGCTCGCTGAGATCGACGGCGTGGAGGGCCTGGAGAACGTGGTCGTGATCGGAGCCTCGAACCGCGAGGACATGATCGACCCCGCGATCCTGCGCCCCGGCCGCCTCGACGTGAAGATCAAGATCGAGCGCCCGGACGCCGAGGCGGCGAAGGACATCTTCGCCAAGTACCTCACGGCTCGCCTCCCGCTGCACTCCGACGACCTCGGCGAGCACGGCGGGGACCGGGCGGCCACCGTCCACGGCATGATCCAGACGGCCGTGGAGCACATGTACGCCGAGTCCGAGGAGAACCGCTTCCTGGAGGTCACCTACGCCAACGGTGACAAGGAAGTCCTGTACTTCAAGGACTTCAACTCCGGCGCCATGATCGAGAACATCGTCGGACGCGCCAAGAAGGCGGCCATCAAGGCCTTCCTCGACCAGAACCAGAAGGGCCTTCGCGTCTCCCACCTCCTCCAGGCCTGCGTGGACGAGTTCAAGGAGAACGAAGACCTGCCCAACACCACCAACCCGGACGACTGGGCCCGAATCTCCGGAAAGAAGGGTGAACGGATCGTCTACATCCGCACCCTCGTCACCGGAAAGCAGGGAGCCGACACCGGACGCTCCATCGACACGGTGGCGAACACCGGTCAGTACCTGTAAAAGACAGGGCGGCTGCGGGTGCCCTCAGCGGGTACCCGCAGCCGACTGTTTTTCAGGTCACAGCTGGAGCGAGGCAATGACGCAAATGATCTCCCCACCAGCGCGAAGGCGCTCTAGGCTCTTTCGTACCGCCGAGTCGCGCAGTGCGGGGACGGGCACCGCACACGCACCGGAGCGCCAGCGGTACTTGAGCAGCGCCCCCGACCGAGGGCGCCGCCGGGCAAGGAGGGCCGCATGACCGTACGGCGAGTAATGGGCATCGAGACGGAGTACGGGATCTCCGTCCCCGGCCACCCCAACGCCAATGCCATGCTCACCTCGTCCCAGATCGTCAACGCCTACGCGGCGGCGATGCACCGGGCGCGCCGCGCCCGCTGGGACTTCGAGGAGGAGAACCCGCTGCGGGACGCGCGAGGCTTCGACCTCACCCGGGAGGCCGCCGACTCCAGCCAGCTCACCGACGAGGACATCGGCCTCGCCAATGTCATCCTCACCAACGGCGCACGGCTGTACGTGGACCACGCGCACCCCGAATACAGCGCCCCCGAAGTCACCAACCCCCTCGACGCCGTCCTCTGGGACAAAGCCGGCGAGCGCATCATGGCAGAGGCGGCGGAACGCGCCGCCCAGCTCCCCGGCGCCCAGCCCATCCACCTCTACAAGAACAACACCGACAACAAGGGCGCCTCCTACGGCACGCACGAGAACTACCTGATGAAACGGGAGACCCCGTTCTCGGACATCGTGCGTCACCTGACACCGTTCTTCGTCTCCCGCCAGGTCGTCACCGGCGCCGGACGCGTCGGCATCGGCCAGGACGGCCACGAACACGGCTTCCAGCTCAGCCAGCGGGCCGACTACTTCGAGGTCGAGGTGGGCCTCGAGACCACCCTGAAGCGCCCGATCATCAACACCCGCGACGAGCCGCACGCGGACGCCGAGAAGTACCGCCGGCTGCACGTGATCATCGGCGACGCGAACCTGTCCGAGATCTCGACCTACCTGAAGCTGGGCACCACGGCCCTCGTCCTCTCGATGATCGAGGACGGCTTCATCGCCGTCGACCTGGCCGTAGACCAGCCCGTCCGCACCCTTCACCAGGTCTCCCACGACCCGACGCTCAAGCGCCTGGTCACCCTCCGCAGCGGCCGGACACTCACCGCCGTCCAGCTCCAGATGGAGTACTTCGAGCTCTCGCGCAAATACGTGGAGGAGCGGTTCGGGGCCGACGCCGACGAGCAGACCAAGGACGTCCTGATCCGCTGGGAGGACACCCTGAACCGCCTGGAGAACGACCCGATGAGCCTCTCCGGAGAGCTCGACTGGGTCGCCAAGCGGGAACTCATGGAGGGCTACCGCCGCCGTGACAGCCTCGAATGGGACGCGGCGCGCCTGCACCTCGTCGACCTCCAGTACGCCGACGTACGCGCCGAGAAGGGCCTCTACAACCGTCTGGCGGCGCGCGGCAAGATGAAGCGCCTGCTGGACGAGACGGACGTCGAGCGGGCCCGGACCAAGCCACCGGAGGACACCCGCGCGTACTTCCGCGGCCGCTGCCTGGAGCAGTACGCGGACGACGTCGCCGCGGCCTCCTGGGACTCGGTGATCTTCGATCTGCCCGGCCGGGACTCGCTCCAGCGCGTCCCAACCCTGGAGCCGCTTCGCGGAACGCGTAATCACGTGAAGGAGCTCCTGGACCGCTGTCGTACGGCGGAAGACCTGGTCAGGGTCCTGTCGGGCCACTGACCTGTGCTGGGCCCCCCGTCGGGCCCGAGCGGCCCGACGGGGTGGAAACAGGTGGTGTCCGGGAATCATCGAGGTGGCTCCCGGACGTTGTAGCAACTGCGGGGCCGATGTCGGACCCTGCTTGTAGGGTCTGATCAAGAACGTCGAACCGAGCGGGGTGAGGGTTATGGCGACCAAGGACACCGGCGGCGGACAGCAGAAGGCCACGCGATCCACCGAGGAGGTCGAGGAGCAGACGCAGGACGCGCAGGCTTCTGAGGACCTCAAGGAGCGGCAGGAAAAGCTGAGCGACGATGTCGACTCGGTTCTGGACGAAATCGATGACGTACTCGAGGAAAACGCAGAGGATTTCGTGAGGTCCTTCGTGCAAAAGGGTGGACAGTAGGCAGGAGGATGGCCATTCTGCCTTCGATTTGAAGGTTCGGGGGAGTCGGAATTGGCTGAGGAGTCGCCTGCGAAGCGGTGTACGGGTTGCAGGCGAGACCTGCCCGTTGCTGCTTTCGCCCGGGACGGGAATCGGAGTGATGGCCTTCAGGTGCGGTGTCGGGAGTGTGTGGCGCAGTACAGCGCCGCGCACTACCGGCGTCGCCGTGAGGCCATCGGCAAGCCTGTACGCGAGAAAGTCGACGTTCCGGCCGGGCACAAGCTGTGCCGGAGGTGTGGCGAGATCAAGCCTCACCAGGACTGGCATCGCAACGCGACTGCATCGGACGGTCTGTCGACGCGTTGCAAAGCGCGCCGGGCGGTGCAGGGGCGGCAAGATCATCTGAAGCGCCAGTACGGCATCACCGAAGCGGAACGCGACGAGTTGATTGCCTCTCAAGGAGGCGTCTGCTGCATATGTTTGGCGGCTTCCGCCGAGCATGTGGATCACTGCCATAAGACGGGTAGGGTCCGAGGCGTACTGTGCTTCAGCTGCAACGCCGCACTGGGGCAGTTCAAGGATCGGCCCGATGCCATAAGGCGGGCTGCGACATACGTGGAAGGAAACGCGTGGAAGCCAACACTCGTAGCACCGGGCGTCTACCAGCTGCCTTCCTGACGCCTGGGTCGTCGTCCTTCATGGACTTCCTGTCCGACCATCAGCCGGAGATGCTCCCGGGCAGGCGGCAACTGCCGCCCATCAAGGGAGTGATCGAGGCGCCGCACGGCACCACGATCGTCGCTGTCACGTTCCCGGGCGGTGTGGTGCTCGCTGGTGACCGGCGGGCCACCATGGGCAATGTCATCGCGCAGCGCGACATCGAGAAGGTCTTTCCGGCCGACGAGTACTCGGCGGTGGGCATCGCCGGTACGGCCGGTCTGGCCGTCGAGATGGTGAAGCTGTTCCAGCTGGAGCTGGAGCACTTCGAGAAGGTGGAGGGCACCACGCTCTCCCTGGAGGGCAAGGCGAACCGGCTCTCCACGATGATCCGTTCCAACCTGGGCATGGCCATGCAGGGCCTCGCCGTGGTTCCGCTGTTCGCGGGTTATGACGTGGACCGCGAAAAGGGCCGCATCTTCTCCTACGACGTCACGGGCGGCCGTTCCGAGGAGCACGGCTTCGCCGCCACCGGCTCCGGGTCGATCTTCGCGCGCGGTGCCATGAAGAAGCTCTACAGCGACGACCTGAACGAACAGCAGGCCACGACCCTCGTCGTCCAGGCCCTGTACGACGCGGCTGACGACGACTCGGCGACTGGTGGTCCCGATGTCGCCCGCCGGATCTACCCGATCGTCACCGTGATCACCGAAAACGGATTCCGCAGGCTGACGGACACGGAGTCCTCCGAGATCGCCCGCGCGATCCTGGAGCGCCGTCTTGAGCAGCCCGACGGCCCGCGCGCCGCGCTGCTCTGACAGCGGGTTCTTGACAGGTGGCCACAGTGACTTCCACAGAAAGGGACGGATAACCGGTGTCGACGCCGTTCTATGTCTCACCCCAGCAGGCCATGGCCGACCGGGCCGAGTACGCCCGCAAGGGCATTGCTCGTGGTCGCAGCCTCGTTGTGCTGCAGTACGCCGACGGCATTGTCTTCGTCGGTGAGAACCCGTCCCGTGCGCTGCACAAGTTCAGCGAGATCTATGACCGGATCGGTTTCGCTGCCGCCGGCAAGTACAACGAGTACGAGAATCTGCGGATCGGTGGTGTGCGCTATGCCGATCTGCGGGGTTACACCTACGACCGTGACGATGTGACCGCCCGCGGTCTCGCGAATGTGTACGCCCAGACGCTGGGCACGATCTTCTCCTCCGCGGCCGAGAAGCCGTATGAGGTGGAGCTGGTGGTCGCCGAGGTCGGCGAGACGGCGGAGGGTGACCAGATCTACCGGCTGCCGCATGACGGCTCGATCGTGGACGAGCACGGCTCGGTCGCGGTCGGTGGCAATGCCGAGCAGATCAGCAGTTATCTGGACCAGCGTCATGAGGACGGGATGTCTCTCGCCGAGGCGCTCAAGCTGGCCGTCCAGTCCTTGTCGCGCGAGCCGAACGGGGGTGAGCGGGAGATTCCCGCGGAGCGCCTGGAGGTTGCGATCCTGGACCGTACGCGGCCTCAGCAGCGCAAGTTCAAGCGGATCGTCGGGCGGCAGCTCGCTCGGTTGCTGGAGGCGGACGGTGCGTCGACCGCTACCGAGGCCGAGGATCCCGAAGACGACGAGTGATCGTCGTCTTCACCCCGCTGTTCGTGTGCCCCGGCCTCTCCTCGGCCGGGGCGCACGGCGTTTTTGGCGGGGCCCGGTTCTCGCCGCTGCCCGACTCGGGGCTCCGCCCCGACCACGTATCGGCCTGAACGGCCTCGTCCTCAAACGCCGGACGGGCTGGAAATCTCCAGAACCGTCCGAAGAGGGATTCAGCCCCTCCGGGGGAAAGTCGGCCCCCGAGTGCGAGAACGGCCGTTCCGTGTCGGTGTCGGTGTCGAGGGCTAGCGTGGTGGGGCCGTGGAGCCCCGTACGACCAGTGCCACGGGAATGTCCCCTTCCGCCGGGTCCCGGCCCTCCAGGACGGCAAGGAGCGCTGCCATGCCCCGCTCGCCGAAGAGCTCGGCGTCCAGTCGTACGGTCGTCAGTTCCGGGTCGATGGCGGTGGCGAGCGCGAGATCGTCGAGGCCGGTGACCGAGATGTCGTCGGGGACGCGCAGTCCCAGTCGGCGGGCTGCTTTGTAGGTCCCTGCTGCCAGCTGGTCGTCGTCGCAGACGACCGCGGTGGGCCGGTGGTCCGGTACGGCGAGGGCTGCTTCGGCGGCGGCCCGGGCGCCTTCGATGGAGATGGGTGCTCTGGTGGTGCGCAGTTCGGTGCCGGGTACCTGGCCCAGTCGCGCGGCGAGTTCCTGGGCGCGCACTTCGAAGGTCCAGGAGGCGATGTCGGCCGCCAGGTGCAGGAATCGGCGGTGGCCGAGGGTCAGCAGATGCTCGGCGACCTGCCGTACGCCGTCTCGGATGTCGAGGTTGACGGTGGCCGCGCCGAGGCTGCCGGCGGGGTCGCTGTCCAGCATGACGAGGGGCAGCTGGTCGCCGCGGATCGCGGTCAGGGCGTCGGCGGCCATCGAGGAGGCGATGACGCCGTCCAGGGCGGCGCGGGCGGATCCGAAGGGGTCGCGGGCTGGGCCGATGCCTTCGGGGGAGGGGTAGAGCACGACGCCGAAGCCGTGCTCGGCGGCGATCCGGGTGGCGCCGGTGTAGACGCCGGCGAAGAATTCGGTGGTCAGGGCGGGCACCACGAGCAGCACGGTCCTGGTGCGGCCGAGGCGGAGGTTGCGGGCGGCGAGGTTCGGCCGGTAGCCGAGTTCGCGGGCGGCTTCGCGGACCCGGTCCGCCGTTGTCTCGGAGACCCGGCCCCGCCATTTGTCGCCGAGCACCAGGGAGACCGCGGCCTGGGAGACCCCGGCGGCCTGGGCGACGTCCCGGCTCGTGGGGCGCGTACTACCTGGTGGCACCGTGGACCTGTCTTTCTGCTGGACTCGCGGACTGGGCACATGGTACGTATGAGACGGCACGTTATACGTAAAACTTGAGGCGCTCGGCGGCCTCGGGAGCTGTGGAGAGAAGGCGGGACATGGCCGCGGGGTACGTGGAGATCCTCAGGGCGAGGCACGCCGCGCGGCTGCTCACCGGCACCCTGGTGGGCCGGCTGCCGAACGCCACCGCGGCGATCGCGGTCGTGCTGTTCATCCGCGCCGAGGGCGGCACCTACAGCCTGGCCGGGGCGCTGGCCGCCGTCTACGGAGTGGCCAACGCCGTGGGGCAGCCGCTGCTCGGCCGGCTCGTGGACCTCTACGGTCAGCCGCGCGTCCAGTTGCCCGCCGCGGTCGTCTCCGCCCTGGGCATGAGCGTCTTCGCCTTCGCGGGAACGGATCCGCTGCCCCTCGCGTATCTCTCGATGGCCGTCGCCGGACTCTTCACGCCTCCCCTGGAGGGCGGTCTGCGTGCCCTGTGGCCCTCGGTCCTCCGCAAGGAGGGCCAGTTGCACACCGCGTACGCCATGGACGCCGTGGCGCAGGAAGTCATGTTCACGGTCGGGCCGTTGCTCGTGACCCTGTGCGTGGCGCTGTGGTCCGCCCAGGCCGCGCTGCTCGTCCTGAATGTCATCGGGGTCCTGGGCGCCCTCTCCGTGGTCGTGTCGCCGCCCTCGCGCGCGTGGCGTTCGGCCCCGCGTGAGGCGCACTGGCTGGGCGCACTTCGCTCGCCCGGGCTGCTCGCCCTGCTGGGCGCGTTCCTGTTCGTCGGCATGGCGCTCGGCTCCATCACCGTCGCCGCCGTGTCGTACGCCGACGACCACGGCGGGGACGCTGTGTACGGCTGGCTGATGGCGGCGCTGGGGCTCGGCGCGCTGTTCGGCGGTTCGGTGTACGGAGCGCGTCAGTGGAGCGGGCCTCCGGAGCGGCGACTGCGGGTGCTGGTGGCGCTTCTGGCGGTGTGTTACCTGCCGCTGCCGCTGATGCCGGGAGCGGTCGCCATGACGGCGCTCACGGCGCTCGCCGGTGTGTTCCTCGCGCCCTGCATCGCGTGCGCCTTCCTCATCGTCGACCGGCACGCGCCGCGTGGCACGGTCACCGAGGCGTTCTCCTGGCTCGTGACGACGTTCACGGTCGGTGCGTCGGTCGGAACAGGCCTCGCGGGCCCGGTCGTCCAGTGGGGCGGAGCGGCCCGGGGCTTTGCCGTACCGGGTGTCGCCGGGGCCGTGTCGCTGCTGGTTCTGCTGGCCACCGGGCGGGTACTCGCAGCTCCCGCCGGGGGCGCGGTGGTTGCGGTCTCATCGGAAAATGATCCAAACCGTGCTGTCGAACCCCGTTTCAGCTCAGGGGATCGGGCGTAATGTTCAGTCATGGACCGCCGCATTTTCGGGCTGGAGAACGAGTACGGCGTCACGTGTACGTTCAGGGGACAGCGCCGCCTGTCTCCCGACGAGGTGGCGCGGTACCTCTTCCGCCGTGTCGTGTCATGGGGCCGCAGCAGCAATGTCTTTCTGCGAAACGGCGCCCGCCTTTATCTCGACGTGGGGTCACATCCGGAATACGCGACACCCGAATGTGACAACCTGACCGAGCTGGTCACCCACGACAAAGCCGGCGAGCGCATTCTCGAAGGACTCCTGGTCGACGCCGAACGACGCCTGCACGAGGAAGGAATCGCGGGCGACGTCTACCTCTTCAAGAACAACACCGACTCGGCGGGCAACTCCTACGGGTGCCACGAGAACTATCTGGTGGCCCGGCACGGGGAGTTCTCCCGGCTTGCGGACATCCTCATCCCGTTCCTCGTCACGAGGCAGCTGTTGTGCGGTGCCGGCAAGGTGCTGCAGACGCCGCGTGGCGCCGTGTACTGCGTCAGTCAGCGTGCCGAGCACATCTGGGAGGGCGTCAGCTCCGCGACGACCCGTTCCCGGCCGATCATCAACACCAGGGACGAGCCGCACGCGGACGCCGAGCGCTACCGCAGGCTGCACGTCATCGTCGGCGATTCGAACATGTCCGAGACGACCATGCTCCTCAAGGTCGGCGCCACCGACCTCGTGCTGCGCATGATCGAGGCGGGCACGGTGATGCGCGATCTGACCCTGGAGAACCCGATCCGGGCGATCCGCGAGGTCAGTCACGACATCACGGGCCGTCGCAAGGTGCGTCTGGCCAGTGGCCGTGAGGCCTCCGCGCTGGAGGTGCAGCGCGAGTACTACGAGAAGGCCGTGGACTTCTGCGAGCGCCGCGGCATCCGTACCGGCACCGTGGAACAGGTGCTGGAGCTGTGGGGCCGGGTGCTCGACTCGATCGAGGCCGAGGACCTCGACCGGATCGGCACGGAAATCGACTGGGTGATGAAGTACCAGCTCATCGAGCGGTACCGCGCCAAGCACAACATGACGATGTCGCATCCGCGAGTCGCTCAGATAGACCTCGCCTACCACGACATCCACCGACGTCGTGGTCTGTACTACCTGCTGGAGAAAAGGGGACAAGCCGCCAGGATCTGCAACGACTTGAAGATCTTCGAAGGCAAGTCCGTACCGCCGCAGACCACTCGGGCGCGGCTGCGCGGTGACTTCATCCGGCGCGCTCAGGAACAGCGCCGCGATTTCACCGTCGACTGGGTCCATCTCAAGCTGAACGACCAGGCGCAGCGCACGGTGTTGTGCAAGGACCCGTTCCGTTCCGTCGACGACCGGGTGGAGAAGCTGATCGCGGGAATGTGAGCCGGCGCCGGCGCGCTCGCGTGCCGGTCGGATGCCCGATGCCCGGAGGTGTGACCACCTCCGGGCATCGGGCATCTTTGGTCCTGCGGCGCCGTCTGTTGCCCACGGTGTGGGCGTGGCTGTGAGAGAGATGTCACGATTCCCCGAGTGGGGCGCTCTGGGCGGAATCGTCCCTTCCTGTGGGTGTTCAGGGCTGTCCGGCAGGGCAAATCGCCATGAACCTGTCACCCTTCCCGGTTGGCCCACTACCACGTGAGCTCCAACAACCGTGTGCGACGCGCCGGGATCCAGCTCGGTCGGGCTCACTCCCGGCGTGCCATCCCGGCGCGATATCCCTGGTCCGTCTCCTTTGTCTGCTGTTAGCTTCACGCCATCGGCATGACCATGACCAAACTGCCGATATCGCTGCGGATTCCCCTGTCCGGGGGACTTTCCGCGCTCGCAGCAACAAACACATACCGGGGGCTCATTTTGCGCTCTGTCAAGACAAACGGACGCGCGGCGCTCGTTCTCGCCACAGCGGGAACGGTGATCGCGACCGCCCTGGTGGGAGTGTCCGCTTCGCCCGCGGCGGCGTACTGCCGCAGTGGCATGACGAAGTGGAACAGCACCTCCAGCGCGAAGACCGTCGGCGTCAACACCACGTTCCCCAGCGTGCTGCGGAACGGCCTCAACGGCGGCCTGACGCAGTGGAACCGCAGCAGCTCCGCGCTGCGCTACAACTCGCCCGTGTACACCAGCGGCTGGCTGATCTACGCCTTCCGCGCCTCCTACAGCTACACCAGCCTCATGGGCAGCGCGCCCGGATACGCCTCCACCCAGGTGTCGGGTAGCACGCACAACGGCGGAACGCTGTACCTCTCCAACCGCTTCACCTGGGTGAACGCCAGTCAGAACATCGGCCAGGGCAAGGCGGACGTGCAGACGGTCGTCGTGCACGAAATCGGTCACTTCACCGGCCTCGCCCACCCGTGGCCGGGCCCCTGCACGGACGGCTCCGCGTACACGTCCGCGGAGAAGGGGTCCGTCATGACGACCATCAACACCGGCACCCGGCGCGCTCTGAACAGCGACGACATAGCCGGCGTCCGGGCCATCTACTGACGGGGGAAGCAGAAATGAGTGCAGTTCGCACAGTGAGGCCGCGTGCCCTGGTGCGCGCCTCGGCCGCTCTCGCCCTGCTCGCCCTCGGCGCCTCGGCGTGCGCCGGGTCCACCGGCGGCGGGCACGAGGACACGGCGAAGAAGTCCGGCACCAAGGCCGTACGCGTCATCGAGGGCCACCCGTACGCCGTCGACAGCAGCCCCGAGGCCGCGATCGCGTTCCCGATGAACGAGAACGTCTTCGAGGGCAGGGTCGTGGACCGGCGTCCCGATGTGCATGCCACGGACGTGCTCGACGACGGAACGAAGTTCGAGGTCGTGTACACACCCGTCGTCGTCAGGGTCGACACGGTCCACAAGGGCGCGCTGAAGAAGGGCGCCGAGGTCGTCGTACGGTCCATGGGCGGCACCGCGGACGGGGTCCGGTACGCGATCGAGGAAGCCCCTGCCAAGAAGACGTTCGCGAAGGGCACTTCGCTGGTCGTCTTCGGCAGCGAGTACACGGCCGTCCACTCGGAGAGGGGGCCGGCCATCACACCCAACTTCCTCTACCGGGAAGCCGGTGACACGGTCGTCGACGCCACCTACGCGCGCGGTGCGTACGACGGGGGGCCCGCCGACCGGATGAACCGGACGGAGTTCCTTCGCAAGCTCCGCCCGCTGTCCGCGAAGACGGCCTCCTGACGGATCGTCCGCAGGTCGCTCAGGGCTGACAGTCGCCCGGACCGGTCACCGGTCCGGGCGACGGCGTGTCTCGCGTCAGACCGTGCGGGGGGCAAGTAGGTCGTAGAGTGGCGGCCATTGCCCCCACCCCCGACTCCCAGTTGGACTGATGAACTACAACGTGAAACGACGTGCCGTCGCACTGCTGGCCGTGCCCGCCCTGTTGTTCACCGCCGCGTGCGGATCGGACAACAAGAGTGACAGCGAGACGTCGGCGGGCATCGCTCAGGTCAAGGGGGAGTTCGGGGCCAAGCCCGAGATCTCCGTGCCCAAGAACGGGAAGCCGTCCGAGAAGACCGTGGTCAAGACGGTCTCGACTGGCAGCGGCGCCGTGATCAAGGCCTCCGACTTCGTCCGGCTGGACTGGACCGCCGAGAAGTGGGGGAGCAGTCAGGCGCTGGGTGGCACCTGGGCCTCGGCGACCGCGAGCTCCAAGACGCCGCGGCAGCAGTCCGTCGAACAGATCGGCAAGCAGAGCCAGCAGCTGCCCGCCAAGGTCCTGGACGCCGTGAAGGGGCAGAAGACGGGCAGCCGGATCCTGGTGCAGGGCACCGCGGGTGATCTGATCGGCTCGGGGCTGAACACCTCCTCCGGCATCACCGCCAAGGATGTGCTGGTCTGGGTGGTCGACGCGATCGGCTCGGCCAAGGTCGACGCCAAGGCCTATGCCAAGGGGACGCAGGGGGCACCCGACCCGGGCCTGCCCACGGTGTCGGCCCCCGCGCCGAAGGCGGCGACCATCACCATCCCCAAGGGCACCAAGGCGCCCAAGGACCTCAAGGAGCAGGTGCTGATCAAGGGCACCGGCAAGAAGGTGGAGGCCGGCCAGGGCCTCATCGCCCAGTACACCGGGGTGAAGTGGGAGGACGGCAAGAAGTTCGACTCCTCCTGGGACCACGGTGGCGCCACCGCCTTCCAGATCGGCACCGGCTCCGTGGTGGCCGGGTGGGACAAGGGTCTCGTCGGCAAGAACGTGGGCGACCGCGTGCTGCTGGTGATCCCGCCCTCTCTCGGCTACGGCGCCAACCCCAGCAGCGAGCTGGCCAAGAACACTCTTGTCTTCGTGGTCGACATCCTCGGCACGGTCTGACCACAGAATCTGTGAGACTGTCCGGGACGCAGACGTTGCAACAAGGAGTAATGAAGTGAGCATCGAGAAGCCCGAGATCGACTTCCCGGGTGGCGAGCCCCCGGCGGACCTCGAGATCAAGGACATCTGGGAGGGCGACGGCCCGGTCGCCAAGGCCGGGGACTTCGTCAAGGTCCACTACGTGGGTGTGGCCTTCTCCACCGGCGAGGAGTTCGACGCCTCCTGGAACCGCGGCAACCCGCTCGAGTTCCAGCTCGGTGTCGGCCAGGTCATCTCCGGCTGGGACCAGGGCGTGCAGGGCATGAAGGTCGGCGGCCGCCGCCAGCTGACGATCCCGGCGCACCTCGCGTACGGAGACCGCGGCGCCGGTGCCCGGATCGCCCCGGGCGAGACGCTGATCTTCGTCTGCGACCTGGTCGCCGTCTGATCCGGACTCGGTCCGAGCATCGTGCGGATCGGACCGCTGTCCGATCTTCATACGCCGTGTGATCAGGGTCTGACCGGACCCGATCATCTGGGGCCCATGCCTGCCCGGGCATGGGCCCTCGGCTTTTGCCGCGCCACTCCGGAGCGGTACGGTCATCGGTCGGAAGCATCATAGGAAAGGGCGTCGATGGCCATTGCCAAGGCCGAGCGGCTGATGAACCTGGCGCTGTGTCTGCTGGGGACCCGGCGGCCGCTCAGCAAGCGTGAGCTGCGCGAGTCCATCGAGGCCTATCTGGAAGCCGGCTCCGACGACTCCTTCAACAGGATGTTCGAGCGCGACAAGGACGATCTGCGCGAGCTCGGACTGGTCATCGAGACCGTGGAGAACCTGGACGGCGAGGTCGGCTATCTCGCCCGCCGCGACAGCAACCGGTTGCCGGCCATCACGCTCGACGCCGAGGAAGCGGCCGCCCTCGGTCTGCTCGCCAAGGTCTGGCAGCAGGCCCGGCTCGCGGGCGCGGCGAGCGGCGCCCTGCAGAAGCTGCGCGCCGCGGGCCTGCCCGAGGACGTCGACCCGTACGAGGTCCATGGCGCGCTGGAGCCGCACATTCCGGTGCACGAGGCGGCGTTCGAACCGCTGATGCTCGCCTGCCGCGACCGCCGCCCGGTCGCCTTCGACTACCGCAAGGCGACGGCGGCCCGCCCCGAGCCGCGCACCGTCGAGCCCTGGGCTCTGGAGTGCTGGCGCGGTCACTGGTATCTCGCGGGCTGGGACCGTGACCGCAGTGCCGAGCGCGTCTTCCGGCTCTCGCGCATCACCGGCAAGGTCCGCACCCGCGCCGGGAAGTTCACCACCGAGGTTCCGGACGTCGTCACGGTCCGGGAGACGGTCGCGAGCTGGGCGGGGGAGAACGCCGACCGCTCCGCCCGGATCCGGCTGCGCGCCGGGTCCGGCTACCCGCTGCGCGCCAAGGCCGCCTCCGTACGGGAACTGGGCGACGGCTGGGACGAGTTGGAGATTCCGTACGGGCATGGGCTGGACGCCTGGCTGGTGGAGTTCGGACCGGACGTGGTGGTCCTGGAGCCGGCCGAGCTGCGAGCCGATGTAGTGGACCGGCTGCGCGCCGTGGCCAAGGGCTGAGGGGGACGTACAGAACGTGGCAGGCAAACCGGCCAGGCCGGCGAACGCGATCGACCAGACCAGACGGATGCTGTCCCTGGTGACGTATCTGCGCGAACGCCCCGGCGCGCGCGTCAGCGACGTCGCCCGCGCCTTCGGGATCAGCGAGGACGAGCTGATCTCCGACCTCGATGTGCTGCCGCTGTGCGGGACCAGCTTCCGTGGGGGCGATCTCCTCGACATCGACACCGACGGCGACCGCATCTGGTGGCACAACCCGGCCGCCCTCGGGGCGGAGGCGGCCGAGCCGCTGCGTCTGGCAGCCGACGAGGCGACCGCGCTGCTGGTGGCCGCCCGCGCGGTCTCCACGCTGCCCGGACTGCGCGAGGGGGACCGGCAGGCCCTGCTGCGGGCCACCGCCAAGGTGGAGGCCGCGGCGGGCGAGGCCGCGGGCGCCAGTGCCCGGCTGTCGGTCACCTTCGAGTCCGAGGGGGGTGTCTTCGCGGACGTCGACCGGGCGATCTCCGAACGGCGCCGGCTGTGGATCCGCTACTACTCGCCCGCGCGCGACGAGCTCTCCGAGCGGGAGATCGACCCGATCCGCCTGGTCAGCGTCGGTCACACCTATGTGGAGGCGTGGTGCCGCCGCTCCGAGGCGCGCCGCACCTTCCGGCTCGACCGGGTCGCCGAGATCCGCATCCTGGACGAACCGTCCGCGCCGCCGGAGATCGAACTGCGGGACCTCTCCGAGGGGCTCGTCCAGCCGGCGGCCGAGGATCCCGAGGTGGTCGTGGAAGTCGGCCCCGGCGGGCGCTGGGTCGCCGAGTACTACCCGCACGACAGCGCCGAGGAGCTGCCCGACGGCGGACTGCGGATCACCCTGCGCGCACCCGACCCGGCCTCGCTGCGCCGGCTCGCGCTGCGCCTCGGGCGCGACGGCCGGATCGTGTCGCCGCAGGACCTCGCGGACAGCGCCCGCCGGGCGGCCCGTGCGGCGCTCACGGCGTACGACGGACCCCCCGCGCGCGGAGGGCCCGCCGAGGGCCTCGGGGACGACGGCCCCGCCGGGCCGCACGGAGTTCAGGACGGGCTGTACGACAGGCAGGAGCAAGGGCTTTGAGCACGTCGGCGATGTCTGGTTCGCGTGAAATGTCGGTGGCATCCGCGTTCGCGGGGATGACCATAGTGGCCCCGGTGATGTTCAGAGCCGCCTGCCCCGACTGCCGGTCCGCCTTCGAGCTCTCCGCCGGCGCCCTGCGGCTGGTCGTCGGCGCCTCCAGCCGCACCACCTTCTACTCCTTCACCTGCCCCGAGTGCGCGGCCTCCGTACGCAAGCCCGCGGGAGAGCGCATCGTCGAGCTGCTCACCGGCGGCGGGGTGCGGGCGCTGCGTCTGCACGCCGAGGCCTAGGGTCTGTTCGGCGGATCTTGCGGTTCGGTCCCCACGGTGCCCCGAAAGACTGGGTTGAGCGGGGTGTGGTGCGTGCAGCTGCAAGGCGGAGGAGGGAGTCATGGCGGAGCCATGACGACCGACGACAACGCGGCGGATGTGCGTGCCACACCCCGCGACCTACCGCACGATCCGTCGGACAGGCCCTGGGCGGTCGGGGCCAGGCGCTAGGGTCGTCGCCATGTTGTGGCCGATGCTCGCGATTGCCGCGGGGTTCCTGGGAATCGCCGTCCTCGGCGTGCTCGCCGTCCGTGTCTTCCTGGAAGCGCAGCGTCTCGGCAGACAGGTCGCCGACTCCGCGCAGCGCATCAACCGTGCCGCCGAGGATCTGGAGCGTGCCGCCGTGACCACGGCGCGCTCCGTGGATGCTCTGTGATGCGGTGGGCGGTTTGCGCTTCGCGTCGCTTTCGCCCTGTCAACTTCCTGGCAACGGCAGGTACGCTGCTGATCGCGGCTCGGAGAACGAGGCCCGGGTCGCAAACTGGGAGTACGCACAGGGATTGCCCCGCGTTTACCCCTGAGCGTTACGATCGCTGTCAGCATGGTGGTCGGACGTATGTCCGACCCATCGGACAGCACCCCACACAGTCGCCTCGGTGAGAAGGTAAAGAATTATGTTCGGAAGGCTCGGAGCTCCCGAGATCATTCTCATCCTCGTCGTCATCATCCTGCTGTTCGGCGCGAAGAAGCTTCCGGACATGGCGCGCTCGCTCGGCAAGTCCGCCCGCATCCTCAAGAGCGAGGCCAAGGCCATGAAGTCGGAGGGTCAGGACACCACGACCCCCGCGGGCCCGCCGAACACCGACGAGCAGCCCCCGTCGCAGCGCACCATCCAGGCCGCGCCCGGAGACGTGACCAGCTCGCGCCCGGTCGCCGAGCCGACGGACACGACCAAGCGCTGACGCAGGGCCGGTGACTGCCGGCCCGCCGCACGAGATGGGAACGTGGGTTGCCCAAGTCTGCCCGCAACAAGGAGAAGGATCCCGAGGGACGGATGCCCCTCGCGGAACACCTTCGTGAGCTCCGCAACCGGCTCGCGAAGGCGATGCTGGCCATCATCGCCGTCACGATCGTCGCCGCCTTCTTCTACAACGACATCGTCAATCTCATCACCCGGCCGATCCTCGACTCGGTCGGCTGCGACAAGAGCTTCGAGCAACTGGCGAAGGTGTCGTCGGGCAAGCCGTGTGCGCAGATCACCATCAACGGACTGCTCACCCCCTTCACGCTGGCGCTGAAGGTGTCGCTGATGGCAGGTGTCGTCCTGGCCTCGCCGGTCTGGCTCTTCCAGCTGTGGGGCTTCGTCGCCCCCGGCCTGCACCGGCACGAGAAGAAGTACGCCTACGCGTTCGTCGGCACGGGTGTCCCGCTCTTCCTGGGCGGCGCCTACTTCGCCTACACGGTGCTGCCGACCACGGCGAAGGTGCTGCTCGACTTCACACCGGACGGCGCGTCGAACCTGCTGCCGCTGGACGATCTGCTCGACCTCGTCACGCGCATGGTGCTGGTCTTCGGCCTCTCGTTCGAGCTGCCCCTGCTGCTGGTCTTCCTCAACCTCACCGGGGCGATCACCGGCAAGCGCATGGTCGGCTGGTGGCGCGGCATGATCATGGGCATCACGGTCTTCGCCGCCGTCGCCACGCCCAGCACGGACCCGCTGACCATGCTGGCCCTGGCCGGACCGATCTGGGTCCTGTACTTCGCCGCGGTCGCCTTCTCGCTCCTCAACGACCGCCGCAAGCGTCTGCGTGACGCCGCGGGGCCGGACGACGACGAGGCCTCCGAACTGGACCTCACCCCCGAGGACATCGGCGAGGTCGAGGCCGTGCCGGCCGGCCGGGCGCTGCCGGAACAGGCGGGCTCGGACCGGGTCAACGGTTATGACGACGTGACCTGACGAAGCCCGGTGACCTCGTAAGGTCGGGCCGTGACCAGCGAGATCACCCTCTTCGTCAACCCCACCGCGGGCCGCGGCCGGGGCGCCCACGCGGCGCAGCCGGCCGCTTCGGCTCTGCGGGCGGCGGGCTTCTCCGTGCGGACGGTTCTCGGGGAGAACGCCGAGGACGCGCTGATCCGCGCGCGGGCCGCCGTCGCGGACGGCACCGGTGCCCTGATCGCCGTCGGCGGCGACGGCATGGCGAACCTCGCCCTGCAGGCCGTCGCCGGGACCCGTACGCCGCTGGGCCTGGTCGCCGTCGGCACGGGGAACGACTTCGCCCGCGCCCTGGGACTCCCGGTGCGCGACCCGGCGGCCGCGGGACGGCTGATCGCCGGGGCCCTCAAGGAAGCGCGGCTGCGCGAGGTGGACCTGGGACGGGTGGGCGGCACCTGGTTCGGCACCGTCCTCGCCTCCGGCTTCGACTCCCGCGTCAACGACCGCGGCAACCGGATGCGGTGGCCGACGGGGCGCTTCAAGTACGACCTGGCGATGCTCGTCGAGCTGGCCGCCTTCAAGCCCTTCCCCTACCGGATCACGCTGGACGACGGTGACGTCCGGGAGATCGAGGCGACGCTCGTGGCGGTCGGGAACGGATCGTCGTACGGCGGCGGCATGAAGATCTGTGCCGGCGCGGACCTGGGCGACGGGCTCTTCGATGTCACGGTGGTCGGGGCCTGCAGCCGTACGACCCTGCTCAAGGTCTTCCCACGGGTGTACAAGGGCACCCATCTCGACCATCCCCAGGTCACCGTGTACCGGGCGGCCAAGGTCGAACTCGCGGCCGAGGGCATCACGGGATACGCGGACGGGGAGCCGCTGGGCCCCCTGCCGCTGGCGGCGGAGTGCGTGTCCGGAGCGGTCCGGGTCGCGGGGCCCTGAGCTGCGCGGATCCTGCACGGGAGGCCGGGCGGTGACCCTCGCGCGGTGCCGGGCGGGAAGGGATCCCGATATTGATCGTCCTGTTGTCAGTGGCTCCCGGTAGTCTCGAATGCACGATGACAGAGGACCTCTCACCGGCCGAGCGGTACGCGGCGGCGCGGCAACGCGCTGTCGAGCAGGCCACCGCGCTCGCGTCCTTCCGCGAGATGTACGACTTCGGCCTCGACCCCTTCCAGATCGAGGCCTGCCGGGCGCTCGAGGCGGGCAAGGGTGTGCTCGTGGCCGCGCCCACCGGCTCGGGCAAGACGATCGTCGGCGAGTTCGCCGTCCACCTCGCCCTCCAGCAGGGCAAGAAGTGCTTCTACACCACACCCATCAAGGCACTCTCCAACCAGAAGTACGCCGACCTCGCCCGCAGATACGGCGCGGACAAGGTCGGCCTGCTCACCGGCGACAACAGCGTCAACTCCGACGCCCCGGTGGTCGTGATGACCACCGAGGTGCTGCGCAACATGCTGTACGCGGGCTCACAGACCCTGCGCGGTCTCGGCTATGTCGTCATGGACGAGGTGCACTACCTCTCCGACCGCTTCCGCGGCGCCGTCTGGGAGGAAGTGATCATCCACCTCCCCGAGTCGGTGACCCTGGTCTCGCTGTCGGCCACCGTGTCGAACGCGGAGGAGTTCGGCGACTGGCTGGACACCGTGCGCGGCGACACCCAGGTGATCGTCTCCGAGCACCGGCCCGTGCCGCTGTTCCAGCACGTGCTCGCCGGGCGCCGGATGTACGACCTCTTCGAGGAGGGCGAGGGCCAGAAGAAGGCCGTCAACCCCGACCTCACGCGCCTGGCGCGCATGGAGGCGAGCCGCCCGTCCTACCAGGACCGCAAACGCGGCCGCGCGATGCGCGATGCCGACCGCGAGCGGGATCGCAGACAGCGCTCCCGCGTGTGGACGCCGAGCCGGCCCGAGGTCATCGAGCGGCTCGACGCCGGGGGGCTGCTGCCCGCCATCACGTTCATCTTCAGCCGCGCGGCCTGCGAGGCCGCCGTCCAGCAGTGCATGTACGCGGGCCTGCGGCTGAACGACGACGCGGCGCGGGCCAGGGTGCGCGAGCTCGTCGAGGAGCGCACCGCGTCCATCCCCACCGAGGACCTGCACGTCCTGGGTTACTACGAGTTCCTGGAGGGCCTGGAGCGCGGTATCGCGGCCCACCACGCGGGCATGCTGCCGACGTTCAAGGAGGTCGTCGAGGAGCTGTTCGTACGCGGACTGGTGAAGGCCGTCTTCGCGACGGAGACCCTCGCGCTCGGCATCAACATGCCTGCCCGCTCGGTGGTGTTGGAGAAGCTCGTCAAGTGGAACGGGGAGCAGCACGCCGACATCACCCCCGGCGAGTACACCCAGCTCACCGGACGCGCGGGCCGCCGTGGCATCGATGTCGAGGGTCACGCGGTCGTGCTGTGGCAGCGCGGCATCAGTCCCGAGCACCTGGCGGGACTCGCCGGCACCCGCACCTATCCGCTGCGCTCCAGCTTCAAGCCGTCGTACAACATGGCGGTGAACCTGGTGGACCAGTTCGGGCGGCATCGCTCGCGCGAGCTGCTCGAGACGTCGTTCGCGCAGTTCCAGGCCGACAAGTCGGTCGTCGGGATCTCCCGGCAGGTGCAGCGCAACGAAGAGGGTCTCGAGGGCTACAAGTCCTCCATGACCTGCCACCTGGGCGACTTCGAGGAGTACATGCGGCTGCGCCGCGACCTCAAGGACCGCGAGACCGAGATCGCCAAGCAGGGCGCGGCGCAGCGTCGCGCGGAGGCGGCCGTCGCCCTGGAGAAGCTGAAGCCCGGCGATGTGATCCAGGTCCCCACGGGCAAGTACGCGGGACTCGCGCTGGTGCTGGACCCCGGCCTGCCCGCCGGGCGGTCGAACGGCCACCGCGGCTTCGAGCACGTCGACGGGCCCCGCCCGCTGGTGCTCACCGCAGAGCGCCAGGTCAAGCGGCTGGCGTCGATGGACTTCCCGGTGCCCGTCGAGGCGCTGGAGCGGATGCGGATCCCGAAGTCCTTCAACGCGCGCTCGCCGCAGTCCCGTCGCGATCTCGCCTCCGCCCTGCGCACCAAGGCCGGGCACATCGTCGCCGACCGGCACCGCAAGCGCCGCTCCGAAGCGGCCGACGACCGTGAGATCGCCCGGCTGCGCACCGAGATCCGGGCCCACCCCTGCCACGGGTGCACGGACCGCGAGGACCACGCCCGTTGGGCCGAGCGCTATCACCGGCTGATGCGCGACACCTCGCAGCTGGAGCGTCGTATCGAGGGCCGGACGAACACCATCGCCCGCACCTTCGACCGCATCGTCGCGCTCCTGACCGAGCTGGACTACCTCCGCGGCAACGAGGTCACCGAACACGGCAAGCGCCTGGCCCGGCTCTACGGCGAGCTCGACCTGCTGGCCAGCGAGTGCCTGCGCGCCGGTGTCTGGGAAGGGCTCAGCCCGGCCGAACTGGCCGCCTGCGTCTCGGCGTTGGTGTACGAGTCCCGGGTCGCCGACGACGCCATGGCGCCCAAGGTGCCGTCCGGCAAGGCCAAGGCCGCGCTCGGTGAGATGGTCCGCATCTGGGGCCGTCTCGATGCCCTGGAGGAGGACTTCCGGATCAACCAGACCGAGGGCGTCGGCCAGCGTGAGCCCGACCTCGGGTTTGCCTGGGCGGCGTACGAGTGGGCGTCCGGCAAGGGCCTCGACGAGGTGCTGCGCGAGGCGGAGATGCCGGCCGGTGACTTTGTGCGCTGGTGCAAGCAGGTCATCGACGTGCTGGGCCAGATCTCGGCCGCCGCGCCCGTCTCGGGCACGACGTCGACGGTCGCGAAGAACGCGCGCAAGGCGGTCGACGGTTTGCTGCGCGGGGTCGTGGCCTACTCGTCGGTGGGCTGAGCCGACCGGTGTTCCGCGCTGCGCCGCCTCCCGGACCGGGAGGCGGCGCAGTCGTTCACAAGGCGCCCCGACCGCGACGCCGCGCGTGCTACGCCGCCGCTCGCGCCGCGTCCCGCTTCGCCACTTCCTCGCGGACGATCGGGATCACGTGCCGGCCGAAGTCGATGGCGTCGTCCAGGAGGTCGTAGCCGCGGGCCGAGAGGATGTCGACGCCGAGGTCGTAGTAGTCGAGCAGCGCCTGGGCCACCGTCTCCGGGGTGCCGACCAGGGCCGTGGAGTTGCCGGCACCGCCCGTCTCGGCCGCGGTCGGCGTCCACAGGGCGCGGTCGTGCCGTTCGCCCCGGGAGGCCACCGCGAGCAGCCGCTGCGAGCCCGAGTTCTCCGGGTTCTTCAGGGGGTGGCGGCGGCTGAGCGGAGCGCCGGACTTGCGGGCCTTGATCCGGGCCAGGGTGTCGTGGGCCTTCTCCCAGGCCAGTTCCTCGGTCGGGGCGATGATCGGCCGGAAGGCGACCTGGATCTTCGGCACCGTCGTGCGGCCCGCCGCTTTCGCCGCGGCTTTCACCGACTCGATCTGCTCGGCCGTCTGGGCCAGCGGCTCGCCCCACAGGCAGTAGATGTCGGCCTCGGCGCCGCCGGCCTCGTACGCGGCCGGGGACGAACCGCCGAACGAGACCTGCGGATGCGGCTGCTGGACGGGGAAGGTGTCGCTCACGAAGTCGTTGAAGCGGTAGTACGTGCCCTCGTGGTCGAAGGGCTCGTGCGACGTCCAGGCCTTCTTGATGATCTGGATGGCCTCGCGGGTACGGGCGTAGCGCTCGTCCTTGGTGAGGAAGTCGCCCTCGCGCTGCTGCTCGTGGTCGTTGCCGCCGGTGATGAAGTGCACGGCGAGCCGGCCGTCGCTGATCCGGTCCAGCGTCGCGAAGGTCTTCGCCGCGAAGGTCGGATACGAGACGTTCGGCCGGTGGGCGACCAGGATCTGCAGCTTCTCCGTGCGGGCCGCGATGTAGGCGGCGGCCGGGGACGGGTCGGGCGAGCCGGAGCCGTACGCGAACAGCACCCGGTCCCAGCCGTACTCCTCATGGGCGCGGGCGAGCCGGAGTGTGTAGTCCTTGTCGAAGGAGACGCCGGAGCGTGCGGTGACTTCGGAGCCTTCGTTGGTTGCGGCAATGCCGAGGAACTCGACGGGCATGGTGAAGCGGCCTCGTTTCGTGGCGTGCGGATGAACTGCTGCTGGGGCGGGGAATCAGCGGCAACACGCCGCGGAACACACTCGACAGAAGTCGATGTGGTCGCGGGTGACCAGCAGCAGCCGAGGTCGCATGGGCTCAGTTGAACAGGCGGGCGTGTCGCGCGTCAACGGTTCAGATACGCCCGCCAGCCCCCGTACGCCGTGATGTCGGCCGCATCCACGAGCGCCTCGGGCTCGCACAGGAAGCCCGGCACGTGACCGCCGTCGGCGAGTTCGACCTGCCCGAGCGCCATCGGGCGGGGGAGTGCGGCCAGCAGTCGGCCCAGCCCCTCGGCGGGCAGCGTCCAGACCTCGGCCTCGATGGCGGCGCCGCCCTCGCCCACGTGCACCAGTCCCGGCTTGGGCGGGGTGGTCCGCAGAGCGTGCAGGCGGTAGCGGGGGGCTGTTGTGGTCGTACGTTCCCACTCGGCGCCCAGGGAGAGCAGCTGGGGGTTGAGCGGCTGACCGGAGAGGTGCGCGCCGACCACCGCGACCCGCAGCCGCGGTTCGAGGAGCCGGGCGATCCGGGCCAGCCGCTCGTCGGTGAAGGCGGGGCCGATCAGCATCACCCCGAAGGGCAGTCCGGCCACCTCGCCGGCGGGGACGGCGACGGCCGCCAGGTCGAAGAGGTTCGTGGAGTTGGTGAAGCGGCCGAGGCGGGCGTTGCTGCCCAGCGGGTCGGCGGCCACCTCGGCGAGGGTGGGATGGCCGGGTGCGGTGGGCAGCAACAGCGCGTCCGCGTCGCCGAGTTCGTCCTGCGCCCGGGCGCGCAGGGTGGCCAGCCGGTCCTGGTCGGCGTAGAGCCGGTGCGCCGGGATGTCCCGGGCGCGGGTGATGATGCCGGCGACGGTGGGGTCGAGATCCGCACCGCCTTCCGCGATCGACTTGTCGATGAAACTCCCCACCGCGGTGTAGCGCTCGGCGACGAACGCCCCTTCGTAGAGCATCGCGGCCGCCTCGGTGAACGGCGTGAGGTCGATCGTGCGCAACTCCGCACCCTCGGAGGCCAGTTGTCCGGCCGCTGCCGCGTAGGCCGCCGCCCATCCCTCGTCCAGTTCGCCGAGCTGTTCCGGCGGCGGGACGGCTACGCGCCACGGCCCCGGGGTGCGCTGGGGCAGGACCGGGAGGTCGCGCCCGGGCGGGGAGGTCAGGTGGGCGAGTGCCTGCTCGGCCTCCGGGAGGGTCCGGGCGAAGACGGTCACACAGTCGAGGGAGGCGCAGGCCGGGACGACGCCGGCCGTCGGGACGAGACCGCGGGTGGGCTTCAGACCGACGATGCCGTTGAACGCGGCGGGGATCCGGCCGGAGCCGGCGGTGTCCGTGCCGAGCGCGAGGTCGACGATGCCGAGTGCCACCGCGACGGCCGAGCCCGAGCTGGAACCTCCGCTGATCCTGGCCGGGTCGAGGGCGTTGCGGACCGCGCCGTAGGGCGAGCGGGTGCCGACCAGGCCGGTGGCGAACTGGTCCAGGTTCGTGGTGCCGAGCACGAGCGCACCGGCCGCGCGGAGCCGGGCGACGACGGGGGCGTCCGCGTCCGGTGTGCCGGCGTACGACGGGCAGCCCGCGGTGGTCGGGAGGCCGGCCACGTCGATGTTGCCCTTCGCGGCGAACAGCTTTCCGGCGAGGGGGAGGTGCTCGCCCGCGGCCGTCCGGGCGTCGATCGTCCGGGCCTCCGCCTCGACCTCCGCCTGGGGGCGCAGGTCGATCCAGATCTCGGGGCGGTCGACGGTCCCGATGCGGGCGTAGGCCCTGCGTACCCGGGTCAGAGTGGACATCGGAGGTGCTCCTTGTGCGGGGGCGGGTCTGCGGGTGCGGGTCGGTGGATGGCGGCAGGTGACCCACCGGCCGGGCCGGCATCGGGGACCCGCCCGGCGTCGGGCTCCGGCGCGCGCACCGCAGCCCCGTACGTCAGTGGGCGCGGCCCGCTGCCAGTGGTTCAGCCGTGCCACCGGACCGGACCATTCGGTCCGTTCGGGTCCGGTCCGATTCTCATGGTGCGGGAGCCAGGACCATCAGCGCCGTACCTGCCTCCACCTGGTCGCCCGGCTTGGCGAGTATCTCGGTGACCAGGCCGTCCATCGGAGCCGGCACCCTGGACTCCATTTTCATGGCCTCCAGGGCGAGGAGGGGCTGGCCGGCCGTCACCCGGTCGCCCGGACGTACGTTCAACTGCCATACGGAAGCGGCGAATTCGGCCTCGATCAGCCGGCCGCCCGGCGGGACGGTCACCTCGGCCGGCGCAGCCGCCGGGGCGGTCGCCGCCTCGGCCCGGGTGAACTCGCCCGCCGCCTCCCAGGCGTCCCGTTCCGCCGAGAAGGCCGCACCCTGCCGGGCTCGGAACTCCGCGATCGAGTCGGCGTTCCCGGCCAGGAAGGCCTGGTACTCGGCCAGCGAGAACACGCCGTCCTCGATGCGCGGCACGAAACGACCCGAGGTGATGTCGGCCCGCAGCCGCAGCAGCTCCTCCGGTTCCACCGGGTACCACTTGATGCGGTCGAAGAAGCGCAGCAGCCAGGGGGAGCCCGGCTCGAAGGCGCCCCGCTGCTGCCAGCCCGACCACACCTGGGTCGTACGGCCCACGAACTGGTAGCCGCCCGGGCCCTCCATGCCGTAGATGCAGAGGTAGGCGCCGCCGATGCCGACCGAGTTCTCGGCGGTCCAGGTGCGTGCCGGGTTGTACTTGGTGGTGACCAGGCGGTGGCGCGGATCCAGTGGGGTGGCCACCGGCGCGCCCAAGTAGACGTCGCCCAGGCCCAGGACGAGGTACTCGGCGTCGAAGACCGTGCGGTACACGTCCTGGACGGAATCGAGACCGTTCACGCGGCGGATGAACTCGATGTTCCACGGGCACCAGGGTGCGTCGTCGCGCACTCCCGCCATGTAGCGGGCGATCGCCTCGCGGGTGGCCGGGTCGTCCCAGGACAGCGGGAGGTGCACCGTGCGGGAGGGCACCACCAGCTGATCGCTCGGCGGGAGCGTCCGCACGATCTGCCGTACGGCGGTGAGGAGTTCGCGCTGCGGAAGCCGGTGCGGGTCCGTCCGGATCTGGAGCGAGCGGATGCCCGGGGTGAGGTCGGTGACACCGTGGAGGCCGGCCTCGCTCACCGCCTCCATCAGGGCGTGCACCTGCATGCGGAGCGCCAGGTCCAGCTGCATGGGGCCGAATTCGACGAGCAGGTTGTCGTCACCGCTGCGGCGGAAGGTGACGTCGCCGTCGCGGGCGAGGACACCGCCGTCCACGATCGCGGGCCGCGTCGAACCGTCCGTGCCGATCGGTGTGAAGCGCACGAGGTCGCCGGGGCGCAGCTGGCCGAGTTTCCAGCGCTCCGCGGAGATCACCGTCGCCGGGCAGACGAACCCGCCGAGGGAGGGGCCGTCGGGGCCGAGCAGTACCGGCATGTCACCGGTGTAGTCGACGGCGCCGACCGAGTACGGCGTGTCGTGGATGTTGGACGGGTGCAGGCCCGCCTCTCCGCCGTCGGTGCGGGCCCAGCGGGGTTTGGGACCGACCAGCCGTACGCCGGTGCGCGCCGAGTTGAAGTGGACCTTCCAGTCGGCGGCGTAGAAGTCGTGGATGTCCTGCTCGGTGAAGAACTCGGGTGCGGCGTGCGGGCCTTCGAGGGCGCCGATGTGCCAGCGCGAGCCGATGTCGGGGCGGTCCGCGCGGGGCACCGGCGCTCCGGCGTCCGTGACCGACCCGCCGTGCAGCACGTCGCCGGTGCGCAGTGCCCGGCCCCCGTGACCGCCGAACCGCCCCAGCGTGAAGGTGGACGCGCTGCCCAGGAACGGCGGCACGTCCAGACCGCCCGCGAAGAGCACGTACGTCCGCAGCCCGTGCTCGGCGGGGGCGCCCACCTCCAGGAGGGCGCCCGCGGGCACTGTCACCGGTTCCCACTGGGCGATCGCCGTGCCGTCCACGGTGACGGGTGCCGGCGCGCCCGTGACGCACACGGTCGTGGCGTGGCTGAAACGCAGTCCCGGTCCCTGCAGGGTGCACTCCAGGCCGGGCGTGCCCTCGGGGTTGCCGAGGGCGCGGTTGCCCAGCCGGAAGGACTGGTCGTCCATCGGTCCGCACGGGGGCACGCCCACCTGCCAGTAGCCGGTGCGGCCCGGCCAGTCCTGCACGGTGGTCAGGGTGCCGCCCGAGACGACCTCGACGCGAGGGGTCGGGTCCGTGATCCCCGCGAGCGTCGCCGTGGAGTGGGCGGCCCGGCGGAACGACTCCGTGGCGAGGGCCGCCCGGACCAGGCCCAGGTTCGTCTCGATGCCGTCCACCCGGGTCCGGGCCAGCGCCTCGTCCAGCCGCGCCAGCGCGTGTGCCCGGTCGGAGCCGTACGCGACGACCTTCGCGAGCATGGGGTCGTACGACGTGGTCACCTCGGTGCCCGTCTCGACCCAGCCGTCCACCCGGACGCCGCCGGGGAACTCGACCCGCGTCAGCAGGCCCGCGCTCGGCCGGTGTCCGCGCGAGGGGTCCTCGGCGTACACCCGGGCCTCGACGGCGTGGCCGCGGGGCGTCCCCGGGTCCCGTACGACATCCGCCTCGCCGCGCGCCAGCCGCAGCATCCAGGCGACCAGGTCGACGCCGTAGATCTCCTCGGTGACCGGATGTTCCACCTGGAGGCGGGTGTTGACCTCCAGGAAGTAGGCCTCTTCCCGTGCGGCGTCGTACACGAACTCGACGGTGCCGGCGGAGCGGTAGCCGACGCCGGCGCACAAGTCGCGGGCGGAGGAGGCCAACCGGGCTCGCAGGGCGGGCGGCAGGCCGGGCGCGGGCGCCTCCTCCAGGACCTTCTGGTTGCGTCGCTGGAGGGAGCAGTCGCGGTCGCCGAAGGTGACGACCCGGCCCTGTCCGTCGCCGAAGACCTGCACCTCGACATGGCGGGCCCGCTCGACCAGACGCTCCAGAAAGACCCCGGCGGAGGAGAAGGAGGCCGCGGCCACGCGCTGCACCCGTTCCCACGCCTCGGTCAGTTCGTCGGCGGAGCGACACGCCGACATGCCGATACCGCCGCCTCCGCCGGTGGCCTTGAGCATCACGGGATAACCGATGCGGCCGGCCGCCGCGAGCGCCTCGCCGAGGTCGGCGAGCAGTCCCGTGCCCGGCAGGAGCGGCACCCGGGCGGCCTCGGCCGCGGCCCGCGCGGTGTGCTTCGCGCCGAACAGCTCCAGCTGCCCGGGCGTCGGACCGACGAACACGATCCCGGCGTCCTCGCAGCGCCGCGCGAAGACCGCGTCCTCGGAGAGGAATCCGTAGCCGGGGTGGATCGCGCCGGCGCCGGTGTCCTTGGCCGCCTTCAGGACGAGGTCGGCGTCGAGGTAGGACTCCTTGGCGGCCGCCGGTCCCAGCCGGACCGCCTCGTCGGCGAGCCGGACGTGGGGCGCGGAGCGGTCGGCGTCGGAGTACACCGCGACCGTACGCAGGCCGAGTTCGCGTGCCGTCCGGATGATCCGGACGGCGATCTCGCCCCGGTTCGCGACGAGCAGGGTGTCGAAGCTCATGCGACGACCTCCGCGGCGGTGGCTGCGGTGCCTACCGCGCCTACCGCGTCCGCGGTGCCTGGGGTGTCCGCCGTGCCCGCGTCCGCGGTGCCTGGGGTGTCCGCCGTGCCCGTGCCCACGGTGCCTGGCGTGCCCGCCGTGCCCGCCGCGCCGATCGTCATCTCGACCGCCGTGGGCTCGAAGCCGTTGCAAGGGTTGTTGATCTGCGGGCAGTTGGAGACGAGCACGAGTACCTCGCGTTCGGCGCGCAGGGTGACCGTGAGTCCCGGCGCCGAGATGCCGTCGACGATACCGAGGGTGCCGTCCTTCTCGACCGGCACGTTCATGTACCAGTTGATGTTGGAGACGAGATCGCGCTTGCCCAGGCCGTACCGGGCGCCCTCGGCGAGGAAGTTGTCCACGCAGGCGTGCTGGGACCAGGTGTGATGGCCGTACCGGAGCGTGTTCGACTCCTTGGAACAGGCGCCGCCGACGGTGTCGTGCCGGCCGACCTGGTCCCCGACGACGGTCATCAGCGGGGTGTGCTCGTTCGACAGGAGCACACTGCCCGTGCTGAGGAAGATGCCGCCCTGCGCGTGGATCGTGTCGGGCGCGCTGTAGCGGACGGCGGTGTCCCGGGCGTCGTACACCAGGAAGTCGACCGCCTGGTTGCCGTGCAGATCGGTGATCGTGAGGGTCTCGCCGGTGCGCAGGACCGCCGACCAGGCGGCCCGGGCCGGGACCACGGCGCGGGTCGGGCGCGGCTCCTCGGACGGCTGCGGCACGGCGTTCATGCGATGCCCCTCGCGGCAAGGAATTCGGCGGTGTTGAGGAAGGCGCGGCGGCCTTCGGGTGTCGCCTCCCACAGGGGGTCGCCCGGCCGGGTCGCCGCCGCGCGCCAGGCGAGCACTTCGAGCGCGGTGCTGGTGTAGGCGGGGCGCGGATCGGCGGGATGCGGCACGTTCGCGAGCAGGACGGTGACGTCCTGCTCGGCGCGGAGGGTCACGCTGCCCCCCGGACCGGCCGAGCCGGTGAAGGCGAGGGTGCCGTCGTCGCGTACCTGCACAGCCTGGAAGAACGAGAGCGAGGGCGGCAGGTCGCGCGGCGCCAGACCGTTCTTCGCGGCGGCCAGCTTGAACAGCTCGCGCCCGGCGGGGGAGGCGGACTGGGGGGTGCCGTCGCCATACCGCTCCGTGTTCCGTACGAGCGTGGAGGTCCCGCACAGTGCGTCGTGCCGCCCGGAGGTGTCGGCGACCACCGAGGCCAGCACTCGCCCCTGGTCGGACAGCAGGAGCTGTCCCTCGCCCAGGTAGGCGTTCCACTGGACCTTGACCGTGTCGGCCACGTTCAGCCGTTCCCACGGTCGGTCGGCGGCATGGAGCAGGAGGTGCGCGCAGGCGTCGCCGCTCAGGTCGGTCAGCCGCAGCTCGGTGCCGCGGGCCAGTACCCGGTGCGTGTAGTTGCCGCCCGCCACCGTCTCCGCCCACACCAGGTGGCCCGCCTCGCAGGGCGGGTCCGGCCAGGTGCCTGCGGGTACGACGGGCATGGCCTCGGCACGGGCGCCCTCCTGCGCCCGGGCATGGGCGCGGGCTCCGTACGTGGTCGTTGTCGCCATCGCGGACCTCCGGCTCGGCAGGGCCCGGCCGGCCCCGCTCCGTCATTTCTGTCGCTCGACAGAAATTAAGAGTCCGGCGGGTCGGCGCCGTTGCCCGCGGGTTGCCGCGCGGTTACCGATCCCTCACCGTGATCACCTCGCGACGCGGTGTGCGACGATCGAACACATGGGGACCAGTGGACGGCGGGTCGGCAGGCCGCGTGCCGCACAGCGGCCGGACAGCGGTCTGTCGCCGCGCGACGAACTCCTCGCGGCGGCCGCCGAGTTGTTCACGACGCGAGGCTACGCCGCCACGACCACGCGCGCCGTCGCCGAGCGCGCGGGCATGCGGCAGGCCTCCATGTACCACTACGTCTCCGGCAAGGAGGAGCTGCTCGCCGAGCTCCTGGAGTCCACCGTCACGCCCTCGCTGACCCTCGCCCGGCAGCTCCTCGCGGACGACGCGACCCCCGCCGCCGGCCGGCTGTGGGAGCTGTGCCGCACGGACGTGGAACTGCTGTGCGGCGGCTCGCACAACCTCGGCGGGCTGTATCTGCTGCCCGAGGTGCGCGCCGAGCGCTTCGCCGGCTTCCATGCCGTACGGGCCGAACTCAAGGACGCCTACCGGCAGTTGCTCGCCGCGACCGAGGCGGGCGGCGCGCTCGCCAAGAGTGAGCTCGAACTGCGTACGGATCTGGTCTTCGGTCTGATCGAAGGTGTCATCCTCGTCCATCGCTCCGACCCGGAGCGGCCCGTGTCGGCGTTCGCCGAGGCCACGGCGGACGCGGCGCTGCGCATCGCCGGCATCTGAACGCCGCAGTCCCGAAGAAAAGTCCCGAAGGGCGGTCCCGGGGAGGTTCGGGCGGCCTCGCGAGAGGGTGCTTCGTATGCCCGTGCGCCGTCACTCAACGTGTGCGAATGAAGCCTGAGCGTGCAAATGGGGCCGAGAGTACTCCAGTCGTACGGGCGATTTCAGGTGCTTGCTGAATATGACACAGCGATGATCCGGTCGGACTAAGCTCGCCCGCAGCGCACCGAGTTGAGATGTAATCGTGCGCTTGTTCCCAAAGGTTCCGAAGGTCCAGAAAGCTGCACGACCATTCCCCAGCACGAGAGTTCAGCTCCGCGACGGTTCGCTGTCGTTCCCCCCGATTCCTTCCCCCACCCCCAGTCGATCTGTCTCAGAGGGCATACATGGTGAGTGTTCAATCGCCTCCCGCTGGCCGTGAACTTCCCTACGCGCGCGTGCTGTTGCTGCCGGCCATAGCGATGGCCGCGGTGTCCGGGGCCGCCGTCGCCCTGGTGACGGAGCCGGCCCGGATCGCCGTCGGCTGGTGCGGTGCCGTGGCCACGCTCGTGGTGATCCTGACCGCGGCCGAAGCGGTGCGCCGCGGCCGCGTCGTCCGCGCCCTGCGCGCCGACCTCGCACGGCGGTCCGCCTACCTGGAAGAGCGCATCGCCGCCCACGACCAGGAGATCGCCTACCTCGACGCCGAACTCCTGCCGGCCGCGCTCTACCGGCTGCGCGGCGGGGACTCCCCAGGTGAGGTGATGCGCACCTTCATCGACGGCGACCCGGTCCACGGTCAACTCCCCGAGCCGCAGCGCGACTTGGTGCGCACGGTGCTCGGGATCGTCGACCACGAGACCCAGCTGCGTGACTCCGCCCAGCGCGCCTTCGTCAACATCGCCCGGCGCGTCCAGGCGATCGTCCACCAACAGGCCAACGAACTGCGCGAGATGGAGGAGGACCACGGGCGCAACCCCGAGGTCTTCGACGACCTGCTGCGCATCGACCACGGCACCGCGCTGATCGGCCGCCTCGCCGACTCCATCGCGGTGCTCGGCGGCGGCCGGCCCGGACGCCAGTGGCCGCAGCCCGTACCGCTGTTCAGCGTGTTGCGCGGCGCGATGTCCCGGATCCTGGAGTACCGCCGCATCGAGCTCCACTCGATCGCCGAGGTCGCCGTCAACGGCGTCTCCGTCGAACCGCTCATCCACGCCTGCGCCGAGCTGCTCGACAACGCCACGCGGTACTCGCCCCCGCAGACCAAGGTGCACGTGACCGCCGTGGAGGTGCAGACCGGCATCGCCATCGAGATCGAGGACGGCGGCGTCAGCCTCAGCGAGGAGGCCCGCAACCGCGCCGAGAACCTGCTGCGGCAGGCCCAGGCCGGCATCGACCTGAACGACCTCGGCGAGACCCCCCGGCTCGGCATGGCCGTCGTGGGCCGGCTCTCGCAGATGTTCGACATGCAGGTCTCCCTGCGCCAGTCCGCGTACGGCGGTGTCCGCGCCGTCCTCGTCGTACCGCGCGCCATGCTCACCACCGACGAGGCCCCCGGGCTCGCCCACGGCATCGGTGTCAACGCCGTACCGCGCATGGACACCGGCGGTGTCGAGGGCCCCGCGCGCAAGCCCAAGAAGCGCCGCCCCACCACCGGCCCCCGGGTCCCCGCCCCGCTCAACGCGTCCCTGGAGGACGACGTCCCCGAGGTCACCGAGTGGACCGCCAACGGCCTGCCGCAGCGCCGCAGCCGGGTCAAGGTCTCCTTCAGCCAGCGCATCGCCGAGGCCCGGGCCGCGGAGGCCGCGGCGGAGGCGGCCCGGGCCGCCGCGCCGACCTGGGAGCCCGAGCCGGACCCGGAGCCCGAACCCGGGCTGTGGGTCGAGGCGTTCATGAACGGACTGAAGGGCGACCCGGACCCGGCCGCCGCAGGAACGACGACCAATCAGCCGGCCCGCGTCGAGGCCGACGACGAGGGGGACCTCAAGTGATCCAGCAGCGAGCAAACTTCGACTGGATGCTCAAGGAGCTGGCCGACGGTGTCCCGGGCACCCAGCAGATCGTGGTGCTCTCCGCCGACGGACTGCGGATCGCGCGCTACGGCGGCGACCCCGACGCCGCCGACCGCCTCGCCGCCGCCTGCGCGGGTCTGCAGAGCCTGGCCAGCGCGGTCGCCGGGGAGATCCCCGACAGCGACGGCCGGATGCGCATGGTGATCATCGAGATCAACGGCGGCTACTTCTATCTGATGTCGGCCGGCGCCAACGCCTATCTCGCGGTGCTCGCCGACCAGACGGCCGACGCCGGGCTGATGAGCAACCGCATGCGTGACCTCGTCGTACGGATCGGCGCCCATCTGACCAGCCCGCCGCGGCGCAACGGGCAGACCGTATGACTCCTCCGCAACGCCGACGGCGCTACCCCAAGGAAGAACCTCCGGAGCCTCCCCAAGAGAGCTCCGGGGACGGCAAGGACCCCAGGAATCCGGAGCGGCTGTACGTCCTCACGGGCGGGGGCGAGGGCGGCGACCGCGCCCCCCTCGACCTGGTCACGCTGATCGTGGCGCGCGCCGACGTGCCGCCCACCGCCCATCCGGAGCAGTCCGCCCTGCTCCGGCTCTGCAGGGCCCCTCTGTCCGTGGCCGAGATCTCGGCCTATCTCAGTCTGCCGGTCAGCGTGGTGACCGTCCTGCTCACCGAGCTGCTGGCGGCAGAGCTGGTACAGGCACGCGCCCCGATCGTCCGCTCGGCGCTGCCCGACCGTTCCCTCCTCGAAGCGGTGATGCATGGACTTCAAAAGCTCTGACACCATCACGGGCCCTCGCACCGAGGACCATCTGCCGCACACGGCCGAGGCCGCCGTGAAGGTCGTGATCGTGGGCGGCTTCGGAGTCGGCAAGACGACCATGGTGGGCTCCGTCAGCGAGATCAGGCCGCTGACGACCGAGGAGACCATGACGCAGGCCGGCATCGGAGTCGACGACAACTACGGTTCGGAGACCAAGACGGCCACCACCGTCGCCATGGACTTCGGCCGCATCAGCATCACGGAACAGCTGGTGCTGTACCTGTTCGGCACCCCGGGCCAGGAGCGCTTCTGGTTTCTGTGGAACGGCCTGTTCGAGGGCGCCCTCGGCGCGGTGGTCCTGATCGACACCCGCCGGCTGGAAGTGAGTTTCGACGTGATCGGCCGGCTGGAGGAGCGCGGAGTGCCGTTCGTCGTCGCCATGAACGACTTCCCGGACGCGCCCCGCTATCCGATCGAGGACCTGCGGGCCGCGCTCGACCTGGCCGAGGAGATCCCGATCGTGAAGTGCGACGCGCGGCGCCGGGCCTCCAGCCGTGACGTCCTGATGACCCTGATGCGCTTCCTGCACTCGCTGGCGATGGCGCCGCGGCCCGCATAGCCGGCAGAGCCTGCCGCGTACGCACCGACCGCACCCGGCGGAGTCCGCCGTGAGCGACCCGCCCATGCGGCCGGCGGGATCCCACCGGGTACGAGCCACCCTCACGCCCGCCGGATCCCCCCGTACCACCCGACCCCACTCCCAAGACAACTGATCCACTTCAGCTTCGGAGCGATCATCGTGACGCCTGAATCCCACACCCCGACCGGTACCGACGACCCCACGCTCGGTCCGCCGCCGGGCTGCCCCGCCCATGGCACCGGACCCGGCGGGCTGCGCCGGCTGTACGGCCCCGAGGCGGAGGACCTGGGGGACCTGTACGAGAAACTCCGTGCCGAACACGGCGCGGTCGCACCCGCGTTGCTGCACAACGACGTGCCGATCTGGGTGGTGCTCGGCCACGGCGAGAACCTGCACATGGTGCGCACGCCCATGCAGTACACCCGCGACAGCCGTGTGTGGACCGCCGTCCAGAACGGCACGGCAGGCGCCGACCACCCGCTGGCGCCGCACATCATGTGGCAGCCCATCTGCTCCCATGCCGAGGGCGACGAGCACCTCCGGCTGCGCGGCGCGGTCACCGGGGCCATGTCGACGATCGACCACCGCGGCGTGCGCCGGCACATCAACCGCTCGACCCAGCGGCTGGTCAACCAGTTCTGCGAGCGCGGCACCGCCGACCTGGTCAGCCAGTTCGCCGAGCATCTGCCGATGGCCGTGATGTGCGAGATCCTCGGCATGCCCGAGGAGTACAACGAGCGCATGGTGCAGGCTGCCCGCGACATGCTCAAGGGCACCGAGACCGCGATCGCCAGCAACGAGTACGTCATGGGCGCCCTGATGCGGCTCACCGCACGCCGCCGGGCCAAGCCCGAGGAGGACTTCACCACCCACCTCGTCAACCACCCGGCCCGGCTCACCGACGACGAGGTCGGGCAGCATCTGCGCCTGGTCCTCATCGCCGCCTACGAGGCCACGGCGAACCTCATCGCCAACGTGCTGCGCATGGTCCTCACCGACCCGCGCTTCCGCGCCCAGCTCAGCGGCGGCCAGATGACGGTGCCGGAGGCGGTCGAGCAGTCCCTCTGGGACGAGCCGCCGTTCAGCACGATCTTCGGCTACTTCGCCAAACAGGAGACGGAGTTGGGCGGTCAGCGCATCCGGCGGGGCGACGGACTCCTGCTCGGTATCGCCCCGGGCAACGTCGACCCGCACGTCCGGCCCGACCTCGCCGCCAACATGCAGGGCAACCGCTCGCACCTCGCCTTCGGCGGCGGCCCCCACGAGTGCCCGGGCCAGGACATCGGCCGTGCCATCGCCGACACCGGCGTCGACGCCCTGCTGATGCGCCTGCCGGACGTCGAACTGGACTGCGAGGAGCGCGAGTTGCGCTGGACCTCGTCGATCTCCTCACGGCACCTGGTGGAGCTGCCGGTACGGTTCGCGCCCAAGCCGCCGCAGGACGTCATGCAGCAGCCCGGCACCCGCCCGCTGCCGCCGCCCCGGCCGAGCCAACCGGTCTCGACGGCTCCGCCACGGTCGCAGCCGGTGGCACCCGCCCCGCAGCCCGCCGCCCCGGGGCCCTTCGAGCCGACGCCGGAAGCCGCCCACCGGCTCGGTGCCTGGCAGCGCTTCCTGCGCTGGTGGCGTGGTTACTGATCCCGTCCGGCGTACGGCGGTGACGGCGCCGGGGCCGCCCAGTCCTCGTACGAGGACCAGGCCTCCAGCAGCCGCCCGCTGACGAACCGGTGCTCCCGCCCCGTGACCGGATCGGTGAACTCCAGTGACCGCGCCAGCAGTTGGAGCGGATACCGGAAGTCGCCGACCGGCACGGGGCCGGTCACCACCGGATAGAGGGGGTCGCCGAGGATGGGCACGCCCAACGCGTTCATGTGCACCCGGAGTTGATGGGTCTGCCCGGTGCTGGGCGTCAGCCGGTAGCGCCCCAGCCGCCCGCGATGACCGAGGAGCTCGACCCGGCTCACCGCGTTCGGCTCGCCCTCGATCTCCCGGGCCGCCATGACACCCCGCTCCTTGAGGATGCGACTGCGGAGGGTACGCGGCAGGGCGAGCTCCGGATCGTAGGGAGCGACCGCCTCGTACTCCTTGCCGATCCGCTTGTCACGGAACAGGGACTGGTACGCGCCCCGCTCCTGCGGCCGCACGGTGAACAGCACGATGCCGGCCGTGAGGCGGTCGAGCCGGTGCGCGGCCCCGATCGTCGGGATGCCCAGCTCCCGCCGCAGGCGCGCCAGAGCGGTCTCGACGACATGGCTTCCGCGCGGGGTGGTGGCGAGGAAGTGGGGCTTGTCGGCGACGACGATGTGCTCGTCGCGGTACACCACGTCGAGCGGGAACGGCACCTGTTCCTCGTCCGGGGGCTCCCGGTGGAACCACACGAACATCCCCGGCACGTACACCGCGTCGGAGCGCACCGGCAGCCCGTCCGCCCCGACGATCAGTCCGTCGCCGAGCATGCCGTCGATGACCCCGGCCTCCGCCGCGAGCCGCTCCACCAGGTGCTCGCGCACCGTGGCCCAGCTCCCTGCGTGCGGCAGTCTGATCCGCACGGGGTCCACCCCGTCGCGCTGCGGCAGGGGGGAGGGCGGGATCCGTGGCTTGCGTCTCACCTGGTCAAGCGTACGAGGCGGCGCCTGCGCCGGGGACGGAAGGTGCCGCCCCCGGCCGTCGCACACGGTCCGCGGCTTCTTGCCCGGGGCTGTACCCAGGCGTCGCCCGTCACGCGTACGCCGGGGCTTCCGCCACCGTGGCCCGCACCTTGTACGCCCGATAGGCCAGACCCACGGCGAGCGTCGCCCCGAGGAACAGCACTGTGAACCACTGGAAGTACCAGTGGCCGCCCGCCGGGTCGTACACCTCGGCGCGGGGCCAGGCGAGGTTGACGGTCATGAAGAGTCCGTAGAGCAGGGCGATCGCGTTGACCGGGACGCCCCAGCGGCCGAGGGAGAAGAGCGGGGCGCCCGTCTCGTCGGTGCCGTCGGCGGTGAACTCCCCGCGCAGCCGGCGGACCAGCAGGGGCCCGGTGACCATCGCGTAGGCGAGGTACAGCATCACGATGCAGGTGGTGCCGATGGCCAGAAAGGCGTCCGGGGAGGCGAAGTCGAGGAGCAGCAGGGCCGCGGCGAGGACGCCGACGACCAGGGCGGGGACGCTCGGCACACCGGTGCGCGGATTGACCTTCGCCAGCCGGCCGGAGAAGGGGAGCCGGCCGTCGCGGGCCATCGAGAAGAGCATGCGGCAGGCCGCCGTCTGGATCGCCAGGGTCGCCACCGCGATGGCCACCACCACGTCGGCGAGCAGCGCCCGGCCGACGCCGTCACCGAGGCTGCTGGTCAGGACGTAGCTCAGACCGTCGACACCCAGCCGGCCGTTGGTGAGGCTCGGTGCGGCGAGCAGGCCGCCGAGGACGATCAGTCCCCCGAGCAGGCCCGCCGCGCCGAGTGCCGTGAGGATCGTGCGGGGTGCGGTGCGCCGCGGATCACGGGTCTCCTCGCTCATCTCCCCGGCGCTGTCGAAGCCGATCATCACGTACGCCGCCATGAAGGAGCCCACCATCAGCGCCCCGAAGAGGCCGGTGCCGCCCGCGCCCGAGTGGAAGGTGATGCCGGGGGAGCGCTGGGAGTGGGTCAGCAGGAGCACGATGATCAGGACGGCGCCGATGATCTCGGCGGTGACGCCGACCCGGTTGATCACGGACATCACGCGGTTGTCGAGGATGTTCACCAGTGTGGTCAGGACCAGCAGGATCACGCCCAGGACGGCCGCGTTGGCCGCGCCGTCGGGGCTGGTGGGGGTCGGGTCGGTGCCCACCAGCTGGAAGCCGGACCAGATCGCCGGCAGCACCATCTGCAGGGCGAGCGCCGCCGCCGCGACCACCACGATCTGCCCGATCACCATGATCCAGCCGGCGAACCAGCCGAACGAGGGGTTGGAGAGCCTCGACGACCACTGGTAGATGGCGCCCGAGATCGGATAGCGCGCAGCCAGTTCCGCGAAGCAGGCGGCGACCAGCAACTGGCCCACCAGCACGGCCGGCCAGGTCCAGAAGAAGACGGGGCCGCCGAACGCGTATCCGAAGGCGAAGAACTGGAAGACGGTCGTCAGCACGGAGATGAAGGAGAAACCGGCGGCGAACGAGGCGTACCGGCCGAGGCTGCGGTGCAGTTCCTGGCGGTAGCCGAACTCGGTCAGCGAGCCGTCGCCGGGGGACCGCGGCGGGTCGGGGCGTACGTCGGAGGGAGCGGTGGTGGTCACGGCGGCACCTGCCTTCGGCGCGGAAGGGGGCGGGACGGGAGCACGACGGGAAGGGCGACGGCGGTGCTGCCGCGCGCCTAATTCCTGTCGGGTGACAGAAATTAGGGAGGGGCTGTTTCGCCCGCATGACGCGGCCGTGTCGCGGGCGGGCCGAAGTCCTCACGCCCTTGCGGTGGGGTCAGGGTCGCGATACATCGCGTGTGTCGACGCTCGCTGCTCGTGGCACTGGAGCCGGCCGGGTCGGTTTCGCCGCCGCGACCGTCGCCCGTCCTCGCTCGACGGCGTCTCCTCCCCTCCGCGGGCCGTCGTCACGCCGAGGCGGAGGCCGAGGCGATCAGCTCCGCGGCCGAGCTCTCCCTCGCCGGAGGCGTCCGATGAGCACCGCTCTGTCCCAGACCCGGTGTATGCCCCAGCGTCAACTGATGGTCTTCCTGCGGCAGCCCGCGTATCTGCTGATCACGCTGATCCGGCCGGTGGTCCGGTTGTTCCTGTTCGGCAACCTCTTCAAGAAGGTCGTCGAGCTCGGCGGCTTCGGCGCCACGTCATGTCCGGACTACCTCGTCCCCGGAGTGGTGGTGACGAGCGCCCTGAGCTCCCACATGTGGGCGGGCTGTGACCCGCTGAACGCGGGAGGCGGCCACCGCTGGGTGGCCGCCTCCCGCCGTTCGTGTCTGTGTCGTGCGGCGCCGCCGCACGCGGGTTGGTGCTACGCGGCCGTCTCCTGCTCCGCCTCCACCTGCGCGTTCCAATCCCGCTTCGACGCCTGCCAGCCGTCCTCGTTGTGCCCGAGCCGCCAGTAGCCGGAGATGGACAGGTCCTCGCGCGGGATCTCGAGCTCGACGCGCAGCAGCCGGCGCAGCTCCTTCACGAAGCCCGCCTCGCCGTGCACGAAGGCGTGCACCCGGCCCGCCGGGAACTCCAGCGCACGGACGGCCTCCACCAGGGCGGTACCGACCGGCCGGTCCCCGCGGTGCAGCCAGACGACCTCCGCGTCGGAGTCGATCTTCTGCTCCTCCTCGGGCCCGGAAACCTCCACGAAGGCGCGGACCGTGGCTCCCTCGGGCAGCGCCTCCAGGGATGCCGCGATGGCGGGCAGGGCGCTCTCGTCACCGGCCAGCAGATGCCAGTCGGCGCTCGCGTCGGGCGCATAGGCACCGCCGGGGCCCATGAACCGCACGATTTCACCCGGTTGGACGCGCAGGGCCCAGGGGCCGGCCAGCCCCTCGTCGCCGTGCACCACGAAGTCGAGGGTCAGCTCGTGCAGTTCGGGATTCCAGTTGCGCACCGTGTAGGTGCGGGTCACCGGCCACTGCTCGCGCGGGAACTCGTCGCGGATGCGCTGCATGTCGAACGGCTCGGGGTAGGCGACACCCTCGGCGCCGAACAGCAGCTTCACGTAATGGTCGGTGCAGGAGCCGAGGGTGAACCCGGCGAGGCCGTCGCCGCCGAGCACGACCCGCTGCATGTGCGGGGTCAGCCGTTCGGTCCGCACGACCCGCGCGGAGTGGGGCTTTGGGGTCCTGCGTGCCGGACGCTCTGCCATGACAGCCTCCCAGTTCTTAGGGTTACCTAAGTTAGCATCTCTCCCCAGTTAACACCTCATGCCTGAAGAGTCGCGAGCAACCTCTGCAACGATCCACCGAGACCCCAGCGCGCCGCGAGCCCGTCCAACGCCGCCGGATCGCGCGGCGCGTGCGGCAGCGCCGTGTCCACGGCCGGCAACGGGACGTCGCCCGCGACCTGCACAACCTTGGGCGCGACGGCGAGATACGGCCGCGACTCGTCCAGCCGCTTGCGCTGCGAGGGAGTCAGCCGGGCCGCCCGGTCGTCGACCGCGGCGATGATCCCGGCCAGGTCGCCGAACTCGGCCAGCAGCTTGGCGGCCGTCTTCTCGCCGATGCCCGGCACGCCCGGCAGGCCGTCGCTGGGGTCGCCGCGCAGCAGCGCCAGATCCGCGTACCCCTGACCGTCGACGCCGTACTTCTCGCGCAGCCACGCCTCGTCGGTGAGCTGGAGCGTGCCGACACCCTTGAGGGGGTAGAGCACGCGGATCTCCCGCTTGTCGTCGACCAGTTGGTACAGATCGCGGTCGCCGGTGACGATGTCGACGGGGCCCGTGGCGCGTCCGGTGAAGGTGCCGATCACGTCGTCCGCCTCGTACCCGGCGACGCCCACGCGGGCGATGCCGAGCGCGTCGAGCACCTCCTCGATGACCGGCACCTGCGGTGACAGCGTGTCCGGCACCTCCTCCTCGTCCGGGCCCAGCTCGCGCTCCTCGGCCACCCGGTGCGCCTTGTAGGAGGGGATCAGGTCGACGCGCCACTGGGGGCGCCAGTCGGCGTCCATGCAGGCGACCAGGTCGTCGGGACGGTGGTCCTTGACCAGGCGGTCGATGAATTCGAGCAGCCCGCGCACGGCGTTCACGGGCGTGCCGTCCGGGGCCTTCACCGATTCGGGAACCCCGAAGTAGGCCCGGAAGTACAGGGAGGCGGTGTCGAGCAGCATCAGGCGTCTGGTCACCCTGCGCATCATGCCGTACGGCACCGACAGGCACGGTTCGGAACGGGTACGGGGCTCGGCATGCGCGGCCTTACAAGATCAAGGTGAACGACATGTGAACTGGGTCACTCCTGCGTTTGGTCCGTATAAGCATGGGCAGGCGCCGAGCCGGAGCGAAGCCGATCGCATTTTCAACCACACCTGACAAATGCCATCCGGTCGAGCGGGCGGAACCCGCCTCGCTCCACGGCCCGCCGGCGGGGGAGGCGGGCCGTTGTGGTTCTAGAGGAGAGGCGCCCGTGGCATCCACGCTTGAGGCGGAGCATCTGTACAAGGTGTTCGGCAGACGACCCGACGACGCGGTGGAACGGCTCCGCCAGGGAGCCGACCGTGAGGAACTGCGCAGCGAAGGCACCACCGCCGCCGTGATCGACGCCTCCTTCACCGTGGCGCCGGGCCAGATCTTCGTGGTCATGGGCCTGTCCGGATCCGGCAAGTCCACGCTGTTGCGCATGCTCAACGGACTGCTGGAGCCGACCGCCGGACAGGTCCGCTTCGACGGACAGGACCTGACCGGACTCAGCGCGCGCGAACTGCGCGAGGTCCGCTCGAAGAAGATCAGCATGGTCTTCCAGCACTTCGCGCTCTTCCCGCACCGCAGCGTCCGCGAGAACGCCGCCTACGGCCTGGAGGTCCAGGGCGTGCCGAGCGGTGAGCGCAAGCGGCGGGCCACCGAGGCGCTGGAGATGGTGGGCCTTGCGGGCTGGGAGAAGTCCTGGCCCGACGAGCTGTCCGGCGGTATGCAGCAGCGCGTCGGCCTGGCCCGCGCGCTCGCCACCGACGCCGACCTGCTGCTGATGGACGAGTCCTTCAGCGCGCTCGACCCGCTGATCCGCCGCGACATGCAGGACCAGCTGATCGAGCTCCAGCGCAAGCTCAAGAAGACCATCGTCTTCATCACGCACGACCTCAACGAGGCCATGCGCCTGGGCGACCGGATCGCCGTCATGCGCGACGGCCGAATAGTCCAGGAAGGCACCGCCGAGGACATCCTGGTGCGCCCCGCGAACGACTACGTCGCCTCCTTCACCAAGGACGTGGACCGCTCCCGGGTCCTCACCGCGGAGTCCGTCATGGACAGGGACGTACGCGGCAACGAGGCGGACTGCGGCTGTGAGACCGCCTCGCCCGACACCTCGTTCACCGAACTGTGCGCGATCAGCGCCCGGTTGTCGCACGCGGTCGCCGTGCTCGACAAGAAACAGGCACTGGTCGGAGTCGTGCCACGGCAGCGGCTGATCGGCTTCCTGGGAGACCAGCAGGGCGAACCCGTGGCCTGTGACACACCGCGCGACAAGCGCGTCAAGGTGGTGAAGGCCGGTGCCTAGGATCCCCTTCGGCGACTGGGTCAACGACACGGTCGACTGGCTGCTCGACCACATGTCGTGGCTCTTCGACTTCCTCAAGACCGTCTTCCAGGGCTCGTTCGACGGCATCAACGACGTCCTCCAGGCCCCGGAACCGCTTCTCCTCGCGGGCATATTCGCCGTGATCGCGTTCTGGCTGCGCGGCACCTTTGCCGGTGTCCTGGCCTTCGTCGGCTTCGCCTTCATCGACTCCCTCGAACTGTGGGCGAACGCGATGGAGACCCTTTCGCTCATCATCGTGGCGACGGTCATCGCGCTCGTCATCTCCGTGCCCGTGGGCATCTGGGCGGCACGCTCCGACCGGGTCAGCGGACTCGTGCGCCCGGTGCTCGACTTCATGCAGACGCTGCCCGCGATGGTCTACCTCATCCCGGCGCTCCTCTTCTTCGGCACGGGCGCCCCCGCGGGCCTGGTGGCCACCCTGATCTTCGCGCTGGCCCCCGGCGTCCGGATGACGGAGCTGGGCATCCGCCAGGTCGACAAGGAACTGGTCGAGGCCGCCGACGCGTTCGGCACCACCCCCGGCAACATCCTGCTCCGCGTCCAGCTGCCCCTGGCGCTGCCCACGATCATGGCCGGCGTCAACCAGGTCATCATGCTGGGCCTCTCCATGGCTGCCATCGCGGGCATGGTCGGCACCGGCGGCCTCGGTGGCGACGTGAACCAGGCCATCGGCCAGCTGAACGTCGGCCTGGGCGCCGAGGCCGGAGTCGCCATCGTCATCCTGGCCATCTACCTGGACCGGATGACCAGCTCCCTGGGCACCCAGGTCTCACCGCTCGGCCGCCGCGCCGCCGCCAGGCTGCGCGCCGCACAGGGGCTGAAGATCTGGTCCTACCGCCCCCGGCCCGCCGTGGCCGTGGTGGGCGTCGTCGTGCTCGCGCTGGTCGCGGGCGGCATGGGCATCTTCGGCTCCAGCGACACCCAGGCCACCGCGTCCGACGCCGAGAACGTCGGCCAGGGCAAGAAGATCACCATCGGCTACATCCCCTGGGACGAGGGCGTCGCCTCCACGTTTCTGTGGAAGGAGCTCCTGGAGGAGCGCGGCTTCGAGGTCGAGACGAAGCAAATGGAGGCCGGCCCGATCTACACCTCGCTCGCCGGGGGTGACATCGACTTCCAGACGGACGCCTGGCTGCCGACCACGCACGAGCAGTACTGGAAGAAGTACGGCAAGCAGCTCGACGACCTGGGCTCCTGGTACGGCCCGACGTCCCTGGAGCTGAGCGTGCCCTCGTACATGAAGGGCATCGACTCCCTGGAGGATCTCAAGGGCAAGGCCGACGAGTTCGGCGGCAAGATCACCGGCATCGAGCCGAGCGCCGGGATGATGGGCCTGCTCAAGACCAAGGTCCTCAAGGCGTACGGGCTCGACAAGGAGTACAAGGTCGTCGACAGCTCCACGCCCGCGATGCTGGCCGAGCTGAAGCGCGCGTACGCCAAGAAGGAGCCGTTCGTCGGCACGCTCTGGTCGCCGCACTGGGCGTACAGCGACTACAAGCTGAAGAAGCTCAAGGACCCCAAGGGCGCCTGGGGCAAGGGCGACGGCGTGCACACGCTGTCCCGCAAGGGCTTCGCCCAGGACAACCCGGCCGTCGGCAAGTGGCTCAAGAACTTCAAGCTGACCGAGAAGCAGCTCACGAGTCTTGAGGCCGAGATCAACAAGGCCGGCAAGGGCAAGCAGCAGGACGCCGTGCGTGCCTGGCTGAAGCAGAACCCCGGGCTCGCCGACAAGCTGGCGCCGGTCGAGCGCTCCTCGTCCGGCACGAGCGCCGAGGCGAAACGCGAGGTGAATGTCGCCTGGTTCCCCTGGGACGAGGACGTCGCCGTCACCTATCTGTGGAAGAACGTCCTGGCACGGCGCGGCTACAAGCTGAACCTCAAGCAGATGGATGTCGGCCCGGTCTACACCGGCCTGGCCACCGGCGACCTCGACGTCAACTTCGACGCGTGGCTGCCGTATGCCCAGAAGAACTACTGGGACCAGCACAAGAACGACCTCAAGGACCTGGGCACCTGGTACCGGCCGACCTCGCTGGAGGTCGCCGTGCCCTCGTACGTCAAGGGCGTCAAGACCCTGGCGGACCTCAAGGGCAAGGCCGGCACCTTCGACGGCAAGATCATCGGTATCGAGCCGGGCACCGGCGAGATGAACCTGCTCAAGAAGAAGGTCCTGCCGGGCTACGGGCTCGACAAGGAGTACAAGGTCGTCGACGGCTCCACGCCCGCGATGCTGGCCGAGCTGAAGCGTTCGTACGCCAAGAAGGAGCCGGTGGCCGTTGTGCTGTGGTCTCCGCACTGGGCCTACAGCGAGTACAAGCTGACCAAGCTCGCGGACGACAAGAAGCTGTTCGGAGAGGGCAACACGATCCGGACCATCTCCAGCAAGAAGTTCCCGGAGCAGTACCCGCAGCTCACCAAGTGGATCAAGAACTTCCGGATGAGCGAGGGCGAGCTCGGCAGCCTGGAGAGCGAGATCAAGAAGTCGGGACAGGGCCATGAGGAGGACGCCGTCGCCACATGGCTGAAGCAGCACCCGGACATGGTCGAGCGGATGACTCCGCAGTAGACCGGACCGGTACGGCGGCCGTCCGGCCGCCGCTCACCCCGAGGGGTGGGCCTCGCGACGGGAACCCGAGCGGTTCTCGTGTGGCGAAGCCCACCCCTCGGGGCGTACCCGGGGCGGCCGAGTCGTTCGTACGCTCGTCCTCTGCCCGCCGCCCGTCCCTGTGAGCCACCCGTGACCGCACGCCTGCCCGTACTCCTCGTCGCGCTGACGGCTGCCGCGCTCCTGCTCTCCCGCCTGCCGGACGCGAGCGCGGCCCCCGCCTCCGCGGCCACCGCGCGCTTCGCGGAACTGGCCGGGGACGTGCGCACGTCCGACGGCCACAGCTACGGCACGCGGGACGACTCCGGCCGCACCATGGACGCCGCGCAGATCGTGCAGGCGGCGGACGGCATGTATCTCGCCGTCTACCACACGACCCTCGGCGACGGCCGCTTCCACGCGGCCCTCGCCACCTCCGCCGACCTGCGCACCTGGACCCGGCGGCACGACTTCGGCGCGGGCACCAGCCAGCCCAGCCTCGCCGCCGACGACCGCGGCGGTTACGTCCTCGCGTACGAGAAGGATCCGGACAACCACATAGCCGTACGCGGCTACCCGGATCTCGACGCCCTGCTGACCGGCACGGCCGAGCACGCGTTCGACGCACCCCTGACGCTCTCGCGCTGCGCCGAGGGCACGCCGGACATCACCGCGGTGCACGACGGGACGGTCGAACTCACCGGGCACTACCGGGCGGAGTGCGACAACGACCGGCAACTGCGCGCCGTGCTCACGGACTTCAGGACCTGGCACGCACGTCCCGACCAGCGCCTCGACCGCGCCCTGGAGTCCTGGGGCACCGCCGGCAACATAGGCGACCGCTCCGCCCTCGAACTCGGCGGCGGCGAGCTGGTCCTGGTCGAGGGCCAGCGGTGGCAGAACGACTTCGGGAGCTGGCGGACGTACGCCTACGATCCGGCCACCGGTCGGGCCGACCGGCTCGGCCTCCGCACCCACGGCGGCAGCCGCGCCTTCGCCAATCCGTCGGCCGCCCTGATCACCGACCCCGCAGGGCACCCGGCGCTCTTGGTCAGCCTTTTCGTCCCCCGGGAGGAGTCGGCACCGGGCGAGTCGGGAGAACTCGTCTATTGGCGCGAACTGTAACCCTGGCCCTCCCTCGGTGTGACAGCGATGTGACGGGCGCATGAAACGGTTTGCCGAACATGCGTAGGGTGCAGAGAACTCATCAGAAGCACTGCCGTGAGAAGTGGTCAGAAGCAGCAACCGACGAGCGATGGAGGGAGCCGGAGCGATGGGCGACCACAAAGAACAGCCCCTTCGGGTGGGCGCGGCCGTCCGGCGGCGGCGCCGGGCACTGGAGCTCACCCTCGCCGTCGTGGCCGAGCGCAGCGGCCTGTCGGTCCCTTTCCTGAGCCAGGTGGAGAACGAGCGGGCCCGGCCCAGCAGGCGCTCCCTGGAGCGGGTCGCCGACGCCCTCGACACCACCGCCGGCGAGCTGCTGGCCGCGGCCGACCCGGCGTGCAGCGTGGACGTCGTGCGGGCCGACGCCGCCGAGTTCACCTCCGAGGCCCGGGTGCGCCCTCTGGTGCGCGGTCACCATCAGCTGCACGCCACGGAGTTCACCGGCGACCACGACGCGGGCCGCGAACTGCAGCACCGCAACGACCAGTTGATGTACGTCGCGGACGGCGCGGTGGAGGTCGAGGCGGAGGGCCGCGCCCACCGGCTCGGGCGCGGCGACACGCTGTACCTGACGGGCGGGGTACGCCACCGGTGGCGGGCGACCGTGCCGGACACCCGTGTGGTCGTGGTCGCCGTCGCCGACCACATCGACGCCGTGGAGGACCGGCACGCCTTCGGGGGCCGCTGACCCGACCGGGCGGCGCTGGGATACTGACGCCATGCCAGGCACCCCCGGTTACGCCTTCGACAACACCTCCGAGCACGCCGGTGGGCGTTTCGACGCCCTGGAGACCTGCTACGACCCGGTGACCTTCGCGCGGCTGGCCGACCTCGGCGTCGCGGCGGGAACGCGCTGTCTGGAGGTGGGTGCGGGCGGCGGCTCGGTGGCCGGCTGGCTCGCCGACCGGGTCGGACCCAGCGGCTCCGTGCTGGCCACGGACCTCGAACCGCGCTGGATGGACGGCCTGCCCGAGCGCCCCAACCTCCGCGTCGTACGCCACGACATCAGCAAGGAAGACCTGCCCGAGGGCGGGTTCGACCTCGTCCACGCACGGCTCGTGCTGCTGCACGTGCCGGAGCGGCTCGCCGCCCTGGACCGGCTGGTGCGGGCGCTGCGTCCCGGCGGACGGCTGGTGCTGGACGAGTTCGACTGCGGCTGGATCTCCGTCCTCGCGGCGCCCACGCCCGAGGCGGCCGCGCTCTTCGAGCGGACGCACGACGCGGTGATGACGGTCGTCTCGCGGGCCGGCGCCGACATCCACTGGGGCCTGCGCACGTACGGGGCGCTGCGTGCGGCCGGGCTGACGGACGTGGCGTCGGTGACGTACGCCGAGTCCTGGACCGGCGGATCGCCCGGCACCCAGCTCCACCAGGTCAACATCCGGCAGCTGGCCGAGCGGCTCCTGGGGGAGGGGCTGACGCCGGACCGGCTGGAGCGCTGTCTGCGGCTCCTCGACGACCCCGCCTTCGCGGTCAGCTCGTATCCGTTGATCACCACCTGGGGCACACGGCCGTGACCGCCTTTCACAGCGCGGCGAGGCGTGTGGTCTCGCTGGTGCCCTCGCTGACCGAGGCCGTGGCCGTGTCGCTCCCCGGCGCCCTGGCCGGCGCGACCGACTGGTGCAGCCATCCGGCGGACCTCGACGTCGTACGGATCGGCGGCACCAAGAATCCCGCGGTGGAGGCGATCGTCCGGCTGGCCCCCGACCTGGTCGTCGCCAACGAGGAGGAGAACCGCGCCCCCGACCTGGCCGCCCTGCGCGAGGCGGGGATCGAGGTCCTGGTCACCGAGGTGCGGGACGTGCCGGCGGCCTTCCGCGAACTGGACCGGGTGCTGCGGGCCTGCGGGGCCCGGTCCCGGCCGCGCTGGCTCGACGAGGCGGAGGCCGCGTGGGCGGACCTTCCCGAGCCGGACCGCCGTACGACCGCCGTCGTGCCGGTCTGGCGGCGGCCCTGGATGGTGCTCGGCCGGGACACCTTCGCCGGGGACGTGCTCGCGCGGCTGGGCGTGGACCAGCTGTACGCGGGCCACTCCGAGCGCTATCCGCGGGTCCCGGTGGAGGAGCTGCGGGACGCAGGGCCCGACCTCGTGGTCCTGCCCGACGAGCCCTACCGTTTCAGCGCCGACGACGGCCCCGAGGCGTTCCCGGGAACCCCCTGCGCACTCGTCAGCGGCCGTCATCTCACCTGGTACGGACCCTCGTTGGCGCAGGCTCCCGAGGTCATCGGCGAGGCGCTGCGAGCAGCTCGCCGCTGAGCAGACCGCGGGCTGTGCGGACGGCGGCCACGGCCCAGGCGGCCACGAGCAGTGCGTACAGGCCGACCGCGAGCGCGTCGAACGCGGCGAGTCCGGTGTGCCGGGCGAGTCCCTCCGCGCCGGTGACACAGGTGCCCACCGGGAAGGTGAACGCCCACCAGGTCATCGTGAACCCCATGCCCCGGCGCCGGGCCCGCAGTACCAACGCGCCGGCGAGGCCGAGCCAGAGCAGTGCGAAGCCCATCACCGGCACGCCGTACAGCACGGCGAGGACCGCCATGCCCTGGTCGTAGGGGACGGGGACCACACCGGGGGCGCTGTCCGCGAACTTGTTGACGGCGGTGGTGGACTGCCCGAGCGGACCGAGGACCAGGAACAGGACCGGGGTCATCGCGAGCGGCAGCGGACCGCCGGTGATCAGCCGGGCGAAGATCAACGGGAGCATGAGCAGGGTGGCCACCAGACTGAGCCCGAACATCGCGAGACAGGCGAGCAGGAGGCTCTCCTGTGCCTGCCCGGGCGGCAGGTGGGGGACCAGCAGGGGGCCGAGCGCGGCGGACACCATCGGCGAGACGACGGGCAGCAGCCAGACCGGCGTCGCCTGGTTGGGCTCGATGCGATGGCGGACCACCATGAGGTACGGCACCACCACGGCGACCGTCAGCCCGACGGCCGTACCGGCGCTGAACAGCACGGCGTCCAGGACGGCCGCCGCCCGTGTCCCGATCCAGTCCGCGCCGACCACGATGGTGGCGCCGCCGACGGCGAGCAGGGCCATGGCGACACAGCCGTAGAAGGGGGCCGTGCCCGGGTCGAGGAGGCCGGCGCGGGCCTGGTCGCGGTGGTAGGTCCAGTGCAGGGTCCGGGCGCCGAGCAGGGTGACGAGCATGATCAGCGAGAGGGCCCAGACGACCGCGCACGCCGTGCGCAGCCCGGGCACGTCCACGGGCAGTCCGGCTCCCGCCGTGGCCACGATTGCCGTACCCATCACGGAGGCGTACCAGTTCGGCCCGAGGTGGCGGACGGCGGCGGCGCGGGGGCGGCGGACCTCTGCGATCGGGAGGGGGAGGGGCGGGGCTGCGGTGACCATGTCTCCACGGTCCCGCCGTCCCGGGCCCGCCACCAGGGAGTACGTGTCTATGAGGGCATAAGCTGGGTTTATGAGTGAGCGGACGTACGGCAGTGGCCCTTACGGGGGTCCCCATGGCTGAGCAGCCGGAGGCGGTGGGCGGCGCGGGGGCGTCGGCCGGGATCGCGCATCGCGTCCCGGATCTGGGCGCGCTGGAGTTGCTGCTGGCCGTGGCCCGGCTGGGGAGTCTCGGGCGGGCCGCGCGCGAGCTCGGGATCACGCAGCCCGCGGCCAGCAGCCGGATCCGTTCCATGGAGCGGCAGTTGGGCGTGGCCCTGGTCGACCGGTCGCCGCGCGGCTCGCGCCTCACCGACGCCGGTGCGCTGGTCACCGAATGGGCGCGGCGGATCGTCGAGGCGGCGGAGGCCTTCGACGTGGGGGCACGGGCGCTGCGCGACCGTCGCGACTCCCGGCTGCGGGTCGCGGCGAGCATGACGATCGCCGAGTACCTGCTGCCCGGCTGGCTGATCGCCTTGCACGCGCAGCGACCCGGTACGGCCGTGTCGTTGCTCGCGGGCAACTCGACCGTGGTTGCCGAGCAGTTGCTGACCGGCGAGGCGGATCTGGGCTTCGTCGAGGGACTGTCGGTGCCGACGGGACTGGATTCGGCCGTCATCGCGCATGACGACCTGATCGTGGTGGTGGCCCCGACGCACCCGTGGGCCCGCCGGCGCGCTCCGCTCGCCGCGGACGAGCTGGCCGCGACCGCCCTCATCCTCCGCGAGAAGGGCTCGGGCACCCGCCAGGTCCTCGACACGGCGCTCGGCGGTCTGGCCCTGCCGCTCCTGGAACTCTCCTCGACCACGGCGGTGAAGGCCGCGGCGGTCAGTGGCGCGGGGCCCGCCGTGCTGAGCGAACTGGCCCTGCGCGAGGAGCTCTCCTCCCATCGCCTGGTGAGCATCCCGCTCGCCGAGGTACGCCTCCACCGAGCCCTCCGCGCGGTCTGGCCGACGGGCCACCGTCCCACGGGCCCGGCCCGCGACCTGCTGACGCTCACCCGAAGCCGGGCGTGACGGGATCGGCCGGGGGCGCTCCGCGAGGGACTTGTCGCGTCCCGTACGGGCGGCTACGGGTGCCGCGCACCGCGTTCCGGTGGTACGGGCGGTTGCAGGCATCGCGCACCCTGTTCCGGTGGTACGGGCGGTTGCAGGTACCGCACGTGCCGCTCGCGAAATTGCGTGGCGCGGCCCGCCCGGCGCCCCGCAGGATGCGGACATGCGCCTCCCCGCCCCGCCCGCCACAGGTGTCCGTACCTCCTGGGAAGCACTTCCCGGGGCGGTCAAGGGCGCCGTCGCGGACCTGCTCGGGGCGCCGGTGACGGCGGCGGTCACCCAGACCGGCGGCTTCTCGCCCGGCGTGGCGGCCCGCGTCACCACGGCAGCCGGGCGTCGCGCGTTCGTCAAGGCGGTGAGCGCCGAGACGAACCCGGACAGCCCGGCGATGCACCGCGCAGAGGCCCGCCACGCCGCCGCGCTCCCTCCCGAGGTTCCCGCACCCCGTCTGCTCGGCTCCTACGACGACGGCACCTGGGTCGCTCTCGTCTTCGAGGATGTCGACGGTCGCCAGCCCCATGTCCCGTGGCGGGACGACGAGTTGACGCGGGTGCTCGACGCGGTCGGCGAGCTGGGCCGGGCGCTCACCCCGTCCCCGGTGGACGCTCCGCCGGTCGCCGCGAGCAGCGCGGACGCCTTCCGTGGCTGGCAGCGAATGACCGAGGAGGGCGACACCGGCGAGGGCCTCGACCCCTGGACGCGGAGCCATCTGCGCGAGCTGGCCGAACTCGCCTCCCCCTGGGCCCGGTTCGCGAGCGGTGACACCCTGGCGCACGGTGATCTGCGCGCGGACAACATCCTGCTCACGGTGGCCGGCCAGGTCGTCTTCGTGGACTGGCCGCACGCCGTGCGGGCCGCCCCCTGGTTCGACCTGTTGGTCATGCTCCCGTGCGTGCGCGCTCAGGGCGGCCCCGACCCGCAAGTGCTCTTCGCCGCACACCCGTTGGGCCGGGCGGCCGACCCGGACGGCGCCACGGCCACGCTGGCCGCCGTGGCGGGCTACTTCGTGCACCAGTCCCGTCGGCCGGCGCCTCCGGGGCTGCCGACCCTGCGCCCCTTCCAGCGGGCTCAGGGGGAGGCGGCCCTGGAGTGGCTCAGGAAGAGGCTTCGATCAGGGCCCGCATGACGCGGGGGTCGTCGCCCATCTCGGGGTGCCACTGCACACCCAACGCCCAGGCGGGGCGGGGAAGTTCGATCGCCTCCACCGTGCCGTCCGTGGCGTGGGCAGAGGCCAGCAGGCCCTCGCCGAGCCGCTCCACCGCCTGGTGGTGGTACGCGGGCACGGTGCTGGTTTCCGGGACGGCCTCCGCGTACCGGGTCCCGGGTACGGGCGTCACGTCGTGCTGCCCGAAGACTCCGACGTCCTTCAGATGGCCGTCGAGGTGCTGCACGAGGGTCCCGCCGAGGGCGACGTTCAGGAGCTGCATCCCGCGGCAGATGCCGAGAAGAGGTGTGCCGGACGCCAACGCCGCCTCGATCAGGGCGAGTTCCCAGGCGTCCCGCTCCGCGGCCGGCGGGCCGGTGCGCGGGGAGCGCTCGGCGCCGTACCGCGCGGGCTCGACGTCCGGGCCGCCCGCGACGACCAGCCCGTCGAGGCGGGCGACGGCCTCCGCGGCATACGCCGGATCGTCCGGCGGCAGCAGGGCGGCGAGCCCGCCCGCCCGCTGCACGAGCCGCGGATAGCCGGCCGGCAGCAGTGTCGCGTCCAGCTCCCAGACGCCCCAGCGCACCCCGGGCTCCAGATACGTACTCACACCGATCAGCGGCCTGCCCACACTGCACTCCCTGGGATTCAATGGAACACGTTCATACCATTGCTGGCCGGGCGGGCGGAATCAAGACCTGCCCGTCGCTCAGGCCAGGAAACCCCGCAGCAGCGCCGCCGTGCCCCCGCAGTGTTCGCGCATCATCTCCCGCGCGCCGTCCGCGTCCCCGTCGAGCACCGCCTCGACCAGCGCGATGTGCTGACGCTGCGAATGCTCCAGGTTCCGCACCAGGAGCGGGATGCAGTCGAGCAGGTCGTTGAGGTTCGCGCGTACGGCCGCGTACTGGGCCGTGAGCGAGGGGGAGCCGCACAGCTCGGCGAGGGTGAGGTGCAGCAGCGTGTCCAGGCGCCGGTAGTCCGCCAGTGGCGCGTCGTGCGTGCGGGCCAGCGCGTCGCGCAGCCGCGCCGCCTGCTGCGGGGACAGCCCGTGCGCCGCGCAGAGACCGGCCGCTCCGACCTCCAGCACCTCGCGGAAGCGCAGCACGTCCTCGATGTCGACCGCCGCGACCCGGCGCCGCAGCTCGTCCTCGCCCCGCGCGTCGGTCCGCGGCCGGACGAACGTGCCGCCGTACCTGCCCCGCCGCGACTCGACGAGCCCCTCGTCCTGGAGCACCTTCAGTACCTCGCGCAGGGTCACCCGGCTGATCCCCAGCCGCTCGGCCAGCTCGCGTTCCGCGGGCAGCCGCTCGCCGCCCGGCACCAGCCCGAGCCGGACGACCTGGAGGATCTGTTCCAGCGCCTCCTCGAAACCGTTGCCCGCCCGCACCGGCCGCAGCACCGGCGTCAGCCGGTCCACGAGGCCGCCCGGGCCACCGTCAGGATCCGTCTGCGACATCTGGCCGTTCCCCCTTCCCAAGCAATGGTTCTCCGCAATACCTTATGGCTCTCGGCTGACCGAAGGAGGCACTTCCCGTGGCAGACCGCACACCCCCGCTCAGTGTCGAGGAGCTTCGAGCCCTCGTCGCGAGCGGAGAGATCGACACGGTAGTCCTGGCCTTCCCCGATATGCAGGGGCGGCTCCAGGGCAAGCGGTTCGCCGCCCGTTTCTTCCTCGACGACGTCCTGGAGCACGGCACGGAGGGCTGCAACTACCTCCTCGCCGTCGACACCGAGATGAACACCGTCGAGGGATACGACATGTCCTCCTGGGACCGGGGCTACGGCGACTTCGCCATGCGCCCGGATCTCGCCACCCTGCGGCGCGTGCCGTGGAACGAGGGCACCGCCCTGCTCATCGCCGACCTCGTCTGGAACGACGGCTCCCCCGTGGTGGCCGCGCCCCGGCAGATCCTGCGCAAGCAGCTCGACCGGCTCGCGGAACTCGGCTACACCGCCCAGGTCGGCACCGAGCTCGAGTTCATCGTCTTCAAGGACACCTACGAGCAGGCCTGGGACGCGCACTACCGGGACCTGACGCCCGCCAACCAGTACAACATCGACTACTCGGTCCTCGGCACCGGCCGGATCGAGCCCCTGCTGCGCCGCATCCGCAACGAGATGCAGACGGCCGGACTGACCGTCGAGTCCGCCAAGGGCGAGTGCAACCCGGGCCAGCACGAGATCGCCTTCAAGTACGACGAGGCCCTCGTCACCTGCGACCAGCACACCGTCTACAAGACCGGTGCCAAGGAGATCGCCTCCCAGGAAGGCGTCTCGCTGACCTTCATGGCGAAGTACAACGAGCGCGAGGGCAACTCCTGCCACATCCACCTCTCGCTCGCCGACCAGGACGGCACCAACGCGATGGCGGGTGACGGGCCCGGCGGTATGTCGGAGGTCATGCGGTACTTCCTCGCCGGCCAGCTGGCCGCGCTCCGGGACTTCTCGCTGCTGTACGCCCCGAACATCAACTCGTACAAGAGGTTCCAGCCCGGTTCCTTCGCGCCGACCGCGGTCGCATGGGGCTACGACAACCGCACCTGTTCGCTGCGCGTCGTCGGCCACGGCCGCTCGATGCGCTTCGAGAACCGGCTCCCCGGCGGAGACGTCAACCCGCACCTGGCCGTCGCCGGACTCGTCGCGGCCGGTCTGTACGGCATCGAGCAGAAGCTGGAACTGCCCGAGGCCTGCGCGGGCAACGCGTACGCCGCCGAGTACGCGCACGTGCCCACCACCCTGCGCGAGGCCGCCGAGATCTGGGAGAACAGCCCGATCGCCAAGGCCGCCTTCGGCGACGAGGTCGTCGCGCACTACCGCAACATGGCCCGCGTCGAGCTGGCTGCCTTCGACGCCGCGGTGACCGACTGGGAGCTGCGCCGCTCCTTCGAACGCTTGTGAGGCATTTCTTGTCCGACCAGTCCGCTGCCCAGCACGCCGAGCCGTCCGCCGGTCCTGACGCCGGCGAGCACGCGCTCCAGGTGCTCAATCCCGCGACCGAGGAGGTCATCGCCACCGTCCCGGCCGCCACCCCGCGGGACGTCGACGCGGCCGTCGTACGGGCCGCGAAGGCGCAGGCCGGCTGGGCCGCTCTCGCACCGGGCGAGCGGGCCCGGCTGCTGCGCCGCTTCGCCGCGACCGTGGACGCACACGTCGAGGAACTGGCCCTGCTGGAAGTGCGCGAGGCCGGGCACGTCATCGGCAACGCCCGCTGGGAGGCGGGCAACGTCCGGGACCTGCTGGACTACGCGGCCGGCGGAGTGGAACGGCTGACCGGCCGCCAGATCCCGGTGCCGGGCGGTCTCGACGTCACGATCCTCGAACCGCTCGGCGTGGTCGGCGTCATCGCGCCCTGGAACTTCCCCCTGCCCATCGCGGCCTGGGGCACGGCACCCGCCCTCGCCGCCGGCAACGCGGTGATCCTCAAGCCCGCCGAGACGACCCCCCTGACGGCGCTGCGCCTGGCCGAACTCGCCCTGGAGGCAGGCCTGCCCGAGCACCTCTTCCAGGTACTCCCGGGGGCCGGCGCCGTCGCCGGCAACGCACTGGTCGAGCACCCCGGGGTCGCGAAGATCGTCTTCACGGGGTCAACGGCCGTGGGCAAACAGGTGTTGGCCAAGGGTGCGGCCCTGCTCAAGCGCGTCACCCTCGAACTCGGCGGCAAGAGCCCGAACATCGTCTTCGCCGACGCCGACATCGAGGCCGCCGCCGCGGCCGCCCCCATGTCCTTCCTCGACAACTCCGGACAGGACTGCTGCGCCCGCACCCGCATCCTCGTCCAGCGCTCGGTCTACGACCGGTTCCTCGACCTCCTCGCCCCGGCCATCGAGTCCGTGGTCGTCGGCGACCCCGCCGACGAGCGGACCGGCATGGGTCCGCTGATCTCCCGGGTGCAGCTGGAGCGCGTACGGTCGTACGCCACCGACGACATCGAGGGCATCCGCGGCAAGGCCCCCGAAGGCCCCGGCTTCTGGTTCCCGCCGACCGTGCTCACCGGCGTCGCGCCCGGCGCGCGCGTGGCCGTCGAGGAGGTCTTCGGCCCGGTCGCCGTCGTCCTCCCCTTCGAGGACGAGGCCGACGCCGTCCGGCTCGCCAACGCGACCGACTACGGCCTCGCCGGGTCCATCTGGACGCGGGACGTCGGCCGGGCGCTGCGTGTCTCCCAGGCCGTCCGCGCCGGGAACCTGTCCGTCAACTCCCACTCCAGCGTCCGCTACTGGACCCCCTTCGGCGGCTTCAAGCAGTCGGGGATCGGCCGTGAACTCGGCCCGGACGCGCTTGCCGCCTTCACCGAAACCAAGAACGTCTTCATCAGCACGGAGGGCCCCGCACAGTGACCGAGGACAACATCTGCCGTCGCCTCGTCGGCCGCACCGCCGTCATCACCGGTGCCGGCAGCGGCATCGGCCTCGCGACCGCACGCCGGCTCGCCTCCGAGGGCGCCCACGTCGTCTGCGGCGACGTCGACGAGACCCGCGGCAAGGCGGCCGCCGAGGACGTCGGCGGAATCTTCGTCAAGGTCGACGTCACCGACCCCGAGGAGGTCGACGCGCTCTTCAGGACCGCGTACGAGACCTACGGATCGGTCGACATCGCCTTCAACAACGCGGGCATCTCGCCGCCCGACGACGACTCCATCCTGGAGACCGGCCTGGAGGCCTGGAAGCGGGTCCAGGAGGTCAACCTCACCTCCGTCTTCCTCTGCTGCAAGGCGGCCATCCCGTACATGCGGCAGCAGGGCAGGGGCTCCATCATCAACACGGCGTCCTTCGTGGCCCGGATGGGCGCGGCGACCTCGCAGATCTCGTACACCGCCTCCAAGGGCGGAGTGCTCGCCATGTCGCGCGAGCTGGGCGTGCAGTTCGCCCGCGAGGGGATCCGGGTCAACGCGCTGTGCCCGGGGCCGGTGAACACCCCGCTCCTCCAGGAGCTGTTCGCCAAGGACCCGGAGCGGGCCGCGCGCCGGCTCGTGCACATCCCGGTCGGCCGGTTCGCCGAGGCCGACGAGATCGCGGCCGCGGTCGCCTTCCTCGCCAGTGACGACTCGTCCTTCGTGAACGCCACCGACTTCCTGGTGGACGGTGGAATCTCGGGCGCGTACGTCACGCCCCAGTAGGTTCTCGGGGCCGTTCAGGTGTATGTACGTTCCATGCGATTCCGATCAGCCCTCGCGTGGACCACGGTCGCGGCCGCCGCCCTGGCGGCCGCGCCGACAGCTCCGGTCGCCGCCGCGACCGCGTCCGCGAACTGCCCTCGCCTGTCCGGACATTGGTACGGCGACAACCGCGCCCACCTCCAGCAGGTCATCGACGAGCGGGGCAGCTGCTCCGGGCACGGGGGCGGCGGCCGCCCGGTGGCCGCCTTCGACTGGGACAACACGGTCACCAAGAACGACGTCACCGACGCCACCATCTCCTGGGCCCTGCGGCACGACAAGATCCTGCGCCCGGCGAGCTGGCAGGACACCAGCAAGTGGCTCACGGACGCGGCGGACACCGCCCTCACCGCGGCCTGCGGCACCGACGTGCCGGTGGGAGCGCCGCTGCCGACCGCCACGAACACCGGCTGCACCGACGAGATCTTCGAGATCCGCGAGGACGGGACGACGATGAGCGGCGCCGCCGCCTTCGCCGGTGACTGGAACCACCGGCGCACCGTCCCGCAGTACGCCTGGGTGCCCCAGCTGTTCGCCGGGCACACGGTCGCCGAGCTGACCTCGTACACGAAGAAGGCGCGCGAGGAGGCGCTCGCGGCCCCCGTCGGCTCGACCCGGACCCTCGGCACGCACACCATCCCCGCGTACGTCCGCTACTACGACCAGCAGCGTGATCTGATCCGCACGCTGCAACGGGCCGGATTCGACGTCTACATCGTCTCGGCGGGCTCCGAACCCGTCACCGAGGTCTGGTCGCGCGGCGTCGGCATCGACGCGGCGCACACGATCGCGATCCGCTCGGTCCTGGACCGGCACGGCCGGATCACCACCTGGAACCAGGGCTGCGGCGACGTACCGGCGAGCCAGGGCGAGGCCATTCCGTACATCGACGGCAAGCGCTGCTGGATCAACCAGGAGATCTACGGCGTCAAGGGCGCCGCGGCCTGGCAGCAGCAGGACCGGCGGCACCGGACGGCGATCGCGGGCGGCGACGCCGACACCGACGTGACCTTCGTCGGCGACGCCACCGGCGCGCACCTCGTCCTCAACCGGAACAAGAACGAGGTCATGTGCCGGGCGTACGACGACGCCGACGGCCGCTGGGTGATCAACCCGATGTTCATCGAGCCGCTTCCGCGGAAGACGGACCCCTACCCGTGCTCGACGACCGCCTACAACGAGCCGGACGGCGGCAAGGGGCCGGTACGGCGGGACGACGGCTCGGTGGTGCCCGACCAGCAGGACACCGTCTACTGAACGCCGCCCGTTGAAGGCCGCTCACCGAACACCGCCCGCCCGGCCGCGTGTACGGAGCTCGCGGGCACGTCCTAGAGTGCCGGGATGAGCATGACGCCCCCGCCCGGCTGGTACCGCGATCCGTCCTACCCGCTCGTCGAGCGCTGGTGGGACGGCACCGCGTGGACCGAGCACCGGCGTCAGCCGGAGGCGCCCGCACCGCCCGCGGCGCAGCCGCAGCCGGCCGGGGGCGGCTCGCGCCGAGCCAAGGCCGTCACTCTCACCGTGGCCGCGGTCGTCCTGGTCGCCGCGATCGTCACCGGTGCCGTCGTCCTCGGCCAGGGTGACGGCGGGAGCGACGCGGCGGCCAAGGCGGCCTCCGCCACCCCGTCGGCGAGCGGGACCCGGTCGTCCTCGCCCTCGCCCACGGCCTCCGCGTCCGAACCGTCCGACGACCCGTCCGTCGTCGAGGACGAACTCAACGGCATCACCCTGCCCCTGCCAGACGGCTGGGCCAGAGCCGACCGGCTCGCCGAGGACGACCTCCTGATGGTCACGCCCGGCACGTACGACTGCCCCGGTGACCCCGGGCTCTGCCGCCACGGCAGGGTCTTCTCCAGCACGGTCACCTCGAACGACGAGAAGTCGCCCAAGGCCCTCGCCCAGCACGACATCAAGTCCGCCGCGGACAGCGCGTACGACCGCGACGTCCTCGACAACCGCCCCTATCGCGGCATCACGTCCCACGAGGTGGTGAAGTCCGGCTCGGTCGCCGTCGGGGGCCGGGCCGGGTACTTCGTGCGCTGGCGCGTCAGGACCGGGGTCGGGCCCGGCGGTTACGTCGAGTCGCTGGCCTTCCCCGCCAGCACCGGCTCCCAGTCGCTGGTCATGGTCCGCTTCGCCTTCGACGCCGGCGCGGACGGGCCGTCGCTCTCCGACATGGACCGGATCACCAAGGGGATCCGCCCGGTGGACGACGCGGCCACGGGCGGGGGAGTGGGCAGCAGCATCGGCCCCGGCCAGTAGGGACCGGCGGCCAACGCCCCGGGACGGCCGGTCGGTGAGCCGGTCGGGTCGGTGGGTCAGCCGGTCGGCCGGTCAGCCGGTCAGAGGAAGGTCCGGCCCTCTCCGCGGTACGTCGGCACGGTCGCCGTCACGGAGTCGCCCTCCACCAGGTGCAGTTCCTCGAACCGCTCGCACAGTTCGCCCGCCTTGGCGTGCCGGAACCACACCTTGTCGCCGATCAGCAGATCGTCGGCAGGGGCACCGAGCAGCGGCGTCTGCACCTCGCCGGGGCCCTCCTGAGGGTCGTACTTCAACCCCTCCGGGAGATACGGCACGGGGAGCCGGTCAGGGCCCGCGGCACCCGACGCCGGATACCCGCCGCCGAGCACCGTCACCACTCCGACCCCGGGCCGCCTGACCACCGGCTGGGCGAACAGGGCGGCCGGACGCCCGTCGAACGACGTGTAGTTGTCGAAGAGCCGCGGCACATAGAGCCCCGACCCCGCGGCGATCTCGGTCACCGCGTCCTCGGCCGCCGTGTGCTGCACGCTGCCCGTGCCGCCGCCGTTGACGAACTCCAGGTCGGGCGCGACGGCCCGCACCGCGCCCACCACGTCGGCCCGCCGCTCGACGAGCTCCTTGCGGGCCGCGGCCTGCATGAGCCGGATGGCACGCGAACGCACGGGTCGGCCGGCGAGGGAGTCGCCCACACCGGCGATGTGCCCCTCGTACGCCATGATCCCGACGAGCCGGAAGCCGGGCCGACGCGTCACCGTACGGGCCATCTCGGCCACCTGGGCCGCCGAGTACAGCGGCGAGCGGCGGGCCCCGACCCGGACGCGCCCGCCGAACAGCCGGAAGGACGTGTCCAACTCCAGGCAGACCCGGACGACTTCGGTGCCGCCCTGCCGGGCCGCGTCGATCAGCGCGAGCTGGGCGGGGTCGTCGACCATGACGGTGACCGCGGCCGCGAGCTTGGGGTCGCCGGTCAGCTCGGCGAAGGCCTTGCGGTCGGCCGAGGGATAGGCGAGAAGGACGTCGTCGAAGCCGGAGCGGGCGAGCCAGATCGACTCGGCCAGCGTGAACGACATGATGCCGGCGAAGCCGTCGCGGCCCAGGACGCGTTCGAGCAGAGCCCGGCAGCGTACGGATTTGCTGGCGACCCGGATCGGTTTCCCCGCGGCCCTGCGCAGTAGATCGTCGGCGTTCGCGTCGAAGGCCTCCAGGTCCACGATCGCGACGGGGGCGTCGAGGTGAGCGGTGGCCCGGTCGTAGCGGGCCCGGTCTGCGGCGCGGACGGTCATGAGCGAAGCCTGCCAGACAGGATTACCGCAGGGTAGGGGGACGTTCCGGGCAGATGCCGCGGGGCCGTGGACTGGTTCCCGCCCGGCGCGTGTCAACCCGTAGAGTGACGCGCACGCAGGGAGGAACGCCCTTGCCCGGGCCGGTCACGGCCGGGGTGGCGGCACGTCGGTACGGGTATGCGTGCCTGTGTCGGCCGGATCCTTCCCGCACGTGTGAAGCGACCCGCACGATCTCCGAGGCGGGCCGATGGCCCGGTACGAGGAAGCGGGGGGAGCCATGGGCACGGAAGCGCGCCGCGCCGACATTCCCCCACGCCCGTCGTCTCCGCCCCGTCCGTCGGTACCGCAGGGCGAGGATTTCACGGCGGACGACACCCCGCCGCCCGGCATCCCGGCGCCGCCGACCGGACAGGGCTCCTCGCGCGAGCCGTCCGCCCCGCCGATGCCCGCGTCCCGCCCCGACGTGCCGCGCCGTCCGGGTCTCGCCCCGCCGCCGCCCCCCTCGACCGGCCGGCCCCCGGCGCCGGCCACCGTCAACACCCCGGCGAGGCCTCCGTACGCGCCCTCCACCGCACCGCATGCCTCGCAGCGGGGGCCCGCGCAGCGTCCGTCGGCGCCGGCTTCGCGGGGAGCCGCGTCGACTCCGCCCCGACCGGGGACCCCGCCGGCGACGGGCGCCCCGGAGAGCCGGCCCCCGGCGGGCGAGGGAGGCCCGGAGACCGGCGGCTTCTTCCGCCGGCCGGCGTCGGCGTCCGCCGCGGGTGCGCACCGCACCGGCGAGCGGCCGAAGCCGCCGCTGCACCCGGACCGGGGCACCACCCCGCCGCCGCCACCGGCCTCGGCGCGGTTCCCGGACACGCCGCCCTCGGGCACGGCACGGCCGGCCACGGCCGTCGGCCGTCGCGACTCCGGACGCGACGGCACACCGGCCCGCCCCGGCACGCCGGGGCGTGGCACCGACGTACCCGTGGAGCCCTTCAACAGGCCGGCGCGGCCCGCCGCACCGCCGCGTCGCACCGACGTACCCGCGGAGTCCTTCAGCGAGACCACCACGCGGCTGCGCCCGATCCGCGACGAGGAGTCCGGGACGGGCGCGACCCCGTCCCCGGAAGTCCCCTCGGCGCGACGTTCGGCCGACGCCGCGTCTCCGTCGGGAACCACCACCGAGGGGCGTCCTTTCGTGTCGTTCGGGCAGCCCGAGACCTACGACGACGACACCGCGCGGCTGCGCCCGCCGGGCGGCCGGACCCGCCCGCGGATCGTCGCTGCCACCGTCTGCGTCGTCCTCGGGCTCGGGCTCATCGGCGGTGCGGCGACCGGGAGTTGGCTGACCGGGGACAGCGCGAGCGCCGCCGGGGCGGCCGGTGCCTTCGCGGCCTCCGGGAACCTGTGGCACAGCGCCCCTGTCGACCAGCTCTTCCCGCCCACGGTGAACGGAGAGGGCGCGGGACCCGGCGGCGCCGACCGCACCTGGACGCGGATCGCCATCGCTCCCGACAGCGGCTGCAAGGACGCCTTCGACCCGCTGCTGCGCAAGGCGCTCGCCCCCGTCGGCTGTCTGCGGCTCCTGCGGGCCACCTACACGGACGCGACCCGCAGTCATGTCACCACCGTCGGGCTGCTGTTCACCAAGGCGGACGCGGCGGCCATGACCTCGCTGAAGACCCGTTTCCAGAAGGACGGCCTGGACCGGCGCACGGACCTGATGCCCCGCGGATACGCCGCGAAGGGCACCGTCGCCGCCGGCTTCGGCGACGCCCAGCGTGCCTCCTGGACGGTGTCGGTCCTCACCGACGCCCCCGTCGTCGTCTACGCGGTGTCCGGCTTCACCGACGGCCGGTCCGTCACGACGCCCGAACCCGCCGCGGACGCCGTGAAGTCCGGCGCCACCACCTCCGTCGCCCAGGCCGGCCTCGGCCACGAGGCGCAGGGCCTCGCCGACCGCATCGAGCGGAGCCTGCGCAAGACCGTCACCTCGGCCACGGAGAAGCCGTCATGATCCGTGAGCCCCGAGGCGCGAACGGCGCGTCCCGCAAGCCAACCGGTGCGCCAACCGGCGTGTCGCGTAGGTCAACCGGCACGTCCGGTACGCCAACCAGCGTGTCCCGTACGTCAATTGGCCTGTCCCGTACGCCAAGCGGCGCGGCCCGCAGGCCCGTTGGCGCCCTCCGCAGGTCGGGGCGGTTCCTCACCCTCCTCCTGGCCGGCTCCCTCGCTCTCCTGCCCGCGACGACCGCGCACGCCGATGGCATACGGGCCCAGCAGTGGGCCCTCGACGCGATGCACACCCAGCAGGCCTGGCGCACCACCAAGGGCGCCGGCATCACCGTCGCGGTCCTCGACACCGGAGTCGACAGCGAGCACCCGGACCTGGCGGGCAACGTCCTCACCGGCAAGGACATGGTCGGCTTCGGGGCAAGCCGCGGCGACCGTGCCTGGGCACGGCACGGGACCGCGATGGCGGGCATCATCGCCGGCCACGGACACGGCGCGGGCGACGCCGACGGCGTGATGGGCATCGCGCCCGAGGCGAAGATCCTTCCCGTCCGCGTCATCCTCGAAGACGGCGACGCGGCCCGCAGCAAGGCCCGCAACACCCGAGGCAACGCCCTCGCCGAGGGCATCCGCTGGGCCGCCGATCACGGCGCCGACGTCATCAACCTCTCCCTCGGCGACGACTCCAACTCCGCCCACCCCGAGCCCGCCGAGGACGAAGCGGTCCAGTACGCCCTCAAGAAGGGGTCCGTCGTGGTCGCCTCGGCCGGCAACGGCGGGGAGAAGGGCGACCACATCTCGTACCCGGCCGCGTATCCCGGCGTGATCGCCGCGACCGCCGTCGACCGGTACGGCACCCGCGCCTCGTTCTCCACCCGCCGCTGGTACGCCACCGTCAGCGCCCCCGGGGTCGATGTCGTCATCGCCGATCCGGACGACAAGTACTACCAGGGCTGGGGCACCAGCGCCGCCTCCGCCTTCGTCTCCGGAGCGGTCGCCCTGATCAGGGCCGCCCACCCGGACCTGGCCCCCGCGCAGATCAAGCAGCTCCTCGAGGACACGGCCCGCAACGCGCCCAGCGGGGGCCGCGACGACTCCCGGGGCTTCGGTTTCGTCGACCCCGCCGCGGCCATCGAGGAGGGCGGCCGGCTCAAGCCGGAGGGGCTGCACTCCACGGCGTACGACCGGCGGTACTTCGGCTCGGGTCCCGACGCCGTCAAGGACGACGACGGCGCCTCCGGCTGGATCGGCCCGGTCGCCGGGGGCCTCGGCGTGGTGCTGCTGGCCGGAGCGATCGCCCTGTGGCGCGGCCGCGCAGGATCACGCCGCTACAGCCTCTGACCTCCGGCGCCCCGCGCGCCGGCCGGTACGGGCGTCCTAGTCGCCCGACGTCCCGAACGCCGAGACCGCCGCCTCGGCCGCCGACTCCACCAGCGAAATCCCCTTCGCCTTGGTCGTGTTGCCGTGGGACAGCGCCGCCACCAGATAGTCGTGGCCGTCGACGGTGACGCGCCCGATGCTGTTGATGTCCCACAGCCCGGTCGAACTCCGTGCCAGCCAGCCGTTCTTCAGGGCCCAGCCGGTCCCGGGGTCCGTGGCCGCCGCCGAGACACCCCAGTGCTGGTCCTCGGCTATCCGGCTCATCAGCCCCTGGAGATACGTCCGCGAGGCCGCGCTCAGTTTCGAGTCGTCCCCGAACACCTGCCGCAGCAGGGTGAGCTGATCGGCCGCCGTGGTCTGCGTCAGCCCCCACAGCGCGCCGTCCCCGCCTGCCGTACCGGTCAGCCCGAAGCGCTTGTTCGCCGCGTCGAGGCCGTCCGCCTCGCCGATCGCGGTCCACAGCGCCGTCGCGGAGTCGTTGTCGCTGTTCTCGATCATCGCGGTGGCGTACGTCCGCTCCTGGGCCGTGAGGTGCCGGTCCGCGTCCTGCGCCTGGAGCAGCAGCGTCGCCAGGATGTCGACCTTGACGATGCTCGCCGTGTCGAAGCTGCCCTCGCCGTACCCGGCGCTGTCCCCGGAGTCCGGATCGAACACGGACACGGCCACGTCGGCGCCGTCCTCGACGGTCACCGACGCCATGGCCCCGGCCAGCAGCGCGTCCCGGTCCACGGACGGCGCGGACGGTTCCACAGCAGGTTCCACGGAGCCCTCCTCACTCGCCGGCGCCGACGCGGAAGGCGTTGCCGACGACGGTACGGGACCGTCGTCGGCGTGCGCCTGCGCCTTCACATACGCGGTCCCCGCCGCCGTACCGCCCACGATCACGGCGGAGGCCAGGGCCGTGTAGAGGAGCGGCCGGAGCCGGGACGAACGGGCGCGGGCGCGGCGGTGCTGAGTTCTGTCGGACTCCATGCACGTGATGCTGGGTGCCGGGCCTGTGCAGGCCGTTAGACGAATGTTAGAGCTGTGTCAGGGAAAGCTGAGAAACCCGTGAGGGGCGTGAACACCAGGTTTCCGGGCCCGCAGAAGCGCAGCAGCATCCCCCCGATAGGGTCGGTGACCGTGGCGAACAAGAACATTCCCGACTCCGGCTTCCCCGACGACGACGGTTCCGCCGATCCCCGGCTCAGCGCGGCGCTCGCGGCCTGGGCCGCGGACCGCACCGCGGTGTCCCCGGTCCTGGAGGCGCTCAAGGGGGCCCGGCTGCTGGTCCCCGTGGTGGCCGTCCTCGGCGAGGTCGAGGAGGACGAGCGCGGGCTGCGCCACGAGAAGACCAGCGACATGGCGGTCCCGACCTTGAAGGCCGGAAGCCGTACCGCCCTGCCCGCCTTCACGTCCACGGAGTCGCTCGCCCGCTGGAACCCCGAGGCCCGTCCGGTCGCCGTACCGCTGCACCAGGCCCTGCAGGCTGCCGCGCACGAGAAGGCCGACACGCTCGTGCTGGACCTGGCGGGACCGGTGCCCTACGAGCTGACCGGCCCGGCGCTGCTCGCCCTCGCCGAGGGGCGGACGAGCACGGATCCGCTGAGCGACCCGGCCGTCGCCGCGGCCGTCCGCGCGGCTGTCGCCGCCGAGCCCGCCGTCCTGAGCGCCCATCTCGGCCCCGGCCGGGCGGGCGCCACCCTGGCCCTCGTACTGAATCCGGCCGCGGCCCCGGCCGAGGCGGCCCGGGCGGTCGCCGAGCGGCTGGCCGCCGACGAAACACTGAGGGCCCGCCTGGTGCGCGGCCTCGACCTGGCACTGCTGCCGGCCGAGGCGACGCCTCCCGGCGAGCCCCTGTACGTACGAGACGTGTGAATCAGCCGTAGACCGGACCCGTGTACTTCTCGCCCGGGCCCTGACCCGGCTCGTCCGGGACGAGCGAGGCCTCGCGGAACGCCAGCTGCAGCGACTTCAGTCCGTCGCGCAGCGGTGCCGCGTGGAAGGAGCTGATCTCGGTGGTGCTGGCGTCGAGCAGCCCGGCGAGGGCATGCACCAGCTTGCGGGCCTCGTCCAGGTCCTTGTGCTCGTCACCCTCCTCCGTCAGACCGAGCTTCACCGCGGCGGCGCTCATCAGGTTGACGGCGACCGTCACGATCACCTCGACCGCGGGGACCTCGGCGATGTCGCGGGCCATGGTGTCGAAGTCGGGGCTCTGGGGAGGGGTGTCACTCATGGCTGACACGATAGGTCCCCCGCGCGCGGGGGACCTACTCGGCCCCGGTCGGGCCGACCGGGGCCCTGCCCGGCTCGGTTAGGCCTTCCCGGCCCGAGCTGCTAACCTTGTGTTACGACCGGTCGGACACGCCATGAGCTGTGCGGTGTGCCCGGCCCACAAGTGGAGGCTCCGATCTCCCACCCGACTGTCCTCCGGGACGGCGGGTCACCCCGGTCAGGCGGCCACCATCGTTCCGTACGGACGATGGAGTCGCCCGAAAGTGCGCCCCGCGGTTGACCGCGGCGGTGCTCCGGTAGTCCTTGGAGCCCCGCCTGTGTCCCGTCCGGGGCATTTTTCATGTGCCGCGGCGGTTGGTCCCACTGTCATCAGAGACATACGCGGCCGTCCGCCAGACTGCCGTGTGGTGCTACCGAGGAGGATCCATCAGCACCGAGCCCCGCATCAACGACCGGATTCGCGTTCCCGAGGTGCGACTTGTCGGTCCCAGCGGCGAGCAGGTCGGGATTGTTCCGCTTGCCAAGGCCCTGGAGCTTGCGCAGGAGTACGACCTCGACCTGGTCGAGGTGGCGGCGAGCGCTCGTCCGCCCGTCTGCAAGCTCATGGACTACGGGAAGTTCAAGTACGAGTCGGCCATGAAGGCCCGTGAGGCGCGCAAGAACCAGGCGCACACGGTCATCAAGGAAATGAAGCTCCGGCCGAAGATCGACCCGCACGACTACGACACCAAAAAGGGTCACGTCGTGCGGTTCCTCAAGCAGGGCGACAAGGTCAAGATCACGATCATGTTCCGTGGTCGCGAGCAGTCCCGGCCGGAGCTCGGCTACCGACTGCTGCAGCGTCTCGCAACGGACGTCGAGGATCTCGGGTTCATCGAGTCGAACCCGAAGCAGGACGGCCGAAACATGATCATGGTTCTCGGTCCGCACAAGAAGAAGACCGAGGCGATGGCCGAAGCCCGTGAGGCCCAGGCGGCTCGCAAGGCCGAAGCGAAGGCCAACCCGGGCAAGTCGCAGAACGCCCATGAGAGCGACATCGACGGGGAGGACATCGACGGCGAGGACATCGCCGGCGACGTCGAGACCGTTGAGGCGCCGGCCGAGGCTTCCGCCGAGGCCTGATCCCAGGGTGCAGGCCCCGGGATGCCCAGGACGCGAGTCCAGGGAGTCCCGGGACACCGGTCCAGGGATGTCAACCGATACGTATGACGTTCCACCGTGCCCGGTTTCACGACCGGGCACCGGAACGCCACTGACGAGGAGAGAACGGCGCTATGCCGAAGAACAAGTCGCACAGCGGTGCCAGCAAGCGCTTCAAGATCACCGGCTCCGGCAAGGTGCTCCGTGAGCGCGCCGGCAAGCGCCACCTGCTCGAGCACAAGTCGTCCCGACTGACGCGCCGCCTCACCGGCAACGCCGAGATGGCCCCGGGCGACGCCAAGAAGATCAAGAAGCTTCTCGGCAAGTGACGTCGGGCGTGCACGTCGCGCCCGACCTCTGACCGGGACCCAATCGATTTCGGGTCGTGTGAGTCCAACCACGGCCCCGCTACAAGGAGTTAACAAGTGGCACGCGTCAAGCGGGCAGTCAACGCCCACAAGAAGCGCCGGGCAATCCTCGAGGCGGCCTCCGGCTACCGCGGTCAGCGTTCGCGCCTGTACCGCAAGGCCAAGGAGCAGGTCACCCACTCGCTGGTCTACAACTACAACGACCGCAAGAAGCGCAAGGGCGACTTCCGTCGGCTGTGGATCCAGCGCATCAACGCCGCTGCCCGCGCCAACGGCATCACCTACAACCGCTTCATCCAGGGTCTGAACGCGGCCAACATCGAGGTCGACCGCAAGATCCTCGCGGAGCTGGCCGTCAACGACGCCAACGCGTTCGCCGCGCTCGTCGAGGTCGCGCAGAAGGCGCTGCCCTCGGACGTCAACGCGCCGAAGGCCGCGTGACGCTCGCGCTGGCTTGAGCCGGATGTGACATGGACCCGCAGGCCCTGACGGCCTGCGGGTCCAGTGCGTTCGCCCGGCCCCGCGGCCGGGCCGGGCGTTCGGCCCCCGCCCCGGTGGCGCTCCTCCCGCGCGTGACGGACCATCGTCCCCTCTGCACTCCCGAAGGTGATCCCATGCCCTCAGCCGCCCCCGAGCTGATCTCCCCCCGCTCGCCCCGCGTGTCCGCCGCGCGGCGGCTTGCCCGGCGGAACTTCCGGGGCAAGGAGCGGCTGTTCCTCGCCGAGGGGCCGCAGGCCGTACGGGAGGCTGCCGCGCACCGGGTCGCCGGCGACGCCACTCTCGTCGAGCTCTTCGCGACCGTGGAGGCCGCCGAGCGGTACGCCGACCTCGTGGGCGAGGCCCGGGACGCGGGCGCGCGCGTGCACCTCGCCGCCGAGGACGTGATCGCCGACATCTCCACGACCGTGACCCCGCAGGGCCTCGTCGGGGTCTGCCGGTTCCTGGACACCCCGTTCGAGGAGATCCTCGCGGCGCGGCCCAAGCTGGTCGCCGTACTCGCGCATGTCCGGGACCCCGGGAACGCCGGAACCGTGCTGCGGTGTGCGGACGCGGCAGGCGCCGAGGCCGTCGTCCTGACCGACGCCTCCGTCGACCTCTACAACCCCAAGGCCGTACGGGCGTCCGTCGGCTCGCTGTTCCATCTGCCCGTGGCCATGGGTGTGCCGGTCGAACTGGCCGTACAGGGCCTCACGGACGCCGGGGTGCGGATCCTCGCCGCCGACGGGGCGGGCGAGGACGACCTCGACGACGAGCTCGACAAGGGGACCATGGGCGGTCCCACCGCCTGGGTGTTCGGGAACGAGGCCTGGGGGCTCCCGGAGGAGACCCGTGCGCTGGCCGACGCCGTCGTGCGCGTCCCGATCCACGGAAAGGCCGAGAGCCTGAACCTGGCGACGGCCGCGGCCGTATGTCTCTATGCGTCCGCCCGTGCACAGCGCGCCTCCGGAGGGTGCCGTTCCGTCACCGAGAGCTAGTAGGGTGACGGGCTCGGGGGCCCACTGCGCCAGACGAGAGGTGGGGTACGGGGATGGGTGTCGGCACGAGGAGAGCACTCGGAGCACGGGAGGTACGCGGCACGTCCGCGCCCCGGCACGGTGATCTCGCGAAACTCGGAGCCGAGCTGGGCATCGACCCGGACGACCTGCCCGACGGACTCGTCGTCGCCGACGAGCGGGGCCGCGTGATCTGCTTCAACGCCGCTGCCGCCCGGATCACTGCCGTGCCCTCCGCCGACGCCCTCGGGCGTCAGCTGGACTGGGCCCTGCCCCTGGAAGACCTCGAAGGCCGCCGCTGGTGGCAGCTGACCGACCCGTACGGCGGGCTCGCGATCCGGGTCGGCCAGCCCGAGCGGAATCTGCTGCTTCCCGGGGGGCGGGAGGTGCTCGTCTCCGCGCGGTACGTCCGCGTCCGCCCCACCGGCCCGATCCGCCGCGTCGTCGTCTCGCTGCGCGACACCGAGGCCCGCCGGCGCACCGAGCGCAGTCACGCCGAGCTGATCGCCATCGTCGCCCACGAACTGCGCTCCCCGCTCACCTCCGTCAAGGGCTTCACGGCGACCCTGCTCGCCAAGTGGGAGCGGTTCACCGACGACCAGAAGAAGCTGATGCTGGAGACGGTCGACGCGGACGCCAACCGCGTCACGCGGCTCATCGCCGAGCTCCTCGACATCTCGCGCATCGACTCCGGGCGGCTGGAAGTGCGCCGCCAGCCCGTCGACATCGGCGCCGCCGTCGGGCGCCACATCCAGGCGTACGTCGCCGCGGGCCAGCCCGCCGACCGCTTCCTGCTCCGTATCGAGCAGCCGCTGCCCGCGCTGTGGGCCGACCCCGACAAGGTCGACCAGGTGCTCAGCAACCTCCTCGAAAATGCCGTGCGCCACGGCGAGGGAACGGTCACCATTGACGTCACGCCCTCGGCGTCCCCGCGTGAAGGGGAGGACGTCTGCACGTCGGTCACCGTGAGCGACGAGGGCACCGGCATCCCGGAGGAGTCCATGAACCGCGTCTTCACCCGCTTCTGGCGGGGCAGCAAGCGCGGCGGCACCGGACTCGGGCTCTACATCGTCAAGGGCATCGTCGAGGCCCACGGCGGCGGCATCACGGTCGGCCGCGCCCCCGGCGGCGGCGCCGAGTTCCGATTTACGTTGCCCGTGGGCACCCCGGCGTACCTGCTGTAACGCCGACGAGGCCCCACGGGCACACACGACAGGAGCCACCCCTCGGACTGCGCGTCCGAGGCGGGCTCGCACCCCGTTAGACTCGGTCTTTGGCACCTTTGCGTCCCCGTTTCAGGGACGACACGTCCCCCGAGTCGGGACGGGGACCCTCAGCCAGCCAACCGGAAGCACGGGAAGAGATGTCGGCACCGAATAAGTCGTACGACCCTGTAGAGGTCGAGGCCTTGAAACCGGAAGAGATCGAGCGCATGCGGGACGAGGCGCTCGCCGCCTTCGCGGCCGCCGGTGACCTCGACGCGCTCCAGGAGGCCAAGGTCGCGCACACCGGCGGCACCTCGCCGCTGGCTCTCGCCAACCGCGAGATCGGCGCCCTGCCCCCGCACGCCAAGGCAGCCGCCGGCAAGCTGGTGGGCCAGGCCCGGGGCGCGGTGAACAAGGCCCTCGCCGCCCGCCAGGCCGAGCTGGAGGCCGACCGCGACGCCCGCGTCCTGGTCGAGGAGGCGGTGGACGTCACGCTGCCGTACGACCGCGTACCGGCCGGCGCCCGGCACCCGCTGACCACGTTCATGGAGCGGGTCGCGGACGTCTTCGTGTCCATGGGGTACGAGATCGCCGAGGGCCCCGAGGTCGAGGCGGAGTGGTTCAACTTCGACGCCCTCAACTTCACCCCGGACCACCCGGCCCGGCAGATGCAGGACACCTTCTTCGTCCAGGGCCCGGCGGGCACCGAGGGCGACGAGTCCGGTGTCGTGCTGCGCACCCACACCTCGCCCGTGCAGGCCCGCGCCATGCTGGACCGCGAGCCGCCGGTCTACATCGTGTGCCCCGGCCGCGTGTACCGCACGGACGAGCTGGACGCCACGCACACCCCGGTCTTCCACCAGATCGAGCTCCTCGCCATCGACGAGGGCCTCACCATGGCCGACCTCAAGGGCACCCTGGACCACATGGTCCAGTCGCTCTTCGGCGCGGAGATGAAGACCCGGCTGCGCCCGAACTACTTCCCCTTCACCGAGCCGTCCGCCGAGATGGACATGCTCTGCTACGTCTGCAAGGGCGAGTCCGTCGGCAACCCCGACCGCCCCTGCCGTACCTGCTCCTCCGAGGGCTGGATCGAGCTCGGCGGCTGCGGCATGGTCAACCCGCGGGTGCTCACCGCCTGCGGTGTCGACCCCGAGAAGTACAGCGGATTCGCCTTCGGGTTCGGCATCGAGCGGATGCTGATGTTCCGCCACAACGTCGAAGACATGCGAGACATGGTCGAGGGTGACGTCCGGTTCACCCGGCCGTTCGGGATGGAGATCTGATGCGGGTCCCGCTTTCTTGGCTGCGGGAGTACGTCGACCTGCCGGCGACGGAGACCGGGCGTGACGTCCAGGAGCAGCTCATTTCGGTCGGCCTGGAGGTCGAGACCGTCGAGCAGCTCGGCGACGGCCTCAAGGGCCCGCTCGTCGTCGGCAAGGTCCTCACCATCGAGGAGCTGGAGGGCTTCAAGAAGCCGATCCGCTTCTGCACCGTCGACGTCGGCCAGGCCAACGGCACCGGTGAGCCCCAGGAGATCGTCTGCGGCGCCCGCAACTTCGCGGTCGGCGACAAGGTCGTCGTGGTCCTCCCGGGCGCGGTCCTGCCCGGCGGCTTCGCGATCGCCGCGCGCAAGACGTACGGCAAGACCTCGCACGGCATGATCTGCTCCACCAACGAGCTGGGCATGGGCGACGACGGTACGCACGGCATCATCGTGCTGCCGCCGGAGCACGAGGTCGGCAGCGACGCCATCGAGCTGCTCGAACTCGTCGACGAGGTCCTCGACATCGCCGTCACGCCCGACCGCGGCTACGCCCTGTCGATCCGCGGTGTGGCCCGTGAGACCGCCATCGCCTACGGTCTGCCGCTGCGCGACCCGGCGCTGCTCGACGTACCGGCCCCGAACGCCTTCGGCTACCCGGTCCAGGTCTTGGAGCCGCTCGGCTGCGACCGCTTCACCGCCCGCACGGTGACCGGCCTCGACCCCGAGGCGCACTCCCCGATCTGGCTGCGGCGCCGCCTCCAGAAGGCGGGCATGCGCCCGATCTCGCTGGCCGTCGACATCACCAACTACGTGATGCTGGAGCTGGGTCAGCCCCTGCACGCCTACGACCGCTCCCGCGTCCAGGGCACGATCGGCGTGCGCCGGGCCGAGCAGGGCGAGAAGCTCACCACCCTCGACGGCGTCACGCGCACGCTGGACGCCGAGGACCTGGTGATCACCGACGACCGCGGAGCCATCGGCCTCGCGGGCGTGATGGGCGGCGCCAACACCGAGATCGACGACACCGAGGGCACCACCACCGAGGTCGTCATCGAGGCCGCCCACTTCGACGCGCTCTCCATCGCGCGTACGGCCCGCCGCCACAAGCTGGCCTCCGAGGCGTCCAAGCGCTTCGAGCGTGGCGTCGACCCGCAGGCCGCGTCCGCCGCGGCCCAGCGCACGGTCGACCTGCTGGTCCTCCTCGCCGGTGGTACGGCGGAGGCGGGTGTCACCGAGGTGATCGCCCCCTCGGCCCCGCACACCATCACCATCCCGGCCGACCACCCGGACAAGGTGGCGGGTGTCGAGTACGGCCGCGAGACCGTCGTCCGCCGTCTCCAGCAGGTCGGCTGCGACGTGTACGGACAGGACGAGCTGATCGTCACCGTCCCGTCCTGGCGGCCCGACCTGACCGACCCGAACGACCTGGCCGAAGAGGTCATCCGTCTTGAGGGCTACGAGAACCTGCCGTCCACGCTGCCCAAGCCCCCCGCGGGCCGGGGCCTGACCGACCGGCAGCGGCTGCACCGCCGGATCGGCCGCGCGCTGGCCGGTGCCGGATACGTCGAGGCGCCGAACTACCCGTTCATCGGCGAGTCCGTCTTCGACCAGCTCGGCCTGGCCGCCGACGACCCGAAGCGCAACGTCGTCAAGCTGGTCAACCCGCTCTCCGACGAGGAGCCCGCGCTGCGCACGACGCTGCTGCCGGGCCTGCTCGGCGCGCTGCGTCGCAACGACGGGCGCGGCAGCCACGACCTGGCGCTCTTCGAGACCGGGCTGGTCTTCCACCCGCGCGAGGAGCTGAAGGTCGCGGTACGGCTCCCCGTCGACCGGCGCCCGACCGACGAGGAGATCGCCTCCCTCACCGAGGCCCTCCCCGTCCAGCCCCGGCACGCCGCCGTCGTCCTCGCGGGCGCCCGCGAGCAGGCCGGCTGGTGGGGCAAGGGCCGGCCCGCGGACTGGGCCGACGCCGTCGAGGCCGCGCGCGTCCTGGCCCGCGAGGCGGGGACCGAACTCCTCGTCCGCGGCGGCCAGTACGGGCCGTGGCACCCGGGCCGCTGCGCCGAGCTCGCGGTGCGGACCGACGGCGCCGAGCGGGTCATCGGGTACGCCGGTGAGCTGCACCCCGGTGTCCTGAAGACCCTGGGTCTGCCGGCGCGGACCTGCGCGATGGAGCTCGACCTGGACGTGCTGGAGCAGGCGAGCGCGGGTGTCCCCAAGGGCCCGCACATCTCGACCTTCCCGGTCGCCACCCAGGACGTCGCACTGGTCGTCGACAAGTCCGTGCCGCACGCGGACGTCGAGGTGGCACTGCGTGCGGGCGCGGGTGAACTCCTGGAGTCCATCCGGCTGTTCGACGTCTACGAGAGCGAGCAGCTCGGCGAGGGCAGCAAGTCGCTGGCCTACGCGCTGCGCTTCCGCGCTCCCGACCGCACCCTGACCGTCGACGAGGCCTCCGCGGCCCGCGACGCGGCCGTCGCGCTGGCAGCCGAGCGCACCGGAGCGGTGTTGCGCGGGGCGTAGCGCGCATGCGGAAAGCCAGGTGAGGGGCCCCTCCGGAGACCGGAGGGGCCCCTCACTCGTTCGGGTGACAAGTCCGGGCGATCTGGCCCGTTCGGGGCATGCGGTCGACAGAATCGGACCGGCCCTGGGGGTACGAGATGGAGCTCCGAGGCAGCCGTTCTGCGCAGTCAGGGCCTACTGGGGGGCCATCGGCATGATCCGTATCAAGGCTGGGCTTCCCTGCAGGGCGAGGACCCGAGCGCATCCCCGCGGAAGGATCGGGGCTGTCGTGGCCCGGGGGATCCGCCGCGGCCGACGCAAGGACCCCCGGCGCTTCCGGCGTGCGCTCTCGACAGGGCTGCCTGCCGTCTGGGGCGCGACCGCCGTCACGTACAAGATGGCCTGTCCGCTCGCGCAGCAGAACGGGCTCGGCGCCCGGATCGTCACCAGCGCCGTCTTCTTCGCGGTGGGGACGGGGCTGCTGCTCCATGTGAGAAGGGCGCTGGCGCGCGAGCTGCGGCAGATGCGCAAGGTCGCGGGCGCCGCCCAGAACGTGCTGTTGCGGCCGCTGCCGCCGCGGATCGACGGGCTGAACATCGCCGCGGCACAGCTCTCCGCGGAACGGGGCGCCCTCGTCGGCGGCGATCTGTACGAGGTGATCGCCACCGAGCACGGCGTACGGGTCGTCATGGGAGATGTCCGCGGCCACGGACTCGGTGCCCTCGGAACCGTCGCCGCCGTCCTCGGCAGTTTTCGCGAGGCCGTGCACGACGAGCCCGAACTCGGCTGTGTGCTCAGGAGACTTGAGCGTGCCCTGGGCCGGCATCTGCGCGAGCGGGCCCGGGCCGAGCATCCCTCGGCGGGACCGAACCCCGACAGCCCGGTCGCCGAGGAGTTCGTCACCGTGCTGCTGCTGGAGATCGGCCGGGACGGTGCGGTGCGCGCCCTCAACTGCGGGCATCCGTGGCCGTATCTGCTCAGCGGCGCCCGGGTCGAGCCGCTCACCCGCGCCGAACCCCTGCCTCCGCTCGGGCCCTTCCCGCTGCCGGCCGAGCTGCGCACCACGAGCGGGGGGCGTCTGCTGCCCGGCGAGGCGCTGGTCCTGTACACGGACGGTGCTGAGGACGCACGGGACGGCCGTGGCCGGTTCTTTCCGTTGCCCGCGGCGCTGGCCGAGGCCCTCCGTGAGCATCCGGTGGTCCTGCCCCAGGCCGTTCTGAGGTCCGTCTTCGCCGCGCTGCTGCGTCACACCCGCGGTGCGCTCGCGGACGACATCGCCATACTCGTGCTGCGCAACGACCGCAGGACACACGTCCCTTCGGGCGCGCGGGACAGTGACCCGTGCGGCTCCGTCGCGGGACCGCGGCCGGCCGCCTCGGACCCGCAGCCGACGAACCGCGTGTAGTCCCGGCGTCTCCGCGAAGCGCGGACGCGCCGTCCGCCCCGCCACGGAGTGTCGGGCAGGCAGCTGGGCGGACGGCGCGGAAACGGGCCACCGCACTGTACGAGGGGGAGCCGGCGGCCCGGCCGGCCTCTTGCGAGGCATTTCAGTCAACCGGCCCGAAACGCTCTGCAACAGCGCGCGTACTGCCCGGATTCGAGCATTCCCTTCACACCCCGTGTGAAGGCGGACGCACTACTCTGTCGACACCGAGCCACCGGAGGGCCTTCATGCAGCCCAACACCCTGCTCGACGCGATTCTCGACGAGGCCGGCATCTCCCACGCGGGACTCGCCGCGCACGTCAACCAGGCGGGGCGGGTGCGTGGCCTCGCGCTCAGATACGAACACACCGCCGTGGCGCGGTGGTTGAAGGGGCAGCGCCCCCGCGGCCAGGTGCCCGACCTGATCTGCGAAGTACTCGCGGGACGCCTCCACCGGTCGGTCACGCTCGACGACATCGGCCTCGGCGTCCCCGGCGAGCCGTCCGCCCCGCACGGCACCACGCTCTCCGGCTTCGTCGAACGGGCCACCGCGCTGTGGCGCTGCGACGAACAGCAGCGCCCGCACATCCTCGGCGCTCCGGCGGTCACCGGCACGCCGGCCGTGATGCCGGTGTGGGAGTGGGAGAACCCACCCGAGGACGTCGACGTCTCGCGCGGCGGGCGGCACCACGTCAGCATGGCCGACATCGACATGCTGCGCGCCGCCCGCGCCCACTACGAGCAGATGTACCGCAAGGCCGGCGGCATCGCGACCCGCACCCGCATCGTCGGCTTCCTCAACTCCGAGACCGCGCCCCTGCTGCGGGGCGGCTACACCGACGCGACCGGACGCCAACTCCATCGCGCCACCGGTGGGTTGGTCGCCATCGCGGGCATCTGCGCCTACGACTCGGACGCGCACGGGCTCGCGCAGCGCTACTTCCATCAGGCGCTGCGCCTGGCAAAGGCCAGCGGGGACCGGGGACTTGGCGCGTACGTCATAGCGCTCCTGGTCAACCAGTCGCTGTTCATGCGCGAGTACCGGCAGGCGGTCGCGTTCGCGGAGGCCGCACTGCGTGCCGCGGGGCGGCACATCACTCCGGCGCTCGCCTCCGACCTCTACGCGATGCAGGCCAAGGCGTACGCACACCTCGGCGACGGCAGCAGCGCCCTGTCCTGCATCCGGCGTGCCGAGCAGGCCGCCGAGCGCATCCGGCGCGGTTACGAGCCCGATGAGACCGGCTATGTCCAACCGGGCCTCGTCAACGTACAGGTGGCGGAGGCGCTGCTCAGTCTCGGGGACCTGGTGGCCGCGGCCGAGCATGCGGCGGCCGCCGTGGACACGCCGGCGCACGACCGGGGGCGGGTGCACCGGCTCGCCATGCTCAGCCAGATCGAACTGCGTCAGGGCAACGCCGACAAGGCGGTGGCGACCGCGGTCCAAATGGCCGAGCAGGCACGGGGGATGGAGTCCCAGCGACTGCGCGACAGACTGCGGGCGGTACGCGAACACCTGGTGGCCAGCGGCTGCGCCGGCACGGCGGCGGCCGCCGAACTGATCGACGGGGCACTGCGCGTACCGCTGTAGGCAGCCGGTCGGCGGGCCCCGCGCGTACGGCCGTAGGCATCGGCGGGGCCTCCGCGGGGCAGCGTCTCCGGGGGACCGGGAGACACGCCCCGTCCGGCCCCGGAACGGACCGCGCCCGTCTCCGCCCGACCACTGTGCCCCCGATTGCCCGGAACACTGCGCCTGCCGCTGCGCTGTGAGCGGACTGCCGTGAGCTGCTGTCTGGACGCTCCTGCTGCGATATTGCCATCTACTCGGCGGAAGGTGGCAGAACCGTGCAGTGGACGAAACAGAACGAACAAACTGTGTATGAAAACCGCTGGTTCAGCGTCAATCTCGCGGATGTCGAGCTGCCGGACGGTCGGCACCTCGATCACTTCTTAATACGGCTGCGGCCCGTCGCCGTGGCAACTGTGGTGAATGAGGCCAATGAGGTGCTGCTTCTGTGGCGGCACCGCTTCATCACCGACAGCTGGGGATGGGAGCTCGCGGCGGGCGTCGTCGAGGACGGCGAGGACATCGCCGTCGCGGCGGCCCGCGAACTCGAGGAGGAGACCGGCTGGCGGCCGGGCCCGCTGCGTCGTCTGATGAGCGTCGAGCCCTGCAACGGGCTCACCGACGCCAGGCACCACATCTACTGGGCCGACGAAGGCACGTACATCGGACACCCCGTGGACGATTTCGAGTCGGACCGCCGGGAATGGGTTCCCTTGAAACTCGTTCCCGACATGGTCGCCCGCGGCGAGGTCCCGGCCGCCAACATGGCGGCCGCGCTGCTCCTCCTGCACCACTTGAGGCTCGGGCAGGACGCTGTGCCCTGATCTCCCCCCCCCCGGCGTCCTGGGGCCTAATGGCCGAGAGCCTGCCAGACCGCCACGGCCAGTGCGCCCACGGCCGCGATGGCCGCGACCGCGGGCAGCGGCCAGCGGGTGTGCTCCATGGCGACGATCCGTGCGCTCAGATCGTCGACCTCCTTGGTGGTCTGTTCGGCGCGGTGACTGAGCAGAGCCAGCCCTCCCTCGACGCGGGCATGCGCCACATCGAGGCGGCGGCGTAACTCTGCGAGTTCCCCCTGGACCACGGGATGCTCGGGGTCGGCGGTCACGTGTCCGCTCCTTTCCGTAGTCGTCACATCCCTTACTGCGCACGGAAAGTCAACTCGCCTGGTGGGCGCGTGGGGAGCGTGTGCGAGGGGCATATGCGGGCCCGGCGCGCACACGGTGTGTGAATGGCGCGGGCCCGGCTCTCGAAAGAGTGCCGGGCCCGCGCACGCCCAGGTTTTACGCTGGGTAGTCAGTAACTGCCGCGCACTCAGTAGCTGTAGAAGCCAGAGCCGGACTTCCGGCCGAGGCGGCCGGCGTCCACCATGCGCTGGAGCAGCGGGGGAGCGGCGTACAGCGGCTCCTTGTACTCCTCGTACATCGAGTACGCGACCGAGGCCACGGTGTCCAGGCCGATCAGGTCGGACAGCTTGAGCGGGCCCATCGGGTGGGCGCAGCCCAACTCCATGCCGTTGTCGATGTCCTCGCGGCTCGCGATGCCCGATTCGAACATCCGGATCGCCGACAGGAGATACGGGATCAGCAGCGCGTTCACCACGAAGCCCGAGCGGTCCTGGGCGCGGATCGCGTGCTTGCCGAGGATCTTCTCGACGAGGGACTGCGCCCGGCTGAGGGTGCCCTCGGAGGTGGTGAGCGCCGGGATCAGCTCGACGAGCTTCTGCACCGGGGCCGGGTTGAAGAAGTGGATGCCGATGACCTGGTCCGGGCGCGAGGTCGCGACGGCCAGCTTCACCAGCGGGATCGAGGAGGTGTTGGAGGCGAGAATCGCGTCCTGCCGGGTCACGACCTGGTCGAGCACCTGGAAGATCTCGGTCTTGACCTGCTCGTTCTCGACAACGGCCTCGATCACCAGATCCCGGTCGGCGAACTCGCCGAGGTCGGTGGTGAAGCTCAGCCGGTCCTGGGTGGCCTGGAGCTCGTCCGCGGAGATCTTTCCGCGCTCGGCCGCCTTCGAGAGGGAGTTGAAAAGGCGGGTACGGCCAATCTCCAACGCCTCGCCGGTGGTTTCGGCGACCTTGACGTCAAGGCCGGCACGGGCGCACACCTCGGCGATGCCCGCTCCCATCTGGCCGCAGCCCACCACTCCGACGCGTTCGATGTCGGTCACATCGTCCCTTTCGCTGATCATCGGGCTTGGCAGGATCCCCGTTGTTCGGTGCCTGCTCCGATCGTGCACGTTACCTCCGAAGTCCCGGTGATCGATCGTGCGGGTCGGGCATGCTGTGCGGGGAGACGATCCGTGACGGCGCGGATCCGCAGCGTATGGGGGTGGGCAGATGGGGCGGGTGTCACGTCGGGCGTTCGCGGTGGCCGCTGTGGCGACGCTGTCGGGGCTCACGATGGCGGGCGACGCGGTGGCGGCACCGGGCGTGGCAGGAGCCGCCGGTGCGACGGGCCGGCACCGGCCGACGCGCGCCCTGCGCGGCATGTGGCTGGCGACCGTCACCAACCGGGACTGGCCCTCGCGGACCGGACTGACCGCCGCCGAGCAGCGGGCCGAACTCCTCGCCCATCTCGACACGGCGGTCCGCCGTCGCCTCAACGCCGTGGTCTTCCAGGTGCGCCCCACGGCCGACGCGCTGTGGCCCTCGCCGTACGAACCGTGGTCGCAGTACCTCACCGGCGTCCAGGGACAGGACCCCGGCTGGGATCCGCTCGGTACGGCGGTCAGGGAGGCCCACGCGCGGGGCCTGGAGCTGCACGCCTGGTTCAACCCCTACCGGATCGCCAACCACACCGACCCCACCAGGCTCGTCGCCTCCCATCCGGCACGGCTGCACCCCGACTGGGTCGTGCCGTACGGCGGCAAGCTCTACTACAACCCGGGGCTGCCCGAGGTCCGTGCCTTCGTGCAGGACGCGATGCTCGACGCGGTGCGCAAGTACAGGATCGACGCCGTGCACTGGGACGACTACTTCTACCCGTATCCCGTCGCGGGCCAGGTCTTCGACGACGACGCGGCGTACGCGGCCCACGGCGACGGCTTCCCGGACCGGGCGGCCTGGCGCCGGTACAACATCGACCGGCTGGTGCTGGAGACGGCCGCCCGCATCAAGAAGGTCCGCCCCTCGGTCCGCTTCGGCATCAGCCCGTTCGCGGTGTGGCGCAACGCGGCGACCGACCCGCTCGGCTCCGACACCCGCGCCGGTGTGCAGACGTACGACGATCTGTACGCGGACACCCGGAAGTGGGTGCGGGAGGGCTGGATCGACTACATCTGCCCGCAGGTGTACTGGAACATCGGCTTCGCCGCCGCGGACTACGCGAAGCTGGTGCCCTGGTGGGCGAAGGTGGCCGAGGGCACCGGCGTCCGGCTGTACGTGGGGGAGGCGCTCTACAAGGCCGGCGATCCCGCGCAGCCCGCGGCCTGGCAGGACCCGGCCGAACTGTCCCGGCATCTCACCTTCGCCGCCGACTTTCCGCAGGTGCGCGGGCACGTCTTCTTCTCGGCCAAGGAAGTGGGCGTGGACCGGATCGGCGCGATGGCGCGCGTGGTCGCCGACCACTACGGGAAGCCGGTGAGAACACCGCGCTGAGCCCGCGCGTCCGGTCCCGGCGGGATGTCCGGTCGCGGTGACCGCCCGGACCCGGCGGACGTCCGGTCGCGGGGCCCGGCGGTTACAGGCTGATCCGACGGGCCTTAGCCCAGGTTCTCCCGGTGGCGGATTTCCGAGTCGGGGCCCGGGGACATCACGGCCTCGTGCCCGTCCTGGAAGCGCACACGGTAGGGGGGTGTGCCCTCCGCCCCCATGACTTCGGTGATCTCTGCGACCTTGTCGTGCTGTCCGACAATCCTGCCGTGCTGCACAAGCTGGTCGCCCACGGTTGCACGCATCTGGAGGGCCTCCTCATCACGTGCGGGAACAGCGGTCGGTGGCCACGATTCTACGGCTGGAGACGCCGGTTGGCCCGGTCCGTGCGGGTCCCTCAGCCCCGCGTTCGCTGGGTGACGGCGATGCAGACCAGCACGGCAGCGGCCGTCAGGGGTGCGGCCGGTGTGAGGTGCTCACCAAGGAGCAGCACCGACCACACCAGTGTGAGCAGCGGCTGCGCCAGCTGCAACTGGCTGGCCTTCGGAACGCCGATCGCCGCCATGCCGCGGTACCAGACGACCAGACCGAGGAACTGCGAACCGGCCGCCACCCACAGGAGTCCCGTCACACTGTGCGCCGTCAGCCGCGCCGGCTCGTACGACAGCGCGGCCAGCGCGCCGGGCAGCGACAGGGGCAGGCACAGGACCAGCGCCCAGCCGATGACCTGCCAGCCGGGCATGACCCGGGCCAGCCGGCCCCCCTCGGTGTAACCGGCGGCGCAGACCAGCAGCGCCCCGAAGAGATACGCGTCCGCGCCGGTGAGGGCGCCGCCGCTCTGCTGCACCGTGAACGCGATGACCGCCGCGGCGCCCGTGAGCGCGGCGGCCCAGAAGGCACGGGAGGGCCGCACCCCGGTGCGGAGCGCCGAGAGGAGCGCGGTCGTCAGCGGCAACAGCCCCACCACCACGGCCGCGTGGGAGGTGGTGGCCGTCTCCAGCGCGAGCGTCGTCAGCAGCGGGAAGCCGAGGACGACACCTGCGGCCACCACGGCGAGCCCCGCCCAGTGCTCGCGGGCGGGCAGTCGCACGCGCAGCGCCAGCAGACAGCCACCCGCGATCACCGCCGCCAGCACACTGCGCACGGCCACCAGCGACCAGGGCCCGAAGCCCTCCAGGCCCCAGGCGGTGGCGGGGAAGGTGAGCGAGAAGGCGGCGACACCGAGGGCGGCTTGGAGGGTGCCGGCAGTGCCGGCCGCGGCGGCTCGCCTCGGGCGGCCGGTGGTGCCGGCCTGTGTGCGGACGTCGGGCCCGGTCTCCGCGCGGAGGGCGTGCTCGGCGGTCCGGGCGGTGTCGCCCGGGGTGTTGACCGCTATCCCGGTCGAGGCAGTAGCGCTATCCTGTGCTCTCATGCAAGAGCGTAGCAGTGTCGATGAACTGGCGAATCGGCTGCGGGGCGAGCTCAACCGCTACTCGGCAGGTGGAAAGCTGCCGTCGAGTCGGGCCCTGGTCGAGCGGTTCCGGGTGAGTCCGGTGACGGTGTCGCGGGCCCTCGCGCAGCTGGTCGCCGAGGGGCTGGTGGTGACGCGGCCCGGGTCCGGGGCCTTCCGGGCCGAGGCCCGTACGGCTCCCCCCGCCATCGGGGACACCGCCTGGCAGGAGGTGGCACTGAGCGCGGACGCCACCGCCGAGGGCGTGCCGCGCACGGTCGACGCGTCCGGCGTGCTCGTCTCGCTGGCCGCACCCGCGCCGGGCGTGATCGAGTTCAACGGCGGTTATCTGCACCCCTCGTTGCAGCCGGAGCGTGCGATGGGCGCGGCGCTGTCCCGCGCGGGACGCCGGCCCGGCGTCTGGGGGCGGCCGCCGATGGAGGGGCTCGCCGAGCTGCGGGAGTGGTTCGCCCGGGGCATCGGCGGCGCGACCTCCGCGGCCGAGGTCCTGGTCACCGCGGGCGGTCAGTCCGCGTTGACGACCGCCCTGCGGGCGCTCGCACCGCCCGGTGCGCCGGTTCTCGTCGAGTCGCCCACGTACCCGGGCATGCTGGCGATCGCCCGGTCGGCCGGTCTGCGGCCCGTGCCGGTGCCGGTGGATCCGGACGGGGTGAAGCCCGCCCTGCTCGCCGACGCCTTCAAGGCGACCGGCGCCCGGGTGTTCGTCTGCCAGCCCCTGTTCCAGAACCCGACGGGCGCCGTGCTCACCCCCGAGCGCCGGGGCGAGGTGCTCCGGATCGCCCAGGCCGCGGGCGCGTTCGTCGTGGAGGACGACTTCGTACGGCGGCTCGTGCACGAGGACGCCGGGCCGCTGCCGCGTCCGCTCGCCGCGGACGATCCCGACGGAGTCGTCGTACACGTCGGCTCGCTGACCAAGGCGACGTCGCCCAGCTTCCGGGTGGGGGCGCTCGCGGCCCGCGGCCCGGTGCTGGAGCGGCTGCGCGCCATCCAGGTCGTCGACACCTTCTTCGTGCCACGCCCCTTGCAGGAAGCCGCACTCGAACTCGTCGGCTCACCCGCGTGGCCGCGCCATCTGCGGTCCGTCGCGACCGAGTTGAAGAACCGCCGCGACACGATGGCGACCGCGCTCCGCCGCCACCTGCCCGAACTCGCCCTGCCTCACATCCCGTCCGGCGGCTACCTCCTCTGGCTGCGGCTGCCCGACGGCACGGACGAGTCGGCGCTGGTCGCGGCCGCCCTGCGCGCGGGCGTGGCCGTCGCTCCCGGCCGCCCGTACTTCAGCGCCGAACCACCCGCCGGCCACGTCCGGTTGAGCTTCGCGGCCGTCGCGGGGACGAGTGAGATCACGGAGGGGGTACGGCGGTTGCGGGTCGCCTGCGACGAGGTCCTGGGGTGACGGCACCGGAACGCCGGGTGTGGCGAAGGGTCGGCTCGCGGTGGTCGGCGCCGGACCGGCGGACCAGGGGATGCCGACCGTCTCGGGCGACCGAGGCCGGGGCTCGGTCAGGCAGGATGCCGCGATGCCGCGATGCCGCGATGCCGCGATGCCGCGATGCCGCGATGCCGCGATGCCGCGATGCCGTGGTGACGCGGTTACCGGGCCGCGCGCAGCGTCGGGTGAGCGCCGGACGCCGGGTCTCGACGACCCGTGGGGCCGTTGGCCCCGGGCGGTGCGCGTGACTCCTTGGGTACCCTGAGTTACCCCTCTTGACCTGCGCTGTTTCGCGGATCACCATCGCCGCATGCATCTTCGGGTCACCTTCGTCGCTGCCGCGCGCAGCTCCTCGTTGCTCGCGGAGCGCTTCGAGGACGACCGGCCGCTGGATCAGGCCGGCTGGCACGAGGTGCAGCGCGTCGCACATGAACTGGTGCCGCTGTCGGCGGCAGAACTGCGCTACTGCTCACCGACCCCGCGCAGCAGGGCCACCGGGGACGGGCTCGGCTACGCGCCGCTCGTCCAGCTCGCTCTGCGCGACTGCGACATGGGGCGCTGGCGCGGCTTCACGCTCGGCGAGGCGATGGCGCGCGAACCCGAGGCCGTGGACGCCTGGCTGTCCGATCCGCGCTCCGCTCCGCATGGCGGTGAGTCCCTGATGTCGTTCATCTCCCGGGTGGGCGCCTGGCTCGACACCCGGCCCGCCGACGACGGCAGCCGGATCGTCGCCGTCGCCGAACCCTCCGTGGTGCGGGCCGCGCTCGTCTACGCCCTGAAGGCCCAGCCGACCTCGTACTGGAACATCGACGTGCGCCCCCTGTCGACGGCCACCCTCACCGGGCACAACGGGCGCTGGAACCTGCGTCTGGAGGCCGGGTCGGGGCACGTCTAGGGCCTGTCGCGCGGACTCCGGGGCCGACTCGCCGGAGCGGCGATGCGCACGCGTGCGTAGTCGGTCGTGAGGACCAGGTCCTTGGCGGGGCCGCCCACGCGCCACACCGTGCGCCAGTGGTCGGCGTCCCGGACGGTGAACTCGCCCCGGTAGAGGTCCGCCACGCACGGATGGTCGGCGACGTGACGCCCGGTCGTGAGGTCCAGGTCGTGGAAGGGGCGGCCGTCGGCGAACCGTACGGCCGCGGTGCCCGGACGTTCCCCCGGCAGGAACCACAGCGTCCGTTCCGCGGGCCGGGGCGTGCCCTGCCAGTCGAACATGCCGGACTCCTGGTGGAGGAGGCCGTCGCCGCCGTCCTCGAGGGGCGAGAAGACCGTCGTGCCCGTGAAGCGGCCCGCGGCGCCGGACGCCAGGTCCTTCACCTCCCGCTCCACCCGCCAGCTTCCGGCCAGATAGCCGAGCACATCGGCCACCGGCCTGAACTCGCCCGTCCCGTCTCGCACTTCGTCCGCTCTCCGCTCTGGGCCGGCCATGGCGCCGGATGCTGCGCGATCCATTGACGCGCCCTTGCCCCCTCCCTATCTTGCCGTTCGAAGTACAGATCAGTGTCTGATATTTCGAACAACTAGGGAATCGTGGAGCGTCCATGTCACCCACCCGCACCCGCTGGAGACTCGGTCTCACCGCCGCCGCGCTCCTGGTGGCCTCGGCCGTCGTGCCCGGGCCCGCGAACGCCGCCGCCGACGTCACCGACTACACGATCAGCGTCGACCCGAAGGGCTCTGGCGCGACCATCGACGACACGATGTACGGCGTGTTCTTCGAGGACATCAACCGGGCGGCGGACGGCGGGCTCTACCCGGAGCTCGTCCAGAACCGGTCGTTCGAGTACACGAGCGCGGACAACGCCTCGTACACCCCGCTCACCTCCTGGAGCACCTCCGGAGCCGCACGGGCCGTCGACGACGACGGTCGCCTCAACGCCCGCAACCGCACCTATCTCGCCCTGGGTGCCGGTTCATCGGTCACCAACTCCGGCTACAACACGGGCATGCGGGTCGAGAGCGGCCGCACGTACGACTTCTCGGTCCGGGCCCGCACCGGTGCCGGGTCGTCCCTGACGGTGACACTGCACGACGCGGACGGCACACTCGCGCCGGCCCGCCGCGTCGCCACCCGGGGCGGCTGGTCCCAGTACACGGCGAAGTTCACCGCGAGCCGCGGCAGCACGACCGGCCGCCTCACCGTCACCGCCGACGATCCCGTGGCGCTCGACATGATCTCGCTGCTTCCGCGGGACACCTACCGGGGTCACGGCCTGCGCAAGGACCTCGCCGAGAAGATCGCCGCCCTCCGTCCGGGCTTCGTGCGCTTCCCGGGCGGCTGCCTGGTCAACACCGGCAGCATGAAGGCGTACGACGAGGCCTCGGGCTACGAACGCCGACGCTCCTACCAGTGGAAGGACACCATCGGTCCCGTCGAGCAGCGGGCGACGAACTCCAACTTCTGGGGCTACAACCAGAGTTACGGCCTCGGCTACTACGAGTACTTCCAGTTCGCCGAGGACATCGGCGCGATGCCGCTGCCCGTCGTGCCCGCGCTGGTCACCGGCTGCGGCCAGAACAGGGCCGTCGACGACGACGCGCTGCTGAAGCGGCACATCCGGGACACGCTCGACCTCATCGAGTTCGCCAACGGGCCCGCATCGAGCCGGTGGGGGAAGCAGCGGGCGGCCATGGGTCACCCCGCGCCCTTCCACCTCACGCACCTCGAGGTCGGCAACGAGGAGAACCTGCCCGCGGAGTTCTTCGCCCGCTTCAAGGAGTTCCGCGCGGCCATCGCGGCCGCGTACCCGGACGTCACCGTCATCTCCAACTCCGGCCCCGACGACAGCGGTTCGACCTTCGACGCGTCCTGGAAGCTGAACCGGGACGCGGACGTCGACATGGTCGACGAGCACTACTACAACAGCCCGCAGTGGTTCCTGCAGCACAACGACCGCTACGACGCGTACGACAGGAACGGCCCCAAGGTCTTCCTCGGCGAGTACGCGTCCGGCGGCAACACCTTCGGGAACGCCCTCGCCGAAGCCGCGTACATGACCGGCCTGGAACGCAACGCGGACGTGGTGAAACTCGCCTCGTACGCCCCGCTGCTCGCCAACGAGGACTACGTGCAGTGGCGGCCCGACATGATCTGGTTCAACAACCACGCCTCCTGGGGGTCCGCCGACTACGAGGTGCAGAAGCTCTTCATGACCAATGCCGGGGACCGGGTGGTGCCCAGCACCGCGAGCTCGACCCCCTCGGTGAGCGGCCCCATTTCGGGCGCGGTCGGCCTGTCGACCTGGGCCACCACGGCCGCGTACGACGATGTCAGGGTCACCGGCGCGGACGGCACCGCGCTGCTCGACGACGACTTCAGCGGGGGCACCGGGCGATGGACCCACACGGGCACCGGCAGCTGGAGCGTCCAGGACGGTCAGTACGTGCAGACCGACGAGGCCGCCACCAACACCATGGTCTCGGCGGGCGACCCGGCCTGGCACGACTACGACCTGCATGTGAAGGCCACCAAGAGGTCCGGCAAGGAGGGCTTCCTCGTCGCCTTCGGCGTCAAGGACACCGGCAGCTACTACTGGTGGAACCTGGGCGGCTGGAACAACACCGCCTCGGCCGTCGAACAGGCTGTGGACGGCGGCAAGTCGACCCTGCTCTCCAAGGCCGGTTCGATCGAGACGGGTCGCGCCTACGACATCGGCATCAAGGTGCGCGGACGGCAGGTGACCCTCTCCCTCGACGGCAAGGAGTGGGGGAGCTTCACCGACGACAGGCCGGCCGAGCCGTTCCGGCAGGTCGTCACGCGGGACGCGCGGACCGGTGAACTGATCGTCAAGGTCGTCAACGCCCAGTCGGCGGACGCGCGTACGGCCGTCGATCTGGGCGGGGCCAGGGTCTCACCGAAGGCGAAGGTGACCACGCTCGCCGCCGCGCCCGACGCGGTGAACAGCGAGACGGACACGGCCGTCTCGCCGGTCACCTCGACCTTCGCCGGGGTCGCCGACCGGTTCACGTACACCTTCCCGGCGAACTCGGTGACGTTCCTGAGGATCAGGGCGCGGTAGACACCGGCAGCAGACCGCGCTCGGCGAACACCTTCTTCGCGACCAGGGTGGCGTTGATCGCCTTCGGCATGCCGCAGTAGCCCGCGGAGTGCAGCAGGGCCTCGACGATCTCCTCCGGTGTGAGGCCCACGTTGAGGGAGGTGTTGATGTGCACCTCGAGCTGGGGCTCGCAGCCGCCGAGCGCGGTCAGCATGCCGAGGGTCATCAACTGGCGGTCGCGCGCGGCCAGTCCGGGCCGTGAGTAGATCTCGCCGAAGCCCCAGGCGACGATCTGGTGGGCCAGTTCGGGGTTGATGTCGGTCAGCGAGTCGATGACCCGCTGTCCGGCCTGGTTGTCGATGCCCCGAAGGACCTCCAGGCCTTTCTCGAAGCGCTCTTCGCGGGTGGTGGGCTCGCTCATGTGGGGTCGTCCGTTCCCGGCCGCCCGCGCCGGGGCGGGCAGCCGTACAGGGGTCGGTCGTGCTGTCCAGGTCGGGTGACGGCACGGCGGATCCGCTTCCGGATGCGCTTCCGGGTGCGGTTCGCCGGGCGGGGGCGCGGTGACGCCGGTTGTCATCACCGGAGTCGCCACGCCTGCGGTGACGCCGGTCGCCATCACCGGAGTCGCCACGACTGAACCGTAGAACTTGGAGCGCGCTCCAAGGCGAGGTGTTCCGGTGCTCACTTGCCGGCGCTCACCCTCTCGGTGAGGAACTCCTCCCAGGTCCGGTTGCCGGTGTCGGTGCCCGTGAGGGCGAGGTTCTCACCGGCGCGGTAGGCCTTGCCGGCCTTTCCGGGCATCCGCACCGGCATCAGCGGACGGCGCTTGCCGCGCGCGCCCAGGTAGCTGCGGAGGAGGTCGCCCATCGGGTACACCGTCGGCCCGGTCAGGTCGGGCACCAGACCGGCCGGCCCCTCCAGCGTCAACTCCACCAGACGGGCGGCCACTTCACGCGAGTCGACCGGCTGGAACTGCAGACCGCCCGGGACGGGGATGACGGGCATCCTGGCCATCTTCTCGGCCATCATCAGCACGATGTCGTGGAACTGGGCCGCCCGCAGCATCGTCCACGGGATGCCGGATTCCGTTACGGCCTGTTCCGCCGCCAGCTGCGTCCTGAACCAGCCGATCGGCATCGTGTCCGCCCCGATGACGGAGATGTACACCAGGTGCTTCACCCCGGCCTGCCGGGCGGCCCGCACCAGGTTCTGCGTCACCTGGTCGTCGCCCTTGGTGCCGCCCGCCAGATGCAGCACCGTCTCGACTCCTGCCAGGGCGGGCTCGAGGCCCTCGCCCCGGAGCAGGTCGACGGCGAAATGCTCGACGCCGTCGGCCGGCGTGCCGCCCTTCCGGCTCAGGACCCGGACCTGGCAGCCGGCCGCCCGCAGCAGGGGGACGACGTGGCGGCCCAGGTTGCCCGTGCCGCCGGTGACCAGGATGGGGGAGGTCGTCATGGCAATTCCTCGTTTCGTCAGATCCGGGAGTCGTGCTCCCGGCTTCTTCGGCCGCGTTGTGTCGATCTACTGTTCTGACACCCGGCGACGAAGGAATGTGACACGTGGACGAGAACGCATCGCTGACGTCGCTGACGGAGAGGTTCGAGGAACAGCGGTCCCATCTGCGGGCCGTCGCGTACCGGATGCTCGGCTCCCTCAGCGAGGCCGACGACGCCCTTCAGGAGGCCTGGCTGCGCGCGAGCCGCGCCGGCACCGAGGGCGTGGAGAACCTCGGCGGCTGGCTGACCACGGTCGTGGCGCGCGTGTGCCTGAACATGCTGCGCTCGCGCGACCACCGGCGGGAGGACCCGCTCGACCCGCTGGTGTCGGACCCGATCATGGGCCCGGAGTCGGGGAGCGACCCGGTCCAGGAAGCGGAGCTGGCCGACTCGGTCGGGCACGCGATGCTCGTGGTGCTCGACACCCTGGCGCCCGCCGAACGCCTCGCCTTCGTGCTGCACGACATGTTCGCGGTGCCCTTCGACGACATCGCCCCGATGATCGAGCGTTCCGCCGCCGCGACGCGGCAGCTCGCCGGCCGGGCCCGCCGCCGGGTCAAGGGCGGCGGCGCGGTGCCCGCCGCCGATCTCGCCCGGCAGCGCGAGGTCGTCGACGCCTTCCTGGCCGCCACCCGCGGCGGGAACTTCGACGCGCTGGTCTCCCTGCTCCACCCCGGTGTGGTGCTCCGGGCCGACAAGGCCGTCATCCCCACCCCCGAGCCCATCCGTGTCAGCGGCGCGCACGCCGTGGCCAAGGGTGCGATGGCCGCCGTGGAACGCGCCCAGTTCACCGGCGTGGCCCTGGTCGACGGAGCCGTCGGCCTCGCCATGGCCCGCCACGGCCGACTCGCCCTGGTCCTCGCCTTCACCATCACCGACGGCCACATCACCGAGATCGAGGTCATCGCCGAACCGCCCCACCTACGCCGCCTCGCCCTCGCGGTACTCGACGCCTGACCGCATGGCGTCAGCACATGCCCAGGTCTCGATCAGGTGCGTGATGTTCTCGCGGTTGCGTGCGGGGGGCGGGCCTCAGATCTGCTCTTCGTAGAGGAGTGGACGTTGCTCGAAGGCGACGGATGGCTCTCAGTGGTGCCGTTGGACTGCACCCAACGCGGCAGATGTGCCGTAGGCGTGGGACCCACTTGGCTGCGCCGAGGTAACGATCACTCCGCTGGGCCGGGGTTTCTGCGCTGGTTGGCATTGAAGCGCGCCTTCTTCTGACGATTGCCGCACGTGTTCATGTCGCACCATTTGCGGGTGCGGCTCTGGCTGGTGTCGAAGAAGGCTGCTTGGCAGGTCGGAGAGGCACACAGGGCCAGTTTTCCGTCTCGTTCGCCCGAGATGATGCTGATCGCGTCGGCGGCGATCACGCTGAGGGCGTCTTCCACGCAGGAAGCCGAGCCGAGCTGCCACTGCCGCTTGCCCTCGGGCGTCAGGATGGCCGCGGCCCGACCCTGAGCGCTGCGGTTATTGATGACGTGGACGGCAGGTGCGGGGAGAACATCCTGGATCGCGGCTGCTGTCGCGGCGGCGTGAATCGACTCCCTCAGTTCCCGGGCGAGGTCGAGCTGGGCGGTGGTGCAGGAGTCCACGGCGAGGCCGTACACCGCCAGCCAGTCGACGAGTCGCTGCGGCGTGGGAATGCGCTCCACGGCATCGCCATGACGCTCCGACAGGGTCCCCGTGAAGCTGGTCGCCAGCACCGAACCGAGGCGGAAGTCAGGGAAGCCAGCACGCATGGAACCACCTTAGCTGGTTGCGTCGTGGCTCGGAGAACTGTTAGAACCGTCTTAGCCGGTTCCGCGAAGCCAGGAGGTCTCATGCCCCGTCCGACCAGCGACGTGCAAGCATTTGAAGCCCACGCAACCGACGCCGACCTCGACGATCTGCGTGCGCGACTGGCCGCGGCGCGACTGCCGGAGGCTGAGACGGTTCATGGCGCCGCGCCCGGCTCCCGCCGGTGGGAGCAGGGCGTTCCTCTCGCCGACCTCGTCGATGTCGTGAACTACTGGCGCACCGGGTACGACTGGCGGCCTTTCGAAAGGCGTCTTGACCGGATCGGTCAGTTCCGCACGACCATTGATGGTCTGGGAATCCACTTCCTGCACCGCCGATCCGTGCGCGCGGATGCCACTCCTCTGATCTTGACGCACGGCTGGCCGGGCAGCATCGCCGAGTTCACCGATGTGGTGGACGAGTTGGCGGATCCGAAGGATGCGGACGCGCCGGCGTTCCACGTCGTGGTGCCGTCGCTGCCGGGCTTCGGATACAGCGACAAGCCGGCCACCACCGGGTGGGGAACCGAAAAGATCGCGGCCGCATGGGTCGAACTGATGGGAAGGCTCGGCTACAGCCGGTTCGTAGCCCACGGCGGCGACTGGGGCGGCAATATCACCACGGTCCTCGGCGGCAGGTTCCCGGCGCACGTTCTCGGCATTCACACCACGTTCGCGGAGGCGCCGCCCGGGTTGACGACGGACGGGCTGACGGCGGTCGAGCACCGGTGGACCGAGGAAACCCGCGATTTCTGGCGCCACCGCGCGGCGTACGCGAAGCAGCAGGCGACCCGGCCGCAGACCATCGGCTACTCACTCGTCGACTCACCGGTCGGGCTGCTTGCCTGGATCCTCGACAAGTTTGCCGAGTGGTCGGACACCGAGGACAGTCCGTTCGAGACGATTTCCAGGGACCGCATTCTTGACGACGTCACCCTGTATTGGCTGACGCGGACGGGCGCATCGTCGGCCCGCATTTACTACGAAAGCCACAACTCGCTCGACCCCGAACTTCGGGTCGACGTCCCATCGGCGATCACTATGTACCCCCGCGACGTCGAGAAGAGCCCGCGCACCTGGGCACAGGAGCGGTACCGCCAGATCGTCCGCTGGAGGTCGCCCGAATCCGGGGGACATTTCCCGTCGCTGGAGGTCCCCGAGTATTTCGTCAAAGACCTGCAAGAGGGCCTCGCGGCCGTGCTGGCGGCCAATCGGTGAACGCGGCTGGGTGCCGGCACTCGATCACCGCCTGATCCGGCTCAAGGCGTTGCCCGACGGCTCCCAGTCCGAGTTCATCGAGACGGCAGAACGTGGTCGGACAGGGCGCGGCTCGTAGACAGGCCTGGGCAAAGTCCGGGATATGTCAGGCCTGCCCGCCCGCATGCTCGAAGCCCAGCCGGAACGGCTGCGACAGCACCTCCGATGCCCTCAGGAGGTCCAGCGCGACCAGCAAGCGCATCTCCTCCAACGACTCGTAGGCATGCTTCCTGCCCGTTGAGGCCATGCCCTCAAGCCCGGGGCGATGCCGCTGTTCGCCCGCCACCGGAACCCCCGCATCGGGCGGGACGACAGCACCGGTACGTGCGCCATATCCCGGATCGGCCAGCAGACGGTCACAGGTGCCGCCTCCGCGCCCCCTGCCGCATTGCATAAACGTGCAGAGAAACGTATAGTCATGCCATCAGGAGGAGGGTTCCATGGCGGTACGTGTGGCAGTGGCCGGGGCGAGTGGATATGCGGGTGGAGAGCTGTTGCGGCTGCTTCTGGTGCATCCCGAGGTCGAGATCGGCGCCTTGACGGGCAACTCGAACGCGGGTCAGCGCCTGGGCGCGCTGCAGCCGCATCTGCTGCCGCTCGCCGACCGCGTCCTGCGGGAGACCACCGCCGAGGTGCTCGCCGGGCACGACGTCGTGTTCCTCGCGCTGCCCCACGGGCAGTCCGCCGCCGTCGCCGAGCAGCTGGGCACCGAGGTCCTCGTCGTCGACATGGGCGCCGACTTCCGGCTGAAGGACCCGGCCGACTGGGAGAAGTTCTACGGCTCCGCGCACGCCGGGACCTGGCCGTACGGCCTTCCTGAACTGCCGGGTGCCCGTGCCGCGCTGGAGGGGTCCAAGCACGTCGCGGTGCCCGGTTGCTACCCGACGGCCGCCTCGCTGGCGCTCTTCCCCGCGTACGCGGCCGGGCTCGCCGAGCCCGAGGCCGTGATCGTCGCCGCCTCCGGCACCTCGGGCGCCGGCAAGTCGCCCAAGGCGCATCTGCTCGGCAGCGAGGTCATGGGCTCCATGTCCCCGTACGGCGTCGGCGGCGGCCACCGGCACACCCCCGAGATGATCCAGAACCTCGGCGCGGCGGCCGGCGAGCCCGTCACCGTCTCCTTCACTCCGACGCTCGCCCCGATGCCCCGCGGCATCCTCGCCACGTGCAGCGCGAAGGCCAGGGAAGGCGTCACCGCCGAGTCCGTACGGGCCGCGTACGAGAAGGCGTTCGCGGACGAGCCGTTCGTGCACCTGCTGCCGGAGGGACAGTGGCCCGCCACGGCGTCCGTCCACGGTTCCAACGCCGTTCAGGTCCAGGTCGCGTACGACGCCGCCGCGCACCGCATCATCGCGATCAGCGCCATTGACAACCTCACCAAGGGCACCGCGGGCGGTGCCGTCCAGAGCATGAACATCGCCCTCGGGCTTCCCGAGGAGCAGGGTCTTTCCACGATCGGAGTCGCACCGTGAGCCGGGGGTACCGCCCAGCGGTAGCTGGGGGAGCAGGCGCAGCCACCGGGCTGCAGACCACCACGAAGGCCGCACCTCTTCGCTGCACGGGCGAAGAAGCGAACAAGGAGACACAGTGAGCGTCACCGCTGCCAAGGGCTTCACCGCCTCCGGCATCGCAGCAGGCATCAAGGAGAACGGCAACCCGGACCTGGCCCTCGTGGTCAACAACGGGCCCCGCCTCGCCGCCGCGGGCGTCTTCACCTCCAACCGCGTGAAGGCCGCGCCGGTGCTCTGGTCCGAGCAGGTCCTCAAGGACGGTCTCGTCTCGGCCGTCGTCCTCAACTCCGGTGGGGCCAACGCCTGTACGGGACCCCAGGGCTTCCAGGACACGCACGCCACCGCCGAGAAGGTCGCCGAGACCCTCGACGTGAACGCGGGCGACGTCGCCGTGGCCTCGACGGGACTCATCGGCGTACTGCTGCCGATGGACAAGCTGCTGCCGGGAGTCGAGCAGGCCGCCGCGCGCCTCTCCGGGCACGGCGGCGAGAAGGCCGCCATCGCCATCAAGACCACCGACAGCGTCCACAAGACCTCCGTGGTCACCGGCGACGGCTGGACCGTCGGCGGCATGGCCAAGGGTGCCGGCATGCTCGCCCCCGGCCTCGCCACCATGCTCGTGGTCCTGACGACGGACGCCGACGTCGAGAGCGACGTACTGGACAAGGCCCTGCGCGCCGCCACCCGCACCACCTTCGACCGCGTCGACTCCGACGGCTGCATGTCCACCAACGACACCGTGCTGCTGCTCGCCTCCGGCGCCGCCGAAGTCACCCCCGGCTACGAGGAGTTCGCGGAGGCCGTACGCGCGGTCTGCGACGACCTCGGGCAGCAGCTCATCCGGGACGCCGAGGGCGCCGGCAAGGACATCAAGGTCGAGGTCGTCAACGCCGCGAGCGAGGACGACGCGGTCGAGGTCGGCCGCTCCATCGCCAGGAACAACCTCCTCAAGTGCGCCATCCACGGCGAGGACCCCAACTGGGGCCGGGTCCTCTCGGCGATCGGCACCACACAGGCCGCCTTCGAGCCGGACCAGCTGAACGTCGCCATCAACGGCGTCTGGGTCTGCAAGAACGGCAGCGTCGGTGAGGACCGCGAGCTCGTCGACATGCGCTACCGCGAGGTCCACATCGTCGCCGACCTCGCCGCCGGCTCCGAGACCGCCACGATCTGGACCAACGACCTCACCGCCGACTACGTCCACGAGAACAGCGCGTACTCGTCATGAGCACTACTCGTAAGCACACCGCGCTCCCCAAGGCGCAGATCCTCATCGAGGCGCTGCCCTGGCTGACCCGGCACCGCGGCAAGACCGTCGTCGTCAAGTTCGGCGGGAACGCCATGATCGACGAGGGGCTGAAGGCCGCGTTCGCCCAGGACATCGTCTTCCTGCACCACGCCGGCCTGAAGCCCGTCGTCGTGCACGGCGGCGGACCGCAGATCAGCGCCGCCCTCGACCGGCACGGCATCGTCAGCGAGTTCAAGGCGGGCCTCAGGGTCACCACCGAGGACGCCATGGACGTCGTACGCATGGTGCTGGCCGGGCAGGTGCAGCGCGAGCTGGTCGGGCTGCTCAACCAGCACGGGCCGCTCGCCGTCGGCATGACCGGCGAGGACGCGCACACCATCACCGCCACCAAGCACCGGCCCGAGATCGACGGCGAACTGGTCGACATCGGCCGGGTCGGCGAGATCACCGCAATCGACACAGGCGCCATCGAGGCTCTGCTCTCCGACGGCCGTATCCCGGTCGTCTCCTCGATCGCCCGCTCCCAGGACGACGGACATGTCTACAACGTCAATGCTGATACGGCGGCTGCGGCACTCGCTGCGGCGCTGGGTGCCGAAACCCTGATGGTCCTCACGGACGTCGAGGGCCTCTACGAGGACTGGCCGAACTCCGACGAGGTCATCAGCCGGCTCACCGCGAGCCAGCTGGAGAAGCTGCTGCCCGAGCTGGCCAGCGGCATGGTGCCGAAGATGGAGGGCTGTCTGCACGCCGTCCGCAACGGCGTCACCACCGCCCGGGTCATCGACGGCCGGGTCCAGCACTCGATCCTGCTGGAGATCTTCACCGACGAAGGGATCGGCACGATGGTCGTGCCGGACGAGACGACCGAGGGGGACGCGTGACCGGGACCGCGACCAACGCAGAGCTCACCGAGCGCTGGCAGGGCTCGCTGATGGACAACTACGGCACCCCGCGCCTGCCCCTCGTCCGCGGCGAGGGCACCCGGCTGTGGGACGCGGACGGCAACGAGTACCTCGACTTCGTCGGCGGGATCGCGGTCAACGCGCTCGGGCACGGCCATCCCGCGATCGTCGAGGCCGTCAGCCGGCAGATCGCCGCCCTCGGCCATGTCTCCAACCTCTTCGTCGCCGAGCCGCCCGTGGCGCTCGCCGAACGGCTGCTCCAGCTCTTCGGCCGCGACGGCCGGGTGTACTTCTGCAACTCGGGCGCCGAGGCCGGCGAGGGTGCCTTCAAGATCGGACGGCTCACCGGCCGCAAGCACATGGTGGCGACCGAGGGCGGCTTCCACGGCCGGACCATGGGCGCCCTCGCGCTCACCGGCCAGCCCGGCAAGCGGGACCCGTTCCTGCCACTGCCCGGTGACGTCACGCATGTCCCGTACGGCGACGCGCAGGCCCTGGCCGAGGTGGTCACCGAGGACACCGCGCTGGTGATCATCGAGCCGATCCAGGGCGAGAACGGCGTGGTCGTGCCGCCGCCGGGCTATCTCAAGGCCGCCCGCGCGATCACCGCCGCCACCGGCGCCCTGCTCGTCCTCGATGAGGTGCAGACCGGGATCGGCCGTACCGGACACTGGTTCGAGTACCAGGCCCACGAAGGCGTCCTGCCGGACGTCGTCACGCTCGCCAAGGGCCTCGGCGGCGGACTGCCGCTCGGTGCGACCGTCGCCTTCGGGCGGGCCGCGGAACTCCTGAAGCCGGGTCACCACGGCACGACCTTCGGCGGCAACCCCGTCGTGTGCGCCGCCGGACTCGCCGTGCTCGACACGATCGCGTCCGAGGGCCTGCTGGAGAACGTCAAGCGCACCAGCGAGAAGTTGCGGGACGGAATCGAGTCACTCGGGCACCCGTTGATCGACCATGTCAGGGGTGCGGGCCTGCTGCTGGGTATCGTGCTCACCGAGCCGCTCGCGCCCCAGGCGCAGCAGGCGGCTCAGGACGCCGGCCTCCTGGTCAACGCGCCCGCCCCCGATGTCGTACGGCTGATGCCGCCGCTGAACCTCGGCGACGACGAGGTGGACGCGTTCCTCCGGGCCCTTCCCGGCGTCCTCGACGCAGTGCACGGGGAAGGACGATCCGGGGAATGAGACGACGATGAGTCAGGCGCAGGATCACGAGCACGCGGGGCCTGCCGTGCCGCAGACCCGCACCGCACGCCACCGCCGGATCGTGGACATCCTCAACCGGCAACCGGTGCGCTCCCAGAGCCAGTTGGCGAAGCTCCTCGCCGACGACGGGCTGACCGTCACCCAGGCGACGCTCTCCCGGGACCTGGACGAGCTGAACGCGGTCAAGATCCGCAACAACGACGGCGACCTGATCTACGCGGTACCGAGCGAGGGCGGCTTCCGCACCCCGCGCGTGCCGCTGGGGGAGTCGGCCAAGGAGGAGCGGATGCGGCGGCTCTCGGCGGAGCTGCTGATCTCCGCGGAGGCCTCCGCGAACCTCGTGGTCCTGCGGACGCCGCCGGGTGCCGCGCAGTTCCTCGCCTCGGCGATCGACCAGGCGGAGCTGCACGACATCCTCGGCACGATCGCCGGGGACGACACGCTGCTGCTGATCAGCCGCGAACCCGCGGGGGGTCAGGCGCTCGCCGATCACTTGCTGCGGCTGGCTCAGAACAATCATTGAGGCATACGTGAGTGGAGGGGGGGGGGACGGCCGGGGGGGGACCCCCCCCCCCTCTCCCCCCCCCCCCCACCCCCCCACGGTTCCCTGGTGTCTCCCCCCGACTCACACAAGACCCCC